>JAHDEJ010000011.1:137750-139076 GCA_020628865.1 Acidimicrobiales bacterium
GAGATCGTGGTCGGCTCACGGCCGTCCCTCGGCACGCTCACGTTCGACGATGGCGCGCAGCTGCAGCTCACACGGCCGGTCGTGATCGGCCGCGGCGTTCCCGAGCGCTACGCCATCAACGGTGAGCCCGCCACAACGGTGCTGCTCGACGACGTGCAGGGCACGATCAGTCGGGTGCACCTCGAAGTGCACCTGGTCGGCTGGGAGATCGAGATCATCGACATGAACTCGACCAGCGGCACCTTCATGCGCACCGACGACGGCGAACGGGTTCGCCTGCTTTCCGACGATCCGACCGCGGTCGCCCCCGGCACGGTGGTCGAGGTCGGCCAGCGCTCGTTCACCTTTTCGGCGGGTCCGGCTGCGGCCTAACCATCAGCCCAGGTGGTCGAGCAACAGCGGGACGAGCACCTTCTCGAGCTCGCCGACATCGGTGCCGTCCGGCAGCGGGATCAGTGACGAGGAGAAGGCGTACGACACGTCGTGCTCGGGCAGGTAGCCGGCGTGGCTGCGGAAGCCGGGCACGCCACCGCCGTGGGTGTAGGTCACGGTGCCGTCAACGTCGCCGACGCTGATCCCGAGGCCGTAGTTCGATGACGCCAACAACGGGTTGGTCATCTCTGCGATGAGCTCGTCAGACAGGATCGTTCCGTCGAACATGGCGGAGAAGATTCGGGCGACCGATTCGGGCCGGGCCTCGTTGCCGCCACCGGTCCAACCGGCAGATTGAAGTACGTCCTGCGGGAGCGTGTACATGCCCACCACGGGCTCATCGTTGATCGTCAGCCCGATCTCGTCGGTCCGCCCGATGAGGGTTGTACCGGCGAAGTACATGAGGTCTCGCCCGTAGCCGGTCACGACGGGCTCCGGCGGAAACTCCTGTGGCGTGAGGTAGATGTTCTCGGCCCCGGCGGGTTCGAAGATACGGGCCCGCATCTCCTCCGCGGCCGTGTTCCCCGTGACGCCTTCGATCACCGTGCCGAGCGTGAGGAAGCCGCCGGTCTCGTAGCTGTATTCCTCGCCCGGGGCGAACAGCGGCTCCTGCTCGGCGAGCCAGGCCCAGATCTCCTCGGGCTCCATGGCCTCGTCGATGCGCTGCCCGGCGAATTGGAAGAACGACGCGTCGAGGGCGTACTCGATGAGCCCGTTGGTGTGATCCATGAGCTGGCGGATGGTGATGTCGTCGGCGTACTCGTAGCCGTCGAGCCACTCGGGGATGTAGTCCCGGACCGGATCGTCGAGGCCGATCAGGCCCTCGTCGATCAGCTGCAACGTCAGCGCAGCGGTCATCGGCTTGGTGATCGACGCGATCCGGAAGTAGTCGTC
>JAHDEJ010000112.1 GCA_020628865.1 Acidimicrobiales bacterium
CCCACCACCACGATGAGGTCCGGTTCCTCCTCCATCGCCCGGTCGATCACCGACTGCTCGTACGCACCGAACGCATCCGTCTGAATGTCGGCGATCACGGCAACCCGAATCGGCGTGTCGCCGGGACCAACGGCGTCTACATCGATCACCTGACGGTCCACCCGCAGCCACTGCGGTTCGATATGCGTGCCCCAGACCCCGGCCAACGCCGGCAGCATCAGCCCACCGGACACCAACAGCGCCAACGACCGGTCTCGACCCGTCGCCGCACCCCGCAACGTCGTGAGGAAGACGCCGAGCCCGACCATCGGTAGGCCCACCGTCGCCAGCACGTAGAGCTGATGGAAAACGGCCTCTTCGGTCTTCGTCCATCCCATCCGGTGCGCCAAGCGGGTCACCGCGACCCAGCCAACGCCACCCAGGACCGCCGCAAGCAACGCTCCGGCGATGCGGGGCAACCCCCGACGGCGAGAAACGGCCACCGCCCCGAAAAAGAGGACGAACAGCACCGCCGCAGCACTCAACGACACGACGACGACCATCTCCACCTCCCTGCGTGACAGTCCGGACGACCCGGGCGGACACCAGTGTGCCCGGCAGTCCCATCGGGCCTACGCCATCTGAATCAAGCGGCCGATTTTCGGCGGGTTTTCCATGGTTTCGCTTATGGTCGTCGTCGGGTGCGCCGATTGAGTTTCGGAACGGAGAACACCCTGTTTTTCGTATGGTTGGGCGCCACCGCATAAGGTGATCCAGCGCATAACCTGTGGGCACGACGCGTGAGGAAGACTCTCGAATGACCGATGGCGATAGGGATAGCTCGGGAGAACTCTCCTCCTTCCTGCACCTGACCGGCTGGCGGCCGGCGATTCTTGCGCTTTTTGCCGGTGTGGCCGGCGCAATCGGCCTGTTCCTCGCGCTCGGTGAGCCCACCGAGTGGCAGGCCCGGTACATCATCAACTGCAACAACGTCGCCAGCGAAGACTTCATCCCCGCCGAGCTCGACATCTTCTGCGAAGAAATCGCGCAGACCGCCCAGTTCCC
>JAHDEJ010000113.1 GCA_020628865.1 Acidimicrobiales bacterium
AAGGTTCATGGACTCGGACGGGTTGCTCACGATCGGCACGCTTGCCGCCCGCACCGGTGTTTCCGTCTCGGCCGTCCGCTTCTATGAACGCAAGGGCCTGATCGCCTCGGTCCGCACCGAGGGGGCCAGCGCCGACGGCGCCGGTCATCGTCGCTTTCACCGCTCGACGATCCGTCGCCTCTCGGTGATCATCGTCTGCCAGCGACTCGGTTACTCGCTTCGGGAGATCCACGACCGGCTCGACGTGCTCCCGGACGACCGGATTCCGGACTCTGCCGATTGGTCCAGGCTCTCGGACGATTTCCGAACCGAGATCGACGATCGCATCGAACGCCTGCTCTCGCTGCGCGACCACCTCGACGGGTGCATCGGCTGCGGATGCGTGTCGCTCGACGTCTGCATGCTCTACAACCCCGAAGACGCCGCCGCCGACCTCGGTGCCGGCCCCCGCTACCTGCTCGGCGAAACCTCGGCCGACCTACCCGAACCCACACCCCAGGAGGCCCCGGCCATGACCAACCAGGAATGGCACCTCGCCCAGATCAACATCGGACGCCTGAACCATCCCGTGGACGATCCGCGGGTGGCCGAGTTCATGGAGAACCTCGACCCGATCAACGAACTCGCCGAGCAGTCGCCCGGGTTCGTGTGGCGCCTCCAGGACGAATCCGGCAACGCCACAGCGATCCGGGCCTTCGACGACGAAACGATCCTCCCGAACCTCACGGTGTGGGAGTCGATCGATGCGCTGAAGGACTACGTCTTCAAGACCGACCACGCCCGATTCCTGCGTCGGCGCCGGGAGTGGTTCCAGCCCATGGAGGATCTTCCGGTCCTCACCATGTGGTGGGTTCCCGCAGGCCACCTGCCGACGCTCGAAGAGGCACGGGAACGCATCGACCACCTGGTCGCCCACGGGCCGACGGCCCACGCGTTCTCGTTCCACCCGACGTTCGAGCCGCCGGCCGGCTGAACGCCGGCTGAGGCCCGAGGGCCGGGGGTCAGTCCTTCTTCTTGCC
>JAHDEJ010000069.1 GCA_020628865.1 Acidimicrobiales bacterium
TAGGCTTCTTACCGTCGCGCTTAACCTCTACGAAGATGCCGGCGGTGCCCCAGTGTTTCAGCTGGTCCGGGGTACCACTAGTTCCATAAGGACCAAAGGTCAGTCGACGGTAAAGCAGTTTACATCGTTCAGCGATCTTTTTATCTCGCCTATCCAGTTTCTGCTTAATGATGGTTTCAGGTGTGGCCATGCGCTACCACTCCGGATAGACGGTCTTATCGTCTTCGCCCAATTTAAGTTCGGGAACATCTTCGCGCCCGTAAGTGAGACGGATAGTAGCTGTCTCTACGACAACCCCATGATCCGTGCACAAGTCATTGAGGTCTTCTAGGAATCGTTCTAAGTCTTCGTTCATCGTTCTAGTTTCTTGAGTTGTTCTCGGATAGGAACCTGTTCTTCTGCAGGTACGTTCTGCCAATCAGGATGGTCCTTAAAGGGTATTCGCTCTAAGAGATTGGTCTTAGGGTTAAGATAGGTGAACCACTCCTCGTCATATTCATCATCACCCCAACCTTCCTTCTCTTCCATAGTCTTAGGTTCAGTGCCTTTAGGCTGAGCATCCCTAATAGGCTGGTAGAATCGTCGGCGACGTTCGTCAGGATCATTCCACAAGGATTCAAACTCAGCCTGCCGCCGCATCACATCTTCAAGTAGTTCAGCACGTTGAGGATGATCTAGATCCATTAAGATCTCGGCTTCTTCAGAGGTCACGTCATCAACGTGCATCATCTGATCCCACTCACTCCACTGGCGCTGAGGCTCTACCTGGTCCGCGACCTCCATCGCAGTAGTCTGTGACTGGTCATTAGGTCCGAAGTATTTATTCAGCACTAAAGAGGCGCTGATTAGAAGTCGCTTAAACATCGGTCCACCCTGTACTGACTAAGACCTCTCGCACCTGTGCACGAAATTCATTCTTGTCTCCCTTGTTGTGGATCCTGTAATCAAACGGTAGCTCGTGCTGCTCTGACTCATGCGTGGCTGAAATCCCTTCGAACTCCGGAAACTCAGGTACGATGTTAATCACAACAACTTGTCCTTCATCTGGAAAAGCTTCTTGCATCACCTCGATCTCGTTCGGGAATCGTACGTCATCGTAAGCTATTGCCTCAACTCCAGGAATTTGGAACACAGTCTTTGCTATTCGGGTAGCAGTGCTCGCCCAAATATCCGGATGTATCAATATCCTACCCCACTCAGTTCCTAAGGTCTGCAAGGCATATCGAGGGGTCATTCCGCACAGCTTATCACAAGGCTGCTCACGCAATTTGCCGTTAAGTTCCTCATCTGTGAGTCCTAAGGCCTGAAGCATGACTTTAATAGGAGCAGCCTGCTTCCCTACCTCAGTCCGGAAGTCAGTTAAGCCCTCTATAATCTCAGCGGCCGTAGTCTTACCCGCATGCGCAGGTCCTGTAATCATGTAAATACGTTTCATTCTATTCTCCAATTAATTCGGGTTTTACATTAGCTAAACTTGCGTAGCCTGTCAAGAATAACTCAGGGGTTGTTGGATCTAGCAAGACTTTAGTTGTAAACGGTTCTAACGGATACGTACCTACCTTGTTAGACACAACCAAGTATCTAGGGTTAAAGGCTCGGTACTCTCTTAAGTACTTGGTACCAACTTGGCCAGAGACATCCAGAATGGCTGCCAATTGAGTGCCTGTCAAAGCACCGTTAGCTAGTAGTAAGGCCTCTATTAAAGCATACCGGATTGCACGTTCTTTAGACAAGTCGTATTTTCTAGATATCATCTTACTAGCCTATTCTACCTCTAACTAACTGTGTAAAACAGTCAGGATGTGACTCCATTCTAACCGGATAAGGTGTGGAATTAGGACTGTCTACGCAGATCTGGTATTTTGCAGGAGTACCTAAAGGAGCGCCTAGTACTTTGTGAAAATCCCGTGAGATTGACTCCCTCAGAGCGGACACTAAAGAATCATTTTCAATCTCAGTAACCTGATCTGTGATATCTTGTGTGTAGAGATCTACTGCAGCAGACATGTCCTCTAGAGTTAATAAGCTACTTAAAACCGCATCATCTTCTTTAATAGTCCAGTATATAGGGCGGGGGACTCTAACTCGTATAGGAGGAGGGTTCCTAGGCAACATGAGCGAGTCTAGTTTTATAATCGCCGGAGATACTGCTAACCCTTGTAAGAATAGTCGCCTTTTCATCGCACCACCTTATAACGGGCAGCCTTGAGTAACTGTTTGATGTTGTAGATGGTAAAGATCTTACCGGTATGAGGGTCCTTCAAGTCCATCTCTTGCTTAGACTTTCTCACCGCCTTGATCTCGTACTCAAGATTACCTTCACGCATTTTGAGTTTCATGTCTCAGGCCTCCTAGGTCTCGACAATACTCTTGAGAGTGCTCAATGTCCCAACTCTCTACGCTTCCTCCTGAAGTACATCCTACTAATACTAAACTCAGAACTAGTACTACGCTTTTAACTTTCACTATCTTTCTCCCTCTCTAGGAACTCGTTAGTAGGCCAGAAGTGTACACATTTACCGCCCTCAATCGGGGAATTCACAAAGTAAGACTGCCGAAACTCACAAGGCGTGGCTTTATATCGGTAGCAATGTTCCCGGGCAGAGCACCCTTCCCCTTTACACATGCAAATATCAGGCATCTACTTACCCTCCTTCTTAGCCAGCATCTTTTTGATCTGAGAATACCGTCGGCCGTAGTACGGACAGGATATCACGGGACAGTACTCAAAGCACAGGCCTGATGGATTATATTCCCAGTTGTCCTGGTCCTCAGCTTCTTTAATGCGTAACGGGATGGCCCGCATCGTGTCCACCATCGTACTGTAATCACGCTCGCGATCGAACTCGAAGACATCTTCTTTAACCCCTTCCACATCTGACCACACGAAACTAAAGTCCATGGTCATGATCGACGGAAAGTGAAGGAAGGTCAGTAGTGCATAGTCGTTAGCCTGTCGTGCATTAGCTTGCATCTGAGGAGCTGTCGCCATGCCCGTGCGGTGTCGATGTATCAGCCACCGGGTCGAGTCATCTGGGTCTTTGAACTTACGCTTACCTGTCTTAAGGTCACGTACCTTAGCATGCGTTCCATTGATACACGTGAAGTCAATCTTACCAATGTACCATGCGTCTGGGTTCAATCGTGTCTTACCTTCCTCGTCGACAATCTCAGGGGGACACGGCTTCCAATCAACATCAATCGCTAAAGCCATCTCGGCCATCTTCAGGCCCGTGTCAGAACGAAAGTCATCCAACACCCACTGATACTGAGGATCAGAGAAGTCGCACTCCAGGTTCACGCAGTCTTCGAACTCCTCGTGCATCTGAGTACCTCGTTCAGCTGCTGCACCACTACTAGACTTGTAGTGCTTGAGTACTCGAATCTTATGGTACCGATTAGCACACGTGTTGAACTCGTCGGTACTTGAGTAACTATTGACCATGGATAGCTCCCTTACTCGTTCCAGTCGTGAGAAACTTGGGCTAATAGGCCTGCTAGTAACGCCATAGAAGCGTGCTTATTCTGAGTCTTTACGAATGCCTGAAGAGCTGCTGCAAAAGGTTCAGTCGCAACCATAGTCTGCTCCACCTCCAAGGCATGCCTACCTCTCGATCCCTGATAATACTCCTCGATAGAACTTGATAAGTCTTCTACCTTCTCCAGTAGCTCAATAATCTCGTTGCTCATTCTGCTCTCGTCGTTTGAAAAAATCTTTAAGTTGTGCTTCGATGTCCTCTGCGTTATTCGTCACAGCACTTCGAAGGATTGCCATTAAGAATAGCAGGTCTCGCTCATCTAATGCAAGTGTTTGACCCGCTGACTCTACAAGGTAAGGCTTGTCCACCTTAGCAAACCATTCCCCAAACGCCTCTGCATAAATCCGAAGTAGAGAATCGAGGGTCAAAGTTTTTTTAGGTTTGAAAGGATTAATTTCGCTCATTTGGTTTCTAAAAGTCTCCGTCTGCGACCTGCAGGCAAGTGAGTCCCAGTTCGTTGCGCCACATATCCACGACTGAATTCCTATCGTCCAGCACGAAGTCTACATTGTACTTACCGAGCACATGCTCCTCGTAAAGTTCTCGCTTGACAATGCTGTCCTTACGACTATCCCCTTCGGCTCTCATGTGTAACTCAAACTCGACGTCAGGATAGTCTAAGTAAATAATCCCTGACTGAGTGTTTAGCCACTTAAGGGTCTCAGGCATGCACACAGCGTCTCTGCCTGACAGGAATATAAGGTTAGCGCCGATGCCACTTCTACGAGCCTCTACATAGTCATCAATCAACTCAATGATAGGCGAGTTAGGCTCATCTTCCCCTACCGACGACCAGTCATACGGGCTACGCTCTCCCATCAGAGCAACCGTGCCGTCGATATCCACGATAATACAATGAGGAAGCTCAGGGTCAACTACTCGGACGCCTCTCGTCTCTCGTAAGAACTGATTATGCATTCGAGTAATGACATCCTTACCCACGGAGTGCTGACGTTTTAAGTCTTGCTGAATACACACGTGCAACGGAGTATCAATCAACTCAACTTTAAAACTAACGGCCATCCCAGTGTCTTCTCGAACGCTCTTGGCTACCTGACGCATCGTAGCCTCATGCTTAGGACTGAAATTAGTATCATCCACGACAACGTTGCGCCCTGAGCTGAGAAGCTGCTCCACTAGACTACGTCTAAGGGCCTGCATGATCTTCTCGTTGTGCTTAGTCCACTTGCCGTCGTGTAGCATTCGACGAAGGTCGTCCATGTTCACACGCGTGTAATCGACCAACTTCTTAGCGTACGTAGACTTACCTGACCCGGGCAGTCCTTTCAACATCAGTAAATTAGGCATCTTGTTCTCCGAAAGCTTCCGCAGGGTATTTCAGTTCAGGTTTAAGTTCGTCCCACAGTGCCTTCTCTACCTTATATAGAGTCATGACTTTGTGTTTATATCGAGGGTGACGTTGCTCTAGGTACTGCCATACTTCTTTGAGATCATCAGGGTTAGTAATTTGAGCCAGTGTATCCTCGAGAGATTCTCTAATCACTCTCCACTCGTGAGCCATCTTTAACTTGAGCACATCTGCCTGAGCTAATATCCAGCTTCGGTATTCATCAGGTACATGATCGAGCATCTCTGACAACGGGCGACCCGTCCTAACGTATTCCCAGATCTTATACGTACTCAAGTCTGAGATAATAGCGTGCAGTCTCACATACTCCGCGTGCTTGATCTTAACTCGATATCCGTCCGCATTGGTCAGTACGTAACCTTCATGGTTTTCTCGCTCAGAATTGAGTAATGTCGAGATAGTGTCTTCAGAGGATTCTAGGGAGGTAAAGTCCTGCCACGCAGTATCTCCGTTGCTATTATCAAGAGTTGCTAAAGCTCGAAGCTCCCTGCACTCTCCATAATCTACCACTATACGATTTTCAGGATAGATTATTTCAAATATCGTGGTAAATCCTTTAGGGTTGTAGCCGTCGGCGTTATGCTCTTTCCACCACTTCGTCGCCCATCTCGCCTGCTTAGAGTCAAAGCTGCCTTTAGTCGCGATGCGATAATCTCCTGGCGCAAACTCGTAGAGTATACCTGAACTACCGTCCCACTTCTCGGCGACTGTCCAAGGTCCTCGTGGAATGCTCTCCAACTCCTGCACGTTAAAGAACTTGGGGAACGGTCGAGCAATTAGTTCCTCTCCTCGGAAGATCAATCCTCGACACATGAGTAACTGAGGGGTCCACTCTTGCATATACTGCGCCTTAGGCGTGTACGTGTATATGGCCAGCTCAGGGTCTTCAGGGTGGTAACTGACTCGTACCAAGCCTTGAGTGACTAAGTCTTTAATCTCGGCCAGATTAGGCTTCAGCCCAACGGTATTGGTATTAGTGTAGTTGAGTTGCATCGTCACTTGCCTCTGCCTGCTCCGCTTTTTCCACTTCACTCAAGACTTGCTTATATCGACCAATTTTAAAGGCGATATTACTTAAGTTAGTGATCTTCTCGGCAATATCCTTACTCAGCGCCTCGTGAGCCTGTTGACCTTGGTTGATAATATCTTTGAGCTCTTTAATCGTCCACGGAGCCTCCTCTTCAGGAGCTTGTGGTAAGCCTGGTAATTTTGTTTTCTTTTTAGTCATTGTCAGTTTCCTGTGTTAAATGTGTTAATCCGACGGC
>JAHDEJ010000070.1 GCA_020628865.1 Acidimicrobiales bacterium
GCGTGGCTGTTCTCGATCCAGTCGTGCTGGCTCTCTTCGCGGCTCGGATAGCCGGAGATGCCATCGCTCTGCCGCAGCCCCTCGAACGCCTTCGCTCGGCCGGTGAGCATCTTGTGCACGTAGGTCTGATGCCCGGTGTCCCAAAGGATGATGTCGTTGGGGGACTCGAAGTTGCGATGCAGGGCAATCGTGAGTTCGACCGCGCCGAGGTTCGACCCGAGGTGGCCGCCCGTCTTGGAGACGGAGGCGACGATCAGTTCACGGATCTCGGCGGCCAGCGCATCGAGCTGCTCGTAGTCGAGCTCGCGCAGGTCGTCGGGACCGTTGATCGAATCCAGAAGCATCACCGCTCAGGCTACCTGTCGCAGCTCTTTGCGGACCGCGCCAGTGGGAAACGTTTGCGCTGGACTCGAATTGGGCGGTCAGCGCACCGGGAGCGGGATGTTCAGTGCATGCGCGAGAGGAACGCCTCGCGGCTGACCTGCACCCGGATGATGCGGCCGGTGCCGACGACCGTTCCGGCGCTTCGGGCCTCTGCGTCGAAGACGAGGCGGCGACCCTCGATGCGGATGAGGCTGGCGCTCGCATCGACCGTTGCGCCGACCGGCGAGCCCTGAAGATGATCGAGGTTGATGCGGAGGCCGGCGGTGATCATCCCATCCGGGAGGTGTCCGTCCAGTGCGTCCATCGTCGCCTCCTGCATCAGCTGGAGGAGACGGGGCGTGCTGAGCACGGCCAGGTCGCCGGTGCCGTGCACGAGGGCTGTGTCGGCGTCGGCGACCGTCATCGTCGCCGTTCCGCTGAGGCCGAGTTCAATCGCCATGCCGCAAACATAACCTGCGCCACCGCATGCAACGAAATGTCCGGGCCAGGTTGTGGGTCGTTGGCTTCAGCCGACGCCGACCCCGGCCGACAGGACGGGGAACCGACGGGTTACATTGGTTGAACCGTCACTTCGAAAGGCGCACATCGTGCTCGATGAATCACTCGTAGCTTCCACCCTCGACACCGCAATGACTGGCGGTGCCGACTGGGCCGAGGTGTTCGTGGAGGACAAGCGCACGTCCTCGGCGCGTTTCGACGATGGTCGCATCGAGGAGCTCACGTCGGGTCGGGATCGTGGCGCTGGCATCCGTGTCGTCGCCGGCGACACCACTGGCTTCGCCCACACAGCCGACCTCAGCGAGGCCGGCCTTCGTAGCGCCGCCGAAGCCGCAGCTGCAGCCGCACGCGGCGGTGGCGGTGGCGTCAACAAGGTGTCCCTCGAGCGGCAGCACGCCAGCCGATCGGTCGACATCACGACCTATCCCGAGACCATCGCGAAGGCCACCAAGGTCGAATTGCTCACGCAGGCGAACGAGGCGGCTCGTGAAGCCGGCGACGCCATCAGCCAGGTGTCGGCCAACTACGGCGACAGTCGTCGACGCATTCTGGTTGCGAACAGCGACGGCCTTCTGGCCGAGGACGATCAGGTGCGCACCATGTTCGCCGTGGCATGTGTCGCCCTCGGCGACACCGGAATGCAGACCGGCCGTGAGTCCGCCGGCCGGACCGTCGGTTTCGAACTCTTCGACCAGTACGACGTGACCGACATGGCCCGCACCGCAGCGCAGCGGGCAATCACCAAGCTCAGCGCCCGCCCGGCTCCCTCCGGCGCCCAGACCGTCGTGGTCGGCCCCGGCGGCGGTGGCGTGCTCTTCCATGAGGCATGTGGTCACGGACTCGAGGCCGATCTGGTGGCCAAGAAGGCGTCGGTGTTCGCCGATCGCGTCGGCGAGCTCGTTGCTTCGCCCATGGTCACGCTGATCGACGACGGCACCATGCCGACCGAGTGGGGCAACTTCGCGATCGACGACGAGGGTCGCCCGGCGCAGAGCAACGTGCTGATCAAGGACGGCATCCTCACGGACTACATGTACGACCAGATCCGGGCTCGCAAGGAAGGGCGTCCGTCCTCCGGAAACGGCCGTCGCCAGAGTTACCAGCATCTGCCGATGGTTCGCATGACGAACACGTACATCACGGCCGGCGAGGACGATCCGGCCGACATCATCGCCAGCACCGAGAACGGCGTCTACGTTGCTCAGCTCGGTGGCGGCCAGGTCAACACCGCCACCGGCGACTTTGTGTTCGGCATGACCGAGGCCTACCTGATCGAGAACGGCAAGATCACCGAGCCGATTCGCGAGGGCAACCTCATCGGCAACGGCCCCGAGGTGCTGAACCGCATCGATGCGCTGGGCAACGACTTTGCGATGGGCCATCCCGGCACCTGCGGCAAGGACGGCCAGGGCGTACCCGTGGGCGACGGCACGCCGACGCTTCGTGTCACCAGCCTGACCGTCGGCGGCACCGCCGCCTGATCGATCCCGCGGCTGACCTCAGCCGTCAGCGGGTGGCGAACACGCCGATTCGTTCGAGCACGAGCACCGGTGGTGCCGGGCGTCGGGCGGAGAACTGTTCGCCGAGGTGCGGGTCGAGCCGCGTCATCTGATTCCAGAGCTTGGTGCGTTCCCGGCCCCAGGTTTCGCGCGCCCGAACGACGTGCCGCTCGCTGCCATCGACGACGACGGCCTTCGCTCCGGCCCGGATGTTCACGTACCACTCCGGCTGCTCGTGCTCCTGCGCATCCGGGGTCACGACGACGACCCAGCCGTCGGGGTGCCAGCCGCTGCGAACCAGGTGTTCACGAACTCGGCCGGTGATGCGGTTCGCCGTGGCGAGTACGGCCATCGTGCTCTTCGACGCTCGAATTCGCCGCGCCCGGCGAGCGCGGCGTTCGTCGGGGTCGAGGGGCGCCGGGATCGGCGGTGGAGTCATCGTGGGGGTCGTGGTCATCGTGTCGTGCATGGTGGTCGCCTCCGCAATTGGTGTTGCAGTGCTCCCGAGTCCAGCCGCGTTGGATCGAATCCGTCAATTCTGAGGGTGTTGTTCCCGCCACGGAACGTGGTGTCGGCAACCGACAGGTTTCAACCGTCGCGCCGTCACAACGCGTGAATGCCATGTGGAGTCAGGGAATTGACACTCCGACTCACGCAGCGTGCATACTCTGTGCACTGGAGTGCGTGAATCCCACGCAAAGGGAGTGGTTGTGGAGAATGCGAACCGTGGCGACGGTGTGGATCGACGGCGCCTGCTGAAGGGCGGTGCTGCACTGACCGGCGCGGCCTACGTTGCGCCCGCCGTACTCAACACGGCCGTCGCCGGCGCGTCCACAACCACGTGCTACGTGTACGGCGTGGACGGCGACGGGTGCTCGGCCCTCATCGAAAGCCTCGACGGTCTTGACGGCACTGTGGCCACTGCGCTCATGGGCGCCGCCACCGACTCCCTCGATACGAGCCCCTGCACGGCGAACCCAGCCGGACTGGTCGCCGGCGACATCCTCGGCTTCGAGGACGCCACATTCTCCGTCGCCTCGAACTGCTCGATTCTTGCCGTTGCGGTCGGGGTGGGGCGGGCCTACTTCTTTGGTGTCGCATCTGCGGCGGGTGGCGGCTACGACGTCACCAGCACGCTGCCAACCGGTGTGACCGGCGGAATCATCCGTCCCGACGGCAACCGTCAACGAGTCACCGTGACGGTGGGCGGCGGGTTCATCGACTCGCTTGCCGTGACCATCTGCTGCGTGGGAAGCGGCTGAGCTTCGCGAAGCGCGGCGCCGTTCTCGTCTGCCGCGCTGGGAGCCCTTGAGCCGACGGCGCGCCACCACGACGCCGTAGCGTGAAGTGGTCGCCGATCGAACGAACGAGGTAGCCGTGGCCGAACTGCAGGACATCGCCGAGCAAGTGCTCGGCTGGGCGAACGACAACGAACAGGTCGAGGTCGTCGCCGTGTCGGATCGCGACACCGAGATCCGCGTCTACGACGGTGAGGTCGAGCAGTTCACCTCCTCGGCATCGCAAGGCGTCGGCATTCGCATCGTGTCCGATCAACGGCAGGGGTTTGCGTGGGCCGGCACCCTCGATCTCGAGGTGCTGAAGGAAACGATGGCCGAGGCGCGGGACAACGCCTCCTTCGGAACGGTCGATGAGCACCTCGGCCTGGCGGAGCCGGACGGCGTTCCGGTGCCCGATCTCGACGTCTACAGCGACGGCGCCCTCACGATGGCGACCGAAGACAAGATCGCCATGGCGGTGGAGCTCGAACGGTTGACCATGGCCGCCGACCCTCGCATCAGTGGCATGGAGTCCGCCGACTATGTGGACAGCATCAGCGAGAGCGCACTCGTGTCGACCGCCGGTGTGTCGGTGAGCTCGAGGGAGTCGGCCTCCTATGTGACGGCGACGGCTCTGGCCAACGAGGACGACGACACCCAGATCGGCTTTGGCTTCAGCGTGGGCCGGAACCCAACAGATCTCGACGTGGCGAGTGCGGCGAAGGACGCCGCCGAACGGGCCACCCGGCTGCTCGGCGCCACGCAGCCCGAATCCGAACGCGTCACGGTGATCTTCGATCCCTTCGTGACCGCCCAGTTCCTCGGCATTCTCGGCGAGACGATGGCCGGCGATGCCGTGCTGAAGGGGTACAGCCTCTTCGCGAACCGGTTGGGGGAGGAGGTGGCATCGCCGAAGTTCACGCTCGTCGACGATCCCACCAACCCGAAGATGTTCACGGCCGGGCTGACCGATGGCGAGGGTCTCGCCAGTCGTCGCAACGTGCTCGTCGATGCGGGCCGGCTCGAGATGTTCGTCCACAACGCCTACACGGCTCGCAAGTCTGGGGCGATGCCCACCGGCTCGGCCGTCCGCGGCTTCTCGAGCGTGCCGTCTGTCGGTACCCGAGCTTTGCAATTGCTGCCGGGCACCCAGTCGCAGGAGGAGCTGATCGCCGGCATCGACAACGGCGTGCTCATTCAGGGCGTGGCCGGTATCCACTCGGGCGTCAACCCCGTCTCCGGCGATTTCTCGACCGGCGCTGAGGGATTGCGCATCCGCAACGGCGAGCTGGCGGAGCCGCTCCGCGAGATCACCATCGCCTCGACGCTGCAGAAGATGCTCGGCGACATCGAAGCGGTCGGCAACGACACCGACTGGCTGCCGATGTCGGCCGCCGGTGTGAGTGTCGTCATCGGCGACGTCACCATGTCGGGCAGCTGAGCGCCAACGCGTACGGGAGCATGGCGGATCTGGCTGTCGACGTCGACCGCGTCGCCGATGCAATTCGAGCGGCGCACACCGAGACGGTT
Source organism: Acidimicrobiales bacterium (assembly GCA_020628865.1). Taxonomy (GTDB): domain Bacteria; phylum Actinomycetota; class Acidimicrobiia; order Acidimicrobiales; family SHLQ01; genus SHLQ01. The sequence goes on from JAHDEJ010000070.1 coordinate 5,189, forward strand.
GCGCCCCTGTTTCGTAGCGAGACCCTCGCTGTGTCGGAGAAGGAGGCGGGGGAGCTCGTCACTGCCGCCGACCGGGCATGCGAGGAGGCCCTTGCGCTGTCGTTGCAAACGATCGCCGACATCGCGATCGTCGGCGAAGAGCGAGCCGCCTCCGAGCCATCGATCTTTGAGGCGTTGGACTCGGACGCGCCGGCCTGGATCATCGACCCGATCGACGGGACGTCGAACTTCGCCGCGGGTCGGCCCGACTACGCCGTGATGGTCGCTCTGGCGGATCAAGGAGAATGCGTGGCCGGCTGGATCTTCCAACCGGAGCGGGATCGGATGCTCGTCGCCGTCAAAGGGGCTGGGGTGACGGACGACAGATCGCGGCTCGATGCTCCGCGCCCGAGTTCGGATCCTTCGAGCTGGTCGGGGATCGTCAAGGACCGATTCCTCCCTCCCGAGGTTCGCCAGCAGGTCGAGGTGGCGCATGGAGAGCTTGGGTCGAGGGGATCGGTCGACGGGTGCGCGGGAACCGAGTACCCGGATCTCATCGATGGCCGAGTCGAGTTCCTTCTCTACTGGCGAACGCTCCCTTGGGACCATGCGGCCGGCGTGCTCCTTGCGGAGGAATCGGGCTGTCGAGCGCTGCGACCCAATGGCCGAGCGTTCTCGCTCCAGGACGGCGGGAGTGGCCTCGTCGTCGCCCACGAATCGATCGTCGACGATGTCCGTCGGCGATTGTTCGCCTGACCGAACCACCGACGCGTCCGCGGACGCGTTTCGCGCACGAGGAGCGTTCGATCCGCGCCCCTCTGTGACCGGCTTTTCGTGTCACACCCCCTCCCTAAGCTCAGCAACTCGCAGAGTTGCCGTTGAGCGGAGCTCAACCGGGCAAGTTCGACGGAGTCGAACTTGGAGCAACTCGGAGA
>JAHDEJ010000071.1 GCA_020628865.1 Acidimicrobiales bacterium
GCGACTCGGGCCGTTCTACGTCTACGTCCTCGTGGACCCCCGCAACGACCAGATCTTCTACGTCGGCAAGGGAACCGGCGAACGACTGTTGCACCATGGCAGGGAGGCAGACCTGGCTGGCGACCGAAGCACATCCGCGAAGACTGAGCGCATCCAGGAGATCCGAAAGGACGGCATCGAACCACAGCTCGACATAGTGCGTCACGGCCTCTCCGAACCGGAAGCACTTATGGTCGAGGCTTCGCTCATCGACTGCCTTGCGGACCTCACGAACAAGGTCGCCGGTCATGGCACAAACGGCAGCCGCGGCACCCTTTCGGAGTATCTCGTCCGGTACGGCGCTGACTCTGTCGCAGACGATGCGCCGCCAGCGCTGCTCATTCGCCTGAGCAAGTGGCGAGACCTCCCCGAAGAAATCGAGCCCGGTGTCTGGAGACGAGGAAACGGCTACCGGCCCGACATGTCCCAGGTCGACCTTTTTAACTCAACCCGAGCTTGGTGGAAGGTCAGCGAGGCGAGCGTTCAGCGCAGAGGCATCGAGTACGCAGTCGCAGTCCACGAAGGCATCACCCGGGGCGTCCTACGAATCGGCGACTGGACAACCCGAGACGACGGGAGGCGAGCGTTCGGCGCAATGGCCGTCGAGGACCACAGCGTCGTCGATGCCTGGATCGGGGAGTTCGGCCGCCGGGTGGAGTTCACGGCCGCCGCACAGAATCCCATCAGCTACTGGCCCCGGTCGTCGTCTGGCTCGTAGCGTTGCTCTAGTTGCGGCTGATTGGCGGCAAACATCAGGAGAGCATTCGCGTCGCCCCCGTCCAGCGCTGCGATTGCCTCTGCCTCATCCAGTTGACCCGAGTCGAAGAAGTGGTCGATGAGAGCGTTCCGTCGACGATCAAGACCTAGCGCCTCCATTTCTCGCGCGTTCGCGATCCGTTTGGCGAGAAGCTCCTGTTCCGCGATCTCGTTCTCGATTTGCTGACGCCGCAGGTCCTCGCGCCTGGACTCAACATCGATGCTCGACCGTTCAACCCGATCATCAAAGGTGGCTTCGGCGAGATCAGCCTCGACCTTCTTCAAACGTCGACGAGAACCCAACGTCGCCGACGTCTCGATGACCCCGGCCGTCTTCTCAAGCGCTCCCGCTGCTGCGTCGACCGCAGCGAGCTCCTCGCCGAACGGATTTCGATACGTGAGCTCGCGAACAGTTATCGGCTCGTCACTGAAGTGCTGCGAGATGTAGTCAGCGACCAAAGCCCAGTAGAGCCCTGGGTTGAGATCGTCGAGGTTGAAGGCTCCCGCCGACATCAAGGGAGTTGGCAGGCCGCTCGCCAGTGCTCGCTCATAGCCCGTGCCTTCGATCCACTTCGCCATGCGGCCCCGCCCCTTCTGAGACTCGTACCAGTACTCAAACCAGTACTCGGGCGGGAACCTCGGCGCATCCTCACGAAGTCGACGACGCGCCTCGAGTAGCCGTCGTGCCTGATAGTGCGCACCCTCTTCGCTGCCTTGCGATAGACGTTCGAGTGCTGACGACAGGTCGGAGTCCGTCGGCCATTTCATCAGCCCTTCGGCCTCACGCCGCACACGGTTTCGCTCAGCTGACGAGCCCACGCTGGCCGCTACTCGCACCGCACGAACCGCCGCCTCCAACCGTTCTGGGGAGGACAACGGGCCGAGATCAAGCGAGATAGTGAGTATGCGCATACCGACAACTTATGCGTGCCGCTTGTCGCCATCGGGGTACAGCGTCCATCAGCTTCGATCGAGACCGCGCTCCACTCCGAGAGCCCGCAGCAACGACTCCGGAAGATCATCGGATGCCTCTCGGACGATCACGTCACCGACGAGCGGCGATGCATACCGGCCCCAGAAGCACACGGGATCGGACGAGATCCGACGGCAGACTTCGATCGCTTCTGCCGCTGAGATCATCAGCGGGACTTCGCCTGCCAGGAGGTCGCCGACGAGCACCGGATCGAGATCGAAGCCCTTGGCGATGACGTCGGCGGGATCGCCGGTGTGGATGTGCCAAGCGAGGAACCAGTTTCGCAGCGGGCGTGACGGTAGTCGTTCGGGGAGTTCGTTCACAGGTTCAACCTCTGGTCGGTGTCGCAGATGGACCACTCGGCGGAGCCGATGCGGTGTTGGACGACGGCGACGTGATCGCCGACTCGCCACAGCGATCGGCCTCGGGCGAGCTTCGGGAGCAGCTGCGCTTCGTGGCTCGTGAGCCCGAGCATCTGCGTGGCCTCGGGGATCTGGTCGGAAGACTGCCGGAACAGGATCTGGGTCTGGGTGTCGGCGAGGATGCCCATCGAGACCTTGGCCGCCGAGGTCCCGTCGTCTGACTGAGCTCGCAGGTCGGCGATCCGGTGGGCGACGGAGATGTTGGCGACGCCGTAAGAGCGGGCCAGCTTCTGGCACGACTGGTAGTACTTCGCCACTCGCTCGCTTCCGAGCAGCGCCCAGATCTCTTCGAGCACCTGGACTCGGCGAGGTACGTCAGCCGACTCTGGCGCTGCGAGCAGCGATTGGAGCCAGCCGGTGGCGGCGATCATGACCGCCGTGAGGGCAGCGGTGTCTTGGTGGACGGCGGACAGGTCGATGACCACTCCCCTGCCCGACCAGTCGAGTTGCACGGTCGACGCCCCGTCGAACATCCCTCGCAGCTGACCGTCGAGGAGCTTCCCGATGCCGTAGCGGAGGTCCATCACATCCCGGGCGAGGTGTCGAGGTGTGTCGACTTGGGCTCGTTCGCACATTCCAGATGTCGGCGTGACGAGGAGGTCGACGACGTCGGTCAACGTCGGTGCTGCGTCGCTGGCCTCGGAGATCGTCTCCATCACCCATCCGAGGGCGGCCTCCTCGAGCGGCGAGAGTTCTCGGTGCAGGACTGAGGCCGCCAGTGCAGCGACCATCTGCGTGCGTCGGGTGCGGAGCTCGTCGTGGTCGGCGATGTGGGGACCAGCGTCGAGCGGGTTCAGCCGGGTCGGACCTCCCGGCGAGAGACGAACCCGGGTGAGGCCGAGTGCGTCAGCGAGCGGGCCGTACTCGCCCTTCGGATCGAGGATCGCGCACCAACGAGCTCGCCCTCCGGGCGAACCGAGCAACCCGATCGACCGGTACAGCAGGGTCTTGACCGCAGAGGACTTGCCCGAGCCGACCATCCCGAGGACGAGGATGTTCGGCGACGTGATGACGCCGTCGGTGTAGAGCTGGAACGGGTCGTAGCACCACGCCGATCCACCGGCGGAGACGTCTTCGCCGATGTACACACCCCGAGGGCCGAGCCCAGTGCCGGAGTGGAACGGATAGAGCGCCGACACGTGGGCGTTCGTTGCCCGGTGGCGTGGGATGCGAAGCCCGGGGCGCCGTCGTAGCAGCCTCGGCTTCGAGCTTGTCGACGTGCTCACACCCACTCCTTGGGGACGACGCCGCGAGCCACCGGGAGCGTCGCCACTATCGCAACGTCGTGGCGACCGTGGAGAGGGCGCACCTCGACGCCGAGCGACGCGGCCACCTGCGAGACTTCGTCAGTCGCCTCGTCGAGTTCCTCGAGCGTCGGCGCAGTCACGCACAACAGGCCGGCGTACACGAACTCGCCGTAGCCGGCGACGAGCTCCTCCTCTCGTTCCTCGACGGCCTGCTTGGCCCGCCGATGCTTCGCTCCGACCCGGAAGCCCTTCTCGGCTCGATGCGCTGCATCGGACTCAATCTTGGCTGCGTCACGGACGATCGAGCGCTGGCTCTTCGAACGCGCAACGGGTTCGAGGATGACAGCCATCGTGCGGACGCTGCCGGCGTAGAGCATAAGGTCGGACAACCAGGTCGCTTCGACGTCGATCCGGGGCCACTCGGTGACGAGTAGCGCTCGATGCCACGAGCCGTCCGTGTGCCATGCGTTCCACTCTGTGACAGCCACGCTCGGGCCAGCGCTCGCCGGGTTCGCTGCCCCCGCCGTGTCGCCGAGACTACGAAGGCGCCCATCAAGGACGAGCCGAGACGACGGGTCGAGCCGAAGGCGCATCGCCCGCGCCCACTCCGACGGGCTCAAGACTCCGGACACAACGAGCCCGGCTCCTTCGAGGCGTTGAGCGAAGAGGCGCATCTCGCCGAGCAACGACTCGGCCGCGTTGGACACACGATCGGTTTCACTTCGTCGACGGCGCACCTTCCCGATGGCCACCGTGACCGTCACCAGCACTTCATGTCGAGTCGCTTGGCTTCCGGCCTCACGCAGCAAGGCTTCGTAGGCGGCCCGTACCTCTGTCAACGGTTCGGCGGCGAGATGCTCGCCGACCCAGTTGCGATGCTCATCAAGTCCGGCCGGCGCAGCCCACTGCGACCAGCGGACACTCACGACCGGATTGCGCTCGCTCACGAACGAACCGATTGCGTTGCCCCACGCCTCGATCAGCCAGTCCTGCTCGGCTCGCTCGAGTAGACCGAATTGTCGGCCCGACACCCGGATCGATGCAGCGACGAGGTCGCCCTCTCGATCGTGAGACACCGCCACCTGGGCTCCCGGTGCGCCAAGGCCGACCTGAGCAGCGTCCACGACGAGCAGCTCCTGCCCAGCGAGCGCAGGCGGGGCGGGTACGTCAGCGTCGCCTCCGAGCAACGGGACGGGCTGAAACCAAACCGCCTCCGTTCCGACTCGCGAGCGGGCGAATCGCAGACGCAACGGGATCGACTCCAACAGCGAGGTTCCGCCGATCCGTGCTGCGCCGAGGCCGACCACGAGTGCCATCACGGCGCCACCGGCGAGGACGTTGACGGTGACCATCACGACGGTCCCGACCGCGACACCGATGGCGACCGTGAGCAGCTGCACCAAGGACAGCCCGAACATCCAGCCCGTGCCGTCGACCGGCGACAGCCGATACTGCTTGGCCGAGTAGCTCGTCATGCCTGCTCGCCTCGATCAGCCCCCAACGGCTTCGGCTCAGGCTTCGACGGTTCGGTCGGCAGCGTCACCGTCGGCGCGCCACCGCCCGACACCGGCACGGCATCGACTCCTCCTGAACCAGTCGATCCTCCCTGGCGCCCGGAGCTTCCGCCACCGCCGCTCCCAGAGGGCCCACCGCCTCCGGAGCCGCCTGTGGCGCCAGAGGCCACGGCGGGCGGGGCGGAGGGGATCGTCGATGCCAAGCCTCCTCCCGTCGAGCCGCCTGCCACTGCAGCGCCGCCAGCGAGCTTCGAGATCCCGACACCAGCAGCAACTCCGAGCGACGCCGCACTCACCGCAGCCTTCACCGGAGAGCGCTCAACTCCGGAAGCGGCAGTTGCGGCCTCCACCAGCGGGAAGACCTTCCAGATCAACCACGGCATGAACGCCGCCAGCAGCATCACGGCAACGCCAGCCATCATCCCGGTGAGATCGACACCGTCGCCCTCGACGACACCGTTGCTCGACTCGATCGCCGTCGCACCGACACCGAAGGCCACGGCGACGCCGAACTTCGACAGGATCAGCGCGATGCCCATCTCGATCGTGCGGCGAGCGATCTGGCGAGTACCGGGATGGGCTCGAGTGGCGAAGCCGAGCGGCGCGAGCACGATCAGGATGTAGATCAACGCCGCCCGAACCATCAGCTGCAGCCACACGAGAATCGCCCCGATCACGAACAACAGGCCGAAGATGATGCCGAGCAGCCCCGCACCGGTCAGTGCCTCGACCAACACGAGCGACGCCGTGAACTCCCCCATCGCTGCGCCGACATCGCCGGTCACAGCGAGCGAGGCCTCGTCGACGATGCGAATCAGAATCCACGCAACGGTCACCGACAGGACCATCAGCAACATCGCCGACGGCACG
>JAHDEJ010000043.1:0-1520 GCA_020628865.1 Acidimicrobiales bacterium
TCTTCGTCCTCGGACTCTTCGTCCTCGTCTTCAGACTCGTCTTCGTCCTCGGACCGGTCCTTGCAATGGCTGTCCTCGAGCTTTTCGTCCTTGCCGGACGCCAGAGCGGCCACAGCCTGGCCCTTCTCGCAGCCTTCAAGCTCCGTCGTTTGAGCGAACGCACTCACGGTTTGGCCGTGGTTTTCGTCGACGTCTTCGTCTTCGTCTTCGTCTTCGTCGGCCTCTTCATCCTCGGACTCATCGCCCGCGTCTGGCTCGACGACGGACTCGGCGGGCTCCGCCGCCTCGCTCTCCGGAGCTTCGTTCTCGGAGTCCTCCGCCTCGGTCGTCTCGGATTCGACGATCTTGATGCTGTCGAACTCGTCGACCTCCGTGTCGGCCACCGCTTCGACGTCCACCTCGGGTTCGGGCTCGAGCAACGGAACCTCGACCACGTCGGTGGCAACGGCGCCGCCAGCGGCCGCGGCCGTGAGGGCCACACCCATTCCCACCTTGCCGGCGGAGGTGGAGACTGCGGTGAGCAGTCCGTGAAGCATTGGTGGAAGCATGGCGGGTCCTTTGCGCGATCAAGGTGAGCTGCAGAGAACTCGGCTCAGTTGTCGAAAAACTTGAGTCCGTTGCTAGGCAGCCACCAGACGTTGCACGGAGGTCCGCAACAGGTGGCTGGCCAGTTTGGGGCAGTCCTCGAGCACCTGAGAGAAGGCGTCCGGGTCGAGGACCAACACCTCGGTGTCTGCTGTGGCGACCACGTCCGCGTTGCACGGTGCTCCGGTCAGCAGCGAGAGCTCGCCCGCAACCTCGCCCGGGCCGAGATCCGCAAGGTGGCGGCCCGCGCGTTCGATCGACAACATGCCATCGACGATCACGAACGCCGAGTCGCCGGCAGATCCTTCGGCAACCAGCTTGGTGGCTGCCGGGATCTGGCGCACGGTGCCGAGCTCGTCGAGCTTGGCGACCTCCCTCGCCGGGACCTTCTTTGCGATGGCGGAGCTGACGAGCAGGCTCGGCGCCGTTCGACCGAAGCGGGCTGCGATGCGATCCCGAATCGGAGCTGGAGACGGTGTCGGTTGACGTTCGCCCGGACGAACCGTGCGTCGGACCGGCAACGACTTTTCGAGCATCGACAGCTCGAGATGGGCGTTGCTGCCGCCGGACACCTCGAAGGCGATGGATTCCGCCGGACGGTCCACGCGCTCCGCCACCTGTTCGAGGTACATGGAAGCCGCTTCGGCCACGCCGATGCGCTCCTCGTCGGCCCAGGTGCGGAGCGCGGCGCCACCGCGGTCCCAGAGCAGAACGACGAGGGTGATGTGCTCGTCCTCGGCGGTGAGTTGGTCCAGCGCCGACTCGCCATCGGGGGCGGTCGGGTCGACGAGGACCAGGGTGGTCGGTGTGGTGGAGGGAGGGGCTGCGGGGGAGAGGTGCATCGAAACTCCAGTTCAACGTTGGGGGGTGATGCCCACCGTAGGGAAGGAGCATTTCGGGACGATTTCCCCGGCGTGAACGTCAGGCAGACGGCG
>JAHDEJ010000043.1:1620-14834 GCA_020628865.1 Acidimicrobiales bacterium
GGCAGGTTGCGTCTGCTCTCTGCGATTCCGGTGCGAACGAACGCCGGGCACAACACGGACACGCCCACGGAGGCGCGCGTCATCTGCATCTCCAACGAGAGCGTCTCGGACAATGCCACCACGCCGTACTTCGAGATCGTGTACGGGGCCATCAGCGGAGACGGGCCGAGGCCGGCCATCGATGCCGTGTTCACCACATGGCACGGCTCGCCGTGCTCCACCATCGCAGGCAGGAACGCTTTGCAGCCGTGGATGACACCCCACAGGTTGATGTCGATCGCCCAGTGCCAGAGGGCAAGGTCGTCGTCCACCGCAATGGGCCCGCCGGCGCCGACTCCGGCGTTGTTGCACAGGAGGTGCACGTTGCCGAAGCGATTGCGGGTGAGCGATTCCAACTCCCGTACCTGATCGCGCTCTCGCACATCGAGGACGAACGAGTCCACGGCGTGGCCCGCAGCCTCGAGTTCGCTGCGAGTCTCGGCCAACGGTTCGGCCTCCACATCGGCCAGCATGAGCTGCATTCCGGCGGCGCCAAACGTGCGAGCGATCTCTCGACCGATGCCGCTGGCAGCCCCGGTGATGACGGCGGTTCGACCCTGAAGTTCCAACATGTGGTCCTGTCTATCGGGTTCAGCAGCGGTCATTCGGCCCATGTGTGGGGGTAATCGCCCGCCGATGGATGGTGATGCGAATGCCGCCGACCATGCTGGCGACGATCGCGATCCTCTTGAGCGCCTGCGGACTTGGCGAGGCGGAGGTCAATGAATCGCCGATCGTGGCTCCAACCACCACGACCACGACGACGGTGCTGATTCAGGCACCCACCGACGAGGTTCCCGACGAACTGGCTCAGGCCGACCCCGCCGAGCCGGCCACCACGGTCGCCGGCGACTCGGAGACCCCGACGACGACCACGACCACGGCGGCGCCGGCCACCACCACATCGACGACGACCACCACCACCACCACGACGGAGGCCGTCAATCCGTCGGCAGCCTTCTGCGAGAAGCTCTCAGAGCTCGCCCAGTTGAACCCGCACCAGAACGGGATCGCCTCGGACGCCAACGCCTATGCGAACTACATCCGCTGGGAGGTCGATCAGCTCGAGCAGGTCATCGCTCCCGTCGCCATCGCCGACGACTTCGAGGCCTACATCGAGGCGGAGCGTCGCACCCTGACCTGGGTGGCAGCGAACGGCGCCGCGCTCGACGATCTGCGTGACCTCGGCAGCAGCCTGAACGAGACGATCGGCATCACGGATCTGTCTGCCGACGTCGGCCGATACTTCGCGTACCTGCGGAGCGAGTGTCCGCAGTTCTGACCGCCGTCAGGCGCTGCCCCGGCAGAAACAGGACGAGCTGACCGTCACGTCGGCGGCGGCTCGGGCGGCGACCAGTTCGGCCTCGACCTGTGCGGCCTCGTCGTGACGGCCGAGCAGCTCGAGGCACTCGTGGTAGCCGTGCAGCGCCCACACGTTGCCTGGATGCTGCGATGGGCGGACGAGCGTGTCGTCGAGGCCGAGGTCCGCCCGATAGACGGCGGCGGCCTCGTCCACCCGGCCCTGCTCGAGTAGCAGGGCACCCAGCGCATGCCGGGGTGGCTGCATCCACGCCCACGGCTCGGTGTAGTTCAGCCGATCGTACAGCTCCACACATCGCCGAAGTTCGGAAAACGCATGGTCGACGTTGCCACGGCGGTACTCGAGCTCGCCGGACAGCATCGCCTCGGCGACCCGAAGCATCTCCCGGCTCTCGTTGTTGAACACGCGACGTTCCGCCGGCACCCGCTCGCAGGCCTCGAGGAACAGCCGCTGCTCGTTGGTGGAGGCGTCGACCTGGCCGAGGGCGGCGTGGGCAACACCCTTCGCGTAGTGCCACAGCGCCGTCGTCACGCAGAACAGCTCCGGGTCTGACGGCATCGGCTCGTCGATGATCTTCTGCCATTGGCCGAAGCGGATCTCCACGTGAACGCGCATGCCGTAGAACGCCTCGAGGTAATTGACGAGCATCTCGTTCTCGTGGCGAAGCATGTCGACGGTGACCGTCTGCCACATCTCGTCCCCGGCCCGCACCGCCGGCTCGTACTGGCCGAGGAACATCGCCGAGTACATCTGGAAGTGCAGGTTGTGCAGCATGTAGATCGAGTAGATCCCGACCTCGGGGTGTTCGGCCACGAACTTGCGGTCGCCCACCACCGCTTCCACGTTCGAGTCGAGCGAGTCCTGGAATCGGCCGCAGAGCACGTACAGGTGCGACGGCATGTGGACCAGGTGGGCGGCGTCTGGGATGAGTGACCGCAGCACGTCCGCCTCGGCGAGCGCCGCTTCCGGTGTGGGCGACATCTCCATCAGGTGGATCTTGAAGTGCAGAAGGCCCGGATGGGGTGGCCGGTCCTCCCGCTGGGCCCGATCGAGTGCCATGGCCAACAGCTCCATCGCTGCTTCGGTCGATGCTCCCGGGGCGGGCACCTCGTTCTCGAGATCCCACAGCCGCCACGGCGTCCGGCACATCAGTGCCTCCACGGCAAGGGCACAGATGTCGTCGTTCTCGCCGAACTCGGCGGCGACGGTGACCATGGCCTCGGCGTAGGCGTCGTCCCATGCGGCGTAGATCTCCAGGTCGTCGTTCTCCGGCGCCTGGCAGCGGCGCTGGGCCGCCGCAATGACCGCCTGCTCCATCGGGCTTGCCATCGGCCCGTGTTCGGCTGCCGTGGCAAGAAAGCCGTGCATTCGAAGGTTGACGTCCTCCCGGATCGGATCCGGAAGCAGATCCCACGGGCCGTTGTAGTAGGGGCCCATCGAGTGTGCGAGCCCCCACCAGCCCATCGCGCACTCCGGGTCGTGTTTGGCGACCTGTTCGAAGCACCGGTGTGCTTCCTCACGATTGAATGCGTAGACCCAGTTCAGTCCCCGGTCGAACCAGACCTGTGCCTCCGCTGACGATGTCGTGACAGGCAAGCGGTGTGGTCCGAGGTCGAACGGGTAGTCGGTCATGACGCTCCTGCGGTTGGCTCCGGAGTCTCGTGCACCGGCGGTGGCGCCGGGTCGCGGTCCGACGAGTAGAAGCGGCCCGGGATGAGCCGCCGGCGTCGGCGAACGATGGTGATGCCCGGCGACTGCCGGGACGGGACCAACAGTACGGCGCCGAGCACCATCACGCCCGCAATCATTTGCTGCACCGTCAGGGCCTCGTCGAACCAGACGAAACCGACCAAGAACATCGTGGGAAGTTCCACCGAGCCGGCGACGGCGGCGCGAGCCGGGCCGACATGGGGCGCCGCCGCGGAGTAGAGCCACTGGGGGCCGATGGCCGTCAGCAGGCCGATGCCGACGACGAGCATCCAGGTGCGAAGGTCCGCCGGCACGGTTTCGGACCAGGACTGCGTCGCCACGAGGGGTAGCAGGCCCATGCTCGACCCGGCGGCGATCGGCGCCACGCGTTCGATCGGCCGAAGGACGGCCAGCCGCTCGGTGAGGACGGCCACGGCAAAGCCGAACGACAACGGCGCCGCAAAGGCGACCAGGAGGATGTCGGTGTCGCTCCCGGCCAGCTCGGCGCCGACGGCGACGATCGAGGCAGCGAGCACGATGCAACCGGCGCCGATGGCGCGTGGTGCAGCCGGCTGCTTGAAGACGATCCAGGCAAGCCCGATCGCGAACAGCGGGTAGCTCATGTAGATGACGCCGGCCGTCGACACCGGTAGAACCTCCACAGCCCGCACATAGGCGGCCCAGCCGAGGCCCATGCCCATGCCGGCGCTGAGTGCCCAGAGCGTGGCCGTGCGGCGGGCGGCGTCGAAGCGCAGCAGGCTGGCGAGCAGGATGGTGCCGAGGAGGTTCCGATAGAACGAGACGGACACGGGGCTCAGGCCGGCCTCGGTCAGGCTTCGGGCAAAGACCGGGACGGAACCCATCGCCACCGACGAGATGAGCACGAACAGGGTGGCGGCGCGTGTGCTCATGTGCGCATCTTCTCCCCGACAGGGGCGGCGTCTTCCGCCCACCCACCAGTACGACTGAACGAACGTTCAGTTCGGAGTGTAGTCATGCGCGTTCTCGGCGGGAAGCGTGAATTTCGTGTGGAAGGGCCCGTCTGCAAAGCTCTGGACGGTGCTGTTGGGGGACAAGCGATGAGAATTGGCGTGGTGCATGAGGTCGCCACCGGGGAAGTGCGAGTGGCACTCACTCCGGAGGCGACACAAAAATTGACGGCGTCCGGTCACGATGTGGTGATCGAGCACAACGCGGGGGAGGCGTCCGGCCACCTCGACGCCGACTACGAGGATGCGGGCGCAACACTGCGCGACCGCGGCGGCGTTCTCGGCGACGCCGAGGTTCTCGTCCAGGTTCGGGCCAGCGGCACCCACGATGTGGACGACGGCGTGCATGCTGCGCTGGGAGCCGGCCAGACGCTGATTGCGCTGGCGGAGCCGCTCTGGATGGCCGACAACGCCCAGGCGCTCGCCGGGACCGGTGCTTCGGTCCTCTCGTTGGAGCTCGTCCCGCGCATCACCCGCGCCCAGAGCATGGACGTGCTCTCCTCCATGGCGACGGTCGCCGGCTACGAGGCCGTGCTCCTGGCCGCCGCACGGGCGCCCCGACTCCTCCCGATGCTCATGACCGCAGCGGGCACGGTTCCTCCCACGCGAGCCTTCGTTCTCGGTGCGGGCGTGGCCGGGCTCCAGGCCATCGCCACCGCCAAGCGGCTCGGCGCCGTCGTGGAGGCGTACGACGTTCGCCCGGCCGCCGTCGAACAGATCGAGTCGGTGGGCGGCAAGGCGATCGTGCTCGACTTCGCAACCGAGGACTCGGAGGACGCCGGCGGGTATGCCAAGGCCCAGACGGAAGATCAGAACGCCCAGCAGCAACGGCTCCTCACGCCGGTGCTCGCCGAGAACGACATCGTGATCACCACCGCCGCAATCCCCGGGCGGCGCAGCCCTGAGCTGATCACCGAGACAATGGTCGAGGCGATGCGGCCCGGCAGCATCATCGTCGACCTCGCTGCGGAGCGGGGCGGCAATTGCACGCTCACCGAGCCGGACGGCGAGGTGTGGCACGAGGGCGTACTGATCCTCGGGCCCACGAACCTGGCCTCGAACTCGGCCCGCACCTCCTCACAGATGTTCGCCAACAACGTCGTCACGCTGCTCGCCCACCTGACCGACGACGACGGTGCACTCGACCTCGATCCGGCGGACGAGATCACCGGAGCGATGCTGGTTGCCGCCGGCGGCGAGGTCGTGCACCCCAACGTTCGCACTGCACTCGGCCTCGAACCGCTGGCCGAGCCCGCAGCAGCGCCACCCACGGAGGAAGGCTGATGGATCCGATCCTTGCGCTGACACTGTTCGTGCTCGCCGTCTTCCTCGGCGTCGAGCTCATCTCGAAGGTTCCGCCGACGTTGCACACCCCGCTCATGTCGGGGTCGAACGCCATCTCCGGTATCACCCTCGTCGGTGCCCTGGTGTCGGCCGGAACCGAATACTCCACGCTGACCACCGTGCTGGCGGTCGCCGCGGTGGCGCTCGCCACGACCAATGTGGTCGGCGGGTTTCTCGTCACCAACCGGATGTTGGCGATGTTCCGGCCACGGACCCCGAAGAAGGACGACGGCGAGGGAGGGTCCGCATGAGCAGCGAAGATCTCATCGGCCTCGGCTACGTCGTCGCCGCCATCCTCTTCATCCTCGGGCTCAAGGGACTCGGCAAGCCCCGCACGGCCGTTCGTGGCAACCAGCTCGGCGCCACCGGCATGCTCATCGCCGTCCTGGTCACGCTGGCCGATCGGGACATCGTTTCGTTCTGGCAGCTCGCCGTGGGCGTGGCAATCGGCACCGGCATCGGTGTGCTGTTGGCCCTGCGAGTCGAAATGACCTCGATGCCGCAGCTCGTTGCGTTGTTCAACGGGTTCGGCGGCCTCGCATCGGTGCTCGTCGGCGCCGCGTCCTTCTTCGAGGCGGTCGGTCGGGGTCAGGACGATCTCCAGCTCACGGTTGCGGCCGCGCTCACGGCCTTCATCGGCGCGGTCACGTTCACCGGCAGCATCATCGCCTTCACGAAGCTGCAGGAGTCCTGGGACGGCATCGTCGTTCCGGCCGCCCCCATCGTGAACGTGGCGCTGGTCGTCGTGTCGATCGTGTTCGGCGCACTCATGGTTTCCGACCCGGACGAACGCCTCTGGTTCTGGCTGCTCGTGGCCACCGCAAGCGTGCTCGGCGTGACGGTCACGTCGCCGATCGGTGGCGCCGACATGCCCGTCGTGATCGCGCTGCTCAACTCGCTGTCCGGCCTGGCCGCCAGCGCCGCCGGCTTCGTGCTCGACAACGCGCTGTTGATCATCGCCGGCGCGCTCGTCGGTGCCAGTGGCCTCATTCTCACGGCGATCATGACCAAGGCGATGAACCGCACCCTGGTCAACGTGCTGTTCAGCGAAGCACCGACGGCCGGCGACGGTGTGGACGCCGACTCGGTCTACGCCGGCAAGGTCACGTCCACCTCCGCCGACGAAGTCGCCATGCTGCTCGACACCGCCGAACGCGTGGCCATCGTTCCCGGCTACGGGCTGGCGGTCGCTCAGGCACAACACGCGGTACGAGACCTCACGCGGGTTCTCGAGGAGAACGGAACCGAGGTGGTCTTCGGCATCCACCCGGTGGCGGGCCGCATGCCGGGCCACATGAACGTGCTCCTCGCCGAGGCTGAGATCGACTACGGCGCGCTCATCGAGATGGACGTCATCAACCCCACGTTCGATCAGACCGACGTCGCCATCGTGCTCGGCGCCAACGACGTCGTGAACCCGGTCGCTCGCGAGGCCGAAGGGCCGATTGCCGGCATGCCGATCCTCGACGTCGATCGCGCCCGGGTGGTCGTCGTGATCAAACGGTCGCTGTCACCTGGATTCGCCGGCATTCCCAACCCGTTGTTCGCTGCCGACAACGCCATGATGCTCTACGGCGATGGCAAGGCGGCGGTCGTCGACATCACGAAGTCCCTCGCCGAGATGTAGGCGGCCCATCGATCCCCGATGACCTGACGGCGCCCGCGACGGAAAGCCGGTTGCTCACACGATGAACGAGCAACGGGCAACACCATCACAGGCAACCAGAAAGGGAATCCCAATGGGGGAAGACACAACACGCAGCCGCAGTGGCATGCGGAAACGGACGTTCATGGCGATCGCGACGAGCTTCGCGCTCGTCATTGCGCTGCTCACACCGAACCCCGCCGGAGCGGCGGAGGAACGCACCGTCATCTCGGGTACTGCCAACCCGTCGGACTGCAACAACGGCAAGGGCCTGGGAGCGCTCGAGTTCAGCGGCGATCTCGAGGGATGCCTGACGTTCTTTCCAAAGGACTATTCGTGCATGGAAATGAACGGCTTTGCGCTCTATGAGGAGTCGGGCAACGAGATCTTCGTCGGCACCTACGACGGCGCTCGCGGCAAGTTCCGCACCAGGTACACGCTGGCGGCGACGTATCTCGCGGGCTCATGCGCCGCGATCGATGACGCCGTGCTCAACGGTGGGGACTTCCCCTGGGACCGTCAGGTCACCGGCGGATGCGACCACAAGATCCTCGGCCGCAAGGGTGCCTTCGCCGGCAAGCGGGGCAACTTCAACATCTTCGACGTGATCCCAGAGCCCGGCGTCAGCGGCGCCACGACCTTCCAGTGGGCGGGTTGGATCTCGTGAGGTGAAATCGGCGGACCTGGCGGATGTCGGGCCCTCGTCGACGCGGTGGAAATCGTCGGCGAGGGCCCGTTCGCGTCAGGGCTTGCGACCGTTGGCCCATTCCAGGAAACGGTTGCGGTCCCAGGTGTTCACCACGAGGTCCTTCGGGGCCCAGCCGCGTTGTGCGGTGAGCACGCCGTACTCCATGCGTCCGAGTTCGCTGACGTGGTGGCTGTCGGTGTTGATCACGAGCTTCACCCCACGGTCCACGGCCTTGCGAACGACGTCGGAGGCAGCGTCGAGCCGCTGGAGCGCACCGTTCACCTCGAGGGCCACGTCGTACTCGAGGAGCGCGTCGATGAGGACGGTGTAGTCGAGTTCGATCCCGGGCCGACGCCCGATGTACCGGCCGGTGAGGTGGCCGATCGAGTTGACGGTCGGGTCCGCAATGGCAGCCACCAGGCGATCGGTCTGTTCGACGATGGTCTGGTCGTAGTGCGAGTGCACCGATGCCACGGTGTAGTCGAACAGCGCCCGAAAGTCGGCGTCGTAGTCGAGCCCACCGGACTTGCCGATGTTGAGCTCGCAGCCCCACATGAGGGTCATGTCCGGGTGGGCCTGGGCCACCTCGGCGATGTGGTCCCGGTGTTCGAGCATCTCTTCGGCCGTCGATCCGTTGATGGCGAGGTCGACGCCGTGGTCGGTGATAGCGAGGTAGTCGTAGCCGGCCTTCGCGGCAACGTCCACCATGTCCTCGACCGAGCTTCGCCCATCGCCGGAGCGGTCGGTGTGGTAGTGCAGATCGCCCTTGATGTGGCTTCGCTGCACCAGCTCGGGGAGTCCGTCACCCGACGCTGCCGGCACCTCACCGGTTCCTTCCCGCATCGGGGGCGGCACGAACTCCATGTCCAGCGCGGCGTAGATCTCTGCCTCCGTCCGGCTGGCGACGACCGGACGATCGGCGGCGTCCATCTCCTCGTCGCTTGCGTCCATCAGGCCGTACTCGTTGAGGAGCATGCCCCGATCGATGGCCCGCTGGCGGAGCTCGATGTTGTGAGCCTTCGAGCCCGTGAAGTAGAGCGTGGCGGCGCCGAACTGTTCGGGGGCCACCACACGCACGTCGACCTGGAGCCCGGCGGCCGTGAGGAACGACGTCTTGGTGGCGCCGTTCACGACGAGGTCGGCCACCTCGTTGTGCTGGACCACGTGCGCCATGACGACGTCGGGATGGTCCGATGCCACGGTGATGTCGATGTCGCCGATCGTTTCCGAGAATCGGCGAAGGCTTCCGCAGAACTCGACTTCGACGGTCTCGGGGAGCGATTGCAGGTCCTCGACGAGCCGTTCGGCGAGCGGGAGCGCATCGGCGATCGGTGTCCGGCGGTCCTTGCCCGACAGGCCGAGGCGCTCGATCGACTTGCTGATCTTCGCCTCGCTCGTGGCGCCGAGCCCCGGAAGCGTGCGGAGCTTCTCCTCGGCGATCGCTTCCTTGAGCTGGTCCACGTTCTCGATGCCGAGCTCGGACCGCACGAGCATCAGCGTCTTCGGGCCGAGGCCCGGGATGCGACTGAGCTCCACGAACTCCGGTGGGAACTCCTTGCGGAGCGTGTCGAGCTTCTCGACCGATCCGGTCTCGACGAACTCGATGATCTTGCTCGCCGTCGCCTTACCGACCCCGTCGACGGCCACGAGCTCCTTCAACGTGAGCGTGGTGAGGTCCCGGCCGTCGGCCTCGAGCGCAAGGCCCGCCTTCTCGTACGCCCGCACCTTGAAGGATTGTGGGCTGCCTTCGGCCAGTGACGTGAGGGTCACCAGCTCGCTCAACATGGCCAGGACGTCCCGAGAGGTGGTCATGGCCGCATCGTAGTGACGCGCGTGGTTACTGGTCCTGCCGGGGGCGCTCGTGGGCGGCGTCGAACATCGGATCGGTGCTCACCACTGCGGGGGAGTGGTCGCCGATGATTCGGATCGTGAGCTCGGTGCCCGGGGCAGCGTGCGCCGGGTCGACGTAGCCCATGGCGATGTTGCGACCCGTCGTATGGCCATAGGCCGCACTGGTCACGACACCGACGATCTCGTCGCCGAGCTTGATCGGGTCGCCGGTGTGGGCCGACGCGATGTCGTTCTCCACATCGAGCACCGTGAACACGCGCCGATGACCGGCGGCGAGCTGCGCAGCGATGGCGTCCCGGCCCTGGAAGTCCTTGTCCATGTTGACGAAGCGGTCCAACCCGGCCTCGAGCACCGTGAACTCGGTGTGGAGATCGCTCTTCCACGCCGGGTAGTTCTTCTCCATCCGCATCGACTCGGTGGCGAGGAGGCCGAAGTTGACGATGCCGAGGTCGGCGCCCGCGGCATGGATGGCCTCCCACACCGGAACCGATGCCTCCATGGGCATGTGGAGCTCCCAGCCGAGTTCACCCGTGAAGCTCACTCGGAGCGCGGTCACGTCGAATCCGGCGATCTCGATGGTTCGCACCCCCAGCCACGGGAAGGCGGCGTTGTCGAGCGGCGCGTCGGTGACCTTCGCCAGGACGGTTCGGGCGTTGGGTCCGGCCACCATCACGGCGTTGTGGTCGTGGGTGAGGTTCGTGATGGTGACGCCCTCGGGCGGGTTGGCGTCGGTCAGCACGTCGAGGTCGTGCCACTCGGCTGCGGCGGCGCTGGTGAGCCAGAAGCTGTCGTTCGAGAGACGGGACATCGTGAACTCGGAGAGGAACCGGCCCTGTTCGTCACTCACGTAGGCGAGCGAGCTCCGACCGACGGCCGGGATACGGCCGGCGGAGAGACGATCGAACCACTCGATCGACCCGGGACCTTCGACGAGGAACCGGGTGAATCCGCTGATCTCCACGACGCCGACGTTGTCCCGGACGGCGTTCGCTTCGCGGCCCACCTGGTCGTGGTAGGTCGAGAATCGGAAGGCGGGAACGTGTTCGAAGTCGTTCTCTGCCGGGTGGAAGTACAGGCTGCGTTCCCAACCGTTGATCACCCCGAACTCGGCGCCCTGCTCGCGCAGCACCTCGGTGAGCGGCGTGGTCTTTGCGTTGCGGCCGGCCGGGCGGTGCTCGTCGGGATGGTCGAACACGAACTCGCGCTGGTACTCCTCGATCGCCTTCTTCGATGCGTAGGCCTCGTCGGCGTACTGGGTGAAGCGGCGCGGGTCGAGCACCCACGAATCCCACTCGGACTGGCCGTCGACGATGATCTCGGCCAGCACCTTGCCGAGCCCGCCGCCTTCGCCCACGCCCGCCCGCAGGCCGAGCATGCAGTAGGCGTTGCGACGGCCGGGCACGCGGCCGACGAGGGGCACGCCGTCGCCGGAGTAGGTGATGGGACCGTTGACGACGGACGAGATGCCGGCCGTCTGCAGAACGGGGAGGCGATCGAAGACGCGCATCATGTTGTCTTCGAGGCGGTCGAGGTCCGGCGGCTCGAGCTTGTTGGCGAAGTCCACCGGGATGTTGTCCCGGCCCCAGGTCTTGCAGCCCTGCTCGTAGATCCCGACGAGCAGACCGTGGTGCTCCTGGCGGCTGTAGAAGTCGTCCCCGGGGTCACGCAGCAGCGGAACGCGGTGGCCGAGCTCCTCGAGCTCGGGGAGCTCCTCCGTGAGGAAGAACTGATGCTCCATGGAGGAGACGGCATGCTCGAGGCTGTAGAAGTTGCCGACCTGATGGACGCGGTAGCCGCCGGCGTTGACGATCTTCTCGCACTCGATGTCGCCCTGGTTGGTGTGCACGATCCAGCCGTCGGCGGTCTGGGTGAGACCCTCACAGTCCGTGAAGCGGAACGCCTGGCCGCCGTTCTTTCGGCCGGCGTGAACGAGACCGACCACGAGCCCGGTCGGGTCGATGTCGCCGTCCACCGGGTCCCACAGGCCACACGTGAGCCCCGTGACGTCGAGCAGCGGGTGGCGCTCCTTCATCTCGTTCGGACCGATGACCTCGAAGTCGACCCCCATGCCCTTCGCCATGCCGACGAAGTGCTCGTACCCGTCACGATCCTGCTGGTCGTAGCCGAGGCGGATGCCGCCGTCGTGGCTCCGGTACGTGATCGGGCGGTCCGGGTCGGCGGCGAGCTTCGTGTAGAGCTCGCACGAGTACTTCTTGAGCCCGACCATCGTCTGCACGGTCCCGAACTGGGTGACCTGCCCGGCCGAGTGCCAGGTGGTGCCCGATGCCCATTCGTCACGTTCGATCAGGACGACGTCGTCCCACCCATGCGTGGTGAGGTGGTAGAAGGTGCTCGCACCGCCCACACCGCCGCCGATGACGACGACGCGGGCACGGCTGGGAAAGTTCTCGTGGACGGGAGTGCTCATCCATCCACCATTGTGGGAGAGGGTCGTCAGAACAAGCCCCAATTGGCTATGGAACCGATAACACATGGTTATCTGTTGGAATGCGTCCGCTCGTTCGTCACGTCCCCCAGCTCCAGCGGCTTGCCGTGTTCGACGCGGTGGCCACCACCGGCGGCTTCAGTTCTGCGGCCCGAACGCTCGAGATCAGCCAGCCGGCGGTCTCACGCCACATGGCTGCACTCACCCGTGAGCTCGGCGTTCAACTGTTCGTCCGGTCCGGTCGGGCACTGCGGCTCACTCCCAGCGGGCGGCTGCTCGCCGATGCGGTGAGCGCATCGTTCGCCACGCTCGAAGAGGTGCTACCGACGCTCGTCGATCAGCGTGACGCACTCGTGTTCGCCGTGCAGCCGGCGATGGCGACGACCTGGGTGGTTCCGCTGCTCGACCAGCTCGAGGCGGCGGCCGGCTGCGAGATCCGTCTCCAGATCTTCGACCGCAGATCCGAGCTCGACGGCACGGGCTGGGATCTGGCCATCGTTCCCGGCCGAGGGGAGTGGGCCGAATGGGAGACGACGACACTGTTCCCCGAAGCCGTGCGGCCACTCGCATCACCCGGGTATGCCGCCGAGCACGGACTTGCGCCGTCGGCCGGCCCTGGAGACCTGGCGGCCGCGAACCTGTTGCACATCGACGATGTCGAGCGCCCATCGATGACGTGGCAGCAGTGGTTCGCCGAAGCTGGATCCGACATCGAGCTGTCCGCGCCGCGCCTCGTCTACAACGCGTATCCAACCGTCGTGCAGGAAGCGCTCGCCGGGAACGGTGTCGTGCTCGGCTGGCGCCACCTGCTCAACGACCTGGTCGACCGCGGGCTTCTGGTGCCGGTGGGGCCGTTGGTGGAGCGGGAGCGGAGCGGGCATCACATGTGCTGGCGGACCGGCGGCGCCGACGATCGCCATCGGGCCATCCTCCGGCTGCTCCAGACGGAGATTCACGCCTCGTCGGCATCCTTCGCTGGTTGGCGTTCGGCGTTGTAGCTACGCGTCGTCTGGTTCGGGGGCTTCGGCGCCGACCTGCTTCGCGAAGGCGCTCGGCGTCTGCCCGGTGACCCGGCTGAAGAAGCGCGTGAACTGGGACAACTCTGCGAATCCCAGGTCGCTGGCGACCCGTGTGACCGAGTTCCCGACGCTGAGTCGACGCTGCGCTTCGAGCCCCACCGCCTGATCGATGAGGTGCTTGGG
>JAHDEJ010000043.1:14934-33289 GCA_020628865.1 Acidimicrobiales bacterium
GGTGCGATGTCGTGACGGATGAAGTCCAGTTCGTGCCGGCCGGCCTCGTCCCGACACCAGATGAACAACTCGAAATGCACCCGTTGAAGCGACTGGAGTCGGTCGAGGCGCTCGCGTTCCAACAGCTCTCGCATGCTGAAGGCCTCGATCGTCGCGCCCGCGGCCGGCGGAACGTAGACGAGGTCGTGCACCTGGTCGGTGGCAGCCGTTTCGAGTGCTGTCTGCTTTTGGTAAGTCAATTGGCAACTTCTGACATTCCGCCGGTGCAGCAAAGGCTATTGAATCGTTGCTGGAAAGCGACAAACGGGCCGAACGTTCCATCGGCCGAAGAGGAAACGAGGCACAAAATGACCAGCAAGCTCGACAACGCAAAGGCGCTCTACATGGAGGGCATCCGTGACGGAAATGCGCAGGAGGCCGTCACGAAGTACACGGGTGACCGGTACACCCAGCACTCGACCGGTGTGCGAGACGGCGTCGAGGGATTCATCGAGTTCTTCGAACCCTTCCTCCAGAACAACCCGGAACGCGACATCCAGATCGTTCGGGCGATCGAGGACGGCGACTTCGTCTTCATGCACGTGTCCCAGTCGCTCAACGGTGGCGCCGCCAAGTGGATCACCATGGACATGTTCGAGACCGACGAGAACGACCGCATCGTCGAGCACTGGGACGTGATCGCCGAATGGGTCGACGAGACCGTCTCCGGGCACTCACAGATCGATGGACCCACCGAGGTCGAGCAGTTGGACAAGACAGAAGAGAACCGGGCGACGATCGAGCGCTTCGTTCGTGAGATTCTCATGGGCGGCGGTCAGAACTTCACCGACTTCATCTCGACCGAGACCTACATCCAGCACAACCCGTTGGTCGGCGACGGGCTCGAGGGCTTCGGTGCATTCGTCGCCGATCTCGCTGCCAAGGGCCAGTCGATGGTCTACAAGTACAGCTACAAGGTCCTCGCCCAGGGCAACTTCGTCGTGGCGTACTCGCTCGTGCAGATCGGCGACGAGGATCTTGCCGTCTTCGACATCTTCCGGCTGGAGGACGGACTCATCGTCGAGCACTGGGACACGATGGAGCCGCTGCCCCGTGGCGACGCGCTGGTCAACCAGGGCAAGTTCTAGCCTCGATCAGGCCGGCAGATCGAGTCTGATGTCGAACCGCTCCCGGATCTGGGCGTCGACGTCCGGGGAGATGTGGGTTGGCCGGTGGTTCGCCAGCGTGGCGGTGACGAAGTCGTGGGCGCGGTCGGTGGCCGAGCGGGCTCCGGCATCCTTCCAGTCGTCCGGGCTGAGACGGTCGCCGACCAGCGGGTAGGTGTACTCGGTCTGCATCATCGACAGCGTCTGGTCCTGGCCGAGGAAGTGCCCCTCGCCGGCGATGACCTGCTCGATCACCGCGGTGGACAGCGTCTCGGGGGTGATCTCGATTCCGCGCACCGTGCGGTTGATCGCCCCGAGCATGTCGTTGTCGATCACGAGGGCTTCGTGCGAGCCGCCCATGATGCTGGCGAGCATGCCGGCGGACTCGAAGATCACGTTGGAACCGGCCTGGGCGGCGAGCCCGACGGTGAGCGCCTTCTCGTGACCGGCCTGGTTGTCCGGGAGCTTCGAGTCGGCCATTCCGGCCGCAACACCGGAAGGCAGCCCCAGCCAGTTGAGGATCTGGGCCGATGCCGCATTGAGCACGGCCTCTTCGCCGCTGCCGCCGGTCATGGCGCCTGTGCGCAGGTCGGACACGAACGGCCACATGCCCATGATGCAGGGATGCCCGGGGTTGATGAGGTTGACGCAGGTGAGCGCAGCCAGACACTCGGCGAGGGCCTGTGCGAGCGATCCGGCGAGGGCCGCCGGCGAGGTGGCTCCGGCCTGTCCGGCGGAGAGCAGGGTGATCGGGAACCCGTGGCGGGCCTGCTCGGCCATGCTCAGCGCCGATTCCTCTGCCCAGCGCAGGGGTGGAACGACGAACGTGTTGTTCGCGATGCAGAACGGGCGCTTCTTGAACTCGCCCTCGCCGCCGAGCACCAGGTCGAACATGGCCGCGATCTCGCCGACGTGGGACTGATCGAACATCGACGTGCCGATCGGCTTGGACGTGCTCGCAAGGCAGGCGTAGGCCCAGTTGATGTCCAGATCCCGGGCCTCGACCATGTCGCGGGCGACGACGGTTCGCACGTAGATGTCGATGTTGTCGAGCCGGTCGACCAATCGCCCGGTGTCGTAGACGTCCTGCAACATGCTCTCGCGGTAGGTCTGCGTGTCGTGATCCAGCATCAGCACGCCGGCGCCACCGGTCGAGAAATAGACGCGGTCACCGCCGATTTCCATGCCCTTGTCCGGGTCGAGTGCGTGCAACGTGAAGGTGGGCGTCGCGACCTCGGTGACGATGCGCTGCACCAGGTCCCGGGGGAAGTGCAGGCGTTCGGCGTCGTCCATCCAGCCGCCCTCGGCGGTGACCAACGCGATGAACTCGGGGGTCGACTGCGCCATCCCGATGTTCTCGAGCAGCGACATCGCTGCCTCGTAGGTGTCCTCCATCTGCCGTTCGGTGAGCGGGGCGTACCGGCCACCGACCGGACCCGGCCGGATGGCCTTGGCGTCCTCTTCCGGCGGCGCCTGGCGCATCGCTACACGGGCCGCTCGCCCTCCGGATCGACGACCTGTGCGTTCAACCATGCGCGCAGTGTACGCAGGCTTCCGGCTGCGCTAGAACACCTCGTCTGTTATGACAGCATTCGCTGAAGTTATGACTGAGTCAGCGTGCGGACGACGCCGTCCGCCAGCACCTGGCAACCGAGCACGATGTCCTCGTGGTGCGAGTCCTCCGAGAAGTCGTGGCTCACCCCATTGATGCTCGGGATGAAGAGCATGGCGCACGGGAGGTGCGGGGCCAGCACGGTGCCGTCGTGAATGGCCGCGCTCGGCATCTCGACCCACGCTCCGGCCGCCCGGTCGGCCGCGGCGTCCCGAAGGTTCCGGCGCAGCTCTTCGTCCATCGCAACAGGAGCCATCGACGCCCGGGCGAGCCCCGCCGTCACGTCGACCGGGCCGGCCGCGGTGAGCTCGGCCGCCAGCTCCATCGCGGCGGCTTCGAACGCCCGCAACACCTCGGGGTCGGGGTCCCGGAACTGCAACACGCACCACGCCCGTCCGGGAATGATGCTCTCGGCTCCCGGCTCCAAGCGCACATTGCCGATCGTCCACACGCTCGTCGGTCCGGCCAGCGACTCGAACCGCTCGCGGAGACGGACCCCGAACTCGAACAGGGCCACACCGGCGTCGCGGCGACGGGGCATCGGCGTCGAACCGGCATGGTTCTGCTCTCCGGCGAACTCGATCTCCATCGCCGAAATGCCGACGATCGAGGTGACCACGCCGATCCGCATCGCTGTGTCTTCCAGATGCGGACCCTGCTCGATGTGGGCCTCGACGTACCCCACATGGCGGCCCGGTTCGAAGCGTGCCGTCGGTCGATCGGCCACACCGACTCGCTCGAGCGCTTCGGCGACGGACTCGCCGTGCACATTCGTGGCGGCCAGGTCCGCCTCGCCGAACTCGCCGACGAACGACCGGCTGCCGAGGCAGCTGTTGTACGTGCCCTCTTCGTCCGCCCACGCAGCGACGTCCACCGCGAGATGGGCCGTGGTCGGATCGTCTCGCAACGCATGCGCCACTTCGATGCCGTACATCACACCCATCGCGCCATCCAGCCAGCCGCCGGTCGGCTGCGTGTCTGAATGGGACCCGAGCACAAGTGCCGGCCCGGGATTCTTCGATCGGCCGAACACGTTGCCGACACCGTCGATCATCGCATCGAGCCCGGCCGCCTCCATCTGCTCGACGAGCCAGGCCCGAGCGGCCATGTCGGTGTCGGAGTACGTCGGCCGGACGACACCACTGCCGGTGGCGCCGAAGCTCCGCAGGGTCTGCAGCCGTTGGAGCAGGCGAGCGCCATCGATCTCGGCCACGGCGATCAGCGCTCTTGACGGTCCGGGCTGAAGACCGGCGTTCGCTTCTCGACGAAGGCCCGGGCGCCCTCACCCATGTTGCGCGGAATCAACACGGCCTGATGGGCGGCTTCGACGAGCATCTGTTGATCGAGCGTGTTGTTGGGCGCATCGGCAATCGCCGACCGGATACGGGTCATTGCGTGCGGTGACGAGGTGCGGAGCCGGGCCACGATCGCATCGACGGCGCCGTCGAGCTGGTCGTCGTCCACGGCCTTCCAGATCAGCCCCATCCGTTGCGCATCCTCGGCCGGGATGCGGTCGCCGAGCATGGCGATGGCCCGTGCGTGCGCCGGACCGACGAGGTTCTGCAGATGCCAGGTCACACCCATGTCCGGGACGATGCCGAGCTTCGGGCCGAACGTTGCCGCAAAGAAGGCCGACTTCGCTGCGACCGCAACATCACACGTGAGCGCCAGCCCGATACCCGCGCCGGCCGCCGGACCGTTGATTCGAGCCACCGTCGGAACCGGACACGCCATGAGCGCCCGGTTCACCGGGTGGAAGACCTCGTCCATCACCGCCTCGATGCCACGGGTCTCGCCACCCGAACCGCCGCCGGCCTGATCGGCGAGATCGGCGCCGGCGCAAAAGCCGCGCCCGGCCCCCGTGATCACCAGAACACGCACCTCAGGCTCGTCCGTCACCCGCTCGATTGACTCGCGCAACGCCGCCATGAACTCGACCGTCATCGCGTTCATCGTCTCCGGCCGATTCAGCGTGATTCGGGCCACTTCGTCTTCGACTTCGTAGCGCACCGTCGTCATCAGACACCTCCAGGCAACGGTCCGGCGCCAGGCCGCCAGACTGCGTTCCTCCGTTGTAGTCCCAGCGCTACGATCTCGCCATGTCGACGGACAACCCGTCGGGTTGGACCACGGTCCACGACCTGCTCGACCCCGACCAGATCATTCGCATCCGATCCGAGCTGGACGAACTGCTTGAACTGCCTGCGTCGGAACGGGCGGTGGGGGACAAACCCAGCGCCGGAACCCGACATCTCGAGGAGCTCGACCGGCGGTCCCCGTCGATCGCGATGCTGATCGAGCAGCCGCGGCTGGTCGACGTCGTGGCCGCCTTCCTGCCCGACCCCGGAAACCCGGTGCAGGTGTCCTACCGGTCGCCCCAGCCGGGCCACGGCGGCCAACAGCTCCACAGCGATGGCGTTCCCCGATCCGCGCCTGCGCCGACCGAGGTGGTGACGGCCATCGTCGCGTTGTGCGACTTCACGGAGCGCAACGGTGCGACCCGCCTGATCCCGGGCAGCCATCTGCGGCCCGACCTGCAACGGATGGCCGGGAAGCTCGGCGAGCACGCCGACGCTCGAACACTCACCGGCGCGGCCGGCACCGCATTCGTCTTCGACGGGCACGTGCTGCACTCGGGCACCAACAACGCCTCCGAGCACGAGCGCCCGGCGCTGCAGATCCTGTGGCGGCGGGTCGGTACCATGTACGCATGAAGTTCCTCACGAACCGTCTGCTCCGCCGATTCGGTCCCGCCGGTCGGGTCGCCGACTTCGCGCTCGTCGGCGGTGCTGCCCTCAAGTACGCCCAACGAAAGGGCTACGTGAGCGACGAGACCGCACGAAAGCTCGGCGCATCCGACTCGAGCGCAGGCACGAGCATCTCGGTGATGGAGATGATCCTGCTCGGCGCGGCCCTCTACCGCATCCTCCGCCAGTACCTGACGAAGGGCGAGAAGGTCACCGTCATCGAGATCTGATCGGATGGTCTGCGCCGAGCCGTCATACCACGTCGAAACGACGCAGTCTGCGGCCCAGCCCAGAGAGTGCCAGACCGGCGAAGAAGAGCAGCGCAGCGAAGATCATCTGGTCGTAGACCGATGACCCCGTCAGGGCGAGCGCACTCGGCGGGTTGTCCAGACCGAAGTCGATCGCCATCTGGTCTTCGTCGAGGCCGAGCTCAACCGACACCCGGTTGCTGGTGCCGTCCCCGGGGGAGGACACCACCTCGAGCCCGTCCGGCACGCTCGTCTCGTCGATCTCGACGACGTAGTCGCCCGGCGGCAGGTCCTCGAAGCGGAACGCACCGCTTGCGTCGGTGGTGGTGGTGGCGATCGGCACATCGTCCCGCAACAGCGTGACGATCACACCTTCGATGCCGTCTTCACCTTCGTCGACGACGCCGTCGGCGTCGTCATCACGCCAGACGAGGTCGCCGATCGAACCGGCCGGGATGAACGCATTGATGGCGACGACGCTCTCACCCGGGGCCACATCGAGCGCATTGCTCACCGGAATCGACGGAAGAAGATCGTCGGGCACCGTGGTGGTGTCGACGGCGACGGTGTAGTCGCCGGGAGGCATCTCGTCGAGTTCCCAGTTGCCGTCGGCGTCGGTGAGGACCGTGGTCTCCACCGGGCCGTCAGGGCCGGTCCAGGTGACGATCACCGTGACGCCGCCGAGGCGTTCCTCGTCGGGATCGGCCACACCGTCCTGGTCGCTGTCGACGTGAATCGTTCCCGACAGCGCCGCAGTGCCGCGAATCCCGAAGTCGGCGAGTCGATGGTCCTCGCCCGGATCGAGCAGCACGGTTGCCTCGTGCAGATCGCCTCCGTCGGGATCGACATCGGGCGAATAGCCGGCCGGAAGGTCCCCGACGGGCCACGACACGGCGTAGGTGCCGGGCGGCAGGTAGTCGAAGAGGTACGTGCCGTCGGCGTCCGTGACGGTCGATCCGAAGTCGACATCATCCGGCGTGCCGAAGATCCCGTCGGACCCGGCCTCGGTCAGGGAGACCGTGACTCCGGCCAGCCCCGGCTCATCCGCATTCTGGATGTCGTCGTCGTTGAGGTTGATCCAGACGGTGTCGCCGATCGATCCCGAACCCGTGAAACCGAAGTCCTGATCCGGATCGTTCACACCCAATGCGTCGCCGACGCCGAGGTCAGCCAGAACCGACCGAGCGTCAGGTGTCGCCGTCCCGTCGTCGGCGTCGTAGGTCGGCACATCGATGCCGTCGGGCAAGCCCCCGATGATCTCGACCGACCAGCTGCCGTCGGGCAGCCCGGAAACCCCGTAGATCCCGTTGGCGTCGGTCGTCTGTGTTTCGAGCGCCACATCGTCACTCGTTCCGGCGACACCATCCGGGCCAAGCCAGACGATCGCAACGAGGGCACCGTCGATCACCGATTCATCGACACCGTGGATGCCGTCGCGGTTCAGATCGATCCACACGAGGTCGCCGAGTGCGTTGTCGCCCTGGTAGCCGAAGTCCTGGTCGAGGTTCGCCAGACCACCGGCGAGGGTCAGATCGTTGGTCGAGTCGCCGTCGGAACCCGGGTCACCGGTGTTGGTCGCCCGATCGACGATCCCACCGACAACGGTCACCGTGTAGTCGCCGTCCGGAAGGCCGGGGAACAGGTAGCCACCATCGGCATCCGTGCGGGTGGTGAACGTGACGGGTCCGGTCGGCCCGGTCCAGGTCAGTTCGACCAACTGATCGGCCACGCCGGGTTCACCGGCGCTCACCGCGCCGTCGCCGTCGAGATCCAACCAGATCGTGTCGCCGATCGATGCGTCGCCGCGGTAGCCGAAGTCGCGATCGTTGTTGTGCTCGCCGTCGAGCAGGACGAGTGCGCTCGTGTCATCCAGGCCGCCATCAGCGTCGAACGTGGGGGACAGGCCGGACGAGAGTGTGCCGACGTCGACGGTGACCGTGTAGGCGCCCGGCGGCAGGTTCGGTACGGCCCACGTGCCGTCGTCGGCGGTTGTTGCGGTGAAGGTCACCGGACCATGCGGTCCGGTCCATTCGACGAGGACGTCGACGCCGCCGAGCCCAACTTCGTCCGGACCGATGGCACCATCGCCGTCCTGATCGAGCCAGACCGTGTCGCCGATCGAGCCAGTGCCGGCGTAGCCGAAGTCCACCGTGTCCACCGACTCGCCGGTGGCGAGCGTGACCGGCGTCGACCCGTCGGGTGCCGTGGTGCCCGAATCATCGTCGAACGTGGCCGCCATGCCCGCTGGCAGCGTGGTTGCGTCGACGGCCACGAGGAACGCACCGGCTGGGAGGTTGTCGAACAGGTAGGTTCCGTCGGCAGCCGTGGTGGTCCGGAGGACGAGGTCATCGGTGCCTCCGGCGACGCCATCGGGGCCGAACCAGGTGAGGACGACGTCGATGCCCTCCAACCCGACCTCGTCGCCGTTGATGGTGCCGTCGAGGTCTCGGTCGAACCACACCGTGTCGCCGATCGAGCCGGTGCCGGCGTAGCCGAAGTCGGCGGTGAGATGCTCGTCCGAGAGGGTGAGCGCCGTCGACTCGTCGGGCGTGATCGTTCCGGAGTCTTCGTCGAATGTTGCGTCGAACCCGGTGGGAACCGAACCGGTCACCTCGACGACATAGGCGCCATCGGTGACGTCCTCGAACAGGTAGTCGCCGGTGGCACTCGTGGTGGTGACGAAGACCTCATCGTCGACCGTTCCGAGTGTGGCGTCGGGGCCGAGGTAGGTGGCGGTGACTTCGACCCCGCCGAGGCCGGGCTCGTCGAGGTCCTGAACGCCATCGAGGTTGCGATCCCACCAGACACGGTCGCCGAGCACACTCGACGACCGATAGCCGAAGTCCTGGTCGACGTTGTCCTCACCGTTTCCGAGCGTCAGCGTCGACACCGAGTCGCCTGCCGTGCCGGTGTCCGGATCATGGCTGTTGACGACGTTCGGGGGCAGCGATCCGGTGACCTCCACCTGGTAGTTGCCGGGCGGCAGGTCGTCGAACACGTAGTGTCCATCGGCGTCGGTCACGGTCGTGAAGACCGAGTCGTCCGTGCCCCCGGCAACACCATCGGGACCGAAGTGGGTGAGCTCGACCGTCACGCCGCCGAGGCCCGGTTCGCCACCGGACTGCGAAGCGTCCCCGTTCTGGTCGAGCCAGATCGTGTCGCCGATCGAGCCGCTGCCCGCGTAGCCGAAGTCCTGACCGAGGTCGTCGGCGCCGTCGGCGAGCGTCAGCGTCGCTGCGCTGTCGTTCTCCACGCCCGGTTCGGAGACGTTCTGATATCCCGTGGGCACGGTGCCGGTGTCCACCTCGACCAGATAGTTGCCCGGAGGAAGGTTCTCCACGAGGTAGTTGCCGTCACTGTCGGTCGTGGCCTCATGGATGATGTCGTCGCCGCCACCGGCCACGCCATCCGGACCGAACCAGGTCACGGTCACGTCGACGCCTTGCAGGCCGGACTCGGTCGCGTCCACGACGCCGTCACGGTTCTGGTCGAGCCAGATCGTGTCGCCGATCGAGCCGGTGCCCGTGTAGCCGAAGTCGACGT
Organism: Acidimicrobiales bacterium; assembly: GCA_020628865.1. Taxonomy (GTDB): domain Bacteria; phylum Actinomycetota; class Acidimicrobiia; order Acidimicrobiales; family SHLQ01; genus SHLQ01. Next base: position 24,230 of record JAHDEJ010000043.1, read on the forward strand.
CGCGCTTGTCGTCGCTCTCGCCGAGTGTGCCGGACCATGAACCGTTGGGGGTGAGCGTCGTGCCATCCAGGTCGTAACTCGGTACGAGACCGGCGAGGAAGTCGGGGTCGAGTTCGTCGACGGTCACGACGTACTCGCCGCCGGGGAGGTCGTCGACGATCCATTCGCCGTCGGCGTCCGTCGACACGGTGAAGACCTCGTCGTCGCCGCCGCCAGGCAGCCCGTTGCCGCCGAGCCAGGTCACGTCCACCGTCACGTCGGCCAGCGGGGGCTCGCCGGGGTCCTGCACACCATCGGCGTCGACGTCGTACCAGAGCAGGTCGCCGATCGACGCCAGGCTGAGCTCGATGTCGACGGCGTCGGGGGTGACGTCGTCGTATTCACGGCTGGGCCGGGTCGGGTTGGCCAGGCGGGCGGCCTCGGAAAGCCCGAAGTACGAGGTTGCGTCCGCAGTGTTGTCCTGTTCAGGACCGCCGGAAATCTCGTCCGAGGAATCGAAATCGGCTGGAACCACGAGCTCGTAGGTGATCGTCACCTGACCGGCAGCAGGGATGGGTCCGTCGACGGTCCATTCCAAACCGCCCGCGGGATCGGAATCGGTGTTGGTGACGCCGGCTGCCACGGTCGTGTCGGTGAAGGCCCAGGTCGCGTCCGAGACGATGTCGGCGACCGTGACGTCGTGCGCAGGGCTCGAGCCGATGTTCGTGAGGGTGATCGAATACTCGAGCGTGTCTCCGGGGACGGCGCGGCGCGTGTCGGCGTCGCCCGCCTGGCCGACGACGTCCTTGTCGATCGTCAGCTGAGGCTCGGTGGTGGTGATCGATGCGGTATCCACCGGTGAGGCGCCGTCGAATGCTCCGGCACTCGGGGGCGTCCCCGGCGTTGCAGAGATCGTGTCGCTGCTGTTCCAGAGCACGCGTGCCTGGTTGGTGAGCGTTTCTCCGGCGTCCGCAGCAGCGACGTCGTCGACGACGCCCACATAGGTGATCGTGACGACTCGGTCGGCGGCGGCCGCCGTGGTCAGATCGTCGAAGAAGAAGGCGACGTCGCCGCCGCCCTCGACGACTGCGGCGTCGCCGGTGGTGAGATCGGGGGAGCATGCCCCTCCGCCTTCGTCGCACGAGATGCTCGTCAGTGACTCGTAGACGATGCCGGTCGGCAGGTCGTCGAGCACGGTCACGTCGTAGGCGACCACGCCACCGGGGATCGTCATGTCGATCGTGTACGTCACCGCCTCGCCCACGGTGGCCGTGGACGGCGCCGCGCCCTTCGTCAATGACAGCACCGGCACCGTGACGGTGCTCGAGGCCTCGGCCAGGTAGCCGTCGCCCAGTGCGTCACCCTGGGGTGAGGCCGAGGTGCGCTCGTTGGCCGGCGTACCGGCCATCGAGGTCGTGGTTGCCGTCACCGTGTTCTCGAGTGAGCCGGCGGCCACGAGCGGGTTTTGCGTCTCGACCTCATACGAGCGGGCGACCGACGCACCCGGATCGATGGTCGACACCGTCCAAGTGATGGTGCGGGCGCCCGCATTCCAGGTTCCGCCGTCGGGCGCGATCGTGTCGCCGTCTTCCGCCGGATCGCCAGGCGCCTCCAGCACGATGAGTTCGGCCGGCACGACGTCGACGAGCACGGTGTCGTGCGCGACCGAGACCTCGTCCACGCTGTCGTCATTCGTGGCAGTGACCGTGTAGGTGACGACCTGGCCGGCGTTCACGACGCCGTCGCCGTCGTCGTGGGTCTTGGCGACGGTCAGATTCGGTTCGACGATCCGGGTGTAGGCCGAGTCGCCCACATTCCGACCGTCGCCCGCAGCGTTCTCGAAGTCGAAGTCGGCCAAATTCGGGTTGCCGAAGTCGCGTACGTTGGTCGCAGTGTCGAGTACGACTGCGTCGAACGACACCAACAGCTCCTGATCAGATCCGGCAGGAACGTTGTAGGGGTCGGGAAAGTCGACGGTGATCGAGTTGCCAACGTCATCTGCAGTGAGTGTGAACCCCGCGGGCAGGGCGCTGCCGTCGAGCGTGGCCGTGGCCGTTCCGACGAGGAGGTCGAGGTTGGCCGGGAGGAAGTCGGTGAGTTCGGCTGCGTAGTACGTCGCCCCCGACGGGATGTCGAGATCGACTGTGTAGGAGATCGTTTCTCCGATCGTCGCCCGATTGCTGGGATTTCCCGCATCGGCGGTGATCGACGTCGTCCGACTCTTGTCGAGCGTCGGCAGGTCGGTCACCACCTCGGAGGTGTCGTGGGCGGCGTCGGTGTTGGACGTCAGCGACGGGTCGATGTTGTCCGCCGGGACATAGGTGAACGGCGTCCCGGAGTTGGTTTCGCCTCCGTAGGTACGGATGCCGGCCGTGTTGACCAGCGAGGCGCCAGCGGAGATTCCCGTCGGGATGGCGACGTCGTAGGTGAGCGCTCGGCTGCCTCCGCCCGCGATGTCGAGGTTGTCAGCAGCGTCCCACTGGATCCAGCCGTTCGGAGCGTCGCACGCGCCGCCATCGGAGATCGCCGAGACATCCGTGCAGGCGATTCCGGTTGGCAGGACATCCCTGACGGATGCGTCGAGGGCGATCTCGGAACCGGTGTTGGCAACGTCGAGCTGATAGGTGACGACATCGCCTTCCTGCACAGTGGTGCCGTCCGCTGGTGCCCCACTGACGGGATTGCTGTTCAGTTCGATGACGCCCTTCGACAATTCGAGGGTGGCTTCACCCCAGTTGGCGTCGGCCGAGTCGCGGAGCTGAAAGACGTCGCCATTCACGTTCTCGTAGCGGAACTTCATGAGGTTGTCGACCAGATCGCCTGCGGTGGCCTCCAGCGGATCATCGACGGTCGTGGAGAGCACGATCTCGATGCGAACGCCACCCGTGTCTTGGTCGGCGAAGCTCCATTCGATGAACGGGCTGTTGTTCGAGAACGTCATTGCGCCGGTAGGGATGTCGCTGCCGGCACCGGCGACCCAGCTGTCGAGCGTGAACCCGTTGGGCAGCAGATCGCTGATCACCGGCGACAGCGTGTCCATGTTCGACGGAAAGTCGACACTGAGCCGGAAGCACACGCGGTCGCCTGGGCGGTAGGGGCCACCGACGGTCGGGTCGAAGGCAACAGCCGTACCGTCGCCACAGGTCAGGACGCCAGCGATCGCGGTGCTGACTTCCTTGCTGATCGTCGGTCCGAGCGACGTCTGACTGGCAGACGACTCGTCGGTGAGCGAGACCGTGTTGGTGCTTCGGGCGCTGTCGATGATCACATCGACGTCGGCGGCCACGTCGGTCAGGTTCACGTGGCTGTCGTTGGCGGCAACGGGCTCGCCGTCGCTGCCATCGCCTTCCCGGTGGAACTCTCGCACCGACGTGTTGACGGTGATCGTCTGCACATGGTTGGCCGCGAGCGATCCGGTCAGATCCCATTGGAGCGTCAGCGTTCCGTCGGAGTTGAGCGTCTGGCTGCTGGTTGCGATCGACGCGCTCACGAAGTCGAGCGTCTCCGGCAACGTGTCGGTCACGGTGATCGTGCCTGAAGAAGTGGCGTACTCACTCATCTCGATGAGGAGCGTGAAGATCGGCGTGTCGCCCTGGGCGAACGTGGGTGAGTCGACCGACTTGTGAATGGAAAGATCCTCGGCAACGACGACCTCGGTGGCCGACGCCGTCGATGCAGTCACATCGCCGTTGTAGAAGCCGGAGGCGACCGCATGGTTTCGGATTTCAGCCTCGGTCTCTGTGGTCAGCGGACCGGTGTTGTTGTCGAGGTTCGCGGTCGGATCACCGAGGGGCATGTCCACGTTCTCTCGCAGCGGGATCGCGGCGAGATAGTCCATGGCGAACGTGCCGGAGGCGGCGAGGTCGGTGTTCAGGCGGGTGGCGTCCCACTCCACGCGTGTGTACACGCCGGAGGGAAGTGGTCCCGCGCCGTCCGGATCGGTCGTCACCGTCGTGACGCTGCTCGGCGTGAGGCACGGATTCGTCATTGCCGGTTCGTTCCCGGGGTTGATCACTCCCGAGCCGGTGTATTCGACACCTCCCGCGGAGTTGTCGGCGCCGCCACAGCCCAGAAACTCGATCTGTGCGGGGAGATGATCGACGATGGAGAAGTCGGTCGTCGGATTCACGAGGTTGTTGTCGATTTGGAGCGTGTAGACCGTCTGGTGATCGTGCACGCCGCGAAGCAGTTCGTCTTCGGCGCTCGGCTCGGACTTCGAAAGTCGGAACGCGACGAGCGTCGAGTCTGCGCTGGCGGTTGCAGATCCGGTGAATCCGCCCGTGACATCGCCGGTCACCGGGTCGACCGCCGGCACCACCCGGGCGTCGTCGTTCGCATAGGCGGCCGCCGAATTGGTTACCGTGTCGCCGACGACCAGGCTCGGGTCTGGAGCGATCGTGTAGTCGAGGCTCACTGTGGTGCCGGTCAGCGCATCGCTCACGTTCCTCCACACCAGGACCGTCGTCCCATCGCCTTGCGGGTACTGCTGGGGATCCGGCGACGCCGAACCGCCGACGTAGGAGACGCCGACAGGCAGCAGGTCGGCGAACGTGACGTTGAAGCCGTCGGGTCCCGAAGCGTTGGTGAGTGTCAACGTGACCGGGATGTTCTCGCCGAGCAGGACCTCGTTCGGCATCGTCTTTGCGAGGCTGAGGTCGGGGGTGCCGTCGGCCGCAGCGGGTGTGACGGCGCCCGGTACGAGGAGTGCGCCGAGCAGGGCGGTCGCCAGCAGCGCAACGCCAAACTTGATCTTCATGGTGGAGGGATCCGATCAGACAGGGTGCGCAACGCTGCGCAACCCTGTTCCGTTCGCCAGAAACGCGAGATTTCCTGAGCGCGCCGGGAAGGATTCCCCAGCAACGACACGGTTTCGTCATCCGACCGCAGCGAATCCGATCGATTCGGCCGCTGGCCGCGGTTTTCAGAGGTGCTTCAGCGCCTCTCGACGCGTGAGGCCCGACAGCTGATCTGCGTTGGCCTCGACGAACCGGCGCACCGCCTCGGCGTCGGTGCGGGCGTACTGGCGAAGCGCCCAACCGATCGCCTTGCGAATGAAGAAATCGGTGTGTGGGGCGAGGTCCGTCGCGTACCGAAACAGCCGTTCCGCGTCCGTGTCGGTCTTGTACCCGAGTTGATGGAGAAGCGCCGTCCGGGCGAGCCACAGGTTCTCGTCCTCGGCCCAATCGTCCATCACATGGACGAGGTCCCGGTGCCGAGCGACGAGCGGGCCGACCACCCACGCCGCCAGGCCGTCCACCGTGTCCCACCACGACTTCGACATGATCAGCTCGCCCAGGTCATCGAGCTGGTCCGGTTCGAGCATGTCCGCCCGCTTGCGCAACACGTCGACCGCCGTGTGGTGGAACTCGCGTTCCGGCTCGTTCCAACACGCGGCAGCGAACGCAAGCAGTTGGTCGGCGTCGGCGTGAGCGCTCGCCTGAAGGATCGGTTTCGCCGCCGTCCGGCGTGGCCCGGCCTTGATGCCGAAGAACGGGAAGTGGTCCTTCATGTAGGCGGCCATGTGGACGGCATCGTCCGGGTCGGCGAGTGGGGCGAGCAGCTCCCTCAACGCCTCCGTCGACAGCTCCACCTCGTCCATCTCAGATCGGGTTCTGCTCCGCCTCGAGCAGCTCACGCCACTCCTTGACCGCCTTCGAGTGGCTCTTGGCCCCGGACCCGAGCACGCCGCCGGTGCGGGCCTTCTTGGCCGCGTCCTCCACGGCGCCCAGGAGATCCTGCAACGAGTCCTCCGGGCCTGCCGCCCGCAGCGCCTCCATGGCCACATACAGGTCTCCCAGCGACTCCTTCACCGCCGTGAACTCCTTGTCGACCTTCTCTCGCGCCTTGCGCAGCTCCTCGTCCATGGCCGCACTCTAGATGCCCGTCGCTCGGCGGGGGTGGGGGTACCCTCGGGGCGCAGGAGGACCACCATGGCGAACGAACGCTTCGAACGAGTCACCGACCCGGTCGACGGGACCGTCTGGGACATCGACGCCGAGTTCCTGACCTCGAACTGGACCTGCATCTGGGGCAAGGGATGCAAGGGCATCCTCACGGAGGATGCCGAGCACCTCAACCAGGGCTGTTGCTCTCACGGCTGCCAGATGCTCGATGAAGAGGAGTCCATGAACACGGCTGCCCTGGCCATGTTCCTCGAACCGGATCGGTTCCAGTTCCACGCCGTGGCTGCGGCGGACGGCATCTTCGCCGACGAGGCCCGCACGCTCACCCGCGTCGTCGACGGCGCCTGCATCTTCCACAACCGCCCGGGTTTCGGCGGGGGAGAGGGCTGCGCGCTTCACCTCGGAGCGCTCGACGCCGGCGAATCACCGACCACGTGGAAGCCGTCCGTCTGCTGGCAGCTTCCCCTGCGAGCCGAGGAACAGCCCGACGGTTCCCGGGTCCTGCGGCGGTGGTCTCGTCTCGACTGGGACGACGACACGTCCACCATCGCCTGGTGCTGCACCGAACGGACCGAGGCCCCCGAGGCCTACTCCGGTGCGGCAACCGTGCTCGAAACGTTGGACGAGGAACTCACTGCGATGCTCGGCCCCGAGGTCGTCGTCGAGCTCCGAACACGACTGCGATGAAAATTCTTCGGATCCGCGGGAACCGGACGGCCGGTGCGGACGTATCACCACCATGAACACCTCACGAACCCCCAAGACCTGTGCCCTGTTCTTCTCCGCGGCGTTGCTGTTTGCGGCGTGTGGAAGCGACGAAACCACCGTTGCGAGCGAGGGCCCTGATGCCGATCCGGTGGTCACGGTGCCGAGCGACGACAGCACCACGTCGAACACGGACGACACCCTTCCCGTCGATGCGCCGGTCGATGCCCCGGAACCGAGCGTCCCGGCCGACATCGACGGCACGCTCCTCGGCTCCGACAACATCGGCGGCGAGATCGTCGATCCCGCCCGCCACACCATCGACGAGATCCTCATCATGGAGTCCTACCCGGAGCAGCTGAGCATCTCGTTCACCGCTGGAGCAGAGCCCTGCCTCGCCGCGACGGCGACGGCCATCGGCACCGACACCCAGGTGATCGTCACGCTCGACGTCGGCATCACCACCGATGCGCTCACCAAGTCCTGCATCGCCGTCGAAGAGCAGCACACGCTCAACATCGCCCTTTCCGAGGGATTCGACGGCCGTGAGCTCGTGCTCGCCGAAGCCGAAGTGCGGGAGCCCGCTGGTGAGCCGCCGGCACAGGCCTTCGAGACGACCCTCATCGGCCTCAGCGAAGCATCGGCCGAAGAAGCCGCCGCCGACTTCGGGTACACCTGGCGGGTCGTGTCGCGGGACGGCGAGGACTTCGTCGTCACCATGGACTACAGCGAGACCCGCATCAACGCCACCATCGTGGACGGCGTCGTGACCGACGCAACGATCGGCTGATCAGCCGGGGTCGGTTCCCGCCAACGGAGCCAACCAGTTCCGGTCGAGCCAGAAGCCGCCGAACGGCAGCGCCCCGATGATCATGGCGGTGAATGCCTTCCGCCATGGCCACTCCAGCGCCTCCTGGCGCCACACGATCGCTGCGACGAACACCAGGTAGAGCACCCCGTGAATGGGACCGAGGACGGTGACGCCGGCCTCGGTCCCTCCCGTCTGCTTGACCACCGTTGCCACGAGCAGGGCGAGGTAGGAGACGGCCTCGGTCACCGACAGCAGGCGAAGTTGGCGAATCACCGCTCCTGTCTATCGGCGGTCCCCGACGACGCGCCGGCTTTCTCCCTCCTTTCCCTCGCCGTCGACCACACTGGTTGCATGACGACGTTCGACCCCGGCCATCTCATCTTCGATTGCGACGGCGTGCTCGTGGACAGCGAGACCATCGCCGTGCGCATCGAGTCCGAGATTCTCACCGCCGCCGGGTTCCCCATGACCGTGCCGGAGATCATGGACCAGTTCGTCGGGCTCAACTACGCGTCGGTGAAGGCGTGGCTGGAGAACGAGTTCGGTCGGCCGCTGCCGGACGACATCCTGCCCTCCGTCGAGGCGCAGGTCCTCGAGGCCTTCCCGACCGAACTCGAACCGATTCCGGGGATGCATGCGCTGCTGGATCGGAACGACCTTCCCCGATGCGTCGCATCGAGCAGCGATCCGGACCGGATCCGGCTCTCGCTCGAAGTCACCGGCCTCGACCGACACTTCGAGGACGACTTCGTCTTCTCCGCCCAGATGGTGGCGCGGGGGAAACCCGAACCGGATCTGTTCCTCATGGCCGCCGACCGGTTGGGTGCGAGCCCGGCCTCCTGCCTCGTGATCGAGGACAGTCCCCACGGGGTACTCGCCGCGGTTCGTGCCGGCATGCCGGTGATCGGCCTCGTCGCCGGTGGCCATGCGGGCCCCGGCCTGGCAGATCGTCTCCGCGATGCCGGGGCGAGCCACGTGGTCGACAACGTCGATGAAATCCTGCCGGTCTGATGCCGAACCCGGGACAGCTTCTGGAACTGGTCATCGGCGACACCGCCGAGGCGTGGCGTTCGGCCGGCTTCGCGGTCGCCGATGACAGAACCGAGCTCGATGGCGTGGTGCTTCGCTTCTGCGGCGAGGCCGGCGGCCGTGGCATCCGAAGTTGGACGTTGCTCGACGTGGCGGATCCGATCGACGGGTTGCCCACCGGCGCCGCCCTGGGCGCGCCGGGAACGGCGGAGCCGCATCCGAACTCGATCACCCACATCGACCACGTCGTGGTCGAGACGGACGACTTCTCCCGGACGATTCCAGCGCTCGAACAGGCCGGCCTCGACCTCCGTCGGAGCCGCACGTTCGACTTCGGCGATGGCGAGCGTCAACAGAGCTTCTTCTGGCTGGGCTCGGTCATCCTCGAGCTGGTCGGGATGGTGGACGCGGCCGCCGATGCTGCCCCGCCGGCACGCTTCTGGGGGCTTGCCCTCACGAGCCCGGACCTCGATGCGACGGCCGGATACCTGGGTGATGCCACCTCGCCACCCAAGGACGCCGTGCAGAAGGGCCGCCGCATCTCCACCCTCCGCACCCGTGACCTCGGCATCTCCGTGCCGGTCGCAATCATGAGCCCCCACCCGAGGGGCTGAGCCCTCAGTCCTCGACCGT
>JAHDEJ010000072.1 GCA_020628865.1 Acidimicrobiales bacterium
GTCCGCTTCGCCAGCGGCAACGTGCAGATGACGAACATGGCGCACTGGAACATCGGCTTCTGTGCGTGGCACCGCCAGTACCTCCTCGCCTTCGAACGCGCCCTCCAGCAAGTGGACGCGGCGGTGGACCTCCCCTACTGGGACTGGAGCGACCCCACGGCGACCACGACCTCGCTCTTCTCCGACCGGCTGGTCGGCTCGCTCGGCCCGGCAACCGGCCCGACGCCGGTGACCGATGACCGATTCGCAGCCCACCAGATTCCCACCGCATTGGAGGAGGACTGGGGAACCACGCTCGCACGCGGCGGAGGCCTCGCCGGCACGTGGCCACCATCTTCCGCTGCGGTCAACTGGCTCGAGAATCTGCAGTTCCGGGCAAACGACACCCATCCGCTGTGGGTCTTCTGGCGAGTCCTCGAAGCCGGCTGGCCCGGCGCGATGACCGCCACCCACAACGCCGCCCACAACTTCGTCGGCGGCCACATGGCCGGTGCGTTCTCGCCCAACGACACCGTGTTCTGGCTCCATCACGCCAACGTCGACCGAATCTGGGCCAACTGGCAAACGAACTACCTCACCGGCGGACGCGTCTACGGCGACGACTGGCCCGACCCGGGCGAGGCTTCCCCGCTCGACGGCCGAACCGCTCCATATGGGCACCGGATCGACGACCTGATGTGGCCGTGGGTCGGACAGTTCGCGGGCGCGTTCGAAAGCCTGTCGGTCTCCCCCGAACAAGCAGCGCTCATCGCGCCTCTCGTAGGTTCCGAATTGGTCAGGGTTCGGGACGTACTCAAGCTGGAGGATCTTGGCTACACCTATGCCAATCCGAGCTTGGCCTGAGAGAGGCGGGAATGCCGCGCCGCTCGACGGCCGAGCTCTCGGTCGAAGTTGGCGGTTCCGCGGAACCGTCCAGTTCCGACATCGGTAAGCGGGTGAGTACCTCTGTGCCTACGCTGCCGGTGGCCACAACGCTGCAACACTGAATACATGCCATGGCGTCTCGTGCACTCCTTTCTGAACGACACGTGCACCCACGGCGTTGCCTTGCGGCGCACGTCGCTCCCGGGCTGGATGACCCGTCAACGCGCTGGCGGCTGCCCGGTCGACCACGAGACCCCGATGTCAACCGACCTACCAGCAGCAGTCGCCGAACTCCTGCACCGCCGCGGCATCAACAACTCCTTCGGCCCGCCGGCCAACGACATGCTGTACTGCCTGGGCGGACCCGACCTCTACCGGCGCCGCGAAGAAGCCGACGCCAGCGACGACACGTGCGTGGACCTGATCCTCAAGGTGTGCGACGAACACCAAACCATCTCCTTCGATCTGTACCCCTACGATCTCGTCCCCGAGCGCGGCGGTTCCGGCCCGAGCGACCCACGCGAAAGCGGCACCATCGCCCTCCCCGCTCACGACCCCGTCGAAAAGGTGCTCGAACTCGTCGAACAGTGGCTCGACGAGATCTTGTTGCTGCCTCGTTGAGGGCACCGACTTCGACCGGCTCCGACACGAGCTCGACGTGAAGATCGCAACTGTTACTGTCGAACAAGTGAACGCAGCCACGGCAATCGCCGCCTACGCCGAACGCATCAACGGCATCGAACTCCGCGTCGATTCGCTCGCCAACGAAATTGACCGCCGGTTCGACGCAGTTGCCAACGAGATGAATCGTCGCTTCGACGCGCAGACCGCTGAGATGAATCGCCGGTTCGACGATGCGAATGCGCGCATCGAGCGACTCGACCGAAAGCTCGACGTTCGCTTCGGCTGGCAAACCGTGCTCATGGTCGCCCTCGGGCTCATCGCAATCTTCAACGACGTCATCCAAGCCGCACTCGGCGTGTAGGCCCGGCCTTCACGTGCGGGCCCCGCCGGCGCGGCCGACTACCAGCCCTGTTCGTCGGCGTAGGCGGCCGAGGTCCGCTTCGGCAGTGCAAACGGAACGAAGGATCATGCTCGTTGGGATTGGGTGCGGTCGCCCCAAGCGTGGCCGAGCACGGCGATCAGCACGATGACGGAACCGGCGATGCTCGCGGCTGGCGGCACCTCCTGCAGGAGTAGAGCAGCGAGGGCGATGGCGATCGGGGTTTCGGCGGAGCCGAGGAGGCCGACTTCGGCGGCCGGGAGCCGGCGCGTTCCCTCGATCAGCAGGACCGTCGCCGCAGCGAAGACCAGGCCGAAGGCGGCGAGGAGCAGTGCGTCGCGTTGGGTGATGTCGAGCGGGTCGGCAATCGGCCAGCCGACGACGAACAGCAGCAAACCGCCGGCGGCGCCGCTGAGGACGGCATCGACATCGGGGAAGGTCCGGATGAGGACCATGTAAATGGCCATCATCGTGACCATCACCAGCGCAGCCGAGTCGCCCAAGAGGTTCGGTGAGCCGAGGCTGCCCAGCACGATCACGATCACACCGGCGAACGAGACGGCCGCCGTCTTCATCGTGCGGGCTCGCATCGGCTCACCGCGGATGATGCGTTCGAGCACTGCGGCGATGAACGGTGCCGTCGCATAGATGACCGACACGTTGGCCACCCAGGTGTTCTTGAACGACACGATGAAGGCCACGGAACCTGTCGCCCCGATGGCGGCGATGAGCCAACCTCGCAGACCGAGGCGGAACACCTGCCGGGCCGGGCGCTTTCGGTTGACGAACCACACGTAGGCCCCGATGCCGGCCGCGCCGACGATCCCCCGCCACACGAGGATCGTCCAACTCCCCGCACTGATGGCTTTGGTCAGCACACCCGAAAAGCTGAACAGCACCGCAGAACCCAGCACGAGAAGCACACCGGCGCTTCGCTGCAACTGCCGATGTGCGGGCATGTCGGGCGTGGGGTCACACGTGGAGATCGAATCAGTCATACGTGGATCGACCATACGGATCGGACCTGCACTGCAGAAGCAAGGATTCCGTAGGCCTGCCATACTCAGAACGCATGTCTCGTTGGGAACGCTCCGTACCGTCGCTCGCCAACCTCATCGCGTTCGAAGCCGCCCACCGGCACGGCAACTTCACCCGAGCGGCCGAGGAGCTCCACTACTCGCAGGCAACCGTCAGCCGGCGAATCGCCGCGCTCGAAACCGACCTCGGTGTCGAGCTCTTCGAGCGAGGCCGCCACGACGTCACGCCCACCGCGGAGGCCGACACGCTCGCAGCCGCCACCCGAGGCGCGCTGAGCGACCTCGCCATCACCGCCGACGGCATCCGACGCCGCGCAACGAAACGGACCCGCCTCACCATCCGCTCCGACGTGTCGCTCACCGCCGCCGTCATCAACCCGGCCATCGGCGAGCTACGCGAACGCCACCCCGAACTCGACATCCGCATCCTCACCTCGTTCGAACCCATCGAATCCGACAGCGAACCGTTCGACATCGGCATCCAGTACGGCCGCAACCGAACCAGCGACCTCGTCGAAGAAGCCGTCGCCGACGACGAGGTCTTCCCCGTCTGCTCCCCCGAAGTCGCCGCCACACTCCCCCAACCCCTCACCCTCGACCACCTCGCCAACCAACGCCTCCTCCACGTGGACTACGGCGAACCGGCATGGACCGACTGGGCCCAGTTCCTCCGACACCTCGGGCTCGACGACGTCGGCGACCTCGGCGGCGTGTTCCTCTCCACCTACCTGGTCTGCCTCGACCTCGCCGAACGGGGCCAGGGCATCGCCCTCGGCTGGGGCCAAACGGCGGCGCCCCGCATTCAGGCCGGCCAGCTCGTACGCATCCCGGGCTTCACCCAGACCATCCCCGACGCCATCCGCGCCTACCGGCCGCCGCCAGCAGAGCCGTGGGAACCGATCGACGACCTGCTCACCATGCTGCGAGACCGACTCGCATAGACGACCCATGGTCATCACCAATGACGACTTCGACCGTCTGTGCCACGAGCTCGACGTGAAGATCGCAACTGTTACTGTCGATCAGATGAACGCAGCAACCGCAATCGCCGCCTACGCCGAGCGAATCAATGGTGTCGAGCTGCGAGTCGACGCGCTCGCCAACGAGATGGATCGACGATTCGACTCAGTTCACAACGAAATGAACCGCCGCCTCGACGCCCAGACGGCAGAGATGAACCGCCGGTTCGACGCCCAGACGGCAGAGATGTACCGCCGCTTCGATGCGTCGGATGCACGCATCGATCGTCTCGACCGGAAGCTCGACACCCGATTCAACTGGCAGACGGTGGTCATGGTGGCACTCGGCCTCATTGCCATCTTCAACGACGTGATCCAAAGCGGGCTTGGCCTGAACTGACCGTTCGAACCCGACGATTGCCGGCGAGCACCAGGCCAGCGTCTTAGCATCGAGCCATGGATACTCGGGCACAGACCATCCGCCGCTACATGCAGGCACTCGGCGACGCCGACTACGAGACGATCGTTTCGCTCTTCGCTGCCGACGGCACGGTCACCTCGCCGTTCCTCGGCACGATGCTCGCGCCCGCCTTCTTCGAGCAGCTCTCCCGGGCATCGTCTCGCAATGTCATCACCCCGATCGACGTGATGGTGAGCACCAGCGACCCGACCCGCGGCGCCGGCTACTTCGAATACGACTGGACGATGGCCGACGGCTCGTCCGTCGTGTTCAACGTGGTCGATGCGTTCACCTTCGAACCCGACGGTGAACGGTTCACGTCCATGACGATCATCTACGACACGCACCCCGTCCGGGAAGAACACGGCGACAAGTACCAGCAGCTCGCCGCCGACAACGACTGACCGAGTATCGGAGCCATGTCCGTCGGTCGCTTTCACAGGCCCCGGCTACCTTCGGCACCATCTCGAGGGACAACCTCCCGCCAACCAACCGAAAAGAAGATGGCCAATGGCCGTCACCGATGACGACTTCGACCGTCTGCGCCACGAGCTCGACGTGAAGATCGCAACTGTTACTGTCGAACAAGTGAACGCAGCGACAGCGATCAACGCATACGGCGAACGCATCAACGGCATCGAACTGCGGATCGACGCGCTTGCGAACGAGATGGACCGCCGGTTCGACGGCACGGCGACCGACGTCGAACGCCTCCACGCAGAGATGGATCGCCGGTTCGAATCCCAGACCGCAGAGATGAACCGAAGATTCGACGCCGTCAACGACCGCTTCAGCGCGGTCGATGCGCGATTCGACCAGATCAACGGACAATTCAATCGGATCGATGCGCGATTCGACCGACTCGACGCACGGATGAATCGGCTTGAGGCGCGCATGGACGGGTTCGACAGGAAGCTCGACGTCCGCTTCGGCTGGCAAACCGTGATCATGGTCGCGCTCGGCCTGATTGCCATCTTCAACAACGTGATCCAGGGCGCACTTGGCTTGTAGGTCTCCTGTGCGGCCACAGCCAGGGCGATCGACTCCCCTTCCTACGATCGAGGTATGACCATTCCGTCGATCCGTCGCCACGAGGGCACAGTGCCGCCGCCGATCGATGCGCTTGCTGTCACGGCCGACGATGAGGGCCACGGCTTTGTTCGTCGGACGATCGATGAATGGGCCTCGGGCGAGAACCGGTTCGACAAGACCGGCGAGGTCTTCTTCGTGGCCGAGTTCGGCGGCAACATCGTCGGCATGTGCGGGGTCAACGTCGACGGATACCTCGACGACCCGACAGTCGGCCGTCTGCGCCACCTCTATGTCAGTCCGACGCTGAGAGGATCGGGCCTCGGCGAGCGACTGGTGATGCGATGCCTCGACCATGCGGCGAATCACTTCGGGCTCGTCCGCCTCCGAACCCCCGGGCCCGCAGCGGACCGCTTCTACGACAACCTTGGCTTCGAACGC
>JAHDEJ010000073.1:0-2192 GCA_020628865.1 Acidimicrobiales bacterium
TATTAACGCCAACTTACGGAGAAAATAATGCGAGCTCAATTCAACATCGAGAACAACATCTACAAGACACGCGGACGCAACGCTCACACAGCAACATCGCGCGCAGCTCTTGAAGCTGCCCTCGAAGCTGACAAAGCTCACGACCGCAAGTAACTGCGTCCACAACTACTAATTGAAAGAGAGTAAAACAAATGGGTATGTTTAGCTGGTATACGAATGACACAAACGAACGAATCGTCGCTGATGTTGAGAAGACTTATCACCTCATCGACAACAAAGGAAACACCTGGTCTGAAAAATGCTACGAAGGGTATGGCAAATTCGGTGGGAAGGATTTCTTCGTTCTTCTCGCTGAAATGAATGGTATCGAAGGAAAGACGTCGGAAGATCTGCGACTCGCAGGCATCTATCTTTATCACTCGGGTGATGCCGATTCTCGCAATGCGCAGCCGTTTCTCAGTCCGAATATTGTGTCTCAGTCATACGCATCTTGGGAAAATAGAGCTCCCAAAGATGATCCCGAGCAAGGGATGTGATTGAAGATGCCTTGTTCATCCCAGTACATGGAACCAACGGCACGAGAGATCGAGTCAAAAAACGTCGCGAAAATGCTTCTCAAGTTAGAGAAAACACATGGAGTGTCTATTCCGCGGTATGTTGAAACGGCCGCAAACAGGCTTTACGGCGATGTCGCTAGACTGGATCGCATGACTAGGAGATTGTGCCGAGAATGCAAAAAGCTAGGCACTAACGCGCTAGATCGCAAGACTCGAAAGTGGTATAATTCTCATTTGAAAATGATGAATCACGTGGATAACAGTCCAAATACCAGTGTTTACACCCAACTAGTTCACTACGTAGATACTCAAGCAGCAGACGATGGCGCTTGCTTTGATCTGAAATGTTCGAAAGACAGAGATGGGTATGCTGTTGTGCGGCGCAACGGAAGAACACATCGGGCTCATCGTCTGTCTTGTCAGTACGTTTACGGGCCAGCGCCAACAGGTAAACCTATGGTACTACACAGTTGCCATAATCGGTGGTGTGTTAATCCACGCCACTTACGGTGGGGATCACACCAGGAAAACATGGATGATTTGAAGAGGAAAAATGCGCTTCGGAATAATCTCGGAAAATAGCTAAACCTTTTGGCTAATTGTGCCGATAATATATTAACGCCACTTCAACTTGAAAGAACCTCCCATGACGAAGCAACAACTTATAAGACAAATCGCAAAACTTGAGGCGCAGAATGCAGCGCTCATTGAAGAGCTGCACACCGACCAACTAACTGGCGCTTTAAACCGGCGAGCGTTAGAGCGCGACTTCGATGGTAACAAATCGTTGATGCTGGTGGACCTGAACTATTTCAAAGACATCAATGACACCCATGGACACCGCACCGGTGATGACGCTCTCGTCAAAGCCGTTGAAATACTTCGTAACGAAAACGGCGAAGTGTACCGCATCGGCGGCGATGAGTTCGTTGTTCTTCTTGATAAGATTTGCGATTTAATCGCCGACTGCGGGACAATGGTATTTGAAGTAGACGCACCATATGAGCAGATCTCTATGAGCTGTGGAATCTCAAACAAGGTACAATTGTCAGAGGCGCTTGCAGACGCTGACGCTAAAATGTTCAATGCTAAAGGCCGATCTCGTCGATCTCGCCGATAATTTCTTAAGGAGAAAATCACATGACAAGTGTTGCAAAACATGACATCACAATTTGGAAAGGCGACGCACATACGATAAGTCTCATCATCAAACAAGATGGAACACCGGTTGACATATCTACGATGCAATGGTCTGCGAAAGTCGTGCCACACGATCGATCGGTCGGTAGGATCGGCCTCATGTTTCCGTCTGTTGAGTTCACGAGCGATGGGACAGACGGAGCGTTGACAATCACTTTCGCTGCGGCAGATGTTGAAAGTCTCGACAATTCGTCCGGCTTCGGCTTCCAGTATGAGGTCAAAAATAACACAGAAAACAAGACGTATCTCGCCGGTTTCTTGAAAGTCGAATCGTATGTCTAACAGCGAAGTAGAAGTCCATATCAACCATACGACCATCGAAGTCGAAGAGAATGACTCTGAAGTCAGCGTTTCGTCTATCGGCCTTCCAGGTCCGCAAGGCGATCCAGGTCCGCAAGGCGATCCAGGTCCGCAAGGCGATCCAGGTCCGCAAGG
>JAHDEJ010000073.1:2292-5750 GCA_020628865.1 Acidimicrobiales bacterium
GCGATCCAGGTCCGCAAGGCGATCCAGGTCCGCAAGGCGATCCAGGTCCGCAAGGCGATCCAGGTCCGCAAGGTGAACAGCCTGTGGTCCCGGTCGCCCAAGCCTTCCGATCTGGTGGCTCAGTGTCGTTTAACAATAGCTGGAACCACCTACCAGTAAACTCAGTTTCGGGAACCACATTTTTGTCTAGCTCGTTTCCGGGAGGCGGGATTGGCGTCAGCAACGGTGTCATTCGGATAGACGAGACCGGTCTCTACCAGGTCACAGCGTCAGTTTCCATGTCAAATGCTCCAGCGGGAGACATGAAGTTTGTATTGGCTCTCTTTCAGGGCGATACGTTGCTGGGATATCTTTCTAGAGGGTGGGCCAGCATGCCAGTCTCTAACTCATACTGGGGCACCTCGGGTGTGTTTACTAAATATTTAGTAAACACAGACGACCTATCTGTCCGAGTCCATCTCAACAGGAACTTTACGGCCAGTTTTCTGCTCATGCACTTAGACGCTACTAAGCTCGGTAACTAACGTTAACACAAAGAATGCTAGAAGAAAGCCTATAACATGAAAATCAAAAAGACAATCGACATTGAGCAGTATAACACTGCGCATTTCCTGATCAATGGGTGTCAGCGATACTGTGTTGTCCTAGGTGCTGAGCCAGGCGGCGAGCTGATGGTTCTATATCTGTGGAATCCAACAGCCCGTGACGGAGATCCCGAGTTTGTAACGCAGTGGGTAGACGCACAGTGTATCACCCGGCCTGGACTTTTGACGAATAACTTGGAAGATGCGTTAAGTAGCGTCATTCGTTGTTCGGAAAAAGGTTTCAAAAATCTACCGTGGAATCCATGAAACAACAGAAATGTCCACATTGTGGTACGAAAGGTCTTGAAAAAACTAAAGACCCGCGGTACCTAACATGCAAAGTGGGGCGGCACTCGGTGCTAAAGAAAGCGATTGAAAATGAAGACTAAAGGAAAACTCATAACAGGCGACGAATATGTTCCGATCCTTGATTACGAGACGGTGATTTGTGATCTCGATGGCGTTGTGTATGACTTTATCGGCTCATTCCAATCGTATTTAGAGGAACAATACTTCCCTGTTGCGCCGACCGTGCAGGGTGATATCTGGAAGTTTTGGGAAAATCACCCGCAACAATGGAGCTCAGAAGATGATTTCTCGCGTGAGCTGTTTAATTATTACGCAGATCCTGTGAGCCAAAGTGTGCAGCACTTTCTAGACAAGAAAAGCCGGCCTATTTTGAGCTTACTTGTGAAAGCAAATCTTCTAAGCAAAGGACTGTATGTTAGCACGGCGAGGCCTGACGGTGCGTGCGAGGACATCATCAAATACATCAACCTCTCTACAGACGTCGAGTTCGATTACGTGTTCCATTCAATGCGCAGTGGCGAGAAACGCTTTGCTGTTAACCACATGATGGGCAACGTGCTTGCGATTGAGGACAGTCCGGACGAAATCGAAGGATATCTTGATATGGGCGTTGACGTGTTGATGCCAGTCTATAATTACAACAAACATCTATTAGAAACCAAGGAAACAACATGAGTCCACAATTGAAACCCGGGGTTTATCTCGATGACAACCCGCCGCGTCAGCGGCAGTTCCGCGAGCGTCGCGGAAGTAAGCCGATGCAGGCAGTCGTCGTCGTTCACACCGCAGAGAATCGTCCAGACCTCAATGGTGTGGACAACGGCGCAGAGAATGTTGCCAACTTCATCAGCACGAGAACAAGCTATGGAAGCTACCATGTGGTCGGTGATCGAGACACGATCATCCGGCTTCAAACCAACAACCTCGCTGTCTATCATGACACCAGTTCCAACAACTGGTCCACGTCGTTGAGTGGCGCCATGCAGGGCGTTAACTGGTCGTCTCTCACAGGAACTCTTCGAGAACAGTGGATTGAGTCGTTCGTGACGATGATGGTCATCCAAGGCCAGGATTTGCAACGGCGTGGCGCCGGGCTTCCTGCCGCTCGGCTTCTTTCACGCGGCCAGGCGCATACCACCGGCGCTAGTGGCTTCATCGGTCACGGCCATATGGATCCAAGCCGCCGAAGCGACCCGGGCCGTGACTTTCCTTGGACTGAAATTCTTAAACGCTACGCGGAAGCTGTCAAGACTGAATATCGTCCGTCGATTGGATCACTTCGTCAGGGGTCAACTGGTTCGCTTGTTGAAGCGCTGCAGCAAAATATCAACCGCTTGTTCCCATCTGCTAACCTGGTGGTTGACGGAGACTTCGGGCCTGCAACAGACAAAGCAGTGAGAAAGCTGCAAGCAACACTTGGTGTCGACCCAGACGGAATCGTCGGACCAAACACTCGAGACGCGATCGATAGCGCGTTGAAGGATCTTGACTTGCCTCAAGACGAGCCGTCTGCAGCTCCCGACAAAGTCAAGCACATTCAACGTCTTGTGAATTCATTCTACGACCGTGAGTCAATTGACGCGGAGATCCCAGTCGATGGTCTTGTGTCTCCTGAATTGAAGCGGGCAGTTCTCGATCTTAGAGCGTTGCTCAATGCGAAGTCAAATCAGTACGAGCGCGAAGCAAGGATCCTTCGCCAACACCAAGAAACGGTCGGGCATCACGACGTATGATCGCAAGAACTATAAATCTACACTGTGATGTGTGTTCAATGTGGTTGGTAGGCGGAGGAGGCAGTTGTGCTAACATAACAGCTCGAGACCTTCGCCGCGCTGCACGCGACGTCGGGTGGGTTAGGAAATCCAACCGAGATATTTGTGCACAATGCAAAGCTAATGATCAGGCCACTAGACAAGGAGAGCTTGCATGAATGAGTTAGAGACGCCAGTGTGCATGACATGTGGTAGGGAGTGGCCAGACCTAAGGCGCTCAGACTACAGTGAACCATATTGCGATGAGGGGTGTGACCCCAGATACTTTAACCCACAACGAGATGAGGGGTGGTATACATGAGCACACATAGGCAGCACGTACGAGTCACACGCAAGGATCTAATCGTGGTCCACGGCCCATCGTGAACGAATCCGATGTTCGGACACTGTAAGCGGCAAGTATGGCCTTAGACGGGGCAGTACGCCGGTCTGGTGGATGACATTAACGGTACTAGACTACCCTTTTGTACATTTATAGGTGCAGGTGGTGTCTAAAGAGGGTAATTAATAGCAATTATAAGTAAATAGCCGCTTCAACGCCCCAGTCTACACGGCTGGGGCGTTCTGCATTCCATCTAGAAGAGCAGACTCGCGATCTGAGGCATTTGAATATCTCTCTCGAGTCAACATATGAGGCGTGTGTTGAAAGCGCGATAGAGCACGAATGAGCGGCAGTTTTTCAGCGATTCGATAAATTCCAAAAAAGGCTAAACCTTTTGGCGAATTGTGCCGATATACTATTAACGCCAACTTACGGAGAAAACACAACCATGACGAACCAAACATACATTAA
>JAHDEJ010000012.1 GCA_020628865.1 Acidimicrobiales bacterium
GTCATTTCCCGCCTCGATTGCGTCCATCCGAACGAAGACGGACAGCGGGCGATTGCCGAACGGGTTGCCCAAGCGCTGCTCGATCTCTAGAAAGAGGGTCGGCAGAAGAGGAGCCCGTTGTTCTCATCCATCACCGTCGGCCGTCACTTCGGCCCCTACTTCCTCGTGGATGTGTTGGGGAAGGGCGCCTCGGCGACGGTGTACGTGGGGCGCCGTTCGGACGACGTCGAGGTGGCCGTGAAGGTGCTTTCGACCTTCGCCATGGGCAACGCGGAGTTCCGGCGGGCCGTTCCACGCGAGTTCAATGCCTTGGAGAAGCTCGATCATCGCGGGGTCATCCGGGCGCACAAGACCGGCACGATCGCCGACGTCCTCTTCATCGAGCTTGAACTGGTGCGCGGTCCGACGCTCGACGGACTTCTCGAGCCCGGGAAGGGGCTTGCGCTCCAGCGCTCCGTCGATGTGTGCGCCGCGGCAGCAGATGCACTGCAGCACTGCCATGAACATGGGGTGGTCCACCGCGATGTGAAGCCGTCGAACATCCTGATGCGCGACGACTCGCCCGTCCTGTTCGATTTCGGACTGGCGCAGGATGCCGCCGACCCGGATGCGGAACCCGGCCGGCTCTACGCCACGCCGATGACGGCGTCGCCCGAGCAGGTTCGGGCCGAGGGTCCGGTCGACGGTCGGGCCGACGTGTATGCCCTCGGAATGACCCTCTATCGACTGGCTGCCGGCAAGCTTCCGTTCTACGGAGAACGCATGGACCTGCTCCGACTCCATGTCGAGGCGGAACCGGCGGCGCCATCCACCACCAACAAGGCGATCCCTCCGGAACTCGACGCGCTGATTCTCCGGGCGATCGAAAAGTCGCCAGACGATCGCTTCGCGTCGGCCGCCGACTTCGGCGCTGCGCTCCGCTCGCTCGATCCCGAGACGCTCGTCGAGAAGAAGGGTCGCTGGTACCGCAGGTGAACGGGCGGGCCGAACAAAGTTCGGTTGGTTCACCCACGGGACGGAATGACGCACCTATTGTCGGCGCCATGACCACCGAACCGCAGGCGTCGATGCCGTCCCTCGAGGACTCGCCGACCGTGCTCGGTTGCGACGACTGCGAAGTCACGTGGCGCGATCATCCCGGAGCCCCGTGCTGGTTCTGTGGCGCTCCCGGTCATGTCATCCGTCCGGAACGCCTCGTTCTCGACTGACCCATCTTCAGGAGCATTTCCATGTCCAGCATTGCCTGCCCCCCGCCCGAAGGTTCCGCCGAGCGCGTCACCGAGTTCGCCGAAGCGCCTCCGATGTGCATCGACCCGGCCAAGACCTACACGGCCGTGATGGACACCTCGATGGGTTCGATGACGATCGCCCTCGATGCGGCGAAGGCGCCGAAGACCGTCAACAACTTCGTCGTGCTCGCCCGATACCGCTACTACGAGGGCATCATCTTCCATCGCATCATCAACACGTTCATGTGTCAGGGCGGCGACCCGACCGGCACCGGTCGGGGTGGCCCCGGGTACCGCTTCGAAGATGAGCTCCCGGCACCCGGCGAATACCAGATCGGCTCCGTTGCCATGGCCAACGCCGGACCGAACACGAACGGCAGCCAGTTCTTCCTCGTCAGTGGCGGCGCCGGCGTCGGTCTGCCCCCGCAGTACTCACTCTTCGGTCAGATCACCGAGGGGCTCGACGTGCTCGAAGCGATGCAGTCGGTGCAGACCGATCGCTCCGATCGGCCCCACGAGGATGTCGTCATCAATTCGGTGACGATCACCGAGGCCTAAGGGAAGTCGGAGTATCAGGCCGCGAAGCTGACTTCGCCGGGCGTCGCGGCCCAGGCGCCGGCTTCGGCTTCTCGGACGATGGTGGCCGCTGCGAGTTCCTCGACCGGAAGGGCGAGGCCGATTCGTGCGTTCAAGCCGCTCTCGCGCAGCGAGGCCGACATGCGCTCCGCCATCTGCGTGGCCGCCTTCGTCGTCGACACGTTCTCGGCGCACAACACGAAGCTGCCGTCGGGCGAGCTGGCCACGAGATCGGTCGGCCGCAGGGTGGTCAGCAGCTGACGAGCCGCTTCCTTGCGAAGCATCTCGTCGCGTGCGTCTTCCGGGCTGAGCAACACGACGGCCACGGCGAGCGGACGCTGATCGCCGACGAGCGCTTCGATGCGGTCGATGGCCGCCGAGCGCTCGGGAAGTCCGGTGATGTGATCGACCTCGTGGCGCTGCTGGGTGACCGTCTCGTCGTCGCTCACGATGATGCCGACGGCGCTGAGCGCCTGACCGGCGTCGTCGCTGGCGGTCTGACCGCGGAGTTGGAAGCGCAACTCGCTTCCGGTCAGTCGCACCGTGATGGGCTGATGGGTGTCGCCCGGGTTCGTGAAGAGCGAGTTCCACCAGGCATCCACGAGTGCCCGATCCTGCGGATCGACCGAGTCGCGCCAGTCATCGCCGGGCACCCGGCGAAGCAACTGCACGAACGGCGGGTTGGACGTGATGATCGTGCCGGCAGCGTCGGCTTCGAAGGCGGCGCTGGTGAGCACGCTGGTGAGGGCGGTCAAACGATCCATGATCAGGTCCTATCCATGAGGTCAGTCATCTTCTTCGACAAGGGTTTCGGCCACGACGCTGTCGACGTACGACGGCGCATCGGCGCAAATGGCCGATCCGAGCGACAGCGAGTCGACCACGGTCGTCTCGCGAGTGGCGATCTGTTGCAATGCGGTCAGCGGAGCGGTCTGCGGTCCGATCTCCACCTGAAGCGGGTCGCCCTGACTGCTCACATGGATCACGGCCTGGTCGGTCGAGCGGAGCGGCTCCGTCGAGACGACGATCCCGTTCGTCTCCGAATCGAGTGTCACCCAGAACATTGGCTCGCCCTGCGGTTCCTCGACGATCTTCATGTTGCGATTGCTGGCGGCTGCGCTCGTCACGACGCCGAGGCCCGATCCGTGGGAGGTCAGCCGTCCGATCGTCTCGGAGCCGATGCGACTCCGGACGAGTGCGATGGCCGCACCCCGGAGTTCGCCACCGTCGAAGACGACGTTGTGTTCGTCGATGAGGACGCCCGGCGTGCGCCAGTCATCGATCGCCGACTCCTTGCCGGTCACGATCGCCGGGCACTCGTAGAGCTCGACCATCACGAAGACGGAGCTGAACTTGCCGAGGATCTCGTTCTCGGTCCAGACGCGTGCAGGCGGTTCGGTCGTGGTGGTCGACGGCCGGGTCGTGGTGCTGGCGAATGCCAGCTCGGTCGGTGCGGCAACCTCGACGGGTTCACTGGTGAGCGTCCGATAGCCGAGCCAGCCGACGACGGCTGCGAGAATCACGAGGGCGATCGCCGTCTTGCGACCCGGATCGTTCGATTCCCGAATCGGTGACGCATCGATCGAGGCGGTTCGGGTGCCGATCATCGGAATGCCGCTCGCTGCCGTGGCCGTCGGAACAGCACTCACCGTCGGGGACGATTCCGGAGGTTCATCGATCCGTCGCGGCCGTTGCGGCGTGGGTGTCGGCGTTTCCGGTTTGCCGAGGCCCAGCGCGGCACTCAGCCGACGATGTTCGACGGACTTGAGTGACTCGACACGACCATCGGACGTGGGCGGGGGCTCCTCCGGGATCTCCGGTGCGGGCGCGACGAACTCTTCGGCTTCAGGAGCGGGATCGAGACCGATTTTGAGCAGCTGGCCATTGCAGCGCTCGCAGAAATCTGCCTCAGCTGAGTTGTGTGCACCGCAGAGATAGCAATCCACGTGAAAAATGGGGCCTTCCGACGTTGACCGTCCGTCACCCTCAATCGGCTTTTCAGCGTGGAAGCTGAGGTTATTCGGCGTCCTTCTCGGCCTTGTGCACGCCGGGTTCGGCGCGGCGTTCTCGCCACCCATCGGCCTCCCGTCGCGCCTCCTCCTCGAGCGAGATGGCGAGGTAGGCGGCACGATGGTTTCGCATCTTCCAGAGATTGCGTCCGTATTCGCTCACGTAGCGTGTGATGAACCGTCGGGGGCCGAGCTCGGAGAACTGCCGGACGTGGACGAGTTCGTGGGCCATCAGCGTGGACGCGCGACGTTCGATGCGGTCGCCGCGCAGGAGCACGTACCGGCCGATCGCCATCCCGTCGGCGGCCGGTGGCAGCAGATTGGTTCGGACGAGGGTCACCTTGTCGAGGAGTCCGTCGGCGACGTGGTCGTAGAGACGCACTTCTTCGGGGTCGAGCGAGCGACGGCGGGTCGGTGCAGCAGCCATTTCGTGATGGTAGCAACCCGACGAAATCACACAGATGTACTTTGCCGGCGGCAGTTGGTACGGTGGGGTCGTGGCGGTTCGTTGCGCGAAGCCCGGGTGTGCAGACCATGCAAAGGCGTGGTTCCTGATGGCGCGCGCCGGCTGCACCGTGCAGGTCCACGACGCTCCGGTCGAGGGCTCGATCGCCCTGTGCGCGTCCCACCTGGAGCGGTTCTCCCTGCCTGCCGGATGGTCCTTCGAACGGCCGGTCCCCGTGTCGACCCCGGCCGCACGTCCCGCGCCGGAGTCACCGGAATCCGACGCCGCGACCCGGCGTCCCTGGTTCTCCACGGTGGCACCGTCCACCGAGCAGGTTCCGGTCGCCGGCGGCCTTCTGGCCCGAGCGTTCAACGGACCGCAGCCCGTCAACTGACGTCGGGCCGGGGCGCATTCGATGGCCGTGACCGCGGAGCAGGAGTCGTCGGACGGCGCAGCGTCCACGTCGCCCTACCCCGAAGAACTCATCACCACCACGGTCGAGCCCCGTCGGCGGCGTCGCCGGCAACGAACGATCGATCGAATTCGGCTCGGGCTCGCAATCATGGCCGGCCTGATCATCGCCACGACCTTCTCGGCCATTCCCCTGGCCGAAGACTTCACCACGAGCACCCTCGAATTCCTGTCGATCGTCGAACCGGAGCCTGCTGCCGAGCCGCCGCCGATTGGGGAGGAAGTGGTCACGACGACCACCGTGCCGACGATTCAGTTCGACCCGAGCGTCTGGGTGGACCCGCGCATGGTCGGCATGTCGCCGCCGAACGCCGTGCCCGGCTTGTTGACATTTCGAGGCTCGCCGACCCGGACCTTCCACGGCACCGGCCCCATACCGGTCGATCCGGTGGCCGACTGGCGCTACCCGGAGAGCGGTGGCCTCTGCCGGCAGTCGACGGTCGGCGCCGAGACCCGAACGTGGTGCGGCACCGGCTGGACCGGCCAGCCGGCGCTGTTCGAGCGAGACGGTCGACTCTGGGCCGTGTTCGGCGCACTCGACGGGGCCGTGCACTTCCTCGACGCGGAGACGGGTGAACGGCTTCTTCCCAGCTTCCAGACGGACGACATCATCAAGGGCTCGGTGACCGTCGACCCCGATGGCTTCCCGATCGTCTACACGGGCTCACGCGACAACTTCTATCGGGCGATCGCGTTCGATGGCGACACGCCGCGCGAGTTGTGGCGGGTCGAAGCCGACGAGTTCGGGCCGACCCTCTGGAACAACGACTGGGACGGCTCCGGTCTCGTGCTGCGCGACCACCTCTTCATCGGTGGCGAGAACAGTCGCATCCACATCTTCCGATTGAACCGGAGCGTCGACGCCGACGGCCTGGTGCAGGTCGACCCGGTGCTGCTCTTCGATGCGCCCGGTTGGGATGACGAGCTCCTTCGAGCGGTCGGCGACAACGTGTCGATCGAGAACTCGGTGGCGATCAGCGGCGACACGCTGTACTTCGCGAACTCCGGTGGCCTCGTGCAGGGCTGGGACATCGGCGGCCTCGAAGCAGGAATCGAACCGGAGCGGGTGTTCCGCTACTGGGCCGGCGACGACGTCGATGCGACCATCGTCATCGACGACGAGGGGATGCTCTACGTCGCCGTCGAGTTCGAGCGAAACACGGCGCGCTCACGGGAGCTCGGTCAGCTGCTGAAGCTCGACCCGACGAGGGACGGCGACGATGCGCTGGTCTGGGCGGTCGAGGAGCGACAGGCGATCAACACGGGCATCTGGGGCACGCCGGCCCTGCATCAGGACGCCGTCATCTTCGGGAGCGAGGGCGGCCGGCTCCGGGCGGTCGACCGGTTCACGGGTGAACCGCTGTGGGATCTCGGGTTGGGCTTCCACCTCTGGCAGTCGCCGGTCGTCGTGGACGACGTTCTGCTCATGGGCAACTGTTCCGGCGTCCTGCGGGCGTTCGATGTGCGCGATGTGCGGGTGGTACCCGAGGAGCTGTGGGCGCTCCCGTTGGATGAGGGCTGTATCGAGTCGACGCCGGCGGTGTGGAACGGGCGAATCGTCGTCGGCACCCGCCTCGGCGGCGTCTACGGGATCACCGAACGCAACTAGTCACCCACGACACGCGCCCCATCGGGATCATGGGCTCATCGGTACCAGGTGGGACCGCTGGGGGTGTCCTCGATCGTGATGCCCTGGGCGGCGAGTTCGTCACGGATCCGATCTGCCTCGGCCCAGTCCTTTGCCGCCTTGGCGGCCGTGCGTGCCTCGACCATCGCATCGATTTCGGCGTCGCCGTCCTGTTCGCCGCCGGCCCCCGGAAGCTCCGGCGGTACGCCGAGCGCGGTCGCAAGCTCGACCGCCGTGGCGACCAGCACAGGAGCACCGTCGTCGCCGCCGTCGAGCGCCGAGTTCGCCTTGCGGACCAGCTCGAACACCACGGCCAACGCCTCGGGCGTGCCGAAGTCCCGGTCCATCTCCTCGCGGAACGCATCGCGGGCCGCCTCGTCGCGCTCGGCACCATCGATGGCGACGCCGGCCGTGATCGCTTTGCGCACCATTGCATCGATCCGGCGCGTGGCCTCCCGAGCCTGCGCGAGGATCTCCTCGTTCAGCTCGACGCTCTTGCGGTAGTGGGTCTGGAGCAGCAGCAGGCGCAGGGCCCGACCGTTCAGCGGATCCTGCGCGAGGACGTCGCGAATCGTCTGGAAGTTGTTGAGGGACTTCGACATCTTCTCGCCATCGATGTTCAACATGGCGTTGTGCATCCAGTAGCGCGAGAACTCGCGGCCGGCCGCCAGCGCCTCGGCCCGCTCATTCGTGTGATGCGGGAAGACGAGGTCGTTGCCGCCGCCGTGCAGGTCGAAGCCATCGCCGAGGATGCCGAGGCTCATCGCAACGCACTCGATGTGCCAGCCGGGGCGTCCGGGGCCCCAGGGCGAGTCCCAGGTCGGCTCGCCGGCCTTGGCGGCCTTCCACAGCGCAAAGTCGAGCGGGTCTTCCTTGTCCGGGTCCACCTCGACCCGGGCGCCGGCACCTTCGGCCAATTCGTCGTGGGTGCGGTGGACGAGCGCGCCGTAGTCCTCGACGGCTCGCACGCGCAGATACACGCCGGACGGAGTCGCGTAGGCGCTGCCGTTGTCGACCAACACCCGGATGAAGTCCACCATCTCGTCGACCCACTCGGTGGCGTGTGGTCGATCGTGCGGGTGCAGGATGTCGAGTTCGTCCATGACGGCGATGTACTCGGCCTCCCAGAACTTGGCCACCTCGGTTTCGGTGGACCCTTCTCGGGTGGCGCGGTTGATGATGTTGTCGTCGATGTCGGTCACGTTCGCGACGTGGTGAACGGTGTAGCCGCGCCATTCGAGGTACCGGCGGGCAACGTCGTAGGTGAGCGCCTGACGGGCGTGACCCAGGTGCGGGTGGTCGTACACCGTGGGGCCACACGCGTAGAGGGACACCTCGCCCTCGATTCGTGGGGTGAAGTCGACGAGCTCGCCGGTCAGGGTGTCATGGATTCGAAGCACCCGTTCAGGGTAGAACGATTCCGACCAGTGCCGACGCCGTGCGCAGGCCATCTGCGGCGCCGGGGTGATCGCCGCGGCCCGCCAACATCGAATCGGTGAACGACGCCAGCGCGGCTCGCGCGCTCGGTGCGTCGAGATCGTCGTCGAGTGCGGCGCGAACATTCGTGAGGAGCGCGTCTGGGTCCGGGCCGGTCGCCTTCCCGGTCGCCTCGATCATCCGGTCGAAGAGCGTCTGCGCTTCGTCGATGTCGCCGTCGAACCACTCCCAGTTGTCGCGGTAGTGGTGGCCCATCAATGCGAGGCGGACGGCCTGCGGGGCGTGGGTCTTGACGAGCTCGCTGACGAAGACGAGGTTGCCGAGCGACTTGGACATTTTCGTGCCCTGGTACGCAACCATGCCGGCGTGCATCCAGTGACGGGCGAACGGTTCGCCGTAGCCGTGCTCCGCTTGTGCCCGCTCGCATTCGTGGTGCGGGAAGATGAGGTCGGTGCCGCCGCCGTGCAGATCCAGGGTCTGCCCGAAATGGGCCCAACTCATGGCGCTGCACTCGATGTGCCAGCCCGGTCGGCCCGGTCCGAAGGGCGAGTCCCACGACGGCTCGTCGTCGGCCGAAGGCATCCACAGCACGAAGTCGAGCGGATTGCGTTGGCGGGGGTCGTCCGGGGTGCCGCCGCGCTCGCCGGCGAAGCGAACCATCGTGTCCTGGTCGTAGCCGGACAGCTGTCCGAACTCGGGCGCCGTGCGCACGTCGAACCAGGTCGTGCCCTCGACCGTGTAGGTGTGGCCGCCGGCCTCCAGTCGGGAGATGAGATCGATCATCGGCTCGATCGACTCGGTCGCCCGTGGCTCCGCAACCGGCGGGCGGGTGTTCAGCGCCACCATGTCGCCGTGGAACCGTTCCATCTCTCTCGCGGCCAGCTCCAGGAAGTCGATCCCGAGCTCACGGGCCTTCGGCAGGATCGAGTCGTCGACATCGGTGACGTTGCGCACGAGTTCGACCGTGTGGCCGAGATCTTCGAGTCGTCGGATGAGCAGGTCGTAGGTGAGATAGGTGTTCGCGTGCCCGAGATGGGTCGAGTCGTACGGCGTGATACCGCACACGTAGAGGCGAACGGTCGGACCGGGCTCGAAGGGGACGACCATCGACTGGGCCGTGTCAAAGATGCGGATCACGTTCGAAGAGTATCGGGCGAACGGACCGGGTCGGCGACCTCGGGGTCAGGGGCGGGCGACCACGCAGGTGGTTCCGGTCTCCTCGACGAACTCGAAATCGCCGAACGCCGTGGGGTCCGGATCGTTCTGGGTGAAGTCGGGAATGCCCGAGATGATCACGTCGATGTCGGCCGCGTTGCCGCCCTGTTCGACGAGCTGATCTTCATAGGCGGCAATGAGCGAGGCCGCGGTCTCGTCGTAGGCGGCCTGCATGCAGTCGCTTCCGCCGATCACGGTTTGGGCGAATGCGAACGCCGCCGGCGTGAGTTCGTCGTCTTCGTTCGTGAACGGGAGGGCTTCGACGATCTGATTCACGAAACCCCGATCGGTCGTGACCGAATCCATCGTTGCCACTGCGTCGACCCGGGGCCGGACGAACTCGATGGCGGATGCATCGATGATGACGCCGATCGTGCCGTCGGTGCGTTCCACGATTTCGACGCCGTCGGCGGCAACACAGGTGTCGACATCACCGATGGCCTGCATCCGAACCGTGTCGGTGCTCACCGTCGCTCCGGCAACCTCGGTGCGCTGAGTTCCGACGACCGGCACTCGTGCGGTGATGCGAGCCCGGCAGTCCAGGGCGATCGGGGTGATCTTCACGATTTCCGCCGGGCCCTGCTCGACGGTGTCGATGGCGAGCTCGGTCTCCTCTTGCACGATGTCGATGTCTTCCCAGGGCCAGTTGATGTCGACCCAACCGAACGAGAACAGCCCGATCACCAGGAGGAGCGCGACGAAGAAGATGCCGGCAACGGTGAGGAAGGCGACAGTGGCTTTGCTCATGGTGGCTCCCTTCGATCGATCATCACACAGTAGGTGCCGGTGGGCGCTACCGCGATGCGATGGTGGGCGGTGGACTCGACCGCCGTCGGACGGAGCCGGTGGTGGGGACCTGGCTCCGTCCGGAGCGGCGAGAGTGTGGCTGACCCCGGGTCGGTGGCGGGATACCGACCCGGAGTCAACAACTTGGATCCACGGGGGGACGGGTGGACCCGAGCGCCGGACTCGCCATTGAGTCCGGCTCGTTCGAATTGATCTGACGCCGAGCCGGTGGCGGGAACCGATCCGGCGTCAGACACATGAATGACGCCGGGTTGCGAGAAGAAGTTTCAGGAAATTTGTGTGACGCGCGTCACTGCAGATGTTCGCCGACCAGATCCATCAGCACGGCGACCTGGGCGTCGGTCGGCTCGCCGCCCACATGGGAGGAGCTCTTGTCGCCGGTTGCCCAGAAGGCGAACGATTCGGCGAAATCGCCGGCACCGGTTTGGAAGTCGGTTGCGTAGGCGTCCGGCCACCACTGGGTGTCGCTCGCACTCCGTGCGTCGAGCCATGTCGCCCGCTCGTCGCCGTCGAGGAAGGTCACGTCGAGTGCATGGCCGATCTCGTGTGCGAGGATTCCGGCGACGCTCTCCGGCGTGTCGTCCGCCCGGATGTACATGTCGATCGACTTCTCGTACGGAAACGTCAGTCCCCGGAAGGTCTGGTCCGCCGGCTTGTAGTTGATGGTCCAGCCGGGAAGTGTCGCCTGCCAATCGAACGGTAGAAGGGCTTCGGCCGCAGCGCCGAGGGCAGCAGGTGATCCGGGTTCGGCGGCCACGGCGGCGCTGGTTGCCGCGGTGGGTGTCGACGCGAGGCGAGCGATCGTCGGGGCATTGCCGTTGGTCGGGTCCGGCTCGGGGAGCGTGTCGTTGGTCGGGTTCGGCGGCGCCGAGCTGTCCATGGAGACCATGACCAACGTGCCGATCGAGACGACGCCCACGAGCGCGCCGGTTCCCGGAACCCACAACCGATTCCGAAACCAGCCGACGAGTCCGGAGACCGACGTTTGTTCCGGCTGCATCGCCAGGAGCAGTTGCTCCTCGATGAGTTCGCTGCGCTCGGCGAGCGAGGCGGCCAGGATCGCCACATCTTCATCGCGCAACGGCACGGTCGAGCCCGGCTCCCGGTTCCGCAGGACGTAGACGAGCGAGAGGTAGCGATCGAGGATGTGGTCGCGGCCGCTTCCCGACAGGGGGAGCGCCTTTCCGGAGGCGGAGACCAGGTTGCGGTCGAGGTCGATGGTGAGTTCGGCCCGCTGGGGGATGATGGGGCCGCAGTCGAGGCTGTACAGCCGGGTGATGGTCTGGATCAGTCCGTCGTCGAGGACACGATGGCCCGCTTCGAGGTCGCTGAGTTCGCCCACGGTGAACGTGCCGCCGCTGCGCTGGGCCAGTTCGGCGAGGTCGGTGCCGGTCCGCAGACGGGCTTCGACGAGAAGCTGCCCGAGTCGGTTCGCCGGCACGATGGTCCCTGGTTGCGCTGCCACGGGTCTCGGATCGGCCGGACCGGCCCCTCGGTTGAGGGAACCGGCCCGGATTGGTCGAGATGGGTGGAGCGGGGCGTGCTCAGTTGTGGCTGATGGCGTCCAAGACGTTCATGCGCGAGGCCCGGAATGCGGGGAAGAGCGCAGCGGCGAGGCCCGCGATCGAGGCGACCGCCACCATGAACACGATGCGTCCCCATGGCACCGCCACGGTGGTGATGATGTCGCCGGGGATCGCGGCGAGCGCCACGGCGCCGAGTCCCGTGCCGATGATCGCGCCGAGGACTGCGCCGACCGCAGCGATGATGGCCGACTCCCAGCGGATCATGCGGCGAGTCTGTCGCCGGGTCATGCCGACGGCCCGCAGCAGGCCGATCTCCCGGGTCCGTTCGAACACCGACAGGGCCATCGTGTTGGCGATGCCGATCAGGGCGATGACGATGGCGAGACCCAACAGCGCCGTGAGCACGTTGAGAACGCCGTCGATGAACCCGGTGAAGGACTCGCGGAAGCTTGCCGCCGAATCGAACGCAAGGTTCGGGTAGTCCTGACCGATCGTCTCGAACGCCGTGTCGGCGTCGGCCACGGTGGTGTCGGCCGATCGGGTCGCCACGATCAGGTCGGCGGTCGTCTGGTCCGAGATCTGCATGAAGCGATCGATGGAGATGAGCACACCGGACGAGACGGTCTCATCCTGGAAGATGCCAACGACCTCCATGGGTGCCCTTGTGCCGTCGTCGAGACGCATCGTCAGCGTGTCACCGATGCCGATTCCGAGGTCGTCGGCGATGTTCTGGCGGATGGCCGTGTGGTCGTCGTCCACGGTGGCCAGCGTGCCTTCGGTCGTCTCCAGGTCGAACAGGGCGTCGATCACGGTGTAGTCGAATGCGCTGACGTCGGCGCCGTAGCCGGTGCCGTCCTCGCCGACACGGCCGGACTCGCCGGCGACCGGCGTGTTGTCGAAGTCGGCACTCCAGTAGAACGCCGGCGAGACGGCATCGAACGAGGCATCACCTTCCATGCGGTCGACGATCTCGAGCGGAAGGTTGGCCTCCCCCGACACGATGTAGTCGGCTTGGATCGTGCTGCCGAGGATCTTCGAGAACTCGGCCTTGAACGACTCACCGAGCACCATCGCCATCGACACGAGGGCCAGGCCGATCATGAGCGCGGCTGCCGTCGTTGCGGTCCGGCGCGGGTTGCGGGCGGCGTTCTGCGTGGCGAGCGATCCGGGCCGCTTGAAGACCGGGCCGAGCGGGATGCCGAGCGCCCGGCTCAGCGGGCCGGCCACGAGCGGGCTCAACAGGGTGAGACCGACGAAGAGGATGGCGGCGCCGGCGCCAAGTGGGGCCAACACCTCGAGCGCCGTCGAGCCGGCGAAGAGGCCGACCCCGATGAGCAGCGCTCCGAGGCCGGTCACCATGGCGCCGATCACGTAGCGGGCGATCGACTTCTCCGTCTGGTCGGCGGTTCCGGTGATCGCCGTGATCGGCGCGATCCGAGACGCCGAGAACGCCGGCACGATCGCCGAGAGGACGGTGACCAGCGTGCCGACGCCGAAGGCGACGATGACGGTCCACGGCCGGATCACCACGCCGAACGAGGGAAGGGGAATTCCGAGCTGTCCGAGGAGCCAACGCATGAAGAACGCGATGGCCACGCCGACGGCGAGACCGATCGCCGAGGCGATCAGCCCGATGATCGTTGACTCGATCAGGACCGAGCGCCGGATCTGGGATGGCGTCGCACCGATGGCCCGCAGCAGGCCGAGCTCACGGATTCGCTGGCTCGTCACGATCGCAAACGTGTTGGCGATGATGAAGATCGACACGAAGAGGGCGATCAGCGCGAAGGCGAGCAGGATGTAGCCGAAGATGTCGATGAACAGGTTGAACTCGCCCTGCTGTTCGGCAAGCAGGTCGGCCTGGTTCTGGACGAGGACGCGGCTCGAGTCGAGTGCGTCGTTGAGCGCGACCTCGACGTCCGCAATCGGAACGGTGCCGTCCACACCGACGGCGATTCCGTCGAATCCGTCGGGTGTGCCGAAGAACTCCCGTGCCGTCGACAGCTCGAACGCCATGAGCGTGGCGCCGTTGGTCGTGTTGTCCTCGCCGAAGCGGAAGGTGCCCACGAGCGTGGCGTCCTGACGTCCGGCGGGGGTGACGAATGTGGTCGTTTCGCCGATGACGAATCCGTGGTCGGCGGCCGCGTCGAGGTCGATGACCCATTCGCCGGGTGCGCTCGGAGCAACACCGTCGACGATGACGAGCGGGTTGAGCTGATCCTCGACGCCCCACGAGAAGCCGAGCTGTGGCGGGCCGTTGACCGGAATGGTCGTGCCATCGGGCTTGATGGGCTGCACGCCGTTCTCGGGACCTTCGAGGCTGCCTTCGGCAACCCGGACGCCGTCGATGCCACGGACGATTTCCAGGTCGGCTTCGGTGAGGAACGGCGGTTCTTCGACGAACTCGCCGGTGTCCGGATCGAAGCCGGAGATGGGGGTGAGGCCGAAGTCCGTCGTGCCGACGATCTCCTCGGAGAGGCTGGCGAAGCTGTCCTTCAAGCCGTCGCGGAGAACGAAGGACGAGACGACGAAGCCGACGCCCAACACGATCGCGAGCGCGGTGAGCCCGAGCCGAATCTTGTTGGCCGCCAGGTTTTTGCGTGCGAGACGAAACACCTCAGCCCCGCGTGGCTTCCCGAAGGGTGGCGAGAATCGTGTCCACGTTCGGGTCGTGGAGCTCGTTCACAATGCGACCGTCCGCGAGGAACAGGACTCGATCGGCGTAGGCGGCCGCAACCGCATCGTGCGTCACCATGACGATGGTCTGGCCGAACTCGTTCACGGCACGGCGCATGAATGCGAGGATCTCGGCGCCGGTCTGGGAGTCGAGGTTGCCGGTGGGCTCATCGGCGAACACGACGTCGGGACGCGAAGCGAGTGCTCGAGCGACGGCGACGCGCTGCTGCTGACCACCGGACAGCTCGTTCGGCTTGTGCGAGAGCCGGTCGGCGAGGCCGACCGCCTGGACGACCTCGTCGAGGAGGGCCTGGTCGGGCGCGCTGCGTCCGAGGTCGAGCGGGAGCGTGATGTTCTCGATCGCAGTGAGGGTGGGCACGAGGTTGAACGCCTGGAACACGAAGCCGATCTTCGTACGCCGGAGGAGCGTGAGGTCCTTCTCGGACAGCTCGGAGAGGTTCGTCTCCCCGACGAAGACCTGTCCGCTGGTGAGCCGGTCCAGCCCGGCGAGGACGTGCATGAGGGTGGACTTGCCCGAACCGGACGGCCCCATGATCGCGGTGAACTGGCCCTGGTCGAACGACACGTCGACGTCGTCGAGCGCAACCACTTCCGTGTCGCCCGAACCGTAGACCTTGCGCGCCTTGACGGTTCCTGCGGCGGCAACTGCGACTGTCATTTCATACTCCTCATGAAGGGTGCTGTAACGAGTCTTGTCGATTCGCCGACCAAAGTCGTCCAACCCGAGAGTGGTTTCGGGTCATCCTTCCGGAGGATGCTCAGCGGCCGGGACGAACCACGCCGGCTTCGTAGGCGGCGATGACCGCCTGGACCCGGTCACGGACGCCGAGCTTCATCAGGATCCGGCCGACGTGGGTCTTGACCGTGGTTTCGCCGAGGTAGAGCTCTTCTGCGATCTCGCTGTTGGAGAGCCCCCTCGCCATGTGACTCAGGACCTCGTTCTCCCGATCGGTGAGGTCGGCCAGGCCGGTCGCCGTGGTCGCTTGCGCAGGAAGCGAGGCGAACGTGGTGATGAGCCGCCGGGTGATGCTTGGGGCGAGCAGCGCGTCGCCGCCGGCAACGACTTGGATGGCGCTGAGCAGATCCTCGGGTGGGGCGTCCTTGAGCAGGAAGCCGCTGGCGCCGGCCTGCAGCGATGCGTACACGTACTCGTCGTTGTCGAAGGTCGTGAGAATGAGGACGGCGGGGGGATGGTCGTCGGCCACGATCTGGCGGGTCGCCTCGATACCGTCCATCTCCGGCATCCGGATGTCCATGAGGACCACATCGGGCTCGGCGTCGGCGACCAGCTGGATCGCTTCGACGCCGTTGGCCGCCTCTCCGACGAGTTCGATCCCGTCTTCGCTTCGGAGGATCATGGAGAAGCCGGCTCGCAACAGCGGTTGATCGTCGACGATGGCGACGCGGATCGGGTTGCTCATGGCGCCGACACCGGAAGGTTGGCTTCCACGACGAACCCGCCGCCGGTGCGGGGTCCGGCGTGGAGTTCGCCGCCGAACGCCTCGACCCGTTCCCGCATGCCGATGAGGCCGTACCCGGCGTGCTCGCGGCTCGCAGCGGCGCCCCGGCCCGTATCGGTCACGGAGATGCGGAGCTCATCGCTCCCGTAGTCCAACGTGATGGCGGCCTTGGCCCGAGGTCCTGCGTGCTTCATGGCGTTGGTCAGCGATTCCTGGACGATGCGATAGCCGGACAGTTCGATCATTGCCGGGAGCCCGCGTGGTTCGCCGATGACGGAGAGGGTGACCGGGAGGCCGGCGGCCGCGCAATGATCCACGAGGCCGGCGATGGCAGAGAGCTCGGCGGCGGGCGCAAGTTCTGCATCGTCGTCTCGGAGTAGCCCGACGACACCTCGGATGTCGTTGAGGTTCGTTCGGCCGGTGGACTCGATGGCGCCGAGCGCTTCGAGCACGGCGTCGTCATCCTTGCCGACGAGCCGCTTGGCGCCCTCGGCCTGCACGATCACGACCGACATCGAGTGCGCCACGATGTCGTGGAGTTCACGTGCGATGCGGCTGCGCTCGGCGGCGACGGCTTCCGCGGTCCGGCGCGCCTGCTCGACCTCCGCCTTGCGGACCTGATCTTCGAGGGTGGAGACCCGAGCTTCGCGATGCTGGATCACGTCGCCCGCAAGCCAGGACAGCTGGAACACGATCAGGTTCACGATGATGAGCCCGAGCGTGACCTCGTTCTCGTCGTCCCAGAAGTAGCCGGCGGTGAAGACCATCAGCAGCACGATCGTGAAGACGACCAACGACACGGTCGCCCGGCGGCGATCCGTCGTGTAACGGGCTGCGGAGTAGAGCAGCACGACGATCGCGATCGATGCGCCGCCATTCGGGTAGTCGGAAACCCAGTAGGCGAAGCCCAGCACCGTGCCGATGGCGAGGGCGATCTGAGGGTGCGCTCGACGAAAGAGGAGGGCCGCGCTCGGGATGAGCATGAGCAGCCATCCGATGACGTCCAGTGCGCGGTCGTCAGCCGCCGGGGTCGGCCAGACCGAGGTCGGGAAGAGGAGAAGCACGACGAGGAGCGCGAGGAGGAAATCGGCGATTCTCGGGTTCGCCGAAGCCCAGCCTGCGGTCGCGAGCCGTCCTCTCATGTCCTTCAGACTACGAGACCGGCTTCGGGCCGTCGTCCTCCACCCGATCCATCGGGGTCCTCCGAAGGGATGATTCCTGCGGTCGTGTCGTGCACTCGGCGTCCGGTCACCGTACTGTCATCTCCGTGATCGACTGGGCCCTCGACGTCTTCCACCAGATGGAGGAATTCATCACCGATGTCTCCACGAGTCCGTGGTTCTATCTCTTGCTGTTCACGATTGCGTTCCTCGACTCCGTCGTGCCGATCGTGCCGTCCGAGTTCACGGTGATCGCCGGTGGTGTTGCATCCGCCGCCGGCAACCTGATCAACGATCGGCCCGTGCTCGCCGTCGTCCTCGTCATTCTGACCGGAGCGATCGGCGCCTACGGCGGCGATTCGATGGCGTACTGGCTCGGCAATCGGTCGGACAAGCTCGTGAAGCGATGGTTCTTTCGTGGGGAGAAGGGGGAGCAACGGCTGCTCTCCACCGGCGACCAGATCCGAAAGCGTGGCGGCCTCCTTCTCGTCACCGCCCGGTTCATTCCCGGTGGTCGAACCGCGATGACGTTCTCATGCGGGCTCACCGGACAACCCTTCCTCGCCTGGTTCACCCGATGGGATCTGCTGGCCACGTTCCTGTGGGCGAGCTACGCCGCGCTGCTCGGCTATTTCGTCTCGAGCGCCATCGACAACCCCACCACCGCACTGTGGTTGGCGTTCGGGCTGGCGCTCACGATCACGGTCCTGATCGAGGTGGGCCGCTGGTTCCTCGACCGCCTGCGCAACGGGTCAGGGGTCGAGCCGAGCGGGGCCTGATGGCTGTCGGGTCGCAAACTGCCGTCAGGGACGTCCTCCTCGATCGTCTCGTTCAGGGCTCTCGGCCCGGCCACCGGACGGACGGGAACAAGGTCGTCCTGGCCGTGGAGGGTGGTGGCATGCGCGGCGCGGTCTCCGCCGGGATGCTGCTGGCGCTCGAGCAGTTGGGCCTGCGTGATTCCGTGGACGAAGTGGTCGGCACCTCGGCGGGAGCGATCGCCGGCGCCTTCTTCGTGGTCGAGCAGGGCACCAAGGGCTCGTCGATGTACTACACGGTTCTCAACTCTCAGCGCTTCGTGGACCGTCGACGCCTCGTCCGGTCCGGCCCGGTGTTGGACATCGATTGGCTGATCACCGAGGCGTTCGACGAGCAGGGATTCGACTGGGCGGGCCTGGTGAGTGCGGACATTCCGTTGTGGGCGGTGGTCTCGCCGGCCGAGGCAGACAACCACAAGCGGGTCTTCCGAGTCGGCGAGACGGTGGACCGGGCGCAACGGGTGTTGTCGGCGACCGCGTCGATTCCCGTTGTCGCTGGTCCGTCCAAGGTGATCGACGGCGACACCTACGTCGATGGCGGGATGACCGAAGCGGTGCCGTGGCGGACCGCAGTGGAACGCGGCGCCACGCACGTGTTGGCCATCCGAAGCCGACGCTGGGTGGAGGACGGGCGGCCCGAGGACTACAACCTGTTCGAGCGCACGACCGTTCCGCGGCTCGTCCGACGCACCCACGGCGATCACGTGACCGATCTGGTCAACGACTCGCCCGATCGCTTCTTCGTGAACACCGAGTCGCTTCGAGCGATCGCCGCCGGTGAGGCCTGCCCGATCGATCAGGGGAATGACCCGTCGGTCGTCTTCGACGTCGTCATGCCGGCGCCCGAAGTCGCATTGCCCGACCGTCTCGAAGTCGACACGCACGTGTTGATGGATGCGCTCGCCGCAGGGGCACAAGCGATGATCGACCACCTCGACATCGAGGGCTTTGCCGTCGAGCAGCGTGTCGTGGTCACGCATCCTCGAGCCCTGGTCGGCCCGGTGCGCAAGAACGCGCTCACCCCGATCGTCAAGGACCGCCGAGAGCAACCCCGAGCCTGACCGGGCCTGCGTTGTTCAGAAGCAGCGGTCGAACGAGTCCGCGTTGTCGACGGTCGTCTCGGCCCGAACGACGCTGGCCGGGTTGATGAACTCGAACACCGATCCGTCGGCACCATCGATGAGCTCACGACGCCCATCACCATCGAGGTCCATGCACCGGAGGTCGTCGACCACCAGGCGGTCGAAGGTGTCGAAGTCCATCACCGGCTGCGTTTCGATGCCCGACATGAGCAACAGCGTGGTCGTTCCGTCCTCGAACGTGAGGGCGAGGTCGAGTTCACCGTTGTTGTCGATGTCGAACCAGCTCAGCTGGCCGGGCCCGTGAAGGAGGGCAAGCCGAATGCCGTTGGCGTTGCACGTGGTCAACCAGTGCAGCCCGGCCCCGGCATCGGATTTGATCAGGGCGCCTCGGCCGGTGTCACGAATCGGGTCTGGCCGGCAATCGATCGGTTGGGTTGGGGGAGTGGCGTCCGGGTCGATCGACGCCCATGCGAGCTTGAGCATTTCCGGGCCGGTGGCGAGCTTCTCTCCCACCGAGTACCGCGCGTTGCCCTCCGTCCAGATCATGGTGCCGTCACCACAGTTGGCGCCGCAGGTTGCGTCGTGGAAGCGTCCGTCGATGCCGTTGGGCAGAGGCAGCGGAAGGCCGAGATCCTCCTCGGCTTGTTCGTCGTCGATGATCGAGCCGGTGAAGGTCGCGACCCGGCAGACGTTGCCGCCGTCGCATGGGCCGAAGCCGAGGTGAATCAGGTAGCCGGTTGCGTCCACCTGGGAGAGGGTTGCGACGATGTCGGGCTGACCATCGACGCCTGCATCCTCTGGCAGGCGGACCGGAACCCCCGAGGACGCGGCGAGTTCCTCGAGGATCGGGTCGAACACCGGATCGAAGGTTCGGCCGTCCGGGAGCACCGGAATGGTGCTGGTCGACGTCGTGGTTGTCGTGGTCGTCGTCGTGGTGGCTTCCGGCTGGACCACCGTGCTCGCCGTGGCGGGATCGATCGTGGCCACGGCTTCCGGCGCCGCAGACTGTTGGCCGGCCGCTGCGGTCGTGCTCGGGAGCGAGCTGTCGGTCGTCAGCGAGTCGCCGCCGGAGGAACATGCAGCCATGAGCAGCAGGCCGGTGAGGCCCAGCGCACGAAAGGCGCGCTGTGGAGGTCGGAACGGGCACATGTGCATGACCGTATTGCAGTCGATGAATCCCGTCAGTGGGGGGCGCCCCCGGCAGGCGCGCCGCAACCGGCCGATCCGCTGCCACAGTGGAGGGAGTGCACCGTTACTTCGCCTACGGATCGAACATGTCTTCCAAGCAGATGGCCGAGCGCTGCCCGGGCTCCACAGCCATCGGTCTGGCGATGCTGCCCGACTTCCGCTTCCTGATCAACGAGCGCGGTGTCGCCACGGTGGTCCCCGAAGCCGACGCAATCGTGCACGGCGTCATCTGGAGCACCACGGACGAACACATCGAGTCGCTCGACGGGTTCGAAGGCCTCGCAAAGGGCAACTACATCCGGGAGACGATCGAGGTCGAAACCGACGATGGCGCGGTCGATGTGCTCGTCTACCTCGCCAGCCATCAGACCCCCGGGCCGCCGCGGGTCGGGTATCTGGAAACCGTGCTGGGTGGTGCACGTGCGTTCGGCGTGCCCGCCGACTACATCGCCGAGCTGGCCAGTTGGCGGCGGTGACCGAGCCAACCTGACAGCGTGATCGCCACGCCGACGACCGCCAGCCCGGTGATGACCAACAGGGCTCGGGAAAGGCCCACGGACGACGCGAGCGCCGTCACGATGATCGGCATGCTCATTCCCGGATAGGCGAGCAGGTAGAAGGTGGAATTCAACGTCCCCCGGGTTTCGTCGTCCGCCATCTCGGCCAGAATGCCGAGGGATCCTGCGGTCAACAGCCCCGAAGCGGTACCGAGGATCAACGCCGCCGGAAGCACGAGCGGCCAGGCATCGGAACCGAACGCGATCGAGCCGAACACATAGCCGGTCGTGCCGAGCGCGCAGCCGAGTGGCAGCGCCGCCCGCGCCCCGATCCGGGGCAGGATCGGCCGAGCCAGCAGCGCAGCCCACGACGTGACGATGCCCGACACGGCCGCCACCACGACTTCGAGGTCGGGGATCTGCTCGCTGACGAGCACCGGGAAGAGTGCGAACGAGGTGGACGGAAAGCTGAACACCCAGATCGCCGCAGGAACGACGATCGTCCAGAACGTGCGACGGGCCGCCACCGGCACGCCGAGGTTGGGGCGGATTGGTGGCGGGTCGACGGGTCGGACATGCGCATCCGGAACCCGCGCCAACGCAACCATCGACGCGAACGTGACGATCACATGGAGCAGAAAGGGCTCGACCAACACGTCGCGGCCGAGTTGTTCGAACGCGGCAGAAATCGGTGGTCCGGCGCCGAAACCTCCGAAGGTGACCAGCGTGGTCAACAACGCAGCGCGCTGCTCACCGCCGGGCCCGTGCAGCTCCTGCATCCATGCCGCCCCCACGCCGAACACCGCGCCACTCACGACGCCGAGGGCAAAGCGGCCGAGTAAGAGGAGGACGAACTCATCCCGCCCGAAGATCATCACGATCGATGCCAGCGCGGACAAGAACATGAACGGGAGCAGGAGACGTCGCCGACCCAAACGGTCGGAAATCGGGCCGGCCAACACGAGGCTGCCCATGATTCCCGCCACGTAGACGGTGAAGATGGCCATCGTGGCCGTGTCGCCGAGGTCCAGGCGATCCCGGTAGAGCACGAGCAGCGGCGTGGACACGTTCGTGCCGTAGGCCACCACACCGAGCGCTGCCGCCAGCGCGCCGACGTGCGCTCGTGTCGGCCCGGTGTTCGAGATCACCGAGCCATCATGTCACCCGCGGTCGCCATCCCAACGCGTGTCGGATCCGTGAAGCGACTCCTCGGCGACATCCGGCGCATGCGGCGAGCCGTGCGTCGCACGTCGGACCGCACCGGTGTCGAACGGGAAGATCATCTGGCGGACGAAACACCGCAGGAACTCGGTCGGTGCGAAGCTCGACGGCTCGGGGAAGTCCAGGTCGTTGACGCCCGTCGTCGGATAGGTCTGGTCGTCCGGATGCTGCATCCCGAACAGCCGGTCCCAGCAGAAGATGTTGGCGTAGTTCGAGTTCCAGTGCTCCGGCTCGCTCGAGTGATGGATGCGGTGCGACTGCGGTGTCACGAGGATGTAGCGCAGCGGCCCCAGGTTCGTCTTGACGTTCGAGTGTGTGAACCGGATGAACCACGTGACGCCGAGGCCGTACAACGTGAGCGCCCGAGCGTCCTCGACGAGCGACGGGAACAGGAAGAACAGCGGCACCATCATGATGAGGCTCTCGATGAGCGAGTCGAGCGGATGATCGCGACTCGCCGTGAAGATGCTCATTCGGGTCTGGCTGTGATGAATCATGTGGAAGCGCCAGAAGAACGGAACCTTGTGGCGCACCATGTGCGAGAACCACAACACGAAGTCGCCGATCGCCACCCCGAGGACCAGCAGGATGAGCATCGGAATCTCGCTCGAGCTGTCCACGACCAGGAAGCCGGCGTGCTCGGCGAGCAGGTCCCGCAACGGTTGGGTCGCTGCGGCGATCAGCACGATGCCCATGGGCCGGTGGACGACCAGATAGAGCGCATCGAACACGACGGACGGACTGAACCCGCGCTGCTCTGGTCGGGCCGGCAGGAACCACTCGAGCGCGAACACGCCGGCGATCAGCGTCAGCGACACCGGCGAGGTGAACATGAACCCGAAGGCCGAGCGGACGGCCGCCTGCATGTCGGAGCCGATTTCACCGGGCTGCCCGGTGATCACCACGGTGGCCATTGCGATCACCACAGCGACGCCAACGAATGACTCCCATTGGAATCGGTGTGCTGTCGAGTCGGTGTGTCGAAGATCGAACGTCGTCATCGTGAGCCCCTTCGTTCGGTCGCCCGCATCTGC
Organism: Acidimicrobiales bacterium; assembly: GCA_020628865.1. Classification (GTDB taxonomy): domain Bacteria; phylum Actinomycetota; class Acidimicrobiia; order Acidimicrobiales; family SHLQ01; genus SHLQ01. The sequence continues at coordinate 22,497 of JAHDEJ010000012.1, forward strand.
CGCATCTGTCGCCCCTTGCTCCCAATCGCCTGATTCCGAGAGTGGCACGACGACCATGCAAAGTGAAAATGAGGTGGCCGAAATGAGTCATTCGGTGCAGGGACTTCTCCGGGGAACCGGGAGCGGCGTCCGTCCACCGTGTCGATCTAGGGTGTGGTGGTGGGGTACACGGTCGGGGTGGATCTGGGGACGACATACACGGCGGCCGCCGTCGCGGACGGTGCCGGTGCCCGCATCGTCGATCTGGCCCACGACCGCTTCGCGATTCGCTCGCTCGTTGCCCCGCCCATCGACGAGACTGCCGCCGTTGTCGGCGTCGAGGCGTTGGCCATCGCGGCGACGCAACCCGACCGGGTTGCCCGTGAGTTCAAACGTCGATTCGGCGACCCGACGCCGCTGATCGTGGCCGGCGACGCCTGGGCGCCGGAACAGCTCACGGCACTCTTGCTTCGCGAGGTGCTCGAACGGGTTGCCGACCTCGAGGGCAGTACCGCCAGCAAGGTGGTCATCACCCACCCGGCGACCTGGCGCGACCACCGACTGAGCCTGCTGCGAGAGATGGCGACCGACCTGGCTATCCCGTCGATGACGCTCATCACGGAGCCGGTCGCCGCCGCCATCCACTACCACGACCGGCAGGTCGACAAGGCCGCGCTCGTCCCGGACGGCGGCAACATCGCCGTCTACGACCTCGGCGGCGGCACGTTCGACGCGGCGATCCTGCAGCTGTCCGGCGAGACCTACTCGATTCGCGGCGAGCCGCAGGGTCTGGACTGGCTTGGCGGCCTGGACTTCGACGAGGTCGTGCTCAACATGGTGAAGGAGTTCGTGGGCGAGCTGTTCGACGACCTCGATCCGGCCGACCCCGAAGCCGTTCGAGCGATGGCCCGGCTGAAAGAAGAGTGCACCCAGGCCAAGGTCGGCCTGTCGTACTCCTCCTCCGCGCTGATTCCAATCGTGCTTCCGGGCCACGCCGAGCAGGTCGTCGTCCACCGCGCCGACTTCGAATCACGGGTGTCGCCGCTCGTCGACCAGACGCTCGACTCGCTCGAATTCGCCCTGCACTCGGCCGACCTCGCCGCCGACGACCTGCATTCGATCCTCCTCGTCGGCGGCTCCTCACGAGTACCCCTCATCGCCGAACGTCTCTCGGCCCGGCTCGGTGTTCGTGTGGTCGTCGACACCCACCCGAAGCAGGCGGTCGCCATGGGCGCGGCGCTGTCGAGTCGGCCGCTTGCGGCGGTCACCGCAACGCGAACCCAGCAGATTCTCGACTCCCCGGCGCTGATCGAGACCGGCGAGCTCGATGTCGAACCCGCCGTCATGCCCGAACTCACCATCGACGTGTCGCAACTGCAGGCAGCCGTGCAGGCTCGTTACCTGGTTGTGTTGAACGGGCCGACAGCAGGGGAGACGCTCGACCTGCCCGATGGTTCGGTACGCATCGGACGGTCGACCGACTCGCATGTGCTGACCGTCCCCGATCCGATCATGTCCCGCGAGCATTTCGATGTGGGCCGGGTCGGCGACGAAGTCACCGTGACCGATCTCGGCTCGACCAACGGCACCTACATCGACGGCATCCGAATCGAGGCGCCCACACCCGTTCAACCGGGCTCGGTCATCGAAGTGGGTTCGACCCTCTTCCTGCTCGACGGGCCGCTCGTCTCCATGCCGGCCCCCGAGCTGTTGGCCGAGTCGTGGAGCATGCCACCACTCAATGACGAAGGCGGCCTGCTGCGGCGCGTTCGGGGAAGCCGCTCAGGTCGTGACTGGGTCGATGCCCTGCAGGAACGAACCGGCGACCTCACCGTCTTGGCCGACACGGTTCGGCGGTCCCGTCGATTGGCACAGCCGAGCGGGCCACGCACCGTCGCCTGGAGCCGCACGGCCCCCGACCGCATCCACCCCCGAGACGAATCCGACGCGCTCTATGGTCGCGTCACGCTCGGCTACGGGCCGCAGAAGTCGCTGATCGACCTTCGGGCCCCGCGTCGTCTCCGATCCGCCGAGCGGGCCGAGGCGGAGTCGATGATCGCCGATGTCGCCGTCGACCCGTGGGTGCCCATCGTGCTTCCGCTGCTCGACCGAGTCACGGCGCTCGGTGGACCGCCCGCACTTGCACGTGGACTGCTTCGGGCGATCCTCAACGAGTTCGCTGCCTACCACCCGGACGTTCCGATCGTCCTGTTCGGAATCGACCCCACGCTCAGCGGGTGGAACTTTTTGGCGCCACAGCGGACCGTCGTTCCGCGCGACGACGGAACGGTCCCGGAGTTCGACGGCTTCGTGGTCTCGTACGAACCCGGCCGAACGGCTGGGCTCGGCGGCGCGGCCCGCGGCCGCGAGGTCGGGCGGGCGGGAACGCTTCGCGTGGTCCAGGCCGACATCGGCGACGCATCGCAGGCGATCGTCCCGGCGGAGGACGACGGTGTGATGCGCCTGGTGGCCGATGGAGCCGACGTTCGTTTCATTCCGGTGACACTCCCTGTTTGAGGCAGATCGCCCCTTCTCCTGTGCTGCCGGAGGTGACACTCTGGTGTGACGCCTGATGGTGGCGCGCGGCCGAGTCTCGTGGTTTCATGAGAGTCGGTGGGAGGTGAGATGCAGCGATGAGTGAGCAGGAGACGATCGATCTCGGCATCGAAGGCCTCTCGGCGGCCGTGCACCTGGGTGCCGGCGGCTCCGCCAACGTCTTCGCCGCCCGCCGCCTCGATACCGGCGAGCACGTCGCAGTGAAGCTGCTGCGAGCTTCCGCAGACTCCGAAAAAGAACGGCGGCGCTTCGAACGCGAGAAGGAAACGCTCGATCGGCTGTCGACTCGCGACGGCATCGTCCCGATCCTCGACGCCGGCATGACGGATCGCAAAGAGCCGTACTTCCTGATGCCGATCATGGAGGGCTCCCTCCAGGACCGCATCGAAGCCGAAGGTGCCCTCGACTGGGAGACCGCCAGCCAGCTCATGGTGCAGGTGGCCGAGACCGTCGAGTTCGCTCACGAGCAGAGCGTCCTGCACCGGGATCTGAAGCCCGGCAACATCCTCGTCGACCAGGAAGGCGTCCCTCGGGTCGCCGACTTCGGAATCGCCAAGCTTCTCGACACCTCGACGTCGAAGTCGTCGAAGTCGATGGGCACCCCGTCCTTCATGCCGCCGGAGCGATTCCGCGGCGACGAGGCCACCGAGGTCAGCGACGTCTACGGGCTCGGCGCAACCCTCGCCGCGCTCGTCACCGGCACGCCGCCGTTCATCACCGGCGAGAACGACACCGACGCCGCCGTGATGATGCGAGTGGTCAACGACGCTCCGCCGGACCTCAGCGCAGAGCCCGACATTCCGCATCCCGTCGCCGACCTGGTGACGGTCTCGATGGCCAAGGACCCGGCCGACCGGCCGGCCAGCGCCGCCGAGTTCGCCAACCGTCTCCGAGCCGCGGTCACCAACTCCGGTGCGGCCGTTCCGGCTGCGCCGGTCACCGTTGCGGTGCCGCGTCGCAACCTCGACCTCGCGTTCGCTGCTGCCGGTGTTGCGGGAGCCACGGGTTCCGCCGCCGCAGCAACCAACGGCTCGAACGGTGCTGCCGTCACCACAGGCCCAACCGAGCCCATCGTGCTCCCCGAAGAAGACGATGACGATCGTGCGCCTGCCGCATGGATGCAGTTCGCCGGCGCAGCGGCGCTCGTTTTCCTGGTCGGGCTCGCCGGCATCTTCTTCCTCGCCCGGGACAACGATTCGTCCGAAGGCGCCGGCCCCGAAACCGTCGTCCAGGGTGCCACGGAAGAAACCACCACGACCGAGGTCGCGACGGTTGCCGCGCTTCCTCCAGAGGCGTGCTTCGGTGCGAGCTCCACCGCGTCGGTCATCGGCGAGACGGTGTCGTTCTCGACCTGTACGGACGAGAGCGTCACCTACGAATGGGACTTCGGGGACGGCACCACCGCAACGGGTTCCGAGGTGTCCCACACCTGGGACGAACCGGGTACGTATGCCGTGCGCCTGACCGCCCGGGACGACCGCGGCGAGAGCACCACAACGCGTGCCATCACCATCGACCCGCCGACCATCACCATCGCTCCGGAAGACGCGCCGATTCCCGTCGCCTGCTTCAGCGTCACGTCGGCGACCGTGCAGGTCGGCCAGCCGGTGTCCTTCTCCAACTGCTCCGACGATGCCTCCTCCTACAACTGGAGCTTCGGCGACGGCCAGACGTCGACGTGGGAGGCGCCCACGCACTACTGGAGTCGGCCCGGCACCTACATGGTCGAGGTGACCGCAGAAGGTCCGGGCGGCATGCACTCCGTGAGCCGCTCGGTCACGGTCACTGCAGCGACAGCCGTGACGGCCGCGCCATCGGAAAACACGTCGTCTCCCACCACAGAAGACCCGGGGAACAACTACGAGCCCGGAACCACCGACGCTCCTGGCGCGACCGATGCGCCCGCCACGACCGACGCTCCCGGCGGAGGAAACGGATCGCCCACTCCGACCGACGCACCCGCTGCCCCGGCACCGGACGCCTGCTTCACCGCATCGTCGACTTCGGTCGAGGTGAACCAGAGCGTGTCGTTCTCCAACTGTTCGAGCGATGCCTCGTCGTACCGCTGGGACTTCGGCGACGGCGAAATGTCCTACTCCGCATCCGCGTCGCACTCGTGGGACGCCGCCGGCACGTACTCGGTTCGTCTCACCGCTGAGGGCGAGGGTGGAACCGACTCCACCACCCGGACGATCACGGTGACGTCGCCTGAGCCGGAACCGGTGGCGTGCTTCACCGCCAGCGCAACCACGGTGACGGTCAACCAGAGCGTTTCGTTCTCGAACTGCTCGGACGATGCGACGTCGTACAGCTGGGACTTCGGTGATGGTTCGTCGTCGACCTCGGCGTCGGCCTCCCATTCATGGAGCTCCGCCGACACGTACACGGTGCGCCTCACGGCGACCGGTCCGGGCGGCACCGACTCCACCACACGCTCGATCACGGTCAACGCCGCGCAGCCTTCCCCCGACTTCATCGGCACGATCGAGATCGGCGATCTCGACGAGACGTTCGTGAAGTACCGCTTCCGTAGCGACACGACGACGACCTACACCGCCGTCGTGAAGCAGGGCGGTTCGACGGTTGCGTCGGCCAGCGGCACCGCGACGGCCGATCAGCTGGTGAACATCACGGCCAACGGTCTCACCGCCGACACCGACTACACGATCCAGGTGACGCTGGCCGGCTCGCCGGCCGCCACCGACACGGCAACGATTCGGACGCCGGGCGGCACGCCTCCGGTGACGACGACGCCGGTCCAGCTGCTCAACTTGCGCATCACCGACCTGGGCTCGACCCGGGTGCAGTTGAACTACGAGTCCAACGTGTGCGCCAACGGAAGCTTCGTGATCTCGAAGTCCGGTGGCGGGCAGGTCGGAAGCAACGCAGGTCAGGCAGACGGCTGCGGAACGAACCACCTTGCGATCCCCGGCTTCTGGACGAATGCGCTCGAGCCGAACACGACCTACACGATCACCATCACGGTGGAGGCCAATGGCCGCGGTCAGGGCAACGGCAACACCGATACGCAATCGATGACCTTCACCACCTCTGGCTGAGTCCGTCGTGGATGTCGGCCCGATCGAGTCGCACTGGCTGCGGGCGGGAGATGACCTGCGTGTCGAGGACCGTGATCGCTGGTTGGCGGTCGGGGCACGGGCGTTGGAGCATCATCGTGAGCCGCATCGGGCGTACCACGGTGTGGCACATGTGGTTGCGGTGCTGGATGCCCTCGTCGAGCTGGCCGAGGTTCCGTCGGGTGAGCTCGTGGCTGCAGCCGTCTTTCACGATGTGGTCTACGACCCGAAGGCGGCGACCAACGAGGCGGACAGTGCCGTCCTCGCGGTCGATGAGTTGTCGGCGGTCGGAGCAGATGCTGCGGCGGTTGGGCGTGTGGTCGAGCTGATCGAGGCGACCGCGACGCATGATGTTTCGGGCGTGCGGCGCGTCGACGTGGTCACCGCCGGGGTGTTCCTCGATGCAGACCTGTCGATCCTCGGCGCGCCCGCCGACGTGTACGACGCGTATGCGGCCGCCATTCGGTCCGAATACGCCCACGTTCCGGAGGCGGACTTTCGAACTGGTCGGGCGGCGATCCTCGAGGGCTTTCTGGCCCGCGACCGACGGTTCTTCAGCGACCGCGCCCACACTCGCTGGGACGACCAGGCCCGCCAAAACCTCTCCCGAGAACTCGCCCACCTCCAAAAGGGCTCTGACCCCTAAAGCGCTCTAGGGGTCAGAGCCCTACGGGCAAAACCCACCGTTTTCAACGGTTTCACCCAAACCACGCGGAAAGGGCTCTGACCCCTGAAGCGCTCCAGGGGTCTGACCCCGTCAGGCGGGGGGTGGGGTGAAGGCGAGGGTGCGGTGGAGCTCGGCGCGGCCCAGGTCGGTCAGCCACAGGGCGCGACCAGTCGGGCGTTGCATCCAGCCCTCGTCGAGCATGTGGGTGAGCAGCCCGGCCGGAACGGAGCCGGCCAGGTGCGGCCGTCGCTCGCTCCAATCGAGGCACGTTCGGACGACGGGTCGACGTCCACGAACCGGTTCGGTGGAGATCCCCAACCCCTCGAACGTTCCGCGACCGTGATCCGTCAGCGCCGGCTGGCCGTCGGCCATCACCAACACGTCGGTGGCGAGGAGATGATCGGTCAGGCTGACGGCGAGTGTTCCGGCGAGGTGGTCGTAGCAGGACCGGGCATAGGTCATCCCGGAGGGGACCGTGGACGACCGACGAACCGTCGTGCCGTGTCCGAACTCGAACATCGACTCGAGGAGCGCCGCCGCCTCCGGCCCCGCAAGTCGGTAGTAGCGGTGTCGACCCTGTGGTTCGATCGCAACCAGGTCGCCGTCGAGCAACCGGCCGAGGTGTTCGCTGCACGTGGAGGTGGCCACGCCGACGTGCCTCGCCAGTTCGGTGACCGTGTAGGCGCGCCCATCGAACAGGGCGTCGAGCAGTGCGATACGCGTGTGGTCGCTGAGGAGCTTTCCGAGTTCGACGACGTGTTCGTGGCCCATGCTCACGATCGTACGCCCCGATATTTCGGCGCGAGCCGAAGTGTCCAGCGTCAGGATGCAGGCATGCACCCACCGAAGCGCCTTCGCCTTGACGAACCGCAGCTCGTCGACGCCGCACTGCGGCACGAGCAGCTCCATCCCCCCGCTGCCCCTGCATCGCTCGGGGCGGGCTCGACCGCACAGCTCCGCGATCGCATGGCCCGCTTCTCCGCTGGTGATGACCATCGCTTGCGGCGAGGGCGAATTGATCGGCTGATTGCAGATCTGTCGCTGGAATGTCTGGCCGACCAGACGAAACGGGCGCTCGGATGGTTCCTCGCCGGCACCGAGGCGCCGGTGGATACCGTCCAGCTTGCTGCCACCGTTCCGACCGTCGCCCTCGCAGGCACACTCGGATGGACGAATGTGGAATCCGCCGGACTGGTCGCAGACGTCCAGGCGCTGGCCGCCGCCGTCGGTCGGGGCGAGCCCGCCGGCGCCGCGACGGATGCTGCCGTCGACCGATTGCTCGGGCGTGCAGCCGACCACACCACAGATCCGGACTCGGCCGTGTCGCTCCTCTACCAGAACGCAGATGCCACGAAAGCGTTCCTCCTGACCACCCTCGAAGCCGAACTCGAGGACCGGCCGCGCCGTCCTGCGGTGACGCAGACCGTGCGGGTTGCCCGTGCCGATGTCCGGCTGAGCGACGGGTCCGCATCGCCCTCGATCGCTGCCGGAACAACCGTCGAGGTGAACCTCGAGGTCGGAGACAGAGAGTTCGGCCTCGGCCCACACGCCTGCCCCGGGCGACAGTTGGCCGAGACGATCACGGCAGCTGTGATGGACGAACTCCGCGCCAGCGGGTTGCTCGACAAATGGACGATTCGATGCTCGGAGCCGGGCGAAATCGTGACCATCGAGCTGGGCTGAGAACACCGGCCATCACGGCGGATCGTCACCGGCACTAGCGTCGGCCCGATGACATCGCTCACCCACCTCCTGCGAGACGTTCGTGCCTGCACGGTGTGTGCCGAGCACTTGGAGGATGGCCCCCGACCGATCGTGCAGATCGGGGAAGGGGCGCCGATCGTCATCATCGGTCAGGCCCCGGGCCGGCGGGTCCACGAAAGTGGCGTCCCGTGGGACGATCCGAGCGGCGTACGGCTGCGCGAGTGGCTCGGTCTCTCCACCGACCAGTTCTACGACGATGGCATCGTGGCGATCCTTCCCATGGGCTTCTGCTTTCCGGGAACCGGATCGTCCGGCGACAAGCCGCCCCGTCCCGAGTGCGCACCCCTGTGGCACGAGCCGCTACGCGCGCACCTCCGGGAGGATCGGCTCGAGGTGATCCTCGGGATGTACGCCCAGGAGCGCTACGTCGAGCATCGGAGCAAGACCCTCACCGAGACCGTTGCGAATTGGCGAGACCACCTTCCCCAACAGATCGTGCTTCCGCATCCCTCACCGCGAAACAACATCTGGTTGAAGAAGAATCCGTGGTTCGAGACGGAAACGCTCCCTGCGGTCCGCGACCGGGTGGCGGAGGTTCTTGCGAGTCGATGAACTCCGGGCTCAGAGGTCGAGGACGTCGTCCAGAACGTCTTCGAGCAGGTCGCTGAACCGCTTCTTCTTCGACTTCTTCTTTTTCGACTTCTTCTTCGAGCGCTCTCGGTCGTCGTCCCAATCACGGTTCTTCGATTCTGACTTCGACTTGGACTTCGATGAGGTCTTCCTCGGAGCTTCTGCCGGCAGCGGCGCCGGCGGTGCCGAGCCGCGGTCGTGCGGGGCGGGGTGACCGCTCGAAGCAAGGAGCGTCGGGTCCTCTGCGGCGCGACCCTGCATGGCGAGACGTTCGAGCTCGCCCCGATCGAGCCACACGCCCTTGCAGTTCGGGCAGACGTCGACTTCGATGCCGTGGCTGAATCGCTCGTCGAGCACCTGGTCGACGCACAGGGGGCAGTTCATCTTCAGAGTCCTTCGAGTTCTTTGCGCGCTGCGGTCAGCGCATCGGTATCGGCCTTGAGCAGCGCAAGATCCTCGGCCATGTTGGCGGTGAGCTCCTCGGTGACCGACGGCCGCGGCGCCGATGCGGCGCCCCGTGCGGCCAGGGCCTCGACATCGAGGATCGTGCGGTGGACGTGCGCATCGACATCGTCGATCTCGTCCTGCAGCTCGATCACGATCTGGCGACGTTCCTGGAGCATGTGAACCTCGGGCGTCGCCGGACCGGCACGGCGAAGCGCCTGCTTCAGTTCACGATCGATTGCGGCCGCATCGAGCTGACCGGCCGTCGCCATCAACTGGGAGCGGGCAGCCAGTGCCGAGCGCAACGAGTCATCGATCCGTTCGAGCGTGCCCGAGAAGGTGGACAGTGAGCTGGTCTGCTCGATCAACGTCCGGGCTGCGTCGAATCTGCGCCGGGCGTCGCTCGGTTCCAGGCGAAGAGGGACAACCATTGGGGGAAAGTCTACGAACAGACCCTTCGCTGCACAGCGCGGAGCGGAAGGTTCAGCCCTTGACGCGGCGACCGCGCTGCCAGACGCCGGTGACCCGGTCCGGCTGGCCCCACACCGAGCGATCGTCCAACGGGTTCGTGTCCAGGATGATGACGTCGGCGTCGTAGCCGTCGCGGAGTTGGCCGGAGCGTGGCGCCTGCGGGCCGAGCGTCTCGGGCCCGTTTGCCGTGGCGGCCTCGATCGCTTCGAGGTCGGTCATGCCGGCGTTGATCAGGTAGGTGATCTCCATGCTGTTCTGCCCGTACATCTTGCCCGAGACGAAGATGTCGCAGCCTGCGGCGATCTTCACGCCCTTCGCCACGGCGAGCTTCAGCGCCTGCTCGTGGGCGGAGGCGATCATCTGACCCTTCTCGTAGGCGTACGGCGGAAGGATGTCGATCTGATCCAGCAGCGACTCGATCACATAGCGCGTGGGGACCAGCATGGAGCCCTGCTCGACCATCAGGTCGGCCGCCTCCTCGTCGAGGAAGCTGCCGTGTTCGATGGTGAAGCAGCCCGCCCGCAGCGCCGCCATGATGCCGGCCTTCCCGTGGCAGTGAGCGGCCACGATGCGTTCGGCCCGCCGCGCTTCTTCGACGATCGCTCGCAGTTCCTCGTCGGAGAACTGCTGATGATGGGGGTGGTCGATCTCCGACATCACGCCGCCGGACGCGCACAGCTTGATGAGCTTGGCGTTGTTGCGCAGGTTGATGCGGACGGCCTTGAGGACCTCGGGAACGCCGTCGCACAGGATCGAGAAGTTGCCTGATTCGCAGACGTCGTGGGCGAAGTCCAGGGGGAACCCGTGGATGTCGCCATGTCCGCCGGTGGTGGACAGGATGCGACCGGCTGCGTGGATGAACGGCGACCGGAGGGTGCCGTCGTCGACTGCTGGAGCGAGGAGGAGGCCGAGGCCGCCGACATCGCGAACACTCGTCACGCCGCCGTCGAGGATCGCCTCGGCATCGAGCACGGAACGGGCGGCCAGGGTGGCGACGTGTGTGGTTGCGAGCTTCTCGAGATTGGGGTCGGCCAGCCCGGCGAAGTGGGCGTGACAGTCCCACAGCCCGGGCATCACCACCGGCGCCTCGATGACCGTGTCGTCTGCGCCGGGCGTCGGGCCGGCGTCGACCGCTCCGGCATAGGTGATCTCACGGCCGTCCATGACGACGCGGCCGCGCTCGATGGGATCGCCCCGTCCGGGGATCAGGACGTCGGCAATGATGTGTTGGGCCATGGACCGGACGGTATCGCGTCGGCGGTGGTCAGTGAGCAGCCAGCCATTCGGAGAAGCGCTCGAGCCCCTCGGTGAGGATGTCCGTCGCGTTTGCGTAGCCGATGCGGATGAAGCCCTCGACGCCGAGCGCGCTTCCTGGCGTGAGCATCACTCCGGTGTCCTTCACGACGGCGGTGCAGAGCTCGTGCGACGGAAGGTCGAGGTCGTACTGGAGGAAGGCCGTCGTGCCGGATCGGGGCCGGACCCACGAGATCCGAGGCTCGTTGGCGATCCACTCGTCGAGCACCACACGGTTTCGGGCGGTCATGGCTCGGCTCCGGGCGAGCAGGGCTTCGCCGTGTTCGAGCGCAAGCGTGGCGAAGTAGTCGTCGATCATGCCGACCGAGATCGTGTCGTAGTCCCGATGGATCGAGATGCCCTCGATCACCTCCGTCGGCGCCACCGCCCATCCGAGGCGGAGGCCGGCGAGCGAGTAGGCCTTGGACATGCTTCCGGTGCTGATGCCGCGCTCGTAGACGTCGGCCATCGATACGGTCGACCCGGACCCTGCCTCGTCGGTGCCGCGGTAGACCTCGTCGCACAGGACCCAGGCGTCGGCGGCCCGGGCGATGTCGGCGATCTCCTCAAGCATCGGTGGGTCGATGAGTGCGCCGGTCGGGTTGTTCGGGTTGGTGAGGGCGATGAGTCGGGCGCCATCGGCGGTCTGACGCCGCAACTCATCCAGATCGGGCAGCCAACCGTCTTCAGGCCGCAGCTGGAGCTGGTGAACGTCTGCGCCGATGCTCGCCGGAATGGAGTAGTGCTGTTGGTAGGTGGGAGTGATGGCGACAACGCGGTCGCCCGGCCCGACCAGTGTCTTGTGGACGAGCATGTTGGCGCCGATCGTCCCGTGGGTGATCACGACGTTCTCCGGCGCCTGCCGTTCGAACAGTCCCGCAACAGCGGTTCGCAGCTCGGGCGATCCTTCGATGTCGCCGTAGGTCAGCTTCATCGGGAGGAGATCGTGGAGGCGCTGTTCGTCCGTGCCGGCGAGCTCCAGGAGTTCAGCGACCGTGACGCTCTGCACGCAGGTTTCGGCGAGGTTCAGCTCGCACTTGGTCTCCCACTCGTTCATCCAGATCTCGACGCCGAAGGGTTCGATGTGCATTGCGGCCTCTCAGACAGCTCGGATGATCACACTGTTGCAGCTGTTCGCTGCGGGCCGACAACTCAGCGTTGGCTTCGGGCGACCGGGTCGCCAAACCTCCGGGGGAGCGTCGGGCGGCGGGCGCATAGACTCGACCCATGACTGAGGTGCAGGAAACGATTCTTCCCGGTGTCGGTGTGCGGCACGACTTCACCACCACCGAAGGGCGGAACATGGGAGTCGTCGTCCATCACGACGGCCGACGCGAGATCGTGATGTACAAGGACGACGATCCGGACGCGTGTTCATCGATCGTGAGTCTGAACCCGACCGACACACAGACGCTCGGCGAGATCCTCGGCGTGTCTGTGGTCGCCGAGGTCGTGTCCGAGGTGCGTCAGGAACTGGCCGGGTTCTCCTTGGACTGGGTCGAACTCGGCGACGATTCCCCCGGTGTGGGCGGCACGATCGGCGAGGGCGAATATCGGAGCAAGACCGGCGCGTCCATCATCGCCGTGATCCGCAACGCCCGCCCGTTGCCATCGCCGGGCCCGGACTTCACGTTCTTCGCGGGTGACATCGCCATCATCGTCGGCTCCAAGGACGAGGTTCAGCAACTGCGCACGACCCTCTGCGGGTAGTGGTGCCCGTACTGGCCGCCGGTTCGGCGGAAACGGCCCTCGCGTTCATCGAGGTCGGCGCGCTCATTTTCGGGCTGGGCATGCTCGCCCGACTGGCCGGCCGACTCGGCATCACCGCCGTGCCCCTCTACCTGATCGCCGGACTCGTCTTTGGTGAGGGCGGCATCGTCACCCTGGACGTGAGCGAGGACTTCGTCTCGCTGGCTGCGGAGATCGGCGTTCTCCTGCTGCTGTTCGCGCTCGGCCTCGAGTACTCCGACGTCGAGCTGCGGGAGGGCTTGCGGACCGGCATTCCGCCCGGTCTGGTCGACATGTTCAGCAGTGCGGGAATCGGCCTTGCGCTCGGGCTCTTGCTCGGGTGGTCTCCGCTCGCCGCCACGCTGCTCGCCGGCGTCACCTGGGTGTCGTCCTCCGGCGTGATCTCCAAGGTGCTCGCCGACCTCGGACGGGTCGGTAACCGCGAGACCAAGTCGGTGCTCAACCTGCTCGTGATCGAGGACCTGGCCATGGCCATCTACCTGCCGGTCGTGGCTGCGGTCATCGTGGGTGGGACGCTGACCGAGACGCTCGGAAGCGTGGCGATCGCGCTCGTTGTCGTCACGGTGATCCTGCTGGCCGCGCTTCGATTCGGTCGGGGGTTGAGCGATCAGTTGGGTCGCGGCAACGACGAGACGCTGCTGCTCGCCGTGTTCGGCCTGGTGCTGCTGGTCGCCGGCATTGCGCAATCATTCGATGTGTCCGGCGCGATTGGTGCGTTTCTGGTCGGTCTGGCGCTGTCCGGTCGAACGGAGGAGCGGGTCCTCGTTCTCGTGTCGCCGCTGCGCGACCTCTTCGCCGCAACGTTCTTCGTGTTCTTCACCTTCCAGATCGATCCGCGGGACCTGATCGGCATGCTCGGCTGGGCCGTTCTGTTGGCGTTCCTCACGGCCGCGGCGAAGGTGCTCACCGGCTGGTACGCGGCCCGACGGATGGAGGTGGGCACCCGCGGCCGATTCCGTGCTGGCACGGTCCTCATCGCTCGCGGCGAGTTCTCGATCGTGATCGCCGCACTCGGGGTGGACCTCGCCGACGGTCCGGAGCTCGGTGCGTTGGCCGCCGCATACGTGCTGATCACGGCGGTGCTCGGCCCGATCGCCACCCGCTATTCGGATCCGATGGTCGGCTGGTTCCAGCGGCGCGGGTCGAAGACCGAACTCGCGCCGGCGGCCGTCAGCTGAGGATCTCGTCCGTTCGGGTGTCTCGGGTGATGACCACCCATCGCCGGCAGCCGTACAGATGGAACCAGGCCTCCTGCACCAACCCTTCGGGGTTGTTGTGGAAGAAGCCGCGGTCCACGTCCCACTCGTCGGTGTTGGTGATCGAGTCCGGCACGTCGAACATCTCTCCGTGGATCCATTCTTCTGCTGAACGGGGTCCGCAGGTCGGGCAGGTGATTCGAAGCGACATCAGTGCGTCCCCGAGCTTCCGCGGTCGGCCAGTGCTCGATCCTTTGCAAACCGGTCGAGGCTGAACGGGGCGATCAGTTCCGGTGTGGTGCCGGTGGCCACGAGTTCGGCCATCGCTTCGCCACCCGCCGGGATCGCCTTGAAGCCCCAGGTACCCCAGCCGGTGGTGATGAGGAATCCGTCGACCGGGGTGCGCCCCATGACCGGAGAGTAGTCGGGCGACATGTCGCAGGAGCCGGTCCACTGTCGGAGGACCCGAAGGTCGCCCATGAACGGGAAGAGTGCGGTGATGCGCTTCGCAATCGACGAGATGAAGTGGTGGTCGGATCGACGGCTGTAGCTGGGTTGCGGGTCGATGTGGGCGCCACCGAGCATCTCGCCTCGTGCGGTTTGGCTCACGTAGAAGCCGAGATCGATGGAAGCGACGATGGCATCGAAGGTGCCCTCGTAGTGATTGGTGACGAATGCCTGCAGCGGATGGGTGCGAATCGGCAGGCGAACGCCGGCCATGTCGGCCACGGAGGTTGCATGTCCGCCGACCGCACTGACGACGGTTTCGGTGGCGATGCTGCCCTGCGTGGTTTCCACGCCGACGATCTGGTTGTTCTCGACCTTGAGTCCGGTGACCTCGACGCCCTGGATGATGTCGACGCCGGCCCGCATCGCCCCTTCGGCCAGCGCCCAGACGACCCGGTCGTGGCGGGCGGTCGCACCGCCGGCATGGAACGACCCGCCGAGCACGGGGAACTCGCCGGCGGGGTTCATGTTGATGCCTGGGATTTCGCGCTCGATTTCTTCGGGCTCGGCGAACCGGGTATCGGCCCCGAACGCGCGGTTGATCTCGGCGCGGGCGATCTCGGTGCGGCGGCCGGCCTCGGTGTGGGTGATCCACCAGAGCCCGCGCTCGTCGTGCATCATCCAGCGCTCGGTCTCTGCTTCGAGGTCGCGATAGAGCTCCAGTGACCGTTGGTAGAAGCGCACCGGTTCGGGCTTGCCGTAGTTCGAGCGGATGACGGTGGTGTTCCGGCCGCTGTTGCCGCCGCCGATGTAGCTGCGTTCGAGCACGGCGACGTTGGTGATGCCGTGGCGCAGCGCGAGGTTGTAGGCGGTGGCGAGGCCGTGGCCGCCGCCACCGATGATGACCACGTCATAGCTCGGCTTCAGCGTGCCCCACTGCAGGGCGACCTTGGCTTCCCAGAATTCGTTCATGCGATGCCGCCTTCCCGGAGCCGGTGCGTGAGCTCGTGGGCGGAGACGTGAGGCACGACGAACAGCGTGCGCTCCGCTTCGAACCAGAGCTTGACGGGGAGGTGCGCCACCATCCCCTGGGCGAAGGCTGGGCGGTCGATCGGCCGGGCCCACGAGCAGTTTCCGTCGAGGAACGTGTCGGCCGCTGCGGTTGGGATCCATCCTCCGGACCAGCCTGCGTCGGCGACGACGATGGCATGAGCGTCGTCGATGGTGATGGCGTCGGGATCCGCCGCCTCGGCGTGGATGACGAGCGCTTCGTCGGGAGCCGTCCGAAGAACGAGTGCATCTTCGGGAACGCTGGCACCGTCGAGCGCGGCGGCCGTGGTCACGATGCGCGTGACAGGAAGTGTGTGCAGGAGCTCAGGCACGGGGGCGGGCTCCTTCCGGGTCGTAGAAGTGAGGTGAGACGATCTCGGCGTCGAGTCCGTCGATCGTGACGGAGGCGGGGAATTCGCCGTCGACGGCTTCCAACCAGCCGAGCGCGACCCCGGCGCCGATGGTTGGGGAGAACGCCGCCGAGGTCACCCAGCCGGCGTAGTCCGAGCCCGACCAGACGACGGCGCCTTCGAAGGGGGCCCGACCCTCGGTGCGGAAACCGACGAGTCGTTTGTCGAGCGCCAGGCGGTTCGTGCGTTCGATCGCCGTCCGCCCGATGAAGTCGCCCTTCTTCATGTTGACGGCCCATTCGTGCTGAAGGCGACGTGGCGTCGAGTCGTAGTCCGTGTCGATGCCGACGATGATGTGGCCCTTCTCGAGTCGCAGTCGGAAGAGCGCCTCGATCGCATGAGGTTGGATTCCGAGGTCGGCGCCGAGATCCATCAGCGCCGTCCAGAGCTCCACGGATCGATCGACGGGATGGTGCAGTTCGAAGGACAGTTCGCCGGTGAAGCTGACCCGCAGGACCTTGCAGGGCACACCGGCCACCGTGATGTTGCAGTGGCCGAGGAATGGTGGCAGGTCGTCGTCCGTCGCCCGTTCGAGGAGCTCCTTGGCGAGCGGTCCGGTCACGTTGATGGCGCCGAGGGACATGGTCTGGTTGAGGATGCGAATGTCGTGGCCCCAGCTGGCGGACCAGTCTCGGATCCACATCTCGGCCATGGACGCCCCGCCCGAGGTGAACGTGAGGAAGAACGTGCCGTCGTGTTCGCGGGCGATCATGCCGTCGTCCATCACGTAGCCGCGTTCGTTGAGCATGAGGACGTAGCGGGATCGTCCAGGCTTGATCGTGGACACGTCGGTCGGGAAGAGCCGTTGCAGGCTGGCTTCGGCGTCCGGGCCGGTGAGGATCATCTTGCCCAGCGTGCTGACGTCGCCGAGCGACACCCGCTCACGCACCGCCGCATATTCGGCGTCGGTGTCGCCGTAGGTCCACGGCCGCCACCAGCCACCCATGCGGTCCATCTGTGCGCCGAGGTCCCGATGCACGGAGTCGAGTGACGTGCGGGCGAGGGCCGGCAGGTGCGATCCGGCGGCGATCTCGTTCATCGTGAGCTGCTTCGCCATGGGCCGGAACGTGAAGGCGGGCTGGAGCTCCTGGCCGCGGTCCTGCAGGAAGCTCCGAAGGTACGGGGTGCACACCGATCCCTGGCAGGTGCCGGTGCCGGCGAGGGTGCCTCGCTTGAGGAGCTCCATGTGGGTGAAGCCGCGTTCGTAGATGTCGTCCAGCTGTTCGACGGTGACGTTGCTGCACGGGCAGGCGATGCCGGAGCTCGGGCAGGTGGGGACGGTGGGCTCGAGTGCGGCGTCACCGACGACCTCGACGTCCATGAAGTTGGCCATGCGGGCGAGGCCGGTGCGGGGGTGGATGCCGAGGCCGACGATGGCGTTGTCGGCTTCCGTGCGGACCTCGGCGCCATCGACCATGGTGATGACTGCAGCGAGTCGTTCTTCGCCTTCGAAGCGGACGAGCTCGCCGGGCGCCACGACGGTGGCGGCGGCGTCGTCAGACACGTCGCCGACCGCGACGGTCAGGCCGAGGTCGATGCCGGCGGCCTGCACGTGCGCGGCGGCGCGTGGCGTCCAGAGCCCGGCGAGGCGGCTACCCGGCACGATCGGCTGGATCTCGGCGGCGCCGGTGGCGACGACGATGTCGTCGCACTCGATGTTCACCATGCCGTCGGCGGTGCGAGCGACGACGATCGGCCCCGGATAGACGGCGATCGCTTCGGCGCCGTCGTTCGTGTCGAGGAGTTCGACGATGCGGCCGGCGTCGGCGGCTTGTTGTCGGGCCGCTTGGCCGGACTCACCGCCGCCGATGACGACGACGTCGGCGCGTCGGTGGATGGCGGCGACGGTCTTGGCCTCGGTGTCCCAGGCTGGCAGCGGTGGTTCGCCGTTGGTTGGGTGTGGCTCGATGCGCACGCCGACTTCGGCTGGGGTCTGGCAGGCGCGGACGTAGGAGATGCCGTCGACGGTGCACAGGCAGTTGGGGCAGTCGCCGGCGAAGCACAGCGGGCCGCCGCCGGCTGGGTGGATCCCGTGCCGTGTCAGGGCGAGGAGGGCCGAGTCGCCGGGCGCAAAGGTGATGTCCCGACCAGCAAAGTCGAACGTGTCATCGCTCACCGCGCCGAGTGTACGGCACCGGTTCGTGGAGGTCGGATCCGGCGCCACCTTCCGCGCGCCCCCACCCACTTTCGTACCTGGTACCGATGTGGTCGCCTTCGCGCGTTCCGTGGCCGCCGCATCACCGTGGGGTCTGACCCCATTGTGAGCATGTGCGCGCGGTGGGTGGCTGGTTTGCGGTCGAGGTCAGATCGGGAGGTTGTGGGCGGAGGCGTAGTCGTCGAAGATCGGGTCGAGGTCGCTTGGCTCGAGTCCCCAGTCGGCCAGCGAGTACGGGGCTGTGCGAGGCCGCCGGAGCGGGTCGGCATCGACCCATGCCTGCATCGCCGCCGTTGTGTGATCGGACACCTCGAGTCTGGCCCATCGGAGCGCTTCGATTCCCGTCCCAACTGGGTCGCCCACGAGGTCGCGGTAGTCGACGTGCAGCACGTTGCGCCCGGTCAGTGCACGGTCCGCTCGACGGATGTACTCGGCCAGCCGCGACGGAAACGTCTCCACGTTCCAGTCCCGGTCGGGCTCGCCGAGCGACAGTCGTTGCGAGAAGCCGGCGAGGTCGAGGAACGAAGCAACGCAGCGAATGGGATCGCGGTGCGTCCAGATGATTCGGGCGTCGGGGTACTCGTTCAGGAGGGCATCGATGAAGAACGCGTGCGCTGGCATCTTCAGCACCCACTGCCCAGGCGCCTCGCTCTGCAGGATCTGCAGCGTGCGCCGGTGATGGCGGTACGCGGTGGCCATGTCGCACGACGCGATCCAGTCCCGATGGACAGCGAGGGGCAGGCGGGCGTCCCACATCACCGATTTCACGTCCTGAGACAGCACGAAGGTGCATTCGGTCGGACCGTCGGCCCACTCCCAATGTGGTGGTGGCGGGTCGATCTTGGGGAACACCGCTCGCTGAAACTCGAGCATTTCGAGGCATCGCGGGTCGGTGCGGAGCGTGGCGCCCGTGGGCGGCGGTACGCTCATGACGGCTTCCCAGTTCAGGAGACTGCGAACGTCGGGACTGCAGTCGAGCAGGTACGACAGCGCCGTCGTGCCACTGCGGGGAAGACCGAGGATCACGATTGGTGCGTCGACCGACGTCGAGGCGAGGTCTGGGTTGTCTGCGTGATGGGCGTCGACCTGAAGCCGGTTGACGAGTTGGTTGGCGATCTCGCTGATGATGATGGACCGTCCGCCCGGGCGAACCGAGGGTTGGTCGAGTGCAACCGCAAGAAGCTCGAGCCCTTCGAAGAACGACTCGTCACCGGATGGTGTCCGTCCACTCCGATCCTCCACGATGGCGAGGATTTCTTCGACGGTCGGGGTCACGTGCCGAGCGTAGTTCCCACCGTCCGCGCCGGTCCGCCCACATTCGTACCTGGTACCGATGTGGTGGGGTACGCGCGGTGGGTGGCTGCGGGTACCGATGTGGTGGGGTGCGCGCGGTGGGTGGCTGTGCCGTCACATTGGGGTCTGACCCCATTGTGGTGAAGTACGCGCAGTGGGTGGTCGGTCAGAGGAGGGAGACGACTTCGGCGACGACGCCGGCGGAGGCGTGGCGCAGACCCTGGACCGTGTCGTAATCGGCGGTGATGCCGAAGTAGACGTCGTCCCGCAAGGACATGGCCGCCATCGCAATCTGCACTCGACCGGGCAGCGGAATGACCGGGTACGTCTCCACCATCTCCTTGCCGAGGACCTCGATCGACTGCTCCGGGCCGGGCACGTTGATCGCCACCGTGTCGACGCGATCGTTCGAGCCGGTCTCCAGCATCGTCGACCGTACGCCCTGCGCCAGGATGCTCGGTGCGACGAAGTTCTCCTGCCGTCGCAGCGTCCGGCCCGCGGTGGCGCCCGTCCGGGCGGCCCCCGAACTCGTCTGCGCATGAATGACCCCAAGCCGGACGGCCGGGTCTTCCTCGGCGATGGGCAGCTGTGCCGTGAGCGTGGTCACCTGACCGGAGATGCCGGCCGATGCAGCGCCCACAGCAAGCGGGACGACCACGGTGATCATCTCGGGCAGTGGGCGTCCGACCTCGACGAGGTAGTTGCGAATGCCGCCGCCAACGGCGGCGAGGATCACGTCGGTCGTCGAGCAGCCGTGCTTGTTCCGGACCGCACGAAGATCGTCGAGCGGGACGACGGCAGACTGCCACTTGCGATGCGGTCCGGCGGATCGGCTGAGCGCGTCCGGGCTGGCGGCGCGCTGGGCGCCGGCCGTGAGCCGCTTCATCGTTCGGATGGGGGTATTGGCGATGTTCCAGGCCACCCGAGCCGATTCGAGCGGGTCAAAGACGAGATCGCCGACCGCATCGAGGATCAGCGCGCCGTTGCCGGGGAGTGGCCGTGGCATCCGCTGACCGATGGTCGAGTGCACCTCGATGTCGTCGGCCAGGAGTCCGAGGATGTCGGCACCGGACACGCCGTCGATCACCGTGTAGTGGACCTTGGACACGAGCGCCCACTGTCGCTTCGGGAGGCCGGAGACGATCCAGAGTTCCCAGAGCGGCTTGCCCCGGTCGAGGCGTTGCGACAGGCAGCGGCTGACGAAGGCGTTGAACGGGTCCCTCCCGCGGCGCTTGGGGAGCGCCGTCGCGCGGACGTGGAAGTCGATGCTGAAGTTCGGGTCGTCGACCCACACCGGACGTTCGATCCCGAGCGGGACGTTCATGAGGCGCTGGCGGTACCGAGGCACCAGCCGGATGCGATCTTCGATGCGATCCTGCAGATCGTCGAAGCTTGGCTGCGGGCCTTCAAAGATGCCGATGGTGAGCCCGTGTGCGGCAGAGACGTCGTCCTCGAGTTCGAGGATGGCGGCGTCCTTGGGGGTCATCCGTTCCATCACGCCGCCTTCGTCTGGGTCATCTGGTGGATCGATCGTTCGACTCTGCGGGCTGTTCCGCGGCGGCTTGGCGGAGGATGTCCAGCTCGGCGCCGAGACGGGACGCGGTCATTGCGCTGCGAGCGGCGCTCGAGGTCTGGAGCACGACGTTCACGATGCGGGTCGGGTCCATCATCGTCGGGCCCATGGCCCGAGCCTCTTCGATGGTGGGTTCGAGGAGGAGCACCGGGTAGCCCCACTCGCGGAGTTGGGCGACCTCGCGTTCGATCTGCTTCTTCCAGAAGACGCGGAGGGCGCCGTTCAGGGTCATCCAGCCGGTGGAGTACGAGTCGACCGACATCGGGGCAACGACGACGATGAGGTCGAGGTCTCGGCCTTCGAGCAGGTCGGCGTTGGTGGGGGAGTGGGTGCCGCCGTCGACGTAGCGGAAGCCGTCGATCGTGACGGGACGGAAGTAGCCCGGGATCGCCGAGCTGGCTTCGACGGCGGTGCCGAGGGCGACGTCGGAACGGTCGAGTCCGAAGGTGACGCGTTCGCTGTCGTGGAGTCGGACGGTGGTGACCCAGAGGTCTCGGTCCGGCCAGGTTTCGCCGTGGAGTTCGATCATGCGATCGCCGATGGTGTCGGTGCGCACGTTCCCGTTCGGCAGCGCGCCGGACACCACTCGACTCGGGCGGAGGAACGGGCCGCGCATGAGTTCGCGGGTGACCATGGGGACTGAGGTCGGGAGGAAGCGGAAGGTGCGGTCGGCCTCGCGGCCGGACAGTTCGCGCATCCGAGCCATGCTCCGCGGGTTGGCGGGCATGGTCATGATGTCGTCGAGCGATTCGCCGATCGGGCGACCGCCGCGAAGGAGCCCGCCGACGTTGGCGCCGGCCGAGGTGCCGACGATGACGTCGGCTTCGCGGGGGTCCCAGCCGGTGATCTGCTGCAGGACGCTGAGGGTGGTGGTCATGTAGGCGAATCCGGCGATGCCGCCGCCGCCGAGTACGAGACCGATGTTCGTCTTCATGCGTCGGCTCCGCTGTCGGTGAAGCCCCGGTAGATCTCGAGCATCGCCGTCTTCTGCGCTTCCGACAGGGCGTCGTCGTTCTTGATCGCGGTGATGGTGTCACCGGTGTCGGACGCCGTCTCTTTCCATCCCGCCTGAGTCATCAGTGTCTCAATCGGCACGTTGAGCGCATTGCCGAGGGAACGCAAAACCCGTACGGAGGGCTCGTGCAATCCACGCTCGAGCTGACTCACGTACGGGTCAGACAGTTCTGCGAGTTTGGCGAGCTCTCGTTGGGAGAGTTGCGCCAGACGTCGTTGTGAGCGAATGAACGCGCCCAACCCCTTGAGGTGGGTGCGTTCTTCACTCATGGGGACTCCTCTGGTCGATCGTTTGCCTGTCGGGAACCACCCGCCGTGGTGGTGCGAGCCATCCTCGTAGTTCCCGCGAAGCATACGGCCGGGGGCCGGTTCGGTTCACGTTGGGACAAAAATGGAACTGCGCCCCTGGGGGGAGGGGCGCAGTTCCCGGCGACCGGGGGGAGTCGCCGAAGGTGTTACTTCTTGGCGGCCGTCTTCTTGGTGGCCTTCTTGGCCGGAGCCTTCTTGGCGACGGGCTTCTCGGCGACCTCGGTCACGGCTTCGGCGGTGTCACCGAAGCGCTCGACGACCTTCTCGGTCATGGAGCGGTTGAACTCGATGCCGGAGTCGATGAGGTCGAAGGTGGAGTTGACGGCGTCGATCGGCTCGGGGAGGCGGTCGACGAGGGGGAGCTTGTTGAGGTCGAGCGTCGGGAGACGGTCGGCGTAGGGGAGTTCGACCTTGTCGAGACGGTCGAGGAGGGGAAGGTCTCGCTTCTGGACGCGGGTCACGAGGTCGGTCGTGGCGGTGCGGGCACGCTTGTTGGCGTCTTCAGCGGTGTCGAAGAGGCGGTCGGTGGCTTCGGTGATCTGGTCGATGACTGGCATGTGGGGGTTCCTTTGTGTGAGCCCCATCCGAATCTGCTTGGGGCGAACGTTGTACTGCGTACTTTACTACGCATTGCAAAGTGTGCAACCCCTTTCGCGTACTTTACTTAGCGACCTTCGTCACATCGTCGAATTCGGTTGTCGGCCTCGAGCGGCTGTGCGAGCGTGGTTCGCATGGTGGAACGGCGGAGATTCGAATACCGGCGCACGCTCGTGGCAGACGTCCCATCGGGCGGCGCGTTCGCTGCGCCGTCGGCCTTCGCCTGCTCGGCCCTGGCCGCGGTGTTGCTCGATGCGTATCGCGGGACGATCGATGACGAAGGCGAGACGCTGGAAGACGCAGTCGAGTTCGTCGACGATGCGCTCGACCGGGCGCTGGACGGCGTCTCGTTCGTCGCCGAATCTGCAGGCGCACCCATTGCCTTCTGTATCGTCACGCTCGTCCATGACGTGCACTACATCGATCCGATCGTGGTGGCGCCCACGTGGAAGCAGCAGCGGATCGGGACGGCGCTCGTCGGAACGAGCCTGGCCGAGCTGGCCCGGAGCGGCGTTGGCGAGGTCGGTGCGGTGATCACCGAAGGCAACGTTGCCAGCGAATCGCTGTTTGCGTCGCTCGGTTTCGAGCTGGTCGGCCCCTGGCCGCCGGCGCCCGCAGCGGTCTGATCCGGGGGACTCGGGCCGGCTCCGCTCAGCCCTCCTGGAGCTCCTCGACCAGCTCACGGGTGTGGGTGGTGAGATCGGTTTCGGCCCGCTCGTGCACCTCGGAGATCTCGACCTCCGTCCCGGCTGCGGCGCCCATTCGCTCGGCCAACTCCTCGGCTTCCGTCAATGTCTCGGCCAGCTGCTGATGGCGTATGTGGTTGTTGCGCATCACGCTCACGAGATAGCGCACGGGATGTTGTGCTTGCATGACGATGTCCTCTCGTCGGGCGCCGATCGCTCGACGCAGCGGGTGATGACGTCATCCTGAACGCCCGGAGGAAAGACCAGCAGGGGCGAAGGTCCCGACTGCTCAGTCGGGCTCGCCGCCGTCGACCCGCACGCAGTGATGCTCGAGCGAGTCGCCGTGGAGCCGCATGCCGAAGTGTCCGCGTCCCAGCGAGAGCTTGTGGGCCAGGGCGTGGATCGGGCCGAACTGCCGATGGGTGTGCTCGTGGCTCGGGGCGGTCTCGCCGATCGCGGCGCGAAGCATCGACATGCTCGACAGGCCGAGCAACGCGCCGACGGCGGCGACGGCCGCACCGGTGAGGAAGCTGGCGGGACCTTCGCCGAGTGCATAGAGCGAGCCGGCGGCGATTGGTGCGATCGTGGACGCAATCGCCGTCACGCTCGTGTTGATGCCCTGGGCGAGACCCTCTTCTCGCTCGTCGGCTGAACGAGTGAGGACCGACTGCAACGTCGGCAGGATCAGCGCGAAGCCCACGTTGAGCAGGAACGACACGGCGAGAAACACGGGCACCGATCGAGGCAGGCTGAGCAATGCCAGCGCAATCGGTGAGATGCACAGGCCGAAGACGAGCGTGCCGACGTCGCCGAGCGTCCGTTCAAAGAACCGGAGTGTCACCATCTCGTTGAAGATGAGGAAGCCACCTGTCGCGAGGAACATGAGGCCAGTTGACGACGCACTCAGCCCGAGGCCGTCGACGTACCAGAGGACGGCGACCGTGCTGAAGAGCGACAGCATCACGTTGACGAGAAACCCGATGGAGAAGAGCCGCAGGAGAACCGGGGCGCCGGTGAGCGTGCGGGCCTTGCCGACGAGGTTCAGCTGGTGGAACGGGTTGGTGTCGAAGGATGCTGCACGGTTCTCGTCCGTCAAGGATTCCGGGATCGTGAACAGCAGCGCCATGGTCAGCGCCGAGATGGCGGCAGCGACGATCGCGGTGCCGAGAAAACCGATCGAAGACGCACCGGAGTAGGAACCGAGGCTCGGCCCGACGAGGAGCGCCATGCCTGCGATCGCCCCTTGCAAGGAGAACACCCTTGTGCGCTGGTCGCCCTCGACCACGTCGGCCAGGTAGGCGGCGGCAACCGATTGGTTGCCGCCCGTGAGGCCGTCGACGATTCTCGACGCGGCGATCACCGCGAGTGCCAGACCGGCGCCATCGATGAAGTACGCGGCACCGAAGAGCACCCAGGAGAGCAGCGTGCCGAACTGGCTGATGAGCAGCACCGGTCGTCGGCCTCGGTAGTCGGCGTAGCCGCCCAAAATCGGCGCGGCGAAGAACTGCGCGGCCGGGTATGCGGCGATCAGCAGCGAGTAGACCACATCGCTGTACCCGAGATCCCGAACAACGAACGGGAGGACGGGAATCAGCAGCATGCCGCCCATCGCATTCACGAACGTCAGCAGGAGGATGGGGCGTACGGCGGATGGCATTGGCCGATCGTTGCCGCTCGTGCAGTCGGTGGCAACCCCGATCAGTGCGCAGCTGCGCTGAGCACCCGGAGCTTCTGCTTGGCGAGGTCCCGGCCGACGAATCCGAGGCCGCAATCGGGGGCGGCGACGAAGCGGTCAGCTGGAAGGTGCGGCAGGATCGCCTCGATGCGATCCCGAACGTCGCCGACGTCCTCCACCCGGCTCGACGCAATCCGCACCAGCCCGACGATGAGCGTCGACCGCTCGAACGCAGCGAACAGTTCGGGTGGGTTGTGTCGGTGCGCGTCCTCGATCGAGATCTCGTCGACCACACCGTCGACCGATGCGGCGAGTTGAAGGTACGAGCCGGGGTCGGCCTTGGGGTAGTCCGTGTCGTCGAGAAAACGGGGGTAGCCACAGCACATGTGCATCGCCCGGGTGACCTCGTCGGGCACGCCGTCGAAGCAGGCGCGCAGCGCGTCGATTCCGTACGCCAGCGCCTGGTTGGGCTTCCGGGCGAAGATCGGCTCGTCGATCTGGATGTGGCGACACCCCGCATCGATCAGCGCATGCACCTCGGCGTTGAGTGCGGCGGCGAGGTCGGCGGCAAGTGCTTCGGGGTCGTCGTAGTGGCAGTCGGCTGTGGTGTCGGTGATCGTCATGGGGCCGGGCAGGGTCATCTTCACTGGATGATCGCCGGCGGCTGCCTGGGCCACCTGCCAATCCCTGACGAGCGGGTGCTCGCCGGTCGAGCGAACGGGTCCGCGTATCGACGGCAGGTCGGACGTGTAGGCGCCGTTGCGCAATACGCGCTGCGTGAGGTTCTCGAAGTCGAAGCCCTCGAAGTGGCGGCACTGATAGTGCACGTAGTTCTCGCGTCGCACCTCGCCGTCGGTGACGACGTCGATTCCGCAGTCGATCTGATCGGCGATCACTTCTGCGGTCGCGTCGTCGAGAGTCGCCTGTGTCTCCTCACTCTGCGCCGCCGCCCAGCCGCGCATCACCTTGGCGGTGTAGTCCTCGTCGTCGTGGCCGGTCTGGAACCAGTCGGTCACCGGCACACGCTCTGGCTTGGGGAACGCGCCGATGCAGGTTGTTGTCAACATGGGCACGGTCTAGCAAAGCGCCCGAGCTGCGTGCGCTCTCGGGGTCAGGCGGGGGAGAGGATCACCACTGCGGTCTCGGTCGGCCGTCGGGCGGCGTAGCCGTCCAGTCCCTTGTCGATCTCCTGCCAGCGCTTCCACAGTCGGTCCCGCTCTTCGCCCGATTCCGCCGCCCGGCCGACGACGGACAGCTCGCCATTCACGGTCGTGAGCGTGGCTTCGGGTTTGGCTTGCAGGTTGAGCCACCACGCCGGTTCGGGCGCACCCCAGCCGTTCATGGCCATCGTGACGAGATCGTCGCCGTCCTCGTGGTAGCCGATCATCACGGTGCGTTCGAGGCCGCTGCGTCGGCCAACGGTGGTGAGCTCGGCCAGGCCGTAGGTGTCGCCTTTGGCCGGGCGCAGTCCGAAGCGGCCACCACTCCAGCGGTAGAGGGCCTTGTGCATCTTCCATGCGAAGCGGATCACCCAACGAGGAGGCAGGAATCCGCTCGGTTCGGTCGTCGTCGTTGTGTTCATGGTTCGAACACTACGGAAGGAGCCGCATCCGGGATATCGCTCTCTTGGTCATTCCGGCGTCGGCCAAAAGGACGAGGTTCCGGTGGGATCGGATAGAACCAGTACGTGACTTCCGGACCCGCCGAGGTGTTGCCCATCTCGTCCGACGCCCCCGAACCCGAGCTCGTCGAACGGGCCGCCGCGCTCCTGCGTACGGGGAAACTGGTGGCGATACCGACGGAAACGGTCTACGGCCTCGGCTGCAACGCGCTCGACGCCGCTGCGGTCCAGCGCGTGTTCGACGCAAAGGAACGACCGTCGTCCGATCCGCTCATCGCACATGTCGACGGACCGGCGATGTTGGTATCGGTTGCGGCCACGCCGGTGCCCGAGTCGGCCCGGGTCCTGATGGACGCGTTCTGGCCTGGCCCGCTCACCGTGGTGATTCCCCGCCACCCTGATCTGCCCGACGCCGTGACCAGCGGCCTCCCCGATGTGGCGGTGCGCTGCCCGGCCCATCCGGTTGCGGCCGCCATCATCTCGGCCGCCGGGGTGCCGGTCGCCGCGCCGAGTGCCAACAGGTTCAGCCGGGTCAGCCCAACGTCGGCGGCCCACGTGTTGACCGACCTGGCTGATCGCATCGAGATGGTCGTGGACTCGGGGCGGTCGGTGCACGGTCTCGAATCGACGGTCGTCGCGTTCGATGCCGGCGGCGCGATTGTGCTGCGGCACGGAGCGATCCCGCTCGAGGCGATCCAGGAGCTCGTCCCGGCACGGGCGTTGGGTGGCGACGCCGACGCCGATCGGGTCAAGGCGTCGCCCGGGCACGACGAACGCCATTATTCGCCCCGCACGGCGACCCTCGCCGTGGTGCCGGGCGTGCTGGCGGATGCGTCAGCCGAGCAGTTGGCTGCGCTGGCTCGAACCGGCGTCCGCTACGCCGGATATTCGAACCGAGCGCCAGAGCTGCCCGACGGCTGGGACTTCGAATCACTCGGTTCGATCGACCGAATCGAAACCGTGGCCCACGACCTCTACGACGCGCTCCGCCGCATGGACCGGCCCGACGTCGACCTCATCATCCTCGAGCTCACTGGCGCCGACGGCCTCGGCCGCGCCATCGACGACCGTCTCGCCCGCGCCGCCTCCAGCGTCGTGGCTTTGAGCCCTGGTGAGCTCTCGGATCGGCTCGGGTGACAGGTCGCGGGGACTTCGTCCTACCGACATCGCTGTTGACACGAGTCTCCAAGTGAGCCGCGCCCGCGACGTGTCGCGCGATGGCGCCCAGGCCGCCGGCGGATGGACAGTCGACAGATGAGCGATTCGGCGTCGGCCAGCGTTGCGGAACTGCTATCGGCGCAGCAACGGCGCGGCCCTCGATCGAGGCGCCGCAACCGCTGCTGCTGCCACGACTAGTCCGAGCCGCAGATCGATGCGTCGGGCAGACTCGTGGCGCACGAGTTGTTCCGGCTTCGCACGTTGGCATCTTCCGCAGCCACAAGGATGTCGACTGTGGAATCGGCAATACCGTTGTCGGACACTCGATTGCCAAACAACACCACTGCACCCGCAGGGGTTCCGACCGCGTCTTCGATCCGGATTCCCCCCGGATTGGCAGTTGGAGTACCGACGACATTGTTCTCGATGAGATTGCGTTTGACGACAGTGTTTTGCGCGCCACTGATGTTGACGCCGAACCCGCCGGCCACGAATTCAGGGAACCCGAGATCTTCGAACGGTCGACAGGTCAGATCGTTGCCAACGATGGTGTTGCCGATGACCCGGTTGTTTGTGGAGACCGTTCCGCCTTGTGACGCGTCGCCTGAAACGAAAACCCCGCCGCAGTTCCCGCTGAGTCGGTTTTGCTTGATCGTGTTGCCGCTGTTGTTGCCATTCCCCAGCACAATCGCAACGCCCGGCACGTCGGTAACGGCGTTTCGGCGAATGACGCCGTCCTCGCTGCCCCTGACGGCAATGATGCCCGTGCAGAAGCTGAAGAGGTGATTGCTTCGTTCGACCCGGTTCCTCAGCAACTTGAAGCCGCTGACGTCGGCCGCGAAAACACCGTCGCACCCCGCTCCGCGAACCGTGTTGCCGGCAATCACGATGTTGCTGCCGGAGAGAACACCGATGGCTGAGCCCGGTGCGTCCTCGATCGTGAACCCGCTCACCTGGACATCGCGGATCGATCCGCTTCCTATGAGGAGGCCCGTTTCCGCCTCGATCGTGACCTCCGCACTGACGCAGATCGACAGCGGCAGCCCGAGCTCGCGGCACGGCGTCTCGGCATCCTCGGGGGTGCGGATGATGGTGCCCGGTCGTCCTCGCAACGTGATTCCGTCGCGGTCAATGTGCAGCGCCTCTTCGTAGATGCCGGGGCGGACGACGATCGTGCTGTACGGCGGAGCGTCATCGAGCGCCGATTGGATCGACTCACCTGCTCGTACGACGATCCTCTGAGGACCGGCCACAGCGGCGACTGGTTGGAGTGTGGCAAACAGCGCCAACACCAGTGCAATCGCGACCACGGGCGCGAAGGTTCGTTTTGTTGGGGACATCGTCAAGATTCCTTTCGTTGAGGTGAGATGGATAGTCCCCGCACGGTGTTGCAGTTCAGTTGCAACCGATACCGGCTTACGTGGAAGGGATGTCCAGGTCGAACTCGAAACGGAAATTCGGCGCTGGAAGATCGAGGCCCGGCTGCACGCTCGCATTGAGCCCGGTCTCGATCTCGAGGACCTGGCCCGCAGCGCCGCGATAGATCCCGGATCCGCCGGTGACCGCCCGGAGCGAGTCCTGTAGCCCCTCGTTTGTCGCCTCGAGCCCGGCGCTCGTCAGCGTGTCGGGCGGAAAGAGCCGATCCGGACGGATCAGGCCAAAGATGAACTCCTGGTTGCTGATGATGTGAGGTTCGGGTCGGGTGGCGCTGCTGATGATGTGTCCCCGACACATCCAGTGGCCGATCGCGCCCTCCGAGGTCGGCACGAAGCCGTCGCCTTGGATGGTTCCCTCCGGATAGATGTAGCCCTCGGTCCAGAACATCGAGCCACGCAAGTCGCTCGGGTCGAGGTTCGCATCGGGGAGCAACGCCGGAGCCGGAAAGAGACGGAAGGTCTCACCGATTGCGGCGACATCGACCACCAGGCTCTTCGTAGTGGCGCTGGCGCCGTCCGACACCGCGATGCCGGCGCCGAGGCCGGCGGCCGCACCGACTGCTCCTGCAGTCAGTCCGAGCGCTGCGCGACGGCCGACGCCAGGCTCGCGTGTGCCTTCATGGTGTTCCAGTCCTTCTGGGCTGTTGGTGGGTGTCATCGTTGCTCCTATTCGGTGGTCTCGGGATTGGGGGCAGGCCACTGGTCGCAGGTGGTGGGTGCAGCGTCGTTGGGAGATCCATAGGCGGCCCATTCGGTTGTCGACAGGTTTCGGCCAGCAGCAGCGCAGGCGAGTTCGACCCAGGTCGCTGTGTCGAGGTTCCAGATGAGCGCGTCGTCGCCAACGATGGAGGTTGCTGCGGCGCCGTCGGCTGAGACATTGACCGATGCACCGACGTCGCCTGGGAACGCTTCGCCGATGAGCGTGCCGGACGCGAGATCGAAGAGTCGTGGTCGCGAGTCCACAGATGTGACGACCTGCTCGCCGCTTTGCGGAAACCCGATCTGGTGAAACCCGGACACACCTTGAGGGGCATCAACGAGCGCTGTGCTCGTCGGCTGAAGACTCTCGGCATCCCGGACGATCACCGTCCCTGTCTGGCCAAACGTGAGCAGCCATTCTCCGTTAGGGCTGTACGCAACGTGAATCACCTGTCCCGCGCCGCCGGAGAGGGTTCCGATCCGGGACCAAGTGGCTGTTTCCCATACGTGTGAAACGCCGTTGTCTGCGGCTGCGGCGAGGTACCGGCCGTCGGGACTGAAAGCGACACTCACGACGTTCGTTTCCGCAGCGCCGTCTTGTGGCACGAAGTCATCCAGTTCCGTGAGGATCGAGCCCGTTCTACGGTCGACGATTCTCAGGACGGCAGGTCCCGGTTGCCCCATCCCGATGGCAACGAGAGGTTCCGTCGGACTGACTGTTCCTGACCATGCGTTGAACGCTTCGGCCAAAAACCCGGTTGGTGCGAGCTCATCCACGGTGAGCCCGATGAGTTCGCCGCCCGCCTCTGTGGTCAGAGGGCCGTACAGGTCGGGTAGGAGGCGCTCGGTGCGCTCGGTTCTACGTGCCGGCCGCGTTCCAGTGAGATCCCAGAGCGCGGACTCTAATGGTGTTGTCAGGTCCAACGTGGTGACGAACGAGCCGTCAGCCGACACGAGTGCTTCGAATGGTTCTGACATGTTGATGGAGCGGGCGAGGAGGCGGGAGCCGTCCGTCGCGAACAGGTCGATGCCTTCGGTGGCAACCGCGATGATCTCGCCGTTGGGAGAAATCGCCACGTCGTAGCCGTTGTTGCGAACTCCACCTTGGATGTCGACATTGAGTACGTGTTCGCCGTCGGCCGTCTCGAGTTGAATTTCCCCGAGCGGTAGCCCAAGGCTCACCAGGTCGCCCCCGCCACGGAGTTGGAATCCATCCAACGCGAGCGGCGCCTGATGCTCGGACACCAACTGTTCGCGCGTCAGCTCGCCGCTGGACGGACGCCACCATTGCCGATAGCTGCCCACCGCCAACTGGATCTCGTCAGGGCCCGTCCAGACGAGACCTGACGGACGCCCAAGCGTGCGCGCTGCCCGCGTGATCGAGGGGCGATCGACGATGAGCTCGTCGAGCACTGCCAGGTGTCCTGCATCGAGCATGCGCACCTTGAAGCCACCAGCTGACGCGATGATCATGCCGGTCGGGTCGAAGGCAAGGCTCCGCACACCGATCGGAAACGTGCTCGGTTCGTGTGCGGCAGCCTCAGGAATGTCGAGTTCCTCGGGGAGATCGCTTGGGTCGACCTCAGGATGGGCAGTGAACGGCCCGGCTCTGCGTTCGCCGTTGTTCGTGTCCCAAACGCTCACCGCGCCCAAGCGATCACCAAGGGCAAGGTCGTGGCCGTTGGGTGCGAAGCTCAACGCCTGGACGATTGCGCCACTTTCGATCGAGCGACGCAGCTCACCGTCTTGGTCGAACACGTGCACGGTTCTGTCGGCGGTTGCGACGGCCAGGCGCGTTCCGTCGAGGTTTGTTGCCATTGTCCCGTTGAAGGACAACTCGATCTCCGAAATCCGTTCGGCGGTGCTCACGTCGAAGAAGTCGATGCCGTTGGGGTGGCCTGCAGCGATCGTGTCGTGCGCGATCCACTCCACTGCGACATAGCTCCGATCGCCACCCAGCGTTCCAAGGAACGGGCCAAGACGGACGAGTACCTGTTGCAGACCGCCAAGGGTCTCCACGCCGGGCTGTCTTCGGTACGCCTCGAGTGCAAGCAGGAGGGCCGCTGTTCGGTCGATGTCCACGAGCCGCACCGCCTCTGCGGTCAATCGACGCGTCTCAGCGGAGTTCCGCGCGGCGATGGCCTCTTCTCCTCGTGCTATTGCCGTCGTTTGTGCCCGAATTGCCAACCCGACCGCGGCAAGCGAGATGACGAGCAAGCTCGCAATAATCACCAATGCTCGCTTCGTCCGTCGATGCTGTCGCTCAGCTTGCAACTGTTCGCGTCGTTGATGGCCGAGGCTCGCGTGGATGAACGTCCGCTCTTCCGAGTTGAGCAGCCGTGGAGCGGCACGTGCGACCTCGCTCGCTGCGGCGAGGGCCGAGCCCCGAAGGAGCTCGTCGTCTCTTCTCCCACCTGAATGCCACGCAGTTCTGGACTGACTGATTCGATCCACCGTCCTGATGAAGTCTGCGTCTGACTCGACCCAGCGACGAAGCCTTGGCCATCGCGAGATAAGTGCCTCATGTGCGAGTGAGATCGTTCCGCCGCCGGCAACCTCATCGAAGTCGAGCACGAGCAGACGGGCGGCGACGAATGCGTCGGCAACCTGACTTGACCCGTCGTCGAGTTCGTTCAGGGGTGCGGTTCGTCGGGTTGGGCGGGATTCGTTGAACCTGATCAAGCGTCCGAACAGCGTGCGTGTCGCGTCCTGCTCGGCGCGACTGAGCGTGTCGTAGACGGTCTCTGCGCGGCGAGCCACCGCTCCTTCCACGCCGCCAAGCTCCTCGAGATCCTGCTCAGAGATCCGTGCGCCATCGATCCGATTCGTCAGTTCAGTGAGCGCGAATTCGACCAGCGGAAGTGCACCGGGTTCGCGCAGCCCGGTGTCAACCAGCTCGTGCACGACGGCCGGATCGATGCCCAACCCGACTGCGGTGGCCGGGCCGAGGATCACCTGCTCGAGCTCGCTCCTGTTGAGCGCTGGTAGGGCGATGGCACTCGTTGCGATGACCCGTCCGAGGAGGGGGTCGCTGAGAGGACGGTCGAACAGGTCGGCTCGGATCGTTGCGAGAACTCTCAGGCGAGATGACGGTCGGGCGAGTTCTTCGGAGAGGTAGGTGGCGAACGGTTCGAACTCGTCGGGTGTGCTGAGTGTGTAGAGCTCTTCGAGTTGGTCGACGACCAGCATGCAGTCCGTTCGATCGTCGACCGTCGCCATTCGGCGCTGGAGCGCAGCCCAGGGTTGACGACCGGGGGTCATCACCTCCACACGGGCGTCGTGGTTCTGGCTTCGTCGATAGACGTCCAGGACGCCGGCCTTCACGACGCTCGACTTGCCGGAGCCGGAGGGTCCCACGATGGTCACCAATCGGGAATCTCGGAGCCGTTCGATGATCGTGTCGGTGAAGGCGTCGCGGCCGAAGAAGTCGGCTGCGTCGGCGAGGTCGAAGGACTTGAGACCCTTGTATGGGTTTCGCCGCGGCAAGACGAGGTCAGGGTTCGCGTGGTGGACGTCGGCGACCTCGCCTCGAATGATTCCTGCCTCCAGTGCCGAGAGTTCGGGGCCGGGCTCGAGCCCGGTGTGTTCGGCGAGCTCGGTTCGGTAGCGCTGAAACGCCCGGCTCGCCGCTATCGGACCGTGCAGCGCATTCCGGGCCCGTAGGTCGAGGCTGCGGAGGTTCTCGCGCTCTGGATGTCGATCGATGACTGGCCGAAGCACGTGCAGGGCAGTTTCGGGGTCGCCGCGCTCCAGCGACAGCAGTGCGAGGGAGCTTGCGGCGGCCACATGCGCCTCAAGGAGCCGATTCACCGCATGGAGGGCCCACGGTCGGTCCGCCAGATGGCCGTAGGGCTCGCCGGTCCAGCGCACGAGCGCCTGGGTGAGCGCCCGTCGTGCTGCGTCTGGTGTCCCGTCATCGGCGAGGGCTTGACCCTGGTGCACGAGCTGCTCGAATTGTTCGGAATCAAGTTCCTCGTCGGCCACCTGAAGTCGGTAGCCGGGACGGACGGAGACGAGGCGTTCTTCGCCCACGACTCGACGCAACTTGGACACATACGTTTGGGTCGTGCGCTCTGCCCGCTCTGGCTCGGACTCGCCGTCCCATAGGATGTCCACGAGTTTGCTCAGCGGAACGATGTCGTTGCGATTCGCCAGTAGAGCGGCGAGCAGCGTGACTTGGCGGGGGCCGCCGATCTTGACGGGTCGGCCGTCCTCGCTGATCGAGATCTCACCCAAAACACGAAACTGCACGCCGAGCTCACGCCCCCACCAGTTGCCGCCGGTCTCGTTTTACATCATCGGCGAGTCTGATGACGTGGGTCCTCAAGGCGACCATCGTTGGAGTCCTTTCTCGTCGTGGGGAGAATGGACGGTCGATGTTGCAGCAACGTTGCAACCGATCTTCGCAAAGGTGAGGCGGCCTAGCGACTGCGGTGCTCCCATCGTTCAGCGGCGAGGAAGGCTGCGCCGAGCAGTACGAGCCCGACCCCAGTGACAGCCACCGGGGCACTGCTGCGGCCAGTGAGCGCGAGCTCTTCGACTTCTTCGACTGCGGGTTTCACCTCGACCGGCACCATCGTGGTCGGCGGGCTCACCGCATCGGTGGTCGGAGGGAGGACGACGACCGTGGTGGGCGGCGTGGTCGCCGGTGGCACGGTGCCGATCGGCCCGCCGATCTGCGGAGGTTCCGTCGTGGCCGGCGGGGCGACGATCGACGGGGTGAAGCCGATGCAGTCGACGTTGACCGAGTTCACCCCACCCTCGCGGAGGTGGTGCGCCGAGATAGCAGTTGCGGCGTCCAGCTCGACACCGTCCACCGTCATCGTCACCTGCGTCTGGTCGGCGGGAACGTCGGGAGTCGGTGGCGAGCTGTAGCCGTTGTCGAGCGTGAAGTACCACTGTTCCTGGGTCTGCTCCACCTGGTAGTTGGCAGACGGGTGATTGTCGCTCGCCTCCATCGTGATGTCGTAGACGCCGGCAGGAAGCACGATGGCGAACGGCCCGGCGCTGTCACTGATGCCGTCGTTGAGCAGGCGCGTGCCGGCGAACCCGAAGCTGTAGTCGCCGCACCCAACCGAGTCGGCCGCGCCGGCGAGGCCGGTCGAGGTGAGTGCGACACCGGCGATGA
This sequence comes from Acidimicrobiales bacterium, assembly GCA_020628865.1. Lineage (GTDB taxonomy): Bacteria > Actinomycetota > Acidimicrobiia > Acidimicrobiales > SHLQ01 > SHLQ01. Next base: position 57,514 of record JAHDEJ010000012.1, read on the forward strand.
TCGTCACGACAGCGACGGCTCGACCGAACGCAGGAATGTGAAGAGTGGTTCGTGGACCCATGCCGTCATCGTGCTGGACTGCCCTCCGTGGCAGCAGGGACAAAGGTCCCGACGATGCGTGGCCGCTCCCAAACCCACGTCATCACTGCAGCCAGGGGTCTGACCCCCAGATGCGACGAGGGGTCAGACCCCTGATGCTGTGGCGCCCCCGGCATGATTCGAACATGCGACGCACGGTTTAGGAAACCGTCACTCCGTATCACGGTTTGTTGATATGAAAGGCGAAACCCGGGATGAATTCGTATCTATAGCACATCATCATTCCTTCTATACGCATCAAGACACGGAATCATGATCCGTTCGACGCAAAAACGTATCAACGGAAACCGACGCTCACCGCTGGCGGCGTTCGTTGACCTGAAGGCCACCCCAGATGCCGAACCGCTCGGAGATCATCGAGGCATGCATGACGCACCGGCCGCGGACCGGGCAGCTCTGGCAGATCTTCTTCGCGGTGCGGGAGGACTGGCCTCGTTCGGGGTACCAGAGGTTGACCCACGTTGAGATAGCCATGGTCGGTGGTCGGCGTGCTGGGTTGCAGCCTCGCGATGGATTCTCCATCCACGTGGCGTCGACGTCGCGGTCCTGATGCATGGTCAGGCGTCGAACGTCCAGATGGACAGCTGGGTCCGGGGCTGGGTGTCGCGGCGGTGGACTCGGAGGGTGAGCTGCTCGACGAGGTAGTCGTCGGTCCAGATGACCCCGTTGCACGAGTCCAAGACCAATTTCGCGAGATTGTCTACGTCGTTGCGTCGGGCCGTCTTGGTGAAGAACTCGATGTGCACGTAGAACTTGAGGTCAAGGGGCTCGGACGGCGCAAGGCGCCGGTCCCGCACATACTGCGCGAAGGCCTTCTCGGCGTCTCGAGTTCGCTTCGGCGTGTAGAGGCTGGCGCGCTTCCCCTGGATCCGGGCCTTGGGTCGGCCCTTGGGGACGGGGTCGCCAGGAACGACCAGGGACCCGAACTTCGTCATCTCATCACGCGAAAGCATCACCATACGATTGAAACATCATGCCAGAACGAGGCGGAGTTGAGCTACTCGGTGGCCTTGATCCTCAGCGGGTGTCCGCTGTAGTCTGCTTTCAGGGGCAGGGCGGGGTCGGTCCGCACGGATGTAAAGTATCATAATACTCGGATTGAATAGTCACTGTCTGGATGCCTTCGCCCTGGGGTCAATCACTTGGACCTATCAATATTCTTTGCTACTATTTGCAGACCGGTCCCTATGACCCGCCTTTGGGACCTGAGGCGGCACACGACTTAAGTAGGAGACATACCAGATATGACCGCATTCTCAGAGGCCCTCCGCCGAGAGCGGGTTCGCAGGGGCGAGAACCAGCGCCAGGTGGCTGCACGATTCGAAGTGAGCCAGCCCAGCTACTACCGCTGGGAGAATGGCGAGGCCGTTCCGCGCGACAAGTATCGGCCGGCAGTGGCTGCGTACCTCGGGCTCGACACGCCGCGGCTGACCAAGCTGCTGTACGAAACCGAGGAGCCCACCACCTACACGGATCTCGTTGAGCGAGTCGCTGCTCTCGAGCGTGACATGGAGGACGTGCGCGAGCAGCTGCGTGCGCAGATGTCCTCCTGAACAACCTGTTCGATCACTAGAGCGACGCGGACTTGGCGCACCTTCGGGTGCGTCTTTTCGCGTTTCGGGGCTGATGTTGCAAACGGATCACAATAGTTTCTATGGTCGGTCCAGAACGAAGCAACCCCGGGCCGAGGGGGCCCGGGGTGCTTGGTCCGAGCCCCTGGAGGGAAGCTCGGGTCGAACCGGACGTCTGGAGGTCCAGTGACGAAAATGATACTCCCATCACATCAGGAACCCCAAGTTGGCGGCGGGGTGTTCGAGTGAGTGATCGAGGGCGAAGCTTCGTCACGCAGCGCAGCCCGTATCAAGGCGCCACGTTCTTCGTGCACTACTTCCTCGGCGACCTGGAGAACGAGGACAACGGCCATGTGCTCTGGCTGTCGATGGCCCGGCTTGCCGCCCGACTCCGGCTCCACGAGAACACGGTCTACAAGGCGGTCCAGCAGATGGTCGACGACGGGTTCCTGACCCGACTCGACGACGACACGAGCCGGCAGCGCGGCAAGCCTCGCCGATACCGGTTCGAGTATCCGCAGGTGCCGGTGGCGTTCAGCCCTGATCGGGTCGCCTCACCCAGCGAGAAAGTGGGTGGCACCCAGTCAGAGAGTGGTTCGTCACCCAGTCAGAGAGTGGGTGGCACCCAGCGAGAGAGTGGACAAACAGAAAACGAACCGAACGGTGTAACAGAACAGGGACCTGAAGACTCACATACGTCGAGTTCGACTTCGTCGAAACCCGACCCGTCGAGGTCCGATGAGGTCAAGGAGGTCGTGAACTACTGGCGGCTCGCCCTGCACCCTCGGGCGAAGTGGTCGGACAAGCGGGCTCGCAAGGTCGCTGCCCGATTGAAGGAGGGGTACTCGGTCGCTGACCTGAAGCAGGCCGTCGAAGGGGCGGTCGCGAATGCGCATGTGTCGGAGAAGGGCGAGCGGTACGACGATCTCGAGCTGATCTGCCGCGACGCCACCAAGGTCGACCTGTTCATGTCGAGAGCGGTGCTGCCCGAACCGAAGCTGACCGGCACGGCGCTGCTGAAATCGATCGCTGCTGGCGCCGACATGCCAACACCCGAAGCGGTGGGCGTCGACCTTGAAGTGGTCGGCGCGAACATCGACGAGTTCCTTTCCCTGAACCCGCCGGCCCCGCAGGCCGACCTCGACGGCATCCCGGACATTCGCTGATGGACCGCACCGATGTCGCCAACGTCTTGATCCCGCTGTCGGAGAACTACGGGAACCGGTTCGAGCTCTCCCATGAGCAGGTGCAGCTGTGGGCGACGGTCCTCGCCCCGTTCCCGGTCGATCTGGTCGAGCGGGCCGTCTACCGGCATCTCTACACCAGCCCGCATCCGCCGACGATCTCGGACATGCGCCTGCACCTGGCCGGCGAAGCGGGCGTGCTCCCGCCGTCGGCCGCGGATGCGCTCGATTCGATCCGCCGCGGAGTCGCGTTGCATCCCGCGGTGGCGCGAGCGAAGCAGGCGGTGGGCACCGACTTCGATTGGCGCCAGGGTGACTGGTCGGTCCTGTCGGGCCTGTTCATGAAGGCGTACCGCGGGTCGGAGGAGGCCTTGCATGACGAAGTACTTCTCGATGACACCGCGATCTTGAACGGGTGGGCCCGGGAACTCGAAGCGGAACGGCGGCCGCAGCTCGAGGCCGGCCCGCAGCCGCTCGCCGAGGTGGCCACGATCTCTGAAGAGTTCGACGAGGCATGGTCTGATGAGGACTCGGCTGTGCATCGGCAAGTGTTCGCCGAGATCGTCCCGTCGGTGCTCGGCAAGAACCGGACAATGTCGCAGTGGCAGGTCGAGCTCGCTGAGCGTGCTGCTGATCCGCAGGCGTTCCGGGAGCGGTTGGCTGGCACGATCGCCTCGATCGAGGAGGCGGTGGCGGTGCGGCTCGATGAGCTGCGCGAGGGTCAGCCGCCGCGGGTTCCGCCTCGTCCGGATCCGTCCCCGCGGCAGGCCCGCTATCTGGTGCAGGCGTCGTGGCGAGAGATCATCCGCGGTGGCCTGATGATCGAGAAGGCCACCAAGGAGTCCCGGTTCATGTCCTATGACGCGGCGATCGAGCGGGCGGTGCAGGTGGTGCGGGAGAACTCGCGGGACCCGGTGCTCATCGACTTGCAGGCCACCGTGTCGGAGCAGCGCATGGAGGTCGTGCCCGGCGAACGCAAGAAGGATGAGCCTGAGCTGCGGCCGGTCGGCGTGAAGAACCTGGTGTGCACCGTCTACCCCGACGGCATCAGCCAGGCCGTCCCGTATGCGCAGCTGGTCCCGCTGCCACCGGTGCCGATGCAGCTGTCCGAGGAAGAACTCGACTTCTGACCATGCTGATACGCAAGAAGGTTCCTGATATCCACAATGGGGATAAGCTCTGTGGATGGCCGAAGACGCGCCCGAGTGGCGGCGCATCCTCGAGGCAATGTTGTGCCTCTGGCCCGGCGAGCGGCATCCCATCGATCCCGACACCGGTCTGCACTTGGTCGTTGGCGACGACGGCAACGGCAACGAGACCACATGGCGGTTCACCAAGGCCGACCTGCAGTTCCTCCCCAAGGGAGAGCAATCCGCCAACTCGCCCTGACATTTTGATACTGCTAAACTATGAAGATCAGATGAGTTGGGGAAAGGCCTGCGATGCGTGAGTTCCTGATCGATGCGTTCCTGATGGGGTCCTTCGCTGGCGCCCTCGCCGGTGTGATCGGCTGGTTCTTCGGCTCGTCGAAGCTGATGGAACCCACGATGATCACGGTGCATCTGAAGCTCATGCACGAGATGTACGAGTACAAGGACCACTTCGACCTCGTCACCGCTGTCCGCTTCGCGTCCCCGAAGACCCCGCGGGCCGGGTTCGTGCATCGGCTGCTCTCGTGCGGCACCTGCATCGCGTGGCAGCTGCTGGTGTGGATCGGCCTTCCGGCCGGCGCCATCACGGCTGTCTTGACTGCTGATGTCTCCCTGCCATCGTTGCTCGCCGCTACCCCCGTCGCATTCGCCGCCGCACGGATGGTTGCCCGCTAACCCCACAGAAAGGACCACCCAACATGACCGCCCCGTCACCTGACGCGCCCCCGGCGTCGATCTATCGCGTGACCCTCACCGAGACCCGCGAATTCACCTACGAAGTCGACGGCCGCAACGGCTCTGCGGCTGCAATCGATCGGGCCCGGGAAACCCATGCCGAGATCGGCAGCTACGACCACGGCAACATCACGGATCTGACCACCGTCAACTGTGTCCCCGTGGCAACCCCCGGCCAGCTGCTCGACGCCCGCCTCACCGAACTTGCCGAGCGTCACGGCTCCGACGTCGACATCGATGCGGCCGTCCACCGGTTCATCGCTGGCCTCGACGCTGCGCTTGAGGAGCGAGGGTGAGCGTCGACCCGGTCGGCCTGATCGAGCTGTCGCGCCGCCGGCAGGTCGCCAAGGCCACCGCGCACGAGTGGTTCCGCAACCATCGGCTCCCTGAGCCGACGTATCCGTCGGTGAACGACCAGCCCGCCTGGGAATGGGCTGTGCTGGCGCCGCTGTTCGACGACGACGCTCCGGTCCCGACCGAGATCGAAACGTGCGAACCGTACGGGATCGTCGAGACCGCAGCCTTGTTCGGCCTGAAGACCCGGACCGTGCACACCTGGAAGACGGCCCGCAAGATCATGCCGCCATGCGACCACGATTCGGTCGCTGGCACCGGCGCATGGGAGCTTGACACGCTCTTCGAGTTCGCCAACAAGCACGGCCGCATCTGGATGCTGCCTGAGTGGGCCCGCAAACGGATGCTGGCCGAGCACTACAACCACCATCGCCGCCTGTCCGCCGATTTCCGTGAAGAAGCCGAGACCGGTGTGCGCAGTGTGAGGCGCAGGAAATGAGCGACGACATCGCACGCCTCGCCGTCCACCAGATTGCGCCCGGCGACAACGACCGCACCGAATTCAAGCAGGGCGACATCGACAACCTCGCTGCGTCGATGGCTCGTGTCGGCCTCATCCAACCGATCTCGGTGTTCCCGCTCGCTGAGGTGTCGACGCTGAACGACACGGGCGTCCGGTTCCGGCTGATCGCCGGTGAGCGCCGTTGGCGGGCCGCCTGCCAGCTCAAGTGGGACTACATCTCGGCTCGGGTCGTGAACGCCCCGGACGAGAAGGCCGCCGAAATGATGCTGGCCGAGAACCTGCTGCGCGTTGAGCTGAACCCGATCGACGAAGCGGTCGCCTACAAGTCGCGCCTCGACTCGGGCCTCGACGCCTCCGAGCTGTCCGCCGCGATCGGCAAGCCGGTCACCCAGATCCGGCGGATGACGTCGCTGCTCGACCTCGACGACAAGATCCGCCATCTGGTGCGGACCGGTCAGATGCCGGTCGGGATCGGTGTGCTCATGGCGCCCCTCGACCGGAACCGGCAGCACATCGCGTTCGCTGCGTGGCAGTCCAAGACCGACGGCATGCGCCACTCGGCAATGAAGGCGTTGTGCGCGCATCTGCTGATGGAGCAGAACCAGGAGTCGCTGCTCGACGCAGACGACTTCTTGCAGAACGAAGACGCGCTCGATGACCTGATCGAGTCCGCTGAGGCCGTCCGCAAGCTTCACTCGTCCGACCTGGTCTGGCTGGTCGACGACCTCGCTTCGATCATCGTCCACGAGTCCGAAACGCAGGGCCTGTCCATGGAGTCGCTGTGGCTGTGGGAGCTGGCCCGTCCGCTCGTTGATCGCATGACCGAACAGCGGGCCGGTGCGCTCGCAAGAAAGCAAGGAGGCGCCCGGTATGGCCGGACCGAATGAGGAAATGAACGTCGAGCTGGTCGACATCGACAGTCTGGTGTTGGATCCGCGCAACGCCCGCCACAAGCACGACATCCCGGCGCTCGCCGATTCGTTGCGTGCCTTCGGGCAGCATCGCGCCGCGATCTGTCAGGTTTCGACTCGCAAGGTGATCGCCGGTAACGGCATGATCCTGGCCGCCCAGTCACTCGGCTGGACCACGATCAACGTGGTCTGGGTGGAGGACGACGACGAGAAGTCGATCCGCCGCGGCATCGCCGACAACGCGACTGGCGATCAGTCGGCGTGGGACGACGACGTGTTGCGGTCGTTGCTCGACGAGGTCGGCATCGACATCCCTGGTGTCACCGACAAGATGATCGCCAGGCTCATGAAGGAAGAGGCGGACGAGGCCGAAGAGCCCCCGATCTATCCGCTGATCGCCCAACCCGGCGAGCGGTACAGCTACATGCTCGTCGTCGCGATGACGGAGATCGATGAGGTGTGGATGAAGTCGAACTTCGGTTTCCGCACCGAACAGGACCACAAGGCCGGAAAGAAGATCGGGACGTGCCGCACGCTCACGATCGACCGTTTCCAGGGCCTGTTGGAAGAAATGGTTGAACGTCAGGTGCGGACGCGCCTGGCCGAACGAGAGGAAATCTGATGATCCCGTCCGAGCAACTTCGAGAACTGTTCGACGAACACCTTCCCGCCCAGCAAGCCAAGTGGCTTCGCGCCCGGCTCGATGAGGCCGACCGCAACGAAGCCAAGGTCGCTGAGCTTGACAAGGTGGTGGAGCGGCTCACCGGTGAGGTGGAGGAGCTCCAGGAGGAAACCAGCCATCTGACTGTGCGCGCTGCGGAGAACAAGGCGAAGTACGACAACCTCGCCGACCGCGAAGCGGCCATCGCCAAGCAGGAAGCCGACCTCGCGCACCGAACCGAGATCGTCGACATCCGCGAGAAGCATGCGAAGGCCCGCGTCGAAGACCACCGGCACATGGTCGGCCTGGTGTTCCGCAACACCGAGCTCCGCCGCTCGATGACCGAGCCGCGCACCGTCCAGGACGCAGCGATCGTCTACAAGAACTCGGGCGATCAGGTGATGGAACCGGCCGGCGAGCACATCGAGTACGTGACCACCGAGACGGCCGAAGAGGCCAAGTGATGTTCCAGCTCGACCCGGTCGATCGGCCCGGCGTCCTGCCGATGCCCCGGATCGACGTCGACAGCATCGACTGGCGGGCCGAACACGGCGTTCACTCGTGGAGCCTCGATCATGTCATCCGCAAAGGCACCCCGACGGTGGCCAGGATGGCGGCCGATCTGATCAACGTCCGCGACCGGTTCCGTGACCTTCATCCGGGTCTGTTCGATGTCTGCGACGTTCGGGTCCAACGGCTGATGCCCGGCATGTTCCCGTCGATCCCCGGCTGGCATTGCGACGACGTCCCTCGTAATGGCTACCACTCGCAACCCGACCTGGGGGCGGCCCGCAACGGCGTCGGCCATGTTGTCGGCACTCTGTCGTCGAGCGGGGAAGGCGTGTCGCGCACCGAGTTCGTCGCCGAGGAGATGGCGTCGTTCCGGCCGATCACCGACGAACCGGTGTGGCGTCAGCTCCACCGGCACGTCGAAGAGGGCGAACCCGCCACCTGGCGGGCGCCGGATGGCTGGTGGGTGCCGATCACCTGGCGCACCCCACATCGGGCGACCCCGGCGGTGCGGCGTGGCTTCCGGATCTTCTTCCGCATGTCGATGCGGCCGAGGCCGGCCCACGACGAGCCCCAAGACCGAACCGTCGAGCAGGTCTACCTGCTCACCGAAGAGAACGGCTGGTGACCATGGCGTTCAACGACCCTGACAAGCAGGTGCCGGTGTCCGAGCTGCTCGAGGACGGCATCGTCGCCGAGGTCAACCGGATCATGCTCCACCCGCTCGGCCTGGCCCTGTGGGTGAACGGCGAGACGGGCGAGCTCGGCATCTACAAGGACGACGACCCGGCCGGAATCATCTTCCAACCGGGCATGGATCTGTCGCGCCGGCATCAGGCCTACGACTCCCGGTACCTCGAAGCATCCAGGCATCGCAACGAAGCGCACGACTTCATCGTGCAACCCCGCAACCAACTGATTGGAGAAATTGATGCTGACCCCTCGTGAAGCTGCCTGCTACCGGGCCGGAGCCGCTGCCGCCAAGGGCGACTACGACGAAGCGGCCGCTCTGATGCTCGACAACTTCGACGTCACCGAGGACGCTGAGCAGCCGGACCCGACCCTGGACCAGTACGACATCTACGTCGACATTCCCGCCGATCCGACCCTGATGCCGTGGGTGCACGCCATCAACCATGCGATGGGTGGCGCCGCTCCGACTGCGCTCGAGGCCGGCCACACCCGCTACCAGGTCACAGGCGTCAAGAAGATCTTCGAAAAGGAAGCCTGATGGACCGCGACGACATCACGGCACCCGAACCGATCCCCGAGGAGCTGCAGGGCGGCTGGGTCCCGGGCGAGACCTACTGCCAGGTGGTCGTCCCGTCGCATCATCGGCCCGACAAGGTCGACGTGCTCGACTCCGGGCTGCTGCGCCCCGACCAGATCATCCTGTGCGTCGCCGATGACCAGGTCGACCAGTACCGCGATAAGTACCCCGACGTCGAATACTCGGTGCACCCCGCCGACATGATCGGCCTGTCGCTCAAGCGCGGCTGGATCATGGAGCGGCACGGCAACGTGTGCATGCTCGACGACGACGCCCGGGTCGCCGTGAACTTCGAGTCGTACGCGTCGAACCCGAACGGCTACCCGATCACCGACCCCGATGAGGTGATGATGCTGATCCAGCGTCACGCCGCCTCGATGCTCGAGCTCGGCGTCTACCTGGGTGGCCTCTCGTCGTACAACGACGTCCGCTCGTACTGTTCGCTGCGGCCGTTCAAGCTCGTCGGCTACGTCCGCGGCACCCCGATGTTCATCATGGCCGGCTCGAAGATCACCTTCACCCCCCGCATCGTAGGAAAAACCGACTACTGGGCATCAGCTATGAACGCATTCCATCATCGGATGACGTTCGTCGACCTCCGCTACACCATCCACTCCGATGGGGGAGCGTTCGTGAACGAGGGCGGCACGGCCGGCCACCGCACCACCGCGTCGGAGAACCGCGACAACAAGATCCTCCGGCGCACCTTCGGGTCGGACACGTTCCAGAAGAAGAAGCCCAAGGAGTTCGCCGGCACCTTCAACCAGGAAGGCGTGACGTTCCGCGTCCCCTGGGGATGAGCGAGTTCATCCGCCTCGACAACGGGACTCTCGACGTCGGCGCCATCTTCCACGACGGCACCGTCCGCACCTACCACGGCCCACCAGAGGACTTCCCCGAAGACTTCTGGCGCCCCAACGCTGAAAGGCACCCCATGCGCATTACCTCTGACCTCACGGTCGACCTGATCCAACATGTTGGCGGCGATGACGCCGTCCTCGACGCGATGCTCGTCTCCACGCTCACCGACCGGCTCGCCGGCAGCGACGCCGACCCTGGCCGTGACGCCGGCCGCATCAACTTCCTGATGGCCAACCGGCACGGCTCCCCGTTCGAGCACAACCTGATGACGTTCCGTGTCACCGCCCCGATCGCCGTGTTCCGCGAATGGCATCGGCATCGCATCGGCTGGTCGTACAACGAACAGTCGGGCCGCTACACCAAGTTCGAACCGCACTTCTACCTTCCGGCAGCGAATAGGCCGATGGTCCAGGTCGGCAAACCGGGCGCCTACGAGTTCGAACCCATCGAGCAGGAGCACTACGACGCGATCGCTTCAGGGATGGTCGCCTCGTTCGCCGAGTCGTGGCGCAAGTACGAGGAGCTGCTCGACATCGGCGCAGCGAAGGAGGTCGCCCGCGGTGTCCTCCCGGTCTATGTGATGTCGACGATGTATGCGACGTGCAACGCCCGGTCGTTGATGTCGTTCCTGTCGCTGCGCCGCAAGAAGAACCTCGAAGGCGGCCCGGAGCCGGTGTTCCCGTCGTTCCCGATGTGGGAGATCGACGAGTGCGCCGAGCAGTGCGAGCGCCTCTTCGCCGAGCTGTTCCCGCTCACCTACCAGGCGTACATCGCCAACGGCCGCGTCGCCCCCTGACGCCCGGAATGTGTGTCACGGCTCTAGGACGGTGCGCCCAGCAGCGGCCGCTTGAAGTAATAGGCCAACTGTGCGTTCGACCGCCCGCCCATGACGTTCGAGTTGGGGCGGTCGGTTACGGAGACGAGCTCCCATCCGAGCTGCCCGACGTAGTTCAGGATCTCGTGGATGTGGTCGAAGTCCTTGTCGTCGAGCACCCACTTCTGTTTCGGGATGTCCCAGCAGGTGGCTGGGATCAAGGTGAAGTACTTCCATTGCTGCGCGACGGCCATTGTGCCTGTCGCTTTGTCCGGTGTCTGGTCCATGGGCTCCCTGTCTCGACCTAGGCCTTCGACCCTATGAGATTCCGCTTCAGCACGCCCGGCTTGATACTTCGGGAGTATCTGCCACGCTCCGTTGACCCAACGGAAAGGACCACCATGAGATCCCAACTCGAGCTGCGCGAAATGGCAGCCGCGTACCAACCGCCAGAGGGCGAACCCCATGCTCCGGTGCACTGCGGAGTCGAGGCTGCGCTGCTGTGGGCGGCTGGCGACATCACCGTCGACGACCTCCACAACATCGTCGAGGACGCATGGCGAGACGCCAACACCGACGACTGGATGGCGGCCCAGCTATGAGCATCACAGTCATGGATCTCTTCTGCGGCGCTGGAGGTTCCAGCCTTGGCGCCGAGCGGGTGGCCGGCGTCGAGTTGCGGCTCGCGATGAACCATTGGCAGAAGGCCATCGACGTTCATCAGCAGCACTTCCCCGATGCCGGCCATGACTGCGCCGACATCTCCCAAGCCGATCCGCGCCGGTATGAGCGCACCGACATCCTGCTGGCGTCGCCTGAGTGCACGAACCACAGCCAAGCGAAGGGTGTGTCTCGCAAGAAGCAGCAGCAGTCGTTGTTCGACAAACCTGATCCGTCGGCCGAGCGGTCGAGGGCGACGATGTGGGATGTGCCTCGGTTCGCCGAGCAGATGTTCTACGACGCGATCGTCGTCGAGAACGTGGTTGAGGCCACCAAGTGGGTCGGTTGGCGCGCCTGGTGCATGTCGATGGAGGACCTCGGCTATCAGCGGACGGTCCTGTCGCAGAACTCGATGTTCCATGGTGTGCCCCAGTCCCGTGACCGGATCTACGTCGTGTTCACCCGCAACGGGTTGAACCCGGATCTCGAGTTCACTCAGCTGGCCCACTGCCCGATCTGTCCTGGGTCTCGTCGGCGTCGGTGCCGTCAGGTGTTCAAGAACGCTCAGCGCATCGGCAAGTACAAGACGCAGTGGTTCTGGGCGTGCACCGGCTGCGGCGGGCAGGTGCATCCGGAGGTGAACGGCGCCGAGCAGATCATCGACTGGTCGCTCGAAGCGCCCCGCATCGGTGACCGGAAGAAGCCGCTGAAGCCGAACACCAGGAAACGGATCCTGGCCGGCCTCCAGCGGCACGGCTGGGTTCCCGTGGTCACGGCCGGCGCGGGGAACACCCATGAGCGGACACCGGGCAATCGGGCCCGGCCTCTCGATCAGCCGTTGGCCACCCAGCAGACGACGGCCACCCACGCTCTGGCGACGCCGCCGAGCTCGTTTCTGTTCCAGACGGCGCACGGCGGCCGGTTCCATGAGCTCGACGCCCCGCATCCGACGATCTGCGCTTCCGATGATCGGCTGTCGCTCATCGAGCCGTCCGAGGACGCGCTGCTCGTGTCCATGCGGAGAAACGGCACCGCTCAACCGCTCTCCAAGCCCGCAGGGGCCTTCACCGCGGGCGGGAACAACCATGCCCTCCTGGTCCGCAACCAGCGGCTCACACAGGGAGACAACGGCTGGATGACGACGTCGACCGATGATCCGGTGCACACGCTCACCGGGAAGCAGTCCCAGTCGGTGCTCGACCCGGCCGAGGTCGTCGACGACTGCGGGTTCCGGATGCTCGAACCGTACGAAGCGGCGGCAGCGATGGCGTTCCCGACCGGCTACATCCCGCGGGACCTGGACAAGAAGGACCAGATGAGGCTGGCAGGCAATGCCGTCACCCCGCCGGTCATGACGCCCATCGTCCGCCGGATCGTCGAAGCGATGGCCGCATGACCCCGATCCCGCGTTGGCTTCGGTATGCGGCCCGGACGGTCGTGTGGTCGTACGCACTGTCGGCTGCGCTGGCCGTGCCGTCGTTGATCATTCGGCTCGCCGCCGGCGAAGGGCTCCTGGCTGCGGTGCAGGCCTTCAAGCTGGCCGGCGCTCTCTATGTGGCCGTTGTCGTTCACCTACTCACCGCCCATCAGGAGGCAACATGAAGCTGAAGTGCAGACCAGAAGGCCGCCCTCGGGCGTTCCTCGTTGACCCGGCCGACCTGGCCGTGTACGCCGAATGGTGGTTCAAGGACCGGTTCGATGTCGTGCACAACGTGAAGGCGCCGGGCCAGTTCCGGCTCGGCGCCGACTGGAGACGCCAAACGTTCTTCGACTACCTGGAGCGGCCGTTGGCGGACGACGACATGGGTTGGGCGGTCGTGCTCGACCCGTCCGGGTCGATCCCGAACCACCATCTGGTGTGTGCCCGCAACGACACGGGCGTCGAAGCGTTCGACATGGGCATCCGATCCGAGGACCAGCTCGACATCGGCGTCCCGAACCCTGTCGCCGTGGTCACCGTCCAGATCGGCGGCCACGCCTGGCAGTTCGAGGGCCGCGGTGACGAGGCCGTCGAGTTCGTGAAGAACACGGTGACCATGCCGCTCGAGGAGCTGTGCGATGGCTGACCCGGCGCCGGCATGGCTCACCCGACCGGAGATGGACCGGCTCGAACGAAAGGGCCTGCTCCCGGAGGACGTCGATCGAGTGTGGGTGTCCTCCTCAGGCCATCAGGCCACCGTGTTCTGGCCGATCGGCCGAGAGCAGTGGGTGCGCGCCACCACCGACCCGTTCCGTGAGTCCGACGGCGGCCCGATCTGGTGGGCTGCGCTCGAAGAGATGCTCGGCCGATTCGATTGGAAGAACGCATGAACCATCACTTCTGGACGATGATCGCCGGGCTGTTCATGTTCGCCGGGATCGAGAACTGGAACGAGGGCGACCCGATCGGCGGGATCGCGCTCACCACACTCGCGACGGTCGTGCTCGTGCTCACGATCATCGACCTGCTACGTGAGGAGCGCCGGGACATGGACGGCTTCATGGCCGACGTGCGGGCCCGACGGGCAGCGTCGCGCGCCGCCGATCTGGACCCAAACACGGTCTCAGACGCTGAAATCGTGCCTGAAGCACCCCGATCCGTGATACCGATTCCGGAAACCAGGGGCCCAAACCCCTGACAATTTGATACGACAGAAGAATCACGATACGGTTGTTCGATACTTCACAACAGAAAGGACCAATGCCCATGGGGTTTAGCTGGGGCTCGCAACGCACGATTCGAGGGTTCGCCCTCGGGGAAGTGTCGTCTGCGTTCCAGAAATCAGTTCGACGAGGCGAGGAGCAACAGGCAGTGTTCTGGGCCCTCGAAATGTCCCAATCCGGCCAAGCGCAGTACGTGTGGAACCGGATCATGGTGATCGTCTCCGAGGACATCGGCATCGCCGAGCCCGGCGTCGCGACCGACGTTCGTGCCCTCTACGACAACTGGAAGGACACGATCAAGCGGAAGCCACCAGGGTTCTCCGAGCGGTTGATGCTCATCCACGCCACCCTGATCATCGTCCGGGCCCGCAAGTCCCGGCTGGTCGACAACATTCACTGGTCCATTTGCTCGGTCGAGGAGCCGCTCTTCGACGAGATCCCCGACTACGCGCTCGACGCTCACACGGCGCGAGGCCGACGGATGGGGCGCACCGGCAAGCCTGAGGACAAGGCGATCTCGTATCACCTCGAGAACGGCATCGGCGACGAGGACAACTGGGCCTATCAGCGCAAGGAAGCGATCGGCTACCAGGACGGCTGGCACAAGGCGCAGCAGGGCCGGGATGCCCGAGCGCAGGAGCCGCCGCGGACCACTCCGGTCGACGGCGCTCCCATCGAGGACGGGTTCGATTTCGATGGCTGAGCCGAAGGAATACCACCTCACCCTCACCGAGACCGTGCACTTCCGCTACACCGTCATGGCCTCCAACCCGGTAGAGGCCGAGGACATGGTCTACCGGATGCACAACAGCAGGATCACCGACACCACCGTCGCTCACATTGAGCCGGAGGTTGGAGAGGCCAACACATGCCATCTATGCAACCGAATGGTCCACTCCGATGGCACTTGCTACGACTGCATGGTTATAGGGTTGGATGAACCCGCCTACTGACAGGAACTACTCATGAGTGATACAACCAACGACGCCCCGCAGATCGACCTCGAGTCCGGCGCACCCCCGGCCCCAGCGCGGGCCAGCGATGCCCGAGGCAAGTACGAGGACATCTTCGACGCTGCGCGCAAGGCCCCCGATTGGATCTCGGTGACCTTCGCCGGCTGGGAGATCGAGCGTCTTCGCACGTTCGCCCAGAACGTCCGATCGGGCGGCTACAAGGGCGCAGCGAAGGGCGAGTTCGAGACCGCGACCCGCGCTGGCCACGACAAGATCTGGCTGCGCACCACGGTCGTCGACGCCGAGATCATCGAGGAGGACGATGACGATGGTGTCCCCTTCTGAACCGGCACCGAAGCGAGTGCGTGACGTGCTCAAGGATGCGGCCGCTCAGCCCTGCCATCGCCTGGCTGGCACCGGCGACTGCTCCGTGGAAACCACCTGTGACCCGTGCTCGCTTCGAGCGATCATGGCCGACGAACGAGTGAGGCTCGTATGACCCAAACCCGCACTATTTTGCTGAGCTGGTTGATACTTTTGGCGTATCTGGTTGTGTTCTGGGGAGGTGCGGCATGGCTGGTCCTGCGATGAAGACAGCTCGTGCCCGGAACAGCTGGCAGTGCGCTCGCATCGAGATCGCCAGGGCCAGCGCCCACATCTGGATCACCGACCAGCACGGCTTCGCTGCGGTGCATCACCGTCGTGTCGCCGCCGAGGTCGAACGGTCGCCGTCGACGGTCGCGCACCATGCGTCGACCGACGAACTGCGGCGGATGGCTGCGCTCATCATCGTGGTCACGGTCGACGACGACCACATCGCCTACCGGGAAGCGGCCTGCTACCTGGAGCGGCGCAACGTGTCGATCGCCGACGCCCATCGGATCGCGGCGCTCGAGTTCCCCGGCATCGGCGATGGGTGAGCTTCGCACCGTCGACCTTTCCGACGAAGCGCTCCAGGATCTGGAGATCTGGACGCCTGAGCAGGTGCGGCTCCGCTATCGGGCGGTCGCCGCTCGGCTGCTCGAGGTCGTGAACGAACGGCATCGGGCCGGCCGCGAGTATGCGCAGGCCCGGGCCGCTCACTCGAAAGCGGTCGCGATGTGCCGGATCGAACGGAAGAACAAGGCGCACAAGGAGGGCCACAAGCTCACCTCCGCCGACCTCGACGCCCTCGTCGACGCGCACACCAACGAGACGCTGCTGGCGATGGATCTGCTCGATGAGCAGCGGCGCGGCCTCGACTTGGAAGCCCGGGCGCTCGAATCGGTGCTCGGCATGCTCAGGAGTGTCGGCAAGGACGCCCGGCAGTTGGCGGGCTGATGCGGCTCACCGACCAGCAGGCCGACAAGGTCATCGCGAACATGGTGGCCGACTACAACTCGGACGCCCGCACCCTCTACCGGGCCCACGAGAAATGGTTCCGGCGTCGGGCCCGACAGCTTCAGGTCCACGACCCGGACGGCTTCTACAAGATCGTCGCCGGCCACGCCCTGCTGGTGTTCGGCACCCAGATCCGCCAGCAGGCAGCCAAAGAGCTCGGCGCCACAGACGACCGGCCATTCCTCGCCTACCGGGCGTTGCAGTTCGCGGCCCGCGATGTCCAAACCGCCCTGCACTCGCATCGGAACAGCCAGCTGGCTTGACCCGGCAGATAGGGACGATACGAAGACGCTCGACCCCCACAGAAAGGACCACGATGACCCTCATCGACACCCCCGAAACCACCCCGACCTCCGTCTGGGTCTGGACGCCGCTCGCCGAGATCAAGGCGGGTGACGTCATCCTCAACTCCGATCATCAGCACGAGTTCGTCGAGTCGGTCGAGACGGCGATGGGCATGGTTCAGGTGTTCCTGACCAACGGCCTGTCGTACATGAACGACGCCGGCAAGAAGCTCCGCATCTTCACGAAGCGGGACGCCTGATGGGTTACTACTCCTATCTAGCTCCGATGGGCGAGTTCGTGATCTCGGATCCGTACGCTGCGCTCGCCGGGATCGAAGCGGACCGGAAGGCCGCCGAGGAGAAGTACCCGAACTCGACGTGGATGTGGCCGCCGAAGATCGAAACGATCCAAGGCCTCAAGGACTTCCTGAGCGACAGCTGGCACTTCGGCGAGTGGGACTTCCCGCAGGAGGAAGGCCGGCCCGACGTGTGGGCCGAATGGGAGCACGGCGAGAACGCCAAGCTTCGCGACGAGATCGCGTTGCTCGACGCCATGGCACCCGGTGTCCGTGACGGTTCGGGCTACCAGTTCGACGGTGAGGACGGCGAAGACAACGGCCGCGCCTACTACAAGGGCGGCGAAGTCCGCACCGGCTACGCCAACCTGCCGACGATCGACGACCTGTTCCCACCAGACCCCGAACCGGCCCCACCGAACCCGTTGATCGGCCAGGAAGCGGTCGGCATCGATGGCGTCACTGCGCTGTTGGAGCAGGCGCTCGAGCAGCTCGGCCTGGTGCTGGTGATCGACCCGCGCGGCCAACGCAGCGTCGACGGCGGTGCAGCATGAACGTGCTCCAGCAGTACGACGGCGCTGGCGTCTACGCGATCGTGCGCTGCGCGGCCTACACGGCCTCGTATGGCGGCATCATCGAGTGCGACGAGTTCGGTGTCTGGCTCCACGCCTCCGAGGAGGGCGACGGCACGCTCGACGTCTACCCGGCCGACCGACTCTTCTCCGACCGGCCGCAGAAGCTGCGTCACACCCGATCGATGTTCTTCCCGTGGCAGGCCGGCCCGATCATCGTGCATCCCGGCGCCACCGACTGGCCCCCGGAGGTCCCCCAATGACCCAGCCCCACAACTCGACGGGCCTCGGCTTCGCCTATCCGACCAAGAAATCGGCCAGCTTCCCGCCTGGGTCGCCGATCGTCGACGTGTACGAAGTTGGCGGCAACACGCTCGTGTCGGTGAAGACCGGCCCGGCCGCTCATCAGATCTCCACATTCGATCTCGAGTGCATCGTCCGCTCCGACGTCCCCGACGACCGGCGTGCGCTCGGTTGGGCCCACCAGCTGAACTGCCGCAACTGCGGAGCGCTCCAGCCATGACCGCCGTCTGCCCTACGGAGCGCCGCTGGCCGGTCGACATCGTCGGCTGCGGATCGGCCGACGTCGTCTGGGACCCCGACGAGCAGATGTTCGACTGCCGCGACTGCGGCCTGTTCTTCACGGTCGCCGGCCTCGACTCTCAACCCGAATCAGAAAGGACCAGTCCATGACCTTCCCCGACGATGACCTCAAGGAGGTGACCGCAACCGTGCTCGGCATTCCGGGCCCGACCGGCACCCCGAAGGAGATCGCCGAGTTCGTGCGCCGCACCGTCCGCAACGAAACCCCGGGTCTGATCCACGACCAGGGCACCTGGATGTCCGGTGTGTGGGTGCCGTCCCGCGAGGACGACCCGATCAACTGGTGCGGCACGGCCTGCTGTGTCGCTGGCGCGGCGGTGATCGCCGCCGGCGCCGTCCCGCACTTCAGCTCGGACCTGTGGGACGCCGCGTTGGCCAACCCCGGCTACTCGTATCAGGGCACGTCGCTCGACGAGTGCGTCGACGTGCACGGCACACCCTGGTACATCCCCTACTACGCCGGCGTTGTGCTGGGCCTCGACGGATCGGACTCGCAGCTCGCCGAGCTGAAGGACACGCTGTTCTCCGAGTACACCGGCCGACCAGAAGTCCTCGATCTGTTGGACGAGCTGATCGCCTTGGATCTTCCATCGATGCTCGCCCCGCAGACGGTGATCGGCTGATGCGCGCGCTATCGGTGAAACCGCCGTGGGCCGCCGGGATCGCGTTCGCAGGCAAGCGGGTCGAGAACCGGCGCAAACCGTTCCCGTCCACGGTGGAGCTCCCAGCCTGGGTGGCGTTGCATTCGTCGAAGGGCTACGACCATGCCGGGTTCGCCGAGATGCTGCCGTTGACGGTCGACAGCCCGTTGCCGCCGCACACGTTGCTGCTCGGCTCGTCAAACGATCCGGACACTCAGATGGCGGCAGGTCAGCCTCGCGGCCATCTGCTCGGCATCATGCGCATCACGGGCTGCCACCCCTCCACCTCCTGCATTGGTCGTGACGACGAAGGGCAGCTTGTGAACTGCTCGAAGTGGGCGCAGATCAACACCGAGGACGAGCGGGGCCTGTGGCATTGGGAGATCGACCAGGTGCGCCTGCTCGACGAAACGATCCCGGTGCGGGGTGCGCTCGGCTTGTGGCGGGTCCCTGATGAGCATGTCGAAGCCCTGAACAGTCTGATACCTGAGGAGGTTCCTGATGGCAAATGAGATTGATCCGCGGCGGTCGTTGACCCGCGAACAGGTCGTGGAGATCTACACGACCGCGGTCCCGTCGGGTGTGCTCGCTGAGCGCTTCGGTGTGGCCGTGCACACGGTCAACGCAGTCCGGCACGACGACAGCTACCTCGACATCACGAAAGACCTCGAGCAGCCGCCGTTGATCGGCCACACCCGATACGGCCGCAAGGATGTCCAGTGGCGGACGGTCTGCACCGATCCCGACCATCCATCGACCCCGGCCGATGGCTGCACGGTGTGCCTGCTGTTGCATGACCGGGAGATCTCGGAGGGTTCCCGCCGGATCGTCGACGGTGTCCTTGCCCGCCGAAGCAGCCCTGCGGTGGTGATGGCATGACGACGTTCGATCTGGGCGGCTCCGAGCTGCTCTGCCAGGGCATCGTCGGCTCGACCGCGTACGGGCTCGCCACCGAAGATTCCGACGTCGACCGACTCGGCCTCTACATGGATCGACTGCCCGAGATCCTGGCGATGGGGTACAAGCCGCACAAGGCCTCGAAGGTGTTCCGGGACCCTGACGCCCAGTTCCATGAGATCGGCAAGTTCTTGTCGCTGGTGTGCGGAGGGAACCCGACGGTCACCGAGCTGCTGTTCCTCGACGGCTGGGAACACCTCGACCCTCGACTGAGTCTGCTGGTCGACTCGAGGTTGAAGCTGCTGGGTGCCCGGCGGGTCCGCGACTCCTACATCGGGTATGCGACCGATCAGGCGAAACGGCTGCTGCGCCGCTCCCAATCGGGCGAGGACGGTTTCGACGTGAAGAAGAAGACCGGCAAGCATGGCCGGCATTGCTGGCGGCTGTTGCACCAAGGCGCCGATCTGTTGCGCACCGGCAGCTTCGACGTGAACGTCGCCGAGCATCGCGACGAGATCTTCGCTGCCGGCCGCCTCGCTGAGGCTGACCCGCAGGACTTCTACGAGCTGTTCAAGATCAAACGGGCGATGCTCGATCAGATCGTTCCGGTGATCGACGACGAACCGGACTACCGGTGGGTGAACGACTGGCTGTTCGACCTGCGAATCGAAGCGTGGGGTGAGTGATGACCGACGTGCAGCTCCACCTGAGCTTGACGCTCCCGGTCGACACGGTCGAGCAGGTGTGGGCCGGCCAGCCCTTCGACGAGGAGACGATCGACCGGATCGTCTCGTATGTGCACCTTGAGCTGATGCGCGCGGCGCCGAAACCGCCAGCGCATCGAGAGACCGTGCAGGCGCATTGGACGTGGCGGCGCACCAACCAGGACCGGGACTGTGCGATCTGCGGCCACACCATCTCGAAAGGCGACCGGTATGCCCGCTGCGACACGACGTTCGACGGCAAATGGCAGGGCACCGACTGCTTCCACATCGACTGCTCGCCACGAGCAGAAGGAGACACCGATGACTGACCTTCAGCCACCCCCGATCCCCGACGACGCAGCCTTCCGAGAGACAGCAGCAGCGTCAGGTTTCGATGCGTGGGGGCAACCCATCCCATCGAACCGGCGCGGCGCAGCCTATGAGTGGCTGCGCTCGATCGGCCTGACCCAGGAGGACGCCTGGTCGGTGACCGAAGCGTCGGTGCATGCGCTCGAGCAGGACCGGCCGTTGTCGGTGTTCGACGTGTGCCAGGGGAAGGTCGACCTGACCGGCGCGTATCGGCTTCTCGCGATCCTCTCGACGGAGCCGACCGATGCCTAGGCCCGGACCTCGCGACCCTTCGAAGCTGTGTGCGGCGTCCAACACTCGCCCCGAGTGGGATCCGCCGGCGCGCCGTGGTCTCTGCCATGAGTGCGGCCGGGTGGTCGGCATGATCGGCCGCCGTGGCGCTGTGCCACGCATGTCGGTGCACTACCGGCCGGAGGTCCTCTGATGGCCGGCCCGATCACAGGCAGCTGCCACTGCGTCGATGTCGAACCAGGCACGTACGACAACCAGGTGTCGATGCTGGACGCGAACGAGAAGTGGGTGTGCATCGACACGTGCATCGCCACAGCGATCGGTTGGCTCTGGCACCATGACGTCGTCACCTTGAACTCGTGCTGCGGCCACGGCCGGATGAACCCGACTGTGATCGTCGCCGAGGAGTCCATAGCTCGAATGCTCGAGCTCGGCTTCGTCCACGATGACACGCCCTGCGTGGTGCCCGATCAGCTATTCCGCCTCGACCGGCCGCGCTGCGAGTGCACCGCATGATCCTCACGCTCGCAGATCTGGTCTCCGATATCGGACCCGCCGGTGATCCAGCTGAACGCTGGGTGTTGGTCATTACCCCTGACCCAGCCGGTCATCCCGACGCTCTCGGCTCACCCGAACCGGCGGCTACAGCGGTCGCCCTCTCTGGTAGCCGGCTCGCGGTTGTGTCGAACTCGATCGATCACTGCTACTCCGCTTCTCATGAGATCGCCGAGGACCTAGACGGCTGGCGCGGTCACACCGACGAGATGTGGTCGTTGCAGGCAAACATTCTGGAGCACTGGTGTCGGCGGCTGGCTCACGTGAGGGGCACGCATGGCGAAGGGTGACATCCACTACGCGTGGTCGGGGTCGGTCGAAGCCGACGTCGGGATCACGTGGTGCCGTCTGCACTACAGACGGTTCCCGTTCTACGACGTCAGCCTGGTGTTCGGCGACACGGTCGATGGCGCGGATCCGGTGTGCCGGTTCCTGTCCGATGGCCGTCGGCTCGCCGAGCACAACACCGCGAACCGGGCGTTGTGCCCGGAGTGCGAGAAGCGGCTCGACCTGTTGATCGATCCGGGCCTGCCGTTGCGCACGGCACGGCTCGCTGATGTGCACGGCGAGGAGTATCACCCTCACGGCCGGGTCCTGATCGGCTACCTGACCTGCTTCCTGAACGCCGAGCCCCATTGGCGCGGCTGGGTTCACGCCCCGGACTGGGGTGCGCTCATCCATCAGCCGTCGCAATGGGTGAAACGCTACAAGCTCCCGACAGTCGACAACGAGATAGTTCCGTTCTGATGATGCATCCCGACACACCTTGGCCCCATGCCAACCACTTCCACGCAGAGCTCACGCTGCCATCCGGTTTCATGGAGGCCCGACCTGTTCCACCTCCGGACCGTTGGCTGCTGTGGGACGACATCCGTGCCGTCTACAACGAGGTCAGCCTTTCGATCGTCGACCTTCAGATCACGGGCGGGTTGGCTGACGTGATGCGCACCCGCCTCTTCCTCGAGATCGTGACGGAGGAGCATCTGCCGTTGGGCAACTACATGTGGTCGTTCGAGTTCAACCCGATCAAGGGCGTGATCATGGAGGCGGCGTACGTGCCGATCCCGGCGTTCCCGGCCGAGTGGCGGTTGCCGAACCGGATCGATCTGATCACCGGTGGGCGTGGGGTGGGCCGCAGCCGGCTGATCGTTCAGCATCTGGTCCGGCATGCGTTGCGCGCCGGCAAACCGGCTGTGCTGTTCGTCGGGTCGGCTGAACGGGCCCGATTCAAGCGGGCCGAGCTCGCCGACCAGGGGCTGGCCGATTGGGTGTGGGTGACGTCAACGGACGGCCATTTCACGCAGGACCAGGACTGGTCGCAGTTCTGTGTGGCTGGCCTCGACCTCTACAACCGGGTTGTGGAACCGGATCGGGTTCCGGTGCCGGTCGCGGTGATGACGGTGCAGACGTCGGGCCCGCTGGAAATCCGCTGATTTCTCATTCCAATACCGCGTTTGCCGTATCAAACTGCTATCGTACGCTGCTGTGTGTGGGGACACCCTGAGAGGTGCTCCCAAAGTGGGAGTCAACCGTATGCCTGGAGGCGTCCCGCATCTTGAACACACTGCTTGAATCGTCCGACTGAGAGCGGCTCGATCGCCAAGAACTCACTGCGTGGCCTACCCGCACAGTGATAGGGGGCTGCGCCGTTGTCCCCACACACAGGAACACTTCGGCGCGCCCCCGACCCACCGTTGACTCGGCAGAGAGTACATGCAACTCGCCGGTCGGAGGTGTCTCACCTGACGTCGGATACGTCCGGCTTTGGGGGAGATAGGTGGCCTTCGGGTCTGTCCCTGCCATCAGGTAGGTGAGGGGTTCCCGCACGAAACCCATGGCAGGCCCGAAGGTTCACCACCTTTAAAATTCCCGAATCAGAAAGGACCAAACCATCATGAACAACCCGCCACCTCCGCCGCCGAATCCTTCGGCTGCGATCCCGCCTCCGGCTCCGACGCCGCCGTCGAAACCGGCTCGGCCGTTCTGGAAGAAGAAGCGGTTCGCGATCCCTGGGGCTGTTGTCGGCCTTGCCGTGATCGGAGGTGCGCTCGGGGGCGTCGAAGACCCGGAACCGGTCGACACGTCAGCGGCTCCGGTTGTCGAGGAAACCGCCACCACGGTTCCGGCCGAGTCGGACGCCGAGATCGATACCGGCGCTGAAGCGGCCGAACCAGCGGAGACGACGACCACGACGACGGAACCGCCGGCCACGACCGAGGATCCGTTGGCCGGGTTCTCCGAGCAGGAGAAGAACGCGATCGAGACAGCCGACCGATATTTGAGCTCGGGCCTGTCGCAGTTCTCGGAACCGGGCCTGGTTCGCCAGCTCGAGTTCGAGGGCTACACGGCGGAGGACGCCGCGTTGGCGATCGGTTTCCTGCAACCGGATTGGGATGCGCAGGCTGCGGCTTCGGCGGACAGCTACTACACGTCGCCGATCCTGACGTTCTCCGAGGCCGGCCTGGTGAACCAGTTGGAGTTCGAAGGGTTCACTGATGAGCAGGTCGCGTTCGGGATGGCGTCGCTGGCCGACCCAGATTGGAACGATCAGGCCGCCCGGACGGCCGAGAGCTATCTGGACTCGGACTTCTCGGCGTTCTCCGAGGAGAGTCTGGTCACCCAGCTCGAGTTCAAGGAGTTCACCGACGAGCAGGTGGCATTCGCCATGGCGTCGTTGGGTGACGTTGATTGGCTGGAGCAGGCAGTGAAGTCCGCCGAGCGGTATCTTGACTCGAGTTCGTTCTCGTGTTCTGGGCTTGTCGATCAGCTCGAGTTCGGTGGGTTCACCGCCGAGCAGGCCACACATGGTGCGACGGTGGTGGGCCTGTGCGAGTGAGAGGAATTCGATGAAACGTTGGATGGCCGTGTTCGCGGTCGTGTTGGCTGGCTGCGGCGGGGGGACGGCCGATCTGGCGCAGGTGAATTGCCCGGACGGCGAGGTGCTGCAGATCGTTCGTGACGGTCGCAGCGACAGTGACCTGGCGGCGTTCTGTCCGGGTGGTGCGGTCGCGATTGACGATCCGGCTGACGGCCGGTCGGTCGGCGAGCAGACCGCGACCACCACGACGACGACGACGACCACGGAGCCGGAACGAACGCACATGGAGGAGGTGCTGTTCACGACTTGGGTGGAGCCGACGAACGGCCAGTTGATCACGGCCCACGACTTCGGGTTGGACAACGACTGGTTCGATGCCACGGACGGCGATTCGAGCGTCGAGTGGGAAGCGACCGATGACTTCTTGCAGGTCGAGTTCGTTCGGGGCGGGTTGGCGTTCATGTCGGACGCGGAGACGATCATGGCCGACTTCGGGTTCTCGCCGGCGGTGTGGGCTCGGATGGAACGGACCCGACCGCTCGATGGTTTCCAGACGGCTGATTCGCCGGACGGGTACACGGTCACCTGGTCGTTCTCAGGAATGGACGATTCGTTCGACATCATCGTCGAACGGACGTGACCGTCTGGTAGTTGCCCGGCGCTCAGTGGAGCATGCCGGTTGAAGAGGCCCCTTCGAGTCGCCGCTCGAGGGGCTTCTTCGCGTCGACTGTTATCGGCGGCAGGTATTGGGGGCAAGGGTAGCTGGCCGTCTACTATCGGGACATGGGCAAGTCGCGTGATGAGGCGGTCGACACGCTCCGTTCGGTGGCGGAGGAGCAGTGTGGGGTGTTGCGGACGGCGGCGATGGCGATCGAAGCCGAGATCAAGGACTATCCGTTCGAGTCCCGCCAGTTCTGGAACAACTACGTCGACCTGATGAGGGACGCGGCGGTCGAGTTGCACAAGGCGGCGTTCGCGGTGCAGCGGGCGTCGACGAAGAAGTGGCGGACGTTCGCGGGGGCGCTCGTCATTGCTGCGACGACGGGTGGCGCGGAGGGTGCGACGGGTGTGATCGGCGAGACGTTCTTCGAGCCGGGTACGCCGGTTGCCGAGTCGTTGGGTGCGGCAGCCATCGAGTTGGAGAGGCCGACCGAGGAGTTTCCGGCTGCGCCGCCGTTCCATCCGGAGCAGGAAATCGCTGTAAGCGAGCTGATCGATTTCTGGGATGCTGATATGGAAGGCGTCTTCCCCCCGAGGAAGATCACCCAGCTCGAGTTGGCTGACGCGGTGGTGGGCGAGCTGTCTTTGGATCAGGTTGAAGCCCTTCTTTCGGGTGAACTCTCGTATCCGAGCGTGAGCGAAGTGATTCAGCAAGGTTGGGTGGACGTCGGTCAGCTCTCGCTGGCGACCCTGGGCGACATCGAGCATCTGGTTGATCCCGACCCTGATGCTTAAGGCGGTGGCTCAGGCAATAGGAGTTCCGGTGACTGCAGGCGATAGGAGTTCGGTAGTCTCGCTTTCGACCGGTGCTGTTGGCGGCGACGGTACTGGTTCGACATAACCGTCGGTCTGCCCTGCTGTTCTGTCTTCGGTGGGGCAGACGGCGGCCATGTCGCCGCATGGTGGTGGCCGAGTGCTGGCATCCGCCGGCGCGATCCGGTGGTTCGGCCGGTGCATCCCGACTGCTCTCCGGTGGGGGAGCGGCATCCTTCCCGGAGACCCCGGTCGGCGCATCCTGGCGGCAGCAGCACTTGACTTCGGTGGGAGCAGGCTGTCGTCCCGGTAGCAGCAGGACGTCGGAGGTGGCTTTGTTGCTGCTGGTGGACGGTGGCTCCAGGGGAGGTCCAGGCTGATTCTCCAGGCTGGCTGAGCTCCAGGCGGTACGTCCCCCTTGACCCACCAGAATTCCGCTTCCGGCCGGGCCGCCCGCAGCTCCCAGTCCACGGGCCCCCTGTTGGAGTCAGCCCGCAGATCAAGGCCCAGCACAGCTAGATCCCGTGCAGAGCGCCCGGCCTCCTCCACCCACAAAGGGAACCCGACACACCCCGATGACAGGCCAGTTACTGCCAGTGCCAGCACCCGAAACCAGAAGAATCCGTCTGTGGGCCAAACAGCCCAGCACCCCGGCAAACAGGCTCGGCGCACCGTAGTAGACGCCTCCCAGACTCCCCCAGATCCCCCCATGGCAGCACACCCCGACACCTAGGGGGCTACACCCTCCCGGAGACCCACAGCGCTAGGCCAGGAATCAGTCCGGAGACCAGCGAAGATCCGAACACCGTCAGACTCCCCCTGAAACTGCCAGAACCCCGACTTGCCACCAAACGATCCGATTCCCGTATCATGACCCAAACCCAGAAACGACCCCAAGGGCCCGTGCCGTGGATCTCAGAATCCTCTGAGTCCTTCTGGTTTGGCTCAGGTTGTGCGGAGAACGTTTCTGTGTGTTCGGATACTTTGAAGGGATTGGGATGGCTTAGAGGGGCAATGGTGGGGTCTCACAGGGTTCGTCCAGGCCGAACTTCCTGGTTTCTTCCTTGGAGGCGGTTTGACTTCTTGGAGAACGCCTGGGAGGCCTCAGGTCTGGGGTAGGGCAGG
This sequence comes from Acidimicrobiales bacterium, assembly GCA_020628865.1. Classification (GTDB taxonomy): domain Bacteria; phylum Actinomycetota; class Acidimicrobiia; order Acidimicrobiales; family SHLQ01; genus SHLQ01. The sequence goes on from JAHDEJ010000012.1 coordinate 84,302, forward strand.
TTTCGGCCATCACGCGGCACCGATAGGGCTTACGGCCAACTCCCATTGGGTAGCCCAAGGCTCTAGGCAGGAGGCATTGGGAGTCCTCAGGGTTCACATCCTGAGATTTCTTCTGGGATAAGGCTGTGGACCCATTGCATCCCCGGTAGGGGTAGCCACGTTGTTGTCATGAGCAATATTCAACTGATCGCCCGGACCACTATTCAGAACCAGTGCGGCCACACAGTGGTTGAACGGATTCGGCTGGCCACCCCCTCGGGTCCGGTCGTGTACGTGCAGGCCACTGATGAGGAGGACATGGTTGAGACCCTGACCTTCCCGGGTCGTGCACCGGTCGACATCATGGACATGCGTCCCTCCGATCATTGGTGGGGTCTCATGGGCAGTGTGAAGGACTTCATCTTCGAGGAAGTCTGGGCATAGCCCGAGTCAGTAGTTCGGATAAGTAGTTATACCCATTGCAACTCAGGTTGGGGCAGCCACGTTGATGGTTGTACCCCAGGAAAGGACCAGATAGATGACCCAGCACATTTCCGACCCCGTCAGCCAGCTGATGGCCGACGGCGACGTCTACGCGTTCGAGCTCGGCGAGTGGGAGACCGACGAAGACGCCATCGACCAGATGGTGCACGACTGGATGCTCGACCAGATCTCGGACCGACGCATCGTGACGACGCGACTCGAGCGGTCGTACCTCGGGATTCCCGAAGAAGCCGCCGACCACCTCCCGAAGGCGGTGGCCCGATGACGACGACGATGGAACTCGACCTCGATGAGCACCTCGAAATCATCGAAGCCACGCTGAAGCTGGCCCGGTCGGAGCGTGAGGCCGGCCACGACATGGACGACCGCAAGCCGCTGTTCGAGCCGCTCTGGCAACACCTCCCCACCGAGCTGTACGACACGGTGCACCAGATCTGGGAGACCGTGTGGCAAGCCGAAATGACCTGAGCTGATCCATTCAGCCCAGGACAGACCAGTCAGAACAGGTACGACGACGCTCGTACCAAACGGAAAGGACCAGAACATGACGACAACGACTGCTGCTGAGGCTCGAGCTCGGGTGATCGGCTACGCCCGCACCTCGATCGATCGAGTGCTCGACGACAGCGAAGCCCGAAGCAAGATCGCCGACAGGATCCACGACGGCGGCTACCGGCTCGACAACCTGTGGGGACTCACCGATGACTTCACCAAGATCGGTGAACGCGACGTGCTCCGCCAGTACGGATTCTCGTCCGGCCCGGCTGAGGCCGACGACGACTTCATCGCCCAGCTGACCGGCTGCCGCGACCGGATCATGGAGAACCTGCTGGTGTACGGCACGTTCGACGGGAACTCGACGAACGTCCTGTCCCGAGCGTTCGAAGGTGTGGCCCGGGAGTCCGCTCGCCGGGTGCTGCGCCGCATCGAGTCGCTGCTCGCTTCGATCGACGAGGAGGGCTGATGCGAATCAAGACCGTGCACACGCTCTCGGCCTACACGCTCGCCTGCGCCTGCGTCCTCGAAGGGAGTCTTGACATCACGTGGGAGTCCGTCGACCGTGACGCCTCCGATCCGACCTGGAAGGCCGACCTGGCTGCCCTGACTCGGGGGCGGGTGAAGCGCATGGCCCGCTCGATGCTCCGGTATCGGGGCGAACAGTTCGACCAGACCGAACGCATCGAAGTCAACGACGACCTGGTGCAGCTGCTCGAAGACCACATGCGTCGCATGTTCCCGGAGCTGGTCACCGGATAAGGCAGACAGCCCATTGCCCCTCCGGTAGGGGCAGCTACGAAGACGCTCATGACCTACGAAAGGACCAACCAGATGACACTCGAGGAAGCCACCGGCGCCAACAACCTGACCCGCCGCCAGCTCGAGGACGACGTCGTCCACGCCCGCCGGATGATCGCTCTCGCCGAACGGCGTGGCCATCCGATCGACGAGTGGGAAGACCGACTCCACGATGCGCTCGCCGAGCTGGCCGAGTTCCAGGAGCTCGCTCGATGAGCGAGGACACGTTCACCCTGTCGATCCTGCTTGGCTCGGAAGCGATGGCCGACGCGTCCGACGTCGCTGAAGCCCTCGAGCATGTGGCTGGCCAGCTTCGTGCCGGCAAGACGACCGGGAAGATCCTCGATTGGAACGGGAACATCCGCGGCAGCTTCGAGCTGCCTGAGCTCTGAGCCCCTGACGGGTCATCGGTGGGCTCATCAGCCTCGGCCCTGGCGGGTAGGGCCGAGGCACACCTCTCCCTCTATGGAATAAGCCAAATTACCTAGTAGTGCCTCTTGCAACTGATGGTTGGTACCGCACCGTACGTTGCATGAGCAACCAGGACCTCCCCAACTGCATCCACTACCAGAACCACATGTTCTACCGGACCGGTGACGTGATGACCGGAGACCCGTACGGCCACTTCAAGGGCCGGGACTTCCTGAATCCCCTTGAGTGCAAGATGGCCGTCATTGACAGGATCTCGCGCACCAACCCCCTCCGAGCTCAGAACCTGCTTGAAGAGCTGCAAATGGTGGAGCGCACCCTCTCCAACCTGGAGAACCAGGGATCCCTCTTCTAGATCTAAGGCTTCCAGCCTATTGCAACCAAGTCTCGGAAAGGAAGCATGAAGACTATGGAGAACAACAACAACACCAACCCACTTCACCACACCAACACCATCGGTGACTCGGAACAGTGGGATCGAGTAGCAGCCGCCAGCCAGGGCGGAGACCGAGATAGGCGCCGAGCTGAGGCCGCCCACCGAAACGCCCGAATGTTCGGCACCGACCCAAGCTGGTACGGCTTCTAGATAGGCGAGGTGGCTCGGGCCTCAATCGGGGCCTGAGCTTTCACGCGTCCAGTACCCAAGACCAATAGGGGAGGCCAATAAGCCAAATTACCTAGCAGACAGGGTTGCGCAAGGTGGAGGGGCAGCCACGTTGACGCTCATGAACACAACCACCCCAACCACCGCCAGGGAGCGCATCGAAGCCCGCAGAGCAGAGCTCGGCCGGCCCACCCGCTTCATCCACACCCCGCCCTGCAAGGCCCGCTTCCACCCGTGCAGCTGCCACCGCTGCGACACGATCCGGACGAGCCGATGACCTGCCAGTGCCAAGAGCAGCCGCGCCGCCGACTCGCCGGCTGCCTGCCCGCCCCCGGCCGCCTGTTCTGGTCGCTCGTGATGATCATCGCCGCCGCTCGAGCGTGCGAAGGAACCGAAGCCGCCGAAGCCGCCCTCACCAGCCTCGGGTAAGGCAAACAGCTCAGGACAGCCCAGTACGGAAAGCCACGATGACGCACATGAACACAGCAACCACCGAAGACCACATCAACAAGCTCGAAGCCGACCTTTGGCGCCAGGAGCAGAAGCTGCGCACGGTCGAAGACGAACTCTGCGAGCTCGAAGCGATCACCCGCGACCCCAGCATCGACCTGCCCGCCACGGAACGGGCCGCGATGCGCTCGAAGATCGACCGACTCGACTCCGAGGCCGACCGACTCGAGATGGTGATCGAGTGCCTGCAAGACGACATCTGGCTCGAGCAGTCCGCCACGACGTTCGGCTGATGGCAGGAGCACCCGGCTACCGCAGCCGCAAACGACCCCCGCAGCCGGGAGCCCGGCACGCACGCCGCCAGTTGAAGCGCACGAAGACCCGACTGAAGCCGAAGCCGTTCCGACGCCGGCGCGCACGCAAGATCCGACGCCTGTTCGGCTGAAGCCAGCCAGCCCGGTCTGATGCTGTCAGCCCATACCCACATCGACCGACGAAAGGCACGATGAAGACATGACCACAAAGCCCGCCACCGCCCTCACCATCATCCTCACCCTCCTGATCGGCCTCGCCGCCCCGGCAGCCGCCCAGAACGACGGCACCATGGCCGACCCGATCACCCCGAACCCGGCAGACGGCCACACGCTGATCATCGTCACCAACGCCAGCCAGTACCACGAGATGCTCGACACCCCGGGCACCCACTACTTCGAACTCCGCTCGAAGACCAAGGCCGAGCGCAAGGCCAACCGCCAGTACCGGCAGGCCCGCCGTGCGATCGCTCAAGCCCGCAGGGAAGGCGTGAAGCGCCCGATCATGCTTCAACTCGTCCGCACACGCAACGCCTGGCGCACCGAAGTCCAATTCCACCAAGAAGCAGCCAAGCATGAGCGTTGGGCCAACACGGTCACCGGTGAGCCCTTCCGCATGATCTGCACAGTCCACACCGATGGAGGCAACACCTGCCAGGGAGCCAACTAACCACACCAGCAGCCGCAAGGCTCCGCCAGACCCCCGACAGGCCCAACACACGACATCACCCCACACCACCACCACACGACCAGCCGACACCACAGGAAGACCCCGCAAGCCACACGCTGAACAGGAGTTTCAAACCCCCAACCCAGCCGGCCGGTCCGGCCCACCTATTCACGTTCGGTGGTTCGGAGTACCTTATCCACAGTGTGGTAGTCGTTTCCCTCCTTCCGTTCGGTAGTCAGTATGGGTATTGGGGTTGATTGTCTACGCCACGACCAAGATGGATCCCTCGAGAGTCCGCCCGGCCCGATTTTTTCGCCGCTTTTTCCTGGTCCTCGCTTCACGGGTCCGCCCCGGCCCTCGCATCGGCTGCTGACCCCGCTTTTTGCGCCTGCGGCGCATTCAGGGCGTCTGCGCCTCGGGTCCGCCGGCCGTTCCGATTCGCCCTGCTGATACGTTTCGCGTATCATGGCTGTGTCGGGGGCGGTGCGGACTGCCGGCCTCGAACCTTGCGGCTCCCTGCGCTGCAACGGATGGCACAGAGATTCGGGCCCGGGCTTCGCATCGTTTGTTGACCTGCGATTCGGATCTTCCGGCTCGGATCTCTTGCCTTCCCGGTAGCTCCTGCCACGCTGCCGCCGACCCCCTCAGAAAGGACCAACACCATGAGCCAACTTCCCGACGATCTCGCCTTCCAGCTTCTCTGGGAGCAGGTGTGCGTCTCCGGCGCCAACGCCCGCGCGGCGATCCGTTCCCGCCGCAAGGACGACGTCAACCACGTCCACATGTTCGCCGTCTACGGATCCGCCCGCCTCAACGGCGAAGACATGACCTACGACCGGCTCATGGAACAGGCCGAGCTCGCCTCCGCCCAGACCGGCCGATCGGTCGACTCGTTCCTTCGCCACTACGACGCTGCTGCGTTCAAGCTCGCCGAACTGGTCGCCTCATGAACCGGCTCGGCACCTACAACCCGTGGCCGCCCCACCGGCCCCTCGACCCCGAACCGACACTGCGCACCGAACTGCGCCTGCTCGTCGAAGCGCTGCGCGCTCGCCTGAGCCGATGACCTCCAGTACAATGGGGAACCCGCCGATGGGAGACACCATGAACGACAAGATCGCAGAGACCGCGACCGGTCAGGTAACCAACAGCGTCGTCTTCGAGTCCGAGATCGTCCCCGCGTCCGAAGCCGGCATCGAAGTCACCGACGAAATGCGCACCCGCATCGAAGCACGGGTGCATGAAGCCAACCACGACATCAAGACGATCGCCCCCGAGGAACTCGTCGCATTCAGACTCCGGAACGCGCCCGAACAGCGCCGTCGCCGCGGCGGACCCGCCAGCTGATGCTCTCTCTCGACAACACGTCACGCAAGATCTGGCAGGACTGGGAATCCACGGCACGCGGCCCTGGAGGCTGCACCACGCTCACCGTGCTGGCTGTCGACACGGCGATCCAACAGGCCCTCGTCAACTCGGACGCCACGCTCGCCATGGTCGCATCCGACCCTGACCTCGTCGGCACGATCCGCGTGTTTGGCACGAACGTCCGGATCACGATCGCTGTCCGATCCCCGTGGCTGATCATCTTGGCCATCGACCCGCAACCGTTCTTCGTCCTCTCCGACTACTGAACGGCCCACCGCACCGACATAAATCTTTGGAATACCTCTTGCCTTCTACTGCAGAGCAATATACGTAAGAAGTATCCAAACACGGCCCCTGACCAAACGAAGGAGCCAACAGAAAGGACCAACAACACCATGAGCACCGCAACCGAAACCACCGACATGACCGACACCCCCGCCGCCGACAAGTGGAACCTCCTCGAGCTCGGCTTCGTCAAGCCCCGCAACTACAAGGGCCTCCGCTCCGAGCGCATCGCCCTCAACTCGGGTGCGACCTGCCGCATCTCCGTCATGGTCGCCGCCGACGACACGGCCAACCACGAGATCATCCTCGATGGCGTCTCCGCCGACGGCGAGAACCGGGAGGACATCGTCACGCTCCCCGGGACGCTCCCGATCTCCGCCCTCTACGTCACGACGAAAGCGCTGATGGGACGTCGGCGCGCGATCGCCCGCAACTGGTGATCACAAGAACCGGCCCACCCGCATTCGGGTGAGTCAAGGCCGGGGATGGATGCAACAGTCCTCCCTCCGGCCGCCGATCTGACCGTCAATCCTGTCCGCCCAGGAGGTCAGAACCAGAAGCCCTCGGGCCCAGCAGAAATTCAACTTCACCTATCAATCCGCCGGGTGTAGTGGCTACCGCTGGAACCCGAGGGCTTCTACGCGTCTCGCCCCCAATTCGGGTATTCGATCAGGCCCGCCGGCGCCGTCACCATCGGCAGCATCTCGAGGAACGGTCGGGTCGATCGGCCTCGGACCTTCACGAACAGGCGCGGGTCGTCCCAGTGCTCGGCGCACTCCCACTCGATCTCGTCGGCGTCGACGTGTGCCGGGGCTCGGCCTTCGAGCCGTTCCCACATGAGCGGATCGTGCCCGTCCCACTCGGTGACCCGCCAGCAGACCGGGCACCAGCACTCACGCATCAACCGTGTCCCAGTTCTCCACGACCGTCCTGCGATAGCGGACACCGTCCGGCCACACCACCCCACCTGCGGGTGGTTTCGGCATGTCGGCGCCGGTTGCGACGTCGATCGAGTGAGCGAACACCGGGATGCCGCACCGTTCGGCCATCGCGATCGACGGTGACATGCGCGGGTTGACCTCGGTGATCGTCACCTTCCCCGCTGGCGTGATGAACCCCTGCACGTTGTGCGGGCCGATCACCCGACACGCCTTCACGGCCCGGCCGGCCGCATCGGCGATGTTCGGATGGAACCTCGAAACGCCTTCGATGGTGAGGCCGCCGAGTGTGCGGCGCCGTTCGTAGGCGACCATGCACACGAGCTCGTGCTCGTCGTTGGCGAACCCCTCCGTGTTGAACTCGACCCCCTCCGCGTGCGCTTGGATGAACGGGCCGCCGTTCGCCGGGCCGATCAGGTCGATCGCCGCGGTCGCCGCCGTCAAGCTCCGGCAGTAGAACACGTCCCGGCTTCCCCGGCCGTCATCGGGTTTGATCACGATCCGCTTCGCATCCCAGGCGTCCTGCCCCCACTTCGGTGACGGCACCTGGTGCTTGTCGAACTGGACCGCCATCTTCGTCTTCGACCGGCAGATCTCGACCGCCCGCATGTTGAACGGCACCGACGGCAGACCCGCCTTCTCCACCGCCCACATCTCCTCGATCATCCCCGGGATCACGACATCGGGTTTCCAGGCTTCCAACCATTGAGGGAGGGAGTGGTCACCGGCTTTCGGGATCTTCAGATCGCCGTCAAACGCATGGTCCACCCCGATGGGTCGGTGACCGTTGGCGGCGGCGACACGGCAGATCACCTCGCCTCCCATCGCAGCAGTGGTGACCAGGACACGGTGGCTTTGCATAGGGCGCGATGCTATACCAGTATCATGATCCGCTCTTGTTGGAGGTGTTGGTGAAGGATCTGCGAATCGCTGTTGTTGGGCTCGGCTATGTCGGACTGCCGTTGCTGATCGGCCTGAAGAAGGCCGGATTCCGGAATCTCGTCGGCGTCGACGTCGACGAAGGCAAGATCGCCGACATCCGTGCTGGAGGCCGGCAGGGCTACGACTCATTCGGCCGCGACGAAGACATGCAGGCCTACGTCCGAGGCGTCCAGAGCACGCCAGTTTCGACCCCCGCCGAGCTGGACCCGGTCGACATCGCGATCATCTGCGTGCCAACGCCGCTCGAGAAGGGCTCCACATACCCGGACCACAGCTACGTGCTTGCTGCGGTCGAGTCGATGGCCAGCAAGGCCAACCTGATCATCCTGGAATCGACCGTGGCCCCCGGGTTCACCGAGTCCCTGCAGGACATGTACCCGCTGGTGAAGTTCGCGTTCGCCCCCGAACGCGTCTCGCCGGGCACCGGCCGGGACCCGAAGGAATGCGCCAAGGTCGTCTCGGCCACCGACCCCGTCGCCCTCGTCGCTGTCCAGGCCCTCTACGGCGAGCTGCATGAAGAGGTGCACGCCGCGTCGTCCACGACCGTGGCTGAGTTGACGAAGCTGCTCGAGAACTGCTTCCGAGCGGTGAACATCGCGTTCGCCAACGAGTTCGCCGACCTCGCCCGCTACACCGGCGTCGACCCCCGAGAAGTCGTCGAGCTCGCCTCCACGAAACCGTGGGGGTTCATGCCGTTCTGGCCGTCGGCCGGGCCGGGCGGACATTGCATTCCCGTCGACCCGTTCTTCGCGCTCTCCGCCGCCCCAGGCCGCAGTCTGATGCGGGTCCTCCACCAGGCCGTTGCCTCGAACCGCGACCGCGTCCACCAGATCGCCGAAATCGTCCTCGCCGCCTTCGACGCTCGACCCGAAGAGTTCGCCGAGAAGAACATCCTGATCGCCGGCATGGGCTACAAGCCCGGCGTCGACGACCGCCGCGAATCCCGAGGCGAAGCGCTCGCCGAGATCCTCCGAAACAAGGGCCTGCCGGTGGCGACGCTCGAGTTCGGTGACCGCGACCTGCACGAACGGATCGGCGACGCCGCCGTGATCGTCGACATGCACGGTCAGGTCATCGGCTTCGACGAGCCCGGCTGGCCGGCGAAGGTGGATTGCACGGCGTGAACGTCGACGGCGCCCGCCTTCTCGTTGTCGCCCCACATGCGGACGACGAATCGATCGGCTCCGGCGGTCTGATCGCGCGGGCGATCCGAACCGGCGGGTCGTGTCGGGTGTTCACGATGCGCATCGAGCACGACCGGCGCCGCGACGAACTCGGCGACGCCGCCCACCAGCTCGGCTTCCAATCGTGGATCTCGCAACGTTCCCGAACCCCGGTCGATGAACGCGACTCGTTCGAGATGGTCGCCGAAATCGAACAGGTCATCGGCGTCGACGAACCAGACATCGTCGTCATGCCCCACTACGGGCACGCCCACCAGGAACATCGGGCGACCGCGAACGCGGTGTTGGCGGCGTGCCGCCCGAACAGCGGATCGGACCGGTTCCGTCCGCCGGTCGTGCTCGTCGCCGAACAACCGAACGACGTGTGGTCGTTGGGGGAGCGGCCCCGAATCCAATGGTCGATCGAGCTGACCCCCGAAGATCTCCAGGCGAAGATCGACGCCGTACTCTGCCACTCGTCGCAGGTCCGGCCCGCCCCATCCGAACGGTCGATCGACGCAATCCGGTCGCTGGCTGCGCTGCGCGGCTCGCAGGTCGGTTCCCCGCTCGCCGAAGCGTACGAAGTGGTGCGCTGGCATCAGGCGGCCTGAATGCCGACCCCTGACGCACCCGGGAACACCGGGCAACGGCCGCCCGGCCACAACCAGGGCACCAACCGCCGTACCGGTCCGGGCCGCGCCGCCATCTTGGAGAAGGGTTGGCTCGGCGTCGAAGCGTACGACCCCGAAATCGACGACTGGCCGTGGGACGAAGACTCGCCGGCCGAACGATTCCTGCGCGCGACCGTGGCGTCGAACCCGCGTCGGACGTGCTGTGCGTGGGCGGGGATCGCCATGTCGACGTTGAAGTCGTGGCTGACCCGGGCCCGCACCGTGCTCGACAACGCCGGTCTCGACGAGCTGATGCCCCGCGAGATGGTGCCGTGGCATCTGATCCCCGCCGAAGACCACATCTACGTCGACTTCTACCTCGCCTACCTGAAAGCCATGGCGAGAGATGAGACGTCGCTGGTGCTCAACATTCGCAAAGCCGCCCGAGACGACTGGAAGGCGTCGGCGTGGCTGTTGCAGCGTCGACATGGCGACGAATGGCAGGACCCCGACAAGCGGGTCACCGTCTCCGGTGATGCCGACAATCCGCTCGTTGTCGAGAAGCGCACCAAGTCGCTCGACGCGATGCTCGCCGAAGCAGCCACCGCCCAGGCTGAAATCGTCCCCTCGGCTCCCGAACTCGAACCAGCCGCAGAAAGCGATGTGCCTGACGGCTGATGTCACCCCGCAAACCACCCGGACTTGTACTTCCAGGTGATCAAGAACCCGAGCCGATCCCGCAGGTGTTGCGGCTCGAAGACGGAACCCTTCATCCGTCCTGCCCGGTCGCGGACGTGCTGCGCAACGAGCTCGCCGTGATGAACAAGATCGGTGTCGAGCTCGGCATCGGCTCCAACGAGTTCGTCACCAAACGGGCCGAGATCCTCCGCGCCGCGTTGGACATCGGCTGGTGGGAACTCTGGCTGAAAGGCATTGCGACGTCGTGGGTGTCGAAGCCGTTCGCCGGCTGGCACTACCGGCTGTGGCAGTGGGCGATGGCCATCGAACCCGGCGTCCGACCGTCCCCGCTCGTCGTGTGCGCGCCCCGTGGCTCCGGCAAGGCGTTGCCTCTCGACACGCCGATCCCGACACCGGACGGCTGGACCACGATGGGCGAACTCGCCGTCGGCGACCCGGTACTGGGACCAAACGGGTGTTCGACTACGGTCAGTGCTGTGACCGAAACCATGCACCACCGCGTGTGGCGCGTCACGTTCGATGATGGCGCCGAGATCATCGCCGACAGCGACCACCAGTGGACAGTCATCGACCAGGCCGCCGAGGACCGCGAATGGGCAGGCCGCACCAACGGCAAGGCCAACAAGCGCGCCCGGATCCGCAAGTGGGGGCCGCAATGGTGGGCGCACCCGGCAGCGCGCACCATGACCACCCTCGACCTCGTCGAAGCCGGCCTTCACTACGACGACAGGCCCGGCCATCGGGCCCGACGATGGGGGATCGGCCTCGGAGTCCGCGACGGCGCTGAAGCCGACCTTCCGATCGACCCGTACCTGTTCGGCTACTGGCTCGGCGACGGCGACCGCAACGGGGCACGGATCACCGTCGGCGACGAAGACCTCGGCCCGCTCCAGGTGGCGCTATTCGCGTTAGACGAGCCGGTGTCGTCCACGTACACCGACCCTCGCACCGGCGCGCACACCCTGCAGCTCGGGCCCGGCCGCCGCGGGCCGGTCGCTGGCCGGTTCCGCACACGCCTTCGACATCTCGGCGTGCTCGGCGACAAGCGCATCCCGGCCGCCTACCTGACGGCGTCGATCGAGCAACGCAAGGCGCTGTTGTCGGGGCTCGCCGATTCTGACGGCTCCCATGCCTCAGGTGCCTCCGTTGAGATCACGCAGATGAAGAAGGACCTGGCCGACGACATCGTGGAGCTCGCCGACGGGCTCGGCTACAAGACGACCATTTCGGCGTCCGACGCAAAGCTCAACGGCCGTGTCGTCGGCACCCGCCATCGGATCCGGATCCGCTGCCAGGAGAACCCGTTCCGGCTCGAACGCAAGGCCGAACGGTGGTCGGCGCCGAAGTTCGGTGCGGCCCGGTTCATCGAGTCGATCGAACCGCTCGAGGACCCGATCGATGTGCGGTGCATCACGGTCGACAATGACGCCGAGCTGTATCAGGCTGGCCGCCGCCACATCGTCACCCACAACACCGCGATGCTCCAGCTCGTCACGTTGGCGCTCGCTGCCCGCCGGACCCGCAACTATGCGATCTACGTCGGCGCCACCCAATCCGCAGTGGAGGACAAGGTCGCCGGCATCGGCGAACTCATCCAATCCGAGGTGATGGCGCAGGCCTACCCGGAGGTCTCGAGGATCTACACGACCAACACCGGATCCCGCCGCGACTGGCGCAAGTCCCGTATCCGCACCAACTCCGGGTTCACGCTCGACGCCTTCGGTCTCGATCAGGCGATTCGTGGTGCTCGTGTCGACGACGACCGTCCCGGCTTCATCTGCGCGGACGACATCGAATCGCAGACCGACACCGCCTACATGACGCAGAAACGGCAGGACGCGTTGACGAAGGCCGTCCTCCCGTCCGGCTCGGACGATGCGGCGATCGTGTTCATCCAGAACAAGATTCATCAGGCGTCGCTGATGGCGCAGCTCCTCGACGGGACCGCCGAGTTCATGGCCGACCGGGTCGCCATCGGCCCGATCCGCCAGGTCGACAACCTCACCTACGTCGAACGCGAACCGACCCCCGGCGACGGCCGACGGTACGTGATCACCGGCGGCACCCCCACCTGGGAAGGCTTGGACCTGAAGACGTCAGAGCAGGAGATGAACGACCTCGGCCTCTCCGCGTTCATGACCGAGAAGCAGCAGGAGGACTGGGAACCGGAAGGCAACATGTTCCCGTCCCGATACTGGCGACACGACACGACCGACCCGACCCGACGGCGCTGGCTGTCGATGTGTCGGGCATGGGACCTCGCCGGCACCGAAGCCAAGGACGCCGACTACACGGTCGGCGCGTTGATGGGGATCATCGATGTCAACGACGAGCTCCAGGTCCACGTCCTGCACGTCGAACGGTTCCAGCTCGAGGTCGCCGGCGTCGAGCAGATGGTGAAGCACACTGCCCAGCTCGACCGGCTCGACTTCGGCCGGCACATCCCGATCGTCCTCGAAGAACAGCCCGGCGCTGCGGGCAAGGCGTGGAAGCGGCAGTGGTCCAAGCACCTGTTCGGCCATTCCGTCTGGTTCGTCCCACCACAAGGGTCGAAGACGATTCGCGCCGAACCCGGCGCCTCGGTGCTCCAGCAGGGGCTGGCGTATCTGAACGGCGGGAAGTGGATGAACCGGTTCATGCGCGAGCTCGGCGCGTTCCCGACCGGCCGCAACGACGACCAGGTCGACGCCTACGCGCTTGGCTACAACTGGATGGCTGACCGGCTCGGCGTCAACAAGAAGGGTTCGCTGCACCGCAGGTCCGCCCAGGTTCGGGTCGAGCATCGTGCAGCGCTGCCGCCCGCCTCCTAAGCTGACGCACACAGGCGACTTGATACGAATGTCTGCTATCAGGCATACTTGAGGCCGTGTGTGGGGACGGTGAGTGACCCTTGGTGGGGAAGGCATATTCACCCCGAATGAGGACAACTGAACCGTGGGGAGATCCAGCAGCAGCGGGGCTGATCCTGTGCAGCCCCCTGGCCGGCACGTCAAGCCGGTTGATACGCGAGACGAGCTTTCCCGCGCGCGGATGCTCGGCTTGCGGTACTCACTGAGTTCGGTCCCCCTCTTCGAGACGATCGGTAGACGGCACCGCTGCCTGTTCGTCAGCCTGGTCCTGACCCGGCTTTTTCGCCAGTGGGATGTGAAATGAATGACCGCCGCGCTGACCTCATGAACTTCATGAACTGCACCAGGCTTGTAACCCTCGACACCCTCGGCGATTGGTTCTGCACTTCTTGGCCGACGTGGGAGCGGCTGGTCGCAGCCGTCATCTACTACGACGAGCAGCCCGTCTACATCGGGTCGGCCGCGATGCCAATCCTTGATGCCCAGCATCGGCTCGACCTCGTGGCCGCACCCAAGTTCGGGAGCCGACTCCCCCAGCTCAACGAGGACTACCCGCCGGGCTGGCAAACCTCAGGTCGCTGGGCGATGGCCTACCTGGGCGAGTTCGACTACCCGGTTCCGATTCAGCCTCTCACCGATGACGAGGCGCTCGCCCTGTTCCCCTCCGGCTACCAGCTCGCCCGCCTCATACTCACCGGCTGGGAAATGATCCTGCGATTCGGTCGGCAAATGTTCGTCAACTACCACCTGCCAACCGGCCGGTTCGGTCTCCAGCCCGAGCACACCGCTGTCGCATTGGGCTACGAACGCTGCGACTGGACGTGGTGGCCGGAGTCATGGCGGCAACCCTTTCCGTTCGGCCAATACCGCGAGGGCTTCCAGTCGGTTCACACCGCTGACGGGGAAGCGGTTTGGCTGCGGGCGGTCACCCTCCGTCTCGACGAGACCGCCAACGGCTACATGATCCAACCTTGGTTTGGGGATGTGCCCAACGATCTCGACGGCCAAGGATTCCGGTTGATGACTGGCCGTCTCCTTGACTCGTCTCACCCGATCGACTCGACCCGTCCGACCTGGCTGGACGAGGTCAACCTCGTGTCGGGATTCCGGATGCGCGCCGTCTCGGCGGTCGTCTCGACCCGCATCCGTTCCTGACCGGAATCCGCAGAACCTATACGCGAGAAGTATCGTATGTGAGATGAAGTTGTGGCCGGCAATCCCGCTCGTCTTGTTCGTCGTCGCTGTCGTGTGGGTGGCCGCAGTTGTCGCTGCCAGCTGGATGGCAGGCCGGGCTCTCGGCCCGACGCCGACCGAGCCTGAGCCGGCACGCACCGGTCGCCCGTACGCCTTGGTGCCAATGGACATGAGCCGTCGAACCCGCACGTTCGCCAGCCTCGCCGCGGCACAGGCGGCACTCGATGCGGGTGAGCCCGGTGAGTACAAGGTCCTCTGGAACCGCCACGACCTGACCACCTACTGGCACTGCGACTCCGATGAAGGAACAGAAACTCGGCTCTGATACTTTCAAAGCATTCAGATCCGACAGGAAGTAGTAGAGAATGAGCAGATTCGACCTCGGCAAGGTAGACGGCGAAGACGTCCTCAACGGGACGATCAAGGTCGGCAGCTTCGAGATCATCCAGCCGAAGAAGTACATGCACGGCGACAAGATCCAGATCACCCTCGAGGTCGAAGTCGACCCGAAGAAGGGGTTCTCGCACGTCGTCAAGGACTCGACGCTCACCCGAGTCCACCACGCCCGCGCGATCCGCGCCGCGGTCGTCGAAGAGGGTGACCTGATGGACGCCGTCCTCGACTTCTGGCTGAACCGGCCCGACGAAGTCGGCACCGAACCCATGGAGTTCCCGGCCCACAACGACGAGGGCGAAGACGCCGAGATCGTCGACCTGTCCACCCACCTCGACGACATGCCGCCCCTCGAAACCACCGAAGACGTCGCCGAAGCCGAGGAGGCAGAAGTCGAAGCAGACGACGCCGAGGAAGCTCCGGCAGCTGAAGATGACGCCGAGTTCGTGATCAACGAAACCGACCATCCGTTCTGATGACCGAACTGGACCCTGCGACCCGAACCCTCCTCGACGCCACCGGCGTCACGTGGGAACTGTGGCCTTCCGAACCATTGGATCGGATCGACATCGACGGGTCGCAGGGATTCCAGGTTCGCCGCGACGGCGTGAACCGCGAGGTCGTCGACCGGTACGTCGCCGCCATGGAGAACGGCGACGTGTTCCCGCCGCTCATCGTCGCCCGACTCGACGACGACACCCGCATCGTGCTCGGCGGCAACCACCGGTATCACGCCGCCAACAAAGCCAACCTCGACGAGTTCGACCAGATCATCGTCGAAGCCCCGACGCCGGCCCAGTGCGCCCGCATCGCATTCGGTGACAACGCCAACCACGGCGTCCCCACCACCGAACTCGAACGCATCGACCACGTCCTGTGGCTGTGCGACAACGACGGCATGACCCGGGCCGAAGCCTGCCGGCTCGTCGGCATCTCGACCGCGAAGGTCGCCCGCGAGCTCGAGACTCGCAACGCCCGCGACCGGGCCAAGTCGCTCGGCGTGGCCCCCAACATGATGAGCGTCCTGAAAGCGACGACGATCTGGCGGGCCGCCGCGCTTTCCGACGACACCGTGTTCGTCGCCTACCTCGAGGCCGTCGCCACATGGGGCATCGCATCGAAGGTCGCGTTCGAACTCGTGTCGTCCCTGAACCGGCTCGACACCGTCGAAGAGCAGCTCGACCGAATCGAGCAGACCATCGAAACCCAGATGATGTCGTCAGGGTCGTCCCGCTCCGGGCATCGCAGCGTCCTCGACAACCTGACGAACGCCCTGTTCGCCGTCGGCGACATGAAGGTTGAGGACTTCGTCAAGGCCGCGAACCCGGGCGACTTCGAGATCTGGGACCGGCGCCTCAAAGACGGTGCAAAGAAACTGTTCGCCCTCGCTCAAGCCGCCCCCCGGAGGCCCCAATGAACGGTGCTGTCACCGTCGCCGCGATCGACACGGCCATCGCCGCTGCCCGCAAACGGCGTGTCCTGAAGTCCGGAGAGGTCGTGGACATGCTCCTCGACGTCCGCAACGCCGCCAAACCACCAATCAAGGAGAACGTCGATGACGCTTCGTGACCTTCGCCAGATCGGCCGTTCCGGCCTCCTCGCCATCGCGCTCGCCCTCGGTGTGCTCGCCGTCGTCGCCGGCCAGGGCGACACCGACGACGCCATCGCGCAACGGCCCGAACCGTTGCGCGTCGCCGATCTCGGCTCGACATCGATCTGTGTCGAATGGGACGGCGTCCGGCTCCTCGCCGAAACCGGCCGCGACTCGTCACCGTGGCAGCCGTTCAACCTTCCGGCCGGTCACTACGACTGGCAGGTCATCGCTGCGGACCCGGCCCACGCCGAACCGTCCGACATCCCCCAAGAGCACGAAGCGTTCCACCTCGTCGACGGCACCGGCCGGATCCTCGCAACGTCGGACGAGCTGCCCGACGACGTCCTCGAGAACAAGGCGACCGGCAGCATCGTGGTCGGCGCCCCCGCCGAAGAGATCATGGCCCGCCACGTCGGACCGCTCGACACCGGCAACGCCCACTCGATCGACCCGCAGCAGGCATGTTTCACCCCGATCCCTCCTCCCTCGACCACCACCACGACGACGCAGGCACCGACGACCACGACAACGGCGGATGCCACGACAACGACGACGCTGGTGGTGGTCGAAACCATTCCGTCAACATCGGTGCCTCAGCCCGCGATGCTGGCCGTCACCGGCCCCATCGATGACCAGTGGCGGGTCGTGCTCGCCGCCATCGCCGCCGTGATCCTCGGCGGGCTGGCCGTCACCCACCGGCCGCTCGAATCATGAACCGCGCCGACGCCTCCGACAAGGCCGCCATGGGCTGCGCGTTCCTCGCCATTGCGGTGCTGGTCATCTTCGGTGCCGTCATCGGCATCCTCGCCGGCGCCTGGATCGTCAAGGGCATCTGGTGGCTGTGGGGAGTGACGTTCTGATGGACGACCTGTTCTGCTGCTACATCCCCGAGTCCGGCCCAGATTGTGCGAACTATGCGCTCTACGAGCTGCGCTGGGGGCCGACGCCCGACGACTACACCCACAGCTGCGGCCGGCACCTGAACGAAATGGTCGACGCCGAGATCTCCGACGCCGAGGTCACGGTCAGCCTGGTGTCGACCTGATGGGGGAGCGCGGGCAGGACGCCATCGGTCTCGCGATCCTGGTTGCGATCAACGTCGCTCTGTGGCGGATGGGCCCCGCAATTTGGCAGAGCGTGATACTTCCAAAGTAATCTGATTCTCTGCGCTCGAGTCTGGAGGTGAGAGCGATGCTGGTACAACAGAACCCCGACGGCCGATGGACTGCGTCGCAAACTCGCCGCCGTGCATCCGGCAAGAACGCCACCGTCGTGGCCACCGGACGCTCCCGCCACACCGCCGTGCTCGCCCTGCGCCTCACCGTGCTCTTCGACCGCTGCGAGCGGGGCACCTGGCGCAACCAGCTCTCCATCATCGTTCTCTTGATCTTCGGTGCGTCAGCCATCGCTGCCGTCGCCTGGCCAGGGCAACTGCCCGCCGCACCGAATGTCGTGGTGACCGCCACCGAAGTCTCGCCGCCTCGCGCGGCGGTCGCCACGACCACCACTGCAGCACCAACCACCACCACCGAGCCGTACGCGGACGTCGCTCCGTCTCTGGCTGCCCAGCTTGATACTTTCAACCCATCATCTTGGGCGGAGTTCCAATCGGTCGTCCCCGAACTCACACCGCTCGAAGAAGCCCAACAGCTGTGGGAACAGGGGTATCTCGACTCCGGCGCCGACCCCGAATGGCTCGACGCCTTCTGGCGGCCCGGCGGGATCGTCGAGTGCGAAACTAACTACCGCAACGTCCACTCCGACACCGGCGACTCAGGCTGGGCCCAGAACAACCAGATCCACCGCGAGTGGTTCAACAGCCTCACCGGCCAGAACCTCGCCTACTGGCCGTACCGCGAGCAGATGCTCGACACCTACTGGAACGGGTTTCTCGCCGGGCACCTTGTGAAGCGCCGCGACGACCGCGGCTCCAACCCGTACGGCGACTGGTTCCGGTCGGGGCACTGCCATGGCCTCGCATAGCAACAGCTGCCGATCGTGTGGCGCCGACATCGTGTGGGCGATCACCAAGGGCGGCAAGCGCATGCCCGTCGACGCCGAACCGAACCCGGCCGGCAACGTCGAGCTCACCGTCGGCCGCTCCGACTCGATCCCGTGGGCGACCGTCCACTCCCAGCCGCCCGGCATGTTCGACGACTGGGTCGACCGGGCGCACATGCCGCACTTCGCGACCTGCCCCGACGGCGAATCGTGGAGGAAGTCCTGATGGCGACCTGCCCCGAATGCCTCGCCGACGACGTCCAGCTCGACCGCGACTGGGGATGGTGCTTCCTGTGCGTCCCCTGCTACTGCGGGCACGGCTGCGGCCTGTCTCCGACCGGCCTCGGGTCGCTCGGGATCCGCGAATGCGAGGAGCGCGTCTCGCAGCCGCGCATCGACCGTCGCAACACCGCTCGCCTGCGGGCGTTGCGCGAAGCAGAGGAGGCCCATGACGGCCGAAATCACCCGAATCCAGCTCGACCATCCGCACCACGGGCCCCTGAAGCTCGTGGCGTTGGACTGGCCGGAAGCACCGATGAACGACCTGCTCGAGACCCTCAATGGCGTCGGTTCGGTATCGACGGATCGCTTCGCTCGAGTGACGGGCGGTCACAAATTGTCGACGCCCACATCGAAGACGCCGAGATCGTTTCGGTCGTCGAAGCCGAACAAGCGTGGCAAGGCCGGAGGCACCTCCGGGTCGTCACGGAAGGAGAAGCGTCGTGACCGACGGACCTGAGAAGAAGAACGAGCCGATGGGGACGCCGTTCGGTGACATCTGGAAGGGCCTCGATCGGAGCGGCGCGTTCTCGTTCGGCATCGACCCGGGAACACCCCAGTACGAGGAGCTGATGAAGATGATCGCTCCGCCACCGCCGCCGGATCCGTCGACGGAAATGAACACCGAGATGCTCGTGTTCTGCGACCTCGAAACCACCGGCCTCGACCCGCGGCGTCACCAGATCCTCGA
Organism: Acidimicrobiales bacterium; assembly: GCA_020628865.1. GTDB lineage: Bacteria > Actinomycetota > Acidimicrobiia > Acidimicrobiales > SHLQ01 > SHLQ01. The sequence goes on from JAHDEJ010000012.1 coordinate 103,552, forward strand.
GATGTGCCTGCTGATCGTTGACGAGGACCTCACCGAGATCGACTGCAAGACGTGGCTGATCGACGCCGGCATGATGCCTCGGTATCCGTCGATGCTCGACGCCGGCATGATGCCTCGGTATCCGTCGATGCTTGACCCGGTCGTCTACTACATGCACTCCGAGAACGGCCTGTGGAGCGACCTCTCCAAGGACGGCCATCCACCCGTGCACGTCGTCGAACGTCAGGCCATGGAGTTCCTCGAAGGCCACCAGGCGCTCGACACTCCGCTGTGCGGCAACGGCGTCCACTTCGACCGGGCGTTCATCCGGGCGCAGATGCCGAAGCTCCACGAGCTGTTCCACTACCGGAACTTCGACGTCTCGTCGGTGCACAACATGGCGTCGCTGTGGGCCCCGAACGCCCAAGCCCTGCTCCCGACCGACCCGAAGGTGCACCGAGCCACCGACGACACGTACGCAGCACTGCACCGGCTCCGCTACTACCGGGACTCGCTGTTCAGCATCGCCGAGAACGCCATCCAGAACCGGTCCGATGCCATGCTGAGCCGCTTCGGCAAGAGAGGTGCCCGATGGGGAGCCTGAACCGACGTCTCCTCCGCGCCGCCGTCTGGCTCGGCCTGCCCGTCGCCGGCCTCGTCTACTTCCTGGTCAACCAGGACTCCGACGAAACCGCCGGCGACGGCCCCGCGAACGTGTTGAGCACCGGGTCGGGGGGCGGCCTGTACGCCGCGACCTTGACCGACGACGGCACCTTCCGGGGAGTCATCGATGCCGAAGCCCAGTGGGGGAGTCACCGATGAGCGACACGACCATCGCTGTCCTGATCATGCTCGTCATCGTCGCCGCCGCGGCCGCCACGGTGGCCGTGATCCTGGCGTCGCGGCTGACCAAGCTCGAGGACCGGACCACCCGCATCGAACGGCGCATCACGCCGCCACCGGTGCCGACGTATCAGCCGACCCGCTGGCAAGAACCCGACGAAGAAGACACCGACGACGACGTCGAAGAGGCCGAGGTGATCGAGATGCCCAAAGCCAAGACCGTCGACTCCGATCGGTTCCGGCTGTGACCGTGTGGGGCGATGCCGTCACGCATCTCCTGACGGCCCCTCCCGGCACGCCAGTGCTGTTCCCGGCCGGGACCCTCTGGATCATCGCCGATGAGCTGCTCGTGTCCGCTGACGGCACTCAGGCGATCATGCTCGACGACGTCCAGCCAGTCCTGCCGGCTCCCGACCTGAACGTCGGTGAACGGGTGTGGTTGCAGCGCGAGATCCTGACGCTCGAGTGAAACGGTCTGGCCCACCGAAACGAAAGACGCCTCTCAAGCCCGGCAACAAGGGCTTGAAGCGCACCGGACCTCTGCGTAACGCCAGTGCGCAGGGTGGGACCGGCCCGACCGGGAGCCCCAAGCCTTCAGCTTCCCGGTCGGGTCGGATCCGTCAACGCTCCGACAAGACCGCAGCCCGCGACCGCCTCTACAACGCCGTCCGCGAACGGTTCATGGCCGGCAAGCGGTGCGAGCTCGGCTGGGAGGGCTGCAAGGGCGAAGCCCACCAGTGCGACCACATCGTGAACCGGTCGTTGGCGCCCGAACTGGTCGTCGACCCCCGGAACTTCCAGGCCCTGTGCTGGTCGTGCCATGACCTCAAGACGAACGATCCCGGCCGTGCCCGGGCGGCTGGCGTGTACGGCCGGGAGCTGATTCCAGGTATCAAAGCGGCGCCGATGCCCCCCGGGTATGAGGATCTGCTCCCCGACCTCTACTTGACACTTTGATACCTTAAATGTATCGTCCGTAGCAGACGGCACCAGCCACAGCATCACCGCCACCGCCGTCTACGGGCAGCCACAGAGACCCCCGACCTACCCCCTTGGGTCGGGGTCTCGCCTGCCCGGTTTGACACTCGCACGGTATCTGGAACCGTGCGGATGACAGAAAGGACCACCCCGATGCAACTGCATTCCGACCACCCCAACTTCGACGTGCTCCCGACCCTGCTCGAGGAGTTCCCGATGGAGTTCCTCTCCGAGCGGGACTACGCCGTCGTCCGGACGGCCCGCCGGCTTGTCGCCGAACGCGACCCGGGCTTCGACTCCAGCCTCTGGTGCTACCACTGCGACACCGGCTGGCACATCCCCCGCGACTGTCCGACGCTCGCCGCCATCGACTCCGAAGCGGTCGCCGCGTTCTTCGGCATCCGAGGCGGCGAACTGCCGCTCGCCTCCTGACCCTCAACAGAAAGGACCACACCAACCCAATGGACATCGACGAATATCTGCGCGAGGTCGACGACACCGTCGCCCTGCACGGCAGATTCCTTCAGGCGGTCTTCGACCCGTCCGGAGAGCTGCCACCGTTCACGTACACGGTCGGCGAAGCTGACCACGACCGGCGTGAGCTGATCACGCTCGGCGATCATCAGGCCGAGTGGCTCAACCAGGTCTGCTACCTGATCGAGAACAACCTGCTCGAACCCGGCCGGGCGTTCCCGCTCGGCGACAGCCTGGTCATCGCGCTCAAGCCGATCCCCCGAACGATCCCGCTCGACGACGACTTCATGACGTTCGCTCGCCGCCGGAACCCCGGCTACGAGGCGTACCTCGTGCACTTCGTCGGCCAGAACGGCCTGTGGATCTGGGAGCGCGAAGACCTCGCCCCGCAGGTCCGGGCCCGCTACGACTTCGGTGACCTCGAGTGGCGTCCCGAGATCCCGGCCGACGCTGCCGAAGCCATCGCCCGGATCAAGGAGCGGGCATGAGTCTCGACGTGTTCCCTGCCGAGTTCCCGTGCATCCGCGCGTGCACCAGCATCCCGACCCCGAACAACCCCGACGTCGTCAGCTGCACGGCCACCCAGGCCGCGGGCGGCTGCCCGTGGAAGACGGCGGTCGAGAAGTCCCCGTTCGCTGACGGCCGCCTGATCGGCATGCTCGGCTCGCCGTGCTCGCTGCACCCCGACACCGAGTGGATCGAACGGCTCGAAGCCGAAACCGACGCCGTCTGCCCCGGCGGTTCGTTCCCGTTCTACGGCGACGACCCGCACCCGACCGACGTCACCGGCTCCATCCGCCACGCCCATCGGCTGGCCGGCTTCATGGAAGACCACGCCGAGCTGTGGGCCAGTCTCGAACACGCCAAGCCCGAAGAGGCCATCGCCGAGTGGGGGTACGCCGCCTGGTGGCTCCGGTTCACCGCCGAGCACGGCCACGACGGCTGTGCGGCGTTCGTGGGGTCGTACTGATGGCCGAATACCGAGTGTTCATCGGCTTCGTTGAGCAGGCCGACACCCCCGAGAAGGCGGCCATCCAAGGCATTGACGACATCCGCGACCTGCTCGCCGAGTCCGACGAGATCCGTGTCGTCGTCTTCGGTGAAGGCAAGGGTGACGTGCTGACCATGTTCGACTCCGGCGCCCGCGCCGAGGACTGGTCGGCGGCGGGCGGCTTCGAGCTCGACCCGAACGACTGGATGGACAATCTGATACGTCCAAACGATGATGATGCTCACCCAACAGGAAGGACCACACCATGCCCATGACCATCTACGACGTCGTTGACAGCGACGGCGCCTATGTCACGACCCAGCGAGATCTCGGTGATGCCATCGGCTACCTCTCCGCCTTCCCCGGCGGGAAGGTGATCGAGCAGACCGTGAAGGTGCTCGCTGAACGCCAGGTGCATCCCGAGCCCGGCGCCGACATGCCCGACGACTTCGACGAGGACATGAACTGATGGGCGCCGATTGGATCTGCACGGTCGTCCCGTGCTGCGACGACGTCGACCCCGACCTGTTCAAGTCGCTGATCGACTGCAACGACTGGACCGACTTCCGCAAGAGCATCTGGAACATCGAGTTCCCCGAGTTCATCGGCGCCGACGACCCCGAAGTCGATCAGCTGACCGATGAGCAGCTCGCCGCCTACGTCAAGGCGCTGTTCGCCAAGTTCAACGAAGGCGCGTTCGGCCGGTACACGCCGCCCGTGCACGAGATCGCCGGCCGCTCCTACTGGGTGATGGGCGAGCTCTCGCACGGCGACCTGACCCAAGAGCACCACGCCCTCTGCGAGCTGGTGCTCGTCGACGCCTTCTGGCACGACCCGATCATCGACCGGCGCGTCGGCTCCGGCGACGACGAACGCGACCTGCTCGCCGAGCTGCTCAACGACCGCGGCCTCGAACTCGAGTACGTCGATGGCGTCGGCGACGAACTGGTTCGCCCCAAAGACACCAAGGAGGCAGCGTGACCACCGATACCCGACGGCGGGCCGAAACCCGATGGGACCCCACGATGAAGGGCGACGTGCTCTTCGTGAAGCCCGAACCCGAACAGGTCTGGTGGGCGAACGACGGCAACATCGCCGTCATCGAACAGGGCAAGGAGTTCTTCCCCGTGCACCTCGCTGAGGTCACGCCGCGCCGATACGAACTGTCGGCCTCGTACCCGTTCGCCAGCTTCGACTCGTGTGTCCAGGCTGCTGTTGCTGCATGGGATCACCGATGGGCGTGAGCGAAACCGAAATCGTCGACTCGATCACCAACGCCATGCTCGAAGCCCGCGACCGCGGCCTCGACGCCGAGAAGCTCCTCGAGATCGCGCACGAGACGTACCGCGAAGAGATCGAAGGCCCCGATTGGGCGATGCCCGAATGGCAGGCGCATCCGTGCTCACCGGCCCCGACCACGACCGAACACCAGCCGATCGCCTCGTGGCGGCCTCGGCTGGCCATGGAGCTCGACGCCGCGGATCAGGCCACCGGCCGAATCTGGCTCGAAGACATCGTCGGCGAGATGTGCGAGGGCATTTGGCGTCCCGGCGCCGATGAGTTCGACCTCGGTGAGGATGCGCGCAACGCCATCGACGGCAGCGCCACGAAGGTGCTCGACCAGTTCCTGAAAGAGTTCGGGATGCGCCGCCGTCATGAGCAGATGCTGCCCTTGCGCGGCCTGTTCAGGGAGCACTCGTCAATTTGACAATCTGATACTGCAAACCCATCATGATGATGCAAACGGAAAGGACCAACTGAGACATGAGCGAAGAATCCGATCAGCGAATGATCGACAAGATCAAGGGGCTGCTCGCCAAGGCGAACGGCACCGACAACGAGAGCGAAGCCGCAGCGTTCCACGAGAAGGCCGGCGCTCTCATCGCCAAGCATCGCATCGACGAGTCCGAACTCGAAGACCAGCCCGACCTCGAAACCCGAGTCGTGATGGCCACCGAACTGTGGGGCAAGCGGCCCTACGGCATGGCCCGCGTCGCCATGCTCGGCCAGATCGCCGAGACGTTCGGCGTGTTCACCTACTACCGGCCGGTGCCCCGCTCCCGGAAGCCGTACTCGATCACCATGATCGGGGTCACGTCGTCGATCGACGCCGTCCTGGCCTCGTTCGCGCTGATCCAGGCGCAAGCCGATCGGGCTGCGCTCAACTCCCGCCCCAACGGCGGCTACACCGGCAAGCAGCTGCGCACGTACCGCCAGTCGGTGTTCATCGGGTTCGGTGACACCGTCGCTGAGCGGCTCCGTGCTGGCATCGCCGACGAAGAACCGTCCGCCGGACTGATCCTGCTGTCGGACTTCGAAAAGGCCAAGGCCGAAGGCCCCGACAGGCTCACCAACAAATCGGTTGGCACGTCGAGCGCCGGTATCGCTGCCGGCGCGCAGGCCGGCGAGCTGGCCGACCTCGGCCAGACCCGAGTCGGCGGCGACGCCCGCCCTTCCTCGAGCGCGCCCCGCGAGCTGAACGCATGAGCATCGTGCGAGCCGACGACAAACTCCTGATCGCCTACGCGATCCTGCACCGGGCCGGCGGTTGGATGTCCACCACCGAACTGCGCCGCTCGATGGGCATTTCGTCGTCCATCTGGACGCGGATCGCCCGTGACCTTGAAGCCGAACAGCTCCTCGAATGCGAGGGCAAGACTCGCAACCGTCGGGCCCGCCTCACCGCGGCCGGCTTCGCTCATCCGCTCGCCGCTCAGGCGTTGGAGCACACCGACTTCGGGGCGGCAACCCGCGCGCCTGTCCCGTTGGAGGGAGAGCCGGTGACTGGGAACCCACCGTCCCAGTCGCCGGCTGAACCTGTCGTCGGTGTCGATGTCCCGGCGATGACCATCGAAGTGTTCAACGACCATGCCCGAATCAGTCACGGTGACGCCGCGAACCTGCTGCGCGCCCTCGGAGGACCCTCATGAGTGACCTGACCGTCAACTGGCTGTCGGAGATCCCGGCCGCCTACGTCCGCTGCCGCAGCCTCGGCCACGCCTGGATCGAAGGCGGAGACATGCGTTTCCGTCTCGCCCGCGGCCATGTCGGCCGGGCGCTCACCTGCGAACGCTGCCAGATGGTCCGAGTCGACCTGTACGACTCGAACAGCATGGAGCTGATCAAGCGCCGCTACTCCCGGCCGCTCGACTACGACAAGCCAAAGGGCCTCGAACGGCCGATGGGCGTCGAGATCACCGCCGAGTTCTTCGCTCGTGCTGCCACGGCGAAGGCCGCGGACCTGCCCGAAGTTCTCAAGCAGCTGTCGCTGGCCCAAGCCGCCTGACGTGCCCGCTCGACGCAAGCGTGTCGTCCGGTTGCCGACGCCGCCCTCGTGCTCGTGTGAACCGCCGCAACCCCCGCCCTCGAAGGGGCGGGAACACGCATGTCCGCACGGCCGAGTGTGGAAGGTGTTCAGGGTGAAGGGGCAGCCCCGGCACTGGGCCCAACTCTCCCATCCGGAAGCGCTGAGAGCGCTGAACAGGGGAATAGGGCAGTGAGCAAAGGTCCGCTGACCGTGCAACCCAAAGTCGTGCGGTCCATGACGGTCGACGCCTTCGACATGCTCAAGTCCGGCCGCTACAACCGGCGCCACATCCTCACCTTCAACATGTCCGAAGCCGTCGCAGTTCGCGACGAAGCGCACAAGCTCGGCCTGTGGGCCCGAGTCGCCGAACACCCCGAGGGCGGCCAGATCGTCACCCTCACCCTCGACAGGAGCAAGAAATGCATGTGATCAACGAATCCCTCGCCCACTCCAAGGCGGCCGAGCTCGTCAAGGCGGTGACCAGCCTGGCCCACGACCTGAACGAGCGCGAGTCCGACATCGACGACCTGTCCCGGGCTGCGGTGATGGCGGGCGCCCACCAGGTCGACCCGATCTACGTCGACTGGGACACGCTCGTCGCTGGCGACTACCCGATGGAAGACCCCGACATCCCCGCTGCGTTCGCCCAGATCACGAGCCTCGACCGGGCGGTCATCTCCCTCTCTGGTGACGCCCCGTTCTCCGGGATCGTCGCATGGCAGCCCCCCGAAGACTGGGCCCCGGAGATGGACGGCCCCGTGCTGCTGCTCCAAGCCTGGTTCGGGACTCCGCTCGAACCCATGCCGGCAGGGATCATCGGCTCGAACCGGCAGACCCACTGGGTCCCGAACGACGCCATCGACGAGGCCATGATGAAGCAGATCCTCGATGGCATGTCGACGATCCTGCTGGCCATGTCTCACGAAGGCCACACCCTCACCCCAGCGAAGCCGTCCCGGCAGATTCGCCGCTCCACTGCGCTCCCGGCCGACGTCACGGTGAACGTCTGGAGACCCCCGACCATTTGACATCTTGATACGTGAAACGTATCGTCCGATGTCATGAAGGACCAGCACTCAGAACCAACCACCACCGAATCCGGCGCCGGGCAACTCGTCGCCGGTGACCATTGGGTCGAATGGCGTGTCACCTCCGGATTCGCCGGATGGGGCGTCGCCAACACGGATCTCCCCGCCATGAAGAAGCGGAGCGATGCCGTCAAGCAGCTCCTCCAGCTCGCCGACGAACAGGGCCTCGAGGTTCGGGTCGAAGACCCCCTCGATCTCCTTTCGCGCCCCGCCTGATACTCAGAAAGGATCACCATGCAGACCATGGAAATTCATCGGGACCTCGAAACCCGAATGGTCCCCTCCGCCGAACAGGAACGGCTCGTCACCGAAGCCTTCCAGGCGTTCCGAGCCGAACACGGCCGAGACCCCTACGGCATCTACGCCGGCCTCGCCCTCCCCGGCAAGGAGTACGGCATCTGGGAGTTCGGCCAGCCGGTCGAGCACAACCTCCAGCTCTACGTCGCCGCCACCGCCGCCGATCACGGCGACTGCACCCTCGGCGCCACCTACCAGGCCGCCCGCCAGCTCGGCGAACGGCCCGGCGTCACCGTCTGGGGCGTCTGGCATCAGCCCGGCCGCTGCGCCCTGTTCGAAGAAATCCTCGACCCGCTCACGCTCCTCGACTTCGGAGCACGACGGCTTGACACCATCGCCCGGCTCGCTACGTAGCCGACGAACACAAACCACAGAAAGGACCACCCCATGCCCAAACAGATCGGAATCGTCGTCCATCACGACGACGTCGAATCCCACCGTCACGGCGACATCACGCTCCTGACGTTCAGCCCAGGACAGAGCCTCGCCGCGATGCAGCACGTCGTCGGCGGCCTCGTCGAATGCGTGTCGCTCTACGACTCGTGGGTCTACGGCCAGCAGCCGTCGTCCGACTTCATCGCCGACGCCTGGTGCAACGAGGAAGGCCTGCTGCATCGGCTCCCGCCGAACGGCCGTGCCCGAGAGATCTTCGAGCTCCACGCCGGCTGGGCCCCGTTCCAGATCCCGGTCGGCAACGTCATCATCGCCGGCATGGATCCCGAATCGGGAGACACCAGCGGCGTCGACGTCCACACGCTCGACCGGCTGTTCTCCCGCTACTCGTTCCACGAGTCGCTGCGCACGCTGTTCATCGAGACCGAGCAGCGCCTCGCCAAGGAGGCCGCGTGAACGCCGACACCTACGACGTCGACGAGTGGTATCTCGTCCGGATCCAAGGCGACCACACGCCCGAGCACGAGCATCGCTACGAGTTCGATGCCGGGTCGATCGCCGAGGACCTGTTCGAAGCGAACCCGAGGCCCGACGGCTGGGATGACGAAGGCCCCCTGATCACGGCTCGGCCGGTGTCCGGGCTGAACCTGTACGTCATCGAGGTCACGGTCGGCCCTGAGATCCATCAGGACACCGGCATCTGCTGGGCCCCGACCGGCGCCGCCGCCGTCACCTGGTGGACGAACGAGCAGCTCGCCGAGCAGTGGATGCGCGACGAGTGGACGGTCGCCGCCTTCCAGATCGATCACCGCCAATACGTGACCGAGACCGGTTCCGCTTCAGTATCGGCGCACCGCGATGGCTGAACCGAAGAAGCGCAAGGCGATCGAGCTGATCATGGCCGTCGAGGTTCGTATCGACTCCGTCACCGGCGAACTGCTGCGAGCAGAACCGACCGCCGGCGGCCTGTTCTACGACGCCGAGGCCCGGGTCTGGGACCCGCAGCGGTCCGAATGGCGCGACTGCGAGTCCGGCGAAGAACTCGAAGGCTGCCGCGAGGCCCGAGCCGAGTTCACCGACCTGATCCACGACTGGTCCAGCAACATCGGCGCCCGGCTGGTGACCGCATGAACGAACCCACACGAGGCAAGAACCTTGGTGTCGGCGAGCTGTGCGCAGCCTGCCCGTGGCGCACCACCAACCACGGCCGCCGCCATCCCGATGGCTGGTACACCAAAGCCAACCTGAAGCGGCTCTGGGCTGGTCTCCGCACCGGCGAAGCGACCGGCATGACGTGCCATCCGACCGACCCGGTCAACCCGGCCCCCACCGGCCGGCCCTTGGCCAAGGCTCCCGACGGTGCCGACTTCTACGAGTGCGCAGGCGCGCACGCGATCCGCCAAGTCGAGATCCGGCTGCTCGAGGAGTGCGACTCGTTCGAGGAGTACCGGCGCAGGTCCCAGGCCCCGCCGATGACGCAGGAAGGCCTCTACATCTACGTGATGGACACCCAGACGTCCGGCCCGGGCGCCGGCATCCTCGGCCTGTCACCGACCCAAATTCCCGACGTCACCCACCTGGCTCCGGAGGTGAGCCGACCATGAACGAAGTGATCAACGCTGCCGCGACCCATCGGGTCCGCCGCGCCCTCAACGCCGCCGCCGAAACCTCGGCCCAAGCCGAGGAGCCCGTGGCGAATCGGTTCAATGACTTGCTGGTCGACATGATGCACTTCGCAGACGAGCAGTGCCTCGACTTCGATGCCGAACTCGAGCGGGCCCGGATGCATCACGGCGCCGAAAAGGTGGGTGACTGATGGGCCTCGACATCACCTCCGGGGACCTGTCGACCAAGATCGGCTACGGCGGCTACACGGTGTGGGCTGACCGGCTGATCGCCCTCGACGCTGATCTCGCCGGCCTCGCCCCAGTGTTCGACGCCGCGGCCTTCGATGGCGACGACATGGTTCTCCCGGGCGACCCCGGCGACATGGCGGCCCGCATCCGCAAGTGCCGGCCCACCGACCCGTCCGCTGACCCGGACTGGTTCGACGCCTCGGTCGGCCGCAGCTTCGACGGGTTCACCGACGAGATGCTCGCTCTGCTGGATCGCGCTCACACGAACAGCCACGACGTGCTGCTGTTCTGACCCCCAACACCCTCTACAGAAAGGACCAACATGAACACGATTCTCGAATCGACCCTGATGTATGTCTGCCACGAGTTCGACACCTGTCATCCTGACAACCTGCTCGAGTTCGCCAACCGGGCAGGCTCTGGCCACGGGGTCGGCTGCGACGTTGACGTCGAGCCGGGCTGGTGGGGGCTGCGCACGTTCAACGAGTGGACGGGCTGCGACTACCTCGTCGGCTCGTTCGCGACGATGGGTGAGCTGCTCGAATCGTCCGCTGCGGAAGACGCTGGTGGCGCCGAAGATGGCCGGGTGCTCTGGATGGTGATCCACGTCGACGAGCGCTACGACCGCCGAGCATGGCCAAACTCGAAATGGACCGAGATCACATGGAACGATGTGACGAGGGCGTTGTGGCACTCGATCCACACCGGCACCGCCGGCGAACTCGAGCTGGAAGCCGTCCGCAAGTGGACCGGCGAGAGCCCGGTCAACTACTTCGGCACCGCCCCCGACAACTGGCCCGGGTACATGCGCCACAGCCTCCGACAGAAAGGACTCCTCTGATGGGCTACTCCCACGGCATCCAGATCTTCCACGGCATCCCCGCGAATGTGATCGCCAAGACCGCCATGGACGCGCAGCAGATCGTCTCCGACTTCACTGCGCGCACCGGGCACAAGATCCACGACTGGGCCGGCATCCCCGAAGGCCACGTCGTCAAGGGGCATCCGTGGGGCCGCCACTGGGACGACCATGTGGGTGAAGCGTGGCTGACCGAGAAGGGGATCAACCTGAACGGCGACAGCCTCAACGAGCCCGACCTGTCTTGCGAGAACCTGCGCCTCGACCTCGACACGATCAACCTCGAGACCGCCGAAGACTACGAGCTGCCGCCGGTGCAGCCGGGCAACACCCGATACCGGCTGATGTACGTCAAGACCCGCCGGGAGCCCTACGACACGGTCGTGTGCGCGATCCTGCTCCGGTTCGTGCACCACGCCGCCGGGTTCGCCGAGATCCCGCGATCGGACGGCTCATGGGTCGTCGAGTGGAAGCACGGCGCGCAGGCGTGGACCCCCGATCTGATCAAGGCATCGGATCCGAACATGTCGCCTCGGCGCATCGTGCACCGGTTGTTCGACCAGGTCACCGACGATGACTTCCCGGTGATCGGCCAGGACCTGTCGTTCCTGCGCGGCACCCCTCCCACCATTGGACATTCTGATACTGGAAAATCATGATGATGTTGTGCCGGAAGGGCACAACAGAAAGGACCACATGACTCTGAAACCAACCGCCGAGCAGGCTGAGGCCATCCGGCTCGCCCTCCTTGGCGACGACCTACGAATCGACGCAGCCGCGGGCTCTGGGAAGAGCTCGACGCTGAAGATGATCGCCGAGGAGATGACCGATCGCACCGGCATCTACACGGCGTTCAACTCGGCGATCGTCAAGGAGATCGCCGCTGAACTCCCCTCGAACTTCGACGGCCGCACCCTCCACAGCCTCGCGTTCCGCACCGAAGGCGCCCGGCTCAAGCACAAGCTCAACGGCCCCCGAATGAAGGGCCAGGAGATCGCCCGCAAGATGGGCGTCAAGGAGCTGACCGTCACCACCAAGAACGGCCGCCGCACGTTTGCTGCCGGCTGGTGCGCCTCGCAAGCTGTCGCGTCCATCCGGCGCTTCACCAACTCCGACCGGTCCGCCCCCGGCGCGTTCGACGTCCCGATTCCTCGGGCGGCCCAGTTCGACGAAGAGATGGCCGAGATGATGGACGAGATCCGCGACCACATCGCCCAGTACCTCCCGGCGTTCTGGGACGACCTGACCTCGGTCGATGGCGTCCTGCCGATGGACCACAACGTGTACCTCGCCTCGGCTGTGATCAACGGCCTCGTCGCCAACTCCGACGTCCTGATGATCGATGAGTGCCAAGACCTCACTCGTCGCACGATTCAGTTCTGCATGCAGTCCCGAGCCGCAGGTTCTCAGATCATCGCTGTTGGCGACCAGAATCAGGCCATCTACGGCTGGATGGGGGCAACCAACCTCGCCCCGTACCTGCCCGACGCCAACGTCACCCAGCTGACCAACAGCTTCCGATTCGGCCCCCCAATCGCAGACGTCGCCAACTCGATCCTGACCAAGCTCGGCACCGACATGCGGATCATCGGCGCAGGGGGACCTTCCGAAGTCCGGGCCGAGGCTGAGCCCGATTGCATCCTGTCACGCACCAACGCCACCGCCGTCCGCGGTGCGTTCGCTGCAATGGAACAGGGCCGCTCCTTCCACATCATCGGCGGAGCAGACGACGTTGTTCGGTTCTGCGAGGCCGCCCGCGAGCTGATGGCCGGCAAGACCGTCTTCCACCCAGACCTCGTCTGCTTCTCCAGCTGGCCCGAGGTTGAGCGGTACGTGAAGGAAGACCCGCTTGGCGGCGATCTCGCTCTGCTGGTTCGGCTGATCGCCGACTTCGGGATCGACAAGATCATTTCGGTCCTGCGTGATCAGGAACGCCAGGATCGAGCCGACGTCGTTCTGGCCACTGGCCACAAAACAAAGGGCCTTGCTTGGCCCAAGGTCCGACTCGCTCAGGACTTCTCCCGCCACCCCGACTCGTACGAAGACGGCGAAGCATCCCCCGAAGAGCTGCGCCTGCTGTATGTCGCCTGCACCCGAGCCAAGACCGTCCTCGACGTGTCGTTACTCGAGCAGTTCAGCACCCGATCCGGCGTCGCTTCCGCAACGGCCGAGGTCGTCGAGGCCCCGGTGCCCGAGCTCGCTCCGGCCCCGAAGGCGCTCCCGCAGGCCGATCTCGACGAAATGGCCGGGCCTGATCTCGATGAGATGGCGAAGCGCACGGACCGCGAAGGGTTCTACGCCCGGATCGCACGCGACAAAGCCAAGGCCGCTGCTGCGGCTGCTGAAGACCAGTGATCAGGAGGATCATCGATGACGCACTACGGCCCTTCCGGGAGCGAACAGTTCAGAGCGAAGAAACGCGAGCCGGTGACGGCCGCGCAGCGCCTCGCCCAACGCCAGCACGACCGCGAAATGCGGATGCAGCAAGCGCGGCCAACCCGCCCCGGCGCTCGGCCAGGGCCGGCCGGGTCGATGATCGACCAGGGGGTCCCGAAGAAGGCCGCTCCCAAGCCCAAGGACCGAAAATCATGAGCGGCTCCAAACATGGGCCCATCGGTCTGCTGGCACTGAAGTTTCCAGGTTGCGAGATCTGGGTCGACGAGGGAGATGCCGACATCATGCTTCTGGCTGTTGTCGGTTCCCAGACGGCCCGCGTGGTGGCGGTGAACAGGAAGGAGTGGTCGCCTGATGTCACCGCCGCCGCGATTCTTCAGGCCGGTCGCCTCTACTGGGGTGACGGCGAGTTCTGTGATGCGCTGGTCCGCCCGGACCCGCGTGAGCACTTCCCGACCATGCTCGCCGACCGTGCCGAAGCACCATTGAAGGGGCTGACCCGCCGCTACCTCTGAACCGGAAGAATCATTATGATACGCAATCGCGGTCTATGGTCCGGAGGGTATGGCACGAGGCAAGCCCGAACAGTTCGCGCGTATCAACCACCACGGACACCGAACCGTGCACCACAACGCTGGAGCATTCCGGCGAGAAGAGTGGTGCAAGGAGGCGTACTACTACACCGACCGCATCGGTGAACTCGGCTACATCGCTCACCTCGTCGCCAACACAGGGGCGCGAGGTGAGTTGCGCGTCCAGCGCATGGCCGAACTGGACGAGAACAACAACCCCAAGCCAAAGCTCATCTCCGGTGAACTGGCCGAGAACAAGAAGTACGGCTGGGTCAATTGCCATCGGCCAACAACCAAGAAGGCGATGCGCGAGTTCACCGGCCGGACCGGTGGGCAGCGTGAGCTGAAGCGACGCGCGTTCCTCGGCCTGTTCATCGCCGGCGAAACGCATCTGGTCGGCATCCCCGACCCCAAGGACGGCATCAAGAAAGACCGGATCTGGTACGAGTTCCTCTCGTCGATGGAGCTCGAGAAGGACTCCGAGACCGGAGGCCTCAAGCGGATCGGTGTCCGCAAGAAGCGGCAGGACGGCCTGCCCGAAGACCTCACCGGCTCCGGCGGCGAACCGCTCCCGAAGAAGGCGTTCCTGCAGCGGCTCCACCGGCCGCACCACGCCATCTCCGGAGACCCGGACTCCCCGGTGCGCCGTGTCATCGACATCTGCAAGGAACTGCTGCTCCTCACCCAGATGATCGAAGCGCAGGCCAAGTCCCGCCTGTCGGCCGGGATCCTGTACGTCCCGCACGAGATCTCGTTCGGGCCCGACGACAAGTTCGAAGGCGGCGCCGGCAACGACGACGAACTCGACGAGGTCGAAGAAGCCCTCATCGAGCACATGTCGGCCCCGGTCCAGGACCGCACCTCGACGGCGGGAATGGTGCCGCTGGTGTTCCGCGGCCCCGCCGACCAGAAAGACAACATCCACCTGATCGACGTGACCCGTCCGATCTCGGCCGAGACATCTGCCCTGCGCCAAGAGCTGCTTCAGCGGCTTGCGCAGGGCATTGACGTTCCGCCCGAGTACGTCAACGGCAAGGGCAACTCCAACCACTGGGGTCAGGTGTCGCTCGACAAGGACCTGATCCTCAAGCACGTCGTCCCGACCGGTGACCTGTTCGCCGACTTCGTGCTCGAGTCGTACTTCCAACCGGCGATCATCGCCGATGGTGTCACCCAGGCTGAAGCGGCCTGGTATCGGATCGTCTACGACGTTTCGACCCTGATCGGCCGTGAAGACGCCGGCCCGTCGTCTCGTGCCCTGTTCGATCGCGACGCCCTCTCCGAGGAAGCGATGATGCGCGCCAACGGCTACGACCCCGAAGTCGACCTGGCCGACGAGGACGAAAAGCGCATCCGGTTCCGTCAGCGGCTCATTGAGCGCAAGACGGCCGACGATGCCCGCAAGGCGATCCTGCTCCTCGACGAGATGGGCTACTGGGAGGGCCTCGACCTGGAGATGCCTGAGCCGCTCCCCGAAGAGGAGAGCGACAACTCGGCGAAGAACGCGGTCGACGACTCGAACGAAGACATCGCCGATCGGGAGAAGGTCGACGGCGACCCGGCCGACGACACGCAGACCCGCGAAGAACCTGACCAGCCCGACACGACTGCGTCCATCGTGCTCGAGCAGCTCCATGCAGCCGCTGAAATGGCCATGGGTCAAGCCCTGGAGCGGGCGGCCAACCGGCTCTTCAGCCAGGCCGACAAAGCGAAGTACGAGGCCCGCGCCGGCTGGCGTCAGATGACATTCCCCGAAGCGCTCGCCGATTGCGGCCGAGCCGGCCTGGCTGACATGAACATCGACGGTGGCCGCCTCTTCGACGGCGCCTGGAACGAGCTGTCTCGCAAGGGCCGACGGTGGGTGCGCGACGTGCTCGAAGCGTCCGGCGTGGACCGAGTCACGGCCGACTCCGACGCCGTGTTCATCGTCAACGAGATCTGCATGAGCCTCGAAGTGTTGGCTCAAGCCGCCTTCGAGTCGCCCCTCAACGAAGACCCGGCAACCGGCTATCGGGTGCCGCGGGCACTGGTCGAGAACTCGCTTGGCGTCGCGAACGTCGGGCCGCTCACTGATCGGGGAGTGCTCCTGTGACGCTCCTCGAAGCCCTCAATGCTGCCGTCGACTCTGTGGTCGACGGCATTGTCGCGTCGGTCGACTCCGGCCATTCGCTCCTCATCGACGAGCGCGCCTTCGGCACCATGCTCGACCAGGTCGACGAGCTGAACCGCGAAATCATCACCGAAGCGGGCAACTTCTCCACCGAGGGCGACGACGTCGACTTCATGTTCGACACGGCGTCGGCGTTCCTGACTCCGTGGCAGAACTTCCTCGCCACGGTGCGCAAACACATCTTCGACACGATCACCGACCTCGAAGCTGAAACCGGCCAAGAGCTCGCCGCAGCGCTCCGCTCCGGTGTCCTATCGGCCGAGAACCTCGAAGCCTTCGTCGCCCGTGAAACCGTCGCGCTCGAACAGGGCGCCCAGTGGGCCCGAGCGTTCGCCGATGGCGAAGAGCTGACCTGGAACACGATCCTCGACGATCGGACCCGCGACGAGCACGCCGCGTCCCCACCGAACGGGCAGACCATCCGGCCCGCTGACGACGAGATGTTCGACGTCGCCGGCCACCAGGCCCGCTTCCCCCTGGACCCGAACCTTCCGGTCGGGCTCCGGATCCACTGCCGCTGCTTCGTCGAGTCCTCGACCGAAGCGTCCACGACCGCAACAGGCCTGCGGGCCGAACGAAAGGATCCAGAAATGGATGACACCATCACCGAGCCCGCGACCGACGGCAACACCCTCTCCGAGGGATCCGGCGGCCCGGTCGTCTCCGGGACCCTCGACGGCATCACGATCGACACGGCCGAGCTGGCCAAGCAGGTCGCTGCCGAGCTGAGCCAGACGGCCGAGTTCGCCGAGATCAAGGACTCCGCCGACGGCACCGGCCCGAACGAGGACTACGAATGGTCGGGCCCGATCGTCTACCAGGGCATCACGACCGGCGACGGCCGCATCATCGACGACAACGCGCTCGGCTGGCGCGACCTGCCGATCACGTTGATGGCGTCGTTCCAGAACATGGGCGGCCACTACGGATCGGTCCCCGCCGGCAAGATCACCCGACTCGAGCCGCGCACCGACGGTTCGGTGTGGGGATACGGCTACTTCGACTCGGGCACCAACGGTCAGGAAGCCAAGCGGATGCTCGCCGAGCAGACGATGCGCGGCATCTCGGTCGACCTGTCCGACGTCGAATACTCCTACGACTTCGAGGAGGGCCTGTTCCGGATCCACAAGGCCAAGATCATGGCGGCCACCGTCACCCCGATGCCTGCGTTCGAGAAGGCGATCATCGACGTGCACAAGGGCGACGAAGCCCTCGCTGCGGCCGGTGCGCTCCGCTCGATCTCGGTGTCGTTCGGCATGCCCGTCGAGGCGGTCGAGGATGGCTGGCGCACCGTCCCGGTCGAAGAGGTGCCTGGTCTCGTGGCGTCGGGTGGCAAGGTCCGCTCGATCTCGCCGTGGGATCTCAAGCCCGACCCGGAGGTGTTCGCCTGCAAGAACACGACCGAACCGTTCCGGGTCGACGAGAACGGTGTCCTGTCTGGTCTCGTGACCACGTGGGATGCCGTGCACCTGTCGTTCATCGGTCAGCGCATCCATCCGCCCCGCTCGAAGACCAACTACGCGATGCTGCACGAGCCCGGCACGGTGCTGTGCTCGGACGGCTCGGTCGTGTCGGTCGGCCGAGTGTTCGGCGACATGGACCACGTCCCGACCGACGAGTACATCCCTCCGGCCGATGTCGCCGCCGCCTATGCGGACACGGGCAAGCTGCTCGCTGGCGCCCGGTTCTACGACACCGAGCACGGCATCGAGGTCGCCGGCATCATGGCGCCGGGCACCACCGAGGAAGACGCTGCCCGTCTCCGCATGTGCGACATCTCCCCGGACTGGCGCCCGATGGAGTCGCTGCCGTACGGCGACCAGCTCGAGTGCGTCGCCATGCTCGCTGTCAACATGTCGGGCTTCAACCTGGGCCTCGTCGCGTCGGGCGCACCGAAGGGCAACCTCAAGGTGTCGTGGGACGCCAACGGCAACATCGCGGCGATGACCGGCCTGCCGGTCGCGACCCCGAAGGCCACGGCCGAGCACGCCGAGATGTCGGAGCTCCGCGAGATGGTCGACGTGCTGATGGCCGACTACACCGAGCGTCGCAAGGAAAAGGCGATGGCCGCGTTCTCCTGACGGGCGGTCAGGACAGCCCCGGGCAGACCCCAATGCGGCGTGGGTCTCCCGGGGCTCCTTCGCGTCCCGACTCGAACACTCTGATACGAACGCAGTATCTTGATCCGTATGGATCGGAAGAACCGTTTCGGGCCCAGCGACGACGATGACGACCTGGCGATGCCGGTCGACGAACTCGACCTCGAAGCCGAGGCCGTCACCGCGATGCCCGAGCTCGACTGGGAAGCCCCGCTCGTCCTTCGGGAGATGGCACGGCTGATCGTTGAGCTGCCGCCCGGGTCGGTCGTCACGATCCTCGACAGCTGGACCGGCACCCGAGAGCTCGATCCGTTCACGACTCAGCTGTACGCCTGGATCTGGGACAAGTCCGAGACCGACGACCTCGCCCGCAAGGCATGGCACGCGATGGACGCCTACTGGGAGAACCGGATCCGGCATCACCGAGTCGCCGAGCAGCGCATGAACCGGCGGCCGGGAAAGAACCCGTGGCGCGCGTCGGGCGGCGATCTGAACGCCCGCTGGGCCACCCCAACCCCAGGAGAGACCCCTGATGGCTGAAGACCCACCGTGGTTCGTCGAAGACGACGTCCCCGAACTGGTTGGCCGCATCGGCCGCATGACCATGCACATCGAAGGCTCCCTGTCGGGGGTCGAAGCCAACCACAACCTGTCGATCGAGGGCCGGCCGGTCGTCCCGGAGGACTTTGGGCTGATCCTGAAGTCCACGAAGGCCGCCCTGGACCCGTCCGACATTCTTGACGTCGAGTGGGACCATGACGCAGGCCATGTGCACGTGTCGACGGTCGTGTCGCTCGAGGTGCCGGTCGGGCTTCAGCCGATGATGGGCCGGTTCCGGCGCATCCGGCTCCCGCGCGAGGAGCTCGACAGTGGGGGAGAGGTGTCGGGGACGATCTCGTTCCCGGAGGAGTTCCTGTCGGCTCCGTACGCCCAGACCCGCTGGTTTCCGGGCTTCGTTGAGCTGTTGTGGTTCGAAAAGGTCCTCTGATGCTCGGCACGATCACGTCCCGCCCCGAGGGTGGGATTACGTGGCGCTGCCGGCTGTGCGCCCGCAAGTTCGACGTCGCGCAGGTGTCTGCGAATGAGCTGAATCGGGTGTTCGTGCACTACTCGTCGATCCATCCGGTCGAGTGGGCCGAATCGATGCGCCGCGCCCGCGCCTCACGGAAGGCGGCCGGGCTGTGACGGATGTGCTCGCCGCTGGGGGCTGGCGCAACAACGCCGAGATGATCGCCGACATCGCCCGCCTCGGCTGGATCGACTCTCCGGTGCTCGACCTGACGTACGGGCTCGGCAAGTTCTGGGACAAGCATCGGCCGGCCGAGCTCGTGGCCAACGATCTCGACCCGAAGCGTGGCGATTTCACCGAGGACGCCCGTCAGCCGCCGCATCAGTGGTGGGACCGTTTCCAGGCAGTGGTCTACGACCCGCCCTACCGGCTCGCTGGTCGACGTGACCAGGGCTTCGATGACCGGTACGGGCTGCTCGAGCCGACGACCCGAGCGGAGATGCTGGAACTGATCGTGCGCGGCTCGCAGGGCGCTGCCCGCTGCACGGCGGTCGGTGGCCGCTGCTTCGTCAAGTGCCAGGCGATGATCAATGGCGGCACCTACACCGATCAGCCACGGATCGTGCAGGACGCCATCGAAGCATTGCCTGACGAGAAGTTCGTGCTCGAAGGCCGCTTCTACCTCATCACTCGACCCCGCAAGCAACCGGCTGGTCGGGTGCAACGGACGCCACGGAACAACGTCTCTCAGCTCGTGGCATTCAGGAGAGTCTGAGCGAAGAAACACCATCGCTGATACTTTCGGCGTATGGTGACTCTGTCTACCGGTGTAGCTGGTGGAAAGCGGAACGGGTGGAGCCCACCGCGGAACAACACCTCATCCGTCGCGGCCCTGTGCGGCCGCTGTTCCGCAAAGGACTCCACCAGCCATGTTCGATCTTCCCGAACTCGATCAGTTCCCCACCGATTTCTCGGCCACCATGACCGACGCCCTCGCTTCGTGAGCCGACCAGATCCGCGAGCGGGCCGAAGGCCTCTCCGTCGACAACGACGACGAGCTCGCTGAGCTCGAAACCCTCGGCGGTCACCTGTCCGCCATCGAAACCGAACTCGCCGACCGCAAGGCCAAGGCCGAGGCCTCCGCCGAGCGCAAGGCCCGCGTCGCTGCCGCCTTCGAATCCAGCGAAGAGGAAGTCGCCGACGACGAGGCCGCCGACGACGCCGACGAGGAACTCTCCGACGACGACGAAGCCGACGACGACGCCGACTTCAAGGGCAAGAAGAACAAGAAGAAGATGGCCGACGAGGACGCCGACGACGACAAGTCGGAGGCCTCCAACGAGACCGACACCGTCGACGAAGACGTCGACACCGACGACGAGTCGCTCGGCGATCACGGCGACAAGGCCCACACGAGCCTCTCGGCCGCCCAGCGCGCCGCCCAGATGCAGGCCAATGCCCCCGGCGACCGCGACAACACCGGCAACGGTGGCGGTGCCGGCATCGACCACGTCAACTTCGTGGCCACCAACCAGATGCAGGGCTTCTCCGGTGGCGACATGCTCACCATCGACCAGCTCGCCGAAGGCCTCACCAAGACCCGCCTCGGCCTCTCCAAGATCAAGGCTGGCGGCGACGACGTCGTGCTCGCCACGTCGACCATCGACGACGACTCGCTCCCGAGCCTCGGCGCCGACGAGTTCGCCAACTTCGAGACGCTGCTCAACCTGCAGCGTGAAGCCCAGGAAGCGCACAACGGCCCGACCGGCCTGATCGCATCCGGTGCGGTGTGTCTCCCCGAGACCACCGACTACAGCTTCTTCCGGCTCGCCAAGGCGCACCGTCCGGTCGAAGCGAACCTGCCGCGTGTCTCTGCCCCGCAGGGTCAGATCCGCTACGTGGTCCCGCCGGACTGGGCGTACCTCTCCGGTGGCGTCAGCTCCCGCGACTGCGCTCAGGAAGCCGAGCCGTCGGCCACGTACCCGGACAAGGCCGTCATCGAGGTCACCTGCCCGGCGCTCGCCCAGTGCTGCGTGTCCTCGATCTCGAGGATCATCCAGTTCTCGAACCTCACCTACCGGGCATGGCCTGGTTTCACCCGCGAGGCGATCTACCAGCTCGGTGTTGCGTACACCGAGGCCAAGGAGATCATGTACCTCAACGACATCGATGCCGGCTCCACCGCGATCACCGGCATGGCTGCCGCCGACATCTTCTCGGCCCAGTCCGACATGGTGTCCCGGGTCCTCACCGCCGCGTACGGCTACCGCAAGCGCCATCGGATGAACATGGACGACCCGCTGACCTTCATGGTCAACGACGTCGTCCAGTACCTGAACGCGATCGACGCGTTCCGTGGTGGCGAGCGGCACTTCGGCCGTGACCCCGAAGGCGCTCTCCGTGCCGTCTTCGCGAAGCACCGGATCAACCTGGTGTTCTTCTACAACCTCCCGACCTCGGCCACCGTGGCCCAGGGTCAGGAGTCGGCACCTGGCGCCAACGACGGCATCTTCGGCCCGCAGGCCGCTGGTGCGCTCAACGATCTCCCGACCGAGGTCGCTGGCTACCTGTTCGCACCGGGCACCTTCATCCGCCTCGACGGCGGAACCCTCGATCTCGGCATCGTCCGCGATTCGATCCTCAACACCAAGAACGACCTCCACATCTTTGCTGAGCAGTGGACCAAGGTCTGCAAGATCGGGTACGAGAGCGTCAAGCTCCCCATCGCTCAGTGCCCGCGTGGTGTCAAGGCCGGCGAAATCGTCCTCGCCTGCTAGCCGATCGGCGGCCGGTCGGGGGTCCTTCGGGGCCCCCGGTGGGTCCCAGCCTTCGGGCTGGGGTCTCGGCTCATCGGGGGTAGCAGGTGGTACTGCGTCCCAAGTCCCCGGCCGGCTCCGAACCCTCGTCCCTGCCCCTTCGATTCTCTCTTCCCTGACGCACTGGAGCCGAAATGCCCGCTGGTCCCGCTTTCCCAGTTGAAGCGCCACCCCTCATCCCGCGCAAGACCTCCCTGCTCCAGTCCCAGTTCAAGGCCGACTTCACCAGCCCCGAGTGGCAGAACGCCGTCCAGTTCGTACCGAACCCGACGCACGACGCCCTCACCTACGCGATGCGCTGCGCGCCGAACGGCCCGGACAAAGACCAGACCGACCTGATCCCGAACCGCGACGACGACATCGTGATCACCGACAGCTTCGTCGTCTACCAGCCCGCCGGTGGCCCGGCCCTCCCCGCTGTCGGCGCGAAGCTCCCCAAGCTCTCCCAGGACATGTTGAAGATCTCCGCCGCCGCCGCGGTCGAGCACACGCATTGGACCGGTGTCCTCACCGACATGGTGACGTCGGCCGGCCAAGTCCATCCCCTCTCCGCCCCGCCGCCCCTCAACCCGTTCACCGACCCGGGCCCAGAGCTCATCGATGGCGGCGCCGCCCAGTCGGCCTGGTATGCGCTGCGTGACCTCATCCAGTACCTGGCCCGCAACTATCAGGGCTGCGGCGTCATCCACGCCACCCCGGCGACCGTCTTCGAGTGGGCGTCCCGCAAGCAGATCTACTGGGAAAACGGCGGCTGGTACACGGTCGTCGGCAACCACTACGTGATCGAGGGCAACGGCTACACCGGCTCCGGTCCGGGCGCGCTCGGCGCCGCAACGGGCAATGTCCCGACCGGCGACGACTCGCTCCACTGGGCGTACGCCGCCGGCCAATACCGGTGGGCCAGCTCAGAAATCTTCGTCACCCCCGACCTGAACCAGCCCACCACCCAGCATCAGCGTGAAGCCCTCGACCGGTTGAAGAACCGGTACGAGTACATCGCCGAGCAGACGTACATCATCTGGCGAGACCCCTCGGCACACGCTGCGACACTCATCGATCTCCACTCGACTGCAGGAGTCTCCTGATGCCCATTCGGAACCCTCGAGCCCTCGGAGCCCAGGACCCGCACGGCGGTATCGCCGACCTCAACGACGCCGGTGGCGGCGGCGGTGGCGGTGTGGTCACGTTCCCGAACGACCGCGAAATCGCGCCCCTGCACTGGTGCGTCTACGACGCGGCGGGTCTCAAGGTCGCTGACGTCGTCGCCGCCTACCAGTGGGACGAAGACACCGGCACCTACCTCACCTCAGACATGCGAACCCCCGATGGGGTCCCCTACGTCCTTCCGGCCGGGCACACGCTCGGCGCCTGCTCGACCGGCCAGTCGTTCCAGATCGATATCCACGAAATGTGCGACGACATCAACGGCGACGGCTCGGTGATCGTCCGCTACTTCGAGGCCGCCAAGATCGAATGCGACGCAGCCGGCCTGCTCACCCGCACGGTCACCGGCACCTACGTCGATGACCGGTTCACCGCCCCGTACGTCCCGATCAGCGGCGTCGAATGCGAAACCATCGGCGTCCCGGTTGTCGGCCTTCGTCCCGAGCGTGTCGTGCTCGACGGTGCTGGCGCCTGGACTGCCCCGGCCGGCGAGATCCTCACGTCGCTCACCATCGAAACCCGAACCATCGCGAACGCTGCTACACCACCGCAGTTCACCGACGGCGCCGGCAACGTCACCAGCCTGTTCGAGGGCACCGAAA
>JAHDEJ010000013.1 GCA_020628865.1 Acidimicrobiales bacterium
TCTACACCGAAGCCCAACGAGCGGTGCAGGCCGCACACGGGTCGCAGCCGCTAGCCGACACGATGGAGTTCGCCATCGTGACCGACACCATCCCTGACGACCACGCCGAATTCATCTCGTCTCGGGACTTCTTCTTCCTGTCCTCGGTGAACTCGAAGGGCGAGCCTACGGTCTCGCACAAGGGCGGCGGTGTGGGTGTCGTCCGTGTTCTCGATCCGAAGACGATCGCCTTCCCCGCTTACGACGGGAATGGGATGTTCCTCTCGATGGGCAACGTGGCCGAGACCGCCAAGATCGGCCTGCTGTTCATCGACTTCGAGACGCCCCACCGCGTGCGCGTGCAGGCGACCGCGACTTACTCGGCCGAGATCGGACCCGACGACGCGCTCGCCGAAGCGTGGCCCGGCGCGATCGGCATCGTGCGAGCCACCGTCGACTCCGTCTTCGTGAACTGCGCCCGCTACATCCATCCGCACACCCGGGTCGAGTCCTCCAAGTACGTGCCCGATGCCGAGGGCACACAACCGCATGCGTCCTGGAAGCGGATCGATCTGCTGCAGGACTCGCTGTCGGCGGAGGATCAGGCCCGTACCGCCAAGGAGGGAACGATCACCGTGGAGGACTACGCGGAGCGTCTCGCCTCGGGCGAGTCCTGATCGGCGAACACCAGGATCAGAGGCAGAAACGCCACGCCGAACAGGGGCCAGTGGAACACGACGAACATCGTCGCGGCGATCACGGCGTGCATCAGCCACGCAGCCGCCGCCCACGCCATGGCCCAGCGCCGATTCACGAGCGCAACCGGCGCACCCAGCTCGATCAGGATCACCGCAACGGCGAGTGGCGCCGAGGCGATGCCGAGGTCGACGAGCGGCGCGGCCAACGGTGAGGCGGTCCCACCGAGTACGTCCAGCCGCATTGCGGAGTAGGTGATGTGCCGCTCGAGCACCCCATCGGCAATCCAGCCGAGGCCGCCGATGCGGAGCTTGGCCACGCCGGCCACCACGTAGGTGGCCACCGTCATCAGCGAGGCCAACCGCAGCGCCCAACCCGCAAGTCGAGCGTCGACCCGGTTGGGGGGCTGGAGCAGCAGTCCTGCAGCCAACGCCAGGATGTGGAGCGTCGGTAGCACGTCGAACCACAGGATCTGACCGCCCGAGGACCGATGCGTGAAGAGGATGAGCGCGGCCGTGCAGAGCGCCAGCGAGGCCGGTCGCAGGAATCGACCGACGAGCAGCGAGGCCGAACCCAGGAGTCCGGCAGCCCACACGATCGCAAGGATCGGGCGGGGGAGCGGACTCCCGAGCGGACGGAGGGCGCCGACCGGTTCCCACGTCGTCGGTGCCGCGAGGAGGGCAGGCGCACGAACGATCAGGTAGCCGAGCATCACGGCCCCGGCGAGCCGACTCCACCGCAGCATCGCACCGCTGTCCACGGTCGGCGAGAACCAGTCGATCGGCATCCGGCTCGCAGTGGCTGCGGTCATGGCAGTCGACAGGTCGTCAGGACGTCCACGGTTGCGGTTGCACGGCCGGTACGGACGAAATCGGTCAGGGGTGCGCGGATTCGGACGATCCTGATCGTCTCGATGGCGTCGGTCGCAGCGACGCGGCTCGCGATCCGCTCGCACTGGGCCCGGCCATCATCGGCCCGGGCCGCGCGTCGGAGGCGCGCCTCGGCCACGAGCGGATCGTCGGTGTCGGCGATCTGACGCATCGACAGTTCGACGGTCGTGCCCGAGGCGGTACTTGCCTCGGCCGAGATGAAGGACGCATCTGCGGGCCGGGCGGTGGCATACATCGGGTGGGTCGAGACGGGGAACCCGTCGGCGCCGGTCACGGCCGGCACGAGCAGGACGACGGTGGTCGCGACGCTCACGAGTGCGAGCGCGGCGAACCGCATGTCAGTGGACCTGCCCGACCGCCGTCGTCGGGGAGAGGGTGGCGACGAGGCGTCGCTCGATCACCATGGCCTGCCGGTACTCCTCCCAATCGGGATGCGCCTCGCCGGCGACACGCTCGTAGTAGTCGACGAGCAGGTCGCACGTGGCGTCGTGCGGGTCGGCCGCCTCGGGCGAGAGTTCCACGGTTCCGTCGAAGGCGACATAGCTCCACGAATCGGGTTCAGTGATGTGCAGGACCACCCGGGGGTCCCGGCGCATGTTCGACGTCTTGGCTCGCCCAGCCGTCACCGAGATGAGGAACCGATCCCCGGCGGACGCATAGGCGATGTCGGATGATTGGGCACGACCGTCCTTGCGCAACGTGATCAACACGGCGTTCTTCCGGTCGGCGGCCCAGGTGGTGGCGGTGTGGAGGTCCATGCCCGGATGCTACGAGGGCGCAGGGGCCGGTGTCGGCCGAACCTAGGGTGGACCGATGAACAGCGCGCCAACCTCCGTTCTCGGATCCTCGTTCTCCTTGCCGTGCGGGCTGATGCTCAGAAACCGGATCGTGAAAGCGGCGATGTCCGACTCGATGGGGGACGGCACAGGCAGGCCGACGGACGAGCAGGTTCGGCTCTACGAGCGCTGGGAAGAGGGCGGGGCGGCCCTTTCGATCATCGGTGAGGTCCAGATCGGCCCGGGACATCCCGAGAAGCCCGGCAACCTCGTCCTCGATGCGAGCGCGGATGAAGCCGCCATGCGCAGGCTCGCGGCGAGCGCCTCGTCCGGCGGTCGGCTGTGGCCACAACTCGGCCACGCGGGCGCGATGTCGTTCCCACCCATCAGCGAACCCGTCGGCCCGTCGGCGCTCGATCTCCCGGGCGTGCGATGCACCGCGCTGTCGCTCGACGAGGTGCGGGAGCTGCCGGCGAGGTTCGCCCGGTCGGCGGCGCTCGCGAAGGCGTTCGGTTTTAGTGGCGTGGAACTGCACGCTGCGCATGGATTCCTGCTCAGCCAGTTCCTCTCGCCGCTGTTCAACCGCCGCACGGATGCGTACGGCGGTTCGATCGAGAAGCGTGGTCGCCTTGTGACCGAGGTGCTCGAGGCAGTCCGCTCCGAAGTCGGCTCCGCGTTCGCCGTGGGCGTCAAGATCAACGCAACCGACGAGCTCGAAGGCGGCTTCACCGAAGCGGACTCGCTTGCGGTCATCGGCCGGCTCGGGGCCGCTGGCGCAGACTTGATCGACATCAGCGGCGGCACCTACTTCCCCGGTGCGGCATCCGCATCCGATCGGGTCTCGTCGGGTGCGTACTACGCCGACGTCTCGCGCCGGGCCCGTGACGTCACGGATGTCCCGTTGATGCTCACCGGTGGAATCAAGACCCGCGCCGAGGCGGAGCGGCTCGTCGAATCGGGGACCGCCGACCTCGTCGGTCTGGCCCGCACGATGGTGCTGGATCCCTGGTTGCCCCAGTCGTGGACGACCGGCTCCGGCAGCGATCCGACGTTTCCGCGGTTCGACGATCCACCGCCGGGCGGGGTCACCGCGTGGTTCACGATGCAGTTCGACTCGATCGCCGCCGGCGGGAGTCCGTCGAACGAATGGACCGCGGCATCTGCGCTCCGCGAGTACGAGGCACGGGATGCCGAACGCGTCGTCCGTTGGAATGCGCGTCATCGCGGCCGACCATCTACAGCCGACCGACGCTGATCCGCAGACGAGAATGGGCTGCTGATCGGATCAGCCAGACGAAGCCAGTGCTGCCTCGAGGTCGAGCACGGTGGCGAGCCGCTCCATCACCGGAACGCCGTGGACGTCGGCGGGGTCGATCAGAAAGGCCTGCATCCCCATCCGCTTCGGTCCGGCATGATCCGCTTCGACGTTGTCGCCGATGAACACGGTGCTGCCTGGCGCAGATCCGACCTGGTCGATTGCCGCCTCGTAGATCGAGAGGTGCGGCTTTTGCCAGCCGTGATCGACCGACAGCACGACAGCAGTCATGAGGTCGGCGACGCCCATGGCCACCAACATGTCGGGGACCATGGTCCGGTCGTGCGTGTTCGACACGACGGCGATTCGATGATCGGCCGCAAGACGACCCAACATCTCGGCGACGCCATCGATCGGCACGACGTGATGCGACCACTCTCCGACGAAGCTTCGCCCGAGCGCCTCCGTCTCCGCTTCGGCGCACGGCAATGCGTTCCCGGCGCAGAAGGCCGCCGCGACATCCAACATCGAGAATTCTCGCAGCGTCAGTCGACTCTCCCGCTCCAACGCGGACATCGATGCGTCCCACGCTGAGGCGAACTGGTCGTGGTCGCCGTCGAACCCGAGCGACTTGGCCAGCTCCACCGTCTGCGGATAGCCGTGCCCGACCCGCTCCGCCCGGTACTCGACGAGCGTGCCGAAGAAGTCGAACAGCAGCGCTTCAGCCATCAGGCGGTGCTGAAGCCCCGGTCGATCGCCTCGGCCACCACCGCGCCGGGTCGGGTGGGTGCGACGAGGAAGGCATCGATCTCGGTCGTCTCGACCTCGGAACCGGCGGAGTTGAGGATGATCTTCTGCGTCGTCTTCAGCTCCGCCTCGAGCACGAGGCCCATCGAACCGAGCGTCAGGTCCTCGGCGTTGTCTGCGGCGTCCGCATGGGCCGGCCCGAAGCTCGAGACGTCCTCGACGCGGAAGAGCTGCGGCTCGCGCAGCGCCGTCTTGTCGTGTACCACCACGCCGGCCGGCACGAAGACCAGCCATCGTTGCGACAGCCGGTGAAGCGCCTTCCCGGCCGACCATGCCGCCGGGAGACCGATCGCAACGAAGATCACGCCGGCGACCCATTGCTGAGTCAGGAGATACACGGGACCGATGGTGAGCCCGGCGATGATCACGGCGCACACGACGAACAGCGGTCCGATGGCAAGCGCTCCGGGGGTGCGGAGCAGAAAGCGCCGCTCGTCGCCGTAGGACGAGCCGTCGACGAAGGCATCGCCGATCGGAGGACGCCATGCCAGCAACCCGCAGATGGCGGCGATGGCCGTGCTCAGTGCCACGAACGCCGCTTCTGCGTCCGCTCCGCCGGCAAGGAGCGCCCAAAGCAGCAGTGGCAGGGCGCCCGGGATACCAACGCGGATGACGGTGAGCGACTCGGTGCGGGGAACCATCAGCGTGATCAGGAGCGCACCCCACACGACCCACAGCAGGATGCCACCGCCGACCTGCAAGCTTCGCTCGCCGTCGTCCATCGCTGCCTCGAAGACCGGTCCGGCCACGAAGGGCAGCACCAGCCAGAGGACCCGGAGCAGCTGGAGTTCGACGAGATTCACGGCCCCAAACGTAGCGACACAGGCCCGGGATAACATCGCCCCGTGGCCACAGAACTCGACCCCGCCAGCCGAATCGCCGAGCTCCGAGAGCTCGTCGCCCACCACAGCCGCCTCTACTACGAGCAGGACACACCCGAGCTGCCCGATGCCGACTTCGATCGGCTCCAGCGCGAACTGCGTGACCTGGAAGACGCGCATCCGGAACTTGCGGCCGAGGACAGCATCATCAACACCGTCGGTGGGGCGCCCTCCGCCGCCTTCGCTCCGGTGGAACACGAGGTCAAGATGGCCTCGCTGGACAACGCGTTCGACCTCGACGAACTGCGCGGCTGGGGTGAACGGCTCGAGCGGCGCCTGGGCGACGAGCGCAGCATCGACGCCTACGCCATCGAGCTCAAGTTCGACGGTCTCGCCCTGTCGATCCGGTACGAGAACGGCGAGCTCGTGCGGGCGGCAACCCGGGGCGACGGAACCACCGGCGAAGATGTCACCCACACGGTTCGCACCATCAAGGACATCCCGCACACGCTCACGGGTTCACCTCCTCCCGTGGTGGAGGTGCGGGGCGAGGCCTACATGCGTCGGTCCACCTTCGATGCGCTCAACGAAGCCCAGGAGGCAGCAGGGCTCAAGGCGTACGTGAATCCGCGCAACGCTGCGGCCGGTTCGATCCGGCAGAAGGATGCGGCGGTGGCCGCCACCCGGGGCTTGTCCTTCTGGCCGTACCAGCTTGGCCAGGTGGTCGATGGGCCGGAGCTGCAGAGCCATACGGACACGTTCGACTTCCTCACGTCGATCGGCTTCACCGTCAACGACCACACCCGCAAGGTGGACTCGCTCGACGGTGTCGTCGCCTTCATCGAGGAATACCAGAATCGACGCCACGACCTGGACTACGAGTTCGACGGGGTCGTCACGAAGGTCAACTCGCTCGCCATGCAACGCGAGCTCGGCAGCACAGCTCGGGCGCCACGGTGGGCCATCGCCTACAAGATGCCGCCGGAAGAGCGCGCCACCCGGCTGATCGACATCCCGATCTCCATCGGTACCAACGGAAGCGCCACGCCGTACGCGTTGCTCGAGCCGGTCTTCGTCGGTGGAGTCACCGTCACCAACGCCACGCTCCACAATCAGGACCAGGTTGCGGCAAAGGACGTTCGCCCCGGCGACATGGTCATCGTCCGTCGCGCCGGAGATGTGATTCCCGAGGTCGTGGGCCCCGTGCTTTCGGAGCGGGATCCGAAGTCCGTTCCGTGGGTCTTCCCGTCCGATTGCCCGGTGTGCGCCCGGCCGCTCGTGCGGCCGGAAGGCGAAGCTCGCCATCGATGCCCGTTCGCCGATTGTCCAGCGCAGGTGCGCGGTCGGATCGAACACTTCGCCCAGCGTTCAGCGATGGACATCGAACACTTCGGCGAGCGCACGATCGACCTGCTCGTCACCGAAGGGTTGATCTCCGACGTTGGCGACGTCTTCCTCTTCGACCCCGAAGACCTCCGTCGGTTCGAAGGATTCGGCGACACGTCCATCGAGAACCTCGCGGCCGCCCTGGAAAGCTCCCGCACCCGTCCGCTCGGCAAGGTCATCTTCGGCCTCGCGATTCCCCACGTGGGCTCGAGCAACGGCGAGCTGCTCGCCAAGGCGTTCGGTTCGATCGATGCGGTTGCGGCAGCAACTGTGGAGCAGATCGCTGCCGTCGACGGCGTCGGTCCGATCATCGCCGAGAGCGTTGTCGAGTGGTTCGCCTCCGACGTCGGTCTGGAGATCGTTCGCAAATTGCACGAAGGACGAGTGCGGCCCGAAGCTCCGAAGGTCTCCACCCTCGAGCCGACGCTCACCGGGATGTCGATCGTGGTGTCCGGCGGCCTCGCGAACTACGGCCGAGCGGAAGCCAAGGAAGCCATCCTGGGACGAGGGGGCAAAGCGCCCGGCTCGGTGTCCAAGAACACGACTGCCCTCGTGGTCGGCAACGACCCCGGCGCGAGCAAAGTCACCAAGGCGGAAGATCTCGGCGTACCGATCCTCGACGAAGCCCAGTTCGAGGTGCTTCTCGAAACGGGAGAGCTCCCGACCTGAGCGTCATCAGCCTCAGGTGACTTCGAAGCACCACCGAATGGTCTGGACGTCATCGCGATCCTCGACCGGCCAATAGGTGGCGGTCACACAGTTCGACTGTGCCGGAAAGAACTCGAGTACCTTTCCGTCGGCCGGACGGTAGGTGTAGAGCCCCAACGACTGCTGAGCGGAATCGATCTGGTCGGTGGGAACCGGAATGATCTCGCCGCCGGCCTCCAGCGTCAGCGTCGCCTCGTACCCCGCAGCAAGGTCGATACCGACCATGTCGCGGCGAAGGATCTCGGATTCGCGGGCCGGGATCAACGCGTCGATCGCCGGATTCGCCGTCACGGTGATGTCCTCGTTGTCGCCTCCGCCCGAAAGGCCGGCGAGTACGAGCAGGCCGATGCCGACGCCGAGCAGACCCGACAGGATCAGACGCTGTTTCTTGTGCATGGCCCAATCGTACGTTCGGGCCGGCCGTGTACCCCGTCCGAGCAGCCACGATTTGTTGTGCTCTTACGAACTGTTCAGATGTCGACGAGGTGCGGGTCGTCTGCGGTCTCCGAGCGGTCGTCGTACGGTGGTGCCGGCGACGCCTGAATTCTTGCGGGGGTGGCGCTGCCATCGCAGCCCCAGCGCGTACGGTGAAAAGATGACCAGCGGTTCCACCACTCCGTCAGCGGCCGCCGTGCCGTTTGCGGCGCGCCCGGGGCGGGTACTCGCAGGTCGGTACAAGCTGGTCCGGCCGATCGGCCGTGGCGCGTCGGCGTGGGTCTGGCTGGCCGAGGACCCGAATCTGAACCGTCCGGTGGCGATCAAGATGCTCCACGACGGGCTCGTGGCAGACACCACATTTCTCGACCGTTTCCGTGCCGAGGCGCAAGCGGCCGCTGCGTTGAGCCATCCGAACGTGCTCGCCGTCCACGATTGGGGAGAGCAGGAGATCCCGTTTCTGGTCACGGAACATCTGGGTGGCGGCTCCCTGCGATCGATGCTCGACGCCGGTTCGACCCTTTCGCCGTCGCAGGCGATCGCCGTTGGCCTCGAAGCCTGCCGAGGGCTGCACTTTGCCCATCGTCAACGGTTCGTACATCGAGACATCAAGCCGGCCAACCTGCTCTTCGGCGGAGACGCTCGCTTGCGTATCGCCGATTTCGGGCTCGCCCGGGCGATCGCGGAGTCCGGTTGGACCGAGCCGAACTCGAATCTGGTCGGAACGGTTCGCTACGCCTCGCCCGAACAAGCGCAGGGCAAGCGACTGACCGGAAAGTCTGACGTCTACTCGCTCGGGCTCACGCTCATCGAGGCAATCACCGGCGAACCGGTCTTCACCGGCGACACCGCGGTCGGAGTGTTGATGGCCCGTGTCGAACAGGACGTGCAGATCCCGGACCTTCCACCGCGCCTCGCCGATGCGTTGAAAGCGATGACGATTCGCGACCCGGAGGATCGGCCGGATTCGGCCAAGGCCGGCGTTGCGCTGTTGACAGCGGCCGAAGGACTACCGCGTCCCACGGCGCTCGTGTTGGCTCCACCGGCGGTCCGACTCGAACCGCAGCCCGACCCGGACCCCGACGCAGCTGCGGCCGCCACGCCCGTCCCTCCAGCAACGGAGGTGCCGGCGGTCGAGGACGTCGATGCGTCGGTCGATGCCCAGATGGACGTCGTCGAGACATCGAGCCCATTGGACGACGAAGCGCCGGAACCGGCCGCCGCCCCACCAGTTGCGGCGGCCCCGACGGTTCCCGCAACGCCCCGGCCCGTATCGGAGCCGACCCCGGCCGAAAAGGTGGCCGCTGCGCGGACAGCGCTCGACGAGACCCGGCAGACCCCCAAAGACAATTTGGACACGACGCAGTTGGCGGGAGCGGATGACGTCGACGCCACCGAGGTGTCCGGACCCTCGATCGCCGGAGCGGCAGACGAGGACGATGGCCCGACCCGCCGTTGGCCATGGCTGCTTCTCACCACGGTGGCCATCGCTGCGGCCGCCTGGTTTGCGTACAACCAGTTCGAGGCGTCCCTGCCGGCCGAGCTCGCCGTGCCCGACGTCGTCGGGATGGACCGCGAGAGCGCACTCGCGGAACTCGGCGACACCTGGCTCGTGTCGGAGAAGCTCGACCGTGTGGCCGATGTTCCCCAGGGGGCGATCATTCGGACAGATCCTGCTGCCGGCGAACTCCTTGCGGAAGGCGAGACGCTCGACTACTGGGTCTCGCTCGGCCTCCCGCTCGTCCGTGTGCCGTCGGCCGACATCGTCGGCCGGAGCGAGCAACAGGCCGCAGCGACGCTTGATGCCATCGGCCTCTCGATGGGCGAGATCACGCGCATCAACGACGAGGCGATCGGCGAAGGGCTGGTCATCTCGGTCGAGGCAGCGGCTCCGGAACTCCCGCAGGGCGATCCCGTCGACCTCACCGTGTCGCTCGGCCCGGTGACCCGGGTCGTCCCGACACCACAGGCCGGATTGGACATCTCCCTCTATCTCGAGACACTCACCGAGCAGGGGCTAGGCAACACCCTCGGCGAAGTGTTCGACGAAGAGATTCCGGCGGGACAAGTCATCTCGATCACTCCACCGCCCGGGACCAACATCGAGCGAGGCGAGATCGTCGAAATTCTCCTGTCGCTCGGTCCGGAGCCCGTGGCCGTGCCCGACATCAGCGGCGAACTGATCGGGCCGGCGATCGAACGGCTCGAGCTCGCCGGGTTCGTGCCCATCGGCGAAGGCAACTTCCGTTGCCCGGCCGTCGGCACCGATCCGCCGGAAGGCTCGCTCGTGCAGCCAGGCGAGCCCATCACGGTCATTCTCACCGAGTGCGAGTGAACCTAGACTCGGCGCCGTGACCGATCAGCACGCGTTCCTCTCGCCCGGATGGATCGAGGCCGCCCGCGGCATTCGAGCAGACGTCGAGGGTCGGGTGCCGCCGCCCGACGTGCCTCTGAAGGCCAACGTCATCGTCACGGATACGCCGTTCGAAGAAGACGAGATCCGGGGCTTCATCGACAGCTCCGACGGTTCGATCATGCTCGAACTGGGCGAACTCGACGACGCGGAGCTCACGGTCAAGACCGACTACGAGACGGCGCAGGCGCTTTTCGTGTCGCAGGACATCCAGAAGATGATGGAGTCGTTCATGACCGGCAAGATCCTGGTCACCGGGGACGTGGCCAAGATCCTCATGCTCACCCCGCCGACGGACCCCGAACAGATCGAGCTCGCGCAGGAGATTGCGCAGCGCCTCGACGAGATCACGGCCGACTGAAGTAACAGACCCGTGACACCCGCTGCGCATGGGAGCGGGCCGCCCTAGCTAGCCTGCGGGGATGACAGAATCCGCTGATGATCAGGTGCTGTCGCGAGACGATGTCGCCCACGTGGCCCGTCTCGCCATGCTCGAGTTGACCGACCAGGAGATCGATCTCTTCACGGTGCAGCTTGGCGACGTGCTGGAGACCGCCAATGCGATGAATGCGCTCGATCTCGGCGACATCGAGCCGTTCCATCATCCGCTTGGTCTGACCAACGTCACCCGGCCCGACGAGGTACGTCCCTCGCTCGACCGCGAGGAAGTGCTCAGCCAGGCGCCAGCGGTCGAAGACGACCGGTTCCGTGTTCCTCCGGCACTGGGGGAGGAGTGATGACCCACGCACAGCCGGCGGCATTCGGCACCGCCCATTCCATCGCCGCCGCCGTCCGTTCCGGTGAGCGCACGGCGGCTTCGGTCGTCGACGAGCACCTTGCACGAATCGATGCGGCCGAAGGCGAGGTCAACGCCTACAACCACGTGATGGCCGCCGAAGCCCGAGCCGCCGCGGCCGATCTCGATGTTCGAATCGCCGCAGGGGAAGACGTCGGCCCGCTCGCCGGCGTGCCCGTCACGCTCAAGGACAACATGTGCACGCGGGGCGTGCCCACGACCTGTTCGTCGAAGATTCTCGAAGGTTGGCATCCGCCGTACTCGGCCACCGTCGTCGACCGGCTCGCCGCCGCCGGCGCCATCGCCGTCGGCAAGGCGAACCTGGACGAGTTCGCCATGGGGTCGTCCACCGAGAACTCGGCCTTCGGCCCCACGCGCAACCCACACAACCTCGGCACGGTGCCCGGTGGTTCCAGCGGGGGCAGCGCAGCGGCCGTGGCGGCCGGTTTCAGCCCGCTGTCCCTCGGCTCGGACACCGGTGGCTCCATCCGTCAGCCCGCCTCGTTCTGCGGGCTCGTCGGCGTGAAGCCCACCTACGGAGCGGTGTCTCGCTACGGGCTCATCGCCTTCGGCAGCAGCCTCGACCAGATCGGTCCGTTCGCCACCGACGTCGCCGATGCCGCGCTGAGCTACGAGGTGATCGCCGGTCACGACGAGCGGGATTCCACATCGGTCGCACAGCCGGCACTTGCCGTCTCGTCGAAGCTCGACGCCGGTGTCGAGGGTCTGCGCGTCGGCATCATCAGCGAGATGGTCGGCGGTTCGATCGAGGGCCTCGCTCCCGATGTGCTCGCTCGTACGACGGCCGCCGCCGATGCGCTCGTGGCTGCGGGCGCAACGGTTGACGAGTGCTCCATCCCCACCTCGATTCACGGCATCGCCGCGTACTACATGGTTGCCCCGGCCGAGGCGTCGTCGAACCTCGCCCGGTTCGATGGCGTTCGCTACGGCCTGCGTGAAGACGGCAACAACACGGCAGCGATGAACACGGCCAGTCGCACCGCAGGCTTCGGCGACGAGGTCAAGCGCCGGATCATGCTCGGCACCTACGCACTGTCCGCCGGATACCGGGACGCCTACTACGGCAAGGCCCAGCAGGTCCGGGCGAAGATGGCCGAAGAGTTCGCATCGGTGTACGAACGGTTCGACGTGCTCCTGACCCCCACGGCGCCGAGCACCGCGTTCGCGTTCGGGGCGAAGGCCGATCCGATGGCCATGTACCTGAACGATGTCTACACGATCCCGTCGAACCTGGTCGGCCATCCGGCCATCTCCGTTCCGTTCGGCGCTGGCGACGACGGCATGCCGATCGGCGTGCAGGTGCTGGCCCCATTGATGGGCGAGGTCGTGATGTTCCAGGTCGCTGCCGAACTCGAACGAGCCGCTGGAGGTGCAGCATGAGCGACGCAAGCACAGGAGTGAGCGCAAGCGGGATGGCGCCGGTCGTGATGATCGACCGTGGTCCCGACATCCACGAACCGTCGATCCCTGACGACTGGGAACTCGTCTGCGGCCTCGAGGTCCATGTCGAGCTCTCCACGGCGACGAAGCTGTTCTGCGGCTGTGCCAACGCGTTCGGCGCCGAGCCGAACACCAACGTGTGCCCCACGTGTCTCGGCCTGCCCGGCTCGCTGCCGGTCATCAACGAGAAGGCCGTGACCGACGCGATGCGCCTCGGTCGAGCCCTCAACTGCACGGTGCAGCCGGCGGTCATGGCCAGGAAGAACTACTTCTACCCGGACATGCCAAAGGACTTCCAGACCAGCCAATACGACAAGCCGACCAACGAGAACGGCTGGCTCGATCTGCCCGACGGCACCCGCATCAACGTCGAACGCGCCCACATCGAGGAAGACACGGGCAAGTCCACGCATGTGGGCGGCGACGGCCGGATCAGCTCGGCCGAGTATTCGCTGATCGACTACAACCGTGCCGGCGTGCC
This sequence comes from Acidimicrobiales bacterium, assembly GCA_020628865.1. Classification (GTDB taxonomy): domain Bacteria; phylum Actinomycetota; class Acidimicrobiia; order Acidimicrobiales; family SHLQ01; genus SHLQ01. The sequence goes on from JAHDEJ010000013.1 coordinate 12,905, forward strand.
CCTGCTCGAGATCGTGAGCCGACCCGACATCCGCACGGCCGAGGAAGCGAAGGCCTACGTGTCCGAGCTGCGCGGGATCGTGCTCGCGTTGGGCGTCTCCGACGCCCGGATGGAGGAGGGCTCGATGCGGGTCGACGCCAACATCTCCGTCCGACCGCGTGGAACCGACGAGCTGCGGCTGCGATGCGAGGTGAAGAACATCAACTCGATCAGTTCGCTGGGCCGTGCCATCCAGCACGAAGCGAACCGTCACATCGACCTGTACCTCACAGGGGACCGGCCGATTCAGGAGACTCGGCACTGGGACGAGGAAGCCGGACGCACCCGGTCGGGGCGTTCGAAGGAAGACGCCGAGGACTACCGGTATTTCCCGGAACCCGATCTCGTTCCGCTCGAGCCGTCGGCCGAGGAACTGCAGGCGATCGACGAATCGATGCCGCAGCTTCCGGCCGCAATCCGCAGCGAGCTCATGACGGCCGCCGAGATCGGCGTCGAGGACGCCGGCCTGCTCGTCGACCGAGGGGACGCCGTGTTCGCCCTCGAGGCGATCGGCGCCGGAGCGGACGGCAGTCGTGTGGCCGTGCACCTCATCAACAACCTCGCCGACGGGGTGGGCGCACTCACGCCCGCATCGTTCGCTGAACTTGTGGCGATGGAAACGGGTGGCGACCTGTCGTCGACCCAGACCAAGGAGGTGCTCGCCGAAATGGCCGGCACCGGCGGGTCCGCGAAGGACATCGCTGCCGCAAAGGGCTTCGAGGCGATGGACACGGGCGAGCTGGACGGGCTCATCGACGGGCTGATCGCAGACCATGCCGACGAGTGGTCTCGTTTCTGTGGTGACGACGAGGGCGACGCCAAGAAGATGGCCGGGTTCTTCACCGGCCAGATCATGAAAGCCACCCGTGGGCAGGCCGACGGCAAGGTCGTCGCCCAGCTGCTGAACGCTCGGAAGGGCTGAACCCGTATGGACAATGCGGCGTTGCTCGCTGCCTATGGAGAGGTTCGCAGCCGCTGCATGGAGATCGGACGGTCATTGACCGCCGAACAGGCGGCAACCGTGGCGCCGTGCTGCCCGGCGTGGACCGTCAAGGATCTGTTCGCCCACATGGTCGGCGTGGCCGTGGACATGATCGAGGGCAACCTCGAAGGTGTGGCCACCGAGCCATGGGCGGATGCGCAGGTGGCCCGTCGGGTCGACGACGATCTGCCGACGATTCTCGAAGAGTGGGAGGGGACCGTCGAACAGATCGACGCGTTCCTGTCCAAGCTGGCCGATCGGATCCCGCCACCGTTCTTCATCGATGCGTGGACCCACGAGTGGGATGTCCGTCAGGCGCTCGGCCTCGCTGCGGTTCCGGATCTGGTCCTGCCGCGCTACGTGCGGGACGCGATCGTCGAGCGGAACCAACAGTTGGCGGTCGAGCACGGGCTGGCACCGACCCGGCTGGTGATCGAAGACGGCGATCACAGCACCGACGCCGTTCTGGGCGTGGGTGAGCCCGAGGCGGTCGTGGCGATGACCATCTTCGAGTACATGCGTTTGACCATGGGACGCCGCAGCCAAGAGCAGATTTCGGCGATCGCACCCGGGGCCGCCACCGACGTGCTGGTGATCTGGTCCCCGGCGGTACGGGACATCGTCGACCCCGTCCTCTGAGACGGCGCGATTTTTCGGCGCGTCCGAAAAATTCTCTGATGGCTGCAAGAAACTGGCGGTCGTTGACGTATTGGTGAGTGATGAGTCGATCCGACCCAGGCAAAGCTGCCTGGCGGTTCCAAGTTCGAGGAGGGACGTCAACCATGGCTGAAACCTGGCGCCACGTCGTGCGTAGAACACTTGCTGCGATCTCCGTGCTGGAACCGCCGTCGGAACCCCTGCGTCCAACGGACAAAGGCGGGCACAAAGACACCTGACCTACAGCGGCGAGTGGGAGCACCCCCGGGTTGAAGTCTGACTTCGCCATGGCCCGGGGGTGCACGCCGCTGGCACTGAAGTTGGGCTGGGGGGTGGGCCCCGGCCCGGCACAGTGGTCACACGGCCCATTTTCTATGCAGCACGTCTCGTGGCATCCTCGATACGGTGCGGTGGCGAGTGGGAGACGAAGTTTGATGACGAGCACGCTTGTCGACGACAGCTTTCACCAAACGTTCTCCCAAGCGCAGAGCGGTCATCCGGCGGCGTTGCAGGCTGTGGTCGGCGAGTTCATCCCGCCGGTCGAGTACTTCCTTCGCCGGCGAGGCGTGTCGGATCCCGAGAGCACCGCAAACAGCGTGGTCGAACGGGCCCTCCGTTCTGGCGACGCCGATCGTATGGTCCACGCTGCGGCGTTTCGGAGCTATGTCTTTGCGATCGCCCGCAACGAGGTGGTGAATCAGCATCGCTACCGCGGACGACGTGTGACACTCGATCTGGTGGACGATCCGGCGGAAGTCGGAAGCTTGGCAACCGCTCCCGGAGCCGAGACCCTGGTGCTCTCCTCGATGGCAGTCGACGAACTGCTGTCCCATGTCAGCCATGAACAGGCTGAAGTCATCGAACTCCGAGTCTTGGAAGGCCAGACGCTTGAAGCGACGGCGAAAATCCTCGGCAAGTCCGTTCCGGCAGTGACCTCGCTGCAGTACCGCGGGCTCGCTCGGCTGCGTCAGGCGGTGTCCGTCGTTGTCGCGCTCGTCGTGGTGCTTCTGGTGTCACGACTGCTGGATCGTGACACCGTCGATGCGCCGGTCATCAGCGATGACACCGGCGTCGTGGATGTGCCGATGGTGGATCCGGATCGCATGGAGGGGTCGAGGTTCGATGTCGAGTCGGTTGAGGCGCAGCAAGCGCGGGCGATCGGCGCAGGCACAACTGACGCGCCGATATTCGCTGTCCACACCGAACCGTTGGCGCTGATGCCTGAACCGGCAGACCAGGCTGGGGAACCAAAGCCAGTCGGCGCCACAGCTGCGGCGGTGGGGCCAGCCAGCGCCAGCACTTCCACCCGCGACGACGTCGTCGCAACATCGGATGAAACTCAGCCGATTACGTACGAGGTTCGCTGGGCCGCGGAGCCCGCGGTAGAGGCGGCAAACAATTCGGGCGCTGATGCGGAAACGGGTGAGGCGGTTTCGACGAATCAGGCCAAGGGCAACGCACGCGGAATCGAGAAGAGCGCTGGCTGCGACAAGGCCAACGGCCGAAGCGGCAAGACCCCAGCGACGTGTGCGGCGAGCCTCGCCGACCTCCACGCCTCTCGTTAGCAGTCACACGCCAATGGTGCCTGGCACCTTCAGCATCCAAAGGGGCCTGGCACCATTCCCTGTGGGTGAGCGGGTGGTCACGGTGGGTCGTGTGTCGGACGTGTCGCGAATGTGTCATTTCGATTAACACCTCCCGAAACGACCGGCCTAGCGTCTTCGCCATGAGCGAACTTGAAGTCGAAGTGACCCTCGCCAGTGCGAGCGAACGCCGCCGCCTCTGGATCACCGCCATCCCCGGAATTCGTCCAGGCCGACGCCTGCGGATTGATCACCCAACGGAACCGCACCGTTGGTGGAGGGTCATCGAAGTGGGGCAGATGCGCCTGCGCGACCTGCCGATGAGCCCGGCATGACGATCATGCGACTCGTGCTGGCGTTCGGTCGCCGTCGCCAGCGGATCCACGCCGTTCTGAACGGCCGCTGACCGACCGGGTGTCGGACTAGCCCGCGCCGAGCACGAGCCAGCGATCGGACCGGAAGCGCCAGATCAGGCCGAGCCCCCGCACGACCATCAGGACCCAGATCGCCCCCCAGAGCCAGCCCAGTCCGAGGCCCATCGCCGGGACGAGCAGGGCCAGGGGTACGAAAATCACTGCGGCGCTGGCCATGGCCCACGCCAGGAACGTCATGTCGCCGGCGCCGATGAGCACACCATCGAGCGCAAAGACGAGGCCGTTGAGCGGTTGCATGAGGGCGAGGTGGATGAGGGCGATCGTCGCCAGCGAGACCACGGCGGCATCGTTCGTGAACACGTGGGGGAGGAACGGCGCTCCCAGCCCGAAGATCGCCATCGCCACGACGCCGACGACCACGCCCCAATAGAGACACCGCGCGCCGGCTGCGCGGGCGCCATCCTCGTCGCCGGAGCCGAGGAATCGACCCATCATCGACTGGCCGGCAATCGCCACGGCGTCGAGCGCCAGCGCCGTGAAGATGAACAGCTGGAAGGCGATCTCGTGGGCAGCGAGGGCTTCGGTGCTGATCCGGCTCGCCGCCGCCACCGAGACCGTGAACGACCCGCGCAGCGCAACGGTTCGGACGAAGAGGGTTCCGCCCACTCGGAGCAGGCGCACGATCTCGGCGAGGTCGGGCGACAGCTGTGTGCCTCTCGCGATCACGTCTCGGCCGATCCACAGGAGGTAGGCGCCGGCGCCGAGCCACTGCGCCACCACGGTGGCGAACGCCGACGCGCCGATCTCCATGTCGAAGCCGACGATCAGAATGAGTTCCAACACGAGGTTGAAGATTGCTGTGCCGACAGCAACCCAGAAGGGGCGGGCCGTGTCCTGCAGGCCCCGGAGGTAGCCGACCCCGCTGAGCGTGAGCAGCATGGCCGGCAGGCCCCAGAGGCTGATTGTGAAGTAGATGCGGGCCTGCTCCAGCACGGCCTCGGCGTTGCCGTCGTCCGTCTCGCCGAGCAGCCGAAGCAGCGGTTCGGCGAAGATCCAGAGGGCGAGCCCCAGCAGGATGCCCATCGCTCCGGCCAGCCACAGCCCCTGGACGGCCTGATGGGCGGCGCGGCCGTGCTCGTTTGCGCCCATGAGACGGGAGACGGCCGCCGTCGTTCCGTACGCGAGGAAGATCATGATGGCGTGAGCGGTCAGCAGCGTCTGGCCGGCCACGGCGAGGCCGGCGAGCTCGTTGGTGCCGAGCAGATTGCCGACAACGGCCGTGTCGGCGAGGACGTAGAGCGGCTCGGCGATCAGCGCGCCGAGCGCCGGGATTCCCAGTCGGGCAATCTCCCGATCCAGAAGCTTGGTTGCCTCGCTCCTCGCCACCGCCGCAGCCTACGAGGGCGCCTCGGGGATGCTGCAGGCGAAGTCCCGGCCGTATGGGAGCGAATAGTCGGATGTCCGAGTATTCTGCCGATCACATGGATTCACCCGGAGCACGGCTCCGCAGGAGGTACAGCAATGTTGGACGTTGACGGCGCATCCGCAGTCGTGACCGGTGGCGCTTCGGGCCTTGGATACGGCTGTGCCGCCAAGCTCGCCGCCAATGGTGCAAAGGTGCTCATCGCCGACCTCGACGAGGAGAAGGGCAACGCAGCTGCCTCCGAGTTCGGTGGCATGTTTGTCAAGGCCGACGTCGCCGACGAGGAGCAGATGGCTGCTGCGATGCTCGCGGCCAGCGAGATGGGTCCGCTACGTGCCTGCGTGAACGCGGCCGGCATCGGCCACGCCATGCGTACGGTCAACCGCTCGGGTGAGCCGTTCGACCTCGCCCAGTTCGAGTTCGTCGTCCGCGTCAACCTCATCGGCACGTTCAACTGCACGCGCCTCGCTGCAGCCGAGATGTCGAAGACCGAGCCGCTCGCCGACGGCGAGCGCGGCTCCATCGTGAACTTCGCCTCGGTGGCGGCGTTCGACGGCCAGATCGGTCAGGCCGCCTACTCGGCCACCAAGGCCGGCATCGTCGGTATGACCCTCCCGATCGCCCGCGACCTCAGCAGCATCGGCGTGCGCGTCAACACCGTCGCTCCCGGCCTCTTCGACACCCCCATCTACGACAAGATGGCTGCCGGTGGCCGTGACCCGCAGGAGTTCAAGGACACGCTCGGCGCAAGCGTCCTGTTCCCGAAGCGCCTCGGCTTCTCCGACGAGCTCGGCAGCATGGTCTACGAACTTGTGACCAACAGCTACATGAACGGCGAGACGATCCGCGTCGATGCGGGCGTCCGCCTTCCGCCGAAGTAGTCCCGGAACCTTCCAAACCGCTCAACCACATCGATCCCAGGGGGAACACCATGGCAGATGAAGTACTCACCGAGGTCCGGGGACGCGTGATGGTCATCACGTTGAACCGGCCCGATGCAATGAACGCCGTCAACCAGGACCTCGCCCAGCAGTTGGCGGCGGCGATGGACGAGATGGACGCGAATCCGGAGATCTCGTGCGGCGTGCTCACCGGCAACGGTCGCGGCTTCTGCGCCGGCATGGACCTCAAGGCGTTCGCGCAGGGCAGCTTCCCGACCGTCGAAGGCCGTGGGTTCGGTGGCATCACCGAGCAGCCGCCGAAGAAGCCGGTCATCGCTGCGGTCGAAGGGTTCGCCCTCGCCGGTGGTCTCGAGCTTGCGCTCACGTGTGATCTCATCGTGTCGGCCGAGGGCGCCAAGTTCGGTATCCCCGAGGCGGGCGTTGGCCTGTTTGCCGGTGCCGGCGGCCTGATGCGTCTGCCTCGTGTTGTCCCGTACGCGGTGGCGATGCGGATGGCACTCACGGCCAAGCCGATTCGCGCTGAAGAGGCGCTGGACTACGGCATGATCGCCGAGGTCACGCCGAAGGGTGAGGCACTTGCCAAGGCGATCGAGCTGGCGGAAGAGATTGCGGCCAACGCGCCGCTTGCGCTGATCGCGTCGAAGGCGCTCGTGCGGGAGAGCAACGGCCGCACCGAGGACGAGTTCTGGACCTACCAGGCTGAGAACTACTTCAAGATGGTCTTCCAGAGCGAAGACGCCATCGAGGGCGCCACGGCATTCGCCGAGAAGCGCCCGCCCAACTGGCAGTCCAAGTAACCATCACCCTCCGCGCGCACGCCACCACATCGGTACCAGGTACCGATGTGGTGGCGTCGTCACATTCTGTGGCCATGGGTCTTCAGCCGCCGGCGTTTGTGTTCAAGAGAATTAGTAGGATGTCCGACTATTTGGTGTCCTGCTAAACTGCTGGATGAAGGGGGCACATGGCCAAGGAGCAGACATCCGAACTCGATCTGATCGGCGAAACCCGTCGGAATTGGGGCGAGCGCGGGATTCGTGAGCCGGAGGCCATGGCCGCGGCGACGTCGCTCGCCCGGGCGCAGCAGGTCGTGCTCGGCCGCATCAATCAGGCGCTCGGCGAGTACTCGCTGACGTTCTCCCGCTACGAGGCGCTCGCGCTGCTCAGCTTCGCTCGCAACGAGTCCATGGGCATGGCTCGGATGGGGGAGCGCCTGCAGGTGCATCCCACCAGCGTCACGTCCACCATCGACCGGCTCGAGCGGGACGGTCTGGTCATCCGCAGCCCCCACCCCGACGACCGGCGGGCCACCCTCGCCACGCTCACCGACAACGGCCGTGAGGTGCTCACTGCGGCAACAGCGGCCCTCGAGGACATTCGCTGGGGGATGGGGGAGATCGCCGACGGCGACCTTTCCAACCTCACCGTCAACCTCGCCCACGTTCGCGCCTCTGCCGGCGATAACACCGACGACTCTCTTCCCATATTCACGAAAGGCACCTCATGAGCGACGCTCCCACAGGCAACGAAGCTGACGCAGCCGCCGAGGAGGCCTGGCGCAGCTCGCCCGAATACGCCGCATGGCGCGAGCGGTACGACGCCGCAACCCTTCGCGACAAGCCGTACGAGACGATGTCCGGCGTGCCGGTCGAGCCGATCTATGGCCCAGGCCCGTACCCGGGGGAGTATCCGTACACCCGCGGGGTCTATCCGAGCATGTATCGGAGCCGTCTGTGGACGATGCGGATGTTCGCCGGCTTCGGCACGGCCGAGGACACCAACGCCCGCTTCAAGGACATCCTCCGCAACGGCGGCACCGGCCTGTCCACCGCCTTCGACATGCCAACCCTCATGGGCCGGGACTCCGACAGCCCCTGGGCCCTCGGTGAGGTCGGCCGAGCCGGCGTTGCGGTCGACACGCTCGCCGACATGGAAGACCTCTTCGCCGACATCGACCTCTCGGGCGTGTCCACCTCGATGACCATCAATGGCCCTGCTGCCGTGGTGCTCGCCATGTACATCGCCGTCGCCGAGAAGACGGGCGTGCCACAAGCCAAGCTCGCCGGCACCATTCAGAACGACATCTTCAAGGAGTATCAGGCGCAGAAGGAGTACATCTATCCTCCTCGCCCGAGCGTTCGCATCGTCACCGACATGATCCAGTACACGGCGGCCGAGATGCCCCGCTGGCACCCGGTTTCGATCTCCGGCTACCACATTCGCGAAGCCGGCAGCACCGCTGCCCAGGAGCTGGCGTTCACGCTCGCCAACGGCTTCGCCTACGTCGAAGCCGCAGTAGCCGCCGGTGTCGACGTGGACGAGTTCGCCGGCCGTCTGAGCTTCTTCTTCAACAGCCACAGCGACTTCTTCGAGGAGATCGGCAAGTTCCGTGCGGCCCGTCGCATCTGGGCCCGCTGGATGAAGGAGCGCTACGGGGCCACGAAGGAGCGGTCCATGTTGTGCCGCTTCCACACCCAGACCGCCGGCGTGTCGTTGACGGCGCAGCAGCCCGAGATCAACATCGCTCGCGTCGCCATTCAGGCGCTTGCCGGTGCGCTCGGCGGAACGCAGTCGCTGCACACCGACAGCTTCGACGAGGCCCTGGCGCTGCCCACGGAGAAGGCGGCCCGCATCGCGTTGCGGACGCAGCAGATCGTTGCGCACGAGACGGGCGCCGCCGATGTGATCGACCCGCTCGGGGGATCCGACTACGTCGAGTGGATGACCGACGAGATGGAACGTCAGGCCGAGGCGATCTTCGCGCACCTCGATGACCTCGGTCAGGGATCGATCCTTGAAGGCGTCTACGCCGGAATCGAGAACGGCTACTTCGTCGGCGAGATCGCCGACAGCGCCTACCGATTCGAGCGCGAAGTCAACAATGGGAATCGGATCATCGTCGGTGTCAACGCCTTCACCGACGGGGACGACAGCGACCAGAGCATCCTGCGCATCGATGCCTCGGTCGAGGAATACCAGCGAAAGCGCCTTGCCGACGTCAAGCTCGGCCGTGACGACGCCGCGGTGCAGGCAGCTCTGGCTGCGGTCACCGCAACTGCCGCCGACCCGACCGCAAATCTCATGCCGCCGATCATTGATGCGGTGAAGGCCTACGCCACGCTCGAAGAAGTGTCCATGGCCATGGAGAAGGAATTCGGCACCTACGTCGAGAAAGCGATCATCTGACATGACAGACACGTCCGCAACCGACGAGGCACCAGAGCAACTGCGGGTCATCCTGGCCAAGCTCGGACTCGATGGCCATGACCGTGGGATCAAGGTCGTCGCCCGCATCCTGCGAGACGCCGGGATGGAAGTCATCTACCTGGGTCTGCGCCAAACGACGGACAGCATCGTTGCCGCAGCCGAGCAGGAAGACGCCGATGCCATCGGCCTCTCCATGCACAACGCCGGGCACATGACGCTGGCCCCGGCGATGGTCAAGGCGGTCGACGAGGCCGATCTGGGGACGCCGGTCATCGTCGGTGGCATCGTCCCGGAGGACGACATCCAGCCACTGCTCGACGCCGGCGTGGCCGCGGTCCTCGGCCCGGGGACGTCTGCCGAAGGCGTGGCTCAGGCGGTCCGTGACGCCGTCGCGGCGGCAAACGCCTGACGTGGCTCGCCACAAACGAAGCATTCCGGAGCTCTACGCCGCCGCTCGATCCGGCGAGCGGCGTGCGCTCGGACGACTCCTGACGCTCGTCGAACGCGGCGGTGCGGGTGCCGACCAGATCAGCGAGCTTGCTCACCCGGACGCTGGGCGAGCCCACATCGTCGGCATCACGGGGGCACCCGGAGCCGGCAAGAGCACACTGGTCGGTCAGCTCGTCACCGATCTCGTCGCCGCCGGTCGCAACCCGGCCGTGCTTGCGGTCGACCCGTCGTCGCCGCTCACTGGGGGCGCAATCCTCGGGGACCGCATCCGGATGGACGACGCGGCCGAGCCGGGTTCGGGCAAGGCCACGGCGTTCGTCCGTTCCATGGCCACCCGCGGCCATTCCGGTGGACTCGCTCTCGCAGTTCCGCTGGCCGTTCGCGTGTTCGACGCCGTCGGCTACGACCCGGTCATCATCGAGACCGTTGGTGTGGGTCAGGTCGAGGTGGACGTCGTCGGGGCCGCCGACACCGCCGTCGTGGTGATGACCCCCGGAACGGGCGATGCCGTGCAGGCCAACAAGGCCGGCCTGCTCGAGGTCGCCGACCTGTTCGTCGTCAACAAGGCAGACCGGCCCGGCGCCAACGATGTGCGGCGCGACCTCGACCTCATGCTCGATCTCAGCCACATGACCGGACAGGAGTCCGAGACCGGCTATCGCCCGCCGATCATCATGGCGTCTGCCCTCCACGGTGACGGCAGCGGCGACGTCTGGGATGCGGTGGAGGCGCACCTCACCCACCTCGACGAGGCCGACCTTCGTGCCGTCCGACGTCGTCACCGCATCCGCACCGAAGTCCGCGCCCGGCTCGAACAGGCCATGGCAGCCGCCGCCGAAACGGCGATGAACTCCGAGCGGGGCTCGCAATGGCTCGACCAGGCCGAGCGCACCGAGATCGCACCCACCCACGCAACGAACCAACTGCTCGACGTACTGTTGAGCGACCCAGAGGAGCACTGATGGCCCACACCCCCGATCCCCAAAACCCGCACGCCGACGACGTCGTCATCCTCGATGGCGCCCGCACACCGATCGGCCGATTCAACGGCTCGCTCAGCGGCTTCACCGGAACCGACCTCGGCGGCATGGCCATCGCCGCCGTACTCGAGCGCACGGGCGTCGCCGCGGACGCCATCGACTCGGTCGTGATGGGCCACGTGCTCACCGCAGGCGAAGGGCAATCGGGCGCTCGCAACGCGGCCGTCAAGGGCGGCATCCCGCTGACGGTCGACGCCACCACCGTCAACAAGGTCTGCCTGTCCGGCATGCAGGCGATCAACTACGCGGCCATGCAGGTCATGACCGGTCAGGCGACGACAGTTGTGGCCGGCGGTATGGAGTCGATGAGCAACAGTCCGCACCTGCTCATGAAGAGCCGTACCGGCTACGGCTACGGCGACGGGCAATTGGTGGACTCGCTGCAGTTCGACGGGCTGACCTGCGCGGTCGAGTCGAAGATCATGGGCGAGGCGACCGACGTCTACGCCGCGGCGGATGCGATCCCGCGGGACGCGCAGGATGCATTCGCGGCACAGTCCCACGACCGGGCGGCCCGGGCGATCAAGGACGGGGTGCTTCGAAGCGAAACCTTCACCGTCTCGATTCCGCAGCGCAAGGCAGACCCGATCGCGTTCGAGGACGACGAGGGCGTTCGTGCCGGAACCGATGCCGCATCGCTCGGCGGTCTGCGGCCCGCCTTCGTGGCCGACGGCACGATCACCGCCGGCAACGCCTCACAGCTCTCCGACGGTGCCTCCGCAATGATCGTCACGAGTCGGGCCCGGGCCGACGAACTCGGCGTCGAACCGCTCGCAACGGTCCTTGGCTACGGCATGGTGGCCGGGCCGGACAACTGCTCGCTCCTGCATCAGCCGTCCCGCGCCATTGAGGCGGCGGCCGACCGGGCCGGCGTCGACATCCGCGACATCTCGCTGTACGAGATCAACGAGGCGTTCGCCGCTGTCGGACTCGGTTCCATGGCAGAGCTCGGCATCAGCGACGAGATCGTCAACGTCAACGGCGGGGCGATCGCCGTTGGCCATCCGCTCGGGATGTCCGGCAACCGGATCACGCTCACACTGCTGCACGAGCTTCGTCGTCGCGGTGGTGGTATCGGTGCCGCCGGGCTGTGCGGGGGCGGCGGTCAGGGCGACGCCATCATCGTTTCCGTCTGATCAGGTTCGATCGAGCTCCCGCAGAAGGTCACGATCGAGTTCGGACACGTTGGTGACCCCGAGGAGGGTCATCGCTCGGACCAGCTCGTCGTGCAGGAACCCGAGCGCCTTGTCGACCCCGGCCTCGCCGCCGGCACCGAGGCCGTACAGGTACGCCCGGCCCGCCATGCAGGCGTCGGCTCCGAGCGCGATCGCTTTGGCAATGTGGGTGCCGCGGCGGATGCCGCCGTCGCAGATGATCTGCATCGAGTCGCCGATTGCATCGCGAACCTGTGGGACGAGTTCGATGGGGGAGGGCGAGTGATCGAGCTGCCGGCCGCCATGGTTGGAGAGCGCCACGGCTTCGAGCCCGAGGTCGGCGGCGATCTTCGCGTCCTCGACCGTCTGGACGCCCTTGATGACGATCGGGCCATCCCAGATCTCACGGAACCACGCGACGTCGTCCCAGTTGAGGGTCGGGTCGAGCTGGTTGGCGATGTAGTCCGCCAGCGCGGTGGCATCGGTGCCGTCGGATTGATCGCTGCCGGTGATGTTGGCGAACAGGATCGGCTCGGACCGGATGAAGTCCCAGGTCCACCCCGGATGGCGAATGCCGTCGATGATGGTGTCCAGACCCAACTTCGGCGGGAGGGTGAACCCGCGGCGGACGTCGCGTTCGCGGCGCCCCAGGGTCTGCAGATCGACGGTCACTGCGATCGCCTCGTAGCCCGCACGCTGCGCCCGCTGCACGACCTCCTTCACGAGACCGCGGTCTCGCCAGACGTACACCTGGAACCACTTCGGGCCATCGCAGACCTCGGCCACTTCCTCGATCGAGCGGGTCGACAGCGAAGAGAGTGAGTAGGGGATGCCGCGCCCGGCGGCAGCGCGGGACGTGTCGAGTTCGCCGCCCGAGGTGCCGATTCTGCTGAAGCCTGTTGGCGCCATCACCAACGGCAGCGGAATGCGCTTGCCCAGCAGCGTGGTGGACGTGTCGATGTGTTCGACGTCTCGGAGGACCCGTGGTCGGAACTCCCAGTCGTCGAAGCGATCGGTGTTGTTCCGCAAGGTGATCTCGTCGTCGGCGCCACCGTCGATGTAGTCGAACACGCCACCGGGCAGCCGCCGTTTGGCGATGGTGCGAAGGTCGTCGATGTTGGCCGCCCGATCCAGGTCGCGTTGAGTGCGGTTGACCGTGATCGGCTGGAAGCGCAGGGTGGAACGAAGGTTCTCGAGCATGGCGAGGCCATCTCCTCAATCGTCGGATTGTCCTACAATCCTATTTTCCGATGATCTTGTCCACTCGGCTATCGTGGGAGCGTGATCAACCTTCCGAAGCTCGAGGTGGATGGCACGGTGAGCCGAGTCGCCGGCGTGCTGCGCGACGAGATGCTGAGCGGTTCGCTTGCACCTGGCACACAACTCGTGGTGGCGACCCTGGCCGAGCAGCTGGGCACCTCGAAGGGCAGTGTGCGCGAGGCCATTCGGGAGCTTGTCAGCGAAGGCCTTCTCGAACATCATCTGCACCGCGGCACGTTCGTTCGGGAGTTTTCGGCGGACGAATGCGCCGATCTGTATCTCAGTCGTTCGGTGATCGAAGTGTGGGCGGCGAATCGAATTCTTGTTGAGAAACCAACGGATTTCGACGAACTGGAGGCCGCCGTGGAACGGATGGCGACTTCCGATTCAGCGACCGACATCATCGACGCCGACATGGACTTTCATCGTGCTCTCGTGGCGTTGGCTGGGAGCCCGAGGATGGCGGAGCTGCACCAGTCGCTGATTGCGGAGACGACCGTGATGGCCCGGGCCCGCCGGCCGTTCGACGCCCAGGATCATCACCCCATCCACCGAGTTCTGTTGGACGCGTTGAAGGACGGCAACACCGGCGCCCCGGACCTCCTCGAAGCTCACCTCAGCGACGCCCGCAACCGCATGCTCAACCGCTCCGCCCAAACCTGAGCCCACCCCAAAAGGTGCCAGGCACCTTCCGGGCGTAATGGTGCCAGGCACCTTCGAGACGTAATGGTGCCAGGCACCTTCGAGACGTAATGGTGCCAGGCACCTGCTGGGCGCAATGGTGCCAGGCACGTTTTGGGGAACACTGGATTGTGGGGCCTGTCGGCCGACGGGGGCTTCCTATGGTGGGTCCTGAGCACGTCCGAACAGATGAACGGCACGGTGCCGACCCTCTCGTGCCCAGCGCGATCCTCGAACTGTCCGGCGCAGAAGCCGCAGCCCTCTCAGCCATCCGTCGTTTCGGCACTGGCGGGGTCATCCTGCGGGTGAGCGCCGGAGCCGTCGCAAGCTCCGTCGTGATCACGAGCATCCTGATGCTCGTCCTGTTCGGACCGTCATCGAGCGCCTTTCTCCCCGGGCTTGCCATCGGGGCAATCGTGCCTGCGCTCGTCGCACCCCCGATCATCACCGTCATCGCCCGGCTGATCTCCCGGCTCGATCAGATGGGGGAGAAGCTCGCTGCAGTCGCAACGACGGATCCGCTCACCGAAGTGCACAACCGGCGCGGATTCTTCGAGGAACTCGACTCCATCGAACTCGACGACGGACCGCTGTCGGTGGCGATGCTCGACATCGACGACTTCAAACAACTGAACGACCGCCACGGGCACGCGAGTGGCGACGCGGTACTCCGACACGTCGCCGGCTGGCTGCAACACCACGCCGAACGTTCAGGAGTCGTCGCTCGGCTGGGCGGCGATGAATTCGTCCTGGTTGCCTCATCGCAGATCGTCAACCGGCTGAACCGTCGCGAGATGTTCACCATTGGCGAGGTCAGCTGTTCCGTGACGATCGGCATCGCACCGATGGGGGACGCTGGAGTCGACGAGGCATTGGCCGACGCCGACGCCCAGCTGTACCGGCACAAGGCCGCCCGCAACTGATCAGAGGTGCTGGGCCGAGTACTTCGGGAGCCGGATGGTGACCTTGGTGCCAGCGTTGGCTCCGGTCTCGATCGACAGGCCGTACTCCGGGCCGAACGATGATCGCAGCCGGGTGTCCACGGCAAGGATCCCCACATGGGGTGTGCTGTCCGTGCCGCTGAGGGCTCGCTCCAACTGGGCCGGATCGATCCCGACGCCGTCATCCTCGATGTGGATTGCGACTTCCGGCCCGGCGTTCTCGGCGATGATGCTCAACCTTCCAGCCCCGGGCCGGGCCTCCAGCCCATGCGAGATCGCGTTCTCCACGACCGGCTGGATCGTCAGGAAGGGAAGCCGCACCGGCAGCGCCTCCGGCGCGATGTTCAACGCCACGTCGAACCGGCCACCGAACCGCGCCTGCTCGAGATCGAGATACGCCTCGACGAGACGAAGCTCCTCCGACACCGTCGTCAGGTCGGCCTGCGTGCGGAAGCTGGCTCGAAGAAACTCGGCGAACGTGGCGATCAGCGTGCGGGCCCGCGCCGGATCCGTGTTGACGAGTCCGGCGATTGCGGTCAGCGAATTGTGCAGGAAGTGCGGCGAGATCTGGGCCCGCAACGCTCGCAGCTCGGCCTCGGCCGCGTACGCCCTCGACTGCTCCAGCTCGGCGAGCTGCAGTTGCGACTCGACGAGCGAGGCCAGCTCGCGCAGCTCGCTCACATGACGGCGGGCATGCTCGGAGGCGAGGACGTGAATCGTCCCGATCGGCAGTCCCTCCGTCGTCAGTGCCACGGCAATGACCTCCGCCGAGCCGGTGGGCACGGTGATCTCGTAGACGGTCGGTCGATCCAGCCGACCGCGATCCAGGATGCCGGCCGTCTGCTCCAACACGGCGTCGTCCCAAGCGATCGACGCGCCGTCGACGGCGAGTACGGAACGGTCGTCGGTGACGGCTACGCAGGTCGCGCACAGGATCGACCGAGCCGTCTCGGCGATCTGGGCGGCGGCGCGCGTGGTGAAGCCGGATCGAAGCGCGGTCGACAGCCGGTTCACGTCCTCGAGCATGGCCAACGCGTCGGTGGCCGGCCCGCTGCTGCGGCGGAAGAGCGCCATCAGACCGGCACCTCGACGTGGCGCTCTTCGTCGACCTGGTCGTCGATCTCGGGCACATGCATCAATGCGAACTTGTGGCCGATGTCGGCCACCTTGTTCCGGTCACGTTTCGAGACGATGATCGCAACAGCGAACCCGATGGGCACCGTCCAGGCGGCGGGTGTGGTGAAGATCGCGAGCGGCCAGCCGCCGGTGACCAGGCCGGCCCACGAGACGAGCACGGCACCGGTGCTCAGCACACCGCCGGTGATTGCCGCGGCCATGGCGCCCCGGCTGGTGAGCCCGGTCCACCAGATTCCCAGGAGGAGCAATGGACAGATCGACGACGCCGCAATGGCCGTCGACCAGCCGATCAGCACGTTGATGTCGATCTGCTCGACGGCGAGCCCGGCGGCGACCGATACCGCGCCACCAACCCAAACCGCTCGCCGGAACTGGGGAACCCCGGCGGACATCATGTCGTGGCTCACGGCGCCGGCGATTGCGATGAGGAGCCCGGAGGAGGTGGACAGGAATGCCGCAACCGCACCGGCGGCGACGATTGCGGTGACGAGCTCGCCACCGATGCCTTCGATCAAGCGCTCGCCCACGAGCACCGTGATTGCGTCGGTCGTTCCGTTGCTCAACACCTCCGGACCGACCACCCGCCCGACGGCCGAGAACATCGGCAGCATCGCGTAGTACGGGGTGATGAGGGCCAGCACGTAGAGGTTGGTCCGGCGGGCGGCACGTCCGGTTGGGTTCGTGTAGAAGCGGACGACGATGTGGGGGAGCGCGGTGAGCCCGAACATGTTCGCGACGAAGGACGCGAGCGAGAAGTAGAGCGGATGGCCGCCGCTCAGGTTCTTCTCACCGAGCGCCTGCGCCCAGGACTCGCCGGTGAGGGGTTCGATGCCTTCGGCGTGCGGCACGAGTGTTCCAGCCGGCCACGTGATCTCCGAAGCTGCGGCGATGGTCAGCTCGCCTGCGGGGACCAGCGTGCCGGTCCGTTCCACCACGAAGTCGCCGATCGAACCTGAACCGCTCACCACCACGCCCTCGTCGACGACCACGGTGATCTCGTTCGGGTATTCGACCGTCGTGTCTTCGACGAAAACGGGGGGTCCTTCGGTCACGATTTCGCCGACCTCCTCGCGGAACCAGAACGTCGAGATCACGACGAAAGGGATGAGGATTCCGAGGAAGATGAAGAAGAACTGGAACCCCTGCACGAACGTGATTCCCCGCATGCCTCCGGCGCTCAGGTTGGCCGCCACCAACACTCCGACGGCAACGACACCCACCCAATACGGGGTGCCGATGAGCGCCCGGGTGACCACACCGGCGCCTTTGAGCTGGGCGAGGAAGAAGAACCAGCTGGCAACGACCACCATCACGGCAACCACCGTCCGAAGCCGAGGCGAATCGAGCCGCCCCTCCACGAACTCGGGGATCGTGTACGAACCGAATCGGCGCATCGGAGCGGCGAGAAACAGCGAGAGCAGGAGGAACCCGACCGTCCAACCGGCGATGGGCCACAACATGTCCGGACCGAAGACCATGATGAGCGCCGGCGCGCCGAGGTAGCTGGCCGCCGACATCGCCTCACCACAGACCGCAAACGCGTTCCAGACCGGATGAACCGAACGCGAGGCCACGAAGAAGTTGGATGTCGTTCGGGCATAGCGAAGCCCGGTCGTGCCGAGGATCAGGGTCATCGTCACCACGCTCAGCACGGCGATGATCGGAATCACGGAGCGGCCTCCCGATGGGCCTCGCTCCACTCGGTCTCGATGCGCACGGATCGACGTTCGTGGAGGAAGGCGAGCGCCGCGGTGGAGAACAATGCGATCGGCCCGACCACCACCCACGGCACCGGTGGGAGGCCGAACGGGCGGGCACTGCGAACCTCGGGAACGAGTGCCAGCAGGAGCAGGAAACCGAGGAGGGGAACGACGATCACGGCCACATGCCGAAGGGACGTTCGAGCCTGCAACCGCACCAAATCGAGCACCTCTTCAGCGTCGACGGTGTGGCCTCGAACGTGGCTCGCCCGACCCCGGGATCGGTCGAATCGGCGGGCCGCCGCCGTCCGCGGATGCAGGACCACGCGGCGCCGTTCGGCGGGGGGCGGAGACTCGGACATGCCGCCAGTGTCCATTGCGCTGGGAGGCGAGTCCAGTTATCTTTCCCCGACCGGAGGGGTGTTTGTGCTTCGAGCTTTGGTGGTGGACGACGAAAAACCGGCCCGGGACGATCTGCGCTGGATGCTCGATCGGCAGGACGACATCGGCGAGGTCGTGGAGGCCTGCGGCGCGGCGGAGGCGCTGAAGCTGCTCGCCGCCTCGTCCAAGGACGACGCGTTCGATGTCGTGTTCCTCGACATTCGCATGCCCGAGCTGGACGGACTCGACATCGCCCGGATGATCGGCAGGTTCGAAGCGCCACCGGCGATCGTTTTCGTGACCGCGTTCGACACTCCGGCGTCCGACGCGTTCGAGCTCGCCGCGGTCGACTACCTGCGAAAGCCGGTCGCCGCCGACCGACTGAGTCGCGCCATCGATCGTGTCTGCGCCGTGCGCAGCGGTGCCGGGAGGGAGCCCGATCTCCAACCGGATCGGCTCGCTGTCTCCACCCACGGTGGCCGCCAAGTCCTCCTGCGGCCGAACGAAGTCACGCATTTCGAGGCGTCCGGAGACTACGTGCGGGTGCACACGGCGACCGAGTCGTACCTGATCCGAGACACCATGGCGCGCTTGACAGATGCGTGGAGCCGCCACGGCTTCCTCAGGATCCACCGCGGCTACAGCGTCCGAATGTCTGCGGTCGATGAGGTTCGCTCGTCGTCGAGCGGCCGGTGCGTCCTCGTCAACGAGCAGGAAATTCCGGTCTCGCGTCGGTATGCCCGGGAGCTCACGCTGCGTCTCACCGGCGATCGGAACCCCGACAGAGCGAACTGAGGCGAAAAAGCCCTGCCGTTCATCGACCGTTCGTCGCACTCGATGGCGAGTGGACCCGTCGAACTCCCCGCCTGCTGAAAAGCCACAGTTCGTCTGGACTGTGACCGGCGACACCGGGAAGGATGTGAAGGTCCGCAGCAGAGGAATCTGCTGCACCAGGGGAGGGGAACAGATGGTGCGAGTCATCGCGATGCTCGGAGGTCGGTGTGGCTGATCAGACGAGCAATGTCGACGTCGAGTCGATTCTCGAAGGTGTGAAGGTCGAGAAGGACCTCGACATCAGCGCCGACAGCCCGGCGCTTGCGATCTTCGCCCGAATCCATCCGGCTGGCATCGTGGCGGCCGGCGCCCTGATCGCCGCCATCATCGGCCACGTTGCGTTCGACACGGATCGGCTGATCGGCAACATGAGCTGGTGGCAGTGGGTGCTGCTCGTTGCCGTCGTCGCACTGTCGGTGCTGCCCGACGTGATGAACCGGGTTCGTGTGGCCATCGAAGCGATTGCGGACACGATGCTTCGGATCGTCTGGGTCCTCGGGTGGCTCGTGTTCATCGTGCAGCTCATCAACGTGGTGACCCGCTACCTCAACCCGCTCTTCGAGAGCGACATCCTCATCGGCGAGATGACCAGCCTCGCCTGGCAGCTGTTCGCACTCATTGCGCTGCTCGGACTTCCCTACGGCGTGAAGGCCGCAGTGAACCCCCGCATCGACTTCTGGTGGGCCGAATGGTCGGATCGAAAGAAGGCCTGGCTGGACTTCGTGATGCACACGTTCTTCTTTCTCCCCTTCCTCTTCTCGATGACGATCATCCTGCGGCAGTTCGCCGCCACCGCACTCGGCCAACGTCGCGGCGACGGAACCTGGCCGAGCGGATGGCGGGTCTGGGAGACCTGGGAAGAATCGCCGGACGCCGACCAGCTGCCACTCGGGCCGATCAAGGCGTTCATCTTCGTGGGCTTCGTGTTCTTCGCTCTGCAGATCGCGGCCGAGATCATCAAGACCGGCTTCGTCCTCATGGGCAAGCGTGACTACGGACAGATCGCCTCCGGCGACGAGTTCCAGCGGATCGAGTAGGGGACCAGCAGATGATGAGCACCGGCCTTTTGGCCATCGAAACCTTCCTCGGACTCGACTGGGGCGTCTTCTTGTCGCTCGTGATGTTCGCGGTCTTCATGTTCCTGATCCTCACCGGTTACAACGTGGCGTTCTCGTTTGCGAGCGTGTCGGTAGCCTTCGCCTTCATCGGCGATCTGACCGACGCATTCCGCGTTGAGTCGCTGGCCACGCTCGGGAACCAGTGGTTCACGGCGGTGAGCGATGCGACGCTCCTCGCCGTGCCGTTGTTCGTGTTGATGGGAGCCATCCTCGAACGGTCTGGCCTGGCCGAACGGCTGCTGAACGCCATCGGCCTGCTCATGGGCCCGCTCCGTGGTGGCGTCGCCGCCGCTGTGGTCATCGTGGGCACGCTCCTGGCCGCTGCGACCGGTGTGGTCGCGGCAACCGTGATCGTGATGGGTCTGCTGTCGCTGCCGGCGATGGTCAAGCTCGGCTACGACCACAAGCTCGCCACCGGCGCCATCACGGCGTCGGGCACGCTGGCTCAGCTGCTTCCGCCCAGCATCGTGCTCATCCTGCTGGCCCAGCAGTTGGGCGTCGGCATCCTCGGCCTGTTCGCCGGTGCGCTGCTGCCCGGGCTGCTCCTTTCCGGCCTCTACGTCGTCTACGTGCTCGGGGCGGCCTACCTCAAGCCCGAGCGTGGTCCGGCAATGCCTCCCGAACAGCGGGAGCTCGCCGGAAACCCGTCGCTCGCCACGAAGGCGATCCTTGCGGGGATCCTCGCCTTCATGGTCTTCCTGGTCCTGATCCTGCGAGGCGCAGATCCGGAGACCACGAACGCACTCGGTTTCGCCCTGCTGTGGTCGGGCGTCGCGTTTGCGATCTTCTTCGGGATCATGGCGGTCACCAAGATGCTGGGCACCGAGGTGCTGGTCTCGATCGTGCCGACCGTCGTCCTCATCGTCGGCGTGTTGTTCTCGATCTTCCAGGGCATCGCCACACCGTCGGAGTCCGGTGCGGTCGGTGTGCTCGGCGCTCTCATCCTCACGGTCCTCAACCGGCTGGTGGACAAGCAGCTGATCAAGGAGGGAGCGGCCCACATCCAGACCGAGTGGAAGCTCACGCCGAAGGCGCTCCGGGCCGCCGGTATCTCCACCGCCAACATCACGATCCTCGTGATGACGCTGCTGTTCTGCTCCACCTTCTTCCGCCTGATGTTCCGCGAGCTCGGCGGTGCCGATCAGGTGTCCGACTGGCTCACCTCGGTCGGCGGTGGCAAGTGGGGGTTCGTGCTGATCGCCATGGTCGCCGTGTTCCTGCTGGGCATCAATCTCGAGTTCCTCGAGATCACCTTCATCGTGGTCCCGATCTTCGTCCCGGCGATGCAGGAGCTCCAGTTCACCGAAGCCGAAACCATCTGGTTCGCGATGCTGATGGCGGTGAACCTCAACATGGCCTTCATCTCGCCGCCGGTCGGGTTCTCGCTCTTCTACCTGCAGAGCGTTGCGCCGCCTGAGGTGAAGACCGCCGACATCCACAAGGGTGCGATCCCGTTCATGGTGTTGCAGGGCATCGCCATGGTCATCCTCGGCATCTGGGACGAGATCGTGTTCACGTCCATGCGCTTCTTCGGAGGCATCGAAGTCTGACCGAGTACCGGTCACCACACAGCAAGACCATCTACAGGAGGGGAAACTCCAAAATGGAAAACCAGGAAACCCAGGAGGAACTGACGGGACTCAACCGTCGCTCGTTCCTCGGCAAGGCAGGCGTCGGCGTGGCCGGCTTTGCTGCCAGCGCCGCCGTCCTCGCAGCGTGCGGCAGCGACGGTGAGCCGTCGGACAACGCCGACGGTGGCGACACCGGAACGGATTCGTCCGAGGGTGGCACCAGCGAAGAGAACGAGATCATCGAGGCGTCCCAGGACGCTCCGGAGATCGAGTGGGAGATGGCCACCAGCTGGCCGACGGCCCTGGTCACCATCTTCGGTGGCGCAACGTTCTTCACCGAGCAGGTCAGCCGCCTCACCGGCGGTCGCTTCAAGATCAACGCCCGCCCCGCAGGCGAGATCGTCGGCGGCACCGAGGTGCTTCCCGCCGTGCGCGATGGTGGTGTTGCCTCCGGCCACACCGCGTCGTACTACTACACCGGCCTCAGCCCGGTGCAGCAGTTCGGTACCGCAGTTCCGTTCGGCCTCAACCAGCGTCAGCAGAACGCCTGGCTCTACCAGGGCTACAACGGCAACCCGCGGGGTATCGACATCCTCAACGAGTTCTATGCCGAAGAGCACGGCACCATCGCCTTCCCGGCCGGCGGTACCGGTTGCCAGATGGGCGGCTGGTTCTCCAAGCCGATCGAGAGCGTGGCCGACCTCAACGGTCTGACCATGCGTATCCCGGGTATCGCGGGTCAGGTGCTCACGAACCTCGGTGGTGAGCAGATCTCGATGCCTGGTGGCGAAATCCTCCAGGCCATCCAGACCGGCGCCATCGATGCGGCCGAGTTCGTCGGCCCGACCGATGACCTCATCCTCGGCCTCGACCAGTTCGACGGTGAACTCTTCTACTACCACCCGGGTTGGTGGGAGCCAGGCACGGCGCTCGAGGTCCAGTTCCCGCTGTCGCAGTGGAACGAGCTGCCTGAGCAGTACCAGGCCGCAATCGAGGCTGCCGCCGCAATGGCGAACTCGAACATGATGGCCACGTACGACACGCTGAACCCGATCGATCTCCAGACGATCAAGGGCTTTGC
Source organism: Acidimicrobiales bacterium (assembly GCA_020628865.1). GTDB lineage: Bacteria > Actinomycetota > Acidimicrobiia > Acidimicrobiales > SHLQ01 > SHLQ01. The sequence continues at coordinate 35,420 of JAHDEJ010000013.1, forward strand.
GAACGTGCAGGAGTTCAACTCCGACATCATGGCGGCGTTCAAGGAAGAGACCGAGAACGTGCTCGACACCATCGCCGGAGACGATTCGCGGTTCGCCGCAATCCTCGGCCCATGGCGTGAGTACCGCGACGCGGTCTCCGAGTGGCACGGCCTCGCCGAGCGCTCGTACCTCAACTCTCAGACCCAGCTCTGAGCCGGTAACCCTTCCCCTCCGCCGGCGGGGCCTTCGGGCCCCGCCGGTCACCGGGTTGGTGCCCGGGACGACGGGGAGACATTCTCGGACCATGCGCGATCGTGTGCTCCACAATTCGGTACGGGCGCTGCTCCCGGATACGGACCGCATCGTGCACCTTGTGCACATGTGGAGCCGCCATCGGCTCATGCTCCCGTACGCCATTGCCGCGTTCGCCGGCCTGTTCGTTGTGGCATTCGTGGTCGGTGTCGACCAGTGGAGCGGGCGGATCGGGCTTGGGCTCGCGGGCGCAGCCACGGCGGCGATGGCGACAACCGAATATCGCGTCCTCGCACTGACGACGAGCGGGCTCGTGCTCCTGCGTTCGAGCCGCGTCCGACAGAAGGCGGTGGCGGTCATCGAGACGCTGCCATCCAGCACGGCGATCGCTCCGGAGACCAGCAATCTGGTCATCACCGACTGGTCGGTCGGCGACGCAATCTACAGCGTGATGAAGCGCCACCAGGCCTCGATGGTCGCCATCTCGCAACGATGAGGCGGGCGGGGGCAACGCTGTTGTCGGCGGTTCTTCTGCTCGTGGCCTGCGGTGACGCCACCTCAACTCCGGATGAGCGTGCTGTCTCGCTCACCACGACAGCATGCGGTCATGCCTCTCGAACGACCGGCGCAGGCGTCATCGTGGAGGACGGATGGGTGCTCGCCTCGGCCCACGTCGTGGCCGGTGCGGGCGAGGTCGAGGTCACCGGTGGTTTCGGATCCGCCGTGGCGCGCGTTGCGGTCCTGGACGAGGACGCAGATCTTGCCCTCCTGAACGTTTCCGGAGCGAACGCCGATCCCGTCGACGTGGCGAGGGCCGCGGTCGGCGACATCGTCGAATTCGCCGGCGGCGGGCCGTCCGGTCCCATCGCTTCGACCGTGCTTCGGCCGGTCGAGGTTCGCATCGAAGGTGTCCGGTCGACCGAGCGGACGAGTCGGCTGGGCTATGAGATCGATGCCCGGGTAGCGCTCGGCGACAGTGGTGATGGGGTGTTCGACGAGGACGGCGCTCTGGTCGGGGTCGTGTTCGGCCGCCCACTCGAGGAGGAGAGCCGATCCTTCGTCGTGCGGCACGAGGAGATCAACCGGGTGCTCTCCCTCGATCGCGGCGGGAACTGGTCATGCGACCCCACACAGCATCGGGTGGTGCTCACCGCTGGGTGAATCGACCCGTGTTGCATTTTCTTTATGTGACTCAAGACCTCGGCGATCGCGACGATTGTCAACCATGCTGATGATTGAAGTTGTCGCGAACACGATGCTCCTCATGCTGATCCTTGGCGTCGCGATTGTCGGCGGAACACGGTTCGTGAACTGGTTGAACGAGTTTGCCAATCGATCTGTGGTTCGGATCGAGTCGCGCAACCTCGACGGCGACCTGCGCCGCATTCTCGAAGACTGACCACAAGCCGGCCCGGGCGTCGGCCCAGTCAGCCCAGCAGCTCGTAGAGCATCCCGAAGAACGCATCCTCGGGGTAGCGGGTGACCACCGTTGCGTTCGGGGTCCCCTGAGCGAAGCCGTAGTGATCCACGATCATCGTGCCTCGCATCGGATCCGGACCGATCGCGATGTCCACCGCAAGAAACTCACTCGTCGCGGGCGACGGGTCGATGGCATGTGCCATTGCAATTGGGTCGGGAAAGTCCGGCCCGGCGAGCCGCGTTTCCTCCCAGGCGTACTGCGCCAGTGTGGCCTGGATGTCGATGCTGAAGTTGGCCTGCGCGGTGCCGAGCGCACGGATCTCCGCCCGGCGCTCCTCGGTGACCACGGCATTCGCAATGCTCACGTCCCAGCCGACCAGTTCGAGCGGCATGCCGGACCGCAGAACGACCCGTACAGCCTCGGGGTCGACCCAGAAGTTGAACTCTGCGGTCGGCGTGATGTTGCCGGGGCCGTGTTCTCCGGTGCCACCCATGATGACGACACGCTCGACCTTCTCGGCGATGTCCGGTGCCCACAGCAGCGCGATGGCGAGATTCGTGAGCGGTCCGATGGCGATGAGCGTGACCTCTCCCGGGTTGGCTCGGATCGTGTCGACGATGACCTGTGGACCCCATCCCTCGGCCGGTGTCCGTCCGCTGAGCGGGAGACCGATGTCGCCCATTCCGTCTTCGCCGTGCACCTCTTGTGCGGTCTGCAGGTCGCGGGCCATCGGCGCCGGCGCGCCGGCGTACACCGGGGTGTCGGCACCGCAGAGTTCGACCGTGTAGAGCGCGTTCTGAACGGCCTGATCGAGCGGCACGTTTCCGGCAACCACGGTGAAGCCGACCACGTCGACGTCGGGGTGGGCGAGCGCCATGCACATGGCCACGGCGTCGTCGCTTGCGGTGTCGGTGTCGATCAGAAACTTGCGCATGGGGCCGCACGATAGCTGGCATCTAGACTGCGGTCATGGCCAACTACCGCTCCCACGAATCCACCTCCGGCCGCAACATGGCCGGCGCACGCGCCCTTTGGCGGGCGACGGGCATGACCGACGATGATTTCGACAACAAGCCGATCATCGCGGTCGCCAACTCGTTCACCCAGTTCGTTCCCGGGCACGTCCACCTGAAGGACATGGGCCAGCTCGTGGCCCGCGAGATCGAGGCGGCCGGTGGCGTGGCCAAGGAGTTCAACACCATCGCCGTCGACGACGGCATCGCCATGGGGCACTCCGGCATGCTCTACTCCCTCCCGAGCCGAGACCTCATCGCCGACTCGGTCGAGTACATGGTGAACGGCCACAAGGCCGATGCGCTGGTGTGCATCAGCAACTGCGACAAGATCACACCGGGCATGCTCATGGCCGCCATGCGCCTCAACATCCCGGCGGTCTTCGTCTCCGGTGGACCGATGGAGGCGGGCAAGACCAAGCTCGCCGGCGAAGAGGTCAAGGTCGATCTCATCGACGCAATGATGAAGGCCGGCGACAAGAACGTCAGCGACGAGGACGTCGAACGGATCGAACGGTCGGCCTGTCCCACCTGCGGCTCCTGCTCCGGCATGTTCACCGCCAACTCGATGAACTGCCTGACCGAGGCGCTCGGCTTGTCGCTGCCCGGCAACGGCACCACGCTCGCCACCCACGCCGACCGCGAGCGCCTCTTCCTCGAGGCCGGCCGACTCATCGTCGACATCGCGAAGCGGTACTACGTGAAGGAGGACGATTCCGTCCTGCCTCGTTCGGTGGGTTCCAAAACGGCGTTCATGAATGCCATGTCGCTCGATATCGCCATGGGCGGCTCCACCAACACGATCCTCCACCTCCTGGCTGCGGCCGAAGAAGGGGCCGTGGACTTCACCATGGCGGACATCGATGCGCTCAGCCGCCGGGTGCCGAACCTGTGCAAGGTCGCGCCGGCGGTCAACGAGTACCACGTCGAAGATGTCCACCGAGCGGGTGGCATCCCGGCGATCATGGGCGAGCTCGCCCGTGGCGGAATCATCGAAACGTCGACGCCGCTGATCCACGCCGCCAATTGGGACGAAGCGTTGGCGCAGTGGGACATCGCTCTGGATCCGTCGGAGGAAGTGAAGACCTTCTTCCGGGCCGGCCCGGCCGGCATCCCCACGCAGGTGGCGTTCAGCCAGGCCACCCGCTGGGACACACTCGACGACGACCGCGAGAACGGCTGCATCCGATCCGTCGAGCACGCCTACTCGACCGAAGGTGGCCTTGCCGTGCTGTTCGGCAACATCGCCGAAGACGGCTGCATCGTGAAGACGGCAGGCGTCGACGAGTCCATCTGGACGTTCAGCGGTCCGGCCCGCGTCTACGAGTCGCAGGAAGCCGCGCTCGACGGCGTGCTCGAAGAGGTCGAGGCCGGAGACGTCGTGATCGTCCGGTACGAGGGCCCCAAGGGCGGTCCGGGCATGCAGGAGATGCTGTACCCGACCACCTACATCAAGAGCCGCGGCCTCGGCAAGGAGTGTGCGTTGCTCACCGACGGCCGCTTCTCCGGCGGCACGAGCGGCCTCTCGATCGGCCACGCCTCGCCCGAGGCGGCCGAGGGCGGTCTCATCGGGCTGGTCGAGGACGGCGACATCATCGAGATCGACATCCCGAACCGTTCGATCAACCTTGCGGTCGACGAGGCGACGCTGCAGGCCCGCCACGAAGCCCAACTCGCACGCGGCCACGACGCCTACAGCCCACTGGATCGGGATCGTGAGGTCAGCCAGGCACTCCAGGCGTTTGCTGCGATGACCACGTCGGCGTCGCGTGGCGCCGTGCGCGACGTGAGCCAGCTTCGCAAGGGGTGAGTGTTCCCAAGCTGCTGGGGCTCCCGTGGGACGGAAGCTCCTCATTTCTCCGGGGGCCGGCGGGTGCGCCGGACGCAGTCAGGACGGCGTTGCATGGTGGCTCGGCCAACTACACGACCGAACTCGGCGTGCAGGTCGATCCCGACCGCTGGATCGACCTCGGAGACCTCGACTTCACGAGCGAGGAGCCTGCAGTTGCACATGAGACGATTCGAGCGGGCGTCGACGCCGCGATCCTCGATGGGGCACCCATCCTGTCGGTCGGCGGCGATCACTTCGTCACCTGGCCGATCATCGAGGCGCTGCGCTCCCGGCACGATCAGCTGACGATCCTGCACTTCGACGCCCACCCGGACCTGTACGACGCGCTCGACGGCAACCGGTGGTCGCACGCATGTCCTTTTGCCCGCATCATGGAAGCTGGTTTGGCGGACCGGCTGGTGCAGCTCGGAATCCGGACGGCAACACCGCACCAGCGCGAACAGGTCGAGCGATTCGGTGTGGAGATGCACGAACTCCGGTCGTGGGACGGCGCGGTGCCCGAGCTCTCCGGACCCGTCTACGTGTCGGTCGACGTGGACGCGCTCGATCCCGCATTCGCCCCGGGGATCTCGCACTTCGAGCCGGGTGGGATGAGCAGCAGGCAGCTGATCGATTCGCTGCACCAGCTCGCGGGCATGGACCTCACCCTTGTTGGCGCAGACGTGGTCGAGATCAACGTCGATCGCGACGTCCACGACATGACCGCAATGGTCGGAGCGAAGCTCGTCCGCGAGCTGCTCGGTCTGATGCTGAGCTGACGACAGGTTGTCGTTGGCCGACACCGACGAATCCCCACCATTGCGCTGAATGGCAGCGCTCTACACTCGCATCACGGCGACGAGGGAGCGACAGCCACATGACCTTTGCAGCGGTGGAAGCCGGAGGAACCAAGTTCCGAGCGGCGATCGTCGACGACGAGATGACCGTGGTCGACGAAGCATGGATTCCGACCACGACGCCCGACGAGACGCTCGGTGCCGTCGAGCGGTTCTTCGCCGGTCATCCGCAGACGAGGGCTCTGGGCATTGCGTCGTTTGGGCCGCTCATCGTCGACCCGGAGTCCGCCACCTACGGCTCCATCGCCAAGACGCCGAAGCCCCATTGGACGGGAGCCCCACTGCTCAGTCGGCTTCAGGCCAGCCTTGGCGTTCCGGCTGACATCCAGACCGATGTCGAGGCCGCAGCAGTCGCCGAGCACGAGCTTGGAGCGGGGCAGGGGCACCGCAGCGTTGGTTACGTCACCGTCGGCACCGGCATCGGCGCCGCACTCGCCATCGACGGCGTGCCGTTCCGCGGTCGGGATCACACCGAGCTGGGCCACATCCCCGTCCGGCGGATGCCCGGCGACACGTTTGCCGGTCGCTGTCCATTCCACACGGACTGCCTCGAGGGCATGGCCTGCGGCCCCGCGATTGCCGAACGGTGGGAGGCCGATCCGTCGACACTCGACGACCGTGACGACGTGTGGGACCTGGAAGCCGGCTATCTGGCGCAGCTCGTTCGCGTGTATTCGCTCGCCTTCGCCCCGGACGTGATCCTGTTCGGTGGGGGCGTGGGCACACGCCCGGACATGGCCGATCGCATTCAGCGGGCTGCAATGGCGGACATCGCCGGCTATTCGGTGAGCCATTCGGACAACGCCAACCTGGTGAAGACGGCCGGACTCGGTGCCGAGGCCGGCCTGATCGGTGCGGCGCTGATCGCTCGTTCGCTCGTCTGACCCCAGGGGTCAGACGGTGACCACCTCGACGCCGTGAGTGCGGATGGCGTCGAGCATCGCAGTGTCGGTCTCGGTCCCGGTGATCAGAATGTCGATGTCGGCCCAGGCGCCGAACCGCACGAGGTGGTCGTGACCGAACTTCGAGGGGTCGACGAGCGCCACGACATGGCTCGCCGAGCGGATCATCGCCTGTTTGATGGAGGCTTCGAACGTGTACGGCGTGGACAGCCCGGCTTCGGTCGCCCCATCGGTGCTGATGAACAACACGTCGACGTTGAGGCGCTGGACGGCTTCGACCGCCTGAGCGTCCACGACGGAGAGCGTCTGGCTCCGGATTTCTCCGCCGAGAATGCTCACACCGGCGGCGTCGGCCTGAGCCAACGCCTGTGCGGTCGGCAGCGAGTTCGTGACGATGTGCAGATTGCGGCCACGCGGGATGACCTCGGCGAACCGTGTGAGGGTGCTGCCCGCATCGATCATCACGCTGCCGCCGTCGGGAAGCTCCTCGACGGCGCGCGCAGCGATACGACGCTTGTCTTCGTCGTAGGCGTCGTCGCGCTTGGCGACGAGCGGCTCGAACGACGACCAGCTCACGGCCCCACCGTGCACGCGTTGCAGGAGGTGTTTCTCCTGGAGTTCGGACAGATCCCGACGAATCGTCTCGGTGGTGACCCCGAACCGATCGGCCAGATCGGAGACCTCGACCGCACCGTGCAAGTCCACGAGCGCGAGGATCTTGCGTTGGCGTTCCGATTGGAAGAGCGGAGTGCGCTCACCGACTTCAGTTGTTTCCTGTAGCGACACCCAGGCCCCCCGTGGCGTTGCGAATGGTCGATCGTAGCCCTTGGGTACGAACGGATTCCAACGCCGCCACGAAGGATTGCTGGAGTGTCGAATCGGACTGGAGTGCGTCGTCGAAGACGACGTCGAGTGTGAGGAAGGACGCAGGGTCGCCGACCGAGGCTGCGGCAGCGGCCGTGATGATGTCGTTCAGCGGGTCCGGGGCGAGCTCGAATGGCTGTCCGTCGTCGGTGACACCGAGGAGGTACTGGCACCAAGTCGCGAGCAGCAGGCCGCCGAGTACGGTCGGTCCGCCGGCGGCGAGGTGCGTGCGCACGGTGGGCAGCAGGAACTTGGGGAGCTTGCCGGAGCCGTCGGAGCAGAGGCGGGCGACCTGGTCTCGAATCTGTGGGTTCGAGAATCGTTCGATGAGGATCTCGATGTACTCGTCCACATCCAGGCCGGGCACCGGTTCGAGCGAGGTCTTTGCTTCGTTGTCGAGGAAGGCACGAACGAAGGCGAGGACGTCCGGGTCGGCCATGGCGTCGTGCACGAGTTCGATGCCGAGGAGCGCTGCGGCGTAGGCGAGGCAGGAGTGGCCGGCGTTGAGCAGCTGCAGTTTCATGTGCTCGTAGGGCTGAACGTCGTCCGTGATGATGATGTCGAGTTCCTCGAACGGTGGACGGGCGCCCGCGAAGTCGTCCTCGATCACCCACTGGCGGAACGGTTCGCAGGCGACGGGCCATGCGTCGGCGATGCTGTGGTTGTCCGCCAGCCAGACGCGGTCGTCATCGCTGGTCGCCGGGGTGATGCGGTCCACCATGCTGTTCGGGAACGCCACGTTGCCGGCGATCCAGCCGGCGAGTTCCGGATTCAGCTGCATCGCCACGCCCAACGTGGCGGCGCGGGTGGCGGCACCGTTGGCCATGATGTTGTCGCAGCTCATGATCGTGACCGGAGCGCCGCCGTCCACCATGCGCTGTTCGAGGCCGGCCGCAATGAGGGCAAAGGCGGAACCGGGGGCGGCGTTGGGGGATTCGGCGTCGAATTCACCGGACGCATCGTCGATCGGATAGCCGCCCTCGGTCACGGTGAGCGACACGATCTGCGTCGTTGGTGCAGCAATGGCGGAGATGAGCTCTGCCGGATCTGGGTGCGCGTGGATGTAACCGACCATCGAACCGATCACGGTGGCCGACGTTTCCTCGGCGCCGCGCTCGATCACGGTGAACAAGGTGTCCTGGCCCAGCAGTGCGTCGGCCATGGCGGCATCACCGGGAAGCACGCCTGCTCCGAGGATGGCCCAGTCGGTGTTTCCGGCCCGGCACAGCTCGTCAACGTAGGTGGCGAGGTGCGAACGGTGGAAGCCGCCGACCCCGATGTGCACGATCGACGGTGTCAGGGCCGAACGGTCGTAGGGGGGCGGCGAGACCGTGGCGTCGAGGTCCGAGAGGCCAGCAGAGGAGAGTCGGGTCGGTTCCATACCGGGAGCGTAGAACAACGCAAACGAAGGTGAATTCGGAACGAACGCCAATATGGAAGAACCGCGTTCCGACGATTTCAAGCCCGACCCGACCCCCAAACCAACATAAACACAGGTAAAACCTGAGGAAGTGCAAGTGGGGGACACCCCATTCGCGCCTGTTCAAACAACGAAGGGGAAACCACGTGAACACCACACCACGCAGCGAGCGCCGCTCACTGCACTTCATCCTCATGAGCATGCTGGCGGTCTTTGCCGTCATTGCTGCTGCATGCGGTAGCGACGCAGCTGACGTCGTCGACAGCGCAACGGACGCCGTCGAGGACGGCGCAGAGGCCGTCGAAGACGCCGTCACCGGCGACGACGAAGAAGAAGCCATGGAAGAAGAAGACGCCATGGAAGAAGATGGCGACGACGCCATGGAGGAAGAGGTCGCCGTTGATCGTTCGATCACCGTCGCACTCGTCGGCAACGACAACATCACCCGCATGGGCGAGCTGGCCGCAGAGCACTTCACTCCGCAGACCGGCATCGAAGTCAACCTGACCGTGCTCGACGAGCAGACCCTGCGCGAGGTCACCACCCGTGACGTCGGCGCCGGCGGCGAGCAGTTCGACGTTGTCCAGATCGGCATGTACGAGACGCCGCAGTTCGGCGCCAACGGCTGGCTCGTTGGTCTCAACGACCTCGCTGCCGCATCCGACACCTACGACATCGACGACCTGATCCCGGCCGTGCGCAACGGTCTGTCGGTCGACGGTGAGCTCTACGCCTCGCCGTTCTACGCCGAGTCGTCGTTCGTGATGTACCGCTCGGACATCATCGACAACATGCCGGCTGCTCCCACCTGGGAAGAAGTTGCGGCCATCGCTCGCGAGGTCGACACCGAGGAAATGGCCGGCATCTGCCTCCGCGGCAAGCCCGGCTGGGGTGACCTCGGCGCGGCGTTCACCACCGTGCTCAACACCTTCGGTGGCACCTGGTGGCTCGCCAACGACGACGGCTCCATCGGCGCCTCGCAGGTCGATCAGCCCGAGTTCGCCGAAGCGCTGAACTTCTACGTTGACCTCCTCAACGACGCTGGCGAAGATGACGCCGCCAACTCCAGCTTCAACGAGTGCAAGACGCTCTACGAAGAGGGCAAGGTCGCCATGTGGTACGACGCCACGGTCGCTGCCAGCCTCTTCCCGGACGACGTTGTGGCCAACACGGCCTTCGCCCTCGCTCCGACCAAGGAGACCGACGCCTCCGGTTGGCTCTGGGCCTGGACCCTCGCCATCCCGGTCAGCACCTCTGACCAGGACGCCGCATGGCAGTTCATCGACTGGGCAACCAACGCCGACTACCACGAGCTGATCGCCTCCGAAGACGGCTGGCGTGCAGTTCCCCCGGGCACCCGTCAGTCGCTCTACGAGCGCCCCGAGTACCTCGAGGCTGCTGACGCATTCGCGCAGCGCACGCTCGACGCCATGCTCGCCGCTCCGATCGACAACCCCGGCACCACGCCGCGGCCCGGTCTCCCCGGCGTGCAGTACGTGGGCGTTCCTGAGTTCCAGGACGTCGGCACCCAGTGCACCCAGCTCTTCTCCGCCGCCATCGCTGGTTCGATGAGCGTCGAAGATGCGCTCGCTGACTGCCACATCATCGCATCTGAAGTCAGCAACTAAACGAAAGTCCACACAAAGCCACGCAATACCAGCTATTGCATGGCTGAAGTGAAAGACTGATTACCTGTCCGGCCGGGCGTCTCGTACGCCCGGCCGGGCGTGTTTCGTACCGCAGGCCCGGTTCATCTTCAGGGGGAGCGTCATGTCGAACGCCGTTGTCGATCGCGAAGTCGACAGCAAAAAGGAATCTCGCGCCAACGAAATCAAGCGTTTGGAGCGCCGCGAAGGCTGGAAGCGCCGCCTTCCCATCCTGCCCGCACTGCTGTTCACCATCGTGGTGACGCAGATCCCGTTTCTGTTCACGCTGTTCTACAGCCTGACCGACTGGCGGATCGACAAGCTCGAGCCGCGCCAGTTCATCGGCATCGACAACTACACCTCTCTGACGGAAGAAAGCGAGAAGTTCTTCCGAGAGGCGGCCTGGGTCAGCGTCCAGATGACCGTCATGGCGGTGCTCTTCTCGCTCATCGTCGGCACCATGCTCGCCATCCTGCTCGACCGGAAGTTCTTCGGGCAGGGCTTCATTCGCACCCTGCTCATCACCCCATTCCTCGTGATGCCCGTTGTCGCCGGCCTCATGTGGAAGACACAGATGCTGAACTTCAACTTCGGCATCATCAACTGGATCCTCAACGGTCTGGGTCAGGAGTCCGTCGAGTTCGCCACCAGATACCCGATGGGATCCGTCATCGTCGTGCTCGTCTGGCAGTGGAGCCCGTTCATGATGCTGATCGTGCTCGCCGGCCTCCAGGGCCAGGACCCATCGGTCCTCGAAGCCGCCCGCGTCGACGGTGCTTCGACCTTCGGGATCTTCCGCCAGATCACCTTCCCGCAGCTGCGCCCGTTCCTCGAGCTCGGCACACTGCTCGGCGCCATCTACCTCATCCAGGTGTACGACCACATCGAAGTGATCGTCGGCGGCCAGCCCGGTGCCAACAACCTGCCGTTCTACATCGCCCAACGATCGATCGGCGGCGGCAACCGATTCGGTCTCGCCTCCACGTATTCGATCATCGTGGTCATCGCATCGATCATCATCGCCAACATCGGCCTCCGAGTGTTGTCCAACCTGCTGGAGGATGATTCCTGATGGCGTTGTTCACCCGTGCCCCCAAGGCCGAACCGATTCTCGGCCAGAACCGGCTGGTTGCGCATCTGCTGTCGTTCCTGACGTGGATCATCGGCCTGATGTTCTTCTTCCCGCTCTTCTGGCTCACGGTCAACGGTTTCAAGGAAGAGTCCGTGGCCAGCGCCGACCCGACACTGCGCTTCGAACCGACGCTCGACCGATTCTCCGAGGTCACCGAGGCGAATTCGGGCCTGCTGAGCTTCGCCGAGGCGTTCGGCAACTCGTTCTGGATCGTGTTGATCTCGACGGCCTTCGTCATGGTGCTCGCCATTCCGGCCGCCTACGCCCTGTCGATCCGGCCGATGAAGAAGTGGCGGGACGTGCTCTTCTTCTTCATCTCCACGAAGTTCCTCCCGATCGTCGGCATCATCATGCCGGTCTGGATCATCGCCCGAGATCTGGAGCTGCTCGGCACGCGAACCGTTCTCGTCGTCCTCTACACGGCGATGAACCTGCCGCTTGCCGTCTGGATGCTTCGGTCGTTCTTCGCCGAGGTGCCCAAGGAACTGATCGAGGCCGCACAGATCGACGGCTGCAGCCTGATCGGTCAGATCCGGCAGGTCCTGCTTCCCATCGTGGCTCCCGGCGTGGCCGCAACCGCACTCCTGTGCGTGATCTTCGCCTGGAACGAGTTCTTCTTCGCAGTGCAGCTCAATCCGACCGGTGCGTCGACCATCCCGGTCTGGGTCAACTCGCAGCAGAAGTTCCAGGGCCAGTTCATCGCCAGCCTCAGTGCGGCATCGGTCCTGGCCACTCTGCCGGTGGTCATCGCCGGCTGGGTTGCACAGAAGCGAATGATCCGTGGTCTGGCCATGGGAGCGATCAAATGATCGTCGGTTCGCTCCGCTCACCTCACCGAGTTGCTCGCTGGCGCTCACCACATCACAACGATCCGCAGACCACAACCGAACGACTGGAGCAGCATCATGGCTGAAGTACGCTACGAAAAGGCGAGCCGCATCTATGGCTTCGGCGGCGTGGGAGCCGTTCGGGCGGTGAACGAGCTCGATCTCAACATCGCCGACGGCGAGTTGCTCGTGCTGGTCGGTCCGTCCGGATCCGGCAAGTCGACAGCGCTGCGCATGCTCGCCGGCCTCGAAACCGTCAACGAGGGAAGCATCTTCATCGACGACGTCGATGTCACGCTCAAGCCGCCGCAGGACCGCGACATCGCCATGGTGTTCCAGAACTACGCGCTCTATCCGAGCATGACCGTGGGCGAGAACATGGGCTTCGCCCTCAAGCAGGCCAAGGTTCCGAAGGCCGAGCGCCGTGCCCAGGTGGAGGAGGCCGCTCGCATCCTCGACCTCGAGCCGTACCTCGACCGCAAGCCCAAGAACCTCTCCGGCGGCCAGCGTCAGCGTGTTGCCATGGGCCGCGCCATCGTCCGGAGCCCGCAGGTCTTCCTGATGGACGAGCCGTTGTCGAACCTCGACGCCAAGCTTCGTGTGCAGACCCGCACCGAGCTCGCCGATCTCCAGGCCCGACTCGGCACCACGATGGTGTACGTGACCCACGATCAGGTCGAAGCGATGACGATGGGGCACCGCGTGGCCGTGCTCGATCACGGTGAACTTCAGCAGGTCGACACGCCCCGACGCCTCTACAGCTCTCCGGCGAACCTGTTCGTCGCCGGGTTCATCGGCTCTCCGGCCATGAACCTGATCGAGACCGACCGAACCGGGGACGAACTCCACTTCGGCTCCACGGTCGTGCCGCTGTCCGACGACGTGCAGGCCGATCTGAAGGCATCTGCGTCCACGCGTTTCGTGGTCGGTGTCCGCCCGGAGCATCTGATCCAGACCCCGGACGGCGCCCCATGCGGAGCGACGGTCGTGGAAGAGCTCGGTTCCGACGCCTTCGTCCACGCCTCGATGCCGCACAACGGAACCGAAGCCACCGTGGTCGTCCGCGTCGACGGTGAAACGGCGATCACTCGTGGCGACAACCTCACCATTGCCATCGGTGGGCCGGTGCACATCTTCGACGCCGAGTCGGGCGTCCGACTCGGCAAGCCGGTCACATGATCGGGTGACGATAGGGCCGCCGGATCCCCTCCGAGGGCTGCTCTATCGTCACCTCTGTGTGGCCAGAAATTCGGCCGCGGCATCGCTTGGCGAAGGTCCGGCGATCGCCACCCAGCTGATGGGGATGTGCCGGTCGAGTGGGATCACGCACAGGTCGTCGCGACGCTCGGGGACGGCGCGGCGCGGTTGGATGGTGACGGCCCCGCCCGTGGCGACGAGGTCCAGGATGCAGGCGAGCGATTCGACGGTCGTGATGTTCGCCGGCGAGGTGTTGGCCGGCCGAAAGAATGCGTCGAACTCGAACCCCGGCTGTGGGTCGAGTGCCGATCCCAGATAGTGGAATGGTGCGATGTCGGCGGCGCGTGCGGTCGCCTTCCCGGCCAGGGGATGTGTCGCGGCCACCACCAGCGCCAGCTGGTCTTCGGCGACGGTGACCGCATTCGAGTCCGGGCAGCGTTGTCGGGCATCGAGAACGATGTCGACCTCGTTGTTGGTCAGCGGACGATCAGTCGGGTGGAGTTCGATCCGCGTGATGGTGAAGGTCTGCATGCCGAGATCTGCGAGCGCCCAGGCAATGGAGTCGAAGAAGCCGACACCGATCCGAAGGGGACGCTCGATCCCGCTGCCCAGCCATCGTGCCGCAAGTTCGGCTTCCGACAGCTGCCGATCGGTGGCTGCGGCCGCCTCGGCCACGATGCGGCCGGCTGCGGTGAGTCGCATCGAACGGCCGTCCACCGTGGCGAGCTGGAAGCCGAGGCGTCGTTCGGCCTCCTGCAGCCTCCGGCTCGCCGCCGAGGGGCTCAGGTGAATGGCTGCGCTCGCCGCCGCCAGGGTGTCGTGCCGCGTCAGCGCCGACAGGAGTTCGAGGTGGCCGCTATCGAGGATCACGCGGCCAACGGTAGGCCAAACCTGCATGAGGCGCACCAGTACGGTGCGAAAGATGCACTGGACGCAAGTTGAAATGTCGCGCATTCTGCGGTGATGGGTATCGCCGTCCCCTTTCCCGAGACACAACCGGCCGGTTATCGCTGGCTCGACAACGAACCGGTCTTCGACCCTGAGCGGCACCTCCAGCTCGAAGCGCCCACCAACATCGTGCTGCTCGAGGACCTCGGCTACGGCGCCGAGGAGATCGCCACCAAAGCAACGCCGGTCGCAGCATCCACGCCGTTCCGCGTGCTGAGCGACGAAGGGGCAGCCACGCTGATCGAGATCGCCCGCGAGCTGCGCCAGTTCGTCCGCCCCGCCGGCGACCGCATTCAGAACATGCTTCGCGGCGGCTGCTACCGGTCGCGGTGGCTGCGGGATCTCTGCACCAGTCAGGAACTGAGCGACCACCTCGAAGCCATCTACGGAATTCCGATCGCCCCACACCCGATGCCCGTGCACCTCGGCCACATGAACTTCGAGCCGAACAGCATCGACAACGCCATCGACAAGTGGCACCACGACACACTTCCGCTGGATTTCGTGATGATGGTCACCGACCCGCACGACGTGGACGGTGGCCGATTCGAGTACTTCGAAGGCACGAAACACGAGGCGGCCGAGCTCGCCGCAGCCGGTCAGACCCCGCCACCGGAGCGCACCGTTGCCCCGGACTTCCCGGGACCCGGGTACGCGATCGCACTGCACGGGAACATGGTCGTGCACCGGGCCGGGCCGCTCTACAGCCTCGACGAGCGGATCTCGATGGTGAATGGCTATGTGGCCCTCGATACCTCCCGCGACGATCAGAGCCGATCGGCGGACCTGTTCGTCGTCGATGACCACGAAGTGCTCTTCACCGAGTGGGCCAAGATGGCCGCTTGGCGGTCGAGCGGCCGACTCGCCGCCCTGATCGAGGAGCTTCCGTTCACGAGCGACCGGGAGGCGGTCATCGCCGAGCTCGAGCGGGGGATCGAGGACGCCCAGCGGGCGATCGACGAGATGCGAGCCGGGGAACGCCAGATGGAACACTACGGGGGCTGAGTGGCACGTCGGGAGAGAGCTCCTCGGGTTCGCCCGACAATCGACACCTCGCATCACCGGAAGCTGCGTCATCCCTTCGAGCCGCTCCGCGTGCTGTCGGACGATCAGGTTGCCCAGATTCACGAGAGCGCCGTGTCCTACCTGGCCGATGAAGGCATGAAGGTCCTGCTCGGGGAGGCCCGGGAGATCTTTGCGGCCGCAGGATGTGCCGTCGATGACGAGATGGTTCGTCTCGATCCCGATCTGATCGCGCAGGCCATCTCCGACGCCCCCAGCGAGTTCGAGCTCCATGCCCCGAATCCCGACAAGTCGTTCATGCTCGGGGGGAACAGTCTGGCGCTCATGCCGGTCGGCGGCCCGCCGTTTGTCGCCGACCGGGAAACCGGTCGCCGCGCCGGGACCCTGGCCGACCAGGAAAACTTCCTGCGCCTCACGCAACACTACGACGTCATGGCCGCCGCATCACCGTGTGTGGAACCCGACGACGTGCCGATCAACCACCGGCACCTTCGCTCGGTGATGGCGAGTCTCACGTTGACCGACAAGGCGCCGTTTCTCTTTGCTCGCGGCCGGGAACGAGTCCGGGACTCGTTCGATCTGATCAAGATCCGACTGGGGATCGAGTCCGACGAGACGTTTGCGGAAACGCCCCGCTGTTGGACCAACATCAACACCAATTCGCCCCGCCAGCTCGACATCCCCATGTCGATGGGCATCATCGATTTCGCTCGTATGGGTCAGGCGAACATCATGACGCCGTTCACTCTGGCCGGTGCCATGGCACCCGTGACGCTGGCTGGAGCGCTCGTACTGCAGCACATGGAGGTGCTGTGTGCGGTCACGCTTGCGCAGCTGGTGCGGCCGGGCGCGCCCGTCCTCTACGGGGCATTCACGTCGAACGTGGACATGAAGTCGGGCTCGCCGGCCTTCGGCACGCCGGAAGCGTTCAAGGGTGCACTGGCCAGCGGGCAACTCGCCCGCCATGTGGGCTTGCCGTGGCGATCCTCGGGATCGAGTTCGTCGAATGCGG
Organism: Acidimicrobiales bacterium; assembly: GCA_020628865.1. Lineage (GTDB taxonomy): Bacteria > Actinomycetota > Acidimicrobiia > Acidimicrobiales > SHLQ01 > SHLQ01. The sequence continues at coordinate 51,744 of JAHDEJ010000013.1, forward strand.
TCGATGCCCAGGCCGGCTACGAGACAATGCTCAACACCTACGGCGCACTGCTCGGCGGCGCCAACTGGATCATGCACGCTGCCGGATGGCAGGAAGGCGGCCTCGTGGCCGACTACGAGAAGTTCATCGTCGACATCGAGATGTGCCAGATGATCGCTGAAATCTGCCAGCCGCTCGTCGTCGACGATGCATCGTTGGCCCTGGACGCCATCACCGATGTCGGTCCCGGCGGACACTTCTTCGGAACACCGCACACCCTCGACCGATTCGAGACGGCGTTCTATCAACCGCTCGTGTTCGGCCGGATGCCGTTCGAGCAGTGGGTCGAGGAAGGTGCTCGCCGCACGGATGAGCGGGCCACGTCGATATGGCGGACGGTGCTCGACGAGTTCCAACCGCCGCCGATCGACGATGATGTCATTGCAGCAATGCAGGACTTCGTCGAGCGCCGAATCGCTGAAGGTGGCGCCGCCCCGGACTGAGGAGACCACGATGATCAACGAGATCCGCGTGTATGCGGTGCCACTCAGCGCCGAGACGAAATACACCATGTCCAGCTCGAACGTCGCCACGCCGATGTCGACCATTGTCGAGGTGGTCGATTCCGACGGATTCGTCGGGTACGGCGAAGCCTGTTTGGCGAGCCCACAGTTCCAGCCGGCACACAACGACGGCGTCCGGGCGTCGCTCGCAGTTTTGGCTCCGTCGATTCTCGGGCTCGACCCCATGCAGTTCACCGTCGTGAACGCGGCCATGAACCGCGCGCTGACCGGCCACGCGGAGGGGAAGGCGGCACTCGACATCGCGTGCTGGGACCTCGCCGGCAAGCGCCTCGAGCAGTCGGTAGTCGACATGCTGGGCGGCGCGCAGATGGACGACGTGCTCACCTATCACGTGGTCGGCATCGATGCCCCCGACGCTGCGGCCGCCACCGCCGTCCGCTTGCAGGAGGACGGCATCACTCGGCTGCAGCTCAAGGCCGGCGGCCGCGGAATCCATGAGGACATCGCAAGCATCCACGCCGTTGCCGAGGTGCTACGACCCGGCACCGATCTGGCCGTCGACACCAACCGCGGTTGGTCGACGGCTGAGGCAATCCAGGTGTCGAACGCCTGCCGAGACATCACGATGTCGATGGAGCAGCCGTGTGCCACGGAGGCGGAACTCCACCAGGTGAAGGCACAGATCGTGCACCCCATCATCGTCGACGAGAGCTCGACCGGCATCGACGCCGTCGCCCGCATGATCTCGAACGGGCTCGCCGACGGGTTCGGCCTCAAAGCCACGCGGCTCGGTGGCCTCACGGCGATGCGCGCCGTGCGGGATCTGTGCATGGCGACGCGAACACCCATGAGTTCCGACGACGCCTGGGGCGGCGACATCATCGCTGCAGCTGGCGTTGCCCTTGGCGCCACGCTCGACCCGCAATTCAGTCGGGGAGCGTGGCTGGCGCACCCGTACCATCAGACCCACTACGACGAGGCCAACGGGCCACGCATCGAGAACGGCTTCGCCACGCTGCCCGCCGGCGGACCGGGGCTCGGTCTCGTGCTCGAAGCGGGCCAGTTCGGCGACCCGGTCGCCGTGTACCGGACGTAGACAACCAAAGCCACGACGCTTTCGAAAGTAGAGCAAGCACATGACAACCGACGCAAACATCGTGGTCATCGGGGCCGGCATCATCGGCTCTGCCGTGGCCTATCACCTCGCCGACATGGGCATCGACGGCGTGGTCGTCGTCGACAAGGGCGACCTCGACGTGACCGATGGGTCGACCTCGCACGCACCGGGCGGTCTGCGGACGCTCGCCGCTTCGCACTTCTTCACCACCCTCGGCGTGGCGAGTCGGGCGGTCTACGACACGCTCCCGCTCGCCGTGCCCGGGCAGGAACAGTTCTGGCGCCACGGTTCGGTGCAGGTGGCGAACACCGCCGAGCGGTTCGACAGCCACAAGCGCCTGGCCGAGACCGGGCTGAGCGAGGGAGTCGAGGCCAACCTGCTCACGCCGGCCCAGATCGCCGAACTCGTCCCGCTGATCGACCCGTCGAAGGTGTACGGCGGCATCCACATCCCGTCGTCCGGGGTGGTCGACACGATGGCGTTGGCCAACTCGATGCGACAGGTGGCCGAGGCGACGGGCCGGGCCCGTTTCGTCGGCAACAGCGAAGTCGTCGACATCGAGGACACTGACGGACGCCTCACTGCGATCGTCACGGACGGCGAGCTCGGCCGGATCACCTGCAACCAGGCGATCGTGTGCACGAACATCTGGGGCCCGCTGCTTGCCGAGAAGACCGGCTTCGACATGCCCCTCTACCCGGGTGAGCACCAGTACATCTTCACGTCGCCGATCGATTCGCTCGACACGTCGTCGCACGTGAGCTTCCCGGTCGTCGCCATGGACGACCTGTCGATCTACTTCCGGCAGCACGGCGATCACCTGGGCATCGGCAGCTACGACCATCCGGCGAAGCTCGTCGATCCGAGCCGCCTGCCCAAGTCGGCGAAGATGCCCTTCACCGCCGACGACTTCGACAGCGCGTGGGCAAAGATGCAGCACCACATGCCGGCGCTCGAACACGCCTCGATCCGAGACGGGTTCAACGGCATGTTCTCCTTCACCGTCGACGGCTCTCCGGTGTGCGGCGAGACGCAACTGAAGGGCCTTTGGACGTCCGTCGGTGCCTGGCTCTCCTTCGCCAGCGAACTCGGCCGCGTGATGGCGAACTGGATGACGACCGGCGATCCCGGCATGGACATGACCCAGGCCCACATCAACCGATTCTTCGCCCACCAGACCAACGACAAATTCCTGTCCCGACAGGCCAAGTACTTCTACGAGATCGGCTTCGACGACATCCATCCGACCGACGTCGTCTCGTCGGTGCGCCACGTCCGCCATTCACCCTGCCACGCCCGTACGGAGGCGCTGGGAGCGCAGTACATCCCCGTGTCCGGTCAGGAAGCGCCGCTGTACTACGAGACCAACGAGGCACTGGTGGCGAAGTATCGGGAGCAGATCCCCGAGCGGACCGGGTACGACGCGCAGGGCTGGAGCCCGATCATGGGCGCCGAGCACCTCGAGTTGCGAGCGAACGTCGGCATCATCGATTGGACCGCCGCCATCGCCCCGATCGAGGTGAGCGGCCCCGGTGCGCTGGACCACTTGCAGCACCTTTGCACCGCCGACATCGATCTGCCCGTGGGCGGCATCGCGTACTCACTCATCCTGACGCAGGCCGGGATGGTCGCCCGCGACGTGACCGTGAGTCGCATGGGGGAAGACACGTGGTGGATCCTCACCGGCAAGGGAAACCTGGAAGCGGAGCTCGCCTACTACCAATCGCTCGTCTCGGACGACGATCGGCATGCCGTCCGCTACACCGACCTCGGCGAGGCCGTCGTGCCGATCGCCATCTGGGGGCCGAACAGCCGAGCCGTGCTCGAAGCCTGCAGCGGCAACGACGTCTCGAACGAGGCGTTCCCCTGGTACACGTGGCAGAACATCGACGTGGGCATGGCGCCAGCCAAGGTGTTGCGCCTCTCGTACGTCGGCGAGCTTGGCTACGAGATCTACGTACCGACCTCGTACGCCCTCCACGTGTGGGACACGTTGTGGGAAGCCGGGCGGCAGTTCGACATGCCGGCAATCGGCGCCGCCTCGGTGTTCTCCGCCCGCATGGAGAAGGGCTACCGGCTCTGGGGCGGCGACACCACGCCGGAGTGGTCGCCGGCCGAGAGCGGTCTGTCCTGGGCCATGGCGAAGGACAAGGACTTCCACGGCAAGGCGGCGGCACTTGCTGCGCCGGTGCGTCGCAAGATCGTCACCCTGCAGTTCACGAACCGGGATTCCGTCGTCTACGGCTGGGAACCGGTACTTGTCGGCGACCCAGCGGGCGAGAACGTCGTCGGCTACATCGCCGGTGCCGGAGACGGATTGAACGTCGGCGCCTTCCTGGCCCACGCCTTCGTCGACGTGGACCGAATCGAGGACGGTCTCGAGGTGACCGTGCAGGCCACCGGCGTCCAGCACCCGGCCACGCTGGTCAAGGGCCCCCGCTTCGATCCCCAAAACAGCCGCCTCAAATCCTGACAGGTGCCTGGCACCTAACGGGGGCTTAGGTGCCAGGCACCTAAGGGCGTCTAGAGGTTCGTCCCGTTGAAGAATCAACGATTTCAGATCTGTCGCCCGGCTCGACGTAACCGCGCCCACGCCTCAGGTGCCTGGCACCTAACGGGGGCTTAGGTGCCAGGCACCTGAGAGGTGGGATTGTCGGGTCGGGTACGATCGCGGCATGAGCATGCCGACGAGTGGCCGGTCAATCGACGATGTCATGGCGGACCTCGCTGCCAAACGTGATCACGATGTTCGCTGGGAGGACGGAAGAACCTTCGGCATGGTCTACGACGGCGGTCCCGGCGTCAAGGAAGTCGCCGAACGGGCCGCGGCCATGTATCTCCACGAGAACGCACTCAACACGATGGCGTTTCCCTCGCTCCGGGAGATCCAATCCGACGTCGTCGGCTGGACCGCAGAACTGCTGCACGGTCCCGAGGGCACCGCCGGATTCCTCACCAGCGGCGGCACCGAATCGATCCTGTGTGGCGTGAAGGCGGCACGCGAACGGGCGCGCAAGGAGCGGGGAGTCGGCCAGCCGAACATGGTGCTCGCCTCCAGCGCCCACGCGGCATTCCACAAAGCAGCCCACCTCTTCGGCATCGAGACCCGCGTTGCGCCCGTCCGGCCCGACTGGACCGCCGACGTCGACGCGATGACACAGCTCGTCGACGACAACACCGTTCTCGTCGTCGGCTCCGCACCCCAGTATCCGCAGGGCGTGATCGACGACATTCCGGCGATCGCTGCGCTCGCAACGTCGGTCCGCGCAAGCTGCCACGTCGACGCGTGCATGGGCGGCTTCTTCCTCCCATTCGCCGAACGGCTCGGACGCGACGTCGCGCCGTGGGACTTCCGGGTCGACGGCGTCACGACCATCAGCGCCGACGTGCACAAGCTCGGTTACGCGCCGAAGGGCGTCAGCGTCATCCTGCATCGCACCAAGGAGCTGCGGAAGTACCAGACATTCGTCTTCGACGACTGGCTCGGCGGGTTCTACGCCTCGCCCAACCTGCAGGGAAGTCGCAGCGGCCTGCCGATGGCGGCGGCGTGGGCCGTGATGCAACACCTCGGGATCGACGGGTACGTGGGGCTGGCCCAGTCCGTACTCGCCAACGCCGACGCGATGCGGGCAGGCATCGCCGAGATCGACGGCCTCCACGTGTTGGGGGACGGCGGGTTTCAGCTGATCGCGATGGCGAACGATCCGGAGAGTGATGTGGAGATCGATGTGTTCGCGCTTGCCGACGCACTGGTGAAGCGCCGCTGGTATCACGATCGGCAGACGCCGCCCGACTCGCTGCACTCGACCGTTTCGAACACCAACGATGGGGTGATCGAGGAGTACCTGGCCGACCTCCGCCTGGCGGTCGGCGAGGTCGGCACCAGTCGAGCAGCCAACCGGTCGACCACCTACGCCACGCTCGAGTAGACGACGTCAACGTTGGGTCAGGCCCAGCGCTCCCGAGCGACCGGCGCCATCTGGTCCCGGTCACCGTCGCGGGCCGCCGTCGAAGACACGGAACGGAGTTCCGGCGGCGTCGCCAGGGCCAGGTCTGCCGGCGCTGCAGCTCCGTCGCGAGTCGCCACGACGGTTTCAGGGAGCGCAGCAACCGCGGCATCGCGGGCTGCGGCGTCGGTGTAGTAGCGCTCGTCGTTCACCTGCTCCCACTTGTCTGCACCCATGATCACCACGTCGTAGCCGTCGGCGATGTCGACGATCAGCTGTGCGTCGGTGGTGTGGACGGCCAGCCAATCATGCGCAGCGATGTCGGCAGCGATGAGCGCGATTCGCTCTTCGAGCGGCGGGCCCGGGGGAGTCGGCTTGTCGAGCGCCACTCGGGATACGACGAAGTGCACCTCGTCGAGACGGTGCCGCTCGCGAGCCAGACGAGCCACTTCAAGGTGGGCCACCGTGAGCGGATTGAAGGATCCCGGAAAGACGCCCCGGCGCAGTTCACCATCCGCAAGTGGATCGTCCATCTCTTCATGTTGCCGTAGCCGGGTGCTTCGAGGCATACTCACACTCGTGAATTTCGACCTCGACCTCGTAGTAATTCTCTCGTAGTACTCGACCCACCGTCGAGTGCTGCCGCCTTCCCACACGGGAAGGCTTCTTGGTTTTTCAGGCCGCATTCACATCAACCACCACACACCCGAAGGGGCAGGAGCACATCATGGAGATGGACGGAGGACAGGCACTCCTCAAAGCACTCGAGTACGAGGGCGTTGAGGTCGTGTTCGGCTACCCCGGCGGAGCCATCCTGCCCGTATACGACTCGGTGCTCGACGCCGGCATCCGTCACGTGCTCGTCCGGCACGAGCAGGGCGCCGGCCACATGGCCTCGGGCTACGCCCACGCCACGGGCAAGCCGGGCGTCGTCATGGTCACGAGCGGTCCGGCGGCGACGAACATCGTCACGCCGCTGGCCGACGCCTACCTGGATTCGGTCCCCATGGTCGCCATCACCGGGCAGGTTCCCTACGGCCTGATCGGCACCGATGCCTTCCAGGAGACGGACACGACCGGCATCACCATGTCGATCACCAAGCACAACTATCTCGTGTCTGACCCGAACGACATTCCGCAGATCGTGCACGAGGCGTTCCACATCGCAACGCACGGGCGGCCGGGGCCGGTCCTGATCGACCTGCCCAAGAACATCACCGACGCGATGAACCCCGATTCGAAGATGACCTGGCGCGATCCTGTCGCGGTCGATCTTCCGGGGTTCCAGCCGGTGCTCGACGGCGACCCGGCCGACATCGAGGCCGCGGTGAAGCTGCTCAAGGACGCCGAGCGCCCCGTGATCTACGCCGGCGGAGGCATTCTCAAGTCCCGGGCTGCGGCGGAACTCCAGGCGTTGGCCGAGAAGACCAACACGCCGGTGGTCACGACGCTCATGGCTCGCGGCGCGCTGCCGGACAGCCACGAGCTCAACCTCGGCATGCCGGGCATGCATGGCAACTACACCGCTGTCATGGCGATGCAGGAGGCCGATCTGTTGCTTGCGCTGGGTAGTCGGTTCGACGATCGGGTGACGGGGCGTCTCGACTCGTTCGCCCCCGACGCCAAGGTCGTCCACGTCGACATCGACCCGGCCGAGCTCGGCAAGATCCGCCATCCCGACGTCGCCATTCGTGGCGATGCCAAGCGGGTGATCGCGGCGATGCTCGACACGCTCGGTACCGCGCAGACGGCGGACCATGGCGCGTGGCGCTCGAAGCTCAGCGGCTGGCAGGAGAACTATCCGTTGGCCTACGAGCCGGCTGAGCCGGGCGGCAAGCTCAAGCCGCAGATGGTCATCGAGAGCATCCGTGATGCGTCGCCGAAGGACACGATCGTTGCCTCCGGCGTTGGTCAGCATCAGATGTGGGCCAGTCAGTACTGGACGTTCGATCACGCCTACACGTGGCTCAACTCCGGTGGCCTCGGCACGATGGGCTACTCGATTCCAGCGGCGGTCGGCGCCAAGGCCGGTATGCCGGACCGCACCGTGTGGGCGATCGACGGCGACGGGTGCTTCCAGATGACCTGCCAGGAGCTCATCACCGCCTCGGTCGAGAACATTCCGATCAAGGTGGCGCTGCTCAACAACACGTACCTCGGCATGGTCCGTCAATGGCAGGAGATGTTCTACGAGAACCGTCTGTCCGAAGTCGATCTGTCCGGCCCCGTGCCCGACTACATCAAGCTGTCCGAGGCCATGGGTTGCGTGGCCATCCGGGTGGAGGACCCCGACGAGGTCGAGGACGCCATCGCCCGCGCCAACGCCATCAACGACCGCCCGGTCGTCGTCGAGTTCCTCACCGAGCCGGGCGAGAACGTGTACCCGATGGTGCCCGGCGGCAAGAGCAACTCCGACATCGTCGTTCCGCCGTTCCAGGAGAAGGAGACCCGGTCATGAAGCGATCCCAGCTTGCAGAAACGCACACGCTCGCCGTGCTCGTGGAGAACAAGGCCGGCGTCCTCGCCCGGGTGGCCGGACTGTTCGCCCGCCGCGGGTTCAACATCGACTCGCTGGCCGTCGCTCCGACCGACGAGCGTTTCAGCCGGATCACGATCGTGGTCGACGCGGAGTCCGCGCCGATCGACCAGATCAAGAAGCAGCTCGACAAGCTCATCAACGTGGTCGATATCGTCGAGCTGCAGCCGGAGTCGTCGGCGCTGCGCGAGATGGTGCTGGTGCGGCTCGAGCTGCCCGAGGACGATCAGGTCGACGATGTGCTCCAGCTCGTGTCCGGATTCAACGGTGCGGTGCTTCGTGTCCGGGGCACGCAGATGATCCTGTCGCTCTCGAGTCGACCGGACGAGCTCGACTCGTTTGTCGAGAAGCTCCAGCCCTACGGGATCCGGGAGCTCCAGCGCACCGGCGCGATTGCCATTCCCGGTATCGAGTAGTCGTGAGACGGTCGGTCCCTCGGGCCGGCCGTCTTCACCGCGTCACAGCCGCTGCCAGGTGATGGTTTCGGCGCTGCCCAGCACGAGGTCCGAACCGAGGACGCTCGTACCGGTTTCCCGGCGCCAGGCCTTGTAGGTGTCGTAGTGCTCGGCTGACGCCCAGTCTTCGAGCAACATGAGCTTGCCGGAGGTCTCGGCGCGTTCGAAGAATTCGATGCGCTGGCATCCCTCGAAGCCGAGGGTTTCGGGAATGATCTCCTGCATCTTCGCCACCAGGGCGTCGCGTGCGCCCGCAGCCGCCTCGAACTCGATCGTCACGGTGATGGTCATGCGCCACCCTAGAACACCCTCCGCGCGCACATCACCACAAGTGGGGGCAGCCCCCAGCTGTCGCGGAGTGCGCGCAGAGGGTGGTTGTTGCGAGGTGGGGTTCGCGATTGGGGGAGCGGGAGTGGGATGATGTGCCCATGACTCGAATTGCAGTGCTCAACCAGAAGGGCGGCGTCGGCAAGACCACCGTCACGCTCGGTCTGGCGTCCGCCGCCATCGCCAAGGGCCGCTCGACCATGGTCGTCGACCTCGACCCCCAGGCCAGCGCCACCTGGGCGCTCGGACTCGACGGCCCGACCGGCCTCGCCGAAGCGCTCGCCAGCGGTGGAAGCGGTGCGGCCAAGACCGCCGTTGCCGCATCCACCTGGTCTGACGACCTGGCCGTGGTGTCGGCCGGCGCTGCGCTCGAGCCATGGCTGCCTGAGGGTGGCCCGAAGACCAGTGCACGAGCGCTCGACAAGGCCCTGAAGGGCGTCGACGCAAACCACGACCTGACCTTCCTCGACTGCCCACCCGGGCTCGGGCCGATCACCGTCAACGCGCTCTCCACCGCCGACCTTGCGCTCGTGGTCGTGGAACCGTCCGCCTTCGCCAACAACACGATGGAAGCCGTCGCCGACCTGATCGACGACGTGTGGGACCGGTTCAATTCCGACCTCGACCTCGGCGGTGTCATCGTCAACCGCCAGCCGGCAATCTCCCGCGAGGCCGAAGCCCGCTTCGACGAGCTCGGCAAGATCGTCGGAAAGCGGGCGATCTGGAAGCCGGCCGTTCCCCAACGGGTCATCGTGAACGAGGCGCTCGGCGCCCGCCGGCCGATCCACTCCTACGGCGCTCGGGCCACCGACGTCACCGAGGCGTTCGACAGCCTCTTCCGAAAGCTCGATCGGACGATCAAGGCCGACTGATCAAGTCGACGAGGACGCTCCCACGACGACATCCCGGAGGCCCTCGACGGTCGCCTGCATGTTTGCCTTGAGGGTCGACCGTCGGGCGTTCAACACGGTTTCTTCCTGGGTCGGGTCTTGGCGCGCCGTCGTGGATGTGAGGTTGTTGTGTTCGCCGATTCGCACCGAGAAGCGGAGTCGGGTGCGGAGCCCGATCTCGCTGAGCTCGAATCGCCACACCGCTCCCGGATCGGCCGGGTCGGTGGTGGACCATTCGAACGCACGGTTCTCATCCCAACCGGTCACATGACACTCGACTTCCCAGCGGCGATCGCCCCGCTGGTTGCGGCCGACGAACCGGCCGCCGGGCCCCGGATCGGTCTGCCACTCGGCGCCCACGAACTCCGACGAGAATTGTGCCGGGAGCTCGATGTCGGTCACCGCCGGCCAGACGGCCTTCGGCCGGGCATCGATGTCCACCTCGACGACCACACCCTGGCCGTCGGCAACGCGGGCGGTACCGTCGGCGGAGGCCTGGCTACGGGTGAACCCCCACTGGTCGAAGTAGGTGATCTCCGTCGCCGGGCGTCGGGGCACGGGCGAGAAGTCGGTCCCGATCGTGTGGGCGACCGGAAAGGTCACGATGGTCGTGACACCGTCGGGGATGCCGAGCTCGGCCGCGAGCGCTTCCACGTCGGCGTTGAGGATCGTGGTCCAGGTGCTCCCGAGGCCACGGGCCCGAAGCGCCAGGTTGAAGCTCCAGGCGGACTGGATGACCGAGTCGAAAAGGCCGGGACGACCTGAATTGTCGTGCTCGCCCCAGATCGCAGCAATGACCAGCACCGGAGCCTTGGCGAAGTTGTCCACCAGGTAGGCGCTCGACGAGAAGACCTGCTCCTTGTCGTGGTTCGTTCCGTCGAGGCGATCGGCGACCTGACGCATGAAGTCGCCGTTGCGCGAGTAGATCTCGCCGAGGCGCGCCCGAAGTTCCGGATCCCGGACGACGATCCACCGGCGGCTTGCGTCGTTCCCACCGCTCGGCGCCTGTTCGGCCACATCGATGCAGTCGAGGATTACCTTATCCGTGACCTCGCGATCGAAATCGAGCCGTCGGCGTACGGCTCTCGTGGTCATGAGGAGGCGGTCGGCCTCCGCGACATCGAACGGCGGCTGCGGTGTGTCCATCACGCCAGTGTTCTGCACTGGACACGGTTGCGCCAACGGCTCAGGTGGACCCGATGAGCTCGATCAACTCGTCGCCGTAGTTGCGGACCTTCGCCGGGCCGATGCCGGGGACCGCCAACAACTGTTGGGACGTTGTGGGCTTTCGGGCGACGATCTCGTCGAGGGTGCGGTCGTTGAACACCACGAACGCAGGCACGTCGTCGTTCTTGGCCCGCTCCAGACGCCATTGGCGGATCCGTTCGCGAAGCTCGACGCCGGCCGGTGAGGAGTCGGTGACCGCGGGCGCATTCGATGACCGCACCATGCGGTCGGGGCGAGGTGTGGGCTCCGGCTCAGGGGCGTTCGGGTCGCGCGCCGAGGCCAGCTCCTTGATGAACGGTGAGGGCTCGGGCCCGGCCGCAATGAGGACGGATTCGGAACACCGGGTGACGGCCACGTGGAACAGCCGGCGCTCCTCCTCGAGATCTTCCGAAAGGCGATGGGGGAGGAGGCCGTCGCTCGCTTCGAACACGACCACGTGCGGCCATTCACGGCCCTTGACCTTGTGGATGGTGGCCAGCATGACCTGCGGACCTTCCGGAGGCTGCGCGACGAGCCGCGTCTTCAACCATCCGACGAACTCGCTCGGATCCGGTTGAAGGTCGGCGATGGCGATGAGGGCCTGCAGGTCGTCGCCGTGAGCGGAGCGATCCACCGAGCGACGGGAGGCATCCAGCTTCCGCTCGAGCGCGCCGCCGAGGCCGATGTCGTCGCGGATCGCGGTGAGGAGCTCCACAGTGCTCGCCCCCGAGCGGGCGAGGGTCCGCATGTGATCGAGGTCGGTGACGAACCCGTGCACCTTCTCCTGATCGCGGACTTCGCGGAGCCGATCCGCCATGGCGGTCAGCTCGCCCAGGTCGCGCTTCTCTGCGATCCATTCGACAACCCGGGCGCTCAGCGCACGAGGAGGACGACGGGCGGCGATCGCCAGGTCGGATCCCGGCAGCAGGCGGTCTGGGGCCGTTGCGAGATCGATCCAGGCGAGCGCGCCAGCCACACCGGTGCGTGCGAGGAAGGAGTCGAAGACGGCCTGATTGGTCGAGATGCCGCGTTGGCGCAGGGCGACCTGAGGCGCGAGCAGCGTGGCGTTCACGCGGGTGAGCACCGCGATGTCGGACGGCGATGCGCCCTCGGCGAGCAGCTTGTCGATGTGGGTGGTGACCGACGTGATCGGATTGTCCGACTTGGTGGCGGTCACCCCGTTCGTGGCGAGGCGGCCCGGGCGAGCGTCGATGGTCTTGTCGACGCGCCGGCGGTTGTGCGACAGCAGGTTCGACACCTTGGAGACGACTTCGGGCGGACATCGGTAATTGACCTGCAGGTCGTGGGTACGGGCGCCCGGGAAGAAGTCGGCGAATCGGATCAGCCAGTCTGGTGAAGCGCCGGTGTAGCCGTAGATGGTCTGGTCGTCGTCGCCGACGCCGAACACGTTGGCCTCGGGCCCGGCCAGCAGCCGGACGAGAAGCAGGTGGGCGGGCGCGAGGTCCTGGAACTCGTCGACGAGCAGGACTCGACACAGCCGTCGTGCGACCCGGCGGGCGTTCGGATCGGTGAGCAACACCTCGATCGCGGCAACGATCTGTTCGGTGAAGTCCATCACGCCGCGGGGCTGCAGCTTTTCCCGGAAGGCCGGGAGCACGGTGCTGAGGCCGTCGACGTCGCCGTCGAAGTCCTCTTCGACCAGATGCGGCGCCCGCAGCCGCAGACGAGCGGCACCGACGGCCTCCACCCACACGGCGAGCGGGTCGGTCATCGCCGCACGGCGCGTCTTGATCATCGGTTCGAGGAGCTTGCGGACCTGGCGCTCGTCGATCATCTGGAGTTGCCGGTTTCGGCCGGCGGGCACGGCGAATCCGCCCGTGCCATTGGCGATGGCGAGGGCAAGGCTGTTCAGGGTACGGATCTCGAGACCGGGAAGGTCGGTGGTCCGCTCCTGCATTTCTTCGCGTGCCCGAACGTTGAACGCGACCAGACAGATGCTCTGCGGGTCGATTCCACGATCGACGATGAGATGACGGGCCCGCTCGGTCAGCACCCTCGTCTTTCCGGAACCGGCCGGGGCCACGATGCGGGCCCCGCCACCACCGTGGCGGACGGCGGCCAGCTGGTCGGGTGCAAGTTCGGCGGTGGGTTCCGCGATCTGGACCGGCGCGAGGAGCCCGGCACACAGATGGACGGCCGGAACGACCGGGACCGTTTCGTCGTCGAACCAGTCGAGCGGGCCACCGTCGCACCAGATGGGCCCGTACGGGCCGGCGACGTCGCCGGTTGGGGACTCGGTTGCGCCGGCCGCCAGCGCCAGGCTGATCGGATGGAAGGTCGGGCTGGAGGGATCACGGGCGTCGATGACGTTCGCCGTGAGCAGGTGGCGGAATCGCTCACCATCGAGTTCTGTGTCGGGGTCCAGTTCGTGGAGTGCGACATCGAGCACGGGGTCGGCGTCGGGAAGGTCGCCGTCGTACTCGAGCACGGCGGCGATGCGGTCGGCGTGGATGCGCTGTACTTCGGTCAGGTCTGCGGGGTGGACGGCGATCCGGGGCGCATCGGCCCACGGGGGAGGGGCAGGGTCGCCCGGGCGCACGAGCACCGACCGGCCGAGGATTGTCGGGCCTGCGAGACGCTCCCAGTCGGGCTCCAGCGTCACCGCGGCGGGTTCGGGCGTCGCGGCAACCGAGGCACGCCGAGCGGCCCCTGGAGACGCCGTGGCGCCTCGTCCGGCGCTGGCCTGCGGTGGTGGGGGTTCCTCCGCCGGCGGAGCGTCGTCGACCGCGATCTGTTCGGGATTGATCTGGAAACAATCACGGACTTCTGATGCGCTGGCATGTGTGCCGCCGCAATGACCGCAACTGATGGTGGGCATGCGTTGATCATGCCACACGGGTGGGACATTCCGACCGGCCGAATCCGGCCGGTCGGAACGCAAAGATCAGGCTCCGGCGAGGAACTCCGCAATCTCCGGAGTGTTGAAGAATTCGAGCTCCTCAGGCGAGCAGGTGAACATCGCCGTGGTCAGGTCGGTCATCTGCGTGAGCTGGTCGATCGGCACGGTGTCGATCGAGTCGTGCTCGTCAGCCAGGTTCTGCACGAAGTCCATCGCGTCCTGACACGTGGCGAGGCTGCCGTCGCCGGTCGTGGGCTCCATCGCCTCGCCGAAGCTGGTCATGAGCTCGTTGAGGAACGTCAGGAATCCGACGGATCCGGGCGCCTCGTCCTTGGCGAAGTCGATGAGGAGGGCGAAGTTCTCGTCGTCCTCCAACTCGATGTCGTTGCATTCCGCTTCGGCCTCGGTGGCCGCATCGAATTCGTCGGCGATCGGTTCGAATTCGAGGCTCACCGCTTCGAAATCGGCCATCGACGCGTTGTCCCAGTCGACCTCGGAGACGACGGGCTCGATCTCGCGCAGGAAGTCGGCCATCAGCTCTCGACACACCTCGGGGATGTCATCGATCGAGCCGGCGATGACGGCGTTGTCGTCGTCTTCCGTCTTGTCGTCCGCAACCATGCTCGACTCGTCGGCGGCGGGGGCCTCCGTCGTGGTCTCCGCTGCCGCGGTGGTCGTGGTTTCCGCAACCGTCGTGGTCGTGGCGTCCTCTTGCGACGCCCCGCTCTCCACCGACTCTGCGGTGCTGCCACCACAGGCGGTCAGGACAAGACACACCGCCAACAACGGTGCAACGAATGATTTCATGATGACTCTCCTTGCGTGTCGGTCCCACCCCAACATCGCGCCCACCGGTTTGTCAGTAGGAGCCCTTCTGCATGAGCACCGCCGGAACGGTGCGCAGAATGATCGTCAGGTCGGTGACCAGGGTCCAATTGTCCACGTAGTACAGGTCGAGCTGTCCGTAGTCCTCGTCGTCGTTCTCGCCGTCGAGGCGCCCGCCCACCTGCCACATGCCGGTGATGCCGGGCTGAACACGAAGGCGGTTGCGCAGCACGGGCTGCCACTGCTCGACCTCGTTCGGAAGGGCGGGTCGAGGACCGACGACGCTCATTTCGCCGCGCAGCACGTTGATGAACTGTGGCAGCTCATCGATGGAGGTCTTGCGGAGGATTCGACCGACCTTGGTGATGCGAGGATCGTCCTTGATCTTGAAGATCGGGCCCTTCGCCTCGTTGAGGTGGCGGACGTTCTCCAGGAGCGCTTCGGCGTCGGTGACCATCGTGCGGAGCTTGTAGACCTCGAACTCCTCGCCGTCACGGCCGACTCGGATCTGCTTGAAGAACACAGGACCGGGGCTGGTGACCTTGATGGCGATCATGGCGCCGAGGAGAATCGGGCTCGTGAGGATGAACATCAGCAGGCCGAAGGCATAGTCGAAGGCCTGCTTGGCGAGGCGGCGCCAGCCGTTTCGTTCGACCGGCTCGATGTACACCATCGGGAAGCGTCCCAGCGGACGAATGGTGAGACGGTCATGGGCGATGTCGCACAGCGTGGACGAGAGCTCGACGTGGATGTCGTTCTCGGTGAGCGTCCGGATCAGCTGGTTGCTCGTCCCGACGTCGATGCCCGTCGCTGCGATGATGACGCCACCGGCGTTGGCCGTGTTGATGGCGGCGAGGGCCTTGCTGGAGTCGGCCAGTCCGTCGATGCCGCCTTCGAGTTCGTCCTCGAGGTAGCCGAGCACCTTGTACCCGTGGGAGGCGTCCTTGTCGAGCATGTCGCGTACGAAGGCGCCTTCGGCGTTCTTGCCGATCACGAACACGTTTCGCAGGTTCTGGCCGGACGTGCGAGCACGCTTGAAGAGCCACCGGGCGATTGCTCGCTCGACACCGACGATCACGAACATCACCAGGAACGACACGACGATCACGGTCGGGGCGAGACGGAACGTCACTTCCTCGGTGCTGAACGACTCACCCGCAAAAATGGAGATGACGAGCAGCCCGATGAATCCGTAGAAGATCGCCCGGGCGACCCGTTCGGCTTCGTCTGCGCTTCGGGCGATGTGCCGGGCCCGGTACAGGTACTGGCGGGTGAACGTGATCGGCCAGACCGGAAGCGTGAGGAGGAAGAACCAGAAGTAGGTGCGGGTGCTGACCGGGTCGGCCGGGTTCATCCAGGTGGCGAGGAGCGTGCCGAGCAGCAGCGACAACGCGACGGCGTTGAGGTCTGCCACGAACACGGCGGCCTTGCGGGCGTTGAAACTCGACGCGCGCTCACGGCCTTCGCCGAAGACGGTGGATGTCGGATGAAGGACGACGCCCTTCGCCTCCGAATCTGATGTGGCTGAATCATTCACACTCGAGGCCATATTTTCTGCGGTTTCGCCCACGATCCGTCTCTGTCCTGGTCAATACTACGACGTCAACCACATCAACCCGGATCGATAGTGATTCGGTTTGATTGCAGTTTCCCCGCGCTCACCAACCATCGGCATCCACGCCGAGGACCTGAGCAAACTCACGAGGTGGGAATCCACACCAACGAGAACTCGTCGATACCGATGTCGGTCTTCTCCAGCGGGACCTCCATCGCCTCGATGACCTTGGCCCGATCGTCCCAGTCCGCCTGGATGTCGAACAGCGCATCGGTCAGCTCGGTTTCGAGCTCTTCGAGCTCGTCCACCTTCTCGGACAGACGGTTCTCTGCGGTGCGCAGCCGCTCCTCGGCGTTGGCCTTGGTGCGTCCCTTCGAGCTTGCTCGTCGGGCGCCGCCGAGGATGCTTCGGGTGGACCGGCGGCCGCCGAGCACGCCACCGAGCACGCTCATGCCGATGTCGAGCATCTGGTCCCGGCCACGGGACTCCACGTCTGCCTCCAGCTCGCGGATCCGATCCTCGGCCTTTTCGATCGCTGCCCGGACACGGTCGGACTTGGTCTCGAGCTTTTCGCGCAATTTCGCCACGTCGGCGTCAGCCCGGTCCTCGGCCGCCTTGTCGCACCGGAATCCGAAGTCCTCCCGCGATTCGTCGACGCGGGAGACGAGCTTCAGCTCCGGGTTGCTCCAGAGCTCGAGGGTCTGGGAACGGTAGATGCGATCCTTGAGCTGGGTCTGCGCCGAGCGGAACAGCGTCTTCGTGTGGATCTTCGCGTCCGGGAGCACGTAGACGACGTCGTCGTTCAGCGGCGCATTCCGGAGGTCGCGATCGTCGTAGTCGACCTCGATGGCGTCGTCGGCGTCGATCTCGCCTTCGATCGGCGTGATGATGGCCTCGTACTCGACCTCGTGGCGCAGGTCGGCCTTCGTGTCGTCGAACAGCAGTCGCACGCGGGCGGCCACTCCGGCGACGAGTCGACGCCCGTCGGGATCACCACCGACCGCTTCCAGCCACGGCGCACCCGGATCGACCCAGTGGACCGACACGCCTTCGGCCACCTCTGGAGCGATGGCGGATTCGTCGTCGGCGAGTGGTTCGCGCGGTGCTCCAGGGCTCGCATCCGGTCGCTGGGAACCCTCCGGGTTCCTGCTCCTCGAGCTCGCGCCTGCTGCGCCCGAGGCGCCGTCCCGCTCCTCGTCCCTCGTCGCTGGTGCACTGCCTTCGCTCCGTGCAACCCCAGCCAGTTCGGCCTTGCGGGGTTCCATGAGGTCGCCGATCTGGGTGCGGGTGAGCGGCCCCGGGAGGTAGCTCATCGCCCAGCGGGTGCCGAACAGGCTTGGTGCGTCGCTGCGCGTCTGGTGGAGGAGGAACTGGCGCTTGTCGAGGCTCGAGATCATGTCGGACAGCGCGCCCTTGTCCATCGAACCGCCCGCTGCCGCCATGCCGTCGAGCAGGCGATCCTTGTCCCGTTCCGTCTGGAGTCGGCCGACCATCCAGGTGCCGGCGTTCGAGAGCGCCTTGTAGTCGACGTCGACTGGGTTCTGCGTGGCGAGCACGAGGCCGACCCCGAAGGCCCGGGCCTGCTTGAGAATTGTGAGGATCGGCTTCTTCGACGGCGGCTGCGCGGTGGGCGGTACGTACCCGAACACCTCGTCCATGTAGATGAGCGCACGCAGCTCGGGGGTGCCGGCCTGCTTGCGCATCCAGGTGACGACCTTCGACAGGACGAGGGTGACGACGAACTGGCGCTCCGTCTCGGAGAGATGTGCGATCGAGATGATGTTCGCCCGAGGCCCGTTGCCGAGCATGGCGTCGATGTCGAGCGGCTCGCCTTCGGTCCACGCTCCGAACGACGGCGATGCGAGGAGGCCGTTGAGCTTCATGACGAGCGCCGTCCGGTCCTTGGCCGGATAGAACGTGTCGAGCTCGAGCACACCGAGTTTGCGCATCGGCGGGTTCTGGATCTGGCCGAGGAGCGTGCCGAGGTCGAGGTCCTGCCCGTTGGACCACGCTCGGTGCACGAGGTTCGAGAGCAGAATGTGTTCGCGGCTGGACAGCGGATCGGCGTCGATGTCGACCAGCCCGAGCAACGACGAAACGAGGCCCTCGACCTCGTCGGCGAGGATCTCATCGCTCGCATCGGTCGGGGCGGTGAGATCACCGATGATGTCGAGGGGGATGCCGGCGGATGAGCCGGGCGTGTAGATCGTGAAGTCGGCCTTTGCCCGAAGCTCGGCGATCCGTTCGGGTCCGATTCCCCAACCGTCGAGGCCGTTGCGCCACATGTCGGCCGTGGCGGCGGCGTGGTCGGCGACGGAGATGCCGTCGCGCTCGGCGTCGGCGGCGTTGACCCACGGTTCGAAGTCGGGGCCGGCGAGCTCGGGGAACGTGAGGAGGAGGTTCCCCATGTCGCCCTTCGGGTCGATGATGATCGTCGGGATGCCCTGCAGGAGGGCTTCCTCCAGCATGATGACGCTCAGGCCGGTCTTGCCGGATCCGGTCATGCCGACGATCACGCCGTGGGTGGTCAGATCCGATGCCTCGAGGTGAATCGGATCCCTGTCTTCGAGGGTCCCGCCCAAGTAGAAGTGTCCTGCTGGTGTCTCGTGCATGCGAGCGAGACTAGTCGCGGCCGATGCGCTCCGAGGTGTGCGGGTGGGTTCGCTCAGGCGCCGGGAAGGCCGGCGAGTTCGCCGTCGCAAACGTCGATCGCCGCCAGCACCGCAGGGTCTTCCGGATCGACTTCGAAGTAGTAGGCGATGGCCTCCTCGCGCGACCCGACATCGGCGGGAACGTTGGCCTGGCGGGGGAGGAGCTCGGTCAGGGAGACGTCGCCGGCGTCGATGCCCTCGCCGCGAAGGCACTCGGTGAAGCCGAAGAGCTGTTCGATGATCTGGGTCGGATCCGGTACGGCTGCGGCGCCGAAGGTGATGTCCTCGACGTTCTCGTCGCACGCGTCGACAGCGTCGTTGAATTCGGTGCTCTGGACGTCCACGCCGGACTGCAGCACGGCGGCGACGTCGATCGCCCCGTTGTTGTCGACGGTGACGTCGGGGAAGCCGTCGATGCCCTCGTCACGCATGCAGGCGGAGAAGTCCAGCAGTGCGAGTTCCTGCTCCTCGATCGGGCTCATGGCCTCGGACGTGGTCGTTGCCTCGGTCGTCGCCGGAGCTGCCGTGGTGGTCTCGTCCTGGAGATCTTCCGCCGGAGCTGCGGTCGTCGTGGTGGCGAGGTCCTCGATCGAGGCGACCCCGGAGTCGATGGGTTCGTCGCTGCCGCCGCAGGCAGCCGCAATGACGGCGAGGGAACAGACGAGAAGTCGAAGGCGTCGGGTCGATCGCATCGCTCGACCCTACCGGTTGGTCGGTGGCTGGTGGTCGGCAGGTGGGTGCAGCCGGGCCACCCTCGTTCGGGCCGGGGCCGGCATCGATGCGAGGACGAGTCGGGCGGCAAGGCCGAGCGGCAGCATCGAGAGCCAGGCGAGGTCCGCGCGCACGGGGGAGGTGATGCGCCGGGCGAGAGAAGGGCCGATGCGGTCGTAGCCGAAGCGGATCAACCGGTGCAGGCGGGGGCTGGCGGACCGGACCAGGAGCTCGACCGATTTCAGCTGGACGAGTTGTCGGGTGACCGTGATGGTGCCTGCGGCGGTCGGCGCCGACCAGGAGCCGACGACGGCACGATGCCCGTGAGCGGCGGCGGAGGCAACGTAGCAGTTGGTGTACGGATCGATCGGGGACAGCGAGGCGTGGTGCTCCATCGCCCGCTGCCAGGTCACGTAGATCGACGCAATCGCAACACCGATGGCGGTGAGGCTGGGCAGGATGTGACGGCGATCGCGGGCGTCGAACTGGTCGAAGGCGAGCCGCAACGCAATGGCGAGGCAGAGGAACGGGCCGCTCCCGAAGATCGACAGCACCACCCACATAGCGATGGCGAGCAGCAGCCGCTGGAGTGGCGGCACCATCGCCACGGCGATCAACCCGAGCACCAGCGCGAGTCCGGCCTCGCCCAGGCCGAGTCCTCGCGCAAACGCTCGTTGAACGACGGCGTTGAGGACACGGGATGCGATCTCCACAGCGAGGGCAACGAATGCGAGCGAGACGGCGAACAGGAGCGTGGCGCCGCTGCTCGCAATGGTCAACGTCACTGCGTAGAAGCTGGAGAGGATGGCGGCTCCGAGGAGCACGGCGGTGCCGTGTGGTCGGTGTCGATCCGATGGGATGAAGGCGATCAGCGCCATCCCGAGCCCGAACACGACAAGGGAAATCGTCTCGAACGGACCCCTTGCCTCGTCGGCGAAGACGGAGGTCCACTCGGCGCTTGGGTCCTGCCACTCGGGGGCCAGGAGGCTGTCCGCCGCGACGAAGGACGCAAACGGGACGAGGGTGAACGCGAGTGCGATGCACGCTCGGCGCCAGCGAGTGCGAAGGATCCAGGGTTCGGCCACCGAGATCAGGTCGCGCTCGTTCCTGAGGTCATCCATGTCGTTCCATCGGTCGCCGCGCATGATCCACCAGCCACATCGTGCCACCGCACACCGAATGGTGCCTGGCACGTTGAGACGCGCAAGGGGCCTGGCACCTTTTGCGGGAAAAGGTGCCAGGCCCCTCAGCGAGGTTCAGGTTGGCGCGTTCAGTCGAGACGCTCGATGACCATGGCCATGCCCTGGCCACCGCCGACGCACATCGACTCCACGCCGAAGCGGCCGCCGGTGTCCTCGAGGCCGTTGATCAGCGTGGTCATGATGCGGGCTCCGGTCATGCCGAAGGGGTGACCGAGAGCGATCGAACCACCGTGCACGTTGAGCTTGTCGAGGGGGATGCCGAGCTCGTCGGCCGAGCCGAGCACCTGGACGGCGAATGCCTCGTTGATCTCGAACAGGTCGATGTCGTCGACGCTCATCTCGGCGAGCTCGAGCGCCTTGCGGATGGCGTCGATCGGGCCGAGGCCCATGATCTCCGGGTGCAGGCTCGACACGGCCGAGGACACGATGCGGGCGAGTGGCTTGATGCCGAGCTCGGCGGCGCGGGTGTCGCTCATGACGACGACGGCAGCGGCGCCATCGTTCAGCGGGCAGGCGTTGCCCGCCGTGATCGTGCCGTTCGGACGGAAGACCGGCTTGAGCCCGGAAACGCCCTCGAGGGTGGTGCCGGCGCGGATGCCGTCGTCCTGGCTCACGACGGTGCCGTCGGGGAGGGTGTACGGGGTGATCTCGCGCTCGAAGAAGCCGCGGTCGCTGGACTCCTCTGCCCGGTTCTGGGAGCGCACGCCCCACTCGTCCTGGCGCTCACGGGAGATGCCGGTGATCTCGGCGACGTTCTCAGCGGTCTGACCCATGGCGATGTAGATGTCGGCGACGTCGCCGGCCTCCCAGGTGCCGCCTTCGCCGGCGGAGCGTTCTGCGGTGCGAGCTTCGCCGGCAGCGAAGTGCTCGTTGTGGGGGCCGGTGTCGGCCGCGCCGTTGCCGTAGCGGCTGACCGCTTCGACACCGCCGGCGACAAAGACGTCGCCTTCGCCGGCCTTGATGGCGTGGGCGGCCATTCGGATGGTCTGCAGCGAGGAGCTGCAGTAGCGGTTCACGGTGACGCCCGGGGCTTCGAGTCCGGCGAGGAGCGAGGAGACGCGAGCGACGTTGTAGCCGCCCTCGCCACCGGGCTGACCGATGCCCCAGATGACGTCTTCGATCTCTTCGCGGGGCAGTTCGGGGACCTTGTTCAGCACCGCATCGATGATGAAGGCCGACATGTCGTCGGGGCGAGCCTCGACGAGTGAGCCCTTGGCCGCTCGGCCGATCGGGGTGCGGGTGGCGGCGACGATGACGGCTTCAGGCATGGATGCTCCTCGGTGCGAGTGGTTACTGATCGGTAGCTTACCGATCGACGGCTTCGGATGCTGTGGTGAGATCGCTCGGGCGGCCGCCGTCGATCGAAAGTTCATACGATTTCATTCGACAAACGACAGGCCCATGTGCTAGCGCCGTTTGTGAGACCCCATCTCTTCGAGAGATGGGGGTCGCGACGGAAACTATTGGAATTCTGTGTGCATCCGCGCGCAGAATCTTCCCCGCAAGCAGTGGAGTGCGAGGGTGCTTGGGCGCGCGTCGGAGGTGTCAAAACCTCAGGTCGTAATCGTCCTGCCCTCGCGGAGGGACCAAGGACAAAATGATCGATTCTCTGACGGTGTCGGGCGAGACGACCTCATGGATGTCGAAGGGTGCGTGTGTGGGGGACAGCGATCTTTTCTTCGCTCCCTTCGCCGAACGCCCTGAGGCACGTGTGCGGCGTGAAGCAAAAGCTCGACTCATCTGTGAGAAGTGCAACGTGGTCGAGTCCTGTCGGGCATACGCTCGGCAGAATCTCGAACTCGGCTACTGGGGTGGTGAATCGGAGTCGGAACGGGCCGCCGCAGGCTACGCCCCGACGACACCGATCATCGGTCGTCGCAAGGTCGCAGAGACCCGCGCCGCCGCCGCACTCGGTTCCAAGTGACACTCGGGCGTCGCTGACGCGGCGCCCTCACCAACACTCTCGCCGCATGGCCCCATCGCGGGCTGCGACGATTCGGTTCCGCGGTCCGTCGACCGTTGGATCCGACGCGTCGTAACCCGCGTCGCCGGACCACAACAGCACGAGCCCGGCATCGGTCTTGTGCAACTGCGTGTGGAACCAGGCCGGGCCGGATTCGGCCGCGCCCATCATCGCCGCGACGCCGGCGTGCGTGGTGGCGTCGAACAACGTCGTCCACGTGGGTGGTGCCAGGGGGAAGTCGCCGGCATCGAAGCGCGCCAGTGCTGCAGTGGCCGTGATCCACTCCGCTTCGGTGTTCTCCGCCTCGTCGAGAACCAGCTGGCCCTCCGTGCCCGGTGCGAGGAAGAACCAGGTGGCGAATCGTTTTGGGGCCATCCCGCCGACCGGGGGAACCCAGTGGGACAACCACACGAGTGACTCGGGGTTCACCTCGAGTGCGGTCTCCTCGCGTGTTTCGCGTTGTGCCGCCACCCGCGCCGTGGCGACGAGGGTCGAGTCACTCCAATCCACGTCGGTTGCATCCGGCGGCGGAGTGGGGCCGTCCTCCGGATCGATGGCACCGCCGGGAAACGTCCACATGCCGCCGAAGCTCAACTCCGGGGCGCGCCGGACCATCAGGAATTCCAGACCCGGCGCACCGTCTCGGATCGGAATCGATGTGGCCGCAAGGCGCAGCGTTGGGGTGTCCGGCATGGGAGCAGCGTAGGACGGGGTCCGTGGCCGCGGTGGGACAGCGCCAGAGTGGCGTGGGAAACTGACCCGATGCTCCAGGATGCAGGACGTTTCGAAGCCGTCGACACCGCCGCGGCGGAGGCTGTGGTCAGTGCCGTGCTCGGCCCCGGGCGCGTGGAGTCAGGAGAGCGCTGGGCGAACCTCACGCTGGAGATCGACCCGGACCGCTACGTCGAGGACAACGTCCTGTTCTCCGTTGTCGCGGCTCGAGGGCCATCGGCGCCGCTGGCCACGGTCACGGCGGCAACGGCCGGGAAACGCCCCCAGGCAGCGGCGGTCGGAATCCAGCATCGTGCCGGCACCAAGGCGCTCGAACAGCTCAACGAGGCCGGTGTGCGGCAGCCCGAGATCTGGCGGCTCGTGCAGGACCATCCGAGGCGCGGCCTCGTCATGGCCGTACCTGCAGACGCGCCGATCGCCGAGGTGGCCGGATGGCTCCTCGAGGCGATGGCGGTGCTGAATCGAGCGCCGGTTCTGACGGGGGTCACGTACGAGGTGTACGCGACCGACTGATCAGCTGGCTCGCTTCTGCGGGATCTGGTTGGTGGTTGTCTGCAACGTTTGGCGACGGCGCAACCACGCATCTGCAGTCTGACGGGACACAGCGTCCTGGCCAGCTCCGCAGAGCAACGTGAGTCGTTCGCCAGACGCCATTGTCTGGTTCATGCTCATTTTTCTTCCTTTGTCAAAGGACCTTGATTGGCCCGGGCCACGTTGTCTCTTCGACAGATTCAACAATGACCTGAACGGAGTTTTGCACACCGACGGGCCGATGTCACGTAGGCGGAACGTCCGGGTCGGGTCCGATGGTCAGAACCACGACGAGATCGTCGAAGGTGGCGTTGCCGAGACCGTCGCTGCACCATGCCCGAAGGCGCCGGTCGGCTGACTCCGGAAGCTCCAGATCTTCGACCACGATCCCCGCATTGCCGGTCCACGCCTGGGTGCCACCGTCGATGGACCAGGTGTTCCACAAGCGGACCCGGTGGCGATGCTCGTCGTCATCGTCCGCTCCGGCGATGGCCCGCAGGACCACGGCGTCGAGTTCGGTGCAGTCGACGGCGAGGTCGGTCGACGCCTGGCCGTCGAGCGCTGGTTGCGTCGGGCTGACCTCCACGATCTCCAGATCGCCGTCAGACGTGATCGTTAGTCCTTGCGGCGTGCCGGCGTGGCGCTGTTCGACAACAACCTCGATCACGTCTCCGGACGACACCTCGAGTTCGACGAGGGAGTGGATCTCGTTGCCGTCGACCCGGATCCGCTCCGTCCGTTGCGTACGAAACCGATCCGCGAGGGTGCGGGAGGGGTTCACTCGGCGCCCGCCTCGACTTCCGTGCGTTCCATCGTCGCATCGTCATCGGCGTGTTCGTCCGAGCCCTTGTCGTCATCGGGGTCGTCGGCCTCAGCTTCATCGGCCTCATCCACGAGCTCCGGGGCGTCGTTTTCATCGACATCGACATCGTCGGTGGCTTCCTCGGCAGCAGTTCCCGTCTCGTCGACGAGCTCCTCGGCGTCGTCGTCGATGTCGTCGGAGGTTTCTCCGGCGTCATCGTCGGACGCATCCATCTCGTCGACCTCGTCCACAACCGTCTCGTCGGCCTCGGCCTCATCGGGCTCGGCCTCATCTTCCGTTTCGGCTTCCGGGGGCTCGAGGTCCATGGTGGGCGCCTCGGCCTGGTCCTTGGTGTCCGCTGCGGCGTCGGGGTCCTCCGAGTCGCCGGACTCGGTTTCGCCGGCGTGCCGGAGGGCAAGCGGGGACTCGGCATCGCCGGGCCACAGCAGGGTTCCGCTCGCCTCGTCGCGGTCGAGTGACTCCACCCGTCCGGTCACCGGGTTGTATCGCTCCGGGGCCTGACCCCGGCTGAGGCGATCGTTGTTCTCGTATCCGAAGAGCGGGGCTGCGGGGTCGCCGGCCCAGCGCCAGTAGTCCACATTGGCCAGCACGTGCGAGGTCGGCGCAGCGGCCGGCAGGGCCAACGGACGCGTGGAGAGCGGGATCGACTCGACGATCGGGGCAGCGTGTGCGTGCTCGGCGATCGTGCCCGTCGGGAGGAGGGAGTAGGTCGGCGGCGGCGTCCGGCGACCCCAGCGCCACGTGCGCGCCCGCTCGGGCGGCACCTGTTCCAGCGGTCGGGAGCGGCCGAGCAGGCCGGTGCCCAGGCGATCCAACACCACCATGACAGCGACGAGGACGAGCCAGGCGACGATGACCCACCGGAACATCGATGCCGCGTCGGCGTCCTCGAAGAGACCCCGGAGCCATTCGATGAATCCGGAATCGTTGACGGAATCGGTCATTCTTCGCCGTCCGGAGCGATGGCGGCCGCCATGATCCGTTCGATCAGGAACGGCGCGTCTGCCGTCTCGACCACCGTGATCGGTGCCGCATCTGTTGCATCCGCATCAACCACCCGGGTCCACCCTCGTGTCGAATCGTCCGCCGTGTCGACCACCATATGCGATGGCGTCGTCGTGAACCGGGCACCGTCTGTCAGACCGAGTACGGCGCACGGGTCGTGCATCGGTTGGCCCTGGCCGTCCTGTTCGCCGTTTGCCTCGTAGAACTCCAGAAAGGCGGCTGCCTTGGCCGATGAGTTCGTCGCCGCCTGGCGAAGCGCCGCGGAATGCGGTGCCGCCATGCGGACCTGACGGGTGAGGTTCAGGCCGTACATCGAGAGCGGAAGACCGCTGCGGAAGACGGCGTCGACGGCGTGTGGGTCGGCCCAGGCGTTGAACTCGGCGTTGTCCGTCACGTTGCCGGTCGTGGTGGAGCCACCCATCCAGTGGACGTGCCGATACCGATGCATGGTTTGGGCATCGGCTCGCAGCGCGAGCGCAACGTTCGTGAGCGGCCCGGTTGCGACGAGCGTGACCTCTTCGGACGCATGTGCCAGCAGGGCCTCGACGGCGTCGGTCGCCTCGGCATCTCGTGATGGCGCCGGCGTCGGATCGGCCCCGAGCCCGGACGGGCCATGAACGTAGGCGGCAAAGCTCGGTTCCACCTCGAGCGGAACCTCGGCACCACGGTGGACCGGAATGTCGGGTCGCTCGGTCAGGTCGAGCAGGTGGAGCGCGTTGCGGGTCGTGTCTTCGATTCGCACGTTTCCGCTCACCGTGGTCACGGCCCGGAGGTCGCAGTACCTGAGCGCACAGAAGAGTGCGAAGGCGTCGTCGATGCCGGGATCGCAATCGAGGACGATGGGGGGTCGGGTCATGGTGAGAGCAGATCTTCCAGCTCGGATCGGGTGGGGAGCGAGGGCTGAGCGCCGGTCCGAAGCGTTGCGGCAGCACCGACACGAACGGCGAATTCGGCAGCGGCGGTGGCAGGTTGCCCGCTGACGAGGCCGATTGCCAACGCTGCGCGAAATGCGTCACCGGCGGCGGTGGTGTCGACCGGCTCGACGACGGGTGCGGGAACCACCGTCACTTCGTCGTCGGTCACGATCACGGCGCCCGCTGCGCCGAGGGTCACCACGACCGTGGGGACGTCGAGCGAGCGGGCCGCAGACGCGACCGAGGCGGTGTCGTCCGGGTCGACAGGCTGCCCGGAAAGCAGCGCCAGCTCGGTCTCGTTGGGCACGAGCACGTCGACACTTCGCAACAGCTCCGGCGGGAGTGGTTGCGCCGGTGCGGGGTCGAGGATGACGATCCCCGCGGCGGCCCGAGCGGCGGCCAAAACGGTGTCGAGCGGCGTCTCGAGCTGCAACAGCAGCCCAGCGGCCTCTCGGAGCAGGGGATCCGCATCGGTGATGTGCGTCGGTTGCAGCCGGCCGTTGGCACCGGGGCTCACGATGATCGCGTTGTCGCCGGAGCGGTCCACGCCGATCATCGCGATTCCGCTCGGAGCATCCGGGTCGATGCCGAGGTGGGTCAGATCCACTCCGGCGTCGGCGAGCGAATCCCGTAGTTGCTCCCCAGCCGCGTCGGCGCCGACCCGGCCGATGAACGACACCGCCGCGCCGAGCCGGGCGGCAGCCACGGCCTGGTTGGCGCCTTTGCCACCGGGAATTCGGGCGTGGTCACCGCCGAGAACGGTTTCGCCCGTGACCGGGTGATGGTCGACCTCGACCACGAGGTCGAGGTTGGCCGAACCGGCCACGGCGAGCACCTTGTCGTCGGGCACGAGGGCTCAGACTTCGGCGACGATGCGGGAAGCGGGATCGTCGAACCAGGCGTTCGGGTTCGGGTGCAGCCGATGCTCGAAGACAACCAACGATCGGGTGGCGGCGGTGTCGAACGCGGCCGCCTGTTCGATCGGCTCGAAGACGCCGAGCGAGCGAGCTTCCTCTGCCCGAGCCACGGTCGGGAACCAGAGCGTGATGACGGCATCGAGCATCGGCGCACGGAACAATTCACCGGTCACGAGGTGGCGGGCACACGCTCCGGCCAGCATTCGACCTGATGCCTGATCGACGACGGCGTCGAGCTCGTCGGTGAACGTGTTGACGGCGCCGTTGGTGGCCCGGCGAATCATGATGACGATCTTTGTGCCCGGTGTTGCGGTTCCCGGCCAGGTCACGTCGACGGGGCGGACGACGCGGGAGTCGATCGTCCATCCGGCGATGTCCGTGGCCACCGGCTCGAGCTGTTCGCGGAGCCGGTCGGGGCCGAGGTCGACCGGGTCGTGAGCCGACATCCACAGCAAACCGTCGATGCCCTCGTTTCCGGGGGATCGGTTGCCCTGATCCTCTGCTCGGAGGTCCACCATGATGCGCGAGATGGACGACGGGTTCGCCAGCCGATCGGCGGTGAACTGCCGAGCCACGCCGTCCTCGAAATCCAGTTTCGCCAAGTCGGGATGCGCTTGGAGCGCAACCAGGATGTTCTCCATCGTCAGTTCGTGACGGTGGGCTCGATCTGGTGGATCCGCTTCACGGCGCCGACGAGGACCTTGCGAGCGATCTTCGGGTTTTCGTCGAGCAGCGCCGAGAACTCGCGGCGGTTGAGGACCATCAGCTCGAGTTCGGTGTCTGCGGTGACGGTGGCCGTGCGGGGGACGCCGGCGATCACCGAGAGTTCACCGAGGAAATCGCCGCTGCCGACCTGCGCGAGAACACGACCGCCGCGGCGCACGGTGGCGGTGCCCTCGGTGATGATCACGAACTCGCGCCCGGACTGGCCTTCGACCATGATGTCCCTGCCTGGCTTGACCCGGATGGGCGTCATGAGCTTGCCCACGGCCTTGATCTCGCGGCTGCTGAGTTCACTGAAGAGTTCGATTGCTGCCAGCTGTTCTTCGAGACGCACGGTTCCCCCTTGTTTTCCTGCCCGCCGTTCTACTACAGCGAGCCGGTCGGAGGACACTTGGCGCGCCTGCCGGGTGCGTGAGCGCGTTTGGGCTCAGGGGGCGCGGTCGCCGGCTGATGCAGCTCGAAAGACCCGAGTCAGGATGAATCCCACGCCGCCGAACACGGCCACTGCCAGAACGAGTTGCGCCCAGCCGCCGCGATCGCCTGCGTCTTCCGGCTTCGGGCCCGCTTCGGGCGACCCGATGATGCTGCCGAGCCCCGGCGGATCCTCACGTTCGACCTCGTCCAGGGGTTCGATCTGGGCGGCGGCTGGGGAGGCCGTGATCACCGCAGCCGGAGCAAGGGCGGTGAACAGCAGAATGCTCGCACCGAGCAGCGCACGAAGTCGGGGGAGGGGCAACGCTCGCATGCCGACGACGGTAGCGGGAGAAAAGCCCAGCCCGCTCCGAGGCGGGATTTTCGGAGCGGGCTGGACACCTTGCGGGAGCCGCGCTCGTCCCGCATTGATCGACCGACATCCTTCCGGGAACGTGCCCACGCGGCAATGGGCGGATCTTCCCAGAAGGCGACTGGGCAAGAATTCCGCAAAGGGCAGGGTTCAACAGCCGAAAGACGGCAATCGTCGGGCACACTGCTCTGCGTGGATTTCTCGCACGATGTGATGAGCAGCCCGTCCGTGCGGCGGGTGCTCGACAACCCCCGCCCGGCGTGGCGTGGGCGAATGCATCGATGGATGATCCCCGTCTCCGTGGTCTCGGGCATCGTGCTGATCGTGGTCGCCGAGGGTGGACTCGCTCGCTTCTCCGCCGTGCTGTTCGCGCTGGCAAACCTCGGGCTCTATGCGATCAGCGCGACTGCGCACCACCGGGTGTGGTCGCCGGAGCGCCTGCACTTCCTCTTCCGGCTCGACCAGAGCATGATCATGGTGTTCATCGCCGCATGCACCGCCCCGATCGCACTCGTTGCCGTGGGCGGAACGGTCGGCTGGGTGCTCTTCCTCGGGATGGTCTTCGGAATGACGCTCGGGCTGACGACGATCTGGCTGCCCTTTCACCCGCCACGCGGGTTCACGAACGCCGTGTTCCTCACTCTGGCCTGGTGGCCGATCATCTTCTTCCTGCCATTGCAGCGTGGCCTCGGCGGCGGCGGGCTGGCGTTGTTGCTCGGCGGCGCCGGGCTCTACACGATCGGTGCCTTCATCGTCGGAAGCCAGCGACCGAACCCGAATCCGCACGTGTTCGGCTACCACGAGATCTGGCACGTCTTCGTCATCGTGGCGAACGTCGTGCACTACGTGCTGTTCTGGCTGATCGTCACCGGACAGGCGCCGATCAACCTATGACGAACCCCGAGGCCACCGACGAGCTGCCGGTTGCGTTTCGGCGCGGCAACTCCATCGAAGGGGTGTTGCCGATTCTCGGCTACATGATCGGCGACCAGGTCGGCTCTCGGCTCTTCGACGACCTGACCGGCGATCGCATCGCAATCGTGGCTATGACTCTCGCTGCCGGCTGGGCCGTCGTGCAGCGTCAGCGCCGGGGCCAACGCATCGGCTGGTGGATCCCCGGGGTCGCCGCCTACCTCCTCATCCGGGGCATCGCAGGGCTCATCTGGGGTGAGGACGTCTTCCTCGCAATGGGCATCGCTGTGAAGGTCGCGCTGGGCATCGCTGCGCTCGTGTCGGTGGCGATCGGCCGGCCGCTGGCCAAAGAGCTCTCGCCCATGCTCCTGCCGTTCCCCGAGCACGTACGAACCCACCGCCTGTTCCACGTGACCATGCGGAACCTCACGCTCAGCTACGCCGTGTACCAGCTCGTCACCGTGAGCTTCGAGATCTGGCTGCTCGGTTCGACCGAGTCGGGCACCGGATTCCTCATCATCCGGACACTGATCGGCACGGCATCCGGTTTCGTCGGCTTCATCCTGGCGATCTTCTACGCCGACCGGAAGATGCGGCCCATCCCCGGTTTCGACGGGATGCTGCCGATGCTCGAACGCATCGGTGAACTCATCGAAGCCGATCGAGCCGGCACCGACCCGACCTGACTCAGCGGCCGGTGAGCTCGTCCAGCCACGCCTCGGCCTGAGCGAGCCGGCGCTCCAGCTGGCTCGTCGTGGCCTCGGTGATCCGGTGAACGCCGGAGCGGCGGTTCAGCTCGCCGTTGACCGCACGATGCTCCCAGCCGAGCTGCCGGGCGATGGCGAGCACCCGATCGGCGTTCTTCTCCCGCAGCTCCTTCTTCGACACGAAGCGGGAGCGCATTTCCGAGAGGGCATCAGCAGGAGACACGACCTCGCGTCCGGCCAGCGGGGGAGGCGGGGGCAGATCGAAGGGGTGGCCGACGAGATCGGTGCTGGAGGAACGAAGCTCGGGCTCCTCGTTGTCGAGGCCGTCCGTCTCCCAGCTCTCGTCGAGCACGGTCGACGAAAGTGCGTTGAACAGCGACATCTGTTCGAGCTCGTCGAGGGCGGCGGGGTCGTTGGCTGGTGCCGCCGACTCCGGCCGCTGTTCGACCGAGTGACGCCGCTGCACCGCGATCGTTGCGGCATGGCCACGGAGACGATGATCGTCCGGGACGAAGAAGTAGGCGGGCTGCACATTGAGCCCGGGAGTCCACCGTGCGACTCGACCCACGGCCTGACGGAAGAACAGCGCAGTCGTGGTCGTCGTGGCGAAGACGGCGACACGAAGCCGGGGGATGTCGACGCCTTCGGAGATCATCCGGACGGCCACGACCCATGGCTGGTTCGACGTGGCGAATGCGGCGATCTTGTCGCTGGCCTTCGGATCGTCCGAGAGGACGATCTCTGCTTTGCTGCCGGAGATGGTTTCGAGCTGGGACGCGATTTCGCGTGCGTGTTCGTGATCGATGGCGATGACGAGCCCGCCCGCTTCGGGATGCCCGGACCGGAGCTTCTCGAGCCGCTGGTTGGCCTTGCGAAGCACCGTGGGGAGCCAGTTGCCGTCCACATCGAGCGCGGTTCTGAGGCGGGCGCTCCAGTCGGCCCGGTCCACATCGTCGGAGAACGTGGCTTCTTTCAGTGCGCCGCTGGCGTCCATCCACTCCATGTGACCGTCGAACCGGGGGAAGTAGACGGGGCGAACGACGCCGCCGTCCTCGAGCGCTTCGCCGTAGCCGTACTCGAAATCGCTGACCGCTTCGCCGTGATGACCCCACGTGTAGCGCACGAAGGGGATCGGGTTGTCGTCCGTACGGAACGGTGTGCCCGAGAGCAACAGACGGACCGATGCGGTTTCGAACGCCTGCTTGACGCCATCGCCCCACGCTCGGTCGCTGGCGGCGTGGTGCACCTCGTCGAGCACGACGATGCCGCCCCGCACCAGTCGAGACAACGGTTCGCTGGCGGAGGCCGCCTGCGCATACGTGACGACGACACCGTGCATGTCGCTGGCTCGGCCGCTGTCGGGTTGCCAATCGGGATCGAGGTGCAGCCCGAATCGTGAGGCGGCTTCGGCCCACTGCTGCTTGAGATGGGCCGTCGGAACACAGATCGCGATCGGCCGGGCCACGCCACCGAGTTCTGCTCGGAGCGCCGCGAGCGCGAAGGTCGTCTTGCCTGCGCCCGGGCAGGCGACGGCGAGAAAATCGTCGCTGGGTCGGTCGGCGAAGGCAATCAGGGCATCCCGTTGCCATCGGCGGAGCGTCACGGTGGTCGACATCGGAGCGATCAAACTACCGTCGACTACCCTCCGTTTGGTGACAACGGACCTCTTTCACATCATCGCCGTGTCCGATTGGGACGCGGCGCTCGACAACGGCGTGCTCGAGCCTCCGTCGCTGGCCGCCGAGGGCTTCATCCACCTCTCGGCGCGCCACCAGATTCTCCGGCCGGCGAACCTGCTCTATCGGGGTCGCGCCGACCTGGTGTTGCTCCGGATCGATGCGGCGAAGCTCGACGCCGAACTGGTCTGGGAACCCGGTAGCCACGGCGAAGCCGAGGATTTCCCACACCTGTACGGAGCGCTCAACGTGGACGCCGTGCGCGGCACGATCAGCTTTCCCTGCGGGGACGATGGTGGGTTTGTGTTGCCCCCGGAGCTCTCCGGGGACGGCTGACGGCTGCTCAGTCGTCGGCGGACGGGATCTCGATCTCCGCCACCTTGAGCTGTGCCAGAGCGGACTCGATGGCCGTACGGGCCGCTTCGAGGCTCGAACGCGATTCACGCTCGGCATCGACGAAGCCATTCATCGTTTCCTGGGCCTTGTTCATCGCTTCGCGGTTGTTCTTGGCCGCCGTGCGCTCTGCGTCGGCGATCGTCGATTCGGCCGTCGAGTTGGCGTTGACGATGGTCGCCTCCGCCTCCCGCTTGGCGCTTTCGAGCTTCTCGGCCGCGAGCTTGCGATCTGCGTCGGCGGCGACCTCGGTGTCACGCTGGTACGCGTCGGCCTCGGCGCGCTTGGTGGCCGCGTAGTCGTCGGCGCCCTTGCGGGTCTCGGCCGCGTAGGCCTCGGCCTCGGCGCGAATCTCGGCCGCACGCTGTTCGGTGCGTGTAACGAGTTCGGCGGCAGCGGTCTCGTGGGCGGCGCGGTCGCTCTCAATGTCCAGACGGACCTGGTCGATGAGCGTGCGGGCCTCGACCTCGGCGTCGGACCGGATCTTCAGCGCCGACTCCTGCGCCTGACGGAGCATGAGCGAAATCTCGTTGCCGACGCGGTCGAAGTTGTCCGACGACGTGATCGAGGCTGCCGGTACGACCGGCTCGGGAATCGGTTCGGGCGCTGCCTCGAACGTGATTGCCGGTTCGGGCTCCGGAATCGGTTCCGGTTCCGGTACCAGTGGTTCCGGCTCGGGAATCGGCTCGGGCTCGGGCACGAGCGAAATCGGTTCCGGCGTGGCGTCGACGACGAGGGCGTCGGTCGGCGCGTTGGTGGCGGTTGTGAAGTCGCTCAGTTGGCGGGCGACGTCATCGAGAAAACGATGGACTTCGCCGCGCTCGTAACCCTTCTTGACAATGCTGAAGGTCTTGTTGCGTACTTCATCAGGGCTGAGTGCCATGGTGCGTGAGTCTCCTCGAGCCAACGGTCGTCTACCGTTCGGCGCAAACGTCCCCTTGTTTTAGTGCCGGAACCGGGTTCTGCGGTGCATCACGAACGTGATGTCACGTTCAGGGCGCTTCTGCGATCGTTTGCCACCCAGCGTGTCGATGGGAAGGGGGAGGCGCGGCTACGCCTCTTCGATCTCGTCGGGTCCGTCGGCCGTGGCGGCCGGCACGATCTGCATCCGGGCGTTCAGCAGGTCGGCGTTGGGAACCAACTCGACATCGTCGTCGACGGTCGTGATCTGGGTGCTCGTCGAGCCGATCGCGGCGATGACGCCGGTCACCGTGTCCGTCCGCACCGTGTCGCCCACGGCGACGATCTGGCGAAGCGCACGGCCGGCGGCGATCTGCTGCGCCACCGGATGTCCACCGAGGCCGGCCAGCAATGCGGCGGCCAGGCCGAGGCTGAAGAAGACCGATGCGACCGCAACGATGATGATCGTCGTGTCGATGCTGAGCTGGTTGGCGGCGATCACGATCGCAAAGCCGAGGACACCCCACTTCACGAGGGCGGGGACACGGTTGCGGACCTCAGGAGCCACATGGCCGAGCGATCGAGCGACGCCGGTCTCGGCGATCGACCCGACCACGTTGCCCAGAATCAGCATGATGGCGGCCGACAGTGCCTTCGGCATGAACGAGACGAGGTCGCGGCTCAGCTGGTCGAGCGCTTCCGAGTTCACCATGCCAAGCGCGATGACCAGGGCGACGATCAGGATCACGGAGAACGCCAGCGTGGAGAGCGCACCAACCGACGACCGCACGGCCTCGGGCCTGTTCTCACCGCTTGCGATCCGGCGGGTGATGGCAGCAGCGATGCTGCCGAGTGTGAGCCCAGCAATGATCACCAGCAACGCGATGAGCGCCGTTGCGTCGGTCCAGTTCAAACCATCATCTTGTGCAAGCATGCTGCGTCCTTCCCGCTGGAGCGGAACTGTAAGCGCCGGTCGGGGATCGGCGCCAAGCCATCAGGCGGTGCGACCTCGGGGCTCGAACACGACCCGTCCGGTTTCGACACTCACACCGAGCAGTGAACTGAACAGCGCCATGTCTCGCCGATCCTGCACTCGAGCAGCGATTCGGTCGTTGATCCGCTGTTCCAGATCGTCCGGCGGGGCGAGCAGCGACAGCAGCGCCGGCCTCAGGTCGGCCTCGGGGCTCTCGAGTCCTTCCAACGTGCGTGCACAACGCTCGCACGTGTCGACGTGCTCATCCAGCTCATCGGCTTCGCCGTCGAGCCACTGCAGCAGCTGGCGTTTGTTCGGGTGGCGTGCCATCAGGGCCTCCATCCTTCCAGCGCCGCCGCCAGGGTTCGGCGCGCCCGGAGCAATCGGGTTTTCACGGTGGGGAGCGGGACGTCGAGCGCCTCACTGATTTCGTCGTAGGCCATGCCCTCCACCTCTCGGAGGACGACGATCGACCGGGAGAGCTCGTCGAGGCTCTCCAGTGCCTCTTCGAAGGCGTTCATCGACATGGTGTCGACGACCTTCTTCTCTGTGGTGATCAGCTGCTCGTGTTCCGGCAGGAGATCGGGGTCACGGTATTCTTCGCGGCGTCGGCGCAGCGTGGAGATCGCGGTGTTGTGCGTGATCCGCAGCAGCCAGGATCGCAGCGACGACTCACCGCGGAACGTGGGGAGCGCCTTCCAGGCCTTCAGGATTGCGTCTTGGGCAACGTCCTCGGCGAGCGCCGAATCCCGGACGACCGAGAACGCGACGCGGTACACGGCATCGAGATGCTCACGGACGAGCTCCTCGAGTTGCTCAGCAGGCGTTGGTTCGGTCATGTCGGGCGGCTCGTCCGTGGGGGTGGCGCGAACCGAAACCGTACTTCGCGACGGTCCTCGTCCAAAATTGATGGCGTCAACCGGAACATCTCGCAGATCGATGACGTCTGCATTGGTTGCGCTTTCGGCCACATGCATGAGATAGAGACGGCGGAACCTCACGCAAAGTCGCGGAATTTCGGGGGAATTGCGGGCCAACAAGGGCGGCACTAGAAATCTTCC
Source organism: Acidimicrobiales bacterium (assembly GCA_020628865.1). GTDB lineage: Bacteria > Actinomycetota > Acidimicrobiia > Acidimicrobiales > SHLQ01 > SHLQ01. Next base: position 87,543 of record JAHDEJ010000013.1, read on the forward strand.
GAAGTCTTCGCGACTAATGGCAGGGCCAGCGCGTCCTAGCCATGTCCCACGACAAGGAGTAGAGAGAGAAACAAAATGGTTGACGACATCAGAGATTCATTTGCCGACATGATCGGTACCTTCATCGAGTTCGTACCGAGGATTGTCGGAGCTCTTTTGCTCCTTCTCATCGGTCGATTCGTGGCCAAGTTCGTAGCTGGCCTGTTCCATCGCCTGCTCAAGGCAATCAAGTTCGACTCCTGGGTCGACCGCAGCGGTCTCGGCGCCTACGTCGAGCGTGCCGGCTACCCGGATTCCGGATTCCTGCTTGCTCGCATCGTCGGCTGGATGATCATGCTGATCTTCGTGCAGATGGCCGTGCGTCAGCTCGGCATCGACTCGGTCAGCGAACTGGTCAACACCTTCATCGCATGGATCCCGAACGTGATCATCGCCATCATCCTGATCGTGATCACCGGAGCAGCTGCCAACTTCGCCAAGGACGTCCTTGCGCCGTCCCTCGCCAGCCAGAGCGCTGGTGGCCTGATCCTCAAGATCGTGAACGCTGCGATCTGGATCGTCGGTGGCATGATGGCCATTGATCAGCTCGGCTTCGGTGGCGACATCATCGACCAGCTGTGGACCGCCCTCACCTCCGGCCTCGCTGCGATCCTCGTGATCAAGTTCGGCGTCGGTGGCATCTGGGCCGCCCGTGACCGCTTCTGGCCGAAGGTTTACGACGCAGTCGAGAACTGAGCTTCACGCCCCTTGTGTGGGCACGACGATCAGCCACTGAGCTGATCTGAGAAGTCTGCAAGGAACCCAGGGCTCCGGCCCTGGGTTCTTTGCGTTCCCGGGCTTCGCCCTCCAGGGCTCGTATCCGGGCGCAGGGCGCCCTCGAACTCGCGCCTGCTGCGCAAGCGGCGCCCGCTCCGACCGGCGGAGCCGGATCGGAGCTTTTTGCGTTCCCGGGCTAAAGCTCGTCGATGCGTTTGAAGGCTTCGCCGAACTCGAAGGGATGGTTCGCTGCGTGGTCGCGCATCTGGGCGAGTTCGCGGTCGCGGAACGCGGCCGACTCGGTGTCCGGGTCGTCGGTGATGACCATCGTTGTCTCGAACTGGCTCTCGTGTGCCAGGAGGGCATGGACCTTGGGCTCGGTGAACCCGGTGACGTCCTCGACGTGGTCGGGTTCCTCGGTCTCGAACAGCAGCAACGTGTCTGGACGGTGACGCTCCATCTCGAGCTCCGGAAAGAAAAAGGGATCGCGAGCAGCGACGATGCCCTCAACGGCGAGGAACCCAGCGTTTCGGTGGTCGGGGTGGAGCCGCCAACGCTTCCACGGGTCGTGGCCGAGAACCACCGTCGGTCGGGTCGCTCGTATCACCCGGGCGACCTCGCGGCGGATCGCAAGCTCGGCGGTGAGTTCGCCGTCGACCTGGTCGAGGAACCACACGGTTCCGGTCGCGCCGAGTCGGCGGGCGGCCTCGCGCTGTTCCTCCTTGCGGATGTCGACGAGCGCAACGGTGTCGGCGTTCTCGTCCCACGTCCCCTTGGAGCCGTCGGTGCACACGAGGTGATGGACTTCGCATCCGGCCGCCGACCACTTGGCCAGCGTCGCCCCGCATTCGAATTCGATGTCGTCGGGGTGGGCGGCGATGGCCAGCGCACGTTCGGGGATCGGCAGATCGGTCATGGTGCCTCCGGTGGGGACGGGTCGAGGGACAGAAGATCTTCGGGATGGTCGACGTCGACGCCCAGATCGGTGTCGTGCACCACGGTCACCGCCAGACCGCTGGACTCGGCATTGCGATGGTGGTGTTCGAACGATCCGGGACCGTAGGCGAACTCGAAGTCGGCGTCGATGGGGAGCGACAGGACGTTCGTTCCGTCGCCGTGCAGGTCGGGAACGATGGCGATGCCCTCGATCGTCGCAAGCGGCCGAAGATCTCGGGCGTGCGGCAGGTCGGCGTGGGCGACGATGATCCGCGTGTGCCCGAGCTGTCGTGCGTGCTCGCGGCCTTCTTCGACGGCGTTGTTGAGCCCGGGTCGTCGACCGGCGAGGGGCGTCGCTCCCAGCGCCTCCGCCCAGGGCCCGACCGCAGCGTCGTCATGGACGACCAGAACGGGTAGTCCGTTGGCGGCGCCGATCACGGTTCGGGCCATGCGTTCGATCAGTTCGGCCCGGTCGTCCTCGGACAGTGCGGTGCCGAGACGCTTCTTCCCACGATGCAGCGATCGCAACGGGACAATGACGATCGCTTCGGGGCTGTTGTCACGCCCGTCCGAGCGAGGGGATTGCATTCGGCGAGTCTAGGGTTCGCTCCATGAAGTCTCTCCGCGAGCGCTTTGGTCGGATCGCCCCGGCACCTGCGAGTCCGTCCCCGGCTTCGCTCGCTGAGTGGGGCGACTGGATCTGGCCGAAGGGTCTGGCCACCGCCGTCACCACCGGGGACGTCGGCGACGTCGTCCGCAAGTGGAACACCCTCTCCACCCTCGGGGCCGGCGCCATCGCCGACGTCGATCCGGCGGGCTGCATCATGCTGCGCAACCGGCCGTTGGCGGTCGACGTGTGGATCGGCGGCGGCGACCGCTGGTGGTTCCCGGCTCGCGAAGCGACCGTTCGGCAGACCCGTATCGAGGGCCTTCCGATCGTGGAGACCCGCGTGAAGGTGGGCGACGCCGACGTCGTGCTCACTGCCTGGGCCGACGAGAGCGGTGACGCCCGCGGTCGCGTGATGCTGCAGCTGTCGACCGAGCTCGAGGTTCCGGTGGTGGCTGCGATCGTCGTGCGTCCCATCGGGCTGTTCGGTCCCGGTCGAATCAACGAGGCTCGCATCTCCGGTGACTTGATGATCGCCGACCGTCTTCCAGTCGTGCAGCTGCCGAGGGAACCCGGCGACGCCGCGGTCGGCAGTCGGGACCAGGGAGACGTCCATCTGAAATTGGGCGACGAGCTGGTCGGCGAGATGTCGATCGAGGCGCCCGATGGCTCGGCCACGATTGCTGCGATGCTTCCGCTCGCTCCGGGTATCGACCAGATCGTGCAGATCATCGACGGTCGGGATGAGGCAACGGTCGCACCGGCGGAGCTCGCCCAGATCGTGGCCGGCTGGAAGGCGCATCTGAACACGGGTGCATCGATCGAGCTTCCCGGCTGGCCGAAGCATGTGCCGCCGAGCCTCCTGTCCGGAATGCTCGGTGCGGTCGCAACTGCGGGCCCCCAGCCGGGGGAGGAGCGTCCGCTGTCCGACGATGCGCTGTTGACCTGCGGGTTGGCCCAGGCCGGCTTCGGGTGGGCGGCAGCAACGACGCTCGAGCCGCTGCTCGAAGCGGTGACGGAGGGCGGCATCCCCCGATCGGAATGGGCGTCGGTGGCGGCGGCCTGTGTGGCGGTCGGATCGCTGACCACCGATCACGCACCGCTCGAACGAAACGCGGACACCGTGGCCACGCTGGTCGGTCATGCATTGGCTGCCGGCGCCATCGAACCGGTCGATGCGGTCACGACGATGCGGGCGGCGGCCGGGGACATGGCCGCGCAAGACACAGCCCAGATCCGCCCAGGTGCACCTTCGCCCGGCGACGTTCGAGCAGTCGGACGGCTCGGCATGCTTCCCGCTGGCGCCGATTGGGCCGCCGTGCACCGGGCGGCCGAACAGGTCGACGGGTTGCGCGACGCCGCAACGCTCGGGCTTGCAATGGTCTCGAGCGCCCGTGGCGGAGCCTCGTTCGACGGCGCGGTGCCCACCCGTGCGCTGGCCGGCACGACCTGGCGATGGTCGACCGGCACGGATGGTCCCGGCCTCGATCGGGGCTGTGGCGACAGCCCGCATGCGCGGGCGGCGCTGTTCCTCGGATTGCGGGCGCAGGCGATTCACGAAGTCGATGGGGGCCTCGACCTGCTGCCCGGGTTCAGCTCGACCTGGTTGGGCCGGAACCTCGATGTGAAGGGGCTTCCCACCCGCTTCGGCACGCTCTCGTTCCATCTCCGTTGGCATGGCGCCCGCGCTGCGCTGCTGTGGGAGATCGAGCCGATCGACGGCACCGAGCTGCCGACGATCACCGTTCGTGCGCTGGATCCCGCATTCTCGACCACCGAGGGTTCGGGCGAAGCGCTGTTGGAAGCTCCTGCCTCGGCCGAAGGGGCCTCTCCTTCGACATGAGTTCCACGGTTCCGCAGCTGCGCAAGTCACTGAAGAAGTCCTCGCCCGGGCTTCGTCACGAACGTGCGCTGTGGGCCGATGGCGCGGACGTCGTCGTCGGCATGGACGAGGTGGGCAAGGGCGCATGGGCCGGCCCGCTGGCCGTGGGTGCTGCTGTCGTTCCGAAGGATCGACGCATCTACAAGGTTCGAGACTCGAAGCTGCTGACCGAAGCCGAGCGGGAGCAGCTCTTCGATCGCATCGCCGACTGGTGTGAAGCGTGGGCGATCGGCATGGTCAGCCATCGGGAATGCGACGAGCTCGGCATGTCGGCTGCGCAGAAGCTGGCCGCGCGGCGCGCACTCGACGGGCTCGGCATGTCGGCGGACCGGGTGCTGCTCGACGGCAAATGGGATTTCGTTGCCCAGGGAACGTCCACGATGATCGTCCGGGGCGAACGCGAGAGCCTGTCGATCGCCGCAGCGAGCATCCTGGCCAAGGTGACCCGCGACCGCCTCATGCGCGAAGAGGCCGAAAACCACCCCGCATTCGCGTTTGGCGAGAACAAGGGCTATCCGTGTCACCGCCATCGGTCCGCGCTGCAGATGCTCGGCCCGACCACCATCCATCGACGGTCCTGGGCGTTCATGGACGCGCTGGCGTGGCGGGGAATCGAGCGGGTCGTGCCCGATCACGGCCAGGGGCAACTCTTCGTATGACGCAGTTGAAATCGATCGGTTGGCGCCTGGCCCTCGGAATCTGGACGGTCGCCATTTGGGGCAGTCGGCTCCGCAACATCCTCGCCGACGACGAGCTGACGGGCGGCGCCCTCGTGCTGGCGCTCGTGATCGCCGTCGGCTTCGTCGTGCTCGGGTTCGGGCTCCTCGCCTCGCTCGTCGGCGACCGCTCCTGGCATCGGGGGGTCCTGATGGCGCTGGCGGTTGCCGGGGTGGTGCGCTGGACGGTTCGGGGGCCGCTGATCCTGCTCAGCGACGAGTGGGATGTGGGCTTCAAGGTGGTCCACACCGTGCTCTGGTTGGTGACCGTCGGCCTGAGCGTGGCCGCATGGCGGGAGCGGGATACGATCTAGGCATGGGCCAGCTCGTCACCGTCATCGAAAAGCCGTCCTCGCGTCCCGGAATCGTCCGGTTCGTGCTCAACCGGGCACTCAGCGGCATGGGGCACGAGCGCTTCGAGCCCGACACGGAGATCCCCGGCGATCGTCCGGTCGACGAACTCGCTCGCCGTCTGCTCGCCACCGGCCACGCGAAGTCCGTGGCCATCAACGGCAACGTCGTCACGGTCGATCTGAGCCAGAACGACAGCAGCGGGATGAAGGAAATCATCGAGGACCTGTACACGTATTACGTGCCGGGCGTCGAGATTCCGACCGACGAAGAGCTGATGGCTCAGGTCGAAGGCTGATCCGCAATCTGATCGAGCCGGTGGCGCACGATCCACGTGTGCATCGCAATCCCGGACGCCACCCCCGCATTGATCGAGCGGGTCGATCCGAACTGGGCGATCGAACACGTGCAGTCCGCAGCCTCGCGAACCGCATCTGAGAGGCCCGGGCCTTCCTGACCGAAGACCAGCACGCACCGTTCCGGGAGCAGCGTGGTCTCGATCGGCACGCTGCCCGGGAGGTTGTCGATGCCGACCACGGTCAGTTCGGCGCTTTGCGCCCAGTCCACGAAGCCGTCGACGGTCGGATGATGGTGCACATGCTGGTAGCGGTCGGTCACCATGGCACCACGACGATTCCAGCGGCGCTTGCCGATGATGTGCACGGCGGCGGCCTGGAACGCGTTTGCGTTGCGCACGACCGTCCCGATGTTGAAGTCGTGCTCCCAGTTCTCGATCGCCACGTGGAACGGATTCCGGGTGCGGTCGAGGTCGGCGACGATGGCCTCGCGGCTCCAGTACCGGTACCGGTCGACAACGTTGCGCCGATCGCCTTCAGCCAGGAGCTCGGGGTCGAAGTGGTCGCCCGTCGGCCATGGTTGCGGGTGCGGGCCCACACCGACCGTCGGGGTGGTGATGGGCTCCTCGTCGTCGGTCACGAGGGGAAGCGTATGCGCCTCACCAGTCCGGGAGGTCGAGTTCGAGCCGGATGGCGGTGGGAGCCTCGGCGTCGAAGGCACCGATGCCGAGCCAGTGCGAGGTGGGAGCCGGAGCGTCGCCGTCGTCCATCAATTCGGAGCTGAGTTCCGCCACGTTGCTGGTCTCCGGGGGTTCGGGGAACGTGAACAGCTCGCGGTACCGCTCGGAGGCGGCGATGACGGCCTCGGTGTACGCGGTGTCGTGGTTGTAGGCGAAGTAGGCCTGCTCCTGCCCCTCGACCGTGGACATGGAGGTGGTCGAGGCGCACAGGTAGTTGGCCGAAGCGAGTGCGGCATCGTAGATGTTCTGCGGGTTCATCTCGCCGTCGCCGTTGGCATCGATCTCTTGCAGGTTCCAGGTCTGGGGAATGAACTGCATCGGGCCGACGGCGCGGTCGTAGGTCGTGTCTGCGTCGAGGACCCCACCGTCGGTGTCCTCGATGAGGGCGAGGCGACGTATCACGGGAGCGGCAGCGTCGGCACCGTCTTCGGTGGACGTATCCGGACCGCCTTCAGCCGAGGCGGTGGGAGCTGCGGGTGTGGCCGGGTCGACGGCATCGGCAGCGCTGGCGACCGGGAGGTCCTCGGTCCGGGTGGTGGCCTCGGGAATCTCGGCTCCGGGGGCGAGCAGCTCCTCGCCTTCGAGGATTCGGCCGTCGAGCGCAGGGCCGTAGATGGGTTCGGTCGTGAGGCCGTTGTGGTCGAGTTCGCCATCACCGAAACGACCATGGAAGCTCTCGATGCTCCCGATGCCGGCGAGCATCCACCATTCGATTGCGCACGCCGGTGACTGCTCGGCAAGGGTGCGGGCGGCAATGACGTAGGCGTTCAAGGCAACGAGTTGGAAGTCGGCGCCGTCGACGATGTCGGTGAGGCGAAGGTGCAGGTGGCGCTGGTGGGCTGTTGCCTCCGACTCGGCCAGATCCTCGACCCAACGAAGGTCGGCCAACTGATCGAGGCGGTGGGCCTGCAAGTTGTCGATCCTGGAGCGGACGCGCTCGCGTTCGGCTTCGAGCTCGAGCCGGTGGAGGCGGCGACGCTCGCGTTCGGCTTCCTTGGCTTCGATCTCGTCGAACTGCCCTTCCCGGACGCCGTCGGCGAGCACCTTGGTCTCGCCGACGTCGCTCACGGCTTCGGAGAACGCAATCTCCAGGTCTTCCTCGCCGATGAATGCCCGGACGGCGAACTCGGCGATGGCGGCGTTGATGCGTTCGATTTCGAAGGTGAGTCGGGCCTCGTGGTCCTGCTCGTCGATGATTTCGGCGTTCAGTTCCTCGACCCGCGGGCGCAAAGACGCGATCGTCGCGCTCGTGTCGTCGATGCGCTGTTCGATCGTGGCCGCGACCTGCAGCGCCCGCACGTGCTGATCGACGTGGACGCCGAGAGTGTCGTCTTCCACCGGTATGTCCTCGACGCCGGTTGCCAGGATGGGGGAGGCGTTCAGCTCGGTGAGGTCCGCCTCGGGAGCGGGAGCGAGCTCGTCCTCAGCGAAGCCGAGGGTCTCCGCCGGATCGATCCATTCGGAGGTGTCGACGGCCTCTTCGGAGAGGGGGATGTCGGCGCCGTGGAGTGGGTCGTCCTGCGCCGCTGCGCCGGGGGCCACGAGGGCCAACGCAAGCAGCGTGGAGACGCAGGCCACGAGGGCCCGGGGGTGTGACCGACCGGCTTCCATCCATTGGTTCTTCGGCACAATCGTCGAAGAGGCGATGGGTCGTTCGTCATATGTGGTCGAAACGGCCCAGTTCGAGTTCGAGCCCGGCGATTCGTCGGAGCAGGTCGCCGGCGAGCGCGTCGTCCGTGCGGGCGCGTGCATCTTCCGCCTCGGCCTCCGCCCGGAGCTCCGCAGCCAACCCACGGGCGGATCGTAGAGCATGCCAACACCGTTCTTCGTGTCGGTCGAGGCGTTCCCGGGCGGCGGTGGCGGCCACGCCTTCCCACGTGGTGGTCGTGTGGAGGGCGATCACCGGGTCGAGAAGGACGGCAAGGGGCTCGGCGGTGTCGTCGATGGAGGCGGCAACCTGGCGAAGTCGTGTGGCCAGGGCCCGATGGTTGGCGGCCCCGCTGGTGTGGCGCCAACGTTCGGCGGCGAGCTCGTCGACCTCAGCGGCGAGCTGCGCCGGGTCGGTGCGGAGGGAAACATCGGTCATGCAATGAAACATACTGAAATGCTTCAGGAAATGTCAATGTGTGACCCGATGGAGGAATCTGAAGGCAAACTTGACCAGTATCGAACAACTGTTCGATACTGGTTGAATGGCCGTGAGTGCGGAGCTGCGAGCACAGCTGAGTCGGATCGCACCGGTTGTTCTCGCGGCCGAGCAGATCCTGCCGGTACCGGAGGTGTTCGAACCCCTGCTCCCCGGTGGTGGGCTCCAACGAGGCTGGACGCTGCAGGTCAGCGGAGACTCCAGCGCACGAGCGCTCGCCTGGGGGCTCCTCGGTGGAGTCACGACCGCCGGCGGCTGGATCGCGGCCGTCAACGTCCCCGGGATCAGCCTTGCCGCGGCGCAAGAGGTCGGTGTTGCGGTCGAACGGGTTCTGGTGGTCTCCAGCCCTGCCGAATCGTGGGCGGCCACGATCGGTGCGCTCATCGGAGCCGTCGACGTGGTCGTGTTCGGCGCCCCGCGCCATCGAGTGACCCCGAGCGAACATCGCCGGATGGCGTCCCGGGCGCGAGAGCGCGGGTCGGTTCTCGTCGAGCTCGGGGCTCCGGTTCCGAAGGGTCGGGATTCCCAGCTGCAATACGACCTTGCGTTCGATGTGCAACCCGTGGCCTGGTCCGGGTTGGGGGAGGGCCATGGCTGCCTCCTCGGTCGTGAGCTCGACGTCACCGCCACGGGCCGTCGAGTGGGCGGCCGGCCGAGAACCGGCCGGTTCGCCCTTCCGGGAGAACTCGGCACGCTCGACTACCTCGGGCCACCGGCCGAACTCGCCGACGTACGATCGATCCGCTCGGTTCGATGACCCACGCCGATCGCCCCGGCACCCGGGTTGCGGTCGTCTGGTGTCGGGACTGGCCCGTGGTGGCCGCCGGCATCCCGGCCGATGAACCGGGTGCCGTGCTGCACGCGAACCGGGTTGTCGCCTCCTCCGAAGCGGCGCGGTCCGTCGGCGTCGTCCGCGGCCTGCGCCGCCGTGAAGCCCAGCAGCGTTGCCCGGAACTTGCCATCTCCGAACGGGACCTCGCGGCGGAAACACGCTCGTTCGAAGAGGTGCTGCTCGCGGTCGAAGCCTTCACACCGCGGATCGAACTGACCCAGCCGGGCACCTGCCTGTTCGACATCCGTGGACCGTCCCGCTACTTCGGCGGGGACCAGACGCTGTCGGGGCAGATCATCGACGCGGTGGATCGGGTGCTCGACGGTCGAACCGTCACCGCCGTGGGTGTCGCCGACGGCGTGTTCGCGGCCCGCATCGCCGCTCGATCCCGTTCGGCGAACCCCACCATCGTCCCCGCAGGCGAGAGCCCCGAGTTTCTTGCCCCGCTGCCCATCACCTTGTTGGACCGCCCCGAACTGACCTCGGTGCTCTGGCAGCTCGGGTTGCGAACGTTGGGAGACTTCGCTGCGCTCGATCCTGTCGACGTGCTCGGTCGGTTCTCCCGGGAGGGGCTGTCGGCACATCGGCGAGCCGCCGGCCTCGACGATCGCCCACCCGACGCCACGGATCCTCCCGAGGACATGACCGCATCGATGGCCATCGACCCGCCGGTCGAACGGATCGACCAGGCCGCGTTCGTCGCCCGTCAGCTGGCGATGCAGCTGCACGACCGATTGTCGGCGCGCGGTGCTGCCTGCAGTCGCATCACGATCGAAGCCCAGAGCGAACACGGCGAGAGCTTCGTTCGGGGATGGCGGCATGAAGGGGCCCTTTCGGTCGCTGCGCTGACCGACCGGGTCCGATGGCAACTCGACGGATGGCTGAACGCCTCGCCGGTCGTTCGCCCGACCGGCGGGCTGAGTTTCCTGTCGTTGCGGCCCGAAGACCTGCTGCCCGCCTCGGGCCGGCAACTCGGCTTCTGGGGCGGCGAAACCGAAGCGGACCAGCGGGCCGGTCGAGCCGTCGCCCGCCTCGAAGCACTCGTCGGCGTGGAGAACGTGCAGGTGGCGGAATGGCGCGGCGGTCGTGAGCCGGACGACGCCATCGGCCTGCTCCCCGCCGGCACGGTCGATCTGGCCGAGCGGCAGGTGCAGGTGCTCGACGAACGCCCCTGGCCGGGCCGGCTTCCCTCGCCGTCGCCGGTCGAACTGTTCTCCGAACAGCCGATCGACGTCGTGGATGCGCGCGGGCAGCCGGTCACGGTGTCCGGTCGGGGAGAAGCCTCGGCCGCTCCCTGCTCGGTCAGTGTCGACGGCCGCCGGTGGAAGCGGATTGCGGCTTGGGCCGGGCCGTGGCTGCTCGAGGAACGGTGGTGGGACCCGGAGCGAGCACGCCGCAGAGCGCGATTTCAGCTGGTGGATGAGGACGGAACGGCCATGCTTGCCTTCATCGAGGATGGAGGTTGGTGGCTGGGTGGGACCTATTGAGCTCGGGTCGCTATCGTCAACGCTGATGAGTGACGAGAGAGAACGACTGCACTGGGCCGACTACGGGGTGGCGGCCCGCGAACTGGCACAGGCCGTCGCCGATGACGGCTACAAGCCGGACATCATCCTGGCGATCGCCCGCGGCGGTCTGTTCGTCGCCGGCTCGCTCGGATACGCGCTGTCGGTCAAGAACCTCTACGTGATGAACGTCGAGTTCTACACCGGTGTCGACGAGCGGCTGCCGGTTCCGACCACGCTTCCGCCCTACCTGGACAAGGTCGACCTTCGCGACTCCAACGTGCTCATCGCCGACGACGTGGCCGACACCGGCCACACCCTGCGCCACGTCTACGACTTCTGCCAGGACGAGGTGGGCGACGTCCGCTCCGCCGTCCTGTACGAAAAGCCACAGTCGCTCATCAAGTGTGAATACGTGTGGAAGCGCACCGACCAATGGATCGAGTTTCCCTGGTCGACCGAGCCTCCCGTCGTCGCCGGCGGCGTTCTGGACGCCTGATGACCACCATTCGTGTGCCGGCATCGTCGGCAAATCTCGGTGCCGGTTTCGACGTGCTCGGCATGGCCGTCGACCGCTACATGGAAGTCGACTTCGCCGAGGAGGGCGTCGGCAGCAACGACCACCTGACGATGCGCGTCTTCCGCCAGTTCGGCGGCACCGGCGGCCTCGACATCCGTTCGACCATCCCGCCGGCTCGTGGCCTCGGCTTCTCCGGTGCGGCCCGTGTGGCCGGCCTGCTCGCGGCTGCGGTGCAGAAGGGCATGTCGATCGAGGAATGCCGGCGCTGGCTGTTTCTCGAGGCGACTGAACTCGAAGGGCATCCCGACAACGTTGCCCCGTCCGTCTTCGGCGGTGTCACCGTCGCCGTCGGTGAACGCGTGGTGCGCATCCCGCTGGGTGTGCAAGCCACCGTCGTCCTTTGGATCCCCGACACGCTCTCGGGAACCAAGGAGTCCCGCGGGAAGCTCCCGAAGGAAGTGTCCATGCAGGACGCCGTGTTCAACCTCGGCCGCGCCTCGCTGCTGATCGCAGCACTCACCACCGGCGATGTCGAACTGCTCGCCGACGCCACCGAGGACCGTCTCCATCAGGAAGTGCGGCTCGCTTCGTTGCCCGACACGGCGAATGCCATGCAGGCCGCTCGGGATGCCGGTGCCTGGTGCTCGTGGCTCTCAGGCAGCGGTCCGACCGCTGCTGCGCTGTGCGAGCCATCGAAGGCAGAGGAGATCGCCGCAGCGATGCCGGAGGGCGGCGAGGTCAGCATCTCGCACATCGACATGCGTGGGGCGGTCTGCGAGGAGTGACCGAAGCGGATCCCGATGCACTCATCGATCGCACGGAGAACTGGTTCGTGCGGCAGGGGATTCCGCACTTCATCGACGACTTCACCGCATCCGAGGACGTCTGGACCCGCGCCGCCGGTGTGCTCAGCTTCATCTTCTTCTGCGAACTCTTTCTGACCTTCGGCGGTGGCATCGAAGGGGTGGCTCAGTTCGGTGTGTTCTTGGTGGGGCTGGCGGTGCTCGTCGGTGCGATCGGTCTGGTGAACCGCTGGCGTGGCCGTAGCTGGTTCGCTCGCCCGGACACGATCGGTGCCGGGGAGCTGGCGCTGTTCGTGTTGGTGCCGCCGGTGCTCGCGCTGCTCGGCGGCCATCGGGACAACGGCGGCTTCATCCTGGTCGTAATCGCCAACCTCGTGTTTCTTCTCGTGCTCTATGTCGTCGTGTCGTGGGGGCTGTTCGCCATGGTCCGGTGGGGGCTCGAGGTGATGACCCATCACCTGCGGGCCGTGCTACAGCTGCTCGGTCGCACGCTGCCGCTCATGCTGCTCTTCTCCGCGTTCCTGTTCCTGAACGCCGAGATCTGGCAGGTGGCGAACAACTTCTCGCTCCCGCTCTTTGCGATCGTGATCGGTGCGCTCGTCGTGATCGGTCTCTCGTTCCTGCTCGGGTCCTTGTCGGGCGCCATCGACGAACTGCGAACCTTCAGAACGTGGGAAGAAGTCGGGGGCGAGCTCGAGGACACGCCCCTTGAAGGCTTCGACGTCACCTGTTTCGACGAAGACCCGCGACGGGTGCCGCTCAGCAGCGCGGCCCGTCGCAACCTGAGCCTCCGACTGCTCGTGGGCCTCGGTGCACAGGTGCTGCTCGTTGCGCTGCTGATCTTCATCTTCTACACCGGCTTCGGGCTGCTCACGGTGCGCGAGGACACGCTGCTCCAGTGGACGACTCGCACGTTCGAGAACGAGGCCGAGATCATCCTGCTCCGATTCCGGATCTTCGGAGACGAGATTCTGCTGACCAGCCTGCACCTGATCGTGAGCGGGTTCGTGGCTGCGTTCTCCGGTCTGCAGTTCGCCGTGTCGCTGGTGACGGACAATGCCTACCGGCAGGAGTTCGTCGAGGAGAGCAACGCCGAGGTTCGGGAAGCACTTGCCGTTCGCGCCGTCTATCTCCGACTCGCCCGTCAGCAGGCCGAGCTCGCGTGACGCCATGACCGCATCTCCCGACGTCGACGACGCGCTCTTCTGGGACCTCGCCGAGCCGATCATGGCGAGCGGTCAAGCTGAAGAGGGTGAGCTGATGCGAAGCCGATGCCTTCGCGTGAACGGCGACTTCCTCGCCATGCCCGAGTACCGCACCGGTGACCTCGTGGTGAAGCTGCCGGCCGACCGGGTGGCCGAACTCATCGAACAGGATCTTGGCCTCGCCTTCGCCCCGGCAAAGAAGGTCTTCAAGGAGTGGGTGCAGGTGCCCGGGCGTGACGAGGCGCTCTGGTCGGCGTTGCTCGACGAGGCGCTCGCCTTCGTCGGCTGATCATTCCCATCACGACCGACAGAATCTCCGACCTCCCAACGATGGAGAGGTGAGCCGTGTCGACGGGGCGCGGCGACAAAGGAGAACACCATGCAACTTCGACGTCGATTCACGGCGTTGCTGGCGGCGCTTGCGGTCCTGGTGGGGACCGTTGCAGTAGCACCAGCCGGCGCACAGGATGAGGCCCTCCCGGACCTCGGGCCTGACACCACGCTCATCAACGAACGACCGAACGGAAAGCTCGTCGTCGAGACCCCGATCGGACGGATCTACGGCAATCTGCCCGGCGAGGCCCCCGACGGCCTGTTTGTCATCACCGGCGACTCCATCGAGAAGGCGTGCACATCAGCTGCACCGCCGCTCCACCGGATGATTCTGGTGCCGCAGGCCAACGACAAGTGGACGGTCAAGACGCCGGCGGGAGGAACGCAGGTCTTTGCGTACGTCTACGACACCGATCTCGGCGGGGACGACTTCTTCGGAGCGATGTGTGGCGGCCTGTTCGAGAACGGCACACCACCGTTGGCCCCACTCGCCGTCGGCATGGTCACGCTCGAGAACCGTGACCGCAACATCGCCGACATCACGACAGCCCTGTCGGGCACCGGACCCTTCGCCGCTTCGTTGAACAACTCCATCACCGGGTTGGTTTCGGATCGCGACGGCAACGTCTTCGAGCTGGACGCACGATTCAAGGGCAAGCTCCGGGCGAACGGCTCGGTCAGCTGCACGGGCGACTGCTCGGTCGCGCTCACCCCACAAGCGGGTTGAGCGACAGAGCTCGGGCCGGTCGGGAAAGTGGCGTTCCCGGCCGGCCTGCGCGTACCGGCCCGTGGCGGAGGCTCGTAGGCTCCCACGATGCAGCGCATCGATCTGAGTCACGTGATCACCAACGGCATGACCACCTACCCGGGGCTGCCGACGCCGACCATCGAGGATCACCTGAGCCGAGAGGCCGCCGAGGAGATCTACGGGCCGGGCATCACCTTCCAGATCGGCATGGTGCACCTGTGCACCAACACCGGCACCTACCTCGACGTACCGTTCCATCGCTACGCCGACGGCCACGACCTCACCGGGTTGGCCCTCGACCGGGTCGCCGATGTGCCGGCGATCTGCCTGAACCGGGTGGGCGAGCGCACGATCGAACTGACGGCTGAGGAGCTCGCTGGTGCAGCGGGGAAGGCGGTGCTCATCCGCACCGGCCACTCAGACACGTGGGGGAGCGATGACTACTTCGTCAACCATCCGCACCTGAGCGAGGCGTCCGCCGAACTGCTCGTGGCCGCCGACGTCGCCTGTGTCGGGATCGACACGTTCAACATCGATTCGACCGAGGGCGGCGATCGACCCGTGCATTCCGTGCTGCTTCGAGCCGAGATCCCGATCGTTGAGCACATGACCGGTCTGGAACAGCTTCCGGCCGACGGCTTCCGCTTCACGGCCGTACCACCGAAGATCGAAGGCGCCGGCACCTTCACCGTGCGGGCCTACGCCACCGTCCACTAGGGCTCAGCGAAATTCGGGCACCACGTTCTCGAGCCAGGCGTCGATGGCGTCGCTGCTCCACGGTGCGCGGAGGGCGATGTTGAGGCCGTCGGCACCGGCGTCCCGGTACGCCGCCACCTGCTCGATCACCTGGTCGGGCGTGCCGATGAGGGCGCCGTGCTGGACCCGGGGCCACATTCGTCCCCAGAACGCTTCGGTCTCTTCGAGTGCAAGGTCGGCCTCGGCCTGATCGGCGCCGACGACGAACTGCACGTTGATCGTCCGGCGAATGCTCGCCGGATCCCGGTCGGCCTTCTCGCAGGCCGCGTCGAGAACACCGCCGAGTCGGGCGAACTCGGTCGGCGGGACGTAAGCGGCGTTCCATCCGTCGGCGAAGCGTGCGGCCAATGGGAGCGTCTTCTTCTCGCCCACACCACCGATCCAGATGGGCAGCTTGGCCTGCACCGGTTGCGGGAGGTTGGCGACGTCGTCGGTGTGGAAGTGGGCGCCGGAGAACGTGGTGCGTTCGCCAGACAACATGCTGGTCACGATCTCGGCTGCTTCTTCGAGCATCTCGAACCGTTCCTTCAACGACGGGAACCCGTATCCGAAGGCGTTGGCCTCCCACTCGTGCCAGCCAGCCCCGATGCCGAGCTCGAAGCGTCCGCCGGAGATGTGGTCCAGGGTGGCTGCGGTCTTCGCCAACAGCGCCGGGTTCCGGTAGCCGACATAGAAGACCAGGCAGCCGATGCGGGCGTGGGTCGTGTCGGCGCAGAGTGCACCCAGTGTGGACACGGCCTCGAAGTGATCGATGGTGCCGCCGGCCGGCGGTGCTTCGTAGAGGTGGTCCCACACGGAGATCCAGTCGGTTCCGGCCTGATCGAATCGGGTCCAGGTGGAGCGGAGGTCCGCCATGGACATGTTCTGCTGACCGATGTGTACCCCGAGTTGCATGGCCCGACCGTATTCGGTCTGACAAGGTGATGCCGTGACGATTCGGATCACGGACGAACAGCGGCGGTGGCGGCTGGCGCATCGACATCGGCTGTTGGTGAGCGGGCGGACCGATGACGTTGCGGCGATCACGGACGATCTCGTGGCCCTGCATTCGAGCGATCCCGCCACCGTGTACCTGTCGTGCCTGGTTCGGATGGTGGATCCGGCGATCGAACGGATCGAGGCGGCCCTGTACGACCAGCGCTCCGTCGTTCGTCATCACGCCATGCGTCGAACGATCTGGGTGATGATGCCGGAGGTTGCCCGGCTCGCACATGCGGCGGCCACGGCGAAGATCGCAGCGGCGGAACGCAAGCGCACGGTGAAGGCGCTGGCGACGACCGACATCGATGATCCGGAGGCCTGGTTCACGGCTGGCCAACGGGAGGTGATCGACCTCCTGGCCGCGGAGGGGCAGCTGGGTACGCGAGAGATCGGGCGGCGGCTCCCGCACCTCGTCGTCCCCGTGAAATTCGGGGCGGGTGCGAACGTCGCCACGCTGAACGCCCACACGAAAATGTTGCAGGGGTCGGGCTTCGACGCCGATCTCGTGCGGACACGACCGAGCGGCACGTGGATGTCGTCGGAGTACGCGTGGTCGGCGACGGAGGAGTGGCTGGGGCATCCCATCGCCGGTCTGGAAACCCGGCCGGCGGCTGCCGAGCTGGTGGCCCGCTACCTCGACCGGTTCGGTCCGTGCACCGAGACCGATCTGCGGTGGTGGTTCGGCGAAACGGCCACACTGATCCGCAACGCGCTGGCGGATTCGGGTGCCGTGGAGGTGGAGCTCGACGATGGGGCGACGGCGTGGGTGGCCGCCGGTGACGACATCGAGGTGCCCGACCCCGGTCCCTGGGTTCGGCTGCTCCCAGGTCTCGATTCGACGGCGATGGGCTGGAAGGAGCGGGACTGGTACGTGGACCCGACCCACGAGCCGCGGCTGTTCGACCGGTTCGGCAACATCGGCCCCACGATCTGGGCCAATGGTCGAGTCGTGGGCGGCTGGGTGCAACGGTCCGACGGATCGATCGTGCTCGATCGGCTCGAGCCTCTGTCAGTCGAGCACGAGGCGCTGCTGCAGGATGCAGTGCAGGAGTTGGAGGCCGTTCTCGGCGACGCCGCCATCAAGCCGAGGTTCCCCTCCCGCAACCAAAAGGACCTCCTGGCTGGTTGAGGGTCAGTCAGGCGACACCTCGCCACCGCGTGGCAGGTGCGTTGCTTAGGTGCCAGGCACCTAAGCCGCCGATCAACACCTCGCGACGACGGGTTTCGTTGATTTCTCAACGATTCAGCGTTGTAATCATGTAACGGTGCCTGGCACCTAAGGGGGTGTTAGGTGCCAGGCACCTAGGGCATGGCACCTAAGGGGGTGTTAGGTGCCAGGCACCTAGGGCACGAGTGGGTGAATTGATGGATCGAACAGGTGTTCGGTATGGTGGGTTGGGTATGGGGTTCAACAATCCCTCGGTCCCGTGGTCGGAATTGGAGCGACAGCTCTCGGGACGCGCCCCGAAAGGCCCGGCCCCCGGCGGAACAGACGCAACTGATGACGCCCACCACGAATACGACCCGGCGAGTGGGGTGCGGCGCAACGGCGGCGACAGCCCGGCCTGGTCCCGGAAGCGGGAGAAGTACGAGGCGCCCGAGCTGCCGCGGGTCACGCCGACGATGCCGTACGCCGAGCTGCACGCACATTCCCACTTCAGCTTCCTCGACGGCGCATCATCGCCCGAGGAGCTGGTGGAGGAAGCGGTGCGCCTCGGCCTCGACGCGCTTGCCCTGACCGATCGGAACGGCTTCTACGGCGTGGTTCGGTTCGCCGAGGCCGCTCGAGCTCACGGCCTGCCCACCGTCTTCGGGAGCGAGTTCTCCATCGACGGCGTGGGCGACCTGGTGTTTCTTGCCCGCGGTCCGGAGGGATATGCGCGGCTGGCCCGAGCAGCGAGCGAAGGGCAGATGGCGGGGGAGAAGGGGGCGCCCCGGTTCACGCTCGACCGCCTCGCCGAACTGGCCTCCGGCCACTGGAAGGTGCTCACCGGTACATCCGCCGGCCCGGTGAACCGGGCACTCGAAGCGGATGGTCCGGCTGCGGCCGGCCGCAGCCTCGACGACCTCGTCGAGCGGTTCGGTCGGGATCATGTGGTGGTGGAGCTCTGGGACCATGCGACGCCGCTGTGCACCACCCGCAACGACGCGCTCGCCCGGTTGGGGGCGGAGCGGGGGCTCGCGGTCGTGGCCACCAACGACATCCGATACGGAGGTACGTCGCATCGAAGGCTGGCGACGGCACTCGCCGCCGTGGGTCACCGTCGTTCGCTCGACGAACACGATGGCTGGCTGCCGTCGGCGGCGGCCGCCCACCTGCGCAATGGTGACGAGCAGGCCCGACGCTTCGCCCGGTATCCGGGGGTGGTGGAGGCGTCGGTTCGCATCGCCCGGGAGTGCGCGTTCGATCTGCAACTCGTTGCCCCGAACCTGCCGCCGTACCCGTGTCCGGACGGCCACGACGAGATGTCCTGGCTGCGGCATCTGGTCGAGCAGGGGGCCCGCCGTCGTTACGGCAACCGCAGCAGTGAACGGGTGCCCGGGGCCTACGACCAGCTCGCGCACGAACTCGACCTGATCGAGGAGCTCGGGTTCCCCGGCTACTTCCTGATCGTCTGGGACATCGTCGAGTTCTGCCGCAAGTCCGACATCTACTGCCAGGGGCGGGGGTCAGCGGCGAACTCGGCCGCCTGCTACGCCCTCGGCATCACCAACGCTGATGCGGTGGCGCTCGGCCTGTTGTTCGAACGGTTCCTGTCGCCGGAACGGGACGGCCCGCCCGACATCGACATCGACATCGAATCGAACCGGCGGGAGGAGGTCATCCAGTACGTCTACGAACGGTATGGACGGGAGCATACGGCTCAGGTGGCCAACGTGATCACCTACCGGTCACGGTCGGCGGTTCGGGACATGGCCAAGGCGCTCGGATACGCCGTGGGGCAGCAGGATGCATTCTCGAAGAAGCTCGACGGTTGGAGCAGCCTCGGCTCGCAGACCTCGATCATTCCCGCCGATGTGGCCGAGCTGGCCCTCCAGCTCGAGCATGCCCCACGGCATCTGGGCATCCATTCGGGCGGCATGGTCATCTGCGACCGGCCGGTGGTCGAGGTCTGTCCGGTCGAATGGGCCCGTATGGAGAACCGCAGCGTCCTCCAATGGGACAAGGACGATTGCGCCGCCACCGGGCTGGTGAAGTTCGACCTGCTCGGCCTTGGCATGCTCTCGGCCATCCACTACGCGATCGATTTCGTGGCCGAGGCCCATGGTGTCCACATCGACATGTCGTCGATGCCCCAGGATCCGGAGGTGTACGACATGTTGTGTCGGGCGGACACGATCGGCGTGTTCCAGATCGAGTCCCGAGCACAGATGGCCACGCTGCCGCGTCTCAAGCCGCGCACGTTCTACGACCTCGTCGTCGAAATCGCCCTCATCCGGCCCGGGCCGATTCAGGGCGGTTCGGTGCACCCGTACATCCGGCGCCGCAACGGCAAGGAGCCCGTCACCTACCTGCATCCGCTGTTGGAGAAGTCGTTGTCGAAGACGCTCGGCATTCCGCTGTTCCAGGAACAGCTGATGCAGATGGCGATCGACGTTGCCGGGTTCACTCCGGCGGAAGCAGACCAACTCCGCCAGGCGATGGGGTCGAAGCGCAGCCGTGACCGCATGGAACAGATCCGTGCCCGGCTGTACGACGGGATGGCCGAACGGGGCATCGTCGGCGATGTGGCCGATGAGTTGTGGGAGAAGTTGGCCGCGTTCGCCAACTACGGCTTTCCCGAGAGCCACTCGGTGTCGTTCGCCTACCTGGTCTACGCCTCGTCCTGGCTGAAGCGGTACTACCCGGCCGCGTTCTGCGCCGGGCTGCTCAACGCCCAGCCGATGGGCTTCTATTCACCCCACACGCTGGTGGGCGATGCCCGCCGCCATGGCGTGCCCGTCCACACGCCCGACATCAACCTCTCTGCCGCCGGCGCCACCCTCGAGTGGGACCGGCCCCGCACGGATGAGGAGCGTGCACATCGGCAGGGGAGCGGGGTGTCGCCTAGCGGATGGGGAGTGGGCGGGCCGGCGGTTCGGCTGGGGCTCGGCTCCATCCGCACGGTCGGCGACGACCTTGCTCAGGCGCTGGACGAAGGGCGGCCGTGGTCGTCGTTGGAAGACATCAAACGGCGGACAGGGTGCAGCCGTGAAGTGCTTGAAGCGCTCGCAACCTCGGGCGCCGTCGACTCGCTCCTGCCGGACGACGGCACCGCCGGTGGCACCCGACGTCGGGCGCTGTGGGCGGCCGGCGCGGCGTCGCAGGCGTCGGAGGGCCGGCTGGAGGGGATCATCACCGGTGTACATGCGCCGACGTTGCCGGGCATGAGCGACCGGGAGCTGTCGCTGGCGAACCTGTGGGCCACCGGCGTTGCCCCCGATGGTCATCCCACTGTCTACCACCGTGAAGAGCTTCGTTCTCTGGGGGTGTTGCTGTCCTCGGAACTGCCAGACCAGACCTCGGGGGACCGGGTGCTGGTGGCGGGCACGGTGACGCATCGGCAGCGTCCGGCAACCGCTGGTGGCACCACGTTCCTGAATCTGGAGGATGAGGGTGGGCTCATCAACGTGGTGGTGTCGAAAGGGTGCTGGATGCGGCACAAGCAGGTGGCGCTGACCGCTCCGGCGATGATCATCCGTGGCCGGGTGGAGCTGGTGGAAGGGGTCGTGAACGTGGTGGCCGACAAACTCGTCGACTTCGCACTGCATACGCCGCTGGCGTCGCGGGACTTCCGCTGAACGGTCAGCGGTCGAGGATCAGCCGCTGGCGATCATGGCCGTCGCTGTGAGTGCGACGACGAAACCGATGAGCTGCAGCCGGTTCATCCGTTCGTCGAGTACCGCACGAGCCAACAGCACCGTGGCAATGGGATAGAGGGAGCTGAGCACGGAGACCACCGTGAGGTCGGCGACCTGCAACGCGTAGAGAAACAGCACGTTGGACCCGGTGTCGAACAGGCCGGTGAGTACGACGAGTCCGAACCCGACGCGGTCTTTCGCAAAGACCGGTTGGCGATGGAACAGCAGCCACGAGATCAGCACGGTCGACGTGAGCAGGCGGGCGCCGACGACCGGCCAGGGTGCACCGCTGTCCTGTGTCAGGTCGAGCACGATGAACAACGAACCGAATCCCGCTCCGGCCAGGAGTGCTTCCACCACGACCTGAACCGTGACGGGCGTGTCGCTGTTGTTGCCGCTGGTCGATGTGAGCCAGATCGCCACGAAGGCCAGCGCCAGGCCGGCCCATCCGAGCGCAGAGAACCGTTCGCCGGAGAGGA
This sequence comes from Acidimicrobiales bacterium, assembly GCA_020628865.1. Classification (GTDB taxonomy): domain Bacteria; phylum Actinomycetota; class Acidimicrobiia; order Acidimicrobiales; family SHLQ01; genus SHLQ01. The sequence continues at coordinate 108,977 of JAHDEJ010000013.1, forward strand.
TGCCCCACAGTGCGGGGACGGCGGCCGAGGTGACGGCGGTCAGCGGGGCCACGACCGACATCGGCCCGCGCGACAGGCCCCGGTAGAGCAAACCGACGCCGATGCCTCCGAAGGCCCCGCCGAGGGCCCCAAGGGCGAACTCCGAGGCGATGAACGTGTTGTCGATCAGGACCGCAGCAATGAACACGCCGATGAGGCCAATGAAGTGTGATCCACCGACCACCTGGAGCACGCTCATCCGTTTGGCCGACATGCCGCCGAAGAAGTCGCCGGTGCCGAAGGCGGCGGCGGTGATGAGGCTCAGAAGGATCGACACTCGAACACGCTACGTACGACTGCCGATGGAACCTCAAGAGACATTGGGTACCAAATCCAGAGAGACGCCGGTGGTACCGGCGTTCGCTTTGCTCAGGACATACCCACCAACCCCCACCTCGGAGGAAATCATGTCCGTCAAGAAGTTCGCCATCGCCGCCACCATCGTCGCTTCGACCGTCATCACCGGAGCCTCCGGCGCCATTCTCGCCGTCGGCAACTGGACGATCTAGACCCTCAGGGGAGCAGGTGCCGTAGTCGCTCGTCGAAGAGCAACGGCACCTCGAGTGACTCGGCGATGGCCGCCGCGCGGGAGAGGGCCTGAGCCGCACACAACTCCGCTCCCGAATCGACCGCAAGTTCTGCGATCCGGACGTAGAGCTGGTCGGATTCGATGTTGAGCCGATTCGCTGTCTCGAAGACCCATGCCGCCGACAGGCGGCCGGGCTCGATGACTTCCAACAACAGTTCGAAGACTGCTCCTGCCGTCTGTTCGGTCTGGAAGCGCTCAAAGGACATCTCGTCGTCGAAGAGGTCGGCGGGTAGCAGCGGCCCCGAATAGAGACTGAGTGCCTCCACACACAAGCTGAGCTTCTTGTTCACGCTGACCTCGCCGATGGCGCGTTGAGCTGCCTTGCGAAAGGCGCGAAGGTCGCTCTCGACGGAACTGGCCAATCCGATGGTCTCGGGCGATCGCTCGATCATCGGACGGTCGGAGACCTTCCGCAGGCGTGTGAGCACGTTCTTGAGACGTCGCCTCCCGACCTCAGACGATGCATCGGGCCACAACTGGTCGATCACGTAGTCGATCGAGCGGGGCTCATCAGCGACCGCCAAGAGCTTCAGCAGGTGCGAAACGTTGCCAGCCGGAATCTCGAGTTCGCGGTCATCCTGGTCCACGTTGAAGCCGCCGAGCAGCGTGATCACGGTCTTGTCGTCTGCCTGGTTCTCCGTCGCTCGGGCCGACTCGTCGAGCGGGCGCAGGATGAACGCCGCAAAGTCTTCGAGCCCGAGGCGCACGGCGCTTGATTCGATCTGCTGTCGGACCCGTTCCTCGTCGTCGAGGAATCTGCCGGCCCGCATTGCCGAGACGAGCCGCTCGGCCTGAATCCTCCAGGCCCGGTCGGGAGGAAAGTACGGGTCGTCCAACAGCTTGGTGGCTGCGAGCTCGGCGGCAGCCGGATCGCCAACTCGTGCTTCGACCACAACCCGTGCGGTGTTCCACTCGAGCCGAGAGGTGATGTCGTCGTCGTTGTCGCAGCGACTCAACGCTGATCGAGCTTGCTCCTCGGCTCCAAGCGAGGCGAACGCCATCGCGCACTCGGCGTGGAAAATGGTGCCTGTTGGCGCTTGGAGAAGTTCGCCGAGATGATTGCTTGCTTCGAGAAATCCATCCTCTGCCTCAGTGAGGTCGCCGTGAAGAGCGCCTTGGTGAACCCGAGACCAATGCATGAACGCCGTGAGCCATGGCACGCCGACGGCGAGCACGAGACCGGACGCATGCGTTGCGAGTCGATCAGCCTCTCGGATCCTGCCGGCGAGCGACAGAAACCGCATCTGGGTCTGGGCCGTCGCTGCCATCCCGAGCGGACTGTCCAACATCCCCTCCACCTGTGCAGCGAGGTTGGCTGCCTCGGAGACCCGCCCGAGGTGCATCATCGGGCCCGAACACATACGACGAATGGCAGATGCGCTCTGTGCCTGGTCTCCGACCATGTCCCACTCGGCGGCGACCTCGCGGAAGACCTCGAGCGAACGATGGAGATCCGGCGGGTTGCCATCGATACAGAGGAGAAAGGCCTCCGCCTCGCGGAGGCGAATCAGCGTGGGGCGATCCGCATCTGCCGGAGCAGTCCGCCGCAGCATCGCGAGTCGCTCGTCGAAGGGGCCCTCGGTTTCGGACGTCTGGAGTTCGAGGGCAAAGAGCTCGACCTCGGCGGCGTGGGCGACCTTCGCGTCGCCGAGACGGCGGGCACCGTCGAGCGCCGTGGTCAGCGCTTCCACCTGGTCGCTGAGTTGGGCCAGGTTGCGATGAACCCGTGCCCGACGAAACCCCAACGCAGGTCGAAGCGGCGAGTTTCGCTCGATCGCCCGGATCATTCCGATGAGTTCGGTTTGGTTCGACTTGTCGAGGTGGTGCTCGGGCAGCGAGCAAAGCAGGTCTGCAGCGTCGTCGAAGGCCCCGCCGGATAGCAGCGCTCGGGTGGTGGAGTGCAGACCCAGCGTTCCAACGAGGACCGGGATCAGCGAGCGGGCGATGGCCGGGTCTGGCGGGGCGAGCTGTGTGAGCCGATTGGCGAGCAGTTCGGGGATGACAAGCTCGCCCAGGTTGTTTTCGAGGACAGGGAATCCGCCCATGACTGCGCGGGAGACGAGGTCGGGAACGAGTGATGATGCGGCAGGTTCGGAGAAGCGGCCGAGGTGGGCGAGCTGGCCCATGGCGTCCGCCATGGACTCGTCGAGTCCGTCGAGACAGCGATCGATGAGCGGGTCGAGGTGCGCTCCTCGGGAGGCAAGGGATCGAACCGAATCCATCGAGCTGCCTCGGCCGGCCATCGCCTGTACGACGCGTTCGATGTGCTCAGGCCATCCGTCGGTGACGGAATGCAGGACGTACGCCACCTGGTCTGAAGCTGCCTCACCGACATGGGCGCTGAGCAGGCGGTGTGTTTCCTGCAGGTCGAACCGGAGATCGACGTGGCTGAGGCGAGTCGGCCGTTGGGCCCTCAGCTCGGGTGTGGTCGAGAGCGAGCGACCCAGGCAGACGACCAAGCCGTCGGGTGCCTTCGCTGCGACGGAGGCTGCAACATGCAGCGCCGCCGGAGCCGCGTCGTCGATGACGAGCAGGTCTGGTGGTGAGGAAGTGGCGTCGTCGAGCCCGGGCGCGGTCTCCGGGTCCGCCCCGGAGAGCAGCACCGATCGTTCCCACGCGCTGTCGCCGGCCAATTGTTGTGCCAGCAGGGTCTTCCCGAAGCCCGTTGGTGCATGGACGAGCACGAGCCCGCGGGTTGCCCGAAGCCGTTCGAGCAGTCGGGTACGTGCGATCTGTCCGTCGGCCCACCGAGTGTTCGAAGGATCGGCTTCAGAAGCAATGACGTTCGCGCGATCCATGCCCCTGACCCTATTTGCGGGGGCGGAATCCAGCTAGTTCACGCTGGGTGGTTCACGTCGTGGAGGAAGACGGCTCGCAGCGTTGCCTGGTCGCACTTGCGGGTGAGGCTCCAGAGCTCTCGGGGATGGCCTTCGGTGCTGCGGGGCGTGTCCTCGACCGGTTCGAGGCGTGCGAGCTCATTGCTGACCCAGTCCGCTTCTGGCCCGGCCGGCAGGAGGCGGTGGAGTCGTTCGCCCATTCGGAGTTCGGCGCGGCTCGGGGCGTAGTGCGGGCCGACGCGGCTGAGCGCGGCCGCAAGATTGCGGGTCCATTGCCGTTCGACGAGCTCGGGCGCGACCGCGGTGTTTCGCCGTCCGGTGGGGCCGAGGGCGAGGCAGGCGCGGGCGAACACCGTGTGGAGCGAACGCCAGCGGAATCCTTCGAGGAGCCAGTCGTTGTCGAGCCAGTCGAGGACGCTGTCCTCAAGTGCGGTGGTGTAGGGGTTCGCCCGCAGCTGGGTTGCGATTCGGTCCGTGCCGAGCCGCCAGCCGGTCAGTCCGTTGTCATCCAGCAGGTCGAGCGGGGACGTGGCCATGCCGATGCGCCAGGCAATGGAGGGACGGAGCGACAGGATGAGTGTCCGCGCCTGCGCCAGCGGGGTGTCCACATCGAGGGTGGTGAGCGTTGTGGTTCCGTGCATGTGAACACTGTGCACAGGGCCGGTACCCCTCGGGCACGCTCGAAGGGAACCGCGGGCAGCGGGAGAGTGGTATTTGCAGTGGTACCCGTGTGGTACCCGGCATCCATAGTTTGCGGTCTGCCAGCGGGATGCCTGAGGGTATGCCTGTGAGACACAACCCACCGTTGACCCGTCACTTCTCTCGGTGTCCCGCTGGCTCCACACACCTAGCCTTGTCCCATGCACCGGCTTCTTGAGGACTCGTCGCTCCTGCGTCGGTGACCCATGGACCGTTTGCGCCCAGTCATCGCCCGGTTCGCCCGGAGTTTCGGGCCGGACCCAGCCGCGGTCGGTCAAACGCTCGTTGCACTCGCCCTCTCGATCGTTGCGACGCTGCTCGCCGGCCTGACGCTGGCCTCGGCCGAGGGGCGGCTCAGCGAACTGCCCGGTCTGTTGTTGTTGGTACCAGCAGCGATCGCACAGCGGGGCAACGTCTTCGGCGCCATGGGAAGCCGGCTTGGTACCGCGATCCACACCGGTACCTTTCGGATCTCCACCCGGCCGGACACGCTGTTCGGCCAGAACGTGCTCGCCGCGATCGGGTTGAGCTGGGTGGCGGCCACTTGGCTCGCCATCATGGCGAAGCTCCTTGCGGTCAGTTTCGGCGTGAGCAATTCCATGAGCGTGCTGGACTTTCTCGCCGTTTCCGTGGTCGGCGGCATGTTGGCCTCACTCGTGGTTTTGGCCATCACCGTTGCGCTCGCTGCGGGGTCGACCCGCTACGGGTGGGACCTCGACAATGTGACGGCACCGTTGGTGACGGCGGTCGGCGACCTCGTCACGTTGCCGGCGTTGATGCTCGGATCGTTGATCGTGACCGAGAACTGGGCCAGTGAGGTGCTCGGTGCCATCGCGTTGAGCGTTGCGGTCGCCTTGCTGGCTGCCTGGTTCCGGTTGAAGCAGCTCAAGCTCACCATCCTCCGCCGGATCATCGCCGAGTCGCTGCCCGTTCTGGCGATTGCCAGCACGGTTTCGCTCTTTGCCGGGGCGACCATCGAGAATCGGCTTGGGTCGTTTCTCGACCAACCGGCGTTGCTGGTGTTGGTCCCGACCTACTTCGGCATGGCCGGCGCGCTGGGCGGCATTCTCTCCAGCCGGCTGAGCACCAAACTGCACCTCGGTCTCGTCCCGCCGTCGGCGCTTCCGAGTCGGTCGGCGTGGACCGACATTCGTTCGGTGGCGTTGCTGGCGATCCCGATCTTCACCGCCGTCGGGTTGGGCGCGAACGCCGGTGCGTCCCTGCTCGGGATCGACGGGCCCGGTCTGTTGTCGATGGTCGGCGTGGCGGTGTTGGCAGGTGTCGGCGCAATCGCGGTCGTGGTCCTGGTCGCGTACTACGGCACGCTCGGCGCCGTTCGCTTCGGCCTGGACCCGGACACCGCCGGCATCCCGCTCACGAACTCCGTGCTCGACCTGGTCGGTGCGTTCACCCTCGTCGCCGCGATCGTGGCGTTGGGGGTCGCATGAGCACCCCTTCCCCGAATCTCCCTGATTCCCTACCATTGCGAGAACAAGCCGATGGATGACAAACCCCGAAATCTCCGGACACTGCTCGCCGACGCCAAGGACACGTCCGAGCTGATGGTCGACCTGGCGTACGCGGCGGTGTACTTCGGCGACCCGGAGATGGTCGAAGAGGTGCGAGACCTCGAAGCATCGATGACCGAGCTTGTGGCCGCCATGCGGTCGCTTGCCGTACTCGGCGTGCGCCATCCGCGTGAAGCGCAGGCGATGGGGTCGGTACTGCAGGTGATCTCGGCGATCGAACGCATCGGCAACGACGCGGTCAACATCGCTCGAATCGTCTCGCATCGGTTGGGTATACCGAACCACCTGGTCGTCGAGCTCAGCGACGCTGAAGAGGTGTCGCACCGGGTGGTGGTCGGTACGGAGTCCGGGATGGCCCACCGGACGCTGAACGATCTCGAGCTGCCGGTGCACACCGGCATGCGAATCATGGCGATCCGCCGATCCGATGGATGGTCCACCGATGTCGACGGCGACACGATCCTGGTGCCGGGAGACGTGCTGTTCCTCGAAGGTCCGCCCGCCGGGATCTCGGCGCTTCGAGAGCTCGCCGGTGCGGCGGAGTGGGAGTCGCCCTCCGATGAAGACGATGGGCCGATGGTGGACGAACTCGACCGGGCCATCGACCTGCTGATCGAGATGAAGAACGTGTCGGAGACGGCGGTCGGCCTCGCGTATTCGGCCTTGGTGTTGCGCGATCGGGGATTGGCGGCCGAGGTCCGCCACCTCGAGGGTCGCCTCGACGAGATGCACGATCGGCTGGAGACCTGGGTGTTGCGGGCTGCGGCAGCGAACACGGATCCGTCACCGCTGCGGGGGCTGCTGCACCTGGCGGCCGCGTCGGAGGACATCGGCGACCAGGCATCGCAGATGGTGATGCTCGTGGAGACGGGGGAGGACATCCACCCCGTGCTCGGTGTGGCGCTCGCCGACGCCGATGAAGTCGTTCTCTCGGTCGAGGTGGCCGACGGGTGCGAGGCGAGCGGAGCGACCCTCGCCGACCTCCAGCTCGACGTGGCCCCCGGCTACAACGTTCTGGCGATCAAGCGTGGCGAGGTGTATCGCCACCGTCCCCGGGGCTCCGACGCGCTCGGGAGCGGCGACGTGGTCATTGCCAGCGGTCCCGACGAAGGCCGGGAGCGCTTTGCTCAGATCTTCGGTTGGCGCTTGCTGGCCGACGAGGAGACGGGCGAGAACGAGTTCGCCGCCCTCTGACCCGGGGTTTCCGCCGCTGGAGCGTCCGCTCGTCGTGCCCGGGAGGACGGCCGGTGTGGTTCTCGTAACTCGATGACGGCTTCCGCCGAGCGATAGATGGCGGCGTCTGTCGTGTTTCGCCGATGGATCCGGTGTACGGCGATGGCCGCGGTGATGACGATGCAGGCGGCTGCGCCGGCGACGAGTCCCAAGATGGCGAGTGGCCGGTTCAGCGTGAGGAGCCCCGTGAGGCCCACGGCCACACCGAGTGGGAGCCCGACGAATGCTCCCGGGAGCCACACCGGGCGTGGATCTCGCTCTTCGGCTGCCTGTTCCTCGCGGAGGTCGATGGTGATCTCTGCGGCCGCCAGCAGCAGTTTTCGGGTCTTTTGAAGGGACTCGAACTCGGCGACGGAGCCCCCGGCGTCGGGGTGTGCGTCCTTGCTCAACGTGCGAAAAGCCGCGTTGATCTGATCGACGGAGGCGTTCGGCCGCAGGCCGAAGCGACGGTACTGATCACGCAGGGAGGCGTTTCTCACTTGTCTGTCCACGTAGGGTGAGTCGACACGGACGGTCAGAATACCCGGATATCGTCCCGGAAATGAAGTCGGATCTTCGAATGCTGACCGTGCACGCCCATCCCGATGACGAAGCGTCGAAGGGAGCGGGAACCGTCGCCCGCTATCGCGAAGAGGGAATTCGGTCGGTGTTGGTGTGCTGCACGGGTGGGGAGGCCGGCGACATTCTGAACCCGGTCATGGACCGACCCGAGGTGCGCGACAACATCGCTGACGTCCGCCGGGAAGAGCTGCAGCGATCGGCCGACATCATCGGCTACGCCGACGTGATCATGCTCGGCTACCGGGATTCGGGGATGCCCGACATGCCGGAGAACAAGCATCCGGATGCGTTTGCGAACGCACCGCTCGACGAGGCCGTCGAGCGGCTGGTGCGGATCATCCGGGCCGAAAAGCCCCACGTGATCGTCACCTACTCGGATCATCAGAAGGGCTATCTGCACCCCGATCACCTGCGGGTGAACGACATCACGGTCCCGGCCTTCGAGGCCGCCGGCGATCCCGACGCCTTCCCTGAAGCCGGGGAGCCGTGGACTCCGTCGAAGCTCTATTACACGGCCTGGTCGCTCGAGCGCCTCCAGCTGACACACGAGAAGTGCCTCGAAGTCAACGGCGAGAGCCCCTTCAGCGAGGAGTTCCTCGACCGCGAATCCGAGGATCACCTGATCACGTCGAAGATCGACGTGCAGCAGTGGTGGGACAACCGCTGCGACGCACTGCTGGCGCACGCCACACAGGTCGACCCGAACGAGGGCTTCTGGTTCCCGCTGCCACGCGACATCGCTGCGGCCGTCTACCCGTGGGACGACTACGAGCTGGCCAAGTCGTTGGTGCCGACGGAACTCCCGGAGGACGATCTCTTCGCCGGTCTGCGTTCGGAGGTCACGGCATGAGTCGGTACGACGATGCATGGGTCGCCGCGTTGAGCGCCGGGGCCTCGGCGGCCGACGCTGACGGAAGCGCCGCGCTGCTCCTGCTCTATGTGGTGACCGACACGGAGGAGGGCAAGGTCGCCTTCAACCTGACGTTCGAGGACGGCCGATGCACGGCGTCCGAGCCTGGCAAGCTGCCTCGTGGCACCAAGGCCGATGTGACCGTGACCGCCAAGGAGTCGGTCCTGCTGTCGTTGTGGGCCGGCGAACGAACCCGCGATGCCGCATTCATGGCCGGGGACCTGAAGATCGAGGGCGCCTACGAGCGCTGGCTCGATGAACTCGTCCCTCGGTTCTCGACGGACCCCTGGCAGAGCGCCTGGGCAGCCGCAGTCTGACAAACCCTCACCCCGTCGGCGGTGGCGGCTCGATCGCCACATCGGGGCCACCGCATGCGCCCCAGAGGCCGCGGTTCGCCGTGCGAGCGTCGAGCAGGGCAGCTTCGAGTTCGCCCACCCGGGCAACGTTGGGTTCGAACACGAGCAGGTCGGCGAAGCCTTCGCGGAGCAGTGCCGCGTTGATGAAAAGGTCGTCGCTCGACCGGTAGACGTACGCAAGCAGCCGGCCGAAGCGATCGCGAGCCTCGGTATCGCGCTCGAGGCGGAGCGTGGTGCCCACCGGCAGCCATTCGGACAGCCGGAGTGCCGCCTCCGGCCCGAAACACTGCACGGGTCGAGTGGGATCGACCGACTCGGGGGTGTCGACGCCCAGGAGGCGAATCCGCTCGGTGTTGCCGGCGACGTCGACCGCAATGGTGTCGCCGTCGATCACCTCGACGAGTGTCGGCGGGCCGGATGGGGGAGCGCCGCAGGAAACGGCGAGCAGAACGAGCGGGAACAGCATGCTGGCGGCGAGCCAACGGAAGATGGCCATGGGGCACTCGCAGTGAACGGGAACGCGGGCCGGCGGCCAAGTCGCCCGAGGGGCGTTGGGTGAGCGTAGCTCAGGCGGCTTCGGCGAGCATCGGCTCGTCGGTGACGAGCTCGGTGCGGGTGCGCAGGGCGGCCCGTGCCTGGGCGATGCCACGGCGACCGATCTTCTTGGTCTCTTCGTCGATCTTCCAGCTGTGGGCGGGACGGTCGACGACGAGGACCAGCTGACCTTGCTGCAGAGTGGCCTCGATTGTGCGGGGGTTGGTGGTTTTCGTAGCCATGTTCCTCAGTATGAACAAGGGGTGTGACACGATGATTCCCATGGGACTCTCCGAGCAGATCAAGAGCGACCTCGTCGACGCCATGAAGGCGGGGGACGATGTACGCAAAACCACGTTGCGGGCCGTGTTGACGGCGATCAAGACGGCCGAGACCGCCGATGGGGCCGGCGACGAGCTCAGCGATCAGCAAGTGCAGAAACTGATCGCCACCGAGGTGAAGCAGCGAACCGAAGCCGCCGAGATCTTCGCCGAGGCGGGCGAAGCCGAGCGCGAGGCGAACGAGGTGGCCGAGCGCGAGGTGCTCCAGGCCTACCTGCCGGCACAGCTGGGAGCCGACGAACTCGATGCACTCGTGGCCGAGGTCATTGCCGATGGCGGCTACACGACCAAGAAGGACATGGGGTCGGCGATCAAGGAGGTCATGGCGCGAGCCAAGGGCGCCGCTGATGGCAAAACCGTGTCGGCGGCAGTGGGCAAAGCGCTGAGCTGACACCGCCCATGTGGCGGCACCGTGTGACGCATTCGGCACAGGGTGTCCCATTTCGGCCGACTGCACGCCTTACGACGTCAGTAGATTGTGCGGTGGGGCTGACCCCACCCCAGCGGTGGCGGTGTCCCCAAGGACACGTGGGTCATCTCCCACCAAGATGATCTGAGCCTGCGGGAAGGACGTCAGCCACATGCTTGCCAACTTCGTCAACCTCTTCGCCTCCCGGCCGAAGCAGTCGATCGTGCTCTGGTTGGTGATGGTGTTCTTCGGCGCCTTCGCCTACCTGTTCCTCATGCCGCGGGAGGGCTTCCCCCCGGTCGACGTGCCGATCTCGATCAGTGCCGGCGGCTACTTCGTCGACGACATGGATCTTGTCGACGCCGACGTCACGCAGCCGATCGGCGAGGCTGTTCTGGCCCTCGACGAGGTCGAGAGCGTGCAGACGTTCTCGCAGCCGTCGTCGTTCTCGGTCATCGCCAATCTTGCGAGCGGAACGACGAGCGTGGAGGGCGCAGCGCTGATCGACGACGTCGTCGCCGGGCTCGACCTCCCGCCCGAGGCGCAGATCTTCTCGCAGTCGATCGACGCGTCGAAGTTCCTCGATGAGGGATACGACATCCTCGTTGGCGTCTATGGCTCCACCGACGCCACCGGTGCCGAACTCGAGGCAGCGGCCAACGCAATCGTGGGCGAGATCTCCCACCCCGACATTGCGTCCGCGCAGGTCGAGGAGATCTTCGACGTCGGCGTCAACCCGGCCACGGGAGAAGAGGTCTCGCTCGAGGCGAGCTTCAACCAGCTGACCGCCCCGGGTGGCGAGTTTCGGCCCTCGATCGCAATCGGCATCAAGGCAAACCCGGACGTCGACGCGCTCGCGATCCGCGACGCGACCGATGAGGCGCTCGAGACGGCCCGGGCCGGCCTTCCCGACGGCTTCGAGGCGGTCGTCGCCATCGACTTCGCCACGTTGGTTCGCCAACAGATCAGTTCGCTCCAAGGCAACGTGCTCACCGGTATCGTCGCCGTGGCCATCATTGCGCTGCTCTGGATCTCGTGGCGGGCGTCGATCATCACGGCGCTGTTCATTCTGACGGTGCTGTCGGCGTCGCTCGGCGCCCTCTTCCTCATCGGCATTTCGCTCAACACGATCTCGCTGTTCGCACTGATCCTTGCCCTCGGTCTGTTCGTGGATGATGCGATCGTGATCACCGAGGCGATCGACGCGTTCAGATCCGAGGGCGATGACGACCTCAACGTGATCCGGCGCGCCATCACCCGTGTCGGCTCGGCGAGTGTGTCCGGCACGCTCACCACCATTCTCGTGTTCGCCCCGATGTTGCTGATCGGTGGCATCCTCGGCGGGTTCATCAGGATCCTTCCGATCACGGTGATCGTCTCGCTCCTGATCTCGCTGCTGCTCTCGCTGATCTTCATCCCCGTCTTCTCGCGATTCATCGTGCTGCCCGCGCCCCGACCCAACGGTCCACTCAACCGGGCCGAGGCATGGGTGGCCGAGCGGGTCGGGTCGCTCCCGGGCATCACGGGCGGGAAGGGCGTTGCCGTGGGTATCGCCGGGTTCCTGCTCAGCATCGTGATGTTCTTCGTCGGCGTCGGCATCTTCGCCCCGCAGGTCGGCTTCAACATCTTCCCGCCAGCCAAGGACTCCATCAACATCGCGTTGGAGGTCACCTACCCGCCGGGAACGACGATCGAGGAGGCGAAGGAGATCGCCCTCGACGTCAACCAGCAGGCGAGCGATGTGCTCGGCGACGAGCTCGAACTCGGCTACCTCTACATCGGTGACGCTCGAAGCGCCCTTGCGCAGTACAACCTGACCCCGATTGGCGACCGCCCGACCGTCCACGAACTCGTGGACATGGTGCAGCCCATCGGCGATGCGGTGACCGACGCACGCGTCGTGTTCTCAGCGATCTCCAATGGTCCGCCGGAACTGCTCTTCCCCTACACGATGCAGGTGTTCGGCGAAGACATCGAAACGTTGGCGTCCGCCGCAGAGACGCTGCGCGCCGACCTCGACGGTCGCCAGCTCGAGCTTCCGAACGGCGACATCATGACGGTCGTCGAGACCGACGTGGCGCTCGACGACGTGGTCGCCCGCGAAGACGGCCGTCGTCTCGTCGAGGTCCGGGCCCGGTTCGACAACGACTCGGTCACGTCGACCACCGCTCGTGCGCAGGAGTACTTCGAAACCGAATGGACGGCGGATCAGCTGGCCACGTTGGGACTCGAGTCGGATGCGCTTGGCTTCGACTTCGGCCTTGAATCCGACAACCAGGAATCCTTCTCGAGCCTGCCGATCGCCTTCGGTATTGCACTGATCATGATGCTGGTGCTGCTGATCATCCAGTTCCGCAGTGCCATCCAGTGGTTCCTGGTGTTCACGGCGATCTTCTTCAGCTTCTTCGGGGTGTTCGGCGGTCTGTTGATCACCGACAACCAGCTCAGCTTCTTCGTGATGCTGGGTCTGATCGGTCTCATCGGTATTGCGGTGAACAACACGATTCTGTTGGTGGACTTCGCCAATCAGGAGCGCGACGCCGGCCACGACCGCAAGACGGCGATCTCCAACGCCGTGCGCCAACGGTTCCGCCCCCTCGTGGCGACCTCGTTGACGACGGTCGGCGGCCTGTTGCCGCTGGCGTTGGCCGACCCGTTCTGGGAGGGCCTGGCCTTCACGATCATCTTCGGCCTGCTGTCGAGCACGTTCCTCGTGATCCTGTCGTTCCCGTACTACTACCTCGCCATCGAGTGGCTGCGCGACCGCTTCGTCACCCCGTGGCGTCGCGGGAAGGTCGCTGCCTGATCTACCGTGTCACCAGGGAGGAATCATGTACGACCTGGTGATTCGCAACGGAACGATCGTCGACGGAACCGGGGGACCCCGGTTCGTCGGTGACGTCGCCATCGTCGGCGACCGCATCGCGGCCGTCGGCACCGTCGACGGCCCCGGCACGCGAGAGATCGACGCGACCGGCCTGCTGGTGACGCCCGGCTTCGTGGACATGCACACGCACTACGACGCCCAGGTCACGTGGGATCCCTACATCACGCCGTCCGGCTGGCACGGCGTGACCACCGTCGTGATGGGGAACTGCGGTGTCGGGTTCGCCCCCGTCCGAGCGGACCGACGCGACTTCCTCGTCCGCCTCATGGAGGGGGTTGAAGACATTCCGGGAGCTGCACTGACCGACGGGATTCAGTGGGACTGGGAGACCTTCCCCGAGTACCTGGATGCGCTCGAGACGCGTCAGTGGGTGGCCGACGTCGGCACCCAGGTGCCGCATTCCGCAGTGCGGGCGTGGGTCATGGACGAACGCTGCGCCGACGGCATCGAAGCAACACCAGACGAGATCGCGGCGATGGCCGAGGTCACCGAGGAGGCACTGCGCGCCGGCGCCCTCGGGTTCTCCACCTCACGCACGCCGCTGCACAAGTCGGTCGACGGCGACCTCGTACCGGGAACCTCCGCCGACGTCGCCGAGGTGATCGGCATCGCCGAGGGAATGGCCGCGGCCGGCCACGGCGTGTTCGAGTGTGCGCTGCATCATCCAGAGGTTCCCGAATCGTTCGACTGGATGCGAACCGTGGCCGAGATGACCGGCAAGCCGGTCGTGTTCAACTTCAACATTTCCGACATCGTCCCCGAGTCCTGGCGCGACGTGCTCTCGATGTTGGACGAAGCTGCCGCAGACGGCGTCGAGGTCTACGGGCAGATCGCCGGTCGCCCCGTCGGCGTGCTCATGAGCTGGGAGGGCACGCTCAACCCGTTCGTCGGGCGCCCGTCCTTCGAAGCCGTGCGGCATCTGCCACCGGCCGAGAAGTTGGCGGAACTCCAGCGTCCCGAGGTTCGGGCGGCGATTCTGGCCGAACGCTCGACCGACGACCGTCCCATCGTCCGGTTCATTTCCGAAACATGGTCTCGCATGTGGCGCTTCGCCGGCGAGGCGGACTACGAGCCGCCGGCAGACGAGTCGCTCGAGGGACTGTCCGGAGGCGATCCGCAGCGGGCGGCTGAGCTGGCCTACGACCACCTCAACTCCGATGACGGCCACGGGATCATCTACTTCCCGTTCCTCAACTACGCGGCCGGCTCGCTCGAGCCGTTGCGCGAGATGCACGAGCACCCGCGCACCCGCATGGGCCTCTCCGACGGAGGCGCACACTGCGGGACGATCGTCGACGGGTCGATGCCCACCTACATGCTGGCCTACTGGACTCGGGACCGTGAACGGGGCCCGAAGCTCTCACTCGAACACGTGGTCCACCGCCAGACGCAACAGACGGCCGAGTTCTACGGCCTCCACGATCGGGGCGTCCTGCGGGCCGGAATGCGGGCCGACGTGAACGTCATCGACCTCGACGGGTTGAGCGTCGATCCGCCCCGGATGCAATACGACCTTCCCACCGGAGCCCCCCGCTACGTACAGAAGGGGAGGGGCTACCGGTGGACGATCTGTGCCGGGCAGGTCACGGTGGAGAACGATGCCTTCACCGGCGCACTCCCGGGAACGTTGCTTCGGGGGCCTCAGGAAGCGGTCTGACCGAAGACGTCTTCGGCGGCTCGCTCCAGGCCGTGGTCCTCGAGCGCACCGGTCGACGAGCTCACGATCCCGTCCTGGTCGACGAACACATAGCTCGGCTGCTGCAGGACACCGAAGTGCGCCCACAGCGACACGTCGCCATCGATCAGGTGGATGATGTTGCTCTCCTCGATGCCGGTGTCGGCGAGAAACTGGATGTAGTCCGTGTCGAGGCTGCCGTTGTGCACCATCACGTACGTGATCTCGGGGTTCTGCTCGGCAGCGAAGGCGAGCTTCGGTGCCTCCACCGTGCAGATCGGACACGTCGGCGTCACGAAGTTCATGATCAGCGGTCGCTGATCGAACAGCGTGCCACCTTCGATGTTCTCGCCGGAGTGCAGCAACGTGGCGTCGAAACCGAACGCCTCGGAGCCCGAAGCGTCCGCCGGGAGCCGGGTGGTCTCCCAACCCGACAGCGGGTTGTTCAACTCGGACTCGTCGACGAACGCAAGCTCGACGTCGCTCGCAGAGGGTGCGTCGAAGCCACTCTCCACGAGCTCCCCCCGGGTCGCCCCACAGGCGACCAGGAGGAAGCATCCGCTGAGAACAGCCAGCAGCCGAGCGGTGATCCGGCCGATCATCAGCCGGCCTGGCTCGGGATTGCGGTCAGGGTCACGGCATCGAAGGCGACGGCCGCGGTGCTGGACACGAGGCCCACGTGGCCCGTGGCCGTCGACTGGATCTCACCCATCGGCTCGCCGTTGAAGGAGACGTACACGACGCCGTCGAGCACACGAGCCGAGATGGTCACGACCTCGCCGGCCGCGGGCGGCGTCACCGGGACGACGACGCCGTCGGTGCCGTAGTAGCCGCGGTCGTCGTACTGACCCCAGCGGAGCACGGTGCCGTCCTCGGAGAGGTCGATCAACCAGGCACCGGCACGAGAGGCCTCGGAGGCCTGACCGATCACGATGCCACCGTGGTTGACGCCGTCGAGGTCGTGGAACGACGCTTCGAACACGTAGTTGGCGAGCGCCGGAGCGACGAGGAGTGAGGTGTAGTCGAAGCCGCAGGTGTTCTGCTGTTCGTACGTGCCGTTGTTGAACGCCCAGCTACCGGACTGGATCAGCCAGTTCTCGGAATCCGGCGTGCCGAAGGTTCCGTCGTAGAGCACGGTTGCTTCGCTGTAGTCCGCTGCGTTGACCTCGGCGCGGGGCAGCCGGTCCTCGTTCACGTTGGGCGAGCACGATGCACCGGTTCCGAGTCCGGCGTCGGGAGCCTCGTAGTTCTCGTCGGTCGGTTCTTCGGGCGTCGGCTCGTTCTTGGAACCGACCTCGCCGGTCTCCTCCGGATCGACGACCTTCTCGCCACTTTCGACAGCCTGGACGTACTCTTCTTCGGCCTTCTCGCCTTCGGGAGTCGACGGCGGGGTTTCGGACGCAGGGCCGTCGACGTCTGGCACGCCTTCGGGCGGCATGGCGTAGCGGCAGCCGGCGCCGTCGTTCGACTTGGTGGCGACGGTGTTGCCGATCTGGGTGGCGACCGGGTTCGAGCCCGAGTAGCCGGTGATCTGGTACAGCTCGCTCGAGTTGCGGTTCACGTAGAGGTTGCCGCCGGCCGTCGACCATGCTGCGCCGTAGGCCTTGCTGCTCGACGTGATGAGTCCTTCGACGACGCCACGAACTTCGACGTTCTGGGCAACTGGATCGAAGACGACGAGCGAGCCGCGGCCGGAAACGCCGTAGAACTTGCCATTCACGTTGGCGATGTCCGCCACCGTGTAGGTCGGGAAGTCGAGGCCGGGCATGCGCGTTGCCTGACCGGTGGTGACGTCCACGGCGTACCAGCGGTTGGAGCCACGGGCGATGTACAACAGGCCGTCGTCACCGAAGTCGCCGGTGTACGGGTTGCCGCCGCCCATGTCGATGTCGAGTTCAGCGATCGGCTCGGCAGCGCCGTTGTTGCCGATGCGCAGGAGCGTGTTGCCCCGCATGCCATAGAGGAAGCCGTCTTCGTGACGGTGGCCCATGGCGTTGTAGTTCGAGTCGTCGGCACCCACCTGGCGGTAGTGGCCGGTGGCCGGGTCGAGCTCGGCCATCTGCCCGGAGATCACCTGGTAGAAGCCGGGTTCACATTGCCAGGCGTCGCCTTGGGCCCCGACCTCCCGCTGCGGCGCAATTGCCACGAGAGAGACCATGAACACCGCAAGGACGGCGAGAATGGGAAGTCGTACGTTGTTGGTCATTTCGTTTCCGCCTGCTTCTTTGGAGGGTGGGTTCCGCATCACACCCGATCTTGACTACGGAGTGCCGAACGCCCTGCTTGAGTTACAGAACGGTGATGTTCGGCACCGGTATTGGACGGCCGGTCCACTGGACCTCCGGTCCAGTTGCGAGCGACACTGAGAACGACACCGCAACCCAGGGGGCTCAATGGAAAAGCACAAGTATCTGCTCGACGAATCGGACATGCCGACGCAGTGGTACAACATCGTTCCGGATCTGCCGGAGCCGCCCCCGCCTGCGCTTCATCCGGGCACGCTCGAGCCAGCCGGGCCGGACGACTTCGCTCCGCTGTTCCCGATGGATCTGATCATGCAGGAGGTCACGCAGGACTCTTATGTGGACATTCCGGGCGAGGTGCTGGATATCTATCGCATCTGGAGGCCGACCCCGCTGTTTCGGGCCCATCGCCTGGAAAAGCTGCTCGATACGCCTGCAAAGATCTTCTACAAGTACGAGGGTGTGAGCCCGGCCGGCTCGCACAAGCCGAACACATCGGTTCCGCAGGCGTACTACAACGCGAAGGCGGGAGTCCGAAAGCTGACGACCGAGACCGGTGCCGGCCAGTGGGGCTCCTCGCTTGCGTTTGCCTGCGCCCAGTTCGGCCTCGAGTGCGAGGTTTGGCAGGTGGCCGCCAGCTACAAGCTGAAGCCGTACCGCAAGACGATGATGGAAGTGTGGGGCGCCACCGTGCACCCGAGCCCGTCCGACGTCACCGAGTACGGCCGCGCACTCCTCGCCGAGGATCCCGACCACACGGGCAGTCTGGGCATCGCCATCTCCGAAGCCGTTGGTGAGGCAGCGCCCCACGACGATGTCCGTTACGCACTCGGCAGCGTGCTGAACCACGTGCTCATGCACCAGACCATCATCGGCGAGGAGGCGTTGCTCCAGATGCAGATGGCGGGCGAGACCCCCGACGTCCTCGTGGGTTGCACCGGCGGCGGCTCGAACTTCGGCGGGCTCTCCTTCCCGTTCCTGCGAGAGAAGCTCAAGGGCAACATGAACCCGACGATCCGTTGCGTCGAGCCGGCCGCATGCCCGAGCCTCACCAAGGGCGAGTACCGCTACGACTTCGGTGATTCAGCCGGGATGACGCCGCTGATGAAGATGCACACGCTGGGCCACAGCTTCGTGCCGGACCCGATCCATGCCGGTGGCCTCCGCTACCACGGCATGAGCCCGCTCGTCAGCCACATCTACGAGCAGGGTCTCGTGGAAGCGGAGTCGATCCCGCAGGTGGAGTGCTTCACCGGAGCGCTGCAGTTCGCACGCACGGAAGGCATCGTGCCGGCGCCGGAACCGACGCACG
>JAHDEJ010000014.1:0-54332 GCA_020628865.1 Acidimicrobiales bacterium
CGCTCGGACGCCGCCTGCGCGACGCCGGCCGAACCACACTCGAACGCCACACCCTTGCACGAGAGTCCAACGAGTTCGCCGCCGTCGTCGACGAGCTCCGCACCCTCACGAACTAGCCTGACGGCGAAGGAGCACCATGGCCAACGACCCGTCCACCGGCATCGAACTCGCCGAAGCAGTCACCGACGCAGAACACGCCGAGCTCGACTTCCTTCGGTATGCCACCGCCCACCTGCAGTCCCGCGTGACCGAACTCGAGAAGCAACTCCTGGAGACATCGCGAGACCGGGACACGATCCGTCACGAACGCAACCTCATGGCGCAGGATTTCCAGTGGACGCTGAGCCGGCTGAACAACTCGCCGATCGCCCCGATGCTGCGACGCATGGACGGTTTCAACAAGCTCAACGAGAAGTGGGGTCAGCCGTCCTGATGTCGCCGACGCGCTACGCCGGCCGCTTCGGCGGTCCCGGCGTCGACGACAGCCAACCGGGCCCGGCCACCGTCGAGTCCCTCTTCACCGGCAACGGCACGATCATCGCCGATCCGGTCTCGTTCCCGTGGGCGTTGGTCGACGACGGACACTGGCGCCAGCCGGTCCTCGTCGACCTTCGGCAGTGCAACGACACGGACCTCGTCGCCCTCCGAACGGTCCTGCCCGTCCTGACCCCCGACGACCGGGTCGTCGCCTCCGAAGCCCAGCGTCAGGAGCTTCGCCGGGAACTCCCGCTCCCCGAGGACTCGTTTCTCGGCGACGTGCCTGACGATGCCTCGGCGCTGTTCGCCCTCCTGCACGAACGGAAGCTCCGACGGGCCGTACTCCGCGAGGCGCTCGCGCCAGTGGTGCGCGACGAACTCTGGGCGACGGTGGGCATCGAAGCCTCCCGCCCACTCGTCGTCGCCGAACTCGGTGCCGACGACGGGTGGACCGAAGCACTCCTGCCCAAACCACACACCCTCGAGCGGGTCGACGACCCGGGCGATCTCACGGCGGACTCCGCCGCAATCGTGGTCGTGCATGGGCGAGCGGTCTCCCCGTCCGCCATCGCCGCGGCGCGCAGCGCGTTGAACCCCGGCGGACTGCTGGTGTTCGTGCTCGACGAGGCAGCCGTCCACGGTGCGAGCGGCCCGGCTCCCCAATCCCTCATCGCCATGATGAACGAGTCGACCTCGCATCACCACGTCGTCGAGCACGTGTGGGTGCTGTCCGAACGCCCCGGACGTCCGATCACCGGCGGCCTGATCACGGTTCGGCCACTCGGCGGAGCCACCCCGCCCGACGGGGACCCGACATGAGCGCGTTGTTCATCGCCGGATTCCACCGAAGCGGAACCTCCGCCGTCGCCCGCTCGTTCCACCTCGGCGGCCTCTTCCTCGGCGACGAACTCCTGGGGTCCGAACCGTCGAACCCGTACGGCCACTTCGAGGACAAGGCCGTCATCGACATCCATCAGGAACTACTCGAGGTCAACCGAACCGACTGGAAGTCCCACCGCGCCTTCGACCCGATCGTTCCCGATGCCAGCTGGGACGCAATGCGCTCCCTCGTCGAGGCACGAACCGCGCTCGGCCGTCCATGGGGGTTCAAGGACCCGCGCGTCTGTCTCTTCCTTCCCCTCTGGCTCCACCTGGTCCCCGATGCTCGGATCTTTCTGGTGTTCCGCACGCCAGCCGAGACGATCCGTTCCCTCCACATGCGCCACAGCCGCCAGCTCATCGAGGGGAAGGGCCGGCCGGAGACACACCTCGAGTTCTGGCAGATCCCCAACCTCGGTGCCCGCATGTGGCTCCACTACCACGAGACCCTGCTGCGAACGCTCCCCGACGAAGACCGCGTCCACGCCGTGCACTTCGGCGACCGTGTTGCCGTCTCCCGGGCCGTCACCGCCGTCAACCAGCGATGGGACATGGGATTGACCGAACGCGGCGACGACGCTCTCGACCCAGAACTCGGCGCGCAGGATGTCGACCCGATCCGGGTCACGGACCCACAGCTCGTGGACGACATCGAAGCCATGTGGTCCCGTTTGCATCGACTCGCCGAACGGTCGGCCGAGCGTCTGGCAACTGCCGGATCCCAATGAGCGGGCCGGCCTTTCTCTGCATCGGCGCCCAGAAGGCCGGAACCACCTGGCTCTACCGAGCGCTGGAGAACCAACCCGACCTGTGGCTGCCTCCCGTCAAGGAACTGCACTACTTCGACGAGAAGCGGCTTCATCCACGCTCCTGGTACGAGCTGCTGCGCGGCACGGACGGCATCGCCGGCCGCTGGCGTCGACAGCTCGGCACCGAACGACGACGTCGGATCCACGAGGCCGACCATCCGGCAGCGACGGAACGAGCCGAATGGAGTCGCAACTACTTCTTCGGCCCGACGTCTCCCGAGTGGTACGCATCGCTGTTCCCCGCCGATCGCATCGGCGGCGACATCACCCCCGAATACGCGCTCCTTGACCCGCAGGGCATCGCGGACGCGCTCACCATCAACCCGGACCTCCGGGTGATCTACCTGCTTCGCCACCCCATCGAACGGGAATGGTCCGGGGCCGTCATGCGCAGTCGGGGGCTCGGCCGATCCACCGACCTCGTGTTGAAAGGCGGTCGACGCCGACACGCCCGATACCTCGAGAATCTCGGCCGATGGCAGGCAGCGCTTCCGCCGGGGCGCCTGTTCGTCGGATGGTTCGATGACATCGCCCAGCATCCCCAGGAGCTGCTCGGCGAGATCCTCGAATTTCTCGGGGCACCCGCCACCAACGCGTCGCTGCCGACCGGCCGACCGAACAGCGGAGGCGCCTCGACGATGCCCGGTCGCCTCGCCGCACCACTGGCTTTGGAACTGCGACCGCAACTGCGCGAACTGGCGACCCGATTGGGCGGCCCCGCAATCGAATGGGCGGAGACCGGCGCCTGGCTCGAGTCCGCCAGCCCCGACGACGACATTCCGTATCCGTTCCATCGCCCCGGAGCCCCTGACCGCGTCGGAACATCAAGTCTCATTCTGTGACTCAAGTCGCCCGCTCGACGTGACGAAATCTGTCATGTGGAGCAGGCAAGAACACCCAATCGCAAACTCGTCGTCGTCGACCTCGAGAATGTGCTCTTTGGCGTGCACGAGCAGCTCGTCGGCGCCGACCTCCAGGCGCAGACGGAGCTGATTCTCGACCTGGCCCAGGCCCGCCGTCTCGACGATCAGCTGATCGTCGGGTGCAATCCGCACCTCGCGTTCGCGGCCAAGGCCGCGTTCCCTCGGGCTCAGCTCCTCACCCGCAAAGGCGCAGACGGCGCAGACCGGGCGCTCATCGAGCACCTGGACATCGCCCATGTTGCCGCCCGGTACCGCGAGCTCTGCATCGTGTCGGGCGACCATGCCTTTGCCGACCTTGCTCACGAGGCCCGGTGGAACGGCCTGACGACACGCGTGGTCGCCCCACATCAGGGGTTGTCGGCTGCGCTGCGGTTGCAGGCCGACGTCGCCGTGCGCCTCCCCAAACCTGCAGGAGGTTGGTCCGATGCGGCCGCAGCCTGATTCCGACGACGTCCAGCGCCTCTGGCGCAAGGCCGATGCGCATGTGCTCGAGCGTCGCTTCTTCGAACGCACCCGCGTCGCTGCGAACGGCGAGCTGCTGTGGGCAACGAAGAAGATGTTCGGTCGAGTTGCCAACCAGCGCGCCTTCCTCGTGACCGAAAATCTGTCGCGCGACGGCGCGAAGGTGCTGCTGCAGGAAGAGCACCATTTCCCCGTGGGTTCACGAGCCCGCCTGAAACTCGGCATCGAGTTCACCGAGGTGGAGATCCTCGGCGTCCAACGCCCGCCGCAGGGCAAGACGTCGCTGCGTCTCACGTTCATCAACCCGAGCGCGAAGTTCAACCGGGTGGTCGAGCAGTACCTGCCGGTGGGCAACGAGTTCGAACGGGTACCCCACGAAACCCAGTGGGCCGGCCTCTGACTCAGCGCTTGTCGCGTCGGGCCTCGAGCGTCATCTGCTTCTTCGTGGCGGCCCAGCCGCAGATCGGACAACTGCCCAGATCGTGATTTCGGGCCGGACAGTATTCGCGGCCGAAGAAGATGATCTGCAGGTGTCGGTCCGCCCACGTCTCCTCTGGAAACACGGCTTTGAGGTCCCGTTCCGTCCGTTCGACCGTCGTACCGTTCGACAACCCCCACCGATGGGCAAGTCGATGGATGTGCGTGTCCACGGCGAAGGCCGGCACGCCGAACGCACCGGACATCACAACACTTGCCGTCTTGTGTCCCACGCCGGCGAGCGACTCGAGAAAGTCCCAGTCCGGGATGATCTCTCCGCCGGCGTCGAGGATCTGGTGCGCCATCGTCGAGAGGTTGCGCGCCTTCGTCGGGGCCAGACCGAGCTGCTTGATGTGACTGAGGATCTCGTCCGGTGACAGCGCCGCCATCTTCTCCGGGGTGTCGGCAACGGCAAAGAGGCCCTTGGTCACCTCGTTGACCTTCTTGTCGGTCGTCTGCGCGGAGAGCGCCACGGCAACCACGAGCGTGTACGGATCCGTGTGGTCGAGGGGAACCGGAGGGTTCGGGTAGAGGTCCTCCAGGATCTCACCGATGCGATCTGCCTTCTCCGCACGCTTCATGACCTGACCGTAGCCGCCTGGCCCACGACCCCACACAAGAAATTTCGGGCAATTCCCGACCGATTGACGCTTCGTTGTCAGACGGCGTCTCCGAGCTTCCGTAGCGTGACTTGCGAGCCACGGGAGGTGCGGGAGCCAATGATCGACATCACGACATTCCAGAACTACGGAGAGGGCCTCGACGGCTGGAGCTATCGGGGACAGGACCGCTGTCGCCGCAAGCTCGCCGACACCGTGGCGCTGCTCGTGTTCGCCTCCGACCTTGGCGGTTGGGAAGGCAAGTACGGCACAGAACTCCGTGAGACCCACGTTCGGACGGTCAACGCAGTCGACGACGGCCATGTGCTGTCGGCCCCGATCTCGCTTGCCGCCCCGTTCGAGGGTGAGCAGCTCGAGATTCGCACCATCTGCCTGGAGATCGACGGAACCGCAGACCTCGATGCGCTGTTGGACGACGCGGCCAACGGTTTCGAGGTCAGCATCGGAGGCCATCAGCCCCGACCCTGGCACGACCCGTTCCTGGCGTTCGGCTCGACGTGGTGGACTCCCAACGCCGTCTCGTACCGAACACTGTTCGAGGATTGCTGGACCGTGAGCGTCGCCAACCCGGTGGTCGGTGGACGCGAGCCGCTCCAAACCGTCGTCGCCGAGGATGCCCGGCCCGACACGGTGGCCCGACATCTGGCCCGCCGCGACATCACCCGACTGGTCTCGTTCGAAAGCGACGGGACCGTCGGCCACGAGCGTCGCCGGTATCAACATCGGGGCGAGGCCACCGACTGCGCCATCGGCATCACCTACACCGCCTGAACGTGCCTGGCACCATTCACGCCTGAACGTGCCTGGCACAATTCGCACCTGAACGTGCCTGGCACCATTCGCACCTGAACGTGCCTGGCACCATTCACACCTGAACGTGCCTGGCACCTTTGGGGGCAAAAGGTGCCAGGCTACGTGTGACGGTGGTCACGTTTTGCATGGCGATTGTTTGCGCTGATCGCCGATCCGCATGGGCCAATCGGCTCACAATCGAACTCCGCAGACCGAAGGGAATGTTGCCGACGGGCAGAGCGCCCGGGGTGTCGAACTGCGGAGGCGACCCATGGAAGGCACGACGAGCAGCACCGGTACAGAACCACTGGCGCCGTTTCTGACCGACGAACAGTACGAGCTCCTGTTCGACGAGCCCCGACCGCACATCGAGGTGGCGCCAACGCCCCGCACCAGTCGCGTGCGCTCGGGTGCGGCCACCGGGACCCGATGGGACCGACGAGCCCCAACCGCTGAACGCCACCTGGCACCGCCGCCCATCCCGACGCTCGACCTCACCGGCGCCGAAAGTCGCCTCGAGCTCGACATCTTCGCCGACGACCGCGGCAACCGAACCATGGACGTCGCCCGCAGCGCGCGAGTCCGGGCCATCGTCGCCGCCGACGAGGTTTCCCAAGCGACCGCTGCCGCTCGCAAGGCCCGCACGCAGCGCAACGTTCGCAACCGCGCCGTGTCGCTCGCCTTTGCGTTCGCCGGCCTCACCGCAACCATCGCACTCTGGATGATCGCGATCGTCGTCTACTACTGATCCGCCTCCACCGGGGCAACAGCGCCCGGTAGCGTTGTCGCCATGACCGGCGTCGAACTGCACCCTGTCGAAGGGGCAGGAGTCGAGGTGCACTGCGCCGACATCACCGAACTCGGCGACGCAGCCTTCGAGCAGGTCGAGTCCGCCTTCCGCGATCACGGGCTCCTGTACTTCCGCGAGCAATACGTCACCGACGGGTGGTTCCTCCGGTTCGCCGCCCGATGGGGCGAACTCCGAGCGGACCCCGAACTCCCGACCCACCCCCACCTGCCGTCGCTCGGCGTGGTGCACCGGCCCGCTGAACAGGCCGAGAACCACGGCGGGCAATGGCACAGCGATCGGAGCTTCGAGCCCGAACCCCCCGCTGCGACGCTGCTCGTCGGCCGCGAGCTCCCACTCGGAGGCGGAGGTACACGCTTCGCCAATCTCTATGCGGCCTACGACGCACTCGACAGCGCCACCCGCCGGCATCTCGAGGGCCTCCGGGCCGTCCATCGGAGTCCGGATGGGCAGGCTGAACACACCCATCCGCTCGTGATTCGCCATCCGGTGAGCGGCCGCGCCGTCCTCTACGCCAACCCGTCGTTCACGGCGGATATCGAAGGCATGGACCCGAACGAGTCTCTTGCGCTTCTGAACCAGCTCTTCGCCCACTGCACGACCGACGAGTTCTGCCACACCTTCACGTGGGAACCCGGATCGATCGTCCTCTGGGACAATCGGGCCGTGAATCACCTGGCCCTCAACGACTACCCCGGTCAGGCTCGCACGCTGCATCGGGCACTGCTGGCCGGTGCAGCGCTCGCCCCGGCGGCTGCGCCGACACCCACCGACCCGACGATCGCCCAACGGGCAGGGACGACCGTGGCGGGAGCGGTGGTCACCGCCGCAATGCTTGGGCTCGGACACGTCATCGAACCCGACAAGGCCCGACCAGACATCGAGATCACGGCCGACGCCCCGGAGCAGGAACCGCTCGACGAGCTCGACTTCGGTTCGCTGCCACCGCTCGACTGAAAACCCGCTCCACTCGGCCTCTGAAGATGCCGAGAAACTGAACGTGGGCGGTACCACGACTTCCTTTTCTCGTACGGCGTTTCTTCAGATCCGCGTCGTCCAGTCGCGCATCGGCGCTGCCCTCCTTCTGCTGCCCACCGCGGTGATCGGCCCCACGCTGTTGTGGAACACCGGCGTGAACACCGACATCCTCTTCGGCATTGGGAGCTGTTTTGCGCTCGCTGCAGCGGTGCTGCTCGGCGCGATCCTCGCCGACCGATTCGAGTACGACAATCTCGCCAGCGAGCTCGACATTCTCGTTCGCTGGTCACTGGCCCTGCTGTTCAGCGTCATCCCGTGGCTCGACCTCGAAAGCCCCGGCCAGGCCGGCAGCAGCCTCTTGATGTTCTTCCTGCTCGCAATCCAGACCGCGGTGAACTTCGAGTTCGTCAGCCGACGGTCCCGTTTGCTGGGCCCGTTCATCCTCGGGCAGGTGTCCTACCCGATCGCCTTCCTGGCCGCCGGGAACGCCACCATGACCGGGCTGACGCTGCTGTGGACGGCGACGAGCATCCCGGCCTACGTGCTGCGAAGCCACAACGAACGGGCCGCCCTGGATCTGGTGGAAGGTCATCGTCGTTCCGCTCGGGTCGACACCCTGACCGGTCTCGCCAATCGGGTGGCGCTCATCGAAGCCGTGCAGCAGACGTTCGCCCAGGGCCGACGGGCTCACCTGGTCGCATTCGACCTCGACGAGTTCAAAGCGGTCAACGACACGTACGGTCACGGCGCAGGCGACGCGGTGCTCATCGAAGTCGCACGCCGGCTCACCGCCGGATTGCCCGAACGGTCCACTGTTGCCCGGCTCGGAGGCGACGAATTCGTCGCATGGGTTCCCTGGCAGGCCGAAGTCGCCGGCAACCCGACCGAACGTCTCGTGTCGCAGGTCGAAGAGACGCTCTCATTGATCGGCGAGGGCATCCAGCACGGGGCGCACTCGCTGCGAACCATGGCCAGCGCCGGCGTCACCGTCGCCACCCCCGGCGACGACCTCGACGAGCTCCTCAACGAAGCCGACATGGCCATGTACTGGAGCAAGGGCAGCGCGCAACAGGTCACGCTGTTCGACGCCCAGATGCGGTTCGATGCGATGCATCGGGTTGCGGAGGAACAGCGTTTCCGCGAAGCCATCGACATGGGCAGCATCATCTTCTGGGGCCAACCCATCATCGGCGCGGCAACCGGCCGCGCGAGCGGCATGGAGCTGCTTGCCCGCTGGCCGCAACCCGATGGCAGCGTTGCTCACGCCGCCAGTTTCATCGGCCTCGCCCGCGAGACCGGTCTCGAGATCGAGCTCGGTCGTCAGGCGTTGGTCGCGGCGAAGGAGCTGCTCCTGCGATGGGCTGACGATCCCGATTTGCGGCATCTCGAAGTCAACGTCAACCTCTCACCCAAGCACCTCGGCCAGGGCCTGCTGGGCGACATCAATGCCGTCGTTCGCGACCTTCCGGACCCGGGTCGTCTCGGTCTCGAGTTCGGCGAAGCAGAACTCATCGACGAGACCCGGGAAGTGTTCATCGAGCTGGCCCAGATCCGGGCTGCCGGGCCGCGCATCCTGATCGACGACTTCGGCGTCGGCTACTCGTCGCTGACCTACCTGCGCACGCTGCCGATCACCGGAGTCAAGGTCGATCCATCGTTCGTCACCGACATCCACAAAGACCCGAAGAAGCAGGCCCTCACGAGCGCCATCCTCGGCCTGGCCAAGGCGCTCGAACTCACGGTGACCGCCGAGGGCGTCTCCGCCGCAGAGGACTACCAACGCCTGCGGACGCTCGGTGTGCATGCCGCCCAGGGCAACCTGTTCGCCTCGTCATCGCCGCTCACGATCTGCGAGACCCGGGCCCGCTCCCCCTTCGTCGACCTCGGCACGACGATTCGAGCCGCCTGACGTGTGACGGTGCCGGCCCGAAGTGCGATCATGGGCCGGTGAGCCTCGACGCCGCGGCTGCAGAAGCCGGCTACACCCTCGTGAACCTGGCTGCCCGCGGCGAGCGCAGCTCGGTCTATCGCGCCGACGATGCCTCGGGCGAACGGGTGGCGTTGCGGGTCTTCGGTTCGGACGTCTCCGCCGACGCCATTCGGGAACGGGTCGCAGCGCTCGACGCCGTCGACCATCCGAACGTCCTTCGCATCCGTGACGTGCTGGACCTGGACGGCGAGCCCGCCGTCGTGACCGACTGGTTCGACGGCGCTCCGCTCGACGATGCGCTCGGCGGGCCCGAGGCCATGCCCGAGGTCCGAGCGGAACGAGTTGCCCGACAACTCCTCGAGGGATTGCGGGCTCTCCATGCGGAGGGCATCGCCCACGGAGCGTTGTCGGAGCACAACGTCCTCGTGGATGGTGACGACATCCTGCTCGTGGACCTGGCGCTGGGCGCCGACGTGACGGCCGAGCCGGCCGCCGACCTCCAGAACGCAGCACCCATTCTTCGATCGCTCTTCGCTCGAACCGACGTCCCCGCATGGCGCACGGAGGCGATCGATGCTGCCGGTCGAGGCGCGGGAGCCACCGACGCAGCTGCGCTCATCGATGCCGTGCTCCCGTCCAGAAGGGAACGGACCCGCCGCGAACGCGTCGAAACAGAGGAGAAACCGCCGGTCCTCATGATGATTGCGGTCGGACTGGGCGCCGTCCTCGTCACCCTCGGAGCGTTCCTCTGGCTCGGACCGGACGAGGACCCACTCCCCGGACCGACGATCACGGGCGAGGAGACCGAAACGGGCTCCTGAGACTTTTGGCCCATGGATTGGGCAATTTGACTCATATTCGCCTCACGCCGGCCGACCACAGTCGCATGGCGACCGCCACCCTGACCCGCCCCTCCGCCGACGGAACGTCCCGACGCATGCCCAGCATCGTGAACTGGCTGGTTCACGTGCCGGTCGCCAGCGTCATGGCGTCCCTGCTCTGGTACCTGCCGATCTCGCGTCCACTCGTCCTCGTCTGGAGTGGGCTCATCGCCGTCACCGGCGTGTGGCTTTCCCGGAAACAGCGCACCGTGGAACAAGGCCGATCAGCGATCGCAATCGATTTCGCTGCCCGCTCCGTCCACTCGCTGCTCTTCGCCGCGGTGCCGTGGATCGGGGGCGCCGTGCTCGCGACGTCCGACACCCGACATCTTCCGCTGTTCGCCCTGGCCATGTACCCGCCGGTCGCGCTGCAGTTCTCGGCAGAACACCGAACGCTGGTGGTCCCCTTCGCTGCCGTCCACCTCGCCCACATTCTCGCCTACGTGGTGAGCGGTCATGTCGGGCTCGCCATTCTCGCTGCGCTCTGGTCCGTCACGATCAGCACCATCGTCAGCCTCTCCTCCCAGGAGGGTCGGGCGTTCCGGGAAGCCATGGACGCCAACCTCGAGTCGGCTCGAATCGACGAGCTGACCGGACTGCTCGGGCGCACGGCATTCGATGAGGAGATCGAAGCCATCGTCGAACAGGGCGAACCCCACGCGCTGGCGATCATCGACCTCGACCGGTTCAAGGTCATCAACGACACCCTCGGCCATGCGTTTGGCGACGCCGTCCTGCGGGCCGTCGGAGACCGACTGCTCCACGTCCTGCCCGACGGCGTCATCGCCGGTCGACGTGGCGGCGACGAGTTCGCCGTCCTCATCCCCACCGACTCGGAGCGGGCCCTGCGCGGCATGCTCCACCGGACCGTCGACCGCATTGCGGAGCCGATCCGACACAACGACCACACCATGCAGGTGGAAGCCAGCGCCGGCGTCACCGTCTTCACCGGTTCCGCAACCGCAGAGCAGGTACTCGTCGAGGCCGACCTCGCCATGTACCGCGGCAAACGGACGATCGGCAGCCGGGTGACCGTCTTCGATCAGAAGATGGCCGACGACGCGTCGCATCGGGCGGATCTGGAACGTCGCCTCCGTCGTGCGATCGAGAACGACGACATCGTCTTCTGGGGCCAGCCCATCACCAGGGTGACCGACGGATCGCCGATCGGACTCGAACTGCTCGCTCGCTGGCCCCAGCCGGACGGGTCGCTGATCAGTCCGATGGAGTTCATTCCGGTCGCCGAAGAAACCGGCCTCATCAACGACCTCGGTCGCAAGGCTCTCGCGGCCGCGGCGAAGCTGCTCACCCAGTTCGCCAACCATCCCGAGCTGGCGACGGTCCGGGTCAACGTCAACATCTCGCCGATCCACGTGGCCGCCGGCCTCGAACGCGACGTGCGGGCGACCGTCCGACGCATCCCGGACCCGACCATGCTCGGGCTCGAGTTCGTCGAAACCGGTCTGATCAGCCAGGCGGAGATGAACAACTCCGTGCTTCAGAATCTGCGCGACCTCGGCGTTCGAGTCGTGATCGACGACTTCGGTGTGGGCTACAGCTCGCTCACGTACCTCCGAACCTTCCCGATCAGCGACCTGAAGATCGACCGGTCGTTCATCGACGGCATCCACAAGAACCGAACCCAGCAGGTGCTCACCCACGCCATCTGGCAGATGACGAACGAGCTCAGCATCCCGGTGGTCGCCGAGGGCGTCGAGACCGACGAAGATCTGGAGACGATCCGGGCGCTCGGCATCCACTCGGCGCAGGGCTACGGAATTGCCCGACCGGAACCGCTCGGCGAAGCCGTTCACACGCTTCGTC
Organism: Acidimicrobiales bacterium; assembly: GCA_020628865.1. Lineage (GTDB taxonomy): Bacteria > Actinomycetota > Acidimicrobiia > Acidimicrobiales > SHLQ01 > SHLQ01. Next base: position 11,861 of record JAHDEJ010000014.1, read on the forward strand.
GTCTGGCCCGGAAGTCGAACCGTCGACAGAACCAGGCGCTCAGCGAGCTCCGGCAGGTGGTCCACGATCTGCGCTCGTCAGGTTCCGGAACGCTGGATCTGCGGGACTCGGCGAACCGTTCCGCCTGAGGTCAGAAGTCCGGCGAAATACGGATGCACAGGGCGGCACCGGCTGCGCTCGTCAGCGCGACGAGCGACCACATCCAGCCGTAGCCGACCGACTCGATCAGCACACCGGTGATCAGCGGTGCGGAGAAGACCCCGAGGTAGACGCCCATCTGCGTGATGCCAGTCGCCGCGCCGGCGGCAGCCTCGTTCGTTCGCACGATGCCGAAGTTCGTGAAGACCGGCCAGATCCAACCGCCGGCGAAGGCGAGAACGGTGGCGGCGATGTGGACCCCCTCGTTCCGCATGCCCAGAAGCACCATGCCCACCGCGCCGAAGAGCACCGTGACCCCGGCGACGAGCAGGGGGCGGGCCGTCATCGTGTCGAGGCGCACGCCGGCCGCCAGCCGCAGCGTGATGCCCGAGGCCGCTCCGACGCTCAGCATGAGGCCGGCGAAGCCCGGCGAGAGCCCGGCGTCCACGCCGGATGCCACGACCCAGGCGTTCAGCGCGCCCGCGCTGAACGCCAGCAGACCGCCGACGACACCGGCGAGAATCAGTGATCGGCGCGTGGACACCGGCTCCGTGCTTCGCTGCACCCCGGCCGCCGCCGGGCTCGAAGCGATCACGCTGCGCACGGCGACCATCGCCAGCAGCGCCAGCACCGCTCCACCGGCGTACGCCCAGCGCCAACCCACGGTGAGTGCAATCGCCGGAACGGCGAGCCCGCTCAGCATCGACGCCGTGGGCATTCCGGACTGCTTCAGCGCGATCGACAGCCCGAGTCGCGGAAGACGGGCTTGTGCCAACGCCAGATTCACCGCCGTCTGATTTCCGGCGTTCACGAAGCCGCACACCGCAAGGGCACCGACCAGCGAAAGAAAACTCTCCGCCACGAGTGCGATGAACAACTGCGAGACCGCGGACACGACGAGCACGATCGTGATCTGGCGCCGTGGGCCGATCCGTTGCGCCAGCCGTCCGAGCACGATGGAACCCGCTGTCGCCGCCAGGAAGAAGCCGCCAAGCCCCCAGCCGTACGTGGACTCGGTGACGCCGAGGTCGTCGCCCACCTGCACGGCCAGCGCGCCGGTGAGAAAGCCGGGAAACACGGTGGCGATCGTCGCTCCCACGAGGGCACCGATCGTCAGATGATGCCCGTCCGAACCGCTGCTCACTCCCCCAGTCTTTCAGCTCCACGAGGAGCCACCGGGACCCGATCAGTGTCCACCCAAGAAGGCTCGGCGAACGTTCGCATTCCCAAGGAGATCATCGGCGAGCCCATCATACGTTTGGCGACCGAGTTCGATCACATAGCCCCGGTGGCTCGCCTGCAACCCCTGACGCGCATTCTGTTCGATCATCAGCACAGTGAGCCCGATCTCCTGATTGAGTCGAGTGATCGCCTTGAAGATCGACTTGGTGATGATCGGTGCGAGACCCGCAGAAGGCTCATCCATCAACACGAGCCGGGGCTCCCACATCAGCGCTCGACCGATTTCGAGCATCCGCTGTTCACCACCGCTCATCGTTCCCGCCTCCTGGCGGGAACGCTCTCCGAGCCGCGGAAACAGGTCGTAGACGTAGTCGATTCGCTCGGCAACTTTGGCCTTGTCCGTGGACAGATACATGCCGAGCTCGAGGTTCTCGTGCACGGTCATCTGCGAGAACACACTTCGTAGCTGCGGAACGATCGTGATGCCCGCAGTCTTGAGTGCGTCTTGTGGGCGAATGTTCGTGATGTCGCGTCCGTTGCACAAGACGGTGCCCTTTCGAACGCCCAACATTCCGTAGACCGCCTTGAACACCGTCGACTTTCCTGCGCCGTTCGGTCCGATCACGCAGACGATTTCGCCCTCGTTCACATGCAAGGTCACGCCTTGGAGAATGTCGATGTTCGGGTCGTAGCCCGCGTAGATGTCTTGAACTTCGAGCAATGGACGCGACCCCGATCCAGGAGCCCCGTTTCCGTTAGTTCCCAGCATCGCCTGCTCCTTCGGTGCCGTCGTCGCCAAAGTAGGCCTCGATGACAGCTTCATTTTCCATGATCTCGTCTGGGGCCCCCTCGGCGAGCTTCTCGCCATAGTTCAGAACCACAACGCGGTCGCACAGGTCCTTGACGAACCGGATGTCATGCTCGACGAGCAGGAACGACACGCCTTGTTCCTGATTCAGGATCCGAATTCGGTCTTTGATCTGTTCGACCAGGCTGGGGTTCACTCCAGACATCGCCTCGTCGAGAAGCACGATGCTTGGGTCAGACATCAGCGCCATCCCGAGCTCGAGTAGACGACGTTGGCCGCCACTCAGCGAGCTCGCTTGTTGGTCCCGCAGACGCGAGAGCAGGAGGAAGTCGATCAGGCGATCGGCCCTCTCGGTGGTCTCCTTCGTGGGTTTGCGGAACGACGACAGCAGGCTGATGTCGCCCCACTGCACCGACAGCTCCATATTCTCGAGAACGGTGAGTTCGCGGTACACCCGCAGAACCTGGAACGTACGTGACAGGCCGATGTGCGCCACCTGGTGGGGCTGCATCTTGCTGATGTCGGTGCCGTTGAGCATGATGCTGCCCTCATCGATGGTTTGCACCCGACTGAGACAGTCGAAAAGCGTGGTCTTGCCACTACCGTTCGGCCCGATCAGGCCAACCATTTCGCCTGCATCGACGTGAATGTCCACGCCACCGACGGCCGTGAGCCCGCCGAATCGGCGGACGATGCCCGAGGCTTCCAGGACTCGTGTCATGACGTTCTCCCATCCCAGGTCGGGTGCATGGCCACTGGGTCGTTGGGGTGTTCGTTCTCGGAGTCCGAAATCGATGACTCCTGGGCTTCCAAGACCGCTGACTCCATGCCGTCGAATGTCGAGCTTCGCTCCCGGAAACGGTCAAGGAAGGCAACCTCGCCACGAACAAGGCCCATCAGGCCCTTCGGCAGGTAGAGCACCACGGCGCCAAGCAGCAAACCCTGAACGATGAGGTGCGTCTGCAACAGCGACTCCTGGGTCCACAGCAGTTCTCGAAGGACGAACAAGAAGACCATTCCAATGATCGGACCCGCGACCGTTCCGAGCCCGCCGAGCATGGTGCCCATGACGGCATCGATCGTTCGGACCTCAACGAATGCAATGTCGGGGTCGAGGAACGTGTTCTGATACGCCCACATGCCTCCGAGCAGACCCGTGATTGCGCCCGACAAGGTGAACACCATCACCTTGTTGCGGGTGGTGTCGATGCCACGCATCTCGGCCCCGATCTCATCTTCACGAATCGCGATGAGTGACGCACCGAAGCGCGTCCGACGAAGCCACCACGACAGGTACACCAGGAACAGGACGAAGATCAGCGTGATGTAGTACCAGAGCGGTCGGTTGATGACCGGCTTGATCGTCAGCCCGATGCCGCGGTTCGTGAGCGGACCCACGACGCGTACGACTTCCCGGAAGAACACGAAGAAGCCAAGCATCGCGATCGAGAAGTACGGACCCGACAATCGCATCGTCAAACGCCCGACCAGGTTCGCGACCAGCGCGGTGAAGAACATCGACACGATGAGTGCCGGGACGAGCGGCCATTGCTGCGGAATCCACTCGGACTCGTTCGACATCAGCACGCCCGTCGTATAGGCGCCGATGCCCCACCAGACCGCGTGGCCGAAGTCGACGTAGCCCGTGAATCCGCCGGTCAGGTTCCAGCTGATGGCTGTCCCGACACTTGCCAACAGCAACGTGACGGTGAACAGGGTTGAGTCGTTCCCGTAGTGGCCCAACATCGGCAGAAAGAACAACATCGCGACGAGCAGCGCCGCGAGGACCAGCCCGATCGTCTTGAATACGGCCTTGTTCATCAGTGGCCTCCTGCATCAACGGGACGAAGGCCGCCGAAGAGACCCTGAGGACGGAGCACCAGGGTCACAACGAGCAACCCGAACGCCGTGATGACCGCAAGCTGCGAGCCGGAACTCCCCGGTGCATACGTGGCGACGAGACTCTCGAGGAGACCGAGGAACATCGCCGCACCGAGCGTGCCCTTGACCGAACCGAGTCCGGAGAGGGCGGTGATGACGAAGGCCCGGAGCGCCCATGGCGGGCCCATGAACGGGAAGACGGGGATGATCGTCGAGGTGAGTGCGCCCGACATTGCGGTGATGCCGATGCAGAGAGCGAAGGTGAAGGCGTAGACCCACTTGATGTCGATGCCGACGATCTGGGCGGCCTCGCGGTTCTGGGCGGCGGCACGAATGCTCTTGCCGAGCCGAGTTTTCTGCAGGAAGGTCTGCAGGGCGACGAGCACGATGATCGCGACGACCAGCACGACCGTGTGCTTCCTCGGGATGGTGGCGATGTCGCCGAGTTCCCAGAAGCCCCGCTGAATGTCGCTGTTGACCCGACGGAAGTCGGCGCCGGCGATGAGCTTGACGGAGTTCGACATGATGATCGACACCGCAAACATCACGAGGAGTGAAACGAGGTGGGGCCGATCGATCACCTTGTTGACAACCAGTTTCTGCAGAACGAAGCCGACCACGAACATGATGAGGAAGATCGGCAACGCGCTGTACAGCGGCTCGACCCCCCACTCAGATCTCGCGTACCAGGCCATATAGGCGCCAACCATGATGAATTCGCCATGAGCGAAGTTGATGACACCCATGACGCCCCAGATGATCGAGAAGCCGAGCACCATGAGTGTCAGGAAGCCACCGACGGCGATGCCGTTGATGAGAGCTTGAACAAGCGTGTCCATTGGACCAGGGTTTTCCTAAATCGTTGATCTTCGATGGGTAGTACCGCCATATTCGGGGGCTGACCGCAGCGGGTCATCCCCCGAATACAACGGAAGGGGCCTTTGGCCTGTTGCCGGCAGTCAGTTCCCCCGTGGGTAACTGAAGTCCGCAATGGCTGCTCCGTCAGGCGCAACGACGTTGATCGCTCCGTCCTGAACCTGCACGGTTCCCATTGGCTTGGACGTGTTGACGCCACGGTCGTCGAATCCGATCGGGCCGTAGAACGTGTCGACGTTCATGGCACGAAGTGCGTCGCGAACGGCGGCGGTGTCGGTGGTTCCTGCCTGTTCGATTGCGATGTGCAATGCAAGTCCCGAAGCCGCCGCTGACGCTGCCTGGTAGACCGGAGCCTCACCCCAGTACGACTCGTAGCGGGTAGCAAAGTCCTGCGCTGATCCCAGCCACTCGCCCGAGTACGCCATCGTTGGCTCCCACTGCGTCGGGCCGACGACGCCCTCGACCGAGTCACCGAGCTCGTCGATGAGCTTCGGATTCGATGGACCGACAGTGATGAGCATTCCGTCAGGCGCGAAGCCCACATCGTCAGCTGCGTTGGTGAACAACACCGCGTCGATGTAGTGGCCGCCACCGATGAAGATGTCCGGCTCAAGCTCACGGAACTTCGAGATGATCGGGCTCAGGTCGGTTGGGTCCTTCGGGTACGTCTCGACAGCAAGCACCTCAATGCCGTTGTCCTCGAGGTGCTTGATGGCGCCGTTCGCCACTGCCGTTGGGAACGAGGTGTCCTCGTACGCAACAACCGCGGTCTTGGCTCCCTTGGCTGCAAACGCCTCGATACCGGACTTGGTGTAGTCCGACGCAACGGTCGCGACCAGGAACAGGTTCTGGAAGTCGCGTTCGAACATCGAGTCCGAGGTTCCGTTGCCCTCAACCATGATCACGTCAGCTGCTTCGGAAATCGCCGAGGCGCCGGTCGTCAGACCGCTGGAGTACGGGCCGAGCAGGAACTCGACGCCGTCCTCATCGATCAGACGTTGCACGAGGTTCGCTGCAGTGTCTGCGTCGGACTCGTCGTCGTAGTAGATGATCTCGACCTCGTAGCGGCCGTCCGGCAGCTGGATGCCGCCGTACTCCTCGTTGACCCACTTGGCCCAGGTGTCGTAGCCCTGACGGGAGTCTTTGCCTTCGACCGAGAACTTGCCCGTCTCGCTCAGTGCGGCGCCGATCTTGATGGTGCCGACGATGGTGTCCGCCCCCTCTTCGGCCATGGCGTCATCTTCTGCGCCGTCGTCCGTGGCGACGTCTGCGGCATCTTCGGCCACGTCCTCCACAGTGTCCTGGGCGGACTCTGCGGCATCAGCCACAGCTTCTCCGGCCGAATCCACGACATCTGTTGCATCGCTACCGCATGCAGCGGCGACGAGCCCAAATGCCATGAACAGTGCGAGCGCCAAGCGCAAGCGTTTCCTCATGGGATTCCCCTCCTGGTGAAAATTGGCCGCGGGACAGCGGCCGTTTGCCTTACCCGGCTGAACTTACGGAGGGGCCGAATAGCAAGTCTCTAAACAACGGGCGTTACGCATAGACAATTCGTAAACCCTGGGAGACAACCACCGGGCGGCCACGATGTCAGTCGCCCAACCGGTAGCCGAGGCCGTGCTCCGTCGCAAAGTACGGCGTCTCGTCTTCGCTCTCGATCTTGTTGCGGAGGCGACTGACGTAGATGCGGATGTAGTGGGTCTCGGTTTCGTAGCCGGGCCCCCAAACGGCGGACAGCACCATCTGATGCGGCACGGTCTTGTTGAGATTGACGGCGTAGGTACGCAGCACGCTGAACTCGGTACGCGTGAGGTTGAGCTCCTCGTCCCGCAGCCACGCTCGGTTCGCATCGACATCGACCCGCAGGTCCCGGAACTCGATCGCTTCGCGCGCCGCGACCGAGTCCCGCGATTGGGATCGACGCAACACTGACCGAAGGCGGGCGAGCAACTCTTCGACCCCGAACGGCTTCGTGAGGCAGTCGTCGGCTCCGCAGTCGAGGGCCAGCACAATGTCTCGTTCATCGCCCATCGCCGTCAACACGACCACGGGAACATCGCTGAACTGACGGAGCTGACGGCAGGTTTCGTAGCCGTCGAGGTGCGGCATCATGATGTCGAGAATGACCAGATCAGGTTGTTCGTGACGAACCATCGCCAACGCTTCGAGACCGTTCGACGCCTGATGGACCGTGAACTCGCGAGCCTCGAGGTTCCGACGAACGAACTCACGCATGGGGGCATCATCGTCGACGATGAGGATCGAGGTCATGCGTGCTCGCGAAGGCGAATGAGCCGCGGAAGAGAGAATCGGAACTCGGCGCCGGTTCCTTCCGTCGGATCAGTGATCCACATGCGGCCCCCATGGGCCTCCACGAAGCCCTTCGAGATGGCGAGGCCGAGCCCCACGCCCCCATGCTCGGCTGCCAGGCCTGTCTCTCCGCGCACGAAGGTGTCGAAGACATGGTCACGCAACGCGGGATCGATACCACGCCCGTGATCCCGAACGCAGAACTCCACGGCATCTTGCGTGGTCACAACCGACACTTCCACCACCGCGTCTCGGGGCGAGTACTTGCAGGCGTTCTCGATCAGGTTCCGGAGGCTGGTCACGATCCTGGCTGCGTCGATGTCGACCGCGCCATGCGGCAGCTGGCCGATTCGAATTCGATGCGCCTCATGTGGAAGCCCGTCAACCACAGTGTCCACGATCACCGACAACGCCACCGGCATCTTCTGCAACGAGACCATGCCCGCATCGATCCTGCGCATGTCGAGAATGCGCTGCACGAGTTCGGTGAGGCGATCAGCTTCAGCACTCACGAGCTGGAGGAACTCGTTCTGATCGGCCGGGTTCCAGCTCACGTCTTCAGCAAGCAGCGTGGTGGCGTACCCCTTGATGAGCGCAAGCGGCGTGCGAAATTCGTGAGAGACCGCCGCCAGCAGTCCCGACTTCATTCGTTCCAGCTCACGATCACGACTCACATCGGACCACGTCTGCCCGCTGCCGATCTCCTCCCCTCGAACGTCCCGAACGACGAACCTGCGGATCCGAACACTCCGTACCTCCTCGCCCACGGGCACGTCCACGTCGAGCCATGCGTCGGACGACGAAGGCAGCGCACCAAGATCAAGTGCGAGGTTCTGGCCGGCGGTTCCACCCACTGCGTTGGCCAGGAGTTCGTCAGCCCGAGCACCGCGAGACAGCGGGAAGGCAGCGGGGAGGAACTGTTGCATCGTGGCGTTGGCAAAGAGCACCCGACCGTCCGCCCCCTCGACGAGGATTCCCTGCTCCACACTCTCGACGATCGCCTCGAGCCGCGACGTCTGGCTGCGGAGTCGGGCATCGGTCTGGGCGAAGAGTTCAGCGTTCCGCAATGCGGCACCGGCGATGCTGGCAAAGGACTTGGAGAGCTCGATCTCATCCCACGACCATGCCCGAGGCTCAACCGAGTGCAGGACGAGCGCAGTCGCCACCTCCAGGCCGCTGGAGAGCGGCACAGCGAGAATGCTGCGGTAGCCGTGCCGACGGCCCCGCTCGCGCAGCTCCGTCCCTGCGACCTCGGACTCGGTGTCGGTCACCTGAACCGGCACACCCTCCCGGATCGACCGGAGGGACGGTTGGGTCTCGATGGCTCGGACGGTCTGCATTTCGGCGATCCAGCCATCCGGGTGCCCGCGCGATGCGGCCACCTCAAAGGCCTGTCGACGACTGTCATGATGCAGGATCGCTGCCCGATCGATCGAAAGCAGTCGTTGCAGGTGCTCGAGGGCGGTCTCCAGGACGACCCCCGGTTCGAGTGAGCCACCGAGTGCGCTCGCCGCCTGAAACAACCCCTCGGCCTGACGAAAACCGCGAGTCGAGTCCTTCTCGATCTCCAACAGCGTCTCGCCCAACCGTTGCAGTTCGAGGGGTCGCGGTGGAATCGCTGCGAGCCCGGCTCGCGTCTCCGCTCGGACCTCGCCGCGCACACGAAGATCCTCAGTGGCGTCCACGAGCATCTCCAACGGGCGCACGACCCGCCGATGCAAGCCGATTGCGATGGTGAGCAAGACGCCCACCATCGCAATCGTTCCCAACGTCAGGGCCACCACTGTTCCGGTGAGAAAACCCAACGCATCGGGCGCCGGACGGCCAACGATGAGGGTTCGATCGTCGCGGGCGACCACGCGGCTGAACCACCACGTCGTCCCGGAGGGATCTTCGTCGGTGAACGATCGAGTCGGGCTTGCGCGAGCGTCGTCGGCAACGTCGCGCCACCAGCTGCGGAGGTCGACCGATTCGCTTGCGGCGTCCGATGTCCATACCGCAGCCAGGCTTCCATCGGGTTCGAGCAGCAGCCCTTGATGCCCTGAGGCATCGAGAAGGCTGCCGATCGACGCAGTTGGCGCCAGGCCGATCACCGCGCTCAACGCCAGATCCTCATCCCGCTCTGCTGTCACCGCCGCCCGATATCCAACGGTTGCGACCACCACCGGCCCCAGGAGAGCGGCCAGAAGCAGCCCCGCAACAACCCGGCGAAGAAGCGCCGATGCGCGCCGGTTGGCGTCCGGGTCTTCCCAGATCTGACCACTATCGCTCTCGGTCGTGTACATGGCAACAACTCCACCCGAAAGGGTGGGCCACGAATGTCTCGAATGCAATCCCCGCCGTACGCATTGGGTCGCTTGTTTATGAGCTTTTGACGATTTGACGCCGCGATGGGCGCCCGACCGGCCGCCTACCGTCTCGGGCTGGCACGACGACAACCGCTGCACGCCCTTCGCTTGAGCGCCGATGCACAATCAGCATCAAACGGTCACGTCGTTGCAGTTGGGTGAAGAGGCAGCGACGGCGCTACAGCAATCGACGAGAATACCGATCCTTCGATTGGGCAGGTCGGCGTCGTAGGAGTCCACCCAACTGCACGCCACTTTCGACCAGTCCACCGGTTCGTCCGGTCATGAGCAAACAGACCCTGGTGCGCCTCATGACCGGACGGACTCCCCCCGCTGCTCATCGCGGCGCAGCCCGGGGATGCCGGTGAAGCGCGGGCGGATCGCCCCGAGTGACCGCTCGGCCCACATCCCCCTCCACACGCCGGTGCAGTAGGCGGCATCGTCCAGCGTCCGCAGCGCGATCCAACGAACGGGGTCGATGTCGGGGCGGACCTCCACCCACTCCACGGTCGGTGCCGCCACGAGCGCTGCGAGAAGTGGCCCCGGACGTCGGGCACGCACTGCGGCGACGACGGCAATCGGCAGCCAGGCCCGGCCGACTGCCTGGGCGAGCCAACGGCCGCTGAACAACGTGCCTCGCCCGCCAAGGCGAAACGCCGTTTCGACAGGGTCGGAGACCGACCCGCGCAAGCGGCGGGCGAGCGCAGCCGTGCTCCCCACACCGAGCGCGAGGCCCATGGCGCGGACCGGGCCGCGGCCGAAGGCCAGGAGCAGCCAGGTCGCCAGACTCCACGCATTGAGCCGAACCGGAGCCGCAGACCCCGGATGCCGCTGGTCGAGCGGTGCAGCAGCCGAGCCATAGCCAATGCGTTGTTGCCACATCGACCGCCACGATGCTCGAGGCGCATGCACCGCGCTCGCCTCCGGCGCATACCGCACCCGCCAGCCGGCCCGATCGAGCCGCCACACGAGATCCACGTCCTCGCCGAAGCGAAGTCCGGCATCGAACCCGTCGAGTTGCTCGAACGCGGAGCGGCGGACGAGCAGCACGGCCGTGGGAACGTGCGAGACGCGTGCGTCCGACCGTACCCGGGACGGGCGGGGGCCGAGGTCGAGGGGCGAACGGTACGACTCGTAACGGCCGCGAAGTCCCGCCGCCGGACCGGACCGGACTCGTGGCGCCACTGCGCCGACCTGCGGGTCGGCGAAATGTCCGGCAAGCAGCGCAGTCGCCCCTTCGTCCAGCGTCACCCCCGCATCGATGAAGCCGATGATCGGGGCCGCGCCCTCAGCAGCCCCCGTCGTGCGAGCAACTCCCGGGCCTGCGTTGTCGACGATTCGGATGTATCGCCAGCCCTGCTCCGCACACCGTCGACGCAGCTCGTCGGCGTTCGGGCCGCCGTCGTGCACCACCGTGGTTCCGGCGGGAAGGGTCGGGGCGATCGGTTCGGCGCCGTCGTACACGGGAACGACCCAGTCGACCTCTGCGTCATCCAGCGGCTCCGGCACCGGGTTCGCCATCCCCGCATCGGTGAGCGACCGCCAGAGCCGACCGACCGCCGGTGTCCACGAGGGCGTCGTTTCGGATCGAAGCCCGGCGACAAGCTCCATCCCCCGACCCGAAAGACGAAGGATCCGAAGCGGCGAACCACCCACCAGAGAACGCGCGTCGTGGTCGATCTGCACGTCCGACTCGAGGACCACCGGAAGCCCCTCCGGCAGTTGCGATGGCTCCATGGCGCTGCAGCGTAGTAATTTGATGAGCGCACGACCGACAGGGAGCCATCATGCAGCCAGAAGCCACCGACGAACTCGAGACCGAAACCGTCGAAGAGACCGACGCCGAGCTCGTGGAAGAGGAGCTGCTGGTCGAGGAGATCTCCATCGACGGCATGTGCGGCGTCTACTGAATCGGGTGCAACCACTCGCTTCTGATCAGGCCTGGACCCTCAGCTCGTCCATCGGACTGCGGCCCGAACCGTTCGGCGCGCTGGCGTACCACTTCGAGTCCCGCCGCCTGGTCTTCCTCAAAACCAACGACCTCGTCGACCTGGTCCGCTCGCTGGCCGACCATCCGACGATGAACGACGCACTGGATGCAGCCGGGCTGGAAGGCCGACGTCGCACCAGCCACCTCACCGCACTCGCCTCCCTCGCCGACGCCGGCGTGATCGAGCTGCGCTCACCGATCCCCGCCGAGGCCACCACATGACCACACGAACACCCCCGTTGACCGAGCAGCTCAAGCGCGGGCTGGACGCTCCCATCTGCCTGACCTGGGAACTCACTTACGCCTGCAACCTCGATTGCCTCCATTGCCTCAGCGCCTCGGGACGACGCGACCCGAACGAGCTGAGCACCGAGGAGTGCCTCGCCGTCATCGACGAGCTGAACCGCCTGCAGGTGTTCTATGTGAACATCGGTGGCGGCGAGCCGATGATCCGCCGGGACTTCCACACCATCGTGGACCACGCCATCGCCAACCACGTGGGCGTCAAGTTCTCGACCAACGGCACCTTCCTCGACAAGGAAGCCGCACGGCGCTTTGCCTCGATGGACATGCTCGACATCCAGATCAGCCTCGACGGATTCGACGCCGGCACGAACGACGCACTTCGCGGCGAGGGCAGCTGGGCGGCCGCCCGCCAAGCCATGGACAATCTGGCGGCCGCCGATTTCGGCGAGTTCAAAATCTCGATCGTCGCCACTCGCCACAACGTGAGCCAGCTCGACGACTACAAGCAGATGGCCGACGACTACGGCGCGCAGCTCCGGCTCACCCGCCTCCGACCGTCCGGCCGCGGCGTCGACAGCTATCAGGACCTTCGCCTCAGCCACCAGCAACAGCGCGACGTCTACCACTGGATCATGGATCGACCCGACGTCCTGACCGGCGATTCGTTCTTCCACCTCAACGCCCTGGGCGAGTCACTCCCCGGCCTCAACATGTGCGGGGCCGGCCGAATCGTCTGCCTGATCGACCCGGTCGGCGACGTCTACGCCTGCCCGTTCGTCATCCACGACGAGTTCAAAGCCGGCAACGTCCGTGACGCTGGCGGCTTCACCGGCGTCTGGCAGAACTCCGAACGATTCCTGGAGCTCCGAGAGCCCGAGAGCGCTGGGGCCTGCGCATCCTGTGGCAGCTTCGACGCCTGCGGCGGCGGGTGCATGGCCAGCAAGTTCTTCACCGGTCTCCCACTCGACGGCCCGGACCCGGACTGTGTGTGGGGGCACGCCGACGACGCGCTTGCCGCCGTCGACGGATCGGCCATCCCGCGGATGACCAGCGATCACTCCAAGCCGGGTGCACGAACCGACGCGTCGGTTCCCGTGCTGCTCACCACGAAGCGCCCCTAGACGCGCCAAACCCGTCGGCCCGAGCGAAGTCGGAACCGACGGGAATGGAGAATCAGACCTTCTTGCGAGGGATGTCGGCGTTCTTCAGCACCTTGCCGTCGGCATCGAGAATGCCGGCCTTGGTACCGATGGACAGCGTGTTCGCAAGCACCAGATCGGCGCCGTTGATCATCACCCACTTGTAGCCCTCAAGCTTCTTCGCACGCTTGAAGACCTTCTTCATGTCGTTCAACTCCGCGGCAAGCAGAAGCTGCCCCTTGTCGAACACCATGTCGGCCTTGCCGCTCTCATCGGCCGAAGCGCCGACGGTTTCTGCGGCCTGGGCCATCATCTGGTCGTGGTTCAAGCGGGCCATCAGAGTTCTGCTTCCGGTGTGGTGAGAATGCGGGTGACTTCGGCCAGCGCGGCATCGCCGTCTTCGCCGGTCACGTCGATTGACACCGTATCGTTCGAAACGGCCCCGAGCGACAGCAGGCTCATGATGCTGTTCGCCTTGGCGGAACGGCCGTCCTTCGAGATGAGGATCTCGCCGTCGTACGCCTTGGCGTACTCCACGATCAGGCTTGCGGGGCGGGCATGAAGGCCGGCCTCGCTGGTGATGGTGACCTCGGCGCTGACGGAGTCGGGCTCGTCGTCCTCCACCGGCGTGTTCAGCGTGGCGTGCAGGTGGGCGGCATCGGTCGTGCTGCCGAGTTCGGCGGCCAGATCCTCGTCCTGCAGAACCTCGGCGATGTGCGACAGGATCTGCACGTGCTCTTCGCCACTGGCGGCGAGTCCGATCACAAGGTGTGCCGTGCCGACGCCCCAGTCGATCCCCTCGGGGTACTGGGCCACGACGATGCCGGTGCGCTGGATGGCTTCCTTGCTTTCGAAGGTGCCGTGCGGCATCGCCACACCGTTGCCGAGGAAGGTCGAGACCTTCTGCTCACGCTCGAGCATGCCGTCCACGTAGTCGCTGGTGGCGTGTCCCCGCTCGACCAGCATGTTGCCGACGAACGAGATCGCTTCGTTCATGGAAACGCTCGGAAGTCCGATGACGACGGCTTCACGGGCGAGGAGTTGATCATCTTGGGTGGCTGGGCTCACAGGACCGACACCACGTCGTCGCCGGCCTTGAGGGTTTCCACCAGCTTGGTGACGGCAGGGTCACCGAAGAAGAGCATGAAGGAAACGATGGCAGCGTCCGGGAACTGGGTCCGGGCACTCGCTGCGAGAGATTTGTGCGTGACGATCACGTCGGCGTGGCTCGGGACCTGGTTCACCGGTGAGTGCACCACTTCGATGTCGAGCTTGGCCTTCTTGACCATTTTTTGCAGCTGCTTCGCGCCCATGAGGCTGCTGCCCATGCCTGCCTCGCAGGCAAAGACGATCAGCTTGACGTCGCTTGCTGACTTGACCACCAGGCCATCTGACATTTTCGTCTCAGTTCGTGTTCAGTGGCGCCCGTCATGGACGCCGGTTCGGGGGGTGGGTGAAAAGTGTACGAAGAGAGAAATTGGGTGCGGCTCTTTCGAGCCGCACCCAACGTCTCTGGGTCGCCGCCTACGTCAGGCAGACGCTCCGGGGAGATTCATACCAGGCACGTCCGGCATGGCATCGGCCAGCGATGCATCGCCGTCTTCGAGGTCGGTCATTTCTGCGACCGGGAAGAGCCGGAGCAGAATCGAGCCGACGAAGAAGCTCGCCACGGCTCCAACTGCGACACCGGCGAGGACACCGAATGCGGCGCCTCCGCTGGTCGGAAGCAGTGTGAGGTAGGCGAAGATACTGCCCGGTGATGGCGGACCAACGAGGCCTGCGTCGGTGGCGACGAAGACGATGTCGGCGGAGATGCCACCGGCCCACATGGCGCCGATCATGACCGGGTTCATCAGGACGTACGGGAAGTACACCTCGTGGATGCCACCGAGGAAGTGGATGATGGTTGCGCCAGCGGCAGCCATCTTGGCGAGGCCCTTGCTGGCGAACCAGTAGGCGCCGAGGAGACCGAGGCCCGGTCCGGGGTTCGACTCGAGCATGAAGTAGATCGAGCGGCCGGAGTCGGCAACGTCGGTTGCACCCAGCGGGGTCAGCACACCGTGGTTGATGGCGTTGTTCAGGAACAGCACCTTGGCAACCTCGATTGGGATGTCGGCGAGGGGAAGGAGACCGGCATCGGCGATGCCCTCCACCATGTTGCCGAAGGCCCGTGCGAGTGCAGCCATGACCGGACCGACGATCCAGTAGCCGAGGAAGGCGAGGCCGAGACCGGCGAAGCCCTGCGAGAAGTTGTTGAAGAGCATCTCGAAACCGGTGGGAGTCCGGGACTCGAGGAATTCGTCAACCTTCTTCATCACGAAGCCGGCGAGCGGGCCAATGACCATGGCGCCGAGGAACTGAGGCGGATCGCCGCCGATGGTCTCGCCAGCGGATTCGATCTCGAAGGAAGCTCCTCCGATGACACCGAACACGGCGATGGCGGCGAGCACGCCACCACGGTGACCGTGGACGAGCTTGCCACCCGTGTAGGCCACCAGCGTCGGCAGCATGTACTTGATCATCGGACCGACGAGCGCACCCGTCAGATCACCCCAGATTTCGCCGTCATTGCCCCCACCGAAGCCGAGCTCTGCGAGCCAGCCGGTCGGAATGACGAGTGCGGTGATGAGGCCCCAGGCGATGAATGCTCCGATATTCGGAATCACCATCCCTGCGAGCCAGCCCCCGAAACGTTGTAGACGTTCTTGCATAACGATTTGTCCCTCCAATTTAGGTACCACGAGCATTCCCCAACAGGTGTGACGATCGCCACTTCCAATAGGGCGGTGGCCCCTTCCGACAAGTTGTGCGCAGCCCGGGTTTGACTTCTGGGAAATCGCGGTGAAACACGCACGAAACAAAGCGAAAGCCTTGATAAACCAACAGACTCGGACGCAGATGGTCCGACCGACGTGTCAGCGGCCTCCGACAACTTGCCCGAGGCGCAACTTGACGCAGGACCGTTTTTGTCAGACGTGTGTGGAAAGCACTCGGACGTCCGCCGAGGAGAGCAACGGGCTCACAACGACGACCGGTGCGCTGTCCTCGGCAAGGGGCACCGTGGAGATCACGACATCGAAGTTGGACGTGTCTCGTTCCTCGTACTTCGGCGCCGAGAGCACCTCGGCCAGCGCGAGCTGGGGGAACTCGGCCTGCAGGCGGGAAACCAGCACCCACGCGGTGGCCATACCACTCGGACACACCACGAGCGCTTGCTTGCGCGGCCGCAGGTGGGCCCGCTCCATGGCGCCGGACAGGTACATGGTGATGAAACCGACCTCGTCGGCGGGAAGTGTGGCGTCCAGGGAGTCACCGATCAGGTCGGCGACCCGCTGCGAGACGACGTGGACGTCGGGATAGCGCTCGATCACTTCAGCCAACAGCGGGTTGTGCACGGGAAGCCCGTACCGCAGCCGAACCTGGAGCCTGCTCAAGTGCATCGCCAGGCTGCGGCGGAGCTCATCGTCGGCCCCGAGCGACGCATGCAGGTTGTCGGACGCCTCGGCAAGGATCGTGTCGAGCAAGTCGGAATGGTCGGCTCCTTCTGCGGGAACCTCGGCCAGCGCATCGAGTCCGAGCAGGTACTCGGCGAGTGCGGCGATCTCCTCGTCGGGCAACTGTTGCCGTCCGGTCTCGGCCAGCGCATCCGCGAGCAGCCGAACACTGTCGAAGACCGGATGGTCTCGGAGCGACCGCAGCTGGCCGGGGACGAGCTCGAGCGTGCTTCCTGCCTCGTAGCGGGCCTCGGTGATCGCCAGATACATCGTGAAAACGAGATCGCTGTTGCCGGTCGCCAGGCGGTCCGTGAGCGGGCTGGCCTCGAGCGACTTGTGACACTCGCGGATCGACAGCGCAGCGAAGCGATCCCGCAGCCCGGCCGGCACACGAACCTGGACGAGCTCGGCATCGTCGAAGTCGGTGGTCAGCAGTTCGGTCAGGACGTCGTTCGGAACCGCCTCGAGCAGGAGTTGCACCAACGCGCGCCGAATCCGCTGCTCGCTTCCGTGGAGCGCGATTCCCTTGCCTGGACGGCGAACGACCGGCAACCCCATCCGATCCAGCCAGGGCTCACAGCGGCGAAGGTCGCGACGGGCGGAGGTCTTCGACACCTCGAGCTCGTCGTTCAGCTGGTCGAGCGAGATCGTGTCGGGCCAGGACCAGAGCAAGAGGTCCAGCAGGAGGTGTTCACGCTCCTCGGGCGCGTACACACGTGGTGCCAGATCCCGATCCGCCAGATCGTCGAGAATGCGTTCGCGTGTTGCCGCATCGGCAACAACCGACAGGCCGCTCCCCCGCTGGCGCCGCAACTCTGCGCCGTGCGACCGCAGATAGTTCTCGGCGGCGGAGAGCCGATAGCGCACGACACGCTCGCTGAGCCCGAGGTCGTGGGCGAGGTGAGAGGTCGACCTGGCCTCGTCCTGGGACAGCAGCCATCGGGTGATGCGAATCACCCGCGTGTCGAGAGGCACGCTCATGGCAGAATCAGCTCGTCCAGAATCATCTCTCGGAATTCTGCCCCATCGGTGGCCTCGGCGAGTGCCGCAAGGACCCGGGTGCGCAATTCTGGCTTCTGTTCACTGACGGTCGCCTTGATGAGGTTCACGGCGCTTGGCGTCACGGAAAGCTTGTCGACGCCGAGTGCGGCGAACACCGAGGCCGCCACCGGATCGGCGGCCGCGAGACCGCACACCGAGACCGAACGGCCGGCCGGCGCAGCGCCGGTGACAGTGGCCCGGCACAGTGCGAGCACGCCCGGATGCAGCGGATCCTGGAGTGCTCCGAGCGCTGCATGGGTTCGATCGGCGGCCAACGTGTACTGCGTCAGATCGTTGGTTCCGATCGAGAAGAAGTCGACTTCTGCAGCGACCGCGCCAGACGTGAGCGCCAAAGAGGGCACCTCGACCATCACACCGAGCGGGAGATCACCGATCTCCGCGCCCTCGTCGACGAGCGCAGCCCGCACCTCGGCCACGCGGGTCCGCACCCAGCGCACCTCGGAGGCACTGGCGACCATCGGAATCATCAGCTGCACCGGCCCATGTGCTGCGGAACGGAGACAGGCGCGAACCTGCGTGTCGAACAGTTCGCTGAACTGCTCGTAGAGGCGGACGCCACGAATCCCGAGAAACGGGTTCTCTTCCTCGTCCATGTCGAGGAACTCCGCCGGCTTGTCGCCGCCGATGTCGAAGGCGCGGATGACCACCGGGTCCTCGAAGCCCTCGGCGGCAGCCCGGTAGGCGGCGTACTGCTCTTCCTCGGTGGGCGGCGTCGAGCGGTCGAGGAACAAGAACTCGGTGCGGAAGAGGCCCACGCCGTCGGCCGCGGCCGCAACGCCGTCTTCGATGTCCGACACGTTGCCGACGTTCGAGGCGACCGTAATCGGCGCGCCATCGAAGCTGGCTTTGGTCCCGTGAGCGCCGGCCGCCCACTCGGCGATCTTCGCGGCCCGCTCGGCACGGGTCGCAAAGTCGGCCTTGTCGTCGTCGTTGGGATCGAGGATGAACTCGCCCGAGCCGCCATCGAGGGCAGCCGCAGCGGCACCATCAGCGGCGGCGACGACACCATCCAATGCGACCACAGCGGGCACACCCAGCGAACGCGCAATGATCGCCACGTGGCTCGTCGGGCCGCCCTGCTCCGTCACGAAGCCGAGCACGCGCTCCGGATCGAGATCGGCCGTCTGCGCGGCGGTCAGCGTGACTGCAACCAGGATGCTCGGCTCGTCGAACGAAAGATCGGACGCCTCGACGCCGGCGAGATGCAGCTTGAGCGCCGTCGCCACCTCGGCGACGTCTGCACTGCGCGCAGCCAGATACGGGTCGGGCAGCGACGCAAGCATCGCCTCGAGCTCGTCGGATGCCGTCTGCAGCGCATCGGCAAGGCTCAGACCGGACGACAGATGGCCGTCGATTGCGTCGGCGAGCATCGGGTCTTCCGCCATCAGCGCCTGGGCCTGCAGAACCTGACCAGCCTCGTCCTGGCCCCGCTCGGTTGCGGACGTTGCCCGTGCGTTCAGCGATGCGGCAACTTCGGGCATCGCCTCGGCCACGGCGGCCGAAGGATAGTCGAAGGCGGGCAGTTCGACGACCTCGTCGCGCAGGACCACCAACGGGCCGTGTGCGACTCCCGGTGACGCTCCGATTCCCTGCAGTCCGACGCGTGCGTTCATTTCAGATCCTTCTCGAATACTCGATAGAGCAGCGCACCCATGACAAGGGTGATGCTGCTGGTGACGATGAGCCCGGCCGCAGCGCCGCCGATCCGCGCGGCCAGGGGCAACGACGGGAAGCCGGCGGCGATCATGCCGAACAGGTTGAAGATGAAGAGCAGACCACCGACGGCGAAGAGTCCGGTCCGCCGGCCCTCGGTGAGTCGCACGCTGGTTCCGAGCGCCATCATTCCGCCCTTGGATGCGTCGTCGGCGACGACGTACCCGTGAAACGCATAGAGGAGGACCACGAACAGCGATGGGATGCCGGCAAAGTACTGGATGCCGAGAAGCACACCGGCCCAGAACCAGAACGAGGCAACGAACTGGTGGAAGAACCGCTTCGGATCGACGAACGGTTCGCCGAGTTCGACCTTGCGACCGTCAGCTGCTGCGAGGGCGTAGCGGTACCACGGGACAGATGCGGTGGCCGCGAGGATCAGTCCGGTCAGGTCCAGAGCGATGTACTCGAGTGTCCGCCCCTGATCGAGCAGGTCCTGCGCCGGCCAACGAAGCGCACCATAGATGGCGAACGTGATCACTCCGCCAAGGGTCAGGGGAATGACCGCCCCCCACCAGGCCTTGACCGAATCCGTGAAGGTCGGCAGGAGTTCCACTCCGAAGGTCGAATCGCTCATGTGTCTCCCAAGAGGGTCAGGCGATCGGGAACCCCGGCGGTCACCTCCGGCCCCGCACCGGGGGCTGGGGGTGTGAATGCCGTCGTTTCCGACTGCACCGCAGCCGCCCCCCAGGCGACTGCAGTTCGCAGTGCATTTTCGCCCAGACCGCCCGCAGAGAGAAATCCAGCCAACATCGCGTCGCCGGCGCCGACGGTGTTTCGCACCTCGACCGGTTCGCTCCAGGCGTGAATCGCACCGCCCGAATCGACCAGCAGCGCGCCGTCGGACCCCATGCTCACAAGCACCTGTTCGATGCCGCCCGCCACGAGCGCCGTCGCCGCGTCGACCACGTCGCCAACCGTCGTGAACGTCGCACCGACGGCTTCGGCAAGCTCGCTCGTGTTCGGTTTGATGAGTGCCGGCCCGGCTTCCATCGCCCGGACGAGCGCTGCACCGCTGGCGTCGATGGCCACACGCACGTCGGAGTCGGCCAGCGCACCGACCAGCTCTGCGTGGAAGGCGTCACCGCAGCCGGCCGGGACCGACCCGCAGGAGGCGAGCCATCCGGCGCCGGAGGCCATCGCCGCGTCGACGGTGGCGTCGACCATCGCCGACACCTCGTCTGGGGTCAGCGTCGGACCGGCCTCGTTGAACTTCGTCGTCGTGCCATCGGACTCGATGACCGAGAGGTTCGACCGCACGGCCTCGGCGATCGGGCTGACAGTGATCGCCATCGACGCAAGATGGTCTTCGAGCAGCGCCCGAAGCGCCGCACTGTCGGCCGCGTTGGCAGGGAAGACCGCCGTCGAGGCGAGCCCGGCCGTGGCGAGCGCCCGCGCAACATTGATCCCCTTGCCTCCGGCTTCCACCGTGGTTTGCAACGACCGGTTCACTTCGCCGACCTCGACGCGCTCGACCAGCATCGTGCGGTCGAACCCCGGGTTCGGCGTGAGCGTGACGATCACGTCACTCAGCTCGCGTGGTACTTCTCGAAGAGGATGCGTTCGGCTTCGTCGGTCCAGGTGTTGTTCTCGCCCAGGGCGGCAGCAATGTCCGGATCATCGGCGGCGAGCTGCTCGAGGCTCTGGAGCTCGAGACCACTGAGCTGCGGGAAGATGACGACCTTGCCGGCGTAGTCGCCTTCCATGAGTGCACGGACACCGCTCTGCCCGGCCTCGATGCCACCGACTGCGGCGAGCGCTCGGCCCGGCGACAGCGATCCATCGAGCGCCTTTTCGAGCACGGTCGCCTGATCGTCGATCGACGAACCCGACGTGCCGGTGAACTGCGCGTTGTGCAGGTAGGTGTTGCTGAGGTCGAGCGGTGCCATCGTTCCGTTGGGAACGCCGGCGAACAACACGAGCATGCCGTTCGGCCCCATCCAGGCTCCGGCCTGGGCCATCACCGGGCCGACCGGCACGGTGACGATCACATCGTCGGCGCCGCCTTCGGCGTACTGCTCGACGAGCTCGACGACCTTTTCCGGTTCGTTGCCGGGGTTGATGAAGATGAGCGTCTTGCCGTGTTCTTCGGCCAGCGGTGCCAGCAGGGTGCGGGCCGCTTCGATCCGGTCGTCGTCGAGGTCCGAACCGATGAGCACCGACGGCCCGTCGGCGAACTCGATCGCACGCTGGATGTGCATCTGCCCCATCGGGCCGGCGGCACCGACGAAGAGGGCGGTGCCTCCCTTGACGACGTCGCAGCGGTTCCGGGCTTCGCCATAGGCGCCGGCGATGTCGGGACCGGTGGTTCCGATGAACGCGATGTAGTGGTAGTGGAGGCGGCCGACGTCGACCTGGGGCAGACCGTCGAGCGCCGTCGTGCCGACCATGTTCATGGTGCCGCGGTAGGCGATCGCCTTACCGAGCTCTTCCATGAGGGCGGCGTGGCGGGGATCGAGGACGATGATGTCGTCGAATCCTTCACCGCCGGTGAGTTCCTCGCTCAGGCCGGCGACATCTGCAGCGCCGATGCCGTTGCGTTCGATGACCTCCGCGCCGGACGACTTCTTGTCGTTGACCAGGTCGCGGGTGGTCTCGGAGACGTTGCTGAGGATGATGCGGGCCGGAGCATCGAGGCCACGGCTCATCGTGTACACGGTCGATGCGGAGCCATCGCCGATGATCAGCATCGTGCCGCCCTCGAGGGGTTCGAGGCGCCGACGCTGCGTGTAGGACGCTTCGACGCAGGCCCACGGCTCGGACAGCGCTGCGGCCGCGTAGCCGATCTCGTCCGTCACGGGGATCACGTAAGCGCCATGGTCGGCGTCGAGAACCTCGGGGCCGATCAGGTGGTACTGGATCAGTCCGCCGGGGACGGTGTAGCCGTAGGCGGCGGCCCGACCGTCGACGTAGATGTCGGGCTGGATGGCGAGTCGCTGACCGGCCGAGTAGTTGTCGGCCAGGTCGCTGCCGACTTCGATCACGGTGACGCTCACTTCATGGCCGAGGCGGGTCGGTTCGACCTTCAGGTCTCGCCCGTACAGCTTCGGGTGGTCGCCGCCCTGCTTGATCAGCTTCACGTCCGAGAAGCACAGGCCAACGGCGTCGACTCGGATGAGCAGCTGGTTCGCGGCCGGCGACGGGATCTCGACCGGCTCGGGGGCGCCATCGATGCCAATGCTCTCGATCCCGGTTCCATACGTGTTCCAGGCGAGATTCGGACTCGGCAACGGGGTCTTGCCCGCTGCGAAATCCATGTACGTCCAGTCCCCTTGCTCAGCCACAGTCACGGTGCAATCCCCTTTGCGAAGCGCGCGCGACCACGTTCGAGCCGGCGTCTACCGATCTTCGGATCCCACCCATCCCCCAGCAAGTGGCAGATTGCAAGAAACGAGATCCGCCAAGCTTGGTCGCGCGGACCATGTTGTGCTCGGCGCTCTCACCATACCCCAGCGTCGAAGTCGACGATCGGGAGAAATGTCAGGCGGCGCGTTGGGTGGCGATTGCGGCGATCAGTTCGTCGTGGATGCGATCGAACTCCTTGCCGAAGCGCGGCGCGATCCCCACATGGATCGGACCGTTCTGGTTCCACGGCCGACGGATGTAGAGCACCCGGCCCTCCGTGTCGAGCTTGCCGCCCGAGTCCGACAGCAACACGGTGTCCTTCTCGGCCCGCACCTCGATCTCGGCCTCCCACACCGGCACCGTGGTCGTGCTGAAGAAGTTCCGAATCATCACGCCGGCCTTCGAAACGGTGAGCCGAAGCTGTGCCACCCGCACGACGATGGCGATGTGGGCGGCCAACCAGATCCACGCAAGGATGCTCGGCGACTGCACCGCCGTCCAGAACGAGGGAATGGCCAACGCCGCCGTCAGAACGATGATCGTCTTGGAGGCCTTCGCAATGACCTTCACGTCGTCGTTGGTCGGGGCGGAGTTCAGATGGGGGGTCTCTGCAACTGTCACGATGTCACCGATTCTTGTGCGCCTGGAGCAAAAAGTAGCGTCAGGCCCATTCGGTACAAGGACCAAACAGTTGAGTTCACTGCATGTTTACAAACACATGACAGCGGGCACAGCGCTTCAGGAATGATCGAGCTCGTCCGCCAATTGCTGACGCAGACGTTCCCAGAGCCGTTGGCCTTCCTCCGCTGACGCGCCGGTCGGATCACCGAGGATTCCGGTGGCGCTGTGTGCCCGCAACCCATCGCGCTGGAGCGCGGGCAGGAGCTCACCGATCGGCGTGGTCGTACCGGTGACCGCGCGATCCATGTCGACGACGTCCGGAGCGATGGCCAGCAGCAACGACGTCTCCGTTCGGCCGGCGTGGGCGTCGCCGGGAAGCTGCGGCCACACCGCTCGGACGTCACGGCCGTCGGCGACCGACTGCTCCACGGCGGCCAGCACGGCCTCGTGGTTTCCGCCATGTCCGTTCACGATCACGACCCGCCGATGCGGTGGGATCGCCGACCGCACCAGCTCGACGAGCAGGTTGGCGAGTGCGGCGGTTCCGATCGACAAGGTGCCCGGAAAGTCCGAGTGCTCGCCGCTGCTGCCATAGGGCAGCGCCGGAGCGACGACGACGTCGGTCCGGCCGTCCGCAGCCCGGCGACACCACTCGGCGGCGATCCGCGTGTCGGTGTCCATCGGCAGGTGCGGGCCATGCTGCTCGGTCGCCCCCAGGGGCACGAGCAATGTCGTCCCGTCCACCGGCAAATCGGGCCAGGCCGTCGGCCCGAGGTCCACCATCTCAGAGACGCGGTGGGCAGAACCCGTCCGGAATGATCACGTCATCCGGCGAAAGATCGGCGATGGACGACTTGCCCAATCCGAGCAGGGTCGAGTCGATCCCGTTGCGAAGAATGTCGAGCACGTTCTCCACGCCGGCCTGGCCGTTGGCCGCGAGACCCCACAGGTACGCACGCCCGATCAGCACGCCTCGCGCGCCGAGCGCCAACGCCTTCACGACATCGCTGCCGCGCCTGACGCCTCCGTCGAGCAACACCTCGATGTCGGCGCCGACCGCGTCGACGATCTCCGGCAGGACCCGGATCGGGGCCGGCGAACTGTCGATGTTGTTGCCACCGTGGTTGGACACCGAGATGGCGGTCGCCCCGGCGTCGACGGCGCGCCGTGCCTCATCCGGCCGGCCGACGCCCTTGACCATGAACGGCCCACCCCACGCCTCGACGAGCCGGGCCACGTCCTCCCAGGTGGGTGGCGGCGTTCCCATCCACGTGCCGTACGCCTCGAAGAATCCGGGCGCCGGAGCGTCCTTCGGGCCGAAGTTCGGCACACCGAGCTGCGGAAGCGCACCGGAGCGCACCCAGTCCTTCAGCCATGCCGGCCGGGTCAGGACGTCGGGTGCATGCTTCATCGCCGTCTTGAGGTCGATCGACTGTGGGATCTCCGGGCTGCCCCAGTCCCGCCCGTGCGAAAACGACCAGTCGAGTGTCAGGATCATCCCGACGGCACCGGCGGCCCGAGCACGTTCCATGCGCCCGATCATCGAATCGAGATCGCCGGCCCAGTAGATCTGGAAGAAGAGCTGCGGATTGCCCTGGATGACCGATTCGATCGGCTTGCTCCCGAACGAGCTCAGCCCCATGGGAATCCCCCGGGCGGCCGAACCTCGAGCCACCGCTTCTTCACCATCGGGGTGCACGGCCTGCACGCCGGTCGGCGAAATCATCACCGGCATCGAGGCAGGCTGGCCCATGATCGTGGTGTCCATGGCCCGTTCCGGCGACTGCCCGGCGGTCACAGGCCGAAGGCCGAGTTCGTTGAACGCCTGGAGATTGTCGTTCATCGACACGCCGGCTTCGGCACCGGCGATCAGCGCTCCATAGACCGAACGCGGGAGACGCTTCTTCGCCCGCTTCTGGGCGATCGCAACCGTCTCGAACCACTCGTTTGCCATGCCGTCACGATAGACGGAACGGCGCTGGAGGTTTCAGTCCAGTCCGAGCCCATCGAGCGCCGCCTGCTTCGCCCAGCGATAGTCGGACTTGCCGTTGGGGCTGCGGACGAACGGGGCGACGCGGACCAGCATCTTCGGGGCCTTGTAGGCGGCGATGTGGTCCTTGACCGACGCGATGACCTCCTCGTCGGTGACCGACGAGTCCGGGTCGATGGACACGACCCCGCACACGGCCTGTCCCCACCGATCGTCGGGCACGCCAACCGCATTCGCGTCGATCACTGCCGGATGCAGCTTCAGCGCTTCCTCGACCTCCTCGGGAAAGATCTTCTCGCCGCCGGAGTTGATCGACACCGATCCTCGTCCGAGGAGGTTGATCGTCCCGTCCGTCTCGACGGTGGCGAAGTCGCCGGGGATCGCCCAGCGGGTGCCGTTGATGATCGGGTAGGTGGCTGCCGTCTTCTCCGGGTCCTTGAAGTAGCCGTCGGGGAGCACACCCCCGACGGCGAGCTTTCCGACCTCGCCCGAGCCGGCGACCACGGGGGTGCCGTCCTCCCGGACGACCGCAGCGTTCGGACCGAGCACGAACTTGGCGGTCCGCTCCGTCTCTGCCGTCTCGCGTTTGGACACCTGCACGCCGAAGCCGACCCCCTCGCTCGCCCCGAGGGTGTCGATCAGTGTGAGGTCCGCATGGTCGAGCAGCGCCTGCTTCGACTCGGAGGACCACATGAGGCCCGACGAGACGATCTGACGGAGCGACGAGAGATCGTGGGGTTCGCCTGTGTCACGGCAGCGGTCCAGCTCGGCGATCATCGGCTTGCAGAAGGCATCGCCGACGACCGTCAGGCGCGTGATGCGCTGCGTGGCGACCGCATCGAAGAGCACCGCCGGATCGAACGAGCGTTGCGGCATCGTCGCCACGGCACCGCCGAAGCAGAACGTGCGCTTTGCGATGATGCTCGACGTGCCGTGCATCAGCGGCGCTGCCGCCATGACCCGATCGGTCCGCTGCCGTTCGCGAACCGAAACGACCACCTCCAGCGCCTCGTCGGCCGAGCCGGGCAGATCCCGCTTCTGGGCGGCGTACTCACCGGTCATCGCGCTCACCAGCGCCGAGTGGGCCCACATCACGGCCTTTGGGTGTCCCGTCGTGCCGCCGGTGTAGAGGAACCAGTGGTCGGCCGCACTCCGCTCGATCGGCGACGCCGGTTCATGTGCGGCGATGACGTCCTCGTAGCGCTCGACGCCGTCGGGGAGTTCACCATCTCCAACCTGCAGGATGAGCCGGAGTTCAGGCAGCTCGTTGCGGACCTCGAGCACTCGCGGCACCAGGTCCGCATCAGCGACGACCACGGCCGCGTCGGAATTGTCGAGCAGATAGCGGAGCTCGTCGGTCAGGTAGCGATAGTTCACGTTGCACGGGATCGCCCGCTGCTTGAACGCTGCGAACTCGGACTCGAGGTATTCCGGACCGTTGTGCAGGTAGTTGGCGACCTTGTCGCCGTGCCCGACACCGTGTGCGGCGAAGGCGGCTGCCAGGCGAGCCGACCGATCCTCGAACGCTCCCCAACTGCGGACGAGCTCGCCATGCAGCAACGCGTCGGCGTCCGGATCCAGGGCAGCCACGCGCTCCCACAGGTCGGCTTGGTTGAACATCGACGGACTCCCCCTGCATCGGCCAGTTCACTTTCCCACATCGTTGCGGCAGACTCGATGTGGACACCGAGAACCTGGAGAACACCATGAAGTGGGACGCACCGTACGAACCGAACAAGTGGGGATGGGTCGCCACGCAGGTCGAGGAGTACGAGGCATCCGGCGGCACCGAGGCGAACACCCTCAGGGACACCGGGCTGCCGATCATGATCATGTGGACGATCGGCCACAAGAGCGGAACGCTCCGCAAGATCCCGCTGATGACGGTGGAGCACGACGGCGAGTACGCCATCATCGCCTCGAAGGGCGGAGCGCCCGAACATCCCGGCTGGTACCACAATCTGATCGCCGATCCCGAGATCCGCATCCAGGACGGCCCGGAACCGAAGGACTACCGGCTCGAGCTGCTCTCCGGTGACGAACGGCAGATGTGGTGGGACCGCGGCGTCGCCGCCTACCCGCCGTACCAGGAGTATCAGGACAAGACCGACCGGGAGATTCCGGTCTTCGTCGCTCGCGAGGTCTGAGTCCGGCTCAGGCGGCCGGCCAACGAATTTCGAACCGCGCCCCGCCGAGGGGTGCATCTCCGACATCGATCGAGCCGCCCATCTTCTCGACGGTGGAGGACACGACGGCGAGGCCGAGGCCGGCGCCGCCACGGTCCCGTGTTCGTGCGTCGTCGAGACGGACGAATCGGTCGAAGACCTTTTTCCGGTCGCGCGGCGGAATCCCGGGACCGTCGTCGTCGACCCAACAGATGACCTCATCGCCGCTGGTCCGCACACCGACGGCAACCTGTTCCGCGGCGTGACGGGCGGCGTTGTCGAGCAGATGCGCCACCGCGCGGCCGACGTCGTCGGGCTGGCCGACGACACGGCCGGCCGAGACCGCGCTGCGATCCACCGGGACGCGACGAGTCCGGTGCGACTCGTCGAGGACGACCTCGTCCACGTCGACCTCACGAGGCCCCTCGGCCGAGCGGCGTCCTTCGTCGCTCCGGGCGATGGAAAGCAGATCCTCCACCATCGCCCCCATCCGCCGGCTCTCGGTCAGCACGACCTCGGACAGCTCCGCGACCGACGTCGTGTCGGGTGCACGGCGGGCCACTTCGGCCTCGCTTTGCAGCACGGCCACCGGGGTGCGGAGTTCGTGGGATGCATCGGAAATGAACTGTCGGCGGCGCAGGTCGCTGGTCTCCAACCGACCGAGCATCGTGTTCATCGTGCTCGCGAGAAGCCCGATCTCGTCGCGGCGCCCCGGCTCGGGCACCCGTTCGCTGAGGTTGCCGGAGGAGATCTCCCCCACCCGTTGCGTGATCGCCCCGACCGGGCCGAGTGCACGCCCGATCAGCAACCAGGCGGCTGCGCCGGCGACCACCGTGAGCACTGCGGCACTCAGCCACAGCGCACGGGACACCTCGTCGAGCGCACGAAGTTCGTCGGTGACTTCCACGATCGTGCCGAGCTGTGCGCCATCGATGGGCACGGAGGCGAACTCGAACACCCGATCCCCGGCGTCGTCGTCGGGAAGGCCGACCAGGTCGAAGATCCCGCCACCGATTTCGTCGAAGGCCGACGAAAGGATGAGCACGTCATCCACGCCGTACTCCGGCTCGGTCTCCATGGCGCCGCGCTCGTCGATCGCGACGACGCTGCCCGTGTTGAGTAGGAGGTACAGCCGCCCATCCGGGGTCCCGAACTCGGAGATGAGCTCCGGGTACAAGCCGAGTTCGTTGATGATCGAGACCACGTACTCGACTTCGAAACGATTGAACTCGTCACGTTCGAAGGTGAAGTCCTCGTCCAGGATCACGTCGAACTCGTTGCCGAACACCGCTTCGGCGCCGATGACCTGCTCGGAAACATCGAGGGCCGAGATCGCCCCGAACTCGATGAAGGCCATCAGCTGGTCGTCGACAGCGGACTCCCGAACGTTGTTTCGGAGGATGCTCATTCCGACCAGAACGGACAACGCCGACACCAGCCCGGTGAGGACGAGCAGCGAAAGCGTCAACCGCGTCCGCAGCGACACGCCGCCCGTCATCGCTTCACCGCAACCTGGTAGCCGATGCCACGCACGGTCCGGACCGTCTCCGTGCCAAACGGCCGGTCGATCTTTCGGCGGACGTACCCGACGTACACCTCGGCGATGTTCGGGTCACCGTCGAAGTCCATGCCCCACACGCTGTCGATCAGCTCGGACTTCGGCACGACGTTCGGCGAGCGGCGCAGCAGCGTCTCGAGAACGGCAAACTCCCGAGGGGTCAGCTCGATCGAGGTGTCGCCCCGACGACACGACAGCTTCGCCGGGTCGATCTCGAGGTCGCCCACCGTGATGGTGTCCGGACGGGGCGACGTCCCCCGACGGATCAGCGACCGCAGGCGGGCGACGAGGACCACATGGGAGAAGGGTTTGCGGAGGTAGTCGTCGGCGCCGAGCTCGAAGGCGTCGGCCTCGTCGTACTCCCCGTCCTTGGCGGTCAGCATGAGGATCGGGGTCCAGATGTCCTCCGACCGCAGATGCCGGCACACCTCGTACCCGTTCATCTCGGGAAGCATGATGTCGAGCACGATGGCGTCGTACGCACCTTCCCGGGCGCGCCACAAACCGTCGGTGCCCGTCTCGGCCAGATCCACGCTGAATCCGTCCGCCTCGAGGCCCCGCTTCACCGACCGACCAAGCGTCGGTTCGTCTTCGACCACCAGCAATCGCATGTCACCAGTATCAACGGTTCTTCCTGAGAGAAGACTGAGAAGGTTCTCAGGTGGTCTCAGACTGGCCTCAGGGAGCCCTGTGATCGTGAACGTCGTCAGCCAGCCGGCAGACACGACACACAGGAGATTCCCCCTCATGAACACCCCCGATCCCAAGCCCCGCAAGGGCCTCGCCCTCGGCAGCGCCGCCGTCGGCGCCGCAGCAATCCTCGGCTCGCTCCTCGCCTTCAGCGGTGGCGCTGGCGCCCAGGATGCTCCCGAGCTCAGCGAGCCCGCCGCCGCCGAGGTCGTCGAAGACACCAACGCGCTGGTCGGCGACGCAGAGATCATCGAGCTCGGCGACGACATGATCGAGCTCGATCTGGAACTCGACGGTGCCTTCGCCGAGTACGACGAGGCGTTCGCCGCCTACGACGAGTGCATCGAGAACGAGCTCGGCATCGACTTCGAGTCCGCTGACGAAGCTGC
Organism: Acidimicrobiales bacterium; assembly: GCA_020628865.1. GTDB lineage: Bacteria > Actinomycetota > Acidimicrobiia > Acidimicrobiales > SHLQ01 > SHLQ01. Next base: position 41,809 of record JAHDEJ010000014.1, read on the forward strand.
GTGGGAAGCCATCACCGACGATGCCTGGACCGCCGCCGACGCTGCGTGCGAAGACCAGCTCCCCCAGGAGATTCGCGACATGAACGCCGCATGGGAGAACTACGACAACTGTCTCGCCGAGAACGGCCTCGACTTCTCCGACGAAGTCCTGGCATTCGACGAGGTCGGCGACGAAGCGCTGGCCGCCGAGTTCGGCGCCGCCGTGTTCGTTGAGGACGGCGACAACTTCACCATGGCCGAGTTCGGCGAGGCTGACGGCATCATCACGATCACGCAGACCGACGGCGAGATCGTCGTGGCGACCGAAGGCGACGTCGAGCTCCTCGACGAGGACGTCTTCGACATCGAGATCGACGAGGAATGGGAAGCCGCTCACGCCGCTTGCGAAGGTGAGCTCCCCGAGGACGCCTTCTTCGGCGAAGCGCTGCTCGACGAGGACGACCTCGCCCTCTTCGACCTGACCGACGACGCCGTCGAGGTTCCGGCTGACGCCTGATCCCACCTCAAGCTCCACCTGCCTCGGGGCACCCCTCCCCCCGTAGCCATACCGGGCCCCGAGACAGCATCAACTCCCCGCCACCCCTTGGCGGGGAGTTGGCGCGTCCGGGCGCACGGCGGGCAGAAGTAGGGTCGGCCCATGCGGTTTCGTCTGTCGTGTGTCGTCATCGTCGCTGCGCTGATCGCAACGGCATGCGCTTCGGCAGCCGAGATGGCGCAGCCGGCGACGGCCACGGCCGAACCCCCACCGACAACCACGTCGTCGACCGAAGCAATCCCCGCCACCAGCGAACCGCTCGTTCCACCCACGACCGCCGCAGACTCCACGACTGCCGTACCACTCACCGGCTCTGCGCCGCCGGAGTGGCTCGGGACGCGGGAACTTCCGCTGCGCCCCGGTGAGACCAATGGCGTCGCCCAGCCGACACCGCCGGAGCTCATCGACCGTCAGTTGTGGACGGTCGACCACCTCCCGCCGCCGTTGGACGACACGTTCGTCCAGGAGGTGACCATCCCGGCGCCGGCCGATGTGATCGCCCGGTCGACGTGGAACGAGAGCTGTCCGATCGCGGCGGAGGACCTTGCGTGGGTGACTGTGTCGTTCTTCGGCTTCGACCATCGGTTTCACACGGGAGAACTGCTGGTCCACCGGACCCACGCCGACCCGATCGCCGACGTCTTCCGCCAGCTCCACGACATGCGCTTTCCCATCGAAGAGATGCGGGTGACGACACGGGCCGACCTCGACGCGCCACCGACCGGCGACAGCAACAACACGGCGAGCTTCGTCTGTCGCCCCGCGGTGAATTCCACGTCCTGGTCGCAGCACGCGCTCGGCGCTGCCGTGGACATCAACCCGTTCCACAATCCCTACGTGAAGGAAGACCTCGTCCTCCCCGAACTCGCATCCGCCTACCTCGACCGGGATCGATTCGCCCGGGGCATGATCCACGCGGACGTCGTGGCCGCGTTCGAGACGATCGGTTGGGGGTGGGGCGGCAACTGGAACTCGGCGCTGGACTGGATGCACTTCAGCAGCAGCGGCGGTTGAGCCCGGCTCAGCCGTCGAGAACCGTGTACCCCTCGTTCACGTAGCCGTTCTCGGCCGCCGGGATGAACCGGGAGGCCGCATCGACGGACGCCCACCGGCCGCCGAGAAGCCGGTCATCGGCGACGCGCTCGATGGGACGAACGCGATGACCCGGGAAGAACGGGTTCGATGGCTCGTTGCTCATGGCGTTGTACGAACAGTGCAGGATCGCCCGGCTTCGCTCGCTCGCATTCGGACCGGAGCCGTGCAGGGTGCGGCAGTGAAAGGCGACGAGGTCGCCGGGTGCCAGCTCGAGGTCGACGACACCGTGCTCGTCGATCAGGCCGGCCACGACCGTCGGATCGGCCGCCCGACCGGCGCCGACCGCCGGGTGGTCGATGTCGCCAGCCAGGTGTGAACCGGGGATGACGCGGAGACAGCCGTTGCTCGGATCCTGGGCGTCAAGTGCGATCGAGACCGTCGTCATCGCCGGTCGTGGACAACCCTCCTCGATCCAGAAGCCGTAGTCCTGGTGCCAGTCCCACGTTCCCTTCGAACCGGGGCGTTTCCAGGAGATCTTCGAATGCCAATGGCTCACCGGTTCCCCGACCAGCGTCTCGGCAAGGTCGACCACCGTGTCGCAACGCGGGATCATCCCGAGCAGGTCGTCGCCGCAGTCGGTCCAGACGTTGAGTTCCTGCCGCTCACCGGCGCTGTCGACCACGACGATGGCGCCCGACCCGACCGCCGTCCGGGCGGCGTCGGTGATCGATGACGGAAACGCCGACCGGATGACGACGTACCCGTCTCGTCGATAGTCGTCGAGCCATCGGTTCATCCGATGGTGTTCTTCCATTCGTCGACGTAGGTGATCTCCTCGACCGGCGGACGCGCCGCCGGCTTGAAGTCGGTCCCCTTCGTCCAGGCGATCGGAAGCATTGCCGCCTGCGTCACGTGGTCGGGGATGCCGAGCAGCTTGGCGGCGTCGGCCTCGCCGTGGAGGTGGATGGTCGTGTAGCAGCTCCCGAGCCCGCGACTCCGGAGTGCCAGCTGGAAGCTCCAGATCGCCGGCACGATCGAACCGTAGAAGCCACCCATGCTGCCCACGTCCGCCGATTCGAGGCGTCCGATGATGCAGGGAATCAACAGCACCGGAGCCTTCTCCATGTTCTGCGCCAGGTAGCTGGCCGAGTCGAGGACCCGGGCGGTTTGGCTTCCCTCGTCGACGCCGTCCGACGCCGTGCTGAAGTAGTCGGCGCCGTGGCTCCGGTAGATCTCGGCGAGGCCACGCTTCTTCTCTTCGTCGCGCACCATCAGCCAGCGCCACCCCTGACGGTTGGACCCGGTGGGCGCCTGCACGGCGAGTCGGAGACACTCGATGAGCACCTCGTCCGGCACGTCACGGTCGAAGTCGAGCCGCTTGCGGACTGCCCGGGTGGTGGAGAGAAGTGCGTCGGTCTGTGCGAGGTCGAAGTCCATGGCCCCACACTGCCACGAGCGCCCGGCGCCGGCTGCATGGAGCGGCGAAGCCGGTACCAGACCCTGCGTGGTGGAACGCCCGAGCGGAGCGGGTACCAGACCCTGCGTGGCGGAACGTCCAAGCGAGCCCAGACCAGACCCTGCGTGGTGGAACGCCCCGAGCGGAGCGGGAACTACAGAATGAAGATGCCGAGACGGACGCTGTAGCCGACCATCACGGACCAGAAGAGCACGGCGAAGCTTCGTTCCCCGGCCCGTTCGTTCATCGTCGACCCGAACCATGTTCCGAGCGCCATCAGCGGCACGGCGGCCAATGCCAACAACACGCTCGGGCGGGTGAGCAATTGTGCTTCGGCGAAGATCGCTGTCTTCGTGGCATCGCCGGCGAACGAGGCGAGTGACGCCGCACCGACGAAGTGCCGGCGGCCCAGATCGAGGTTGCGGATGGCGACGCCCTTCAGCGGGCCGGAGGTGCCGGAGAAGCCGCTCGATGCCCCGGAGACGAAGGCGAGCACGGGCGCGAGCCCGGCCTTCACCCGGCCGATCTGTTTGCGTTCGACGACGACGGACACGACGAACATCGCCACGACCGCCACCCACACCACCCGTTCCGGAGCGCGCACCAGAACCGTCGAGCCGAGCGCAGCACCGAGCACGATCAACACGGTGATTCCGGCGGCAGCCCGAAACGGCAGGGTCTTGCGGTAGGCGATGATCTTCGCCACGTTGTTCATCGCCAACAGCAGGGCGGCCAGGGCCACGCCCTCCTTCGCGCCGAGGAACAGCGACAGGGTCGGGACGAGCAGGAGGGATCCCCCGAGCCCGGCCGACGCCGAGACCGCGAACGAACAGCAGACGAGTGCCAGGACGATGATGACCGTGAGGATTTCCAAGGGAGTCGCTCAGGCCTCGATTGCGTTGACACCGTGGGCGGCGAGTGCCTCGTTGGCGGCGGCCACGTCGCCCGCCATCACCGATGCCAGAGCGTCGAGCTGCTCCCGGATGAGTCCCGCCAGCTTGTCGAACACGTCGTGGGACTGTTGGGTCGGGCGGGCGTCGGCGCTGCGGACGACGGGAATCAAACCGCCGAGTCGTTCGATCAGCGCTTCCCGATAGTTCAACGAGTCGCCGGGCGAGGTCAGCTCCCGCTGGATCAGCACCGCATCGACGGCAGTGAGGGATTCGTCTGCGGTCGTGAGTGCCGTTCGAACGTCGTCGGCGTCGGCGTCGAGCTTTCCGAGCCGCTCGGCGAGTTGGGCCCGGATCGAGGCGATGTCGTTCACGGCCTGGCCGGCCTCCGAGAGGAGGTCACGGATCGCGAGCTGAAGCTCGAGCTGGGCGACGAGGTCGCCGTGGTCGACGCTGACCCGCGGGTCGAGCACGAGCTCGAACGGCTGGTCGACAGACCAGTCGCCGGATGCGAACCGGGCCGTGTACGTGCCGGGCAATGCCAGGGGTCCCGGTGGGCGGCCGTGATAGTCGTCGCCGAAGATCTTCACGCCATCGGCGTGGGTCATCGGCCACAGGAACTCGTTCATGCCCACGTTGGCGGGCAGGTACAGACCGTCGCGGTCCTCCTTCGCCTCGGGCATGTCGCTCGTGTAGCCGTCCACCTCGTTCCCGTCGGCGTCGAGAATCGTGAGCGTCATCGGTTCGTCCGGCGCCGCGGACTGGTACCAACGGAAGGGCACGCCGCGGTCGACGTCGTCGCCGCCGTCGATGACCCGCTTGCGCTTGTGGCCGGTCGGTTCTTCGTCCACGTAGAACGTGGCGTTCTGACCGATCGTGACGTGGTAGTTCTTGCCGCCGGGCGAGCCCCAGAAGTCGGCGAAGAGATCGAGCGGAGTGCGAACGGTCGGCCGCGGCGCAAACACGTGCCGGTCCGCCGAGAGCGCGTCCCCATCCAGCTGATGGAGCTGACTCACGTCGTCGAGGATCCAGAAGGAACGGCCGTGCGTGGCGAGCACGAGGTCGCCGTGCTTCACGACCAGGTCATAGATCGGCGTGACCGGCAGGTTGGACTGGATGGACTGCCAGTTCTGTCCGGCGTCGAACGATGCCCACAGGCCCAGCTCCGTGCCGACGTAGAGGAGACCCCGGCGGTCGGGATCTTCGCGGATGACCCGACAGAACTGCCCCTCGGCGATGCCGTCGGAGATCCGATCCCAACTCTGTCCGAAGTCCTGCGTCCGGTACACGTACGGCTCGTAGTCGCCCATCTTGTGGCGGGCGACCGTCATCCACACGGTGCCCTCGTCGTGGGGCGACTCTTCGAGCATCGTCACCTGCGAGAACTTCGGCAGGTCGGGCGGAGTCACATCCGTCCAGCTGCCGCCGTCGTCGTGCGACACGTGAACGAGCCCGTCGTCGGAACCGGCCATGAGCGTGCCGGGGCGATGGGCCGAGGCGATGAAGGAGAAGATGGTGGCGTACATCTCGGCGCCGGCGGTGTCCATCGTGAGCGGACCGGACACACCCATCGTGTCCGGATCGGCGACGGTGAGGTCCGGGCTGATCGCTTCCCAGCTCTGCCCTTCGTTCGTCGTCTTGAAGACCTTGTTGCCGCATGCGTAGAGCACGTTCGGGTCCTGGGGCGAGAAGACGATCGGATAGGTCCACTGGAAACGGACGTCGGCGGTGTTGCCGTCGTGGGCGCTCTCCGGCCACACCGACACGAGCTGGATCTGACCGGTTCGGTGGTCGTACCGCTGGAGGGCGTCGCCGCCGCCGGGAGACGAACCGATCGCTCCGACGAAGACGGTGTCGGGGTCGCCGGGCTTGGGTGCCACGTAGCCGCTCTCCGCCGTGCCGGGTGGGTAGCAGTCGGCCCAGTTGATGGCGCCCTTGCCGGTCCGGCTCGGGACCGCGATGCTCGAGTTGTCCTGCTGGCTTCCGTACACCAGGTACGGATACTGATCGTCGACGGCCAGGTGGTAGAACTGCGCCGTCGGCTGGTTGTAGATCGTCGACCAGGAATCGCCGCCGTTCATCGACACCCAGGCGCCGCCATCATCGGCACCGATCATCCGATCCGGGTTCGTCGGGTCGATCCAGAGGTCGTGGTTGTCGCCGTGCGGCGTGTGGAACTCGGTGAAGGTCACGCCGCCGTCGACCGACTTCCACGCCTTCATGTTCAGAACGAAGACGGTGTCCGGATCCGTCGGATGCGCAAAGACGTGTTCGTAGTACCAGGGGCGCCAGCCGAGCTCCGGCTTCGATGAGGTCTTGGTCCACGTGTCGCCATGGTCTTCGGAGCGATAGAGGCCTCGCTTGCGGCCCTCGGCCTCGACCATCGCCCACACGCGACCCTCGCGGGCTTCGGACACGCTGACGCCCATCTTGCCGAGGGTGCCGTCGGGCATGCCGTCGTTGCGGCTGATGTCCTCCCACGTGACACCGCCGTCCTTCGACCGCCACAGCCCACAGTCCGGTCCTCCGGAGTCGATCGACCAGAAGGTGCGGCGAGCCTGCCAGATCGTGGCGAAGACGATGCGAGGGTTGTGGGGGTCGATGGAGAGATCGACGGCTCCTGCGCCTTCGCTGACGTGGAGCGTCAGTTCCCAGGTCTCACCGCCGTCGGTCGTCCGGTAGACGCCCCGCTCGGGATTGCCCTTGGCGGAGTGACCGAGCGCGGCCACCCAGACCGTGTCCGGATCGTCGGGATGGATGACGATCTCGCCGATGTGCCGCGTGTTCTCGAGGCCCATGTGTTGCCACGTTCGTCCGGCGTCGGTCGATCGGTACACGCCGTCGCCGTGGCTGACGTCGATGCGAATGGTGGACTCGCCCGTGCCGGCCCAGATCACGTTTCCATCGGACGGGGCGACGGCCAGCGCGCCGATCGATCCCGCGGTCAGGAAGCCGTCGGTGATGCATTCCCAGAACTGGCCGCAGTCGTCGGAGCGCCAGACGCCTCCGGCGACACCGCCGAAGTAGAAGACGTTCTGCTTCTTCGGGTCGGCCGCGATCGCGACGACACGGCCACCGCGTGTCGGTCCGATGCAGCGGTAGCGGAGTCCTTCAAGAAACTTCGGATCGACGGTCGACACGGTCCCCCCCTTTTCATGACGGACGACTGTCCGTCTCCGCACAGTAGGCGGACGCGGGGCGAACCGGGAAGCCGTTCGTGTGAACGGTGGTTGAACGGGGCCGAACCCGCCCGTCAGGAGGTCGTGTCGTCGAGGATCATGAGCGTCTTGATGTCGCTGTGGAAGTCGAGGGCCCAGTCCCCGCCTTCCCGGCCGATGCCGCTGATGCCGCAGCCGCCGAACGGGGCGGTGAGGTCCCGAACCAGGAACGTATTCACCCAGACCAGGCCGGTACGCAGCGCCCGACCGACCCGTTCCGCCCGGTCTCGCGACGTGGTCCACACCATGGCGGAGAGCCCGTAGGCCGTGCTGTTCGCCAGCCGGATCGCTTCGGCCTCGTCGGCGAACGTCTGGAAGGTCAGCACCGGCCCGAAGATCTCCTGTTGCACGACCTCGCTGTCGTTCGATCGGGGCTCGATGAGCGTCGGCTCGTAGTGCAGGCTGCCGTCGACCTTGTTGCCGCCGCGAACGACCGTGTCACCGGCCGACCGGGCCCGCTCGACGAACCCGTGCACGTTGTCCCGGTGTTCGGGATGGACCATCGGAGCGACGTCGGTGCCGTCGTCTCTCGGATCCCCCAGGACGAGGGCGTCCGCGTGGGCATGGAACTTTTCGAGGAATTCGTCTCGGACGGATTCCTCCACGAGCAGCCGCGTCCCGGCGAGGCAGACCTGGCCCGAATCGTCGAACTGCCATGCAGCCCGATGCGCGGCCGCATCGAGATCGGCGTCGGCAAAGACCACGAGCGGACCCTTGCCACCGAGCTCCGCGGTGAAGGGCACGATGTTCTCGGCTGCGGCCTTGCCGATGTGCTTTGCGGTTCCCGGTGAGCCAGTGAACGTGATGCGCCGGACACGCCGGTCGGCGACGAGCGCCGCGCCCACCTCTTCGCCGATTCCCTGCGCCAGGTTCCACGTTCCCGGCGGCATGCCGGCCTCGTGAGCGAGCTTGGCGAGAAGCGCTGCGGACAGGGGCGACCATTCGGCCGGCTTGTGGATGATCGTGTTGCCCGACGCGAGCGCCGGGGCGAGCTTCCACGTGCTGAGCATGAACGGTGCGTTCCACGGCGTGATGACGACGGCGGGGCCGGCCGGCATCCGCTGCACCGTGTTGTCCATGTTCTTTGCGTCCCAGCGACGCTCTTCGTGCTCGACGATCAGATCGGCGTAAAGGCGGAAGTTCACCGCGCCGCGGGCCACGAGACGCTGACGCATGGACTCGTACATGAACCCCATGTCGAGCGTTTCGACCATGGCGATCTCGTCGTTGTTGGCCTCGATCAGGTCGGCGAGGCGATGCAGGACCTCGGCCCGTTCGTGGGGCCTCCACGATCCCCACTCGTTGAAACCCTCGACAGCTGCGGCAACGGCGGCATCGGCGGTGGTCGCATCACCGCGGGCAACGTCGGCCAGTGCGTCGCCGTCCCAGTCCATCGGCGAGCGGGTCTCGAAGGTGGTCGGAGAACCGACCCATGCTCCCCCGATGAAGTGGTCGACGGGAACCTCGATGCCCCCGACCTGCGCCGTGCGCATCAGGCGTCCGCTTCGTCGTCGAGCTCTGAGGCACTCTCGACGTCGTCGAGCTTCGAGGCATAGTGCTTGGCGCCGGGGCCCATCGGTGCGCGGATGCCGCGGAATTCCCAGTCGCCGCCCTGGGCAGTCGACATGACTTCTTCGGAGTCCGATGGCTGAGCGCCGACATCGGTCCGGATGGGCGTCGGTCCGGTGACGATCGTGTTGGTGAGTGCGCCGAGACCTTCGACTTCCACCGTGACGACGTCACCCGGGTATACGGTGCGCGAGTTGGCCGGCGTTCCCGAGAGCAGGATGTCGCCGGGCACCAGCGTGATGGTGCGGGCGATGTCGGCGACGATGTAGTGCATGTCCCACTCCATCTCGTCGGTGGTGGCATCCTGCTTCACCTCGCCATTGACGATGGTCTGGATGCGCTTGCCGCGGAAGTCCCAGTCGGTCACCAGGCCCGGACCCACCGGGCAGAGCGTGTCGCTGCCCTTCACCCGAAGCATCGAGCCGGCGTCGGTGTCCCGGAAGTCGTGGAGGCCGTAGTCGTTGGCCACCGAGTAGCCGGCGATGTACGCGCCGGCGTCCTCAGGTGCGATGTTGCGGCAGGTCTTGCCGATGACGATGGCGATCTCGCCCTCGTAGTTCAGCCACTCGCAGCCTTCCGGGCGGACGACATCGGACCCGTGGCCGGTGAGGGAGGTGATCGGCTTGTGGAAATAGGTGGGCGCCGCCGGGAGTTTCGTCATGAACTCATCGACTCGACTGTTGTAGTTGAGATGGATGCAGATGATCTTCGTGGGCTCGACCGGTGCCAGGTGTGTGGCCTCATCGATCGCCACAGTCCGGCCATCGCCGGCGACGAGCTGGTCGCCGTCTCGGGTCACCTCCGTGGGGTAGCCGTCGAGCAGAATCCGTCGAATCTCGGCCATGTGCCGGTCCTCCAAGCGAGTGGTGAGCGTCATTAGTTTGGTACCGAACGATCTGCGAAGCAAGCGCTACATGAACCCGTGGCGTATCTTTTTGATTCGCCCATGAGTTCTAACGCATCCGACCGCGAAGAAGCCGAACGCCTGCTCACCGCAGAGCGCGATGTCCAGGCCCGCCTCGGCGACCACCCACTCGACTTCGCATCGCTGGATGCCATCTCGAACATCTATCGGGCGGCCGCTGCGGTGCGCCGCCGGGCCGAGCGAGAAGTGCTGGCGAGTCACGGCCTTTCGTTCGGCGCGTTCACGATCCTGTGGGTGCTGTGGGTCTGGGACGAGATGGAGACGGCGCAGCTGGCCGAGGAGTGCAACCTCGCCAAGGGCACGTTGACCGGCATGCTCAACACGCTCGAAAAGCAGTCGCTCGTGGAGCGCAACCGCATCGAGTCCGACAAGCGGCGCGTTCTCGTGAGCCTGACCGACCGAGGGACCGAGGCGATCGCCGATGTCTTCCCCCGTTTCAACGCCTTCGAGGGCGAGATGAGCAACGGCCTGAGCGTCGAAGAGAAGCGCGAACTCGCCCGCCTGCTCCGGGTCGTCATCACCAACGCAACCGACAGCGATTGAGCTGCAGCGGCGTTGCCGCGGATCTCGACCGGGAGTGTCGAGCAAGAAACAGCTTGAATCGTTCGGTACCAAACGATTAGGTTGTGGGCATGGCAGAACTCCAGGGACTCATGTATCCGCGAACCCCCACCGGCGCGGGATCGATCCTGCCGTCGCCGCCGTGGCACTACAGCGGCGAGATGCTGACGATCGAGTTCCGCACCGACCCGGCCAACGTGGCCGAGCTCCTTCCGGCGCCGCTCGAACTCGCCGACGAGGACCCGGGCGCCGTCGCCATCATCTGGGCCGACTGGCAGAGCTGCTCCGACAGCTTCGACGAGCTGATGGATCCGGCCCGGGCCCAGTACAAGGAGGTCTTCGTGGTGGTCCGCTGCAAATACGAGGGCCAGACCTATAGCCGCGCCGCCTACATCTGGGTCGACAAGGATTTCGCCATGGCCCGGGGCCACATCCAGGGCTACCCGAAGAAGATGTCCGAGATCTGGATGACCCGGCCGATCACCATCGGCAAGGCCGGCCCGCGACTCGAGGTGGGCGGCCGCTTCGGCTGCACTCTGAGCACGTTCGGCCGACGCATCGCCGATGCCCGGTTCACCATCACCGGCGAGGCCGAGTCCGCCGGCTTCGTGAACGGCCACCCCATGCTCCACACCCGCCAGATGCCGGCGATCGAGATGGACGGACGGGACAGTCTCGACGAGCTGGTCACGATGCGAGGATTCGACGTCGAACTCGGCCCGGTGTTCTCGGGCGACGCCGAACTGACGCTCCACGACTCCCCCACCGAAGAACTCACCCGCTTCGGCGACATCGAGATCATCGGCGGCTGGTACCGCCAGGTCGGCAATTCGATGCATGGCGGCACCACGGTGTGGGCCGGACCGAACCCGATGGCGGGAGCATCCGAATGAGCACGTGGGTCGACGACTACCTGGCCGACCTCGGCCCCGACGACGCCGACATCACCAGCCACGACACCTACACCAACGGCGTCCCGCATGCGACCTTCACTCGGCTCCGCTCGGAGGACCCCGTGCACTGGACCGAGGAGAAGGACGGCTCGGGCTTCTGGTCCATCCTCCGATACGACGACGCCCTCGCCGTCAGCCGCGATGTGGAGTCCTTCACCTCCTCGAAGGGCATCCGCCTCGAGGAGATGGAGGACGACGAGGCCGAAGCCCGCCAGACGATGATGGAGCTCGATCCACCACACCACACGCGGTATCGCCGCCTCGTCAGCAAAGGCTTCACCCGTCGACGCGTCGAGAGCTACGAGGACCAGATCCGCGAGCTGGCGATCGAGGTCATCGAGGAAGCGCTCGACCACAACGAGTTCGACTTCGTTCGAGCCATCGCCGAACAACTGCCGATGCGGATGCTCGGACGCATGCTGGGGACCAGCGACGAAGACGGCCACAAGCTCGTCGCCTGGGGCGACGCACTCCTCGGCAACACCGACCCGGACTTCACCGACTTTCCGGTCGACCTGACCAACACCGACGAATTTCGCATGGTCCCGTTCCGGAGTCCGGCATCGATCCAGATCTTCCAGTGGGCCCAGGTGCAGGCCGAACAGCGGCGGGAGAACCCGACCGACGACGTCATCTCCCAGCTGCTCGAACCGGCGACCGATGGTGTGCCCCTCACCGACCACGAGTTCAACAACTTCGTCACGCTCCTGGTGGCCGCCGGCAACGACACCACCCGTTACACGATGACCCACGCCATGTGGACGCTCCTCGAACATCCGCAGCTGTGGGACGCCTGGAAGGCGCAGCCCGAGCTCACGCCGACCGCCGTCGAGGAAGTGCTCCGAACGAGCGCGGTGACGATGCACTTCCGCCGCACCGCCACGCGCGACATCGAGATGCGGGGCAAGCAGATTCGCGCCGGCGACAAGATCGCGATCTGGTTCAACTCGGCCAACCACGACCCCGAAGGCTTCGAGCGTCCGTTTCGCTACGACCTCGGGCGTGAGAGCAACGACCACATGGCGTTCGGCCGCAACGGCCCGCATCTGTGCCTCGGCGCCTGGCTGGCCCGCATGGAAGTCCGACTCGTGTTCGAAGAACTCCTGAAACGGGTCGACCGATTCGAACAGAACGGCGAGATCAAGCGACTCCGGTCCAACTTCATCGCCGGCATCAAACAACTCCCAGTGAAGGTGGCCTGACATGGGCGAAATCGTCGGCGCGGCCCTGGTCTCGCACGTACCCACACTCGTCCTCCCCGAAGAGGTACGGCGTGAACTGAACCATGGCGAAGACACGACCCTGTTCCAGGGTCTCCACGATCTCCGCGCCGAGAAGCTGGCGCCGCTCGAGGCGGACACCGTGGTCGTGATCGACACCCA
>JAHDEJ010000014.1:54432-61558 GCA_020628865.1 Acidimicrobiales bacterium
TCGGGCGTCTGCCAGTCCGGCACGCCGGCCGACTTCCTCCTCTATGGCTCGCTGCTGGCCGAAGCGGTGAAGACCATCGACCGCCGCGTCGTGATCCTCGCCAGCGGAGGGCTCAGCCATCGCTTCTGGCCGCTGCAGGAGCTGCGAGCACACGAGGCCGCCGACCCCGACCTCCACATCCGTACGCCCGAAGCCTGCGCCGCGGACCGTCGGGTCATCGACATGCTGCTTCGCGGCGACCACGCCGGCGTGCTCGACTTCGTTCCAGAGTTCTCACAACATGCGCCCGAGGGCTACTTCGGTCACTACCTCACGATGCTCGGAGCGCTCGGCGGCCGAGACTGCACCGCCACGGGTACCCAGTTCGGCGAGTACGAGGCCGTCGCCGGCACCGGCCAGACCCACATCTGGTTCGACCTGTAGCAGCCTGGAGGCGGCGCAGCCGCCGGGAAGTTACGTGCGGATCGCCCAGAGCTCCGGGAAGAAGCGATGCCGGGTCACGTCTTCGAGCCATCCGACGCCGGACGAGCCACCGGTGCCCGGCTTGTAGCCGATGATCCGTTCGACGGAAACGAAGTGTCGCCAGCGGTACAACGAGAACTGCTGGTCGACTCGCATCAGGGTCTCGCCGAGCCGGTAGAGATCGTTGCCGGTGGTCGGATCGCTGTAGACCTCGCGCCACGCCGCCTCTACCGACGGGTTCGGCACGTACGCTTCCGCCCAGTCCCGGTCGAGCGCCTCCTCGTTGATGGGGAGACCACGGCGGGCCAGCATGGCGATCACACGGTCGTACAAGCCGGGTGATTCGAGCGCTTGGCGCAACGCGGGCCAGACGTGGGGCACGTTCTCGTGGGCGCTGGCCAGGAACCGACTCTTGTTGCCCAAGGCGAACTCGACGTGGCGATACATGAACGAGAGCTGGCCCGACGCCGTGCCGAGGGTGTCGCGGAACTGGCCGAAGCCCTCGGACGTGATCGTCGAGAGCACGCTCCACGACTCAGTGATGTAGTCGATGAACGCGATCGACCGTTCGAGGATCTCGAGCGCGTTGCCGAGTTCGTCCGCATCGACCTGCGCGGTCGCGTTGACGAGCTCGAAGTGCAGTCCGCGGAACAGCAGCTCCTTCACCTGCCCCATCACGAAGAAGCACATTTCGTCGTACCCCTCGCTGCGCGGGTGCTGCAGGGAGAGCAGCAGGTCGATGCTCTGATAGTCGATGTAGGGGTTGGAGGTGCCCGAGAAGTCGACGAGCGGATGCCCACCGGTGGCCTCAGCCGTGGCGGCGCGAGTTTCGTCGGTCGTCACCGGCATGGGGCGAGGTGCAACCGATGCATCGACACCCTCCGGATCCACCACGCGCGGATTGACCGGTTCATAGTTCGGCATCGGTTGCCTCCTTGGCGTTGGCTGACGCCGCCAGCAGATCCAGCACCGCCTCGCCAAGATTCTCTCCCCGTCGGGCGAGGTCGAGGATCACGTCGAAGTGATTGCGGTCGGCAATCTCCTGCAGTGTCGCCTCGACGCCAGCGGCGCGGAGTCGGTGGTGCATGTCTGCGCTCTGCCGCTTGAATTCGTCGGTCTCGTTGTCCCCGTGGACGATGTGTGCCCGTGGGGCGCCGGCCAAGGGCAGCAGTGCCGGCGAGTTCCGCTTTGCCGCTGGCAGGTCGAGGGCGAGCGCGTCGTTGATGTAGGTGCCGAGCAACGGTTCGAGTTCGTAGATGCCGGAGACCAGCACCATCGCCTTCGGTCGCCAACCGGCTGCGGTTGCCGGCGCGATCGAGGCCATCGCCGCAAGGTGCGCGCCGGCCGAGCTGCCTGTCAGCACGACCTGCGCAGGGTCGATCCCGAGCGTCTCCGCCTCGCGCACCAGATGGGCCAGCGCAGCCATCACCTCGGCGACGATCTCATCGAGCGACGCTTCCGGCGCCAGCGTGTAGCCGATCGCTGCGAAGGCAACGTCGTGACGAACACCGTCAGCGGCGGCGAAGAACGAGTCGTCGGGAGAGAGCTCCTGCCAGTAGCCCCCGTGGATGAAGACGAGCAGGGGAACCGGGCCAGCCGCCTGAGGTCGAACGAAGTGGATGATCTGGCGTGGCGCTTCGCCATAGCGGAGGTGCGCAACGTGGAGCCCGGCGGCGGCGCACGCGTCTCGTGCCGCCTGGCTCTGGCTGACGTACTCGCCGAGGAACGGTGCGATGTCGCCGCCGACGCAGGAGCTCGGCGAGTACTCCCGCTCGAGATCCTCGGCGGTGAGCGTGCGCCAGCTCACGAGGCCGGGGCGACGACGTGAACGGCGCGGGGACCGCGGAATTCGAATCCGTGCAACTCCACCGGGCCCGAGCCGTCATCGAGCCGGAGGTCCGGGAACCGGGCGAGGAGGCGTTCGACCCCGACCTTGACCTCTTGGCGGCCGAGCCACTCCCCCAGGCAGCGGTGTGCGCCGAGGGCAAAGGCGGCGTGGCTTCCCTCCCGGCGGTCGAGGTCGATTCGATCGGGATCCGTCCAATGCGTCTCGTCGAGGTTGATCGATCGAAGCACGCCGGCGACGAGGTCGCCCTTCGGGATCGCGACGCCACCGAGTTCGATGTCCTTCGTCGTCTGACGGGTGACGGTGCCGACCGGGGAATGTACGCGGAAGACCTCCTCGATCAGACGCCGCATCCGGCCGGGGTCGGCGTCGATGACGGACCGAAGGTCTGGATCATCGAGCAGCACCCAGGTGACGAGCCCGATTCCGTCGCGGGGTTCGTTGATGCCGCCGGAGATCATGAGCCGAACGTTGTTGACGATCTCCTCCGGAGTTGCGCCGGCCTGCACGAACCTGGCGATGGCCGCTTCGTCTTCGGACGTCGTGGCCTCGATCCGAGCCATGATCGCCGCGCCGAGTTCGGCTTTGACGACCTCGGCTTCTGCCGTGCGGGCCGGGTCGTTCTCGAAATTGGCGATGTCGGCGCAGAGACCCTCGCACCACGCCCACATTCGATCGAAACCGTGATCATCGAGGCCGAGCACGATCGCCAACGAACCGGCGGACAGCGGCTGGGCATAGTCGGCCATGACGTCGAAACGGATCGGCTCGCCATCGACGCGTCGAGACACGATCTCATCGAGCAACCGCTCGGCCAATTCCGCCAGCTCTTCGGCCACGAACCGACCGCTTCGGCCCTTCGAGAGGAACGGTGGCTTGAAGATGCCCGACAGTCGGGCGTGCTCGGGCGGGTCGATGGTCAACATGTTCTGGCCGAGCGCACGAGCGAGGAACGATGGTTCCGTCGCCGCGGTGAACACGTCGGGCGTCGCCTCCATGAAGGCGACATCGTCCCATCGCGTCACCAGCCACATGTCGAGCGCATCCACCCGACAAACCGGTTCCTCAGAGCGGAGGCGGGCGAGGATCGGCTCCGGCGACGCTTCCAGATCGGCCAGCGAAATCTCGGCTCCCAACCCCATTGGATCCCCTCTTGTGGTCGACGGTCAGTGGTACGGCAGGTATTCGTTCAGCTCCCAGGCGGATGGCGGGTTCTCACCGTCGAAGTCGCCCTCGGCTTCGACATAACGCTCCCACTCCGCCTCCTTCACCGCAATGAAGTTGTCGACGACCTCTCGACCGAGTGCGTCGGCGAACACCGAGTCGGCCGCCAATGCTTCGAGCGCGGCGCTGAGGTTCGGTGCGGCACACACGTCGGTGTTCACCTCTTCGAACCCGTCTCCGGTCTCCGCCGGCGGGCAATCCGTCGCGTTCTCGTAGCCCAGACGGGCGGCGGTGAGCACGGCCGCAATCGCAAGGTGGATGTTGCAGGCGCCATCGGCAATCCGATTCTCGATTCGGGTCGCCGGGCCACGATCGGTCGGCACCCGGTTGGCGACGCAGCGGTGGTCATTTCCCCAGTTCGCCCAGTAGCCCGAGAGTTGGGCCGGCTGCAGGCGACGGTAGGCGTTGACCGTCGGGGCCAGCAGCGGGACGAGCGCCGTGTGGTGGCCGCAGAGGCCGCCGATCGCATGGTGGGCGAGCGCAGAGAGGCCGGTGTCGCTCGAGGCGTCGAGCAGCGCGTTGTTGCCGTCGGCGTCGACGAAGCTGACGTTCACGTGCACGCCACTGCCGGAGATCTCCGGGAAGGGCTTGCCCAGAAAGGTCAGGTCGAGGCCGTGCGACAGCGCGATCTCCCGTGCCATCACCCGGAACAGGAAGATGTCGTCGGCGACACCGAGCGCGTCGCCGTACTCGAGGGTCAGTTCGTACTGGGACTCGTCGAACTCGGCGTTGATGGACTCGATCGCGAAGCCGACGTCACTCGCCGCCATCATGATGTCGTCGATGACCCCGTCCGGGTCGTTGGACGGGCCCGTGCCGTAGACGAGTGCGCGCGGATTGTCGTACGCCTTCCAACCGCCGTTGCCGTCGGGTTCGAGCAGGTAAGCCTCGAGCTCGACACCGACCTGCGGCCGCAGTCCATGCGCTTCCCACGCGGCGATCGCGTTCTTGAGCACCTGACGGGCCGAGTACGGCGACGGCTCCCCCTGCAGCGCCACGTCGGCCACAGCGATGGCGGTGCGGTCGTCCTCCCAGCTGGGCCGCAAGGTGGTCGGGTCCATGGTGGCGTGGACATCGATCAGGCCTTCGAGCAGGAACGATCCCGGCGCCGGCACCATGCTGCGGTCATAGCCGAGTCCCCAAAGCGTGGCGCAATGACCGGTCCCCTTCGCCGCGAGATGCTGGGGCAGGTACTTGCCTCTCGGCAGTCCGAGGTGATCGGGGAAGAGTGCTCGAACACGATCCCTGTCGGCGAGGCCTGCGATGCTGTCGGTCATGGTTTTCCAACCTCTGGTCGTTCGGTCGCGAACGAATTCTAGGCGCCTGAGCAGGTCCGGGGTGAAGCCCGCCGCTCTACGATGACCGTGTGCTCGCAACACATCTCGACACGTTCGATCGCTTTATCAACGGACGCCTCGGTGCAGACGAATGGACCCATGAGGCCCACCTGGTGACCTGCTGGGTCGCGCTCAGCGACCGCACACCGGCCGAGGCATTGCCGTTCCTGCGGGCGTCGATCCAGGCCCACAACTGCGGAATCGGGACGCCCAACACGGACACCGAGGGCTACCACGAGACGCTCACGGCCTACTACGTCACTGCCGTGGCGCATGCCGATGCCGATGAACCGGAGGGTCTCTTCGAGGTGGCCACGTGCAGCCGCACGGCGCCCCTGGACCACTGGACCCGTGACGTGTTGTTCTCGGTCGATGCCCGTCGCGGGTGGGTCGCCCCGGACGTGGCGGACCTCCCGTGGCCGATCGAATCGACCCTCGCAGCCTGACCCGTCAGCGCAGCTCGGGAATCAGCTCGCCGTCGACCACGACCGGAGCTCCGTCGAGCATCACCGTGCAGTGGCGCATCGGCAGGTCGAAGTGGCCGCGACAGAAGCGGCCGGCCACCTCGTTGGCGCCCGTCGAGTAGAGGAAGTTGCCAGCAAACGCTCGCAGTTCGGTGCCGTTGTGGTCGCTCTTGTCCCACAACGCCATCGCTTCCCATCGTGCGGCGGTGTTCATCCCCCAACCGACGTGGCTGACCGCCCATGCCTCGGGCTCGTCGAAAGCCGCCAGGTAGGAGCGGAACAGCTCGGCGTCGACGCCGTCACCGTCGACCTGCGTGATGTGGTCGTCGACGATCGTGCAGCGGATCGAGCTGCGGAGGTAGTCCTTGAACGCAAGGTTCACGTCGCCCGGGGCGAGGACGAGCGTGCCGTTGACCGCCCCGGCCGCAGGGAACGCGAGCACGAGCCCGCCGGGCCAGTGGGCGATGTCGCCGGGTTCGGTGCACCAGCCGTGCGAGCCGGCCGTGACCGCGCCGGCGAGGTCGATGGTCAGATCGGTCCCTGCAGAGGACGTCACCTGCATTTGGCTCGCCGCCCGGAGGCGTTCGACCCCGACGGCAACCCGATCGGCCAACGACGGGTCGTGCGGCCAGCGTTCGACGTTCTCCGGATGTTCGTTGGAGATCATCAGAACCCGTGTTTCGGCACCGAGGATCTGGCCGAGTTCCGGCGCATGCAACAGCCCCTCGACCGTGCAGTCGGCGACGAAGTCAGCGGCCTGGAGCGCAGCGATCGCCGCAGGGTTGCCGGCGATTGCCTGCGAGGCGCCGGTGGAGCGGATCGGCAACGGCCCCGGGTTCGGCGGCGTCGGCAGCATGACATCGACAACGGCTGCCCCGAGGTGGGCAAGTGCGAGGCGGGCGGTTTCGACGATCTCGGGGCGGCTGCGGGATTCCGACAGCACGACGGCGGTCTCTCCCGGTTGCAATGCGCAGGCGGCGAACTGCTGGGCGTAGCGTTCGATCCAGGTCCATTCGGTCATCGGTGGCTCCCGGTCAGCTCGGAGAGGCGGTGGCGTCGTCGAACAGGTCAGCCCGGCCGAGACGTTCGAGACAGACTTCCACACTCCACGGAAGCATCGTCGCACCGCAGCGGGCGTCTCGGTAGTACCGCTCGAGCGGCGACGGGCGGAGCAGCGAACGTCCGCCGCACACCCGCATCGCCAGAGACGCGAGTTCGGGCGCGCCGTCCATGGTCGTCACCATGCTGGCCCACGCCCGCCGTACCGCTGCCGGCGATGGGTCCACGCCGGCCTCACCGAGCACCCGATAGCAGAGCGACTGTGCCCGTTCGTAGATCAGCTGCATCTGGGCCCACCCCTGCTGCTTGATCGGGTGGTTGCGTCGGGCCGTCGGGCCGCCGTTGCCGATGAGATACTCGGCGGTGTCGTCCATGATCGCCCGCATGAGGCCGAGGTAGCTGAACGACAGCGTCATGTAGAAGTAGGGCCAGCGTTGCGCGGCCTGGTCGAACGCCCCGGCGGGAATCCATTCGTGCTCGGCCGGCACGAACACCTCCCTCATGACGAGCGTGCGGGAATCGGTGGCCCGCATGCCCAACGGATCCCAGTCGCCCTCGATCGTGACGCCATCGCCATCGGCAGGAACGCCCAGCAGCCGAACCCGCTGGTCGCCTTCGACCATGCAGGCCACATTGTTGATGTGGGCGCCGCCGCTGAGCGAGGCGAAGATCTTTCGCCCCGACACGAGATAGCCGCCGTCGACCGGCACGGCCTTGGTCGAGAATCCCTCGGT
>JAHDEJ010000014.1:61658-122644 GCA_020628865.1 Acidimicrobiales bacterium
CCGACACGAGATAGCCGCCGTCGACCGGCACGGCCTTGGTCGAGAATCCCTCGGTGGCTCCGGCACTGACCCCCTCGGAGAATGGCTGGCTGTGGATGACCTGGCGTTGGGTCACGCCCTCCCGAAGGATGGACCGATGGGCATGGAGCGTGGCCGTGTCCTCCGCGGAGAGGTCGAGGTCGTCCGCAACCTGCCCGGTCAGCAGCGTCGTCGCGACGTGCATGTTGAACGTGAGTGCGGTCGCCCCGCAGTAGCGACCGAGCTCCTCGGAGGCGAGGGCATAGCCGACGAAATCGCCGCCGAGGCCGCCGTCCTCCTTCGGAATGCAGATGCCGAGCAGACCGGCGTCGGCGAAGTCCGCCCAGTTGGCGTGGGGAAACTCAGCGGCGAGGTCGTGGGCGGCAGCGCGGCCGGCGATGGCCGGACCGAGCGCCCGCACGCGGTCGACGAGGTCGAGGCGCTCGGGGGTGAGGATCGGGTCGTCGGCTTCCGTGTGGCGGGCGGCGACGGCGGGAGTTTCGATGGTGGTCATTGCACGTCCTCGGGTGATCGGAGAAAGGAGCGGATGTATTCGTTGACGACGTCCGGATCTTCGGACGGGGAGAGGTGGCCGACCCCGGGCAGGATCTGCAGTTCGGCGTTCGGAAGCCCGTCCGCCAGCACCCGGGCGTACTCGACGGGCGTTTCCTCATCGAGTTCACCGACCAATACGAGCGACCGATGCGCAATGCGAGGCAGGTCGGCTCGAAGATCGTTGTGGGGAAGACACTGCACGGCGGCTCGAAACCCATCCGCGGTGATGTCGCCGAATGCGTCGATGAGCTCGGCCCGAACCTGCGGGGCGAGCGGTCGTCCGACGATTGCGTCGAGGACCATCGGGGCGATGTCGGCGGGCGTCATGCCCGCGTCGATGGGATCGAGCCGGGCGGCGATCCAGTCCTCGGCCAGCGTGCCGTTCATGCCGAACGCCGGGCTGGTGTCGAGCAACACCATTCGCCGCACCCGTTCCGGGTGCCGCAACGCCGTATGCAGTGCGTGCATCCCGCCGAAGGAGAGGCCGACGAGGTCGACGCGGTCCAGCTGCAGCTCGTCGAGGAGCTGAACGATGCGGTTGGCGATCGTGCCGTAGGTCAGGGTCGGCTCGCCGTGCGATGCCCCGTAGCCCGGCATGTCCCAGGCGATGCAGCGGAACTCGGCGGAGAGGGAGCGAAGCTGTGGCCCCCACGCCTTGCGGGTGCCGCCGAGGCCGTGGAGGAACAGGATGGCGGGAGCATCGGAGTTTCCGGTTTCGCGCCAGGCCGTTGGTCCGTCGAGGTGGTCCGTGAACTCGTTCATGCGACGCTCCGTTTGAAGGTCGGGGCGGTGGCTTCGAGATGGGCGATGGACCGGGGATACAACTCGGCGTCGCGCCCGGAGAAGGCCGATCGTGCGAACGGTTCGGGCCATGTGGGACCGAGCACCTGATGGGGAAGGCCGGGATCGGCGTAGCGGGCGGCGCGCCAGGCATCGATCGCAAGGACGTGCTGACGGAACGCCTCGGCATCGGACTGCGGTTCGGCCGTGCCCTCGCCGACCATTCGTTCGACGTGGTCGTAGCGCTCGCGGATCTGGTCGAGGTCCCACGACTCGGAGACGACATCGGCGAGCCGTCCGAGTGGGCCATGTTCGGCGACCCACAACCGGGTTCGGGCGTCGAGGTTTTCTCGGGTCAGGCGCCGGGCAGCTTCGTCGAGTCGGCCGGCGGGTGCGATGAGCAGGCCGTTCGCCAGTTGGCCGAAGCCGAGGTCGAGCAACGATGCGCGGATGCGGTAGCGGAGATTTCGTTCGGCCTCCGGCACGCTGAACGTGGCCAGCACCCATCTGATCTCGCCGACTTCAGGTTGTTGAAAGATGCGCAGGTCGCCGTCGGCGAAGAATGCTTCCCCGGCAGGCGTGAGGGCGTAGCCGGCGAGGCCGCTGCGTTCGTCGGCGCTGATCAATCCGTCGCGTTTGAGCCGCGAGACCGCGGTGCGGGTCGACGCCGGTTCGATCCCCAACGGTTCGAGGAGCTGCACGAGGTGAGAAATGGCGATCCAGCTGCCGCGCTCACGAAGAAAGCGGCCGAACAACGTCAGCGTCAGATCACGCGCACTGGACACCCCACCGGTCTAACACATTCGTGACGTTCGCAAAATATTCGCCACACTGCCGCCACACCCCAACCCGAAAAGCGCGCAATCTCACCACCGTTCAACCACCTACCGCGCGCACCCCCTCACATCGGTACCAGGTACCGATGTGAGGAGTTGGTGACGGAGGGTGTTGGCTGGCGGTGCCGCTGGTCAGGCGGGGGCGTGGGCGGCGGTCCAGGCGCCCCAGCCGCCGAGGAGGTCGGTCACGTCGTCGAAACCGTGCAGCTTCATCAGGCTCGCGGCGATGCTCGAACGGAAGCCGCCCGCGCAGTAGACGGCGACCGGACGGTCCCGATCCAGCGAATCCATGTCGGCCCGCAGCCTCGTGAGCGGAATCAACACCGCACCCTCGACCACACCGCCTTCCGTCTCGCCGGGCTGGCGAACGTCGAGCACCTGCAGCCCCTCGACCGAGGCCATCGCGTCCACCATTGCGGCAACATCGAATCGCGAGCTCTGACCCACGTGATCCGGCGAACCGGCAAGTGAGCGATCCGGGTCGACCAGATGCCCGACGACACGGTCGAATCCGATCCGGGCGAGGCGCACCTTGGCCTCCAGCTCGGTGCCGGACTCGCCAACGAGGACGATGTCCGTGTCGGGCAGCAACACACCGCCCGCGAATTCCGCATACCGGCCACCCAGACCGATGTTCACCGAACCGATGAGGTGACCGGTGGCGAAGACCTCGGGGCCACGAGTGTCCAACACGACCGCACCTGCGGCCTGCAACCGAACCACCTCGTCCAGTTCAAGCGGAGCCGGGGCCTGGTGCTCGTCGAGAATCGGCCGAATCTCGCGGTTCAGGACCGCGTCGAAGCCGAAGTACGCGGGCGGCGCCGTCTGGCCTGTGGTGACGACCTCGATGAACTCGTCCTTCGACATGTCGGCGACGGCGTAGTTGGTCTCCCGCTGCACCCCGATCGTGCACGACGTGTTCGTGGAGAGGTTCTTGCCGCAGGAGGACCCGGCGCCGTGCCCGGGGTAGAGCCGGGTGGCGTCCGGAAGGCTCATGAGCTTCGTGTGGAGCGAGTCGTACAGGTCTGCAGCAAGCTCCTCGCTGGTCACGCCCTTCGACGAGAGCAGGTCCGGCCGGCCGACGTCGCCGATGAACAGCGTGTCCCCGGTGAGGACACCCCACGGCTCGTCGCCTTCGTCCCGGTCGGTGACGACGATCGAGATGGACTCCGGCGTGTGTCCGGGGGTGTGGCGAATCTCGAGCTCCACCTGCCCGAGCGAGATGCGTTCGCCGTCTTCGAGCTTGCGGGATTCGAACTCGGTCTCGGCGATGCTGCCATACGCAATCTGTGCGCCGGTGGCCTCCGCCAGCTCGAGGTGGCCGCTGAGGAAGTCCGCATGGAAGTGCGTTTCGATGACGAGCTCGATGGTCAGGCCGTGCTCGGCCGCCGTTTCGAGGTAGGGCGAGACGTCACGTCGGGGATCGACCACGACGGCCCGCTTCGTGCCTTCATCGGCGATCAGATACGACGCCTGCGACAGGCAATCGAGATAGTGCTGCTCGAAAATCATGGCCCGGCTCCACTTCTCCCCCGCCGTTCGGGGGATTCGTCCAAATGTACGTACATTTAACCACCACGGTAGCGCAGATCATTCCGGCGTGCTCGTGAGTGCGAAAATCGCCGGTCAGTTCGAGCGGGCCGAGCTCCGCAGACCGAGCATGCTGAACGTCACCGCCGCCAACCCGTACACGGCAAACCCGAGCGCAAAGGACCAGACGGTCCCGTCGATCCCATCGTTGATCAGCCACGCGAGCACGGCACTTCCCGCAGTTCGGATCGACCCGATCACGGCCGCCGCCATGCCCGCCCGCTCCCCCATCGGCACCAACGCAAGGCTGGTGGCCGAGGGAAACAGTGCGACGAAGAAGGCATTGATCACGAGCAGGATCGCCATGAAGACCCACACGTTCGGCAACCAGCCCGACGCCCACGACACGACGAACAGCACCAGGGATGAGAACGAGAACCCGACGGCGGCAGCACGAACCACGGCCGAAGCCCCCACCCGGGTCACGATGCGAGTGACCGTGAGCGCGCCGCCGGCCTGCGCGAACGCGCTCGCGACGAACAGCGGCACGAACCACTCGGGCCGCTCGAAAACGGACTCCATGATCAGTTCGATGCTGCCCAGGAACGACACGAAGGCACCACCGGCGAACATCATTCCGAGCGCATAGAAGACGGTCAGCCGGGTACGCAGCACGATGCCGGCGCTTTCGGCGATCGCCTGCGGCTGGAACGGGGTGCGCCGCTCCTCGGTGAGCGTTTCGACCATACGGCCGCCCCACACGATGACCACGACCGCCATGACGGCCATGTACGCCATCAGCACGCGCCAACTGGCGACGAGCAGGATGCCCGACCCGAGCAGCGGCGACAGGATCGGCCCGGCGAAGAACACGGTCTGCACCAACGACATGACCCTCGCCATCTCGTCGCCCTGGTACCGATCTCGAATCACCGCCTGCGCCACGATGCGGGGCCCGGCGGCAGAGATCCCCCAGATGACCCGACTCACGTACAGGGTCATGAGGTTTGGCGCGAGCGCCGCCATCAGCGCCGCCGCGATGTACAACGCAAGACTCAGGTTGAGGGTCCGCTTTCGACCGACCGAGTCCGTGAGCGGACCGTACACCGGCATCCCGAGCGCGTTGCCAAGAAGAAACAACGAGATCGTCCGTCCGAGCAGCGGGCTGTCTGGCTCGAGCCCGAATGAGATGCGCATCTCGGCGAAGCCGGGCAGGAACGCGTCGATCGCAAACGCGTTCATCATGGTGACGAGCGCGAGGAATCCGACCAACTCCTTGCGCCCCATCCGGAGCTGCACGCCTGCCGCATTCGCTCCGGTCACGGGGTCAGGCTATTGCCCAGTCAACCGGATGCTCTTCCTCGTTCGATCAGTCGGGCTGCCAGCCCGGTCGTGTCTTCGCCGAGCGCCGGAACGACGGGCGTTGGCGGACCCACCTCGCTGATGTTGAAGGGTGGTCGGTACACCTCAGCCGAGCCGGTCGGCGTGGTCACGTCCATGAATCGTTCGCGGGCCCGGAGCTGGTCGTGTTGCCAGAGTGCGAGCGGGTCGTTGACCTGGCTGTGGGTCACGCCGCCGTCGCGCAATCGCTGGAGGATCTCGTCGGCCGACTCAGCAGCGAAGACGGCGTTGATGACGGTTTCGAGCTGGTCGATGTTGCCGATGCGATCCGTGTTGTCCCGAAACCGTGGGTCGTCGACGAGGGCGGGGTCGAGCAGGACATGCTCGGCAAACGCAGCCCAGTCGCGGTTGCTCTGCACGCCGATGAGCACGTCGGTCCCGTCGGCCAGGCCGTACAGGCCGTAGGGGGCGATGAGCGTGTGACGATGCCCGGATCGGGGCGGAACGACGTCTCGGCCCACGGCGTTGTAGGTCGGCGCGGCCGTCCACTCGGCGAGGCTTTCGAGCATCGAGACTTCGACCGACGCGCCATCCCCCGTCACCTGCTTTCGGTACAGGGCCGCCAGGATCGACGAGAAGGCGTACATGGCGGAGGCGATGTCGGCGATCGAGAACCCGACCTTGCTCGCCTGCTCCGGTGTGCCGGTCAGTGCGATCGCACCACCCTCCGCCTGGATGGCGAGGTCGTATGCCTTGTCGTCGGTTCGGGGCCCGCCGAGTCCGTAGCCGGAGATGTCGCAGGCAATCAGGCCGGGATTCGATTCGCGCAACTGGTCGGCCAACACACCCATTCGTCCGGCAGCCGACGGCGACAGATTCTGGATGAACACGTCTGCGCCGGCGATGAGCTGGTCGAACGTTGCCCGATCATCGGGATCTTTCAGATCGAGTTCGATGCTCTGCTTGCCCCGGTTCGCCCACACGAAGAACGCCGAGCTTCCCCCCATCGCGCTGTCGTAGTCCCGGGCGAAGTCGCCCTCACCCTTGCGCTCGACCTTCAGCACCTCGGCGCCGAGATCGGCCAGCTGCCGCGTGGCGAACGGCGCCGCCACGGCCTGCTCGAGAGCCACGACGAGAACGCCGTCGAGGGGTCGTGCCACGGTCAGCTCCGTTCGTCGCGGGGCAGGAAGCCGCCCCGCCCCTGGGGTAGTTTCATGTCGAGGATGCGCGAGGCCACAACCGTGCGCAGGATTTGTGCGGTGCCTCCACCGATCGTGAACATGCGCACGTCCCGGTACATCCGCTCGAGCGGGTTCCGACGGCTGTAGCCGGCTGCGCCGAAGACTTGCAGGGCGTCGTTGACGACACGGATGGATGCTTCCGCCGTGAAGATCTTCGCCTGCGCGGCCATCGCTGCGTCGGGAAACGGCGACCCGTTGGCTCCCCGGGATTCTGCGGCTCGGTAGGTGAGGCTGCGGGCGGCCTCGAGCTGCACCGACATGTCGGCCAGCATCCATTGGAGGCCCTGGAACTCGGCGATCGGCCGATCAAACTGCTCACGCTCCTTGGCGAACGCAAGGGCGAGCTCGTAGGCACCCGTGGCGATGCCCAGCCCGACGGTTCCGGCGCCCACCCGTTGGCTGTTGTAGGCATTCATCAGGTCGCCAAAGCCTTTTCGGAACCCGGAGGGCGGCATGACCATCATGTCGGCATCGATGACCATGTCGTCGAAGATGACCTCCATCTCCGGAATGGCCCGAAGGCCCATCGTCGGCTCCCGTTCGCCGAAGGTCAGCCCCGGCGTCTCGTCGCGGATCGCGAGGAAACCGCCGATGCCGAGTTCCTCGCCTTCCTCGTCGAAGACGCGGGCAAAGATGAGGTGGAGTTTGGACACGGTGCCGCCGGTGATCCAGTGCTTCATGCCGTTGAGCACGAACTTGTCGCCCTGGCGGTCTGCTCGCGTGGTCATCTGCGATGCGGCACTTCCGGCGCCGGGCTCAGTGATGCAAATCGCCGGCTTGTCGCCGGCGAGCACGAGTTCGGCTGCGAGCGCCTTTTGCGTCTCGGTGCCGTACGCCATGACGGCGCTGATCGCGCCCATGTTGGCCTCGACCGCGATGCGTCCGGTGACGCCGCACACCTTGGCCATCTGCTCGACCACGAGCACGGCGTCGAGGAACGAGTGCCCGGGCCCGCCGTACTCGGCCGGCACGGTCATCCCGGTGAACCCGGCATCGCGCAGGGCGTGGACGTTGTCCCACGGATATTCCTGCGCTTCGTCCACCTCCGCTGCCTTCGGCGCGATCACTTCGGTCGCCAATGCCTTGGCCTTTGCCTGCAGAGCGAGTTGGTCGTCGGTGAGCTGCCAGGTCATGTCGCCTCCAGGGCGTCGGTATCGGGAATGCGCTGTTCGTAGTGGGTGCGGGTGAGGTCGAGGATGTCGCGTTGGGCGATGCTGCCGCCGATTCGGTGTGCCCGGCTGGCCAGCTCATCGAGAAGCGCAATTGCGCGGGCCGGTTCGGTCGAGCCGACGCGGATGGCGGCAACGAGCGGTTCCACGGTGCCGGTGAAGATGTGATCATTCTCGGCCGCACCGTCGCTTCGATCCTCCGCGAGGCCAGAGAAGAACCGGTCGGCGGCGCCGTGGTCGGGGCGACGCGTGTAGATGAACGCACCGTGCAGGTCGAGAAAGCCCGAGGTGTGCCACTCGGGGCGACCGGCGAAGCGATCGGCAAGCGCGTCCCACCGGTTTCCGACGTCCACGCCCTCGAGTTCGAGCCGCCAGAGCAGCGAGGCGAGGTCGGACAGGCGGAAGGGCGTGGTCGCCGCCGGCTGCTGCGCGTCGTGGACGGCGAGCGCCTCGTCGTGGCGGCCTGCGGCGATGAGTCGGAGGGCGAGGTGCCACCAGATGTGAACGGCGAGACCGTCCTGCGCGGACCAGATGTCCTGATCATCGACGAGGAGTGCGAACGCCTTGTCGCTGTCGTCGAGTGTTTCGTAGAGATGTGCGAGCGCGTGCCTGGCCCACAGGTCCAGCGGGTCGTCGGCAAGCGCGGCGCGTCCGTGCACCTCGGCTTCGTCGTACAGCCCGACCTCTTCGAGCGCAAAGGAGAGCTGCCCGGCGATCAGGCCCCAGCCGGGTTCTGCCGGCGCCCAGGAGTCGAAGGCTCGCTGGCTGGACTGGAGTCGCCGGGCCTCATCGCCAACGTGAAGGTAGACGTCGTGGGCGAAGCGGACGGCGGCGAAGTCGGGCTGCGTCGCTGCGATTCGATCCCAGGTCCGACCGGCGAGCGTGAAATTTCCCTCGACCAGATGTCGAAGTGCTTCGACGTGGCCGCGTGCGTGGGCACTGGATGCGCGTCGGTGGGCGCGCTCCAGATCCTGCTGGAGTGCGGGGTCGTCGGGGCGGGCGCCTCCGAGCACGCGGTAGGTGCCACAGAAGATCGAGCCGAGCGCGAACGCCTCGTCGGCTTCGTTCGCAGCTGCGAGTGTCGCGAAGGGGTCGTCGACGAAATGCATCGCCTGCTTCCACGCGAGGTTCCACGCCTCGACCGACTGCGGGTCGGCTGCTTCCACGGTGGCCCCGAACCGGTCTCGCGTGGTGCCGTCGGCAGCTGGGGACCCGAGCGTCACAGAGCCACCTCGAGATGCTCGATGCCGTTGACGAAGTTGCTTTCGACGAACTCGGGTTCCCCGACCGTCTCGAGGACGAGGTTGCGATCGAGGATCTCGGCGATCAGTTCTGAGATCTCGAGGCGGGCCAGCGAGGCGCCGAGGCAGAAGTGGGCACCGCCACCGCCGAATGCGACGTGCGGGGACGTGGGCGGCCGGTCGACCCGGAAGGCGTACGGGTCCGGGTATTCGTTCTCGTCGAAGTTTGCGGCGCTGTACCACATGACGACCTTGTCACCGACGGCGAGCTCGGTTCCGGACAGGACGGTGGGCGCCATCACCGTGCGCCGGAAGTACAGAATCGCCGAGGAGTAGCGGATGACCTCGTCGGTCAGGGCGCTGAGCAGCGAGCGATCGGCTCGCACGGCGTCGAACGCCTCGGGAAATCGCTGCATGTGCAGGGCGAGGTGCGCCATCGAGGATCGGGTGGTTTCGTTCCCGGCGAAGATCATGAGCCGGAAGAAGTTGGCGAACTCCTCGGTGGTGAGGCGTTCGCCGTCGATCTCGGCCTCGATGAGCTTGGTGATCAGGTCGTCGGCTGGCGTTGCCCGCCGGACGTCGGCAAGTCGGGCGGCGTACTCACTCATCGCAAAGGCGGCCGGACTGTTGAACGGCAAGAGCCGGAGATCGATCGTGTTGCCGTAGGCGGTCGGCTCCAACGGTTCGGCGCCCGTGCCGGCCACCAGATGGTCGGTCAGACCGATCAGATGGTTGTGGTCCTCTTCGGGGACCCCCATCAGGTCGCAGATGACGCCGATCGGAATCGGCTTGGCCACGATGTCGACCCAGTTGCCACCGCCCCGCTGCTGCAGCTCGTCGAGGCATGCCCGCACCCGAACCTGGATGGCCGCCCGGTAGTCCTGGACGTGGCGGGGCGTGAAGGCCGAACTGATAAGCCGACGCAGTCGGGTGTGCACGGGCGGGTCCATGTCGATCATCGACGCACGGGCTTCGAGCGCATCCTCGTCGATGTCGTAGATCTGGATGTGCCCCTCCCCCGAGGAGTACGTTGCGGTGTCTCGCGACACCGTGACGAGATCGTCGTGGCGCGTGACCGACCAGAAGCCGCGGGTGCCGTCGTCGTCGGGGGACCAGGTCAGCCCCGGGGTATTTCGCATTTGCGCGAACGCCTCGTGCGGAATCCCATGCTGAAACACCGCCGGGTCGTGGAGGTTGATCGATGCAATTGCCGTCACGCGCTTCACCTTTCTCTGTTCGCGATCAAATTACTTTGGACCCAAAGTAATGTCAACGCAGGACGGAACGCGGGACAAGGTACGGTTTCGTCGTGCCCTACGAGTACGACCCCGACGCCCTCCACGAGGCGGAGGCCGACATTCGCAACCGGCTGTCCGGCAGTCCCGTCGACCTCGAGGTCCAACGGACGATCTCAAATCTCTACCGGGCAGCGAGTGTCGTGAGCCGCCGGGCGGAGCGCGAGATCCTCTCCGACATCGGACTCTCCTGGAGCGCGTTCGTCTCGCTGTGGGTCCTGTGGGTCTGGGGCGAGATGGACGCCACCCGCCTCGCCAACGAGGTCGGGCTGACCCCGGGCACCGTCACCGGCGTTCGCAAGGGTCTCGAAAAGCAGGGACTGGTCGAGAACCGCCGGGGCAAGGACGATGGACGAATGGTCTTCGTGCGCCTCACCGCCCAAGGCGACCGCGTCTTCAGCGACCTCTATCCGAGGTTCAACGCCTGGTCGACCGAGCTGTTTGGCGGGCTGTCGGCCGAACAGACATCCCAACTGGCCGATCTACTCCAGGGCGTCGTCATCGCGCCGCAAGGAACGACCGAACCAGATCGGTGACCTCCTCCGGCGCCTCGATCGAGCTCAGGTGCCCAACGCCGGCCATCTCCACGAACGCTGCTCTTGGCACGCCGTCGGCGATCTCCCGCGCATATTCGGGCGGCGTCTCACCATCGAGCGCACCGACGACCACCAACACGTCGTTCGCAATCGACGCGAGCCGGTCCCGCACGTCGTGTCCGGCGATGTATCGGGACGCGACCGCGAAGGACGCGTCGGGAACGTCATCGAAGGACTGCACGATCCGACGTCGCAGATCCGCATCGGGCGGCCGGGCCGTGATCGCTCCGATCGACGCATCCACCACGGCCGTCAGCGGCGTGCCGGAACGCAGGTCGGCCAGCCAGCCGTCCAGCCACTCGTCCGGATCGATGCCGAAGGCCGCGCTCGTGTCGGCGAGCACCACCTTGTCGAAGCGATCCGGATGCTCGCCGATCGCATGCAGCGCGAACATCGCGCCAAGCGACAACCCAACGAGATGGGCACGGCCGATTCCGGCGACGTTGAGGAAGTCGACGAGTGATGCTGTCACCGAGTTCGCCAGCGGTGGCTCCGCCGGCGTCGTACCCCGGTACCCGGGAGCGTCCCAGGCGACGCATCGCCAGCCGTCGGCAAGCACCTGCATTTGCGGTTCCCAGTAGATGCTCGTGCCGACGATCGGGTGCAGGAACACGATCGTCTCGTCGCCCTCCCCAGCTTCGAGCCACGAGTGCCCCTCACGCTGGTGCCGGATCGGATCACGCGCTGTCACTGGTCAGGTCACCTTCAATGGTTCGGGAAATGGGGCACTGTGCACGATGGTCAGCCGTTGGACCGCTCGGGTCAGCGCCACGTACAGGAGGCGCAAACCGACGAGCGGATCTGCATGCAAGCCGGGAAAGTCCCCCGGCTCGACGACGATCACCGCATCGAACTCGAGACCCTTCACGACGGACGCGTCGACGACGGACAGCGCGGCGCCGAGCGTCTGTGACCGTGAGGTGTCCACCGGATCGAGCCCAGCCGTCTCCAGTGCGGCGAAGACCGCAGCGAAATGGTGGGTCGGGACGATCACGCCGGTGGTCTGGAAGTCGGAGGAAAGCTCCTCGACGGAACCCACGACAGCGGCTGCGATCTCGTCCCCTTCGACGCGCACCACGACCGGCCCCGGACCGCCATGTCGAACCGAGGTGGACGGGGTGATGTCGGGCGCGGTGACGGGAAGAAGCTGGTTCGCAACATCGAGCAGCGGACCGGGAACGCGATAGCCAACCGTCAGTTCGCGTTGCTCGACCGACGTTTGCTCCCGATCCACCCCGAGTGCATGGACGACGTCGTCCCAACTGGACTGTGACGCCGGAGCGGTTGCCTGCGCAATGTCCCCGAGAATCGTGATCGAACCCTTCCGAGCCCGGCGGCCGACGACCCGCAGGGCCATGGCGCTCAGGTCCTGTGCCTCGTCCACCACGACGTGGCCGTACTCGAGCGACACGCCGACGCACAGGGCATTCGCCTCGTCGAGAAGCGCCAGATCGGCGATCGTCCACGCCGGGTCATCACCCTTCTTGGGGGCCTTGCGATGCAGGGTCTGGCGTTCCACGTCCGTGAGCAGGTCTGCGCTCACTCGGGTCAGTAGGGAAGCGTTGGACAACACCGACTGCACCAGTGTGGTGGCGCCCAGGTTCGGCCAGCAGCGGGCGACGAGCTTCTTCAGTTCGTCGCCTCGACGGAGTGCGTCGACGCCGGCGTCGATCGCGGGCTCGTCCAGCCCCATGTCGCTGAGCAACGTCTTGGCCTCGCGCAACAACACCTGCGTGAAGATCGATCGCGCACTGTTGAGCGGCACCTTGCGGGCAAGCGCGGCCGTTTGTGCACGGCGCACATGTTCGGGTTCGAACACCACCGATCGGGCGCCCACCGGCAGACGGGTCGGTTCATCCGGCAACCGGAGCTTGTCGAGGGCTGCGGCCTCGATGACTGCCGCCATGCGGAGGTCACCCTTGAGTACGTGTGCCTCCGGCGTGTCCTCGCCACGTACCCGGTACTTGACGTCGAGCAACGACTGCACGGTCGCCTGGCTCACCGCCGTCTCCCCCAGCGATGGCAACACGTTGCCCACGTATCGCAGGAACATTCGGTTCGGCCCGACGACCAGAACACGGTCGGTGCTCAACTCCTCCCGATGTTCGAAGAGCAGGAAGGCGGCTCGATGCAGGCCCACGGCCGTCTTCCCCGTGCCCGGGCCTCCCTGCACGATCAGGCACTCCGCCAGAGGCGCTCGAATGATCTCGTCCTGCTCGGCGGCGATGGTCGCAACGATGTCGCTCATTTCGCCCGTTCGGGACTTCTCGACCTCGGCAAGCAGCGGATCCGGCAGGCCGGCTCCGATCACCGAGTCCGGGTCGTCGAGGTGCTCGTCGAAGAGGGCAACCAGCTCGTCACCCGACAGCGTGAAGCGCCGCCGCAGCGCAAGTCCCTGGGGATCGGCGGCGGTCGCCCGGTAGAAGGGGATGGCCACCGGGACGCGCCAGTCGACAACGATCGGTTCCGTGTCCTCGTTCTCGATGTGGCGACGGCCCACGTACCACGTGTCGCCGTCGGCCAGGAGCGGATCTTCGTCGATGCGGCCGAACGCAAGGGTCGCTTCGCCGAGCTGGAGAGAATCGGTGCGGTCACGAAGGTGGGCGCGTGCGATCCGAGCTTCGACGGTGTTCTCCTCCTCCACGGCTCGTTCACCGAACTCGAGCACTGCAGCGGCACGCTC
Source organism: Acidimicrobiales bacterium (assembly GCA_020628865.1). Lineage (GTDB taxonomy): Bacteria > Actinomycetota > Acidimicrobiia > Acidimicrobiales > SHLQ01 > SHLQ01. Next base: position 74,944 of record JAHDEJ010000014.1, read on the forward strand.
CTGCATGCCATCGAGCGCCTCGCGGGCCAAGAGGATGTAGGCCTGTTCGGCCTCATGGTCGGGATGCGGGGGCGAATCAGACACGAAGATCAAACCTACCGGCGACCGGTTGAGAGCGCGTCGGGATTCGTGACAACTCAGAGCGAATTGAGGTGATCGACCATCCGACGGCAGATCTCGGGGACTTCCGCAACGTCGTCGGTGTGCTGACTCGGCTTCATGCAGAAGGTCGTGTAGCCGGCGGCGAACTGTGCGGCGATCGGGGCCAGCGCCGCATCGAGGTCGGCGACGCTGTCCGGACCGTCGAACGTGGCCCGGGTCCCACCGATCATCTCCAGATCGTCGAGGGATTCGCCCGCCCGCCTCGAGTCCGGCCCGAAGCTTCGCCAGGTCGTCGGCGGACGGTGAGCCGAACGGGTGGAAGCCGTCGGCGTAGCGGACGATGCGCCGAAGCAGCGGGTCGTGCATCGACTGCCCTCCGAGCCACATCGTGGGCCGGCCGTTCCGGAACGGCTTCGGCTCGCTGTATACGTCCTCGAACCGGTACCGCTCCCCCGCGTGGCTGGCGGGCGACTCCGCCCACAACGCCATCATCGCCTCGAGCACCTCGTCGAGGATGCGGCCGCGGCGTTCGAAGGGAATCCCGACGGCGTCGTATTCGTCGCGGTGCCAGGAGACGGTCGGCTGGAACACCAGCCGACCCTGCGACAGCTGGTCGAGGGTGGCCAGCTCTTTGGCAAGGATCACCGGATGCCGGAGCGGGGCGATCAGCGCGCCGAGGACGATGCGGATCTGCGTGGTGACCGACGCGATCGCCGAAGCCATCAGGAGGGAGCTTGGCCACAACATGTGCGGGTCCTGGTTGCCGGGTGCGGCGTACTCTCTCGGGTTCTCCGGTACTCCGAACTCGTTGGCCGACGGACCGAGCGCAACATGTTCGCTGAGCATGACGGCACCGAAGCCTGCCTCCTCGGCGACGACGGCGAGGTCCACGATGCCCCGCAGGTCGTCGCGCGGCACGAGCGTCTCGAGCTCGGTCAGGATCATCAATGCGTTGGCGTTGGCCATCAGGCCTCCTCATTGAATGTGCTGAAGGGGCCGAGACTCAGCGCCCCACCATCGATCTCGAACGACCGGCCGGTGGCGAATCGGCCGACCGGAGCGACGAGATAGTGGACCTGCGCTGCGATCTCGTCGCCGGATCCCGGGCGAGCCACGATGTTGAAGCGAGCCCGCTGGGTCGCTAGGCCGGCGATGGCATCGGCGGCCATCGGCGTGTCGATCAGACCGGGGTTCACCTGATTGATGCGCACGCCGGAGTCCGCCCATTCGCGCGCAAGAGCGACGGTGATGCCCATGAGACCTGCCTTCGTTGCCCCGTAGACGGCTGCGCCGCCGGACGGTCGGATCGCATCGATCGAGCCGATCATCACCACGGCTCCGTCGCCCGACTCTTGCAGGTGCGGGTGGGCGAGTTGGCAGAGCCGGAGCGGAGCCCAGAGGTTCAAGCCGACCATCGCGTCAAAGTGGGCCCGGTCGATGTCGTCGAGCGCAACGAAATCCGCCATACCGGCGTTGTTGATCAGGATGTCGAGACCGCCGAGCACGGCGACGCCGTCGGCAATCACACGCTCGAGATCGGCCTCGGCCGAAAGGTCGGCCGCCACTCCCAGGATGCGCTGGGCTCCGGGCGGAGCGGAGCCCGAGCGGGAGACGGCCACCACGTGCGCGCCGGCGTTCGCCAACCTCGTCGCAATCGCTGCCCCGATGCCGGCGGACGCGCCTGTGACGATCGCACGCCGGCCCGTCAGATCGAAACCGGCATCGACCTGCATACGAAAATCAGCCGATCACGAACGGGTCGCGGGTTGCGCCCTCGAGCTCCACCCAGACCGTTTTGGTCTGCAGGAAACCGTCCATGGCCTCCAGGCCGTTGTCTTTGCCATACCCGCTCTGCTTGAACCCACCGAAGGGCGCCATGTAGCTCACGTTGCGGTAGGTGTTGATCCACACGGTTCCGACATGCAGCTTCCGAGCCATGCGGTGGCCCCGACGAATGTCGGTCGTCCAGACCCCCGCGGCGAGTCCGTAGTCCGAATCGTTCGCCAGCTTCACGACCTCGTCTTCGTCGCGGAAGGTCATGATGGTGAGCACCGGTCCGAAGACCTCTTCACGCACGATCGAGGTGAGGTTGTCCACGTCGGTGATGATCGTGGGCCGCACGAAGCGGCCACCGAGGTCGGGGTCGACGACGCCACCGGCGGCGATGGTCGCGCCTTCGGCGCGAGCCTGCTCGATCATGGCGAGAATCCGATCCCGCTGTGCGTCAGACGCGGCAGGGCCCATCTCGGTGGCCACGTCGCTCGGATCGCCCATCACCAGCTGACCGGCCCGATCGACGAGCCGGCCGATGATGTCCTCGGCAATGTCCTCGTGGATGTAGGCACGGCTGCCGGCCACGCACGTCTGTCCGCTGGCCGCGAAGATGCCGGCGAGCAGCCCGTTCGTCGCTGCCTCAGGATCCGCATCGGCGAAGAGAATCTGCGGCGACTTTCCACCCAACTCCAGAACCGTCGGGGTGAGGTTGTCCGCCGCGGCGCGGGCCACGTGGCGGGCGGTGGCTCCACCACCGGTGAAGGTGATCTTGTCGATTCCCGGATGCGACGAGATGGCAGCGCCAACCTCGGCGCCGCCGGTCACGACGTTGATCACACCAGGCGGGATGCTGGCCTCGGCTGCACGCTCGGCCAACAGCAATGCCGTGACCGGAGTGATGTCGGAGGGTTTCACCACTGCGGTGCAACCGGAGGCCAGAAGGGGTCCGAGCTTCCACGTGAGGAGAGCCAGCGGAGAGTTCCACGGAATGATCGCGCCGACGACGCCCTTGGGCACCCGCTCGGTGTAGACGAGGAAGTTCGGCGAAGGGCTTGGGATCTGTTGTCCGACGATCTTGTCGGTCATGCCCGCGAAGTAGTCGAGGTAGCTCTCGAGGCTCTTGGCCTGCGCCGTCGTCTCACGGATGATCTTGCCGTTGTCCCGCGTTTCGATCTTGGCCAGATCTTCGGCGTCGCGGGTGAGCAGCTCGCCGAGCTTGCGCATGAGGCCCGCCCGCTCTCGGGCCGGCATGGTTGCCCACGGGCCGTCCTCGAACGCACGGCGGGCAGCGGCGACCGCAACGTCGACGGCAGCCGGATCATCGGCGACCTCTGCCCACGCGTCCCCCGTGTAGGGATTGGTGGTGACCATGCGTGCGCCACCTTCGGGAGCGACGAACGATCCGTCGATCCAGTTGTCGAAGACCTGCAACTCACCCACGGTTGTCCTCCGAAACGATCGAGATTGCTTGGGCGGGACACGTGTCGACGCAGCGTTGCGCTCGATCCAACGGCAGTTGGCCGTCGCCGGTGATCTCGGCGATCACGGTGTCTTCGTTCACGTAGAACGTCTCCTCTTCGAGCATCTCGCACTGGCCGGAACCGATGCAGACCTCGGCATTCACCGCAACGGTGACGAGTTCCTCGCTCATGCGCTCACGTCCGTCAGGCACTGCTCGAGGATGGCCATTCCCTCTTCGATGTCGGCCTCGGTGGCGACCAGCGGGACGAGCACGCGGATCACGTTCGAGTCCACGCCGGCACCCATGAGGATCAGCCCCTTGTCGAACGCTGCGGCGACGACGGCGGCGGTCGACGCAGCGTCGGGACGGCCGTCGGCGTCGACGAGTTCGATGCCAAGCATCGGGCCGAGCCCGCGAACCTCGCCGATCGCATCGGTCCGCTCGGCGAGGCCGTCGAGGCGAGCCCGCATGCGAGCGCCGAGCGCCTTGGCCGAGTCCTGGAAGTTGGGGTCGAGCACCTGGTTGATGGCGACCTTTGCTGCAGCACAGGACAGCGGATTTCCGCCGTACGTCCCGCCGATGCCGCCCTTGTGGACACAATCCATGATGTCGGCCCGCCCGGACACGCCGGAGATCGGAAGGCCGCCACCCATCGACTTGGCCCAGGTCATCAGATCCGGAGAAACGCCATAGTGCTCGACGGCGGCCGGTGTTCCGGTACGGCCCATGCCAGACTGGACCTCATCGGCGATGATGAGGATGCCGTGTTCCGCAGCGATCTCCTGCAGTCGCATCGGGTAGTCGTCGGGCATCGGGAGGAAGCCGCCTTCGCCCTGGACCGGCTCGTAGATGATGGCGGCGACGTTGCTGGGGTCGACCTGGTTCTTGAACAGCCGGTGCAGGCCATCGATTGCATCGTCGGACGAGATGCCCCGGAACGGGTACGGGCCGGTGGTGCGGTACACCTCGGGGGCGAACGGGCCCATCCCGAACTTGTAGGGCTTCACCTTCGCCGTGAGCGTCATCGTCATGAGGGTGCGGCCGTGGAATGCGTTGTCGAGGCAGATGATGCCGTCGCGTTTGGTGAAATAGCGAGCGATCTTGATCGCGTTCTCGACCGCCTCGGCGCCCGAGTTCGCGAGGAACGCCTTCTTGTCGAAGTCGCCGGGATGGCACTCGCACAGCAGGCGGCACACCTCGATGTACGGCTCGTAGCTGTGCAGCGAGAAACACTGGTGGAGGTAGCTGTCCAGCTGTTCCTTGATGGCGGCGACAACCTCGGGATTGCTGTGACCATGGTTGGCGGTGCCGATACCGCCGACGAAGTCGAGGAACTCGCGGCCATCGACGTCCCAGATGCGGGCGCCTTCGGCTCGTTCCACGAAGAAGGGGCGGCCGATCACGCTCGATGCGACCCACTCGTCGCGCTCGGCGGCGAGCCGGTCCGTGTTGGGGGTCGGGTGGGTGGTCATGTCGGTCATGTGTTGGCCTCCACTGCCATGTCCACGGACAGGACGCCGTGGACGAAGTTCGATGGTGCCCGAACGGGTTCGCCGAGCCTGGTGAGATGGATGTTCCGTTTCGCCATCTCCTCGAGGAGGACGACGATTTCGAGTCGGGCCAGGAACGCGCCCAGACACAGGTGTGCGCCGCCGCCTCCGAAGGAGAAGTGCGGGTTGTTGGCCCGGCCCACATCGAAGGTGAACGGCTGGTCGAACACGGTGTCGTCGCGGTTGGCCGAGCCGTACCACATGACGACCTTCTCCCCCGCGTCGAGTTGGGTTCCGGAGATCTCGACGGGCTGTGTGGTCGTTCGTCGCATGTGCAGCACAGGCGTCGACCAGCGAAGGATCTCCTCGGTGGCCGAATCGATGATCGACGGGTCGTCGATCACTCGCTGCCACTGATCCGGATGATCGGCGAGAGCCATGGCGCCATGCGAGAGTGCAGTACGGGTGGTCTCGTTGCCGGCGAAGACGAGCAGGTGGAACAGGTTCCGGTACTCGCTGCCGCTGAGCCGGTCGCCGTCCTCCGCTTCGGCCTGCACCAGCGAGGTGACGAGGTCGTCCTGCGGATGCTCGCGACGAAGCTGGCCGATCTTCTCGCCGTACTCGAAGAGCGCGTGGCTGGCTGGGCTGTTGAACGGCAGCAGCCGTAGCTCCGTCGTGTTGCCGAAGGCATCCGGCGGAATCGACTGTGTTTCGCCGGTTCCTTCCACCAGGAAGTTCGACAGCTCCACCAGGTAGCCGGCGTCCTCGACCGGCACGCCGAGCATGGTCAGGATCACACGAATCGGCAGCGGCGCCGCGACCTCATCGACCCAGTTGCCCTCGCCCTTCTCGACGAACGCGTCCAACAACTCTCCCGTGATGCTGCGCACCGTGTCTTCCCACCGGCGAATGTTCTTCGGCGTGAAGGCGCGGGCCACGAGCCGGCGAAGCCGGGTGTGGTCGGGGGCATCGGTGTCGATCAGCGATCGCCGGGCTTCCAACGCATCGGCTTCGAGGTCCCACAGGTTGGTGTGCCCGACAGCCGAGGAGAAGACCTCGCCGTTCTTCGAAACCGTCTTCACGTCGGCGTGTCGCGTGACCGCCCAGAACCCGCCGTCGTGGTAGTCGTGCCACACCAGGCCGGGTGTTGCGCGCATCTCGGCGAACCGGTCGTGCGGGATGCCGTTCAGATACAGCGAGGCGTCGGTGACGTTGGGAGCGGCCGGAGCGGCGGACGCAGCCATGATCAGCTGTGCTCCATGAAGCGCTCGCGCTCCCAGTCGTTGACGTCGTCGGGGTCCGGGTTGTTCTCTGCGGCGAGCGCGACCTCGGCTTCGGCGATGCTGACGAAGCTGCGGCTGAAGATGTCACCCAGCTGGGCGGCGAGTGGGCTGCCGGCGTAGGCAGCGATCGCCCCGGCGAGGTCGGTCGGCAGCGGCGTGTGGTCGCCGGGGTTGCCGTACATGTCGCCTTCGCAGAGCATGCCGGGATCGCGTTTCTGCTCGATGCCGTCGATGCCGGCAGCGAGGATCGCAGCGATGATCAGGTACGGGTTGGCGTCGGCACCGGCCGAGCGGAACTCGACGCGGTTCGCACCCGAACCGCTTTCGGCGATGCAACGGGCGAGGACGGTGCGGTTGTCGAGGCCCCAGGTCACGTGGGTTGGAGCGAAGGTGTAGGGACGGATTCGCCGAGGCCCGTTGCTCGTCGGGGCGCCGATGAGTGTCATCGATTCTGCGTGTTCGAGCAGGCCGCCCATCCAGTTGCGCATGAGTTCGTTCGGCTCTCCGTCGTTGCAGGGAGCAAACGCGTTTGAACCGTCGGCCAGCAGACTCGTGTGCACGTGCATGCCGGAGCCTCCTTGCTCCGCCCAAGGCTTCGGCATGAAGGTCGCCCGGAGCCCGTGCTGCACGGCCACCTGCTTCACGATGGATTTGAAGAGCACCGTGTTGTCGGCGGTCGTCAAGGCGTCGGCGGGACCGGTGTTGATCTCGATCTGCCCGGGGCCGTATTCGGCGTTCGAGCCTTCGACCTCGATACCGGCACCGAGCAGAGCCTGCCGCATGTCGAGCAGCACGTCCTCGAGTTCCAAGGCGTCGGTGAGCGAGCTGTATTGGATGTGCTCCTGGACCGGAACCCAGTCCGGCGTGCACAGGTAGAACTCGAGCTCGGTGGCGACCATCGGGTCGAGGCCTGCGGCCTGGCAGCGTTCGATCTGCGTTCGAAGCACACCCCGGGGAGAGAGCGGATGCCGGTTCCCATGCTCGTCGAGCGCATCGGCGAACACGAACCCGTAGCCCGGACGGTGGGTGAGAACGCGACCGGTGCTGTTGTCCGGCACCAGGTGACAGTCGAGATAGCCGGTGTCCATGTTGACGAACTCGTTGTCCGGCAGATCGTTCTGCATGTCGAACACGAACATTGCGTCGGCGATGTTGGCGCCGGCCGAATGCGTGGTCTCGAGGAACCGTTTGGCCGGTACTCGTTTGCCGCGCAAGTGACCCTGCGTATCTGGCGCAGCAAGCTCAACCGTGTGCAGGTCTGCCTCTGCAGCGGCGGCACGGAAGTCGTCGATGGATCCTGAGATTCCGGTCATGGTTGGTGGTTCCCCCTGGGTGTCGAGTGTGCGTGTGGTGAGTGGTCAGATCCGGTGGCCGGCGATGTCGAGGACGACGCGTCCTCGGATGTCGCCCGACCGGAGTCGTTGATGGGCCTTGTCGGCGTCGGCGAGCGCCATGATTTCGACCGGTGCGACGAGGTCGGGTTCGCGTCGGGCGAGGTCGAGGAGTTCGTCCATTTGTGCTCGGCTCCCCCAAACGCTGGCCACGAACGAGGCTTCGAGCGGCACTGCGCCGAATCCGAACGGAATCGTTCCTCCCGCCAAACCGACAACGCTGACGACGCCGAGCTTTGCGATCGCGTTGCCTGCGATCTGCAGGGTGCTCGCAGCGCCGATGAAGTCGATGACGAGATCGAACTTCTCGCCGTCTTCCAGCACGCCGGCTGCGGCGTGCGCACCGATCTCGATGGCCGTTGTCTGCTTGGCTTCGGACAGATCGAGGGCGGTGACGTGTGCATCGGTGAGCAGACGGAGGTAGCGAATGGCGTACTGGCCGAGCCCGCCGGCCCCGATCACGAGCGCTCGCGCCGAGTCACCCTTCGCCCGCATACGGTCGAGTCCCTGCAACACGGCGCGGTAGGCGGTGAGCCCACCACATGCCAGTGGGGCAGCGTCGTAGGGGTCGAGGCCGTCGAGGGCGGCGAGGTAACGGAGGTCGGGAACTCGCATGCGTTCGGCATACCCGCCATCGGTGAAGAGACCGGCCTCGGTCGAATCGCCGCAGATCATCTCGTTGCCTTCGGCGCACTCGGCGCAGCTGCGACAACCCCACGGCGCGTAGAGCATGACGGGACCGAGATCCGGATGCACCCCGGTGACCTCGTGCCCGAGGATGATCGGCGGTTCCTTGCCGAAGTCGCCGTCGGCGACGTGGATGTCCGAGTGGCAGACGCCGCACGCGGTCACATCGAGGACGAGTCCACCATCGGCATCCGGTTCGGGATGATCATCGACCAGCACCAGCGGGGTGTTGGCGGCGTTCAGCAGTACGGCACGCATGTGGACTCCTAGTAACTCTTCGGGAGGTCGAGGCACTTCTGCCCGACGAACGCGAGGATCAGGTTGTTGTTGATCGGGGCGACTTGGTACAGCCGGGTCTCGCGGAGCTTGCGTTCGATGTCGTATTCGGCAGCGAAACCGAACCCGCCGTGTGTGTCCATGGCGGCGTTGCCGGCAGCCCAGGAGGCTTCGCTGGCCAGGAGTTTCGCCATGTTGGCCTCTACACCGTGCGGCTCTCCGAGGTCGTAGAGGTCCGCGGCCTTCCATCGCATCAGGTTCGCGGCTTCGACCTGGATGTGCGCCTTGGCCAGCGGGAACTGTACGCCCTGGTTCTGCCCGATCGGTCGGCCGAACACCTCCCGCTCGCGGGCGTAGTCGCTGCCCCGCTCGAGGAAGAACCGGCCGTCGCCGATGCACTCCGAGGCGATGAGGATGCGTTCCGCGTTCATGCCGCCGAGGATGTGGCGGAAGCCTTGCCCCTCGGTGCCGATCAGCGAGGAAGCCGGAATCTCGACGTTGTCGAAGAACACCTCGGTGGTGTTGTGGTTCATCATCGTGTCGATGGGATTGATGGTGAGACCGTCGACGAGTGATCCGTCGTCGTTGCGCATCTCGATCAGGAACACGGAGAGGCCGTCGAGCCGGTTCTTCACTTCGTTGGCCGGTGTGGTGCGTGCCAGCAGCACCATGAGATCGGAGTACTCGGCTCGGCTGGTCCAGATCTTCTGGCCGTTGACCCGGTAGATGTCGCCGTCGCGCTCGGCCCGGGTTCGGATGGCGGTGGTGTTCGAACCAGCGGCCGGCTCGGTGACGCCGAAGGCCTGGAGGCGCTTTCGGCCGTCGGCGACCATCGGCAGGTAGTGCTGCTTCTGCTCGTCGCTGCCGTGGCGCAACACCGTGCCCATCACATACATCTGCGCATGGCAGGCACTGGGATTGCCGCCGCTCGCCGAGATCTCCTCGAGGATGACCGACGCACCGCCGAGACTCAGCCCGCCGCCGCCGTACGCTTCGGGGATCAACGAGCCGAGCCACCCCTGAGCGGTGAGATCGGCGACGAACTCTTCCGGGTAGCGATTCGGTTCCAGGCTGCGCCAGTACTCGTTGCCGTACTTGTCGCAGAGCCGGCGCACTTCCGCCCGGATCACGTCGTGCTGTTCATCGCTGCGATCGATCATCATGCGTCCTCCCAGAATCCTCGCTCGGCCAAAGCATCCGCCGCGGCGACACCGGCTGCGTGGAGATGCTCTTCCATGGCACGGCGGGCGCCGTCGGCGTCACGACGCGTGATGGCCTCGATGATCTCGTCGTGGCCGGTGTGGGCCTGTTCGGTCCAACCGGGTGTGAAGGCGTAGAAGCCGGCGGGGATGGAGCGTTCGAGGTGGCGCAGCAACCAGCGTGTGCGCCGCGATGCCGCCGTGTTGATGAGCCGATGGAACTCGTTGTTCAGCTTCGAATGGTCTTCGCCCGTGGCCGCTTCGAACCGCTCGTGGATCAGACGCATCTCGGAGATCTCCGAATCGCTGAGTCGCTCGGCGGCCAGAGCCGCCACCCGACCGGAGACCAGGCCGAAGAGTTCGTAGTGATCGATCACATCTTCCCGCGTGATGGACGCCACGAAGGCACCGCGACGAGGGGTCACGTCGAGCAGACCTTCCTGCCCGAGGATCACGAGCGCTTCGCGGATGGGCGAACGGCTCACGTCGAGGGCCTCAGCGATCGCGTCCTGGTCGACCTTCTCCCCCGGTTTCATGTCGCCGGCAAGGATGCGGCCGCGCACGTAGGCAACGATCTCATCCGCCAGGCCACCACGACGACCGGCGCTCATCGGTCGGCCGCCGATCCGAGGTAGGCCGCCTGAACACGGGCATTGGCCTGCACCTCGTCGGGCGTTCCCTCGGCGATGACCTGCCCCTGGTCGAGCACATAGATCCGATCGGAGATGCCGGTGATGAAACCGAGATCGTGGTCGATGACGATCACGCCGGCGCCGACCGTGGCCGCCATGTGGCGGACCTGTTCGATCATCGTGAGGGACTCGCTGTCGCTCATGCCGCTCGTCGGCTCATCCAGCAACATGAACGACGGCGCCATCGCTGCGGCGCGGGCCAGTTCGAGGCGGCGTGAATTTCCGTAGTCGAGCTCGCGTGCTCGCCGATCGCGGTGCTCCCACAAGCCGGCTTCAGCCAACAGCGAATCGACATCGCGGAGCGTTCGTTCCGTCCGATGTTCCTTCGCGACGAGGGCGGCGATCTCGACATTTTCGCGAACGGTCAGCGCGCCGAAGAGCCTCAGGTTCTGGAACGTGCGCACCAGACCGCTGCGGGACAGTTCGTGGGAGGCGCTCCCCGTGAGGTCGACGCCGTCGATGGAGAACGCACCATCGGTCGGCTCCACCATCCCGGTGATCACGTTGACGAACGTGGTCTTGCCGGCACCGTTCGGGCCGATGATGCCGACGACCTCGCCGCTTTCGGCGGTCATGCCGGCGTTGGTGAGGGCCTTGAAGCCGCCGAAGGCCACGCTCACGCCAGACGCCTCGAAGGTTGCCGCCGGAACGTCGTCGAGTTCGGCGAGTCGGCCGGGTTCGGTTTGGGTTCCGCGTCCGAATCGGCGATACAACCACTGGTCGAATTCCCAGTCCTCGAGAATGCCGGTGGGCCGCCAGATCATGAAGCCGACCATGGCGAGACCGAGTACGACGCTGTTCAGGTTCTCCCGGAAGACCCAGTCGAGCGGTGCCTCGTCGAGCCCGAGGCCGAAGACCTCGAAGCCGTCCTGGCCGAGCCGTCGGGCGAGCTCTCGGGCGCCAGTCATCACGGCAACGCCGAGCACTGCGCCCGTGACGCTGTTGCGTCCGCCGACGATGAGCATGACGAGGGTGAGCATCGCATAGTCGAAGAAGAAGCGGTCGGGCAGAATCGATCCGATCTGCCAGACCCGAAGCGAGGAACCGACGGACACGATGACGACGGACAACAGCAGCGCCGCCATCTGCTGCACGAGCGGGTTCACGCCCATGGCCCGGGCCGCGAGGCTGTCTTCGCGGGCGGCGATGGCGAGACGGCCGCTTCTCGACTGTCCGTAGAGCCGAGCGATCAACATCGAGGCGAACAGGACGACGAGGATGAGCGCCCGCCCTTCGAGCGATTCGCCGATTGCGAAGGAGATGCCACCGCGGTTGCCGCCGGTGAGTTCCGGCCAGCTCTTGGCGACCTCGTGGGTCACGAACAGCAGTGCAAGCGTGATGACGGTTGCGGCGACCGAGCCGGACTGTGCACCGGATCGGGCGAGTCCGATGCCCACGATGACGGCGAACACCAGCGTGACCACCACCGCGATCAGGATGGCGAGACCAGGACTCACTTGTGTGTCGGTGAGCCCAAACGGCGCGGTGGGAATCCGCTTGAGCTTCTCCTCCGGCGAGATCGCGTATACCGCGAACACGTAGCCGGCGATGGCCCCGAAACCGATGTGGCCGAACGACAGAATCCCCGTGTTGCCGATGTAGATCTGGATTCCGATGACGATGATCGCGTCGATGAGCATCGTGGTGACGAGTCGCTCGGCCGACCCGTTGCTGAGGATCGTCTGGTAGATCAGCCCGCCGCCGAACAGCGCGAGGAAGAGCACGAAGGAGCCGATCACGGGGAAGCCGACGTCACGTTTGAGGTTCGGGAACATCAGACGCGCTCCACCTGCGGAACGGAGAGGAGGCCACCGGGCCGGAAGATGAACAGTAGGGCGATCATGACGAAGACGAATCCGGTGGTGAGGTTCTGAATGCCGACCGGCAACCACGACCGCAGCAGCACCTCGGCCAGGCCGAGCACCAGTCCACCAAGCACCGCTCCGCGAAGACTGCCGAGTCCGCCGATGAGCGCAGCAAGTACGCCCTGGAGCATCGGGTTGATGCCGGCGGTGGGGGTGACCTGACCCTCACGCATGATCCAGAAGACGCCGGCGATCCCGGCGAGGAAACCGGAGAGGGCGAAAGCGCCGCGGATGACCGAGTCGGACTTCACGCCCATCAGGCGGGCGGTGTCGAAGTCGGACGCTGCGGCCCGAAGCGCGAGTCCGAACATGGTCCGTTGCAACAGCCAGGTCGTCCCGGCCAGCACGATGATCGTGACGACGATGACCGCGAGGTCGAAGATTTCGATGTTGAGCGATCCGACGGCGATCGTGTCGGCGAACCAACCCGGGCGCGGATACGGCTTCACGGACGCAGACACGTACAACAGGAACCCGGCCGCCACGATGAAGTGCACGCCGAACGACGTGAGCAGAAGCGTGAAGTCCGATGCACCGCGAACGCGGCTGAACGCAACCCGTTCGATCAGGAGAGAACTGAGAACCGCCGAGACGATGATCAACGGGACAACCGTCCACCAGTTCCAACCCTGGTTGAAGGCCCAGTAGGTGAGGTAGCCGGGGATGGTGATGAGTTCGCCGTGGGCGAAGTTCAGCAGGTGCATGATGCCGAACACGACGGCGACGCCGAGCGCCAGCAGTGCGTAGATGCTGCCGCGGCCAAGCCCGTCGATGAGGTTCTGGAGCAGTTCGGTCACGTCAGCCTCCCACGAAGGTGTCGAAGAGGTCGGAGCGGTCGAGGAGCTCGGCTCCCGTGCCGGTGGCGACGACTTCGCCGCTCCGAAGGACGTAGGCACGGTCGGCGGCCCGGAGCATTCGGGTGGCATTCTGCTCGACGACGAGGATGGTTCGCCCCTGCGCCCGAAGCGTGTCGATGAGTTCGAACACCAGGTCGACGAGGATCGGCGCGAGGCCGAGCGATGGCTCATCCATCATGATGAGCTTCGGTTTGGACATGAGCGCCCGGGCGATGGCCAGCTGCTGCGCCTCGCCGCCGGACATGTAGCCGGCTGGCGTGTCCCACTTGTCTCGCAGGACGGGGAAGAGTTCCGCCATCTCGTCGAGGAGTTCGGCCCGTTCGGCGCCGCTACGGGTGACGCCACCGATCTTCAGGTTCTCCTCCACGGTCATGTCCGCGAAGATCCGCCGGTGCTCGGGGACCAGCGAGAGGCCGGCCCGCAGGATCTTCTCTGGTGCGCCGGAGGTGATGTCGTTGCCGTCGAAACGGATCGTGCCCGAATCGATCGGCAGCAGCCCGGCGATGGAGCCGAGCAGCGTGGTCTTCCCTGCCCCGTTGGGGCCGATGAGGCCAACGACCTCACCAGCCCCGACGGTCAGGGATGCATCTCGAAGTGCGGAGATCGCACCGTATTTTGTTGTGAGCCCCGTGACTTCGAGCATTGCGGTATCGCTAGCCGATCGTGTCGAGGAGGACGTTGGCGCCGTTCTCGACGACCACGATCGGGACAGCCTTCGGCGGGATGCCGTTGGTGCCGGCGTAGGTGATGTCACCGGAGACACCCGGGAAGCTCGAGATCTCCTTCACGGCGTCGGCGATGCCAGCCGGGTCATCACAACCGCAATCGAGGATGCCCTGGATGCCGAGGAACATCGAGTCGATGTAGAGCGGCATGAAGCTCGGAGCGTCGCTGGCAAGCGTGCCGGAGGCGTCGAGCACGTCGTAGAGGGCGGTGCCTTCGACGAGCAGGGTGTGCGGCGTGTGGACCATGCCTTCGCCGCCCGGATCGGCGATGATGCCGGTGGCGTCGAGGGCGTCCGTGCCCATGTAGTTCACGGTCTCGAGGCCCTGGCCCTCCATCTGCGCACGAAGCGCGGTCACCTGGAAGGCGGCAGCGGCCGAGAAGAAGACCTCGGTGCCGTCGGCAACGCCGGCGATCTCGTTGACCTGTGCGGAGAAGTCGGTGTCGACGAACCATGCATAGGTCTGTTCGCTGACGATCTCGCCGCCACCTGCGGTGAAGGCAGCCTTGAATGCATCCGGGTTGACACCGGAGTAGGGCACGCCTTCGCCCTCGGTGAAGACGATGGCCCGGGTGAAGCCCTGGGCGAGCGCGAACTCGGCTGCGGCCGAAGACTGCCCGTTGTCGTCGAAGGTCACCAGGAACGTGTTGTTGGCGGCATCGGCGAGCGTGGGCTCGGTCGAGGCTGCGGCGAAGATGGCGTACTCGCCGCCACCGGTCTGCTGCATCGGGAGGGTTGCGTCAGCGAACGGTGGGCCGATGAAGAACTGGGCACCCCAGTCGATCAGATCCTGGGTGGCCAATGCCGGGTCGGCGCCCGACTCGCGGACCTCGACCTCGACGGGGCGACCGTTGATACCGCCGGCGCAGTTGGCGAGGCTCGCCACGTAGGGAACGACCTCGCTGCCGGGCACGTCGACGAAGCCGGCGGCTTCGCTGAAGTCCATGACCATGCCGACCTTGATCGGATCGCCGGTGGGTGCCTCGGCACAGTTGCTGAGGTCGGCGGCGAGCACCGCATCGATGTCGAGCGAGTGGCTTTCCTCAGCCATCGCATCGTCTTCCATGGCGTCGTCTTCCATGGCGTCGCCTTCGTCCGACTCGGCTGGAGCATCGTCGGTGGCGGTGTCGCTGTCACCGTCGCTGCCGCAGGCCGCGGCCAGCATCGCGAGGATGGCGAGCAACGCCATCAGCTTCCTGATCGTCATGTCTGTTTCCCTCCGTCGACCGAAATCGGCCGTTTTGAATTTTGTATACAATATGTAATTCTGCAGGAAAGGCAAGTTCACATGCCGAACCGCAGGGTTGCGGCTAACGTAGTCGGAAAATCGTTCGGTAGCGAACTAATTTCATCAGGGGGAAACGAAGTGCCCGAGCAACCTGCCCAAACCGCACAGAAATCCGCCCTCATCGTCGCCCATGAACCCGACGGTCCGGGCGGCCAGGTCGCCGTGCGTCTCATCGAGCGCGGCTTTGCCGTGACCACACACGTCATCACCCACGACTACGACCAACCGGACGTCGCCACCGGCATCCCGGACTTCGCCGACTTCGACCTCGTGGCCATCATGGGGTCGATCCGATCACTCACGCGCAAGGGCGAGATCCGGAGCTGGGTCCACGAGGAACTCGACCAGATCCGTGCAGCCCACGAGCGCGAGCAACCGATGCTCGGCGTGTGCTTCGGCGGTCAGCTGCTCGCGGAAGCGCTGGGCGGAACCGTCGAACTCGCGCCGGAGACGGAGATCGGGTGGTTCGTGCTCGACGACGGGCCGGACGGCACCAACCCCGCCGGCCCCGGGCCGTGGATGGAATGGCACCACGACCGCTTCACTCCCCCGCCGGAGGCCGACGTGCTCGCGACGACAGAACGGGCCGTGCAGCTGTTTGCGCTCGGGCGCAGTGTCGGCACCCAGTTCCATCCAGAAGTGGACCTCGCCCACATCACCGGCTGGCTCGAGACCGCCGACGATGCGTACCTGGCCGAGTACGGCCAGCATCGGGATGCGATCATGGCAGACATCATGGATCACGACGCTCGCAACGCCCGCCAGTGCCACGACTTCGTCGACTGGTTCCTCGACACCATCGCATTCCCCCAGGAGGACGCCGCATGAGCCGACGCCCATTGATCGGCCTCACGGGCCGCCGCAAGACCGCTGGCGAAATCGCCGGGACCCCCGAATCGCTCCACCACCTCGAAGGCGACTGGTACTACGCCGACTACGCCCGCGGCGTCCTGCAGGCCGGCGGCCTGCCCGTCAACCTTCCGCTCGATGCCGCACCCGAGATGTTCATCGACCACCTGGACGGCATCCTCCTCTCCGGCGGAGCCGACATCGGGCCCGACAGGTACGACGCCGCACCCGAAACCGAAGACTTCCCGCCGGAACCGGCTCGGGACCAGTTCGAACTCGACCTGCTGACCGGAGCGCTCGACCGCGAACTGCCGGTGCTCGGAATCTGCCGAGGACTGCAGATGATCAACGTGCACGCCGGTGGAACCCTGCACCAGCACGTGCCGGAGCATGCAAAGTTCCACGAGAACCCGACGCTGCACACCCACGAGATCACCATCGAGCCCGGCTCGGTCGTCGCGGAGTTGTACGGCGAATCGCGCGGCGTGAACTCACTCCATCATCAGACCGTCGACCGTCTCGGCGACGGGCTCAAGGTCACCGCGAGCCACGATGGCTCGGTCGAGGCGATCGAACACGAACAGTTGCCGATCGTGGCCGTGCAGTGGCATCCCGAAATGCTCGACACTCGAGACACGGACCCCATCTTCGGCTGGCTCGTCAACCAGGCAGCCGCCCGGACCTGACACGCCGCTGCGCCGCCAACTGCGCTGGGGCGCGGTGGGTGAAAACGCGACGAAGCGCGGCGCCCGCTCGGGCACCGCGCTTCGACTACATCATTCGACTCAGGCGATGTCCATGCGGCGAGCGCCGCGGAGGCTGAGCGCACCAACGGCGAGCAGAGCCACACCGAACAGGGCGATCATCCAGGACTCTGCGCCGGTCACGGCCAGTTCGGCTGCGGCCGGATCCACGATCGGGACCCACACGGCACCGGCCTGCGAGCCATCGAGGGCGCCGCCGCTGAAGAAGAAGTTGTCGCCAACTTCACCCGTCCACTCAGCGGAGAAGTTTCCGTCGCCGTCGACTTCGATGTTGAGCGCAGTGGCGAGGTCACAGTCCACGAGGGCATCGATGGCCAGGGCGGCCTCGGTGATCTCTTCCACGCTCGACACGCCCGGAACGAGGGTGTCGGCCGGCGACGTGCATGCGCCGAGCAGGATGGTCGTGTCCGGGATGAAGCCCGAACCGTTTGCGGTGAGTGTGTGCTCGCCGGCCGCAGGCACGGTGGCCGGATCGGCTTCGACGGTGCCGGTCACAGTGTCCTGTGCGCCGGCGGGAGCCGTAAAGGCCGCAACCATCACAATGGCGGCGAGCATGGTCAGCAGTTTCTTCATGTGTGTTTCCCCCTGGGAGGTCCAACGCCCGACCGGTGGAATCGAGCGGTTACCCGACGGTAGCTCACTGATTCCTGCAAGGACCCATTCGGGTCAGGCCCGGGGTTCGCGCGGCAGACCGAGCACGCGCTCGCCGAGAATGTTGCGCATGACCTCGGACGTGCCGCCGGCGAGCTTGTAGCTCGGGCTGTAACAGATCTCCAGACTCCACTGATTGTCGAGCGTCGCTTCGAGGCCGAGCACGCGCGAGGCGAAGTCCGCCACGCGCACCTGATGCTCGGTACAGAAGACCTTGGTTGCCGCGCTGAAGCCCTTCGGCGCCTGACGCAGCACCTCCCGGTACACGAGGAGTCGACCGACGTGATAGCCGGCCTCGAGTTGGGCAATTTCCTGCCGGACACGCGGGTCGTCGGTGTCGGCCTTCGAAACCGCGAGGTCGTACAACGGCCGGTTGGACACGAGGCGGTCGATGCCGCCACGTTCGTGCTCGAGTTGCACCATCGTCTGTTTGAATGCGCCGCCCTCGACCCCGACGAGGTTCTCCACCGGCACACGAACGTCGGTGAAGAAGATCTCGCAGAAGTGGGTGTTGTTCACCATGTCCCGGATCGTCCGGACCTCGATTCCGGGGAGGTCCATCGGCACGATCAGCTCGGAGACGCCTTCGTGCGGGCGGCCGGTCGCGTCCGTCCGGCAGATGAGGTAGACGAAGTCGGCGAGCGCACCGCCGCTCGTCCAGATCTTCTGCCCGTTGACGATGAACACGTCGCCGTCGCGCTCGGCTGCCGTCTTCAGGCTGGCGAGGTCCGACCCACTGTCGGGTTCGCTCATGCCGATGCCCCAGGTGGTGGCACCCGAGAGCATGTCGGGGAGGTACTCGGCCTGCTGGTCCGGCGTGCCGTACGTGTAGAGCGAGGGCCCGAACTGTCGATCGGCGAACCAGCTCGCAGCGATCGGCGCGCCGGCCCCGATCATCTCCTCGGCCATGATGACGCGCTCGATGTTGGGCCGACCGCCACCGCCGAATTCGGTCGGCCAGGTCATGCCGACCCAGCCATGTTCGGCAATCGTGCGGGAGAACTCCTTCGAGAAGCCGTTGATCCACGAGTCGTTGTGGACACCGTGGTCGGCAACGCCTTGTTGGGCAACGGCTCGGGCGTGCTCGCGCAGCGCTTCGAGCTCGGGCGAAAGCTTGAAATCGAAGCCTGACACCTCAGCCCTTTCCGCTGATCCGGCTCTTCAGCGACGACACCATGTCGACGAAGGCGGGCTCCCCCATGGACCAGACCTGTGTGTCTAACTCGTTGTCGATCGCAGCGTCGCTCTCGGTGATGGACGACGTGCGGTGGATCGTGTCCTTGGTTCGCATGAGCAGTTCGCGCGGTGCGTTCGCTGCCTTGGCGGCCAACGCTTCCGCTGCGGCAAGCAGTTCGTCGTTCGGCACGCACCGCCAGGCGAGGCCGACCTCGGCGGCGCGAGCACCGTCGAGGACCTCGCCGAAGAGGACCATGGCCTTGACCGTTTGCAGGTCGGTGATGTTCCGCAGCCGCCACGTGTGGCCACCGCCCGGCCCGAGGCCGATCTGCAGGAAGCGGGAGTCGAACTTGGCGGACTCCGCCGCAACCACGAGGTCACACACCAGCAGGGCGTTCATCCCGGCGCCGACCGCAGCACCGTTGACCGCGGCGATCGTGGCGAGTCGGCTGTTGGCGATGCGTACGAACCCGGCGTAGATCCGCCGAAGCCCATCGTGGCCGGGGTTGTCGAGCAGTTCATCGAGGTGTCCACCGGAGCAGAAGCCCTTGCCGGCACCCGTCAGGATCACGGCGTTCATCGACGGGTCGGCTTCGAGGTCGTCGAAGATGTCCTGCACCAGAGCGCTCATCTCCAACGTGAAGACGTTGCGCCGATCCGGGTCGTTCAGGGTGACGATGGCGTAGCCATCCTTCTTCTCCACCAGCACCGTGTCCATGCAGGTCCTCTCGTTGTGTCTCGATGTCGCTGGCCCGATCGTAACCACCGCGGTCGACCGTCCGGGACTCGAGCCGCCCTCAGCGAGCGAGAATCGAGCGCACGACCGCAGCGACCTCGACCGGCCGCTTCGCGTGCACCATGTGGCCGGCGTCAGCGATCCGGTGGGTCGTCGTGTTCGGCATCTTCTCGCTGAACACCGAGACGGCGGCGTGGAAACCGGTGTCGCGTTCGCCGACCACGATGGCCGTCGGCACGTCGATCGAGGGAAGCGAGTCGATCACGAGGCTGTCGTGTTGCAGACAGATCCGTTCCTGGTGCGGTGGAGCATCCGGATCGGCGTTGTCCTGCACCCACTGATTCCACGCTGCCCGCGGGCCTTCGCTCCGATAGCCCGGTCCGGTGGCCACGAGCACGAGTCCTCGAACCGACCCAGGGCGCGTCGCTGCGTACGAGAGCGACAGGAACCCGCCGAGCGAATGTCCGACGAGCACTGGCGGTTCGGCGCAGTCGTTCACGACGGTCTCGAGCGATGCGAGCACGGCGTCACGCTCGTACTCGGCTGGATCATCCACGATCGAGTGTCCGTGCCCGGGCAGGTCGACGGCGATGCAGGCAACCTCGTCGTCGAGCTCGGTCACGATCGGCGCCCACACGGAGGTGTCGTTCTGCCAGCCGTGGATGAAGAGGACCGGCGTGCCGGACCCTGAACGTTCCGTGTGCAGTTGCATTCGCAGAGTCTCGCACCGGAGGATCTGGCATGCTGGGTCCGTCCCCCGCCGCACTGGAGCCCCCATGGAAATTGCGAACGAATTCACCGTCGATGCCCCGATCGATGTTGCGTGGACCACGCTCACCGACATCCCGTTCATCGCCCCGTGCATGCCGGGCGCAACGCTCGAGGGTGAAGAGGACGGCGTCTACTCCGGCAACGTGAAGATCAAGGTCGGGCCGGTCACGGCGCAGTACAAGGGCACCGCAACCTTCGTCGAGAAGGACGATGCGGCCAAGCGGGCCGTGATCGACGGGAAGGGCCGCGATTCCCGCGGCACCGGCAACGCAAACGCGCTGATCACTGCGCAGATGCACGACGAGGGCGAGCGGACCCGCGTCGAAATCGTCACGGATCTCAAGGTCAGCGGCAAGGTCGCCCAGTTCGGTCGCGGCGTGATGCAGGACGTGAGCGAGAAGCTGCTCGGCCAGTTCGCCGACTGCCTCGAAGGAAAGATGGCCGCCTTGCAGGAAGCGCCTGCGGAGACTCCGCAGGACGCTCCGCCACCAGTGCCGGAGAACGCCGGAGCCGCTGCCGAGACTTCTACAGCAGAAGCCCCTCCCGCGGAGCCGGAGAAGACCGAGGCGGAGCCGATCGACCTTCTGGATGTGGCCGGCGGTGCCGCCACCTGGCAGCGGATGGTTCCGGTCGCCGCAGGCCTCGCCGCGCTCTTCGGCGTCATCCGTCTGCTTCGTCGCCGCTCTCGCAGCTGACCGTCAGGCCGCTTCAGACGGCGATGCGCTGATCGACCGGAATCTCGTGACACCCTTGCCGGCTGCCTTTGCGGCGTAGAGGGCCTCGTCGGCCGCGTTCACGAGCGTGCTCGAGTCCACATCGCTGATGGCCGTCCATCCGATCCCGACGGAGAGACGGGCGCGGTACGTGAGTCCGTCCTCGTTGAGGTCGAGGTCGGTCTCGAAGCGTGTGAGGATCCGCGCGGCAAGCCGTTCCGCCTCGTCGGGATGGTCGAATCGGCGGGGCACGATGAGGAACTCGTCCCCACCCCAGCGACCCACGACGTCGCCGCCGCGTACGACGGAGTTCAATCCGTTGGCGACACCGATCAACAACATGTCGCCGACGTCGTGTCCGAGTCGATCGTTGACACCTTTGAAGTCGTCGATGTCCACGAACAGCACCGACGTCGGGTGGCCCCCGTCGCGGCAGGCCGTGAGCATGTCCGACAGGCAGCGCTCGAGGTTCCGACGATTCGGGAGTTGGGTGAGTGGGTCGTGCAGCGCCTGGTGTCGAAACGCTTCTCGTTCCTTGCGCACCTCTGCTTCGAGCTCGCGACGGCGCCAGAGGTCGCCGATGAGGTTGCCGAGCACGGTGGTCATCTCGACGCTCGCTCGCGTCATCGCATTCGGATCTTCGAAGTTGTCGAGGCTGAGAAACGCGACGGGCGCACCGCCCACCAGTACGGGGGCAGACACGTTGACGACGATCTCGTCGAGGCGCCCGAACGTGTGCAGCCACTCCTTCGTTTCCTCCCCCCGCTCGCTGTTCGCGAGGTCGCGCACGATGTGGGCAGCCGGATCTGAGGTGTTCCGGAAGAACTCGGTGCGATCGAGGGTGTTCTGCTGGAGGCCTTCGAGGTCGTAGCCCACGGCTGCGGCGAACCGATAGCGGGTGGTGCCCGGCATGTGCAGCTGCACGCTGCCGCCCTGCGCACCGGGGACCACATCCACCGCCCGCTCGATGAGCCGTTGGCAGAACTCGTCGTCGTCGGTGGTCTCGTGGGCAAGACGACTGAGTTCGAGCAGGGCACTACGGAATCGCTGCTGTTCCTCCAGTGCATGGACCATCGACCGCGAACCATCGAGGGACACGAATTGGGCGATGACACAGTCGGCGTCGAGTGCGCGGAGCTTCAGTTCGTAGGACTCGACATCATCCTCGGCCCCGAGGTCCGAGGCTGCCGGCCGAACGACGACGCTGAGGGTTGCGCCGGCGGCGCCCTCGACGACATGGGTGAATCGCTCGGCGACCGGCGAGACGGATGCGTCGTCGATGAGATCGAACAGCGTCGAGTCAGCTGCATCGCTCAGGCGAGGATGCAGCGCTCTCGCCGCCTCGTTGGCGTGCAGAACCGTCGCCTGCGAAGCCACTGCGTTCGATGCGGCGTACAGGAGGACGGACGCGACCGGGCTGCGCTCCACGACCTCGAACCAATCCGGTTCGCTGTCGGAGCCGAATGCAGCTGCGTTCGCCTCACGCTCCTGTGACCGCCTCACGGCCGTTCCAATCGACCGGAACAACGCGTTCTTGAATGTGCAGGCTCAGTCGTGCGGCAACGATCCTCGCGCTGCCCGCAGGTAGGCGTAGGGCGTTTCGGGCCGGAAGTTCGACACCCTCGAGGTGTAGACGTCGGCATACCGTTCGACCTGCCGGGCGAAGAGGCTCTTGTCGTTTCCTGCCCGCATCAGCGGACCCCACGTCGGGTTGCCGAGTTCGCCCGCCGCCCGGGCAAGCGGCGCGATGCGCTCGTCGAGTGCCGTCGCCTCCGCCGTGGCCTTCTGGAGGGCCTCCTGGACCGCGGCCCCGCGCTGGGTGCGTCGGGCGAGCCGAAGCTGAGCCTGACGGCGGTCGACTGCCGTCTTCTCCACCATGAGCGATTCGAGACTCGCCTGGTCGTCTGCGAATGCCACCGCATCGCTCACCTCTCGTTCGAGCTCGCGTGCGATGAGGGCGGTCCGCCAGCGGAGTTCGTCCTTCGTCACGTGGACATCGCCGAAGAGGTGGTCGCCGACGTAGAGCGCCTGCCCGCCTTCGAGGTCGAACGTCTCTTCCACGAGACGGGCGTTGCCGCCGAAGTAGACGTGGCCGGGCTCGAGTGGGCCGTAGTGCGGCAGGAGCAGCGACTCGTCTTCGTCCACGACCCGATAGATGGGATCCCGACCGGTGAAGAACCGTGGCTTGTTCGCAGACACGATCACGAGGTCGAAGAGGCTGCGCCACGTGTCGCCCTCGGGCATGAATCGGTCGAAACACCAGGGCATCATTTCCCGGGTGTAGGCCCAGTCCGAGTTCGTGATGAGCGCAAGCTTCTTCCCGGCGAGACGCTGTTCCTGCAGCGTCGGCACCATGTCCGGATCGGGGACGACGAATCGTTCCTTGTCGGCGACGATGGCCGCTTTGAGCTGGCCACCGAGGTGGGCGACCGACAGCGCTTCGTCGACGACGCGGTAGACGTCGGCGTAGCTGCGGATTCCACGCAGCGGACGCTGGTCGTATTCAGCGACGAGCTGGCTGAACAGGCTGGCCCGAGACAGCTCGAACAGCGTGTTCATGAAGACGAATCGATCGGAGGACAGTTCGACGATCGTGCCGCGGTAGTCGTCGCGCATCTGGTCGAACGTGAGCAGCTCTCGCCCGTGTCGGGCGCGCACGACGTAGCCGAACCGCGTGGCCTTCAGCACGTTGCCGCGTTCGAGATCGAAGACGAGCCCGACGGTGAACTCATCGGGGTCGAAGACGAGATCGGCCACGGGAAGGCCCCGCTCGATCAATGCATCGCGTGCATGCTCGAAGACCGCGCCCTCCCACTCCGCCTCGTGGTAGTGGATCAGGGTGTAGTCCATGTCGTAGCCGACGACCGGCACCGTGCGCAGATTCAACGTCCGATTGGCAAAGACACCCCGCTCGGGTGGCACGTCGTGCTGGTCCAAGGAGACCGGTTCGGTCATGCGCGAACCATCGGTGGAGGGGTGAAGCGAACGCCGAGAACGCTGGCGATCTCCTCGCCCATGCTGCAGAGCTTGTGGTCGCTCCAGATCGGACCGATGAGCTGCACGCCGATCGGCAGCCCATCGTCGCTCATGCCGAGCGGAATCGTGAGCGACGGCAGGTGCGGCATGGTGGCGAGTCCAGCCCAGAACAGCAGGTTCGGATACGGCTGTTCTTCTCCATTGATGATGAGCGTGCGGTGGCCGTAGCTCGCCTCCGTGTTGTGCGGAAATGCGGGCACCGGCTGCACCGGAGCGATCATCACGTCGATGTCGTGGAAGATCTGTTCCCATTCGAGCTGCACGCGCACACGATGCTCGTGGGAGCGCATCCATTCACGATGCGGCAAGCGCACACCCCGGGCGAAGTTGGTTTCGTGGTCGTCGGCCGGCCCCCACCCTTCGCCCGCAGCCTCGGCGAACTGTTCGATCGCCGTGGCGGACACGCCACCGGACATCGCCGAGTTCAGGAGACGCAGGTAGATGTGGTGCATCTCCTCCGAGCTGGTCTCCGGGCGCACGTCGTTGCGGACGGTCGCTCCCGCGCTCTCGAGTTCCACGCCGGCAGCCTCGACGACGTTTCGGACCTGCTGATCGACCGGCGACACCGCATCGTCGGACCAGATTCCGATGCGCATGTCGGCGATATCGGGCTGACGATCGAACTTCTGGAGGCGAGCGCCGGGAACGCCACGAAAGGCGGTGGTCGAACGGGTCAGGACCTCCAGCAGGAGCTTGAGGTCGCCACAGCTTCGGGCGATCGGCCCGTGCACGACGAGGTCGCCCTCGGACACCGTGCCGGGCGGACCCGGGATGTGGCCGCGGCCGCCGACGAGGCCGTGGGTGGTCTTCAGTCCGAAGACACCATTGAGTGCGGCGGGCTGACGGATCGAGCCGCCGATGTCGCTGCCGACCTCTGCGGTCGTGAACCCGCAGGCGACCGACACGGCCGACCCACCCGATGATCCTCCTGCGGTGCGGTCGAGGTTCCACGGGTTGTTGGTACGGCCGTAGACGTCGTTGTAGGTCTGGTGGTCGCCGGCGAACAGCGGAACGTTGGTCTTCGCCCAGACGACGGCTCCAGCCCGGCGCAGCAACCGAACGACGGTGGCGTCCTTCTCCGGCAGGTGATCGGCGTACTTCGGCGAACCGGCGGCCGTGACCAGGTCCAGCGTGGCGTACGTGTCCTTGATGGTCATGGGAAGGCCGTGCAACCCGCCGATGAACTCGTCGGTTCCTCGCAGATCGTCGGCCGCCGTCGCCTCCACCCGCGCCCGCTCGAGGTCCTGAGCGACAACGGCATTGACGTCCGGGTTGAACCGTTCGATGTTTGCGATCATCGCGTCGAGGAGTTCGACGCTGCTGATCTCGCGAGCCCCAAGCGCGTGCATGGTCTGGAGAGTGGTTGCGGTGGCCAGATCAAACGACATGATCAGACGCTATCGAACGGCGACCGCACGCGGTCAGTTGATCCCACCGATGTAGAAGCGAGTCTTGTTTCCGTTGCGGGTCGAGACGATGTCAAGCGCACCGTCGCCGGTGAAGTCGGCGAGCACGACCGCCTCCGTGTCGCCGGCAACGCTCACGCTCTGACCTGAGTCCGTGAAGTTCTCCGAGCCGTCGTTGAGCCAGACGGAGTTGGCGGCGCTGTGGTCGCCGTACACGATGTCGATGTCGCCATCGCCGTCGACGTCGCCGGTGGTCAGCGACCGGGTATGCCCATTGCCGAGCGACTGACCGGTGTCGACGAAGGTGCCGTTCCCGCTGTTCATCCAGAGCGTGTCGGGATCGTTGTCGGCTGCCGCAGCCAGGTCGGCAACACCATCGCGGTTGAAGTCGACAAGGACGATGTCCCACGTCTTCGCCGATCCGAGCGCCTGCCCCGAACTGGTGAAGGTGCCCGTGCCGTCATTGATCCAGACGGTGTTGGCCTGGCCTTCGTTGCCGATCACGATGTCGAGGTCGAAGTCGCCGTCGATGTCGTCGATCGCCACCGCTCGACTCTTTGCGCTGTCAGCGCCGAACACCTGCGTGAGCGTGAAGTTGCCGGCTCCATCGTTCAACCGGATCGCGTTGTGATCCTGGTAGTTGGCGGACACGACGTCGATGTGGCCATCACCGTCGAGGTCGCCCAACGCCACGTCGTAGCTGTCGAACGCACCGAGCGTCTGGTCCAGCGAGAACGTTCCGTCGCCGGCGTTGATCCAGGTTTCGTTGCCTCCACCGACCTGGGCCGTGACGAAGTCGAGGTGACCGTCGCCATTCAGGTCGGCGCTCGCAATTCCTTGGACCTGGTCGTCACTGTCGTAGTGGTCCGGGTCGCCGAACGCCAGGCCAGCTCCGGTGTTGAGCCAGACGAACGTGCCATTGTCCTCGGTCGAGATTGCCAGGTCGAGGCGCCCATCTCCGTCGAAGTCTGCTGCGACACCGTCCGTGCCCTTCAGATCCTCGCTGCTCTCGATCGTCGAGTAGGTGAAGACGCCAGTGGATCCGGGAGCGGTCGGCGACAGGTCGGCAACATCACCGATCCCGTCGCCATCCGTGTCGATCTGTCGAGGGTTGAAGAGGCCGGGCGCATTGTCCACGGCCTGGTCGACACCGTCGAAGTCTTCGGGCGAGATCAGGATGTCGACGACCACCGCGGCCGACGTATCCACCCCGCCATTGCCGGTTCCACCGTCGTCGACCGCGCTGATGGTGAGCGTGGTTTCGCCGCTCACGCCGTCAGCCACGGTCATGCTCAGCCGGCCGGCGCTGTTGACGGCGGGCTGCACGTCGAAGAACTCTGGGTTCGGCGTGTTGACAGTGAACGTGACCGTCTGGACCGACTCGTTCGCCGGTCCAGCCTGGATGTCGGTCGCCCAGTTCGGAATCGCGATCGCCCCGATGCCTTCGATCATCGTGAGATTCGGGCCGCGTGTGAACGATGGTGCATCGTTCACGGGAGCGATGCTCAGCGTGACTGTGGCAGGATCGGAAAGCAGCCCCCCGGAGTCCGCGACCCGATAGGTGAAGGAATCCGCTCCGTTCGAATCAGGATCCGGCTCGTAGTCGAAGGTGCCGTCGCCGTTGTTCGTCAACGTTCCTGAGGTGGGATCGTCCACCACAACGACGGTTGTCGAGTCGACCGTGGTGTCTTCCGGATCGGTGTCGTTCGCCGTGACATCGCCGGTGGTGAGGGTGGCGCCTTCGACGCCCTCGAATCCGATGCCGCTGTCGTCGTTGGCAACAGGCTTGTCGTTGACCGCAGTGATCGTGATGGTCACGGCAACCGGATCAGACGTGGCGCCATCCGCATCGGTGATCGTGTACGAGAATCCGTCCGTGCCGTTGAAGAATGCGTCCGGCTGATAGTCGAACGTTCCATCACCATTGTTCGTGAGGGATCCGTTGTTCGGGGTCGTGGTGTTCACCGCCGACGACGGAACGATCGGGCTGTCGATGTCGGTGTCGTTGTCGGTGACATCGATGGTCGTCAGGAGCTGTCCTTCGGAGGTGGTGAAGCCGACCCCGGAGTCCGGGTTGGCGACAGGCCGATCGTTCTGCGCGTCGACGAAAATGCGAAGGATCGCCCGTTCCGACCTGGCCCCTGCCGGATCCTGAATCGTGTACTGGATGTCCTCCTGGCCGACGAAGTCCGGGTCCGGCGTGTAGTTGAACGTGCCATCGCCGTTGTAGACGAGACTGCCGTTGGCTGCCCCGACCGACACGCCGAGCGATGTCGGATCCACGACGTCGTCCACGTCGTAGTCGTTGGCGAGCACATTCGGGGTGGTGAATGGCGTGTCTTCGTTGGTTCGGATCGAACCATCTGTTCCATCGTTCAACGCAACGGGGGCATCGTTCTCGCCGGTCACCACGAGGTTCACGGTGACGGTGTTCGACGTGAGACCTCCATCGTCGTCGACTGTGTACGTGAATGCGTCAGCGCCGGCAAAGTCGAGGTTTGGTTCGTAGTAGAACGTGCCATCACCGTTGTTCGTGAGCACGCCACCGACGGCGTCTGCCACGACGACAACGGTCGTCGGATCCACCGTGCCGTCGATGTCCGTGTCGTTGGTCGTCACATCCGGCGTCGTGAACGGCATCTCCTCGGTCGTGGTCCAGGCCGCACCAAAGTCGGCGAGGGCAACCGGGGGATCGTTCTCACCGGCGACGTCGATCGTCACGGTGACGGTGGCGGACGGGGCCCCGTCGCCGTCGACAACCTGATACGTGAACGTGGTCGTGCCAGCGAAGTCGGCCGGGGGCACGTAGTCGAAGGTGCCATCGCCGTTGTTGGTCAGGGTTCCCGAAGCAACGGCGTCGATCACCGTCACATCGACACCGGCGAGCGTGTCTTCCACGTCGCTGTCGTTGTCGAGCACCGATGCGGTTGTGAACGAGGTGTCTTCGGTGGTGCCGAAACCGGCGCCGTTGTCGTCGTTGGCGACAGGCGTGTCGTTGACCGGTGCGACCTCGATCGTGACCGCCACCGTCTCGGTCGACGCGCCGTCCGCGTCTGTCACGCGGTACTCGAACCCGTCTGTTCCGTTGAAGTGCAGATCGGGGACGTAGTCGAAGGTGCCGTCGCCGTTGGTCGTGAGTGTGCCGTGCTGGGCACTCTGCACAAGGACGAGGCCGGCGGGGTCCAGAGCGCCCTCCTCGTCGAGATCGTTCGCGAGGACGTCGCCGGTGGTGAACGCCGTGTCCTCGAGCGTGTTGAAGAGCGCGCCGTTGTCCGGAGCAGCGACCGGAATGCCGTTGACCGAGGCGACCGTCAGAACGAAGCTCATCGTGGTTCGGTCAATGCCTCCGATCTCCGTCCCACCGTCGTCCACGAGCGTCACCGTCACCGTTGCGTTTCCGAACGCATTCGGGGCAGGGGTGAAGGTGAGTGTCCCCGTATCGTCGATTGCCGGAGCACTGCTGAACAGCGCAGGATTGTCATCGGTGACATCGAACCGAATCGCCTGCGCTCGTTCGCTCGGCGGGCCGGCGAGCACGTCCGCAGCGAAGCCGCTGATCGACTGCGCTCCGGCATCCTCGTCGACGACGACGTCGCCATCGAGCGAGAAGGTCGGCGCGTCATTGACTTCGATCAGCTCGATGGTGCGGGCGCCAAGGAACATCGATCCACCAGCACTGTCGGTTGCGGTGACACTGACGGTGGCGACACCGACAGCATCGGCCGCAGGGGTGAACGTGAGGGCTCCTCCATCGGAAATCGCCGGAGCGGCAGAGAACAGCCTCGGCCGATCTGTGGCAACGGTGAAACTGACCGTTTGATCCGATTCGTTCGCCGGGCCGGCCACGACGTCGGTGATCCACGAGTCACGGGTCTGCGTGCCACGATCCTCCTGCAGCGAAATGTTCACGCCGAGCGAGGCGGTTGGCAGATCGTTGACCGAGCGGATCGTGATCGTCGCCGTACCGGTCCGGCTGTCCTGTCCACCTCGCTCGACCCCGCCACCGTCGCTCGCGGTCACCGAGATCGTCGTCGAACCGAAGCGATCGGGTGCTGGGGTGAAGGTCAGCGTTCCTGTGGCGTCGACGGCGGGCTGAACGGAGAAGAGCGTGGAATCCAGAGCACTTACGTCGAAGACCAGCGCTTGGGCTGCTTCATCGTTCGGTCCGGGTGAACGATCTGCGGCAAAATTGGGAAGGACGACCCCGGCGCTGTCTTCGTCGGCGATGACCCCGGACACCAGCGAGAACGTCGGGGGGTCGTTGACCGGTTCGACCGTGACGACGACGGAGGCAAGATCGCACTGCCCATCGATGTCGCAGACGCGATACGAGAAGCCGACAGCTCCGTTGAAGTCCGGCGCAGGAATCCACTCGATCGTTCCGTCGATCACGCGAGCGACACCTGACGGGGCGGGAGCAACAAGTGCCACCGTGTCGGGATCGAGGGCGACGTCGCCAGGCACGTCGTTGGTGGTCGGAGCGAAGCGGGCGACCGAGTCTTCGTCGATGGTGATCGCATCGTCGACTGCCGTCGGACCGACCGGGTCCCGAACGACCGTGATTGTGAGGATCTCTTCGGTGACGACACCGGACTGATCGGCAGCCGCGTACGTGATGGCCACCGTGTCGCTGGAGTCCGCAGCCGTGAATTCGATTCGGTTGTCGACGATACGGACGGATCCCGAGGAGGGCTGACTCACCGATATCAGCTCGAGGGGTTCGCCGTCCGGGTCGAGGTCGTTGGAGAGCACGTCCACGGCGATCGTCTCACCGGCGGCGACCCGGACAGCGTCGCCCACGCCGGTCGGAGCGTCGTTCACCGCTTCGAAATCGATCACGACGGTTCCGCCATCACAACGGGTGTCGAGACACGCCTGATACGGCACGGTGAGCTCGCCGTTCCAGTTCGGGTCGGGCTGTACGGTGAGCACGCCCTCGGGATCGACTTCGATCGTCGCTCCGGCCACACCGCCGGGTAGCACGAACGTCACGCCCTGGTCAGCCACAGCGGATCGCAGGTCGAAAAGGAACACCTCGTCCTCGATGCCGGCGAGCGAGATGTCGGGGGCATCGATGTCGACGAGGGCGACTGCGGCTGGTGGTTCCTCGGGCGGCGGTGTCGGGTCGACGAGGCCGGACACCGCGGTGACCGCAATGGTGGCAGCGGCGGAAGCGCCCGTTGCCGCCGCCGAACCGGCACCTGCGGTGGCCGCCGTGGGCAGCGGCAATTGCGCCAAGCCAGCGAGCGGACCGGCGACGAGACGCAGGTGACCGAGCGCAATGTTGAGAAAGGCGCGGACGACTTCGGGATCGAACTGGGTGCCCGAGTTCTTCGCCAACTCCTCGCGTGCGGCCTCGGCCGACATGGGCTTCTTGTAGGAGCGGGTCGACGTCATCACGTCGTAGGCGTCCGCCACGGCCACGATTCGGCCGGCGAGCGTGATCTCCTCGCCGGCGAGCCCAAGCGGATAGCCCGTGCCGTCGAACTTCTCGTGGTGCTGCGTCGCCGACTCGGCGAAGTCGCCGAGGAAGTCGCGCAACGGCTCGATCAGCTCACCGCCGTGGCGCGGGTGTTGCTTGAGTACCTCCCACTCCTCATCGTCTGGACGACCGGGCTTGTTCAGGATCTCGGTGGGCACATGGAGCTTGCCCACGTCGTGGATGAGGCCGGACCAGTTGAGCAGCTCGACCTCGTGATCGTCGAGCCCCATCTCTTCGCCGATCATCACGGAGTACGCCCGGACACGTTCGGTGTGCCCCCGGGTCAGGCGGTCGTGGGCGTTCAGCGCGGCCGCGATGCCGATCAGCTGTTCCGCGGCCTCCTGCGGTGTCGACGCTTCGAGCTCTCCGGCGGCCATCTTTCGCTTGAGCTGCTTGACCGTGCCGACGCGGAGAGCCGTGCTGAATCGGGATGGGGCGCTGTCCGGGAAGACCAGCGAAATCTTGAAGAGCGCAGCGATCGGCAGCAGTCGCCGGAAGAGCCGGTCGACCATCGCCAGGAGCAGCGTTGCGAACACCGAGATGGCGATCCACCACCCGATGGCCTGCATCAGATCATCGGGCCGGGGGAAGCCTCGAGAAACGATCGTGACCAGAACGATGGTGATCAGAATCGGCGCGACGACGATGCCGATCCGCAGCGCCCGGGCAATGCCCGGACGACTGTGCCACGCACGCGTTTCTTCCATCCGTGAGAACGTCGGCAAACAATGGGATTTTCTGTGTGGGTCGGTCGGCCCTGCCGAACGTCCACGCGGTCATCTTTCGCGACGGGTGACCGCTGGTCCGAACGGCCCGATTTGTCATGCCATTCGACCCATTTCGAACCCGGCGGACGCACGCTTCGCAGATGGAGAAGACCTCGTCGGCTCAGAAATCACGACGCACGAGGACTAGCGTTCGGACGTCGACAGTCCGGAGAGGAATGAACGTGGCCTTTGTGCTCATGCGATTGAACTTCGTACACCCGGATCCGACCGACGCAGCACACATGAGCGACCGTTATC
Organism: Acidimicrobiales bacterium; assembly: GCA_020628865.1. GTDB lineage: Bacteria > Actinomycetota > Acidimicrobiia > Acidimicrobiales > SHLQ01 > SHLQ01. The sequence goes on from JAHDEJ010000014.1 coordinate 106,642, forward strand.
GGGCCGGTGTCGAGCTGGCCGAATACGGCGATGCTCGGGGACTCGCCATGGTCACGACCGAGGAGCACCAGGCGACACCGATGGGCTGGAGCCCCACCCCGCTGCTGACCGCATCGGCGATCCTGAACCGAACGCAGAACCTGTCCGTCGCAATCAGTGCGCTGCTCGTGCCGTTGCATGATCCGGTGCGGTTGGCGCAACAGATCGCGGTGATCGACCTCATGTCGCGCGGCCGCTTGTCGGTGTGCACCGGCCTCGGATACCGCCCGGCGGAGTACGCCGTGCTCGGTAAGGACTGGACGAGGCGCGGCCGCCTGCTCGACGAATCGCTCGACATCATGCTCGCGATCTGGCGCGGCGAGGAAGTCGAGGTCAACGGTGAGCAGATCAGCGTTGGCCCACTGCCGTGGAGCCGACCCCACCCTCCGCTGCTGATCGGCGGCTCATCGCCGGCGGCCGCCCGCCGGGCCGCCCGCCTCGGGTTGCCGTTGCAGCTTCCCGGCCCCAACCCGGAGATCCAGGAGCTGTACGAAGCGTTGAGTCGAGAGCATGGGCATCACCCCTTCTGCATCGCCCCCACCGACGTTGCCATGGTGCAGGTCGTCGAGGACCCGGATCGGGCATGGGCGGAGCTCGGGCAGCACTTCCTCTTCGAAGCATCGACCTATCACTCGTGGCAGCCTCCGGGCCAGGACTCGGCCGTCCACAGCAGCGCGGCCACGATCGACGAGCTCCGGGCAGAAGGCATCTACCAGTTTCTGACGCCGGACGAAGCCGTCGAGCGGGTCCGCTCCCACGGCATGCTCGCACTGCACCCGCTGTGCGGTGGGATGCCGATCGATGCGGCCTGGGCGTCCATGGAACTGGTGTGCGACCGGGTGATCCCCGCGGCGACGGCGGACTGACATGAGCGAACACGACGAACTGTCGACCGTGAGTGCGTTCGGCCCCGACGACCGGGCCGAGGACGTCTACGACCGCTGGGCCGGCTCCTACGACCACGACCTGGTGCACAACTACGGATACAACTCCCCGGAGCTCGTCGCCGGCGCCCTGGCCGAAATGACCGAGGATGCGAGTGCGGCAATCGTCGACCATGCCTGCGGCACCGGGTTGAGCGGGGTTGCACTTCGGGCGGCCGGGTTCTCCACGATCGACGGTGTCGACGTCTCGGCCGGAATGCTCGAAGGGGCTGCGGCCAAGGGCGTCTACCGCCATCTGGTGCAGGCCGACCTCACGTCGGCCGACGTGACGCTCCCCGAAGCGCCCTACGCCGCGATGACGTTGGTCGGTGCGCTTGCCCCGGGCCATCTCGAGCCCGAGGATCTGCCCGCGCTGATGCAGTCGGTCTCTCTTGGTGCGCCGGTGGTCGTCTCTTTCAATGCCGCCTACGACGTCGACAACGACTATCTGGGTCGGGTGCAAACGCTCGAACGCGACGGCCATTGGACGGTCGAACGTCGAGAGCGCACGAACTACATGGACGCGCTCGAGCGACCCGGCTGGCTCATCGCCGCTCGCCGCCGACGGTAGGTGGTGTTGTCCACGCCGAATATTCGGGAACCGGACGGCTCGCCGCGCCGTAGAAGAAGCATGAGACTTCGCATCGCATCCCCGCTGTTCGCCGTGTTGACCGTGATTGCCGCGGCATGCGGCTCCGACGCCACCGTGGTCGACACGGGTACGGGTGGAGGCTCGAGCAGCCCAACGACCGAGGCCCCGGCAACGGCGACGCTTCCGGGCGGTCCGGCGATCGTGTCGGCGTCGGATCTCACGGTGGATCATGGCTGCGGACATGGGTTCGCAAAGGGCTCGGAAGACCAGACGATCAGCCTCGTCGTTTTCCACACGGGCGAGTGGACCGAGGCGGGCCCGTCGTTGGACGAGCCGGTCGAACTCGGACCGGGTTCGGAGTGGTCGGCGCGCATCTCGATTGGCGCCGACCTCTTCTCCAACTGGTGCGACGACGTCATCGAGGAGCACGAGCCGACACCACGGATCGACAGGAACTACACGATCACGCAGGGCACGCTTGTCGGCGAGGTCGATGGCATGTTTGCGCTGGGCCGGCTCGACAATGTCGTCGCCATCCCCGACGACGGCGTCGGCGAGGTCATCGAACTTCCCTCGATCCAGCTGACCAACGACGGCTGGGGGTTCTTCGCCGGCTGAGCCTGGATCCACCGATGTCCGGAATCGACCATTCGTTGTCCGCTCGCTACCTCGCCCCTCCCGTGGCCGAACCGTAGGTTCGACCACATGGCAGTTCTCGAAACCATTTCCCTCCGCCTCAAAGCCGGTGCCTCCGCCGACGATTTCACGTTGGCGAACGCCAAGGTCGAGCACGAGTACCTCCCCCAACAGCCGGGGTTCAACGTCGGCTCCCGCGTCACCTCCCTCGATGACGACGGCACGTGGCGAATCACACTCCGCTGGGACAGCGCTGCCGACGCGGAGGCGTCGATGGCGTCGTTCATGGACGCCCCCGCCACCCAGGACTATCTCTCGCTCATCGACATGAACGCCATGTCGATGGGCCGGGTCACCGACATCCCGTCGCCGTCCGCCCGCCGACTGGAGAACGCGAAGCGGTTGTACCTCGAAGGTATCCGTGACGGCGACGCCCGCCGGGCAGTCGAGGCCTACACCGGCGACCGCTACACCCAACACTCCACCGGCGTGCGAGATGGCGTCGAAGGATTCGTGGAGTTCTTCGAACCCTTCATCGAACGCAACCAGGACCGAGACATCGAGATCGTCCGATCGATCGTCGACGGCCGTTTCGTGTTCCTGCAGGCGGCCCAATCCCTCAACAACGGGGAGAGCAGGTGGGTGACCACGGACCTTTTCGACACCGACGGCAACGAGAAGATCATCGAGCACTGGGACGTCATCCACGAGCTCGGCGGCGAGAACCCCGGCGGCCACACCCAGGTGGATGGCGCAACAGAGATCACGGACCTCGACAAGACCGAGGAGAACAAGGAGGTCGTCCGGCGCCTCCTGATCGAGGCCTTCGCACTTGAGCCGACGGCGCCCTTCACCGACTTCATCTCCTCGGAGACGTACATCAACCACAACCCGGATGCCCCGGACGGTGTCGAGTCGCTGATCGAGATGGATCGCAACGCACGCGAGAGCGGCCAGACTCTTTACTACAAGCAGGTGCACCAGATCGTCGGCCAGGGAAACTTCGTCGCTGCACTCGCCCACCAGGTCTGGAACAACATCGACTATGCGGCCTTCGACATCTTCCGCCTCGAGGACGGACTGATCGTCGAGCACTGGGACAACGTCGAGGTCCTCCCCGACGAGGCCGATTTGGTCAATTCCGGAAAGTTCTGAGCTGTACGACCCAGTTCGACGCCCTCGCAGGGCACTTTTGACCGGTTACGTCATGAAACCGTCACTCAATCGAATCTGACCGGACGTCGATCCCTCAACGGTGACAGCGAGGGCTCAGACACCCCAGGACGGGACCACCGGCGGCAGCGTCGCCGTCGGTGTCGCCGCCTTTGGCGCAGCCCGGCTTTTGCGCGGGCTGCTTGCGATCGCGGCCGTGCCCGTTGTGGCCGTCGACCGCGGCGACCTGGTCTCGGCCAACCTCATCGTGCTGCTTGCGATCGTCAGCCTGCTGAGCGTCGCACTTGGGGTGGTGAGTCCGGACACGCAGCGTCGCGAACTCGCCGTGGCCCAGTTGGTGCTCGACATCGTCCTCGCGCTGGCCGTCTCCTCCCTCGCCGACGCTCAGGCCATGCCGCTCGTCTGGTTGGCACTCCTCGTGCCGGCGATGACGGCGGGAGAGCACTTCGGGATTGGAACGGCGGTTGCGACGTGGACTGCGGTCAGCTTCGGCTTCGCCGGCCTGAGCTTCGGCTTCGGGCCCAACGACTACTCGAACTCTGACGTTCTTCGACTGGTCCTCCAGCAGGTGGTGGCGTCCGTCGCCATCGTCGGTTCTGTGGTCTACGTTGCGCGCCGTAACTGGACCGCCTTCCAACAGGTTGCCGCCGATCGTCAGGTGGCGACCGAGCGGCTGCAGCATCTTCTTGCGATCGGCGACACCGCAATGCGCTTGGCCGAGGCCGACGAATCGGAAACCGTGTCACGGGAGACGGTCTCGGCGGCGCTGCAGAACGGCTTCGCTCGCGCCGAGCTCTGGAAGCGGGACACCGACGAGTGGAAGCTCCTGGGCTCTGGAGGCGGCCTGCCCATCAGCGACGACCTCGTCCGTCGTCTGCTCGACCGTCCACAAGTCCCGCGGCTGGCACAGCGAGAGACCGTCGATTCGCTCGATGGCGTTCAGTCCCGGTCGCTCTTCGCCGCCGGCTACACGAGTGTCGTGGTCCTGTCGGTGGTACCGCCCGGCACGGACGAGCTCCGGCTGATCGGATACGGCCAGGTGGAAGATCGGGGGCAGCAGCAGCTCGATTCGCTCGAGCTGATCGGCGGGCACGTCGCCACTGCGTGGAAGAAGTCCGAACGGATCAAAGAGCTTGATGACTGGTCCAGACGCCTTGCGCACGAAGCGACACACGATCAGCTCACCGGCCTGCCGAACCGGGCCGGCTTGTTCGAGTGCTTTCAGCGCACTCCGGCGACCAGCAACCACATGATCCTCTTCTTCGACCTGAACGGATTCAAAGAGATCAACGACGCGTACGGACACGACGCCGGTGACGCGCTCCTGCGCGGAATCGCCGAACGCCTGCAGGAAGCGCTTGCTCCGGCCGGACACTACGTCGCTCGTCTTGGCGGCGATGAGTTCGTGGTGTGCGCTTCACTCGACTCGGCCACACCGGAACATCTGTGCGAGACGCTCATCATTGCGGTCGAACACCCCGTCGTCTTCGACAGTCAATTGCTCTCCGTGGGAACCAGCATTGGCGTTGCGCTCTCCTCGGAGGACTCCACGAACCAGGAACTTCTTCGCCTGGCCGACAAGGCGATGTACCGGGCGAAGGCCCGGAAGGAAACAGGCTCGGCTTGGGCGCTCGCAACCGACAGCCCTGACCTCCACCCAACAGCTCGACGAGGAGGGCTGTTCGGTGTCTGATCAGCCCACATTCTCCATCCCGAACCAGAAGAGTTCGGCTGAGCGTCGCCGGCAAGCCCGCGCGGCTGCACTGTCGGCCGCCTCTGTCGCGTTGGCGCTCATCCTCGTCGTCGCCGGCGCCTACACGGCGGCACAGGAGTCCCGGGCGATCGCTGAAGCGGCGACCGACATCCAACGAATCGACGTTGTGCGACTCCGGGTTTCGGAACTCGAGGCGGCGCGGCTGCTTGCCCAGTCCGGCAACGCTTCGACCGAGGCGACGGCGGAGCAGCTTCGATCCAACTCGATCGGGGACCTCACTGCGGCAAGCGAGTCCTCCGAAATTCCTCAGACGTTGGCGTCCGCGCTCGAGGCCTACTTGCGCACAGCCGACAACGATCTGGCGGACCCACAGGCCACGGCGCTGATCGTCGAGGCAATCGACGAGGCCCGTGAGTCGGTCGCCGATGAGCTGGACGAGTCCAGCGGCCTCCTTGATTCCCTGTCGATCCTTCTTGTGATCACGATCACCTACATCGTGCCAGCGCTCGGATTCGTCGTCTTCTGGCTTGCTGTCCGCCAGACCCGAAGCCTGCAGGAAGCGCGTGCGGAAGTCCGCCACGAACGGCAACGAAGCTCCCTACGAGATGCGTTGCTCCAGTCCCGCCTGAGCGCGATCGAAGCGGTTGCCACCAACGCGCACATGTCCAAGGTTGCGGCAGCGGTCGGCGCAAGCATCGACTCGACCCGAGCCATGATCGACGCGATCGATGAAACCACGGTGGCGGTGAACACCGACGTGTCAATTGCAGAGTTGCTCTCCGAGGTTCACGACGAGCACCGCACGGTTTCCGGAGCCGAGGTTCAGACAGCGTCGGGATTCGACGAAGTTCGCCGAGCGATCGTTCACGCCGACCGCCAGCTCGTTGGTCGCGCGCTCTCGTTGGTCGCGGCGAACGCTCGTCGACGCGGATGCAAGCGACTGCATGTGCAGGGTCGACGGACCGAAACCGGGATCGCTCTCAGCTTCAGTCACGACGGTGCTCCGCTGACCGAGGCCGAGGTCCGCCTGGTCCTCGATCAGGTTCCGCTCAACGGCGAGGCGGCGTTGGAGCGTGGCTCCGAGCTCCTGCTGCTTGCGTACGCAGCCCGGCTGCTCGAGCACTGCCAGGCCGGACTCGACATCGAACGAGCGGACGGACTCGAACGGGTCGTCGTGACCCTGACGGCTGCAGCACCATCACTCGCCTCGCCTCGATCGCAGGCCCCTGAGACCGCCACCGCAGCATGAGCACCCATCTGCTGCGGCGGCAGGCGGTCGCGGTGGCTGGCCTGTTGGCGCTCCTCTCGTTGGTGGTCCTGAGCCTGCACCGCCCGGCGGTGGCCGGACCGACCGACGACTCCGACAGCGACGGCATCCAGAACCAGTTCGAGGACGCAAACCTCGACGCGGACAACGACGAAACGACGAACCCCGGGCCCGACAGCGACGGCGACGGAACGCCGGACTACCTGGATCCGGATGACGACGGCGACGGGACCCCGACTGCCGCAGAGTCGTCGGACCCGGATGGCGACGGCAATCCGCGTGACGCGGTCGACGGGGACTTCGATGGCCAGCCGGACTATCTGGACCTGGCGACCATCGGTGCAGACCCCCAGGTGGCCAGCGAGGTCAAGATCGGCAACGGGTCGGGTGGGCTTGGCGCCACCCTCGACAACGACGACACCTTCGGCTTCGACACGACGTCCATCGGCGATCTCGACGGTGACGGGACCATCGACCTCGCCGTCGGAGCCATCTGGGACGACGACGGCGGACCCGACCGCGGCGCGGTGTACATCCTCTTCATGAACCCCGACGGAACCGTTCAGCGGGAGCAGAAGATCAGCGATCTCGAGGGCGGCTTCGCCGCAGCACTGGAGGACCGCGACGAGTTCGGAGCCTCGGTTGCGCCGGTGGGCGATCTCGATGGTGACGGCACGACCGAACTCGCTGTCGGTGCGCGGGGTGACGACGATGGCGGACTCAACGGCGGAGCCGTCTACATCCTGTTCATGAACACCGACGGCACCGTCCAGTCGGAGCGCAAGATCAGCGCCACCGTGGGTGGGCTGGCTGGACCGAACATCGTGCGGTTCGGTCAACGATCCGCCGAGATCGGTGACCTCGACGGGGACGGCATCCCCGACCTTGCGGTCGGTGCCAGCTCGAGCCACGAAGTCCGCATTCTCTTCCTCAACGCCGACGGCACGGTTCGGACCGAACAGCGGATCGGCACCGGTCTGGGCGGCCTTGCCGCGAACGTGACGGGCTCGTGGTTCGGCATCGACATCACGTCGCTTGGCGATCTCGACGGCGATGGCGTGGTCGACATCGCCGTCGGCGCATTCGGGGACAACGCCGGGGGTGGGGACGCCGGGGCGGTCCACGTCCTCTTCCTGAACTCCGACGGAACGGTCAAGGCCGAACAGAAGATCTCCTCGACCGAGGGCGGCCTCTCCCCCGGGCCTGGCCCCGGCGACAACTTCGGATCCTCGGTTGCTGCGTTGGGCGACGTGTACGGCGACGGGTCGCTGGTCCTTGCCGTCGGCGCGGCGTTTGCCGAAGCGGGCGGCACCGCACGGGGCGAGGTCTATCTCCTGTCGCTCGCGGCGAACGGCGTGGTCCAGTCCACGGACAGGATCGGCGGAACCAGCGGCGGATTCTCCGGACCTCCCGGGGACTACTTCGAGTTCGGATCCTCGGTTGCCTCCGTGGGAGACCTCGACGGTGACGGGACGATCGGGCTTGCGGTCGGCGCGTACGGCGACGATGACGGGGCCGGCTTCTACCAAGGCGCCGTTTACGTCTTCGACCTGAAGCCGTCGACGACGGCAACGGTGAACTCGACCGGAGACGCCGGCGATTCGCTCCCCGGCGATGGCCGCTGCGATACGGGTGGCACAAACTCGCAGGGCGAGACGGAGTGCACGCTGCGCGCAGCGATCGAAGAGGCGAATGCGTTGGCGCTCGTCGACACCGTCGAGTTCCACATGCCGACCTCGGAAGCTGGGCCCGCCGCTGGTCTGTGGACGCTCACCCCCACGAGTCCGTTTCCGACGATCACGTCGAGCGTCACGATCGACGGCAGCACACAGCCGGGACACGCCGAGAACACCATCCCGGCTCCCGGGGGTCTCGACGCCACCCACGCCGTTGTCCTCGACGGTGCTGCCGCGGGCGGCCCGCCGTTCACGATCGACGCAAATGGCACCACGCTCCACGGCCTCGTGATTCACGGTTTCACCGCACCGCTCTACGTCCAGTCCAGCGCCACCATCACCGGATCCATCATCGGCGCCGACGCGACCGGGACCGTCGCCGTGCCGGGTGGCAACAACGTCATCCACCATCGGGCCGACACGCTGCTCCAGCTGGGCGGCACATCTGCGGCGGACCGCAACCTGATCTCCGGTCATGGCGCGGCGATCTATCTGAACGGCGATGGCGCAGTCGTGGAAGGCAATCTGATCGGAACCGAGATCACCGGCACCACCCCGCTTGGATCGCAGACCCGAAATCTGGTGGTCCGGGCATCCAACGTTCGAATCGGTGGGACGAGCCCGACATCTGGAAACGTGATCGCCGGCCCTGGTCCCGGCGTGTCCGTCGACGGCGGAACCGGCAACTCGATTCTGGGCAACGCAATCTTCAACAACGGCGACGTCGGTATCGACCTGTCGCCGACCAACGCACCGGACGGCCCGACGCCGAACGATGCCGGGGACGTGGACAGCGGCGCCAACGACTATCTGAACCATCCCGAGATCACCGACGCACGGTCGCTCGCGGGAACGGTGACCGTGGACTTTGACCTCGATGTTCCGGCCGGCACCTACCGCGTGGAGGCGTTCACCAACCCGTCAGGGGGTGATCCGAGTGGCTACGGCGAGGGCGAACAGTTCGGTGCGGAAACGACCGTGACGCACCTCGGCACCGGTCGAGAGAGTTTCACACTCACGTTTGCCGGCGCATTGGGTGACGTCGTCAGCCTCACGGCCACGCAGGACGTTGGCGGGGGCGTGTTCGGTTCGACGTCGGAGTTCTCAGTCAACGCCGTCGTCGGGGACGGTCGACTGGCGACCGTCAATTCGACGGGAGACGCCAGCGATGCGCTGCTCGGCGACGCCATCTGTGACACCGGGGCGACGAACGCGCAAGGCCAGCCGGAATGCACGCTTCGGGCGGCGATCGAAGAGGCGACCGCGTCGCCCGGCACGTGGACGATCGAGTTCGACATTCCGGCCAATGACCCGAATCACCTCTACCACCGCGATGACGGCAGTGCCGGCACGCTCTCCGCTCCGGTGGCGACCGCGCTGACCGACGACTCGATCCTCGACTTCGACCCGGACTATCCCGTCGGCCAGTTCTCCTGGTGGACCATTGCGGTGTCGGGCAACCTCCCCGACGTTCCGGGGAACACCACGATCGACGGAACCACCCAACCGGGCTGGCAGCCGAACACCGCGACGGGTGGCGATGCTCGGGACGCGGTCCTGCCGATCGTCGTCACAAGCGACGGGTTCTACATCATGAACCTCGACGGTTCCGGTTCGACCCTGCGCGGCGTGAACCTGTCGAGCGCCACCGGCACGATGCTTTACGTCAACGGCACCGGTGACCACGTGGTCGAGGGAAGCTGGTTCATGGTGGACCCGCTCGGCGTCGACAACGGCAACGGCGACGACGGCATCTGGGTCGTCACCTTGACGACTGACAACCGCATCGGTGGCCCCGATCCTGAGGATCACCTCCTGATCGGAAACGGGTACAGCAATTCCGGTCTGACCGTGATCTCCGACATGTCGACGGTGCAGAACGTGTGGATCGGCTCGAAGGTGACGGGCGACGAGCTCCTGCCCGGCTACAACGACATCCCGTTCGTCGTGTCGGGCAATGACAATGTGCTCGGTACCCCGGGTGCCGGCGTGGTCGTGAGCTCCTCGCTCAACGAGATCCTCATCCTCGATGGCGACCGCAACACGGTGCAGGCAAGCTCGTTCGGCTACCTCCCGAACGGCACCCCGGCCGTGGAAGCTGCGAGCAGGGTCTCCGGCGACGACAACACCCTCGGCGGCGTCAACGCCGGCGAGGGCAATCGCTTCCACGGCGGCGAGTTCGGGTACGTACTCTCCGTCAGCGGTGGCGTCGGCAACAGCGTCCTCGGTTCGTCCTACACCGGCACCACCGGACTCAACCTCGATGTCGGGCCAGCGGGCTACAACGCCAATGACGCGAACGACGCGGACATCGGCGACAACGACCTCCTCAATCACCCGACACTCACCAGCATCATTCCCGGGGCCGGCACGACGACGGCGACCTTCGACCTGGACGTTCCCGCAGGCGAGTACTGGATCGAAATCCATGCCGACATGAACGAGGCTCCGAACCCCACGGGATATGGGGCCGGCGAAACGATCGTCGCCAGCACGTCGGTCACGCACACCGGTTCCGGGGTCGAGACCTTCCAGGCGGTGTTCCCAACGGTTGGGACGGCGTGGTTCAGTGCCACGGCGACGGAGGACCTTGGAGCCGGAGACTTCGGCTCCACGAGCGAGTTCGGTTCTGCGCTCTACGTGGCCGACCCCCGAGCCGTCGTGAACTCGACCGGCGACACCGGAGACGCGGCGGTGGGTGACGGCCGATGCGACACCGGCGCCACGAACTCGGAGGGAACTCCCGAGTGCACGTACCGGGCGGCCATCGAGGAGGCGAACGCTTCCGCCCTCAACCAGGTGTCGTTCTCCATGCCGACGACGGAACCCGGCCACTCCGGCGGGGTTTGGACGATCTCACCCGCATCGGCGTTTCCGCCGATCACCCAACCGATCACCATCGATGGAACGACGCAGCCGGGCTACGTCGCCAACACGGCGGCCGCTCCGCTGGCCGTGGACAACCTGCCTGTCGTGCAGCTCGCCGGAGCGGACGCTGGCGACGGCATCCATGTCGCGGCCGGGGCCGACGGCTCGGTCCTGCGTGGGCTCACGATCAACGGGTTCAACGGCGTCGGCCTCTACGGCATCGACGTGAACGCCGACGATGTGACGATTGCCGGGATGTTGATCGGGCTCGAAGCCGACGGCATCACGGACGACTTCAATGCGTACGGTGTGGTGATCAACGCGGACCGCACGGTGGTCGGGGGAACAGCGCCGGCGGACCGCAACGTCATCGCCGGCTCGCAGAATGCGCAAGTTCTCGTCGAGACCACCGGCAACGACATTCAGATCCTCGGCAACATTCTGGGCGCAGACGCGAGCACCACGCTCGTCCCGGGTGCCTGGGGCAGCGGCATTCAGGCGTGGAATGGCGACACCATCACCATCGGCTCCGCTGCTGCGCCCAACGTGATCGCCTCCTCGGCCTTCGAGTTCGGCATCGAGACCGGCGCCTCCAACGTCGTGATCGACAGCAACATCATCGGCACCGATTCAACGTTCACCTTCGACCTCTCCTCGGGGTACGAGGCCATCGGGATCTTCGGGTCGACGGGATCGGTGACGAACAACGTGATCGGCCACTACAGCTATGGCATTCGAGTCGACCAAGCCGACCACACGATCACCGGGAACGCCATCGGAACCGACCCGTCCGGAACGATCGACCTGGGCCTTGCGATCGATGGGATCCACGTGACCAGTGGCGCGAGCGGAGTGGTCATCGGCGGCGTCGACCCGGCGGACGCCAACGTCATCGCCTTCAACGGCGGCAACGGCATCACGTTGCGCAACCCGAGTGTGGATCCTGCAATTCTCGGCAACCGGATCGTGGGCAACGGGGGGCTCAGCATCGATCACGGCGATGACGGCGTCACCCCGAACGACAGCCCCGACGCCGACGGCGTACCCAATTTCCCGGTGCTGACCCAGGTGGAGACCGAAGGCGCCGATGTCCTCGTGACATTCCAGCTCGACACGACGCCGGGTGACCACCGGATCGAGTTCTTCCTCAACCCGTCCGGCGCAGACCCGTCGGGCCATGGCGAAGCCGAGTCCTTGGTCCATGTGATCGTCGTCCAGCACGCGGGCGGCAGCGCCTCGTACACGACGTCGTTCGCGGGCCGGGCGGGCGAGCCTCTGGCGGCGACGTCCACCCGACTCACCGGCGGACTCAGCCATGAGCGGACCTCGGAAGTCGGATCGACCACAACGGTGGCGTGCGGCGACATCGACGGCGATGGTCTCTCCGATTGCGCGGAGGACGGGAATCCCGATGGCGACAACGACCCGACAACGAACCCGGGGCCGGACACGGATGGCGACTCGATCCCCGACTACCTCGACCCGACCGACGACCCACCGCCTCCCGTCGATCCGCCCCTCCCGCCGGTGGATCCGCCCGCGCCTCCGGCAGAGACGACCACCACGACCGAGGCGCCATCGGTCGCCGCGCCCGTCCTCGTCCCAACCACGACGACGACCACGATTGCCCCACGGCCGGTCGAGGCCGAGCCACAACCGGCCGCTCCAGCCGGCACGATCGCACCGACGACGACCATCGCCGATCCGCCGGTTGCGCTCCCGCTGATCCAACCAGAGCCGACGCCCAACGATCCGATGGAGGCGATCGCTGCGTCGGAGTCGGCGTTGCGAGAGTTGTCCGGAGGTACCCAACTCGACCTGACCGATGAGACCGAACAGGTATCACTCGGCTCGTTCTTCGCTCCGATCCTCACCATCGGCCACCTTCGCCTTCCGCTCCACTGGCTCCTGCCCATGCTGGCCGTCGGAGCGCTCCTGGCACAGGTCCTGGCCATGTCACACCGAGGCCGGCAGATCGTTCGGGTGGCTGGAGTCAGCCGTCACGCCGTCCTGACCTCACAGCGCAGTCGGGGCAGAGTCGATCCCGTTCGCCTGTCGCCGTACGCCACCACGCTGCGGGCCCGCCGGCGCTGGCGTCGATCCCATCGGGAAGCCGTCGAACTCACCACCCCGGTCGGCTCGGCCATCGTCCCGATGGACAACGTCACGCCGATGTAGCGGGCCTAGACGACCTCGCCGGTGAGTTGGTCGACGATGGCGAGGACGTTGTCGAACTCGAAGTAGGCGTCGCGGATGCATCGGGCGCCGCCGGCGCTGAACGCGGTGCGCCCGTGGAGCACACGGTGCGCGTGCGTGAGGTACGCGTCGCCGACCCCCAGCTTGAAGGTGGCGGCGCTGGCAGGATCGGTCAGGCGGCGGCTGAGCTCGGCGTAGGCGACGTGCCATTCGTCGAGCCGAGGTTCGTCGAGCGGCAGCGGTTGGATGGTCTGGTTGCTGAATCGGAAGCCGTTGACGTTGCCGGCGCCATCGAGGCGAACCAGTGGAGCTCGTGCGAAGGTCTCGCGGTCGACCGAGAACAGTCGGTGCGAGACGACGACCTCGGCGAGCACATCGAACATGTCGGGATGGTCGTGGCGGAGTTGTTCGAGCACGTTCCACGAGTCGACGACGAGTGAATCGCCGCCTTCGGTCTCGTTCTCGGTGAGGTGGAGGATCTGACCGCTCGGGGGCCATTGGTAGCCGGCCAGGTCGCTGTGCGGAGGCAGGGCCTCGGCCGTCTCGGCCACGTTGTAGGCGACGGCCTGCACTCGGGTGTCGACGACCCGACCCTCACCGAAGGGGCCCTCCCAGATGGGAATTCGGAGGGTGTCGAGCAGACCCTCGGTCGATGGCGGGGCGGTGGGCACCCCACGGATGACGAGCACGCCTTCGTCGCGGTAGGCCCGAAGTGCGTCGCGACGGCAGTCCGAGTCGGCCAGCAGATCGCTGTGTGCAACCTCGTGCACGGCATGACCGCCCGACCAGAGGCTGGGCTCCCAGCGGCGCCGATTGGCCTTCGCCTCCATCAGATCCACGAAGTCGAGGGGGTACCTCGACTGGTGCCCGGACGCCCACGTCACGACAACGGCGTCGGGGTTCTCAGCGACCGTGTCCACCGACCAGTCGTCGGGGTGGGTGAGCAGCACACGCCGCTCCCCGATCTCGGGTAGCGAGCAGTCCTCGCACGGGCAATGCAGCCGCATCCAGGCGGCGGGAACGTCCCACTGGCCGAATTTCATCGGGTCAGTGTGCCATGCCGCAAAGGCCTGGGAAAGGCCTGATTTTCGGCGCTTGCGTGTCGGGCGGGGAACGCGCTGAACAGTGACTCAGTCGTCGAGGCGGTCGACGACCACGCCCTCACCGTCGAAGCTCCAGTAGCCGGCGACCCGAAGGGCTTCCTCGAGAGGTTCAGGGTAGCTCCAGGCCACGTCGGTCGTGCCGCTCGCCGCATGGGACCAATAGACGGAGTCACCCTTGTGCGGGCAGTGGGTCGTGGTGGTCGAACGGTCGAACCGGTCGGTGGCGACATCGGCTGCGGGGATGTAGATCCTGTTGTCGAAGCCCGTCTCCGACACCACGAACGCCGCCGTCGTGTCGGCCACGGTCTCGTCGCCGATTCGGACGACGTACCGGCGGCTGGTCGGTCGGGCATCGACGCGGTGGAACGGATCTCGGATGTGGCCGAAGATCTCGTCGTCCTCGTCGAACCATTGGTCCATGCGACCGCCCTCGAAGGCCACGTAGCCCTCGATGAACGCCGCGGACTCGATGGGAGCCTCGTACCCCCACACGGCGTTCTCCTCCGTACGGCCGCCGGCACTGACGGTCCAGTAGGAGGCGTCCCCCTTGTACGGACAGTGCGTGGACAGATCGGTCTTCGCGAGGTGCTGCATTGCGACGTCGCCGACGGGCACGTACACCTGCGGGAAGATGCCGCTCTCGTGGAGGAGCATGGCGGCCTCGGTGTCCAACACCTCCACGCCGCCGAGCCGAGCTCGCAGTCGCCGAGGGAACGGCGTGAAGAGCACACGGTTCCTTGGGCCGTCGAACCGGTAGTTGGCCGTGGTCGGCGCCTGATGCGACAGCGGAGCGATTCCGAGTGTGAGTGTCATGTCTCGATCTTTCCGTTCGGGCGGGGTTGGGCGCAACCGGTTGAGCACATGGCGCCTCCGGCACCCATGCGCCGCCGCAACGGGACCGCTACAGGTTGTCGTCGTCCGAGCCCACCAGTCCGACGAACGGGCCGCCGTGGTGCGCCTCGGGAGTGCGAAGGATGTCGCCGAGCGCCTTGACCGAAGCGAGTCGCTCCCGCAGGTCGGCGGCGATCTTGCCCGTGGCGCGGCGGAGGTAGTCGTCCGTCGTTGCAACCGTCGTGTCGATGCCGGCGCGCTGACAGAGCGCCGCACTTCGTTGCGCGAAGCGCGGCTGTGTCACGACGACGGCATCGTTCACCCCGAACTGCTCCGTCGCGCGAAGACAGGTGTCCCAGGTGTCGAAGCCGGCGTAGTCGAGGGTGATCGCCTCCTCGGGAAGCCCGAGCGACCGCAGGTAGCGCTGCATCGCGACCGGCTCGTTGTAGTGCTCCTCCCCGTTGTCACCAGAGACGAGGATGTGGCCGACCGCACCCGCTTCGTAGAGGAAGGCAGCAGCATCGAGCCGCTGCCGGAGAGCGAGGGTCGGCCGACCATCGGACCGCACCCGTGCCCCGGGCACGATCGCCACGTCGGCGGTGGGCTGTTCGTCAACGTCGACGATCTGCCCTCGGGCCAGCCACGCCAGCGACACCCACGCGCCGATCACGATCAGCCCGAGCGCAACCCCGGCAACGAAGGTGAGCCGACCGAACCGAGAGGCCGGGACCACACGCCGAAGTCGACCGAATCGCATGCGACCAATTCTGCAGCAGGACCGTCGCCCTGTGACCGCGGGTGAAGGGGTCGCGTCTCACGTTCACCCAAATCGCCGTCGACTCGACGCGCGTCGGGAGTCAGGCGCCGTCGGCGAAGACGTCGGCCGGTGGGCTGGCGGCGATGTCGAAGATCGCCATGTCGCCCGGCGCCGTGCCCATGATTGCCCAACTGACGCCGAGGTCTTCCAGCAGTTGGTAGGGCAGCT
>JAHDEJ010000015.1:0-54408 GCA_020628865.1 Acidimicrobiales bacterium
TCGGTCTGCCATGCGCTGATGACGAAGTGGCCGATACGGGTGGTGACCCGCACGAGGCCGTTCTCTTCGATGTTCAGCTTCTCGGCGTCCTCCGGGTGCAGCCACAGCGGATGGCGGTGGCTGATCTCACTGAGCCACTTGCTGTTGGCCGAGCGGGTGTGGATCAGCGTCGGGATGCGGAAGGTCGGCAGCAGGATGCGCTCGTTGCCGGCCATGTCGAGGTCCTCCCAGTGCACGTGGCTCGGGATCCACTTCGGCGTGGCGTACTCGGGCCAGCCCCAGTCCTTGAGGGTCGTCGAGTAGAGCTCGAGCTTCTTCGACGGGGTGACAAAGCCTTCCTTGAGCTCGCCGTCGATCTCGACCGCCGGGGAGCCGTCGCCCAGCGGCTGGAGCTTGATGTCGGCGAGGCCTTCGGGTGTGCCGTCCCACATGGCGGCGGTGCCGGGCTTGCGGTACACACCGTCGTCGCCCTTCACGCAGCCTTCGACGGCCGACGGATCGACGTCGCGCTCGTAGGGCGTTTCCTGATCGCCGGGGATCGAGTACGAGCCGCGGTTGCGCATGTACTCGAGCGGCGTCTCGCCGGCCTCGGCGGCAGCCTCGGCGAGGCCGGGCACGTTCTCGGCGAACATCTTGCCGTAGTACTCGTCGACGCCGATCGGCTTGCCCGGGTTCTCCTCGGACTCGAAGTACTGACGGATGCCCATCGAGCCGTCCGGGTCGATGGCCCAGCTGAGGTCGATCCAGAATTCGTTCTCTTCCCAGACCTCGCCGGGGTTGAACTCGTGGGTGCGGGAGTCCTCGTTGACGTCCTCGCCCTGAATCTCGGCGTAGCGACGGAACACGCTCTGCCGGAAGGCGATCCAGCGACCCTGGTGCGTCTCGTAGCTGACGACGTCGTGGCGCTCGGCGCCGACCCCCATCGGGAGGACGTAATCGGCAAACCAGGCGGTCTCGTTCCACGTTGGCGTGAGCGCCACGTGGCATTCGACCTTCTCCGGGTCGGTCAGCGCTTCCATCCAGGAGAAGCCGTCCGGGTTGGTCCAGATCGGGTTGTAGACGCGGGAGAAGTAGGTGTCGAGCTTGCCGCGGCCCTCGTTGAGGAAGTGCGGAAGCAGAATCGACATCTCGTGGTAGGCGAGGGGGAACTCCTTCGGCCATTCGAGGTCGTTCCAGCGTTCGATGCCAGGGGCGCCGAGCGGTGCGGCCGGCTTGAACTTGTTCCAGCCGTTGCCGGAGGTGCCGCCGACGGTGGCGACCGAACCGGTCATGACGGCGATGAAGAACAGGCAGCGGGCGACCTGCCATCCGCCCATGTTGCCGGCGCCGGCGGCCCGCCAGTTGTGCGAGGCGAACTTGGTCGGGTGGGCGCCGATGATGGCGGCGATCTCCCGGATCTGCTCGGCCGGGATGCCGGTGACGTGCTCGGCGCGCTCGGGCGTGTACTCGGCGTAGTGCTGCTTGAGTGCCGGGCCGACCGAGGCGAACTCGTTCGGCATCTCGGGGAACTCCTCGGCGAGGAAGGTCTCCCAGTTCACCCAACGCTCCACGAAGTCCTTGTTCCAGGTGTCGTCTTCGAGCATCTGGTGGATGATCGACAGGCAGAGGAACGGTTCGGTGCCGGGCCAGGTGGGCAGCCAGTGGTCGGCCTTGGAACCGGTGTTGGACAGGCGCGGGTCGCACACGATGACCGTGGCGCCCTTCTGCTGGGCTTCGATGATGCGCTGGGCGTGCGGGTTGAAGTAGTGGCCGGACTCGAGGTGGGCAGAGATCAGGAAGATGACCTCGGCGTTGGCGTAGTCGGCTGACGGACGGTCGTGACCCATCCAGCTCTGGTAGCCGATGCGGGCATTCGAGGAGCAGATGTTCGTGTGGCTGTTGTGGCCGTCCACGCCCCACGCCTTGAGGACGCGGTCGGTGTAGCCCTCTTCGCCGGGGCGACCCACGTGGTACATGATCTCGTTGTGGCGGTCTTCCTGCATTGCGGTGCGGAGACGCTCACCGAGCTCTTCGAGGGCCTGGTCCCAGCTGATGCGCTCCCAACCGCCGGAGCCACGTTCACCGACGCGCTTCATCGGGAACATGATGCGCTCGGGATCGTAGATCTGGTTGAGCGTGGCCGGACCCTTGGCACAGTTGCGGCCACGGCTGGCCGGATGCTCGGGGTTGCCTTCGACCTTCTCGATCTCGCCGGTGTCCTTGTTGAACCAGGCAGTGAGGCCGCAGCCGGCTTCGCAGTTGAAGCAGCTGGTGGGGACGAGGGTGTGGTGCTTTTCCACCTTCGTCGGCCAGGCCTTGGCGTCGAGCGAGGTGACGTCGTGCCAGTCCTCGAGCGGTGGGTACTTCTGCAGATCGGTCATCGTGGGAACTTTCGGTTTCTGTGAAGCGCTGGATGCCGATCCGGCACCTGCAGCTTCACAGATCGGGTTGAGGAGGTCAGGAGAGGGGGACGGACTGGCCGGCGCGAACGAAGGCCGTTTCGGAGAGGAACATGCCGACGAGGGCGAGGAGGCCGGCGACGGCGCCGAGGCCGACAGCGGTGCTGGCCGATTCGACGATCACCGCAGCGATTCCGAGAAGCAGTGGCACGACGCCGCCGAGGGCGATGCCACCCCAGAAGAGCGAGCCATGCTCGCCCTTCACCATCTCGTGCACGGCGAGCTCGACGTGGCGGCTTCCGTGGCTGACGGTTTCCATCCAGCTGAGGGCGAGGACGGCGCTGACGCCACCGATCAGCGACCACCGGACGGCGTCGGGTGAGGGCACCTCGACGAAGAGGTCCATGATCAGCCAGGTCGCTGCACCGGCCGTGACTGCCCGGGCGAGCAGCATCGGCAGCAGAAGCGGTGTCTGCCAGAGGTCCCGGCCTTCGCACTGGGCGAAGAGGAATGCGGTGTAGCCCGCCGTGGCCAGGCCGGTGATTGCCGCCGGCACGGCGAGCGCCTGCAGGAGCCCTTCGCTCTCGGTCACGCCGCCGATGAACCAGAGTGCGCTCACGGCGCCGAACGCCATCAGCACGTACGCACCCTTCACCAGCCAGGACGTCCAGTTGCCCTTGGTGAGCAGGTAGTAGAAGCGAGTGGGCTGCTTCAGGTCGAGGATCAGCAGGGCGCTCGTGATGCCGAGGAACAGCAGCGCAACGATCGGCGCCATGATGCCGACAGAGGACTGCACATCGGCGTGGCCGAGGAGCACCATCAGCGCAGCGACGAGCATCGAGCCACCGGCGATCGCCTTGGTGACGAGGTAGCCGGACACCATCTGTCCCCACGTGGGCTTGTGGGCCGTGGTGTAGGCCGTGCGAGCGACGACGCCGTCGAGGTCCGACGGCTTCTTGCCGAGGCTCACCGACACGGTCGAATGGTTCGGCGTCGTGTCGGCCCAGATCATGCCGTCGTTCGCGATGGCGGTACGGGTCGGATCGAGGGCCGCCTGGTCGGCTCCCTTGTAGAACACCTTGGGCTTGGTGTTCTGCTCGGGCGCACGAACGGCAACGTCGTTGCGGGCAATCATCTGGCTGATCTTCGACGTGGGATCGTCGAGGTCGCCGATGATGATGGCCTCGGTCGGGCACACGATCTGGCACGACGGCTCGAGGTCCTGTTCGAGTCGGTGGTTGCACATGTTGCACTTGTGCGCCGTGTTCGTCTCCGGGTTGATGTACAACGCGTCGTACGGGCAGGCGTTCATGCAGGACTTGCAGCCGATGCAGTCATCGTCCTGGAAGTCGACGACGCCGTTGTCGGAGCGGAACAGCGCCGACGTGGGGCAGATCGCCATGCACGGCGCGTCCTCACACTGGTTGCATCGCATCACATTGAACTTGCGAGCAACGTCCGGGAACGTGCC
Organism: Acidimicrobiales bacterium; assembly: GCA_020628865.1. Classification (GTDB taxonomy): domain Bacteria; phylum Actinomycetota; class Acidimicrobiia; order Acidimicrobiales; family SHLQ01; genus SHLQ01. The sequence continues at coordinate 3,850 of JAHDEJ010000015.1, forward strand.
GGTTTCGATGTACTTGACCCACGTTCGGTTCACACCGAGGGGGACGTCGTGTTCGCTCTTGCAGGCGACCGTGCAGGCGTGGCAGCCGATGCAGTTGTCGCTGTCGAGGAGAAAGCCCAGTTTTGTCACCCGTACAGTGTCGCTGGTCACAACGAGTCATAGAACCAAGCTTTGACCTTGAAGGTCATAGCTCTGGACTATGAGTTCACGCCGGTCCTGTAGACTGATCGGGTGCCCCTCTCCCCCAGCTTCCCCGAGCTCGCCGCCCTCGACCTCTACGCCTCGGTCGTCGAACACGGCAGCCTCGGTGCCGCCGCACGAGCGCACGGCATCGCCCAACCGTCCGCAAGCAGCCGCATCAAGAACCTCGAGCGCCAGCTCGGTGTGCAGCTCCTCGAGCGTTCTCCCACCGGTTCCAAGCCGACGCCGGTCGGCATCGTCGTCGCCGGCTGGGCCGACGCGATCCTGCGCGCCGCCGGCGAGCTCGAGGCCGGCCTGACCGCGCTGAAGGCAGAAGAGCAGGGTCGGCTCCGAATCGCGGCCAGCTACACGATCGCCGAGTACCTCCTCCCCAACTGGCTGGGCCGATTTCTCACCGACCATCCAGAGGACACCGTCTCGCTCGACGTCGAGAACTCGACCGCGGTCCTCCGAGGGCTGGAGGCCGGCGAGGCCGATCTGGGATTCATCGAAAGCCCGATCGACGTGCCCGAGATGGACGAAACCGTGGTGGCCACCGATCGCCTCGTCACGGTCGTGTCACCAACCCACGGCTGGACCAGAACACCGAAGATCACACTCGCCGAACTGGCGGCCACGCCACTCGTCATGCGTGAGGAAGGCTCGGGCACGCGAGACGCTCTGGTGGAGGCGATCCGAGACGCCGGACACGGAGAGCCGACATCGGTCCTCGAGCTCGGCTCGACGTCGGCGGTGCGCTCCGCCGTGATCACCGGCAACGCCCCGACCGTGATCAGCCGCCTTGCCGTGGCTGACGACCTGGCAGCCGGACGCCTGGTCGAGGTCGAGGTCGCCGGACTCGAAATCGAACGCGACCTCCGGGCCGTCTGGCTCCGAAGCCACCCGCTCCCCCGGCCGGCCGCCGACCTGCTCCGTTCCCTCGGGGCCTGACCGTCCACCTGAGCCGGCTCAGGCACACTCCGACGTACCGATTTCGCGCACGTACGGCGCAGCTTCGCCGTAGTCGACGAAGAAGTCGGGTTCCGTCTCCGGGTGGGGAAACTGGTCGAAGGACCGCAGGCTCGCGGCCAGGGCGGAAACCCCGCCCACCCGTTGCAACCACGTGCGGAAGTTCTCTCCCGCCACACGCTCGCCCACGTAGCGCGACACGACCGCGACCGTTGCGGCAGCCGCAGACTTCGCCGGGAGTCGCAACGCCTTTTCGCCGAACTCGATTCGTTCATCGCCGACGTGGCCGCCGAGCAGCATCTGGTAGCCGGGAGCGGAGCGGCCGTGCGCACGTCGTTCCAGGCCGAAGAACCCGATGTCCGCCACATGGTGCTGACCGCACGAGTTCGTGCAGCCGCTGATGTTGATGCGCAGGCCCGGCACTTCCGCCAGCCCGGCCTCCTCCAATGCGGAGCCGATCGCTGTCGCCAGCCCACGGCTCTGCGTCACCGCGAGGCCACAGGTGTCGGCACCGGGGCACGACACGACGTCTCGCAGGAGCTCTGCTCCGGGCTCCGCCATGTCGAGCGCGTCCAGACGCCCATGGAGTTCGCCGAGCTGGGACTCCTCCAGCCCTCGAAGAATGAAGTTCTGCCGGTTCGTGGTGCGGACCTCGACATCGAAGTCCCGAACGATGTCGGCCAGGCCCCGGAGCTGCGACACGGTCACGTCGCCGAGCCGGCACCACGCATACGCCGAGACCGTTCCGTTGGCGACCCCGCGAACCACGTTGGCGGCCGCCCATCGGTCGTAGGGCGTGGCGCCACCGAAGGCAACGCTCACGCCCTGCCCCACTGCGGTTGCCGGACCGGCGCCCCGACCCGCCGGGGCATCACCGTCACGGCGAACGATGTCTGGCAGGCCGCCGGGCCAGCTCGAGCTCGCGACGAGCTGGCGTCGGGTGGTGAGAATCCGACGTTGCGTCTCCTCCCAGCCCAGCTCGCCGACGACCCATTTCATCCGGGCGCGAAGCTTGTTGTCGCGGTTGCCGGTCTGTTCGAAGACGCGAAGGATGGCCTCGAGGGTCGGCAGGAGTTCTCCCTTGGGCGTGAACTCCTCGACCGCCAGCGCGGCGTGTGGGTTCGCTCCGAGGCCACCGGCAACGAAGACCCGGAACCCGGCTTCGGTCCTTCCGTCGACCGTGCGGGTCACGGCGATCACGCCGGCATCGTTGAACATCGCCTGGCCGCAGTCGGTCGCGCACCCGCTGAAGTTGATCTTGAACTTCCGGGGAAGCCGCTGACCCAAGGGATTCCGAATGAAGTGTTCGTTCGCTGCGTCTGCCCACGTCGAGATGTCGATGACCTCGTACGGGCACGCTCCCGCAAGGTGGCAGCCCTGGATGTTCCTCACCGTGTCGCCGCACGCCTCCCGGGTGCTCAACCCGACCGAGCCGAGGTGCCGCATCACCTCGGGAATCAGCTCCAACTGCACGAAGTGGGCCTGCAGGTTCTGTCGTGTGGTGATGTGCGCCCAGCCGCGGCTGTAGTGCTTCGTCACGAACGCGAGCATGTCGAGCTGATCGGCCGTGACGGCGCCGTAGGGCATCCGGACGCGGATCATCTGATTCCGTCCACCCTGGCGCTGTCCGTAGATTCCGTTGGCGAGCCGGAAGAGCCGAAACACGTCCTCGTCGACGTCGCCGGCCAGGTACCGGGGCAGGAGCTCCTCGAATTTCTCGATGTCGCCGAGGATGTCCGGGTCGGTCACCGGCGCCGGGCGGAGATCGACCAGCGGAGTGTTGGTGGTGACGGTCATGCGAAGACCTCCCTCTCGAGAGCAGTTGACGATGCGAACGATGCAAGTGATGCCGCGGCGACGTCGCCGACGACGAGGATCGACGGGTTCTCCACCGGCTGGCGACCGAGATCGGCAAGGACGAGCCGCGTGATCTTCTGGTCGGGCGTGGTGGCGCGCGTGACCACGGCCACCGGCGTGTCGGGCGCCATCCCTCCACGGAGGAGTCGGTCCCGCAGCAGGGCCGCTCTGCTGGCGCCCATCAGAATCACGAGCGTGGTTCCCAGCGCCGCAGCTGCACGCCAATTCACCGGACGGCTGCCATCGGCCACCTCGGTACCGGTGAGGACGGTGACACCCCTGCTCACCCCTCGTTGGGTCACCGGGATCCCTGCGGCCGCTGCACCAGCCAGCGCCGAGGTGATCCCGGGTACGACGACCACATCCACGCCGGCGTCCGACAGCGCGGCGGCCTCTTCCCCGCCCCGACCGAAGACGTAGGGATCGCCGCCCTTCAGCCGGACGACCACGTCGTGCAGGCTCGCCTCCGCAACCAGAATTTCGTTGATCGTGCTCTGCGGGACCGTCTGGCCCTGCGGGTCCTTCCCCACATCGATGCGGCGAACCCAACGGGGAATCATGGCGAGCACGCCGGGGCCGACGAGGCGGTCGTGCACGACGACGTCGGCGCTGCCGAGCAGGCGCGCAGCTCGGAGCGTGAGAAGATCCGGGTCACCCGGGCCGGCGCCCACGAGGTGCACGGTCACGACTCGGCCCTCCCGGCCGCAACCAGCCCCAACCGTTCCCGCAGGACGGTTCGGGCTTCGGCGACTGCGCCGTTGGCGACGAGCTCCGGCACTCCGTCATCGAGTGCCTCCATCCACCCCGGAACTTCGCTGGTCCCGAAGTGCGATCGGACCTCGCTTCTGACCGAGGCGAGGAGGTCGAGCAGCTCCGACCATTCGGCGGTGAACTCGTGCTCGAATCGGTGTCGGAGCCACATCGCGAGCGCTGGGGAACGACCGCCGGTGGAGATGGCGATCTGCAGGTCGCCCTGGCGCACCACCGAAGCGAGGGTGAACGCGCAGTTCTCGGGATCGTCGGCCGAGTTCACCCAGACCTGCGCTGTCTCACCTTCGGCAAAGACGGCCGCGTTCACTGCAGGATCGTCGGTGCAGGTGATGGCGAGCCGGAAGTCGGCCACGTCTCCGCTCCGGTAGCTCCGCAGCTGGATGGTCACCGGCAAGCCCGACAGTTCCGGGATGACGTCGGGTGCGACGACGGTGACGACGGCGCCGGCGTTCAGGAGTTGGGAGGTCTTCCGAAGCGCAACGCGCCCGCCTCCCACGACGAGAACGGGTACGCCCGCGAGCTGGAGGTTGACCGGGAAGGGAGCGATGACGGGTGCGTCACAGATGGACATCCGGCGGATCGTAGACATGCACTGACGCGCATGATCTCGGCATGGCCGAATTCAACCCGAGGTATTGGTCCGGATGTTTGGGATGCCGGATCTCCGGTCCCCGACCTGCTCCGATGACTCGGAGCTGGTCGTCAGCGCTTGCGCCAGCAGGTCCAGGCGTTGAGTCCGCTGCTGTGCTCGTCCTCGACGACGGCGGCCATGTAGCCGTTGAGCAGCGGATCACGGATCCAGTCTTCGAACACGAGCCCGGTGAGCTCCTCGAAACGGTTCTTCCAGGTCGGACGGTTGATCTGCGAACGGCCCCAGTCGTCGGTCGGGCCGACGGCGGCGTCGGGGTCGATCTCGCCACCCGACTCGCAGGGAAGGATCACGTTCTCGAATGCGGAGAGGTTCTGACCACCACCGATGCGGTAGCCCACACGCCAGCGTTCGAGCGCAGCCTCCCGGGTCGCCGTGGCGAATCCTTCGGACTGCTGGAACTTGACGATCGTCTCGCGCTGGCTGTCCACCCGGTCCTCGCTCTGCAGCGTGGCCTGTCGGGCGATGGCGACCTGCTCCTGAAGAACCGAGATCTGGAGCGCCTGTTCGGCGATGATCGCCTCCAGCTCGGCAACGGTGGGATCGCTCTGCAAGGATGGCGCAGCGGCCTCCGTGGATTCGGTGACGTCGGCAACCACCACCTCCGCCGTCTGTGCGTCGGAGCGAGCGGCTCCGAAGATGATGAGTCCGGCGAGCGTCAGCAGAATCACGGAGAACGCTGGCGGACGCGACGAAGATGCCTCTGTGGCGGTATTCATATTTGGCACACGGTAGGGGTCGGACGCCGACTTCCTCAGCTGAAAGCACGGTGACCTACGCCACTTGGCCCGTTTTCCATCGCGGCCGTCAGGGCAAAAAAGACCGGGAATTCAGGCCATTTCTCACATTGAGGCGTTGAGTCTCAGCCCATCTCGTGAATTTGCGCTCCAGTCTGCGACAAATCGGTACCTGTCGCCGCGGATCGTTGTCGTTCGCCACTCGATGACTTCGTCGCCATGCTGGCCGAGCCGCTCGAGGAAGAAGGCGGCGTCGTTGCGTTTGAGGCCGAGCCGTTCCCGGTCGGCGAAGCTCGGCAGGACCGGCTTCAGCCGTTCCCAGCCCTGGTTCGGCCGCAACCCGCAGGCCCGCTCGAGCTCGTCGTACAGCGCCGTGCGTGAGAAGTCGGCCTGCAACACGGGTTCGGCGATCGAACGGGGAAGCCAGGCTCGGTCCACGGCCAGCGGCGCGTCACCGGCGTTACGAAGACGCTCGAGGTAGACGAGCTCGGCATCTTCGGCGAGACCCAGGTGGCTGGCGGCTTCGGCGTTGGTGACGACACCAAGTTCGAGCACCTCGCTGGTCTGGGTCACGCCGGACGCCTCGATCGAACGGAAGAGGCTGTAGAGACCGCCGAGGGGTTGTTCGAACTCCGCCTTGTTGACGACGGTTCCACGGCCACGTTCCCGTCGGAGCACGCCGGTCTTGTTCAGATGACGGATGGCCTCGCGGACCGTGTGCCGGCTCACGTCGTATCGCTTCACCAGTTGGGCATCAGTCGGAAATCCGTCGTCGAACTCGCCCGCTTCGAGGCGGGCACGGAGCTCGGCTTCGAGCTGGGCCCAGAGCGGGAGCGGGCTGTTTCGGTCGAGTCGTGTTGTCGTCACGCAAGCCATGCTAGCGACACCACACCAATCCACTCATTTGTATGGCAATGGTGTCCGGTCCGGCTGCTACGGTGCCAGCGTGCGCATGTTCCAGATGGCTGGTCCCGAGGGGCGGCGGACGATCGTCGTGATCGGTGAAGGTCTGCTCGGCGGAGCCGTCTCGGACCGCCTCCGTCGAGGCAATCCGCTCGTGGAATCACACCGACCGACGAACTGGGCCGAACCGCCCGCATCGCTCGGCTCCGATCTGGCTCTGCTCCTCGACGGCCTCGAACCGTCCGGTTCGGCGGAGGTGATCTGGACGGCGGGCGAGGCCGGCATGCAGCTCCCCGACTTCGACCACGCAGCCCATCGCACCCAGTTCGCCGCGCAGCTGGAGGCGGTCGAAGCCGCTGCCGGTTCGCATGCCCCGACCGTTCGGTTCCACCTGGCGAGCTCTGCAGGTGCGCTCGGGCCGCCGACACCGTGGCCGCGGGCACCAACGCAGACGTCCCCGTACGCCGAGCGAAAGCGGATCGAGGAAGAGACCCTGCTCGGGCTCGGCGGCGAGCATCGGGTGTACCGCATTGCCTCCGCCTACGGGGCGCCCACGGCATCGGGGCGGGCCGGCGTGATCGGGCTGCTCATTCGCAATGCGCTGCTCGGGCGGGAGACCGAGCTGTTCGCCCGACCGTCGACGCTGCGCAACTACGTGCACCATCACGATGTCGCCGAAGCCATGCTCCGTTCGCTCGATGTCGCAACGGACGCTCGGCTGCTGCTGGCCGCAGACCGTTCCCACACGATGAGCGAGGTGCTTGCCGAGGTCGGCCGTGTCGTCCGTCGAGCCGTTCCGGTGATCCACCGCCCTCCGGCCAACGACCACGACATGGTGTTCGACCCGGACGCAACCTCGCCACTCCTGCCGCAGCGGTCGCTGGCCGCCGGCGTTCGCTCCACCTACGACGCCCTCCTCTCCCGCTGAACCCACCGCAGCCCGACCCGAGCCGGGTGCTAGCGTTTCCGGGTGCTTCAGCTGTCCGTGATCGTGCCCGTCTACATGGGCGCCGACTACCTCGATGACCTGTGCGCAGCGCTCGCTGCCTTCGGTGAGGACCTGGAGCGAGATGGCGTACCGCTTCGCCTGCAGGAAGCCATCTTCGTGGACGACGAGTCCCGCGATGACTCGGCGACCGTTCTGGCCGGGCTGGCCGAACGTCACGACTTCGTGCAGGTCATCACGCTCTCACGCAACTTCGGTCAGCACGGGGCGACGATCGCCGGCATCCTGCATTCCGCCGGCGATTGGGTCGTGTCGATGGACGAGGACCTCCAGCATCCGCCCGATCTCATCCCCACGCTTCTGGCCGCAGCCGTCGCCGAGCAACTCGACGTCGTGTACGGGTCCCCGTCGGGCCGGGCCCACTCTGCGTTCCGCGACTTCGCATCCCGAACAGCGAAGCGGCTCGTGGCCGCAGTGTCCGGGGCCGATCAACTCAATCTGGCGTCGAGCTTCCGGGTGATTCGGGGACCGATCGCCCGAGCCGCCGCAGCAACCGCGTCGCACGAGACCTACCTCGACGCTGCGCTGTCCTGGTACACGACGAGGGCCCATCGCATCGAGCTCGATCTGGTCGACGAGCGGGTGCAGTCCGGGCAGGCCAGCGGGTATTCGCTTCGGCGTCTGATCTCGCACGCCCGGCGAGCGCTGACCGCGGGCGACATGAAGTTCCTTCGCCTGATCGGCGGCGTCGGGATCCTCGGTGTCATCGCTGCCGCGGTGCTCGGAGGAAGATTGGCGCTGCTGTGGGCGACGGGCAATCTGGACCGCGCAACCGCCGGCTGGCCATCGACCTTCGCCGCGCTGCTCTTCTTCGGTGGAGTGATCGCCGTGCAGTTGGTGGTGCTGACCGAGTATGCGATCTCGTCGGCCCTCCATCTGCGGGGCAAACCGGCGTACTTCACCGTCGACCGAAGCACCGATTCGCAGCTGGCCGACTGGTACGCATCGAACCCGCCGGCAGGATGAGCTCGGAACGAGACTCCCGGTCATCGGTTGGCGTGCTTGCCACGGCGCTGAACTTCCCGCTCGTCTTCATCGGCATTCTCGCCATCACGACCCAGACAGACGGCGATCAAGAGATCGCCTTGCTGAACCTCTGGGCGCTTTGGGGCTTCCTGCAGGCGCTTCTCGGACAGGTTGGCCTCGCCACAGCGGTTCTTGATCGACTCCGCTGGAACGTGCCCTCCGTCCTTGCCCGTGCGGGGTTGCTGGCGCTGACGGCCGGGCTGCTCGTGGGTCCGTTCCGAAGCCGGCTGTTTCCCGGGCAGGAACGGTGGACGGCCGCGGTGATGGTGACCGCCGGAGCCGTCTTCCTCATCGGTCGCCTTCGCGGCGGCCGCTCGCTCGCCGGCGACGCCGTCTCGACCGTGGTCATCACCGCAGTGGAAAACCTCGTGCGCACCACGCTGCTCCTGCTGATCCTTGCGGCGGACCGCGACCCGGTTGCCGACGTGGCCATCGTCGGGCCATTCCTTCTTTCCATCATCCTGCTGCATCGCCGCGGACGTGAGGGAGATCTCGGCCCCGCAGAATCGTCGAGCCCGGCCCGGATCTGGAGCGGCGTGCTCGCCGGCCTCCCTGCGGTGGCCGCCTACGCCGTCGTGCCGGGTTTGACGCTGCTCGGAACGGTCGACGACCTCGATGCGTACTCCATCGCGACATCGCTGCTCCGGGGCCCGCTGCTCGTGGCCACCTTTGCGTCTGCGTGGATCGTTCAGGGTCTCCTGGGTGGCGATGCGCCGTCGTGGCGCTTCGGGCTGCTGCTGCCGGTCCTTCTGGTGACTCAGCTCCTGGTCGAGGCACTCGACTTCGGGTTGATCCCCGGGCTCGTGGTCCATGGTTTCGTGAGCGGAACGGCGCTGTTCCTGAGTTACATGCTGACGCTTGGCGCGCTCACCGACATCGACCAGCTCGGCCGCCGGGGCGTGGCGGCAACACTCGTCGCCGTGGTTGTCTTCGTCGTCCTTCTGCGCTCTTCCTCCAACGACCTCATCCACCCCTTCCTCTCCCTCACCGCCGTCGCCACTGCGATCGGCGGGTTCGCCATGTTCGGAATGCGACAGGCAACGGTCACCACATGATCGTCGTCACCGGCATGCATCGATCGGGTACGTCGTTGGCGGCGCTCGTGCTTCGGGAGCTCGGTGCCGACTTCGGGCCCACCGAACGGCTCTACGACGCCGACCGCTGGAACGCAAACGGCTACCTCGAACGGGTCGATGCCGTCGATCTCAACAGCCGGATGATCACCGGCCACGCCCGCACGACGAGCCGAGTTGCCGCCGTGCGATCACAGCTCGGCTACCTCCAGATGCCGTCAGCTGATCGTGTTGCCGCGCGGGCGCAACCGCTGGAAGACGAACGGCGGGCCCTGGCCGGTTCGCTCGACGGGCTGTTCGTCAAGGATCCACGCTTCTGCATCACCCTCCCCCAGTGGACGGAACGACAGGCGGGCCTCGTCGTCGCGCTCCGTCATCCTTCCGCTTCGGTGGCGTCGCTCCGAAAGCGAAATCGCCTGCCCGAGCCGCTCGGACATCGGTTCTGGCGGTGGCACATGGAGCAGGTCCTACCGTTCCTCGGACCCGAGACCCTCGTCATCCGCCAGGATCGACTCACCGGCCCCGACCACGGGGACGAGGTGGAGCGCATCCGCGATTGGATGACGGAGGTCGCCGGAACGACCACGACGGCGATGGCGACCAACGTGATCGACACCTCACTCGTGCATCACGCGCCGTCGACCGAGGGCGTTCCGCAGCGCTCGCTCGAGCTTTGGGATCAGCTCCTCGCCGCGCCATCGTGGCGCAGCTGAGTCCCCGCTGACGGGATCGGCCGGCGCCGACCGTCGGCATGCGAAACTGATTTCTGCGGGCGGAGTGCCGATTGGACCCCAGACGGCGGCGGCACACTCCCGTGTCTCCTCCGGCGGACCTCAGGAGGAACCATGGCGAAGTCCCGCCCCCACGTGCGTACCCGATGGCTCACCGTTGTTGTGCTGGCGCTTGCCGCAACGTTGCTGCAGATCGCTCCAGCCGGAGCTCAGGGCCCCGGTGGTCATTGCACGCTCACGCCACTCGGCGACGGCTCCGCTTCGCTCGAATGGAACGTTGACGGCGGTTCGAACCGCGAGACGAGCATCCGGGTGGACGACCGTTGGTTGTTCACCGCCGCGGTCGGCGAGACCACCGCGACCATCGACGACTGGAACCCGGGCTCCCAGTATTCGATACGTCAGTGGAAGCAGGAGACGCGGTTCGACTTCGCCTGCGGCACACCCGCTCCCCTGCCCACCCCTCAAGGCTGGTGCACCCACGCTCCCGCTGAGAACGGGCTGGTGCAGCTCGACTGGCACGTCGAGGGTGGCGACAACCGCGAGTCCAACATTCGGGTGAACGGCGACTGGGTTCGCACGTTGGCTCCGGGGGTTGCCTCGACGACCGTCGATGCGACCGCCGGCGACACGATCGTCGTCCGGCAATGGAAGCAGGCCAACCTGTTCGAGTATCCGTGTGTCGCCGGCGAGCAGGCCGAAGATGCAACCGACACGGGTGAAGAAGCTGAAGAACACGACGGCGACGACGAGGCCGCCGAAGGGACAGAAGACGCTGGCGATGCGATCGGCGAGCCCGTCGACCTGCCGCCAGAATGCGAGTTCCTGTTCCTGCCCGCGGCTACCGACGTCGCCACGAACAACATCTCCACGCTCGGCCTGGTCGATGTCCTCGACCGCTTCGGCGCTGACGTCGGCCTCTTCGGCACGCCCGACGGGTTCGTCTTCGGCGAGTGGGACTACCAGAGTGCCGTCGTCTCCGCGATCGCCACCAGTTGGTACCAGACGATGACCTTCCCCGACGTGGCGCTTCCCGACTTCGACGAAGAGATCCCGATCGAGTGCTTCGGCCCGATCCCTGAGGAGGAACTCGCCCAGCAGCAGGCATATGTCGACGCAGTGGTCGCGGCGTTCACCGAAGCCGGAATCGCTCACGAAGTGGTCACCGACGGGCCGTTCACCTTCGTCGAATTCGATTTCGACGACCCGGAAGCCGCAGCGATCGAGTTCGCGATCGCCGAGGAGATCTTCGGCCCGTTCGACGAGATCCCCGAGGAGGAGCTCGAGTTTCAGCGGGCGTTCAACGACGCACTCGCTGAAGCCTTCACCAACGCCGGCGTCGAGTTCGAACGCGTCACCCTGCCCGACGGCTGGGAGATCATCGAGTACGACTTCGAGGACGAGAACGCGCTTCAGATCGAACAGGAGGTCGCGGAGGAGTTCTTCGGCCCGTTCGGCGGCGACTTCGACCCGAATCTGTGCTTCGTGCCCGAGTTCGAGTCCGGCTTCTTCCCACCATTCGAGCCTCGTGAGCTCTCCGACGCGGAGCTTGCGGTCATCGAGGAGCTGAACACGGCCATCGCCGGGGCACTCGATGCCATCGGAGCCGACTACACCGTGTTCACCGATGGTGCGTTCCCGCAGATCAGCTGGGACTTCCTCGACCGAACGGCGAACGCCGCAGCCGACGAGGCCTATCGGGCTGTGGTGGGCGATGCGCTACTCGATGACGACTTCATCCCAGCCGACGTGCTCGAGCAGATCCAGATCGAGAACGACGCGTTGGCGGTCGCCTTCGACAACGCCGGCGTTCCCTACATGGTCGTGACCGACGAGTTCGGCTTCACCACGATCGAGTACGACTTCACCGACGAGGAGGCTCAGGCGATCGCCGCGGCCGTTCTCGAGGAGCTCTACGGCCCGTTCGAGGGAATCCCCGAGGCGGAACTCGAACGGATGGCCGCGGAGGTCGCTGCGCTGTCCGAGGCCTTCGACGCCGCCGGCATCGCGTACGTGTTGATCGAGGACCCGTTCGGCGGCCAGTACATCGAGTTCGACTACGAGGACGCGGAAGCCTTCGAGATCTATGACCAGGTACAGATGGATCTCTACTACGCCCCATGCGACGAGATCCCCGGCTTCGTCGAGCGCGTGACCACGCTCGAGCAGCTCGCCGCAGAGCTCGAGGCCGCTGGCGTCCAAACGACCCTGATCGTCGAGGGCCCGTACGTGGACCTGACGTTCGATCTGGACGACCCGGCGGCCGTCGCCGTGGTCTCCCGATACCTCTGAGATGACGGCCCGGGCGCAGCGGCGCCCGGGTCAGTCTCCCGGCAGGTTGATCAGCTGCTTTGCCGCATTGCCGACACGGTTGTTCAGGTTCGCCTGACCGGCGACCAGCACCAGTTCGGCCAGCTCCGGGTCGGTGAAGTGTGCACGAGCTCCATCGATCAGGTCGCCGTCGAGGTCGTGCGTCGGCCCGCACATCGCATCGGTGATCGCCAACGCCATGCGGGTGCGTTCATCGAACTGGTCGGGCCAACGGTCGGGGTGATCGAGCGCGTCGATCTCCTTGTCGGTGACCCCTCGTCGCCTCGCCGAGGCAACATGTGCTTCCAGTCAAGTGGGGCACTGGTTGACGATCGACGTGCGCAGGAAGACGAGCTCCTTGAGCGTGATCGGAATCGCACTGTTCTCTTCCCAGAGGGCGCTGCCGAACGAGCCGTAGGCCGCGCGGGTTCCCTCGACCATCGTGAGCGTCTTGCCGAGCGGTTCGCGCGCCGGCTTGGGACGGATGTTCATCGGTGACTCCTCAGCCGTTGATCGCCGACCACACCTTGCTCGGGCTGAGCGGCATGTCGATGTGGCGGACGCCGAGGTGCGCAATGGCGTCGAGCACGGCGTTGTGAATGGCCGGGGTCGACCCGATCGTGCCGGACTCGCCGATGCCTTTGGCGCCGAGCGGGTTGCGGAAGGTGGGCGTCTCGGTGTTCTCCGACTCGAAGGAGCAGAACTCGGACGCCGCCGGTATCGCGTAGTCGGCGAGGTTCGAGGTGACCGGGTTGCCGTACTCGTCGTACTGGATGCCCTCGAACAGCGCCTGGGCTGCGCCCTGTGCGATGCCGCCGTGCTGCTGGCCGGTGACGATCAGCGGGTTGAGGAGGCGGCCGGCGTCGTCGACGGCGATGTGGCGGAGCATCTCCACGCCGCCGGTCTGCGTGTCGACCTCGACGACCGACACGTGCGCACCGAATGGGAAGGTCGCATCGGAGCCGTCGAAGTCCAGCTCGTGCTCGAGCCCGGCATCCATTCCCTCGGGCCGCTGGGCGTCATCCATCGAGGCTGCGTAGAGCTCGGCCCAGCTGACGGACTTGGCCGGCACGCCGGCGACGCCGAGCCCGCCGTCGGCCTTGACGATGTCTTCCGGCGCTGCCTCGAGCAGGTGGCCGGCGAGCTGCTGGGCCTTCTCGAACACGACCTCCGAGGCGACGTACATGGCCGAGCCGGCCGTCTGGAGTGACCGGGAACCCATCGTGCCCGCACCCTTCGGCACCTCGGCCGTGTCGGACTGCAGGATCGTGATGTCCTCCATGGGGACGCCGAGGTGGTCGGCGATGATCATCGAGAACGACGTGATGTGGCCCTGGCCGTGAGCGCTCGTCCCGACCCGACCGACGACCTTGCCGTCGTCGGTGATCTCGACCTTGCCGTACTCCACGTGGAGGCCAGCCGGCGCAGTCACCTCGACGTACGCGGAGACACCGATGCCGAGCTGCTTGTCGGCGCCGGATGCCCGCCGCTCGGCCTGCTCGGCCCGCAGGTCGGCATAGCCAGCCGATTCGAGGGCCCGGTCGAGGGCCATGGCGTACTCGCCGTTGTCGTAGTTGGCGCCGGAGTGGGTGGTGAACGGAAAGGAATCGGGGCTGATGAAGTTCTTCCGGCGAATCTCCGCCGGGTCCATGGAGAACTCCTGGGCGGCGAGGTCCATGAGACGCTCGAGCATCTGCGTGGCCTCGGGCCGGCCGGCGCCCCGGTAGGCCGCGATCGGTGTGGTGTTCGTGACGACGGAGTCGGCCGTGTATCGCACGGCCGGGATGTCGTACACGCCCTGAATCATCGTCTGGGTGAACGTGGTGAGGACGGCACCGATGTTCGGGTAGCAGCCGCAATCGGCGACGACGTGCACGTCGAGGCCCGTGATCGTGCCATCGGCCGTGAAGCCCATCTTCGCATCGAGGATCATCGCCCGACCCTGGAACATCGACACCATGTTCTCGCTGCGGGTCTCCGCCCACTTGACCGGCGTGCCCAAGGTCTTGGCGAGCAACGTCACGATGACGGTCTCGGGGTAGAGGCCGGCCTTCGAGCCGAACCCGCCGCCCATCGCCTTCGGGGTGGCCACACGAAGTTCCGGCAGTTCGATGCCGACGAGTTGCGACAGCTGACCGGCGATGGCCTGCGGGTTCTGGCTCGGCGCCCACACCATCATCGAGTCCTCGCATGGGATCGCGAGCGTGCCGTTCGGTTCGATCGGAACACCCGCGAGCCGCTGGCTTTCGATCTTGAGCTCGAGGACTCGATCTGCACCCTCGATGGCGGACCCCTCGCCGAGTTCGGTGTGGAAACAGACGTTGGTCTCGGCGTCGGGGAAGAGGAGCTCGGCATCGGGTGCGCCAGCGGCCTCCATGTCGAGCACGACGGGAAGCTCGTCGTAATCCACGAAGACCATCTCGGCGGCGTCAGCCGCCTGCTCGCGGGTCTCGGCAACGACAGCGGCGACGATGTCGCCGACCTGGCGGACACGCTCCTTGGCGAACAGCGGCCGCCCGAAGGCCGGATGCCCGAAGGCGAACGGCATGTCGGGAAACTCGGTGTTGTTCGCCGCGTAGACGCCGATGACCCCGGGCATCCCCTCGGCGTCACTGAGGTCGAGTTCTGCGATCGTGGCGTGGGCGATGGTCGAGCGAACGAAGTGGATATGGACCGTGCCTTCGGCCGCGATGTCGTCGAGGTAGAGCTCGGACCCCTGCAGGAGTGTCGGGTCCTCTCGCCGAACCACAGCGTTTCCGAGAATCGAACCTTCAGTGCCGACAGCCATTGACGCTCCTGATCGTGTGGTCTGACGACTCGTCAGACGTGCCCGTTGTCACCGTAGTCCGAAGGCTGCGTTACCGGGAACCCAAACGTCCGGGCACGTGGGAACGATTGCTAGCGTGGCGACATGCAGCTGGGAACGATCCGCCACCAGGGAGCCACGAGGGCCGTTCGAGTCGAGGGAGACGACCTCGTCGTACTCGATCCGCCCGACGTCCGATCGCTCCTGGCCACGGGTGGCGACCCATCGGGGGACGGTCCGCTCGTCGCGGCAGCCGAAGCCGACTGGGCGCCCCTCGTTCCCCAGCCCGACAAGATCATCTGCGTCGGCCTGAACTACCGGGACCACATCCTCGAGATGGGACGGGAACTCCCGAGCCACCCGACCTGCTTCGCGAAGTTCAGCGGCGCGCTCATCGGTGCGAACGACGACATCCATCTTCCGCCCGCCGACGTGTCGACGTCCGTCGACTGGGAGGTCGAGCTCTGCATCGTGATCGGATCCGGCGGCCGGAACATTGCGGCAGCCGAAGCTCTGGATCACGTTGCGGGCTACACCGTGCTCAACGACATCTCCGTCCGCGATTGGCAGCGGCGGACGATCCAGTTTCTCGCTGGCAAGACCTTCGAACACACCACCCCGGTCGGCCCGACGATGACGACCGTGGATGTGCTGGGCGATGCTTCGGGGCTCGAGGTCGAGACCCTCGTTGACGGCGTGTCGAAGCAGCATTCGACGACCGACCAGCTCGTGTTCGGCGTACGGGATCTCGTGGCGGATCTCTCCACCATCATCACCCTCCAGCCCGGCGACCTGATCGCCACCGGCACGCCGGGAGGCGTGGGCGCCGCCCGCACACCCCCGGAGTTCCTGCAGCCGGGGCAGGAAGTCGTGACGCGCATCGAGGGAATCGGCGAGCTCCGCAACCAATGTGTGCGGGCTGGTTGATCGGGAATCCTCAGGCCGATCAACCGGTTTCCGTTCGGTGAACACCCAACGCAAGGCCACCATCGAACGACGAGTCCGGACGATCCCCTCAATGCTCGGCGCCACCTTCGTGGCCTTTGCCGGCCTGCCCGTCCTCCTCCCCGTTGCGATCGTCCGGGATCTGAGTCGGGGGAAGCTCCGCTTCCCGACGGCACGAACGTACGGCTTCCTCCTGCAGTACCTCTTCAACGATTCGGTGGAGATCCTGCTCGCTCCCCTGCTCTGGGTTCAGGCGAGCTTCGGCCGGCGACTCGACAGCGCCGCCTCGATCGAACGCCACACCCGGCTGCAACAGTGGAGCCTCGACCTGCTCGAACGTCGGGCAGCGCAGCTTCTGGGGCTGCGAGTGCACCTGAACGACGACGCCATTGCGACGGCACGGACCGGCCCAGTCGTGGTGATCAGTCGCCACGTAAGCCTGTTCGACTCCACGCTCCCGGGGCTGCTGTGTGGTCGTGCCGGTCTTCGGGCTCGGGGCGTCATCATGGCCGAGCTGCTTGCCGACCCCGGGTTCGATCTGATCTATGGACGCATCGGGTCCGTCTTCATTCCCCGGGACGACGGCGCCGCAGCGATCGAGGCAATCGCTTCGATGACCCACCACGCCGACGACGAATCCGCGTTCATCATCTACCCCGAAGGTCGGCTCTTCACCCCAGCCGTCTCGGAGCGCACGATGTCTCGCCTGGCGGCCAAGGACCCCGAGCGAGCCAGGCGTCTCGCCAAGCTGGACCGAATGCTGCCGCCGCGAGCGGGCGGCCTGTTCGCGCTCCTCGATTCGATCCCCGAAGCCGACTTGGTCGTCGTGGACCATGCCGGACTCGATGATCTCCCCACGCTGACGGCGCTGACCGACTCCGCGCCGTTGGACAGGACGATCACGGTCACGGCTCGCCGCATTCCGCGAGCAGAGATCCCAAAATCAGGGGACGATCGGGAGCGGTGGCTGGACGAGCTTTGGCTGGCGTGGAACGAGGAGCTCAGCGGACGGGATTGAGAACGGGCTTGCGTCGGCGTTCGAAGACGATCACGGTCTGCTCATCACTGACCCCTTCGAAGCTGGCGATGTTCTCCAACACGACGCTGCGCAGGTGATCGATCGACGCCACGCTCAACTCGACTTGCAGGTCGTAGGGACCAGTCAGCAGCGTGATGGCCACGACACCATCGAGCGCCCAGAGCGACTCGATGAACCGCTCGACCAGCGCTTCCGACTTCGGCGACAGTCGCACGGAAACGAGCGCACCGACACGACGGCCGAGCGCCCGCGGATCGACATCGGCGTGATACCCGCAGATGACGGCTGCCTCTTCGAGTTCACGAATCCGAGTGAGCGAAGTGGACGGCGCCACTCCCGCTGCGGAAGCGATCGCCTTGTTCGACCTCCGAGCATCTGACTGCAGCGCGGCCAATATCGCATGGTCGATCTCGTCCATATTCGGGAAAGCTTCCATTTGACCAGCATATGTTCGGTTCACTGGACGATCACAGGAGAACTGCGAGAGCATCGATCATTCAGCGGAACCCATGGAGAGCTTGATGACGTCGCCCGTGCTGCCCTATCGCCTCGAAGACCGGTACGAGCGTGAGGACGGCCGGGTGCACCTGACCGGCATCCAGGCGCTTGCCCGGATCTGCGTCGAGCAGCTTCGGATGGACCGGGCCGCAGGCCTGCGCACCGCGGCGCTGCTCTCCGGCTACCCGGGCTCACCGCTGGGCGGTTTCGACATGGAGGTCGGCCGGCTGCTCCGCCAGGTGACCGACCTGCCGATTGTCCACCAGCCTGCGGTCAACGAGGAGTTGGGGGCGAGCGCAGTGATGGGTTCGCAGCTTGCGGCCGCACGCCCCGACGCGAAGCACGATGGCGTGGTCGGGTTCTGGTACGGCAAGGCACCCGGGCTGGACCGGGCCACCGACGCCATCCGCCACGGCGTGTTCGCCGGCACCGCCCGACACAGCGGCGCGGTGGCGCTGGTCGGCGACGACCCGATGGCCAAGTCCTCGACGATGCCGTCGTCGTCGGACGCAGCACTCATCAGCCTCCACATGCCCATCCTCTATCCGGGCACCGCGCAGGAGTGCCTGGAGCTCGGACTGCACGCGGTCGCGATCAGCCGAGCGTCGGGGCTCTGGTCGGCCATGAAGATCGTGACCCCGGTCGCCGATGGCGGTGGCACCGTCGACCTTCCTGTGCTCGACGAGCCGCCGATCCTGCCCGAGCTGGAGGTCGACGGCGTGCCGTGGCGGAACACGCCGAGCGCCGTCTTCCTCGGCCCACGAATGGTCGATGTCGAGCGCGAATTCCACGAGGTTCGTTCGGTGCTCGCCCATCGATATGGGGCCGAGAACAAGCTGAACCGCGTCACCGTCGACCCCGAAGACGCCTGGGTCGGGCTGGTGGCCACCGGGTTCACGTACCACCAGTTGCTCGATGCGCTTCGCCGGCTTGGCTTCGCCAACGAAGACGAGCTCGCTGCGGCCGGCATCCGCCTGCTGCAGCTTCGGATGCCGGTGCCGTTCGACCGCGACCTCGTTCGCCACTTCGCTCGGGGCCTACAAGAGATCGTCGTGGTCGAGGAGAAGAACCCCTCACTCGAGTGGCTGATCAAGGACGCCCTCTACGGCACGGCGTCGCCCCCTCGGGTGCTCGGCAAGACGCACGAAGACGGCCGGCAGCTGATGCGCATGTGGGGCCGCCTCGACGCCGATGCGATCGCGCCCGGCCTTCGGGAACGGCTGGCAGCGAAACTCGATCAACGCATGACCCCTGCGGCCACCGTGGCGCCGCCGAAGAAGCGGACGCGCATCCCGCTCTCCGTCAACCGCACGCCCTTCTTCTGCTCGGGATGCCCGCACAACTGGGGGACGAAGGTACCGGAGGGAACGCTGGTGGGGGCCGGCACCGGCTGTCACGGCATGTCGCTTCTCATGGATCCCGAACGCGTCGGCGAGACCATCGGCATCACTGCGATGGGCAACGAGGGGGCGCACTGGATCGGCATGTCGCCGTTCGTGGACACGCAGCACATCGTGCAGAACTTCGGCGACGGCACGTTCTTCCACTCGGGCCAGCTTGCGGTGCAGGCGGCCATTGGCGCGGGCGCCGACATCACCTTCAAAATCCTCTACAACGACACCGTCGCCATGACCGGAGGCCAAGACGCCACCCACCAGATCGGCGTGCCCGCGTTGTGCCGGGCGCTGCTCGCCCATGGCGTCGCCCGCGTGCTGGTCACCACGGACGATGTGAAGGGCTACGACCGGCGGGCCCTGCCCGACGGAGTCGACCTCTGGGACCGCACCCGAATTCTCGAGGCGCAAGATCTGCTCGCCGACGTGCCCGGCGTGACGGTCCTCATCCACCATCAGGGCTGTGCTGCCGAACTTCGCCGAGATCGCAAGCGTGGTCGCATCGAGACTCCGACGGAACGCATCGTCATCAACCATCGCATCTGCGAGGGATGTGGCGACTGCGGCGACGTGAGCAACTGCTTGTCGGTCCAGCCGCTCGACACCCCGCTCGGCCGCAAGACGACGATCGATCAGGCCAGCTGCAACATCGATCGCTCCTGCCTTCAGGGCGACTGCCCGTCGTTCATGACGGTCCAGGTCACACCGGGCTCGAGTACCGCATCCGACGGCGCACCTGCCGTGCCAGCGCCGCCGACGAGCGACCGCCGGCACGTGGCACTGCGGCTCGCAGGCATCGGAGGAACCGGCGTGGTGACCGTTGCACAGATTCTGGCGACAGCAGCGATGTTCGATGGGTGGGATGTGCAGGGGCTGGACCAGACCGGCCTCTCACAGAAGGCAGGTCCGGTGGTCTCGGACCTGGTGCTCACCCGCCAGGGAGCGACCGCCTCGAACGTGATCGGCGCCGGTGAAGCCGACGCCGTCATCGCGTTCGACCAGATGGTCGCGGCCAGCGACCGCGTCGTCGGGGTCATGGGCCCGGCGACGCGGGTCGTCGGTTCCACTCACCAGACCCCGACCGGAGCGATCGTCGCCGATCCGTCGATCCCCTACCCCGCCGCCGCCGATTTCGACGAGCGACTCTCTCGCGGGCAGGAGGCTCCCGATCGGTGGATGAACGCCGCCGACCTCGCCGAGCGACTGGCCGGCTCGCCTGCGGCGGCGAATGTGTTCGTGCTCGGCGCTGCCGTCCAAGTGGGCGCGGTCCCGATCGCCGTCGACCACATCGAAGAGGCGATCCGGCTCAACGGGGTGGCCGTCGATGCCAACCTCGCTGCGCTCGGTTGGGGGCGGGCATGGGCCGCGGATCCCGCGGCGGTGGAGGCAACGGCCAGACGCCACGGAACGGGAGCCCCGGAGGTGGTGGTCGCCGACCTCCCGGACGACCTCCAGCGCCGGATCGACGCTCTGCCGTCCGCCGTTCGCGAGCATGTGCAGATTCGGACGGCCGATCTTGTCGAGTGGCAGGACGCCGCATGGGCGGCTCGCTTCCTGGCGACCATCGAGCGCATCGCTGCCGCCGAAGAGACCGCTGTTGCGGGCTCCGTCGACCTGACCAGGTCGGCGGCTCATGGTCTCCACCGGTTCATGGCCTACAAGGACGAATACGAGGTGGCGCGGCTCATGGTGGCGCCGGAAGCCCAGCAGTCCGTCCGAGCAGCCGGGGGCAAGGTGTCGACAATGGCTTTCCACCTGCATCCCCCGCTACTGCGAGCGATTGGGGTCGACCGCAAGCTTCGGTTCACCGCCCGCTCCCGACGCTCCTTCGCCCTGCTTGCGAAAGGAAAGCGCCTTCGGGGCACGATTGCGGACCCGTTCGGGCGGGCGGAGGTCCGTCGAGTCGAGCGTGAGCTCATCGACGAGTACGAGCAGCTCCTCGACACGTTGCTCGCCGGACTCCGGGCCGAGCCATCAGCCGATCGCTTGCAACAGGCCGTGGAGATCGCCGATCTCGCCGACTCGGTCCGCGGGTTCGAGGACCTGAAGCTCCGCCGAGCCGCCGAGTACCGATCGACCGTCGCCGCCGCCCTCCAGCACTGGTAGACGCGCCTGACGCGTTCGGGGGCGCTCCCCGGTGACTCCTCGCCGGAGCATGCCCATTCTGGAGACATGACCTCTTCTACGCCTCCGAATCGGCCGCTTGCCGTGGTCCTGCTCGTTCCGATCCTGATCGCCGTGCTCGTCGCTGCCGCGTGCACGAACGCACCGTCCGACGTCGCCACAGAGGATCCGAGCGAGGCCGTTGACACTCCCATCGATGAGAGCAGCACAACGACCCCGTCGCCGACGACCGTCGCAGACTCGCCGGACGAGACGGACACATCCGTCGTGCCGGCCGCGCTCGAGATCGACGACGACGGTTGGTTTCCGTGGATCTTCCCGTCGCCCACCCTCTCCTGGTACGAGGACGGCTGTCCGGCACCCGAGGACGTGGCCCGCAACTTCATGTCCAACTTCTTCGATGAATCCGACCCCGTACTCAGCTCACTGAGCGCGTCTTCCTCCCCCGACCATCGCCGCTACCTTGTGCACATGCGCGGCGAGGGTGGTGCGCCCGTCGAGACCGGCACGGTGCTCGAGTTCGCCCGGGTCGACCTCGACATCGTCGACTGCGACGCGTGGGTCATCGTCTCTGCCAGTTCGGACTCAGTCACCATCGACAGCGTCGAATTCTCTGGTGGAGACGATCGAACGCTGGTCGAGATCGCAGGCGTCGGCACCGGCTTCGAAGCCCTCATCGATCTCCGGGTGCACGACGAGTCGTTCCGAGTCGTCGCCGACGGATTCGCCATGGGTGGCGCCTACGAGGTGCAGCCGTTCACAGGGACTGCCGGCTTCGTGGACATGCCGATCGATCCGAACCTGATCGTGATCGGCTCGAGCAGCAACCCCGCCGACGGGGCGACGCCGAAGTTCGCAGCGGTGAAGGCTCGCTGCTGTGGCGCAGAAACCGTTGTCGTGCCCGTATCGACGGCCGAATCGGTGGCGCTGGCAGTCGTGGGCGTCGAGGCCGACGACACGCTCAATGTTCGATCGGGGCCGGGCGTTGGCAACGACGTGGTCGGCGAACTCTCCCCCTTCTTCGTGGGGGCACGGTGGTTGGACGACGACCCCGTGCCGGTTGGCTCCGACGTCTGGATCCCGATTGCGACCGACCGGTTCAGCGGATGGGTGAACGCCCGTTTCGTGACGCCGGTTGAAGCGGATGGTCCGGTGACCGATGCATTACTGAACGCGGTCAGGGAAGTTCGAATCGCACTCTCGTCGAACGCGGCCCATCAGCGGATGGCCGACCTTTCGTTCGACTACTTCGGCGACGAGGTTGCGGTGTCGACCGATGCGTTCGTGTCGCCTGACGACCAGCGGCTGACGGCGGACGACTTCCTTGGCGCCGGCTCCGATTCGGATCTCGACCGACAGTGGGGCATCACGGACGGCGAAGGTTCGCCGATCGTCGCCACGATCGCCGAGCACCTCGCCGGATACGCCTCGTCGCCCGCCCTGGCGAGCACGGATCGGATCGCCGTGGATCAGCGTCTGCGCTCATCGAACACGATCGACAATCTCGCAGACGTCTTCCCGAGCGCAACGGTGGTGGAGCTGCACCATGAGGGCGGCACGGGCGAGTCGGCCGACTTCCAGTGGGGAACGATTCGCCTCGCCTTCGACCCGACGGATTCCGGCCCCCGCCTCGTCGCCATCGTCGCCGACAACTGGACGATCTGACAACGACGCCCACCCAACCTTTTCGTGACAACGGTGCCCCGCAGCGCCGACAGCCAAACGTGCCTGGCACCTTTGACGCCCGAAGGGGCCTGGCACCTTTTGCGGCAAAAGGTGCCAGGCCACTTGGGATGATCGTCACTTACGTGGCGAGATCGGGAGCTCAGTTGTGCGCTTGATGCTCTTCATCGCGAGCTGCGAAGTGAGCTTCTGCACATAGGGCAGGTTTGCCAAGGCCTCCATGTACAACACCTCGAACTGCTCCGGCCCCGCAGCGACCACACGGAGGAGGTAGTCGGGCTGCCCCATCATCCTGGCGACCTCCACGATCTCGGGCACATCGAGCACGGCCGCCTCAAACTCGAGCAACGATGCATGAGTGACGGCCTCGAGCGTGACCCAAACCAACGGCTCGAAGCTGCAGCCGACTGCCTCCCGATCGAGCACTGCCGCATAACCGGAGATCACGCCCGTCGACTCGAGGTTTCGAACACGGCGCAGACAAGGTGAGGGACTCAAACCCACCGCCTCGGCGAGTTCGTTGTTCGGAATGCGAGCATTCCGCTGCAGCTGGCTCAGAATTGCGCGATCGATATCATCCACGGCAGCCAATGCTACAAATGCCCTCGTTCGTGATCCAGAACGCCAGCACCTGCGGGGCACCTTCCGGCATGATGGTGGCATGACCGCGCAGTACGAGACCGTCTGGCCCCGCTCTCCGCAGGGGGTGCAGCAACAACGACGGGCGCAGCGTCTCGACTCGCTGGACAATGTCCGGGTCGCCTTCCTCTGGGACTACCTGTTCCGCGGGGACGAGCTCTTCCCGGTTCTGGCCGACGAGCTCCGCCGACGACACCCGAGCATCGACATCGTGAGCTACGAGGAGTTCGGCAACCTGCACGGTGCCGACGAGAAGATGCGCCTGGCCCAGCTGCCGACCGAACTGCGAGATCGGAGTGTCGACGCCGTCGTCTCCGGGATGGGGTGTTGAGGCAGCTGTACGCCCGCCGTGATGCGGGCCGCAATCGCCGCCGAGAGCGCCGGCATCCCGTCCGTCTCGATCGTTTGTGAGGGGTTCGCCGGCCAAGCCGCGGCAACCGCACGGGGCATCGGCTACGACGAACTCCCGCTCGCGGTGACCGTTGGCCATGTCGATGCCCAATCACAGACAGAGATGATCGAGAACTTCCTGTCGCAGACCGTCGACGTGATCGTCGCTGGCCTCACCGACCCGACGCCGGCAGCCGGCGACGATGCAGAAGCGGAACCATCGGCGCTCGAGATTGCCGCGGCCGGAACGCTCGACGAGATCAACGACCGGTTCGCCGAGCTTGGATGGAGCGACGGAAACGCGATTCTCCCTCCGACCATCGAGCGGGTGGAACGCTTCCTCGACGGTTCGGGCCACGACCCCTGGAAGACGCTCGGAATCGCCCCCTCGTCAGGTCGAGACCTGACCGTCTGGTCGATTGCCGTGAACGCGGTCATGGCCGGTTGCCAACCAGAACACCTGCCGATCCTGCTGGCGCTGACCGAGGTGCTCGCCGACCCGGCCTACGGGGCCGAGCATTCCGGCAATACGACCGGCGCCGATGCGCTGATCATCCTCGACGGACCGAACGTGGAAGCCCTCGGCTTCAACTCGGGTCCGGGAGCACAGCGTGAAGGCACACGAGCGAACACCGCCGTCGGTCGATGGCTTCGCTTGTACCTGCGAAATGTCTTCGGGTTCACGTCGGACGAGCTGGACAAGGCAACATTCGGAAACCCAGCCCGGCCGGTCCTGGCCGAAGATCAGAGCTGTCTCGACGAGATCGGCTGGCCGTCGATCGCACAGCAGCTCGGCGGCTCCGCCAACGTGGACGCGGTCACCGTCGCCCGCATGAACAGCGGGATCATGATCGGCAGCGTGTTCGGCTCGACCCCGGACAAGATCGTGCCGTATCTCGCCAACGGGTTGACACGTTCTGCGGGGTGGGACCTCACCCACCTCCACGGCTTGGGCCAGGACCAGTTCCAACCACTTCTGGTGCTTTCGCCCTTGCTGGCGCGGACCTTCGCTGCGTCCGGCTGGAACCTCGATCGCGTGCAGCTGGCCCTCTTCGATCACGCCCGCATTCCCGCCACGTTGTTCGAACGGTTCATCGGCGAATGGTCGAACCTGACGGCGGGCCGTCGACGGCTCGTCGACCTGGCCCGAGAGGGGGACCTCCCCGACGTGTTCGGCGTGTCCGACGACCCGGAGCGGCTGGTTCCAATCGTGACCCGACCAGAGCGTATTCGGGTTGCGGTGAGCGGAGACCCGAACCGGGCGAACGCGTTTGCCTTCAGCAATGACGGTCCGCACGGGTGGTGGACAACGAAGCCGATCGACCACACGCCGGCGAGCGACCTCGTTTGCAGCATCGGGGGTGCCTGCACCCCTCCCGCCTGAGACACGACGGCCATCGGCTGCACCACAGATCGTGTCGTACGATTCGACATGGACTGGATCAAGCGAATCACCGACAACACCGCCGCCCTTGCGGACATCGTGGAGCGACACGAGCCGTCACTTCGGGTTCCCAGCTGCCCGGACTGGGACCTTTCCGACCTCGCCTGGCACTTACTCGAGGTTCAACACTTCTGGACCTGGATCATTGCGAATCGGCCCGTCGACCCTTCCGGCTATGCCGCACCAGATCGACCCGCCGCCGAAGCGCTCCCGGCTGACCTTCGCTCGGGATGCGCCGAGTTGGCCGGGGTGCTCTCCGACGCAGCGCCCTCCGAGGCGGCGTGGAGCTGGGCGGATGACCAGACGGTGGGCTTCACCCTTCGACGACAGGCGCACGAATCCTGGATCCACCTCGTGGATGGGGCATTGGCGAGCGGCGAGGAGGTACCGATCGCAGACACCATGTTCGCCACCGATGGAATCGAGGAGTTCTTCGCCAACAATGTGGCGGCGTCGATTCCTGGATGGGCGAGCTTCGAGCCGACGAGCCAGCACATCACGCTTGAGACGGCAGAGGGTGCAAGCTGGACACTTCAGTTCGGACGCTTTCGGGGCGAGTCACCTTCCGGAACGACCTACGACGATGACTACTGCCAGGTCGCAGCGGCGGCGAGCGACGCGACCGTTCGAGCCGAGTCGCCGACACTGCTCCGCTGGCTGTGGGGAAGGGCCGACGACAATGCCGTGACGGTGGCCGGCAATCGGGAACTCAGCACGCGATTGCGCGAGATCGCCACGCAGGGTTCCCAGTGACGAACTGCCAGCACCCCGTCAACCCGAGGGCCCAAACCAATCAAACCACGAAAACTTGACACCATTTCAATTGCCCCTTATATTTAAGGCATGACTTCGAACCGCTATCAGATGAGAATTCACACCCACACCGAGACCGCCCTCGCCGGCCTCCTCCTTCCGGGCGAACAGATCGAGGCCGTCGTCGCCCAGGGCGGACCAGCCTTCGCCTACGCGATCTGGTCCCGCCTGCTGCCATTCGCCAGCGTCGTTGGCGGCGCAATCCCTCACCTCGTGGTCACCAACGAACGACTGCTCCTGTGCGACTTCGGCCGCGGCTTCCCTGCGAAGGTCGATGCTCAGGTCGCCCCAGCCACCATCACGGCGGAGCGCATCCGCCGCCCCGGGGAGACGGTGAACTTCGCCCAGTCGGCCCGACAGATGGATGAGCCCAACCGGCTACTGAACCCGAAGGCGATTCGGATCGACGAGTCGACCACGTTCTGGCCTGCCCGTGGCTGGACATTCGAGACCGCTGCCGCCTGATCCGGCGGCACCAAGACATGGGGCCTGGCACTTCTCCCCCTCCAAGGTGCCAGGCCCCATCAACATCGCATCGTGCCTGGCACCTTCGACCTCCGAAGGTGCCAGGCACCTTTTTGTACGAAACGTGCCAGGCACCATTGAGACGAAGCTCCGGATCAGAGGAAGAGGCGTTCGAGGACCCGGTAGCTGGCGAGCGTTAGGGTGCCGGTGAGGTCGAGGTCGACGGAGCGGCTGAAGAAGTCGTCGACCGGTTGGTCGATTGCGATGGCACCGATATCGACCCGGGGATCCCGTTCGATCCGATGCACGACGTTGGCCAGATGCGCCTCGAGGAACGCCTCGCCGTTTGCGTTGATCGTGGCCGCCTCCATCGGTGCACCATCGGACACGATCAGGAGCAGCTTCTTCGGTTCGGGACGATCGAGCAGTCGCCGGTAGGCCCAGGCGATGGCCTCGCCGTCGACCCCCTCACGGAAGTGCTGGGTTCGCATCATCGAGGCCGTCGACAGCCGGGACCGTTTCCACGGCGTATCCGCGTCCTTGTAGACGATGTGGCTCAGCTCGGCGAGACGACCCGGGTCGTCCGGTTCCATCGCCCGACGCCATTCGCGCAGCGGCTCGCCGCCGTTCCAGGCGTTGGTCGTGAACCCGAGGATCTCGCTGGTCGCACCGGCGAGATCGAGGGCCCGCGCCAACGTGTCGACCAGCACAGTCACGGTCTCGTGCCGTTGCCGCTTCATCGAACCCGAATTGTCGATCAGGAACGACACCACGGCGGGGCAGGTGATCCGGTAGCGCTCGCGCTGGAAGATCTGCCGTTGGGCCGGGTTGGCGACGATCTGCGACAGTCGGGCGGCGTCGAGCACGCCCTCCTCCTGACCGTGGCTCCAGCCGTCCCGTTCCAGCCCCGTCAGCAGCCGCTGGAACCGCCGGGCGAGCGTGAACACACTCACCGCCTGCGCGGCGATCTCCTCATCGAGGTGTTCTCGCAGTTCTCGCCGTTTCGCCTCCGGGTAGAGCGAAGCGCCCATGTGCTCGACATCGTGCTCGCGGGTGAAGACGTGATAGCCGCCCACCTCGTCGAGGGACCGCTCGTCCACTCGATCGAGGTCCGACCCTGCGCCGGGCATCTCGCCGTCGCCTTCCGGCGGGTCCTCTGTCCAGTCGGGTGGAATGAAGAGCTGAGTGGCGACCTTCTCGGCGCCGGCCACCATCTCTCCGCCGCCTTGCTCGTCGACCATCTCGGCAATGGCTTCTGCAACGCCACGGGCGTGATAGGCGTATTCAATCTGATCGTCCGTATTCGCCTTGAGGTGCCGCAGGCCGGTTCCGATCACGGGCGAGATGTTGGCGCGGGTCGACTCGATCGTGTCTTCGATGAACTCGTTCTGCAGCGGATGCACCATGCGGGATCGGGCCATGTGCATCACCGTGTACAGCAGCAGGCCGAGCGCACTGTCGGTGATGTTCTGTCGGGCGCACCAGGCCCGGAAAGCGTGTTCGATGTTGTCTCGGACCCCGTCGAGCGAGTCGGGGACCTGCGCCTCGCATCGCACCTGCTCGAGGATGTCGAAGACGATGCGGGCCACGAGGTCGTGAGGTTCGCCGACGGCATGCAGCGCACGGTCGCTGTAGCGGAGGCGCACACCGAGTGCGTCAACCAGACCTCGATAGACGCGGTCGTCGAGCTCGTCGGCTGCGTCGTGGTCGATCGCCAACCAGGGTGCGGCGATGGGAACCGTCCGATCGGCGACGGTCAGCTGGTGGGCCCGGTATTCGGCGCGCGGTTCGGCGCCGACCGCTCGTAGCGCCGCTGCCCCCTGCCGTTCGCGTGCCCGCATCGGTCAGCGACCTCTGGTCACGCCAGGTCGAGTTCGACGTTGAACGCCCGCTGGTAGTACTCGGCGACCAGGGCGTGCTCGGCGTCGTCGCACTTGTTGAGGAAGGCGAGCCGGAAGGCATTGTCGATGTTGCCGAAGATCTGGACGTTCTCGGCCCAGCTGATGACGGTGCGCGGCGACATGACCGTGGAGAGGTCGCCGGCGGCGAACCCGTGCCGGGTGAGATCGGCGACCGCAACCATCTTGGCAACGACGGCGGGGTCGGCGTCGGGCACCTGCGCCATGACGACGCCGACCTCGTGGTCGGCGTCGAGGTAGTTGAGCGTGGCGACGACGTTGAAGCGGTCGATCTGCGCCTGGTTGAGCACCTGGGTGCCGTGATACAGCCCCGTGAGGTTTCCGAGCCCGACCGTGTTGGCGGTGGCGAACAGTCGGAACGATGGGTGCGGCGTGAGCACGCGGTTCTGGTCGAGCAGGGTGAGCCGCCCGTCCTTCTCGAGCACCCGCTGGATGACGAACATGACGTCGGGTCGGCCGGCATCGAACTCGTCGAAGATGAGCGCCACGGGGTTCTGCAGCGCCCACGGCAACATGCCTTCGACGAACTCGGTGACCTGCACGCCGTCGCGCACCACGATGGCGTCGCGCCCCACCAGATCCATACGAGAGATGTGCCCGTCCAGGTTCACGCGCACTGCCGGCCAGTTCAGTCGAGCCGCCACCTGCTCGATGTGGGTCGACTTCCCGGTGCCGTGCGCCCCCTGCACCAGCACCCGCCGGTTGTGAGCAAACCCGGCAAGGATCGCCAGAGTCACCTCAGGGTCAAACCGATAATTCGGATCGACAACAGGAGTCCATTCCGAAGGCTCGTCAAACGCCAAGACCCGAAGATCCGTCTTGAACCCAAACACCGAAGCAACATCAACCTCGCTCGACGGCGCTTGGGCGGGATTCGAAACGTCAGTCATATGTGCTCAACCTAACGATCATCGGCGCTGCCACCTTGGCTGAACCGAGACATGTCGGAACGACGCAAAGAGAGCGCCAGCCGCCGGTTCGAAGGAGAGGCCCCCGGGAGGAACCTGGGCGATGGCGACATGCCGAAGCCGACGTTGCGAAGCTGGAGGCGAGGCATGTCGCCATCGCCCCCAGCTTCGAACAACGCCACAGGAGGCCTAGACGTAGTCCTTGTACTTCGGCAGGTGCCGCACCGGCTTCGAGAGCGCATCCTTGCGGAACGGGTCGCCCAGTTCCTTGGTGCACATGATCTCGATGACGGTGGTCTTGCCTTCGTTCATCTGCGCTTCGACGGCGGCGGTCAGCGCGGGGCCGACCTCGTCGATGTTGTCGATGCGGACGCCTTCGGCGCCCATCGACTTGGCCATCTCGGCGTAGTTCTCGCCGCCGTCGAGCTCGCCGGCAACGAAGCGGTGGCCGTAGAAGTCGACCTGGTTCTTCTTCTCGGCGCCCCACTGGCGGTTGTGGAACACGACTGCGGTGACCGGGATGTCGTGGCGGACGGCGGTCATGAGCTCGACCATGCTCATCGCCCAGGCGCCGTCACCGGCGTAGGAGATGGCGGGACGGTCGGGGGCGGCGGCCTTGGCACCCATGATGGTGGGGAGGGCGTAGCCGCAGTTGCCCCAGCTCATCGGTGCGAAGAAGCTGCGGGGCTCTTCGAAGCGAAGGTAGCTGTTGGCGACCGAGTTGATGTTGCCGATGTCGGTGGAGACCATGGCTCGGGCCGGCATGGCCTTTTCGAGCTCGCGGAGGACCTGGCGGGGGTGCAGCCAGTTGCCTTCTTCGTTCTTGGCTTCCTCGATCATGGCGAGCGAGAAGTCGTCCTTCTCGTGGATCCACGCGTCGAGCTCGGCCTCCCAGGCGTCCTTCTCGGCCTTGGTGGTGGCGGCGCGCTCGTCCTTGGTGGCGTCGCAGGCGAGGGTGCGCTCGTTGAGGCGCTCGAGCAGTGCGACGGCTGCTTCGCCGGCGTCGCCGTGGATGGCGACGTCGACGGTCTTCACGAGGTTGAGCATGGTGTGGTCGGCGTCGACCTGGATGATCTTGGCGTCCTTCGGCCAGTAGTCCATGTCGTGCTGCGGGAGCGTGCCGAACGGGCCGAGACGGCTGCCGAGGGCGAGGACGACGTCGGCCTTGTTGATGAGCTTCATGGCGGCCTTGGAGCCCTGGTAGCCGAGGGGGCCGGTCCACTGCGGGTGGCTTGCCGGGAAGCTGTCGTTGTGGAGGTAGCTGTTGACCACCGGGCCGCCGAGGCGCTCGGCGAGCGCAACGCACTCGTCCATGGCGTCGCCCATGACGACGCCGCCGCCGCTGAGCAGGACGGGGAATTCGGCTTCGGCGAGAAGGTCGGCTGCGGCGTCGAGGCTGGTGGCGCCGCCGGGGCCACGGTCGATGCGCTTGGGCTGCGGAATCTCGACGTCGATGTCGCCGTAGAAGCGGTCACGCGGGATGTTGAGCTGGGTGGGGCCCATGTCGGAGATGGCACGGTCGAAGGCGCGGGCCGTGAGTTCGGCCATGCGGTTCTCGTTGTCGACCTGCCCCTGGTACTTCACGAACTCCTCGAACATGGGGAGCTGGTTGGCTTCCTGGAAGCCGCCGAGGCCGATGCCGCCGGAGCCGGTCTGCGGCGTGATCATGACGACGGGGGTGTGGGCCCAGAAGGCGGCGGCGATTGCGGTGACGCAGTTGGAGATGCCGGGACCGTTCTGACCGATGACGACGCCGTGGCGACCCGAGACGCGTGCGAATCCGTCGGCCATGTGGGCGGCGCCCTGTTCGTGGACGACGGGGACGAGGCGGATGCCGGCGGGAGCGAAGATGTCCATGGCATCCATGAAGGCGGAGCCCATGATGCCGAAGGTGGTGTCGACGCCGTTGGCGACGAGGGTTTCGACGAACGCCTCGCTCGGGGTCATACGGGTCATTGCATATCTCCTTGGGTTACGGAGGAAGGGGTTGGCGTGATCAAGTGTGCCTCTTCGTGAGAATTTCACACATTGGTGTGAGACCGTATAACAGATGCGTGAGAGCGTCTATTGGAGCGATCGAATCACAGCATTCCACATTGTGGAAAGCGAATTCTAATCATTTCTCGGACTTTTCGAGCTGAACCCGAGAACTCCCTTGATTTCTCAACCATTCTGAGCCGTTGGTACGCTCAGGCCCACGGAAACCCAGTGGGGCACATGAGCACATCGCAGACAAAAAGGGCCAAGTCGACGGCTGGTGCCACCGCCACCGGCACCAAGGCGATCGACCGGGCGATGCAGGTGCTCTCGAGCTTCGTTGAGGATTCCGAACAAGGGATCACCGACATTGCAGGACGTACAGGCCTCAGCCCGAGCACGGTCCATCGCATCGTGCGGGCATTCGTCGAGACCCGATACCTCGAACAGGACGAGGACACAGACCGCTATCACCTCGGACACGCCGCACTCATCCTGGGCCAGAGCGCACGCGAATCCCTCGGATTCGATCGAGCACTTCCCGTGCTCGAGGAGCTCGGGGCCATCACCGGCGAATCGGTCAACATGGGGGTTCGGGACGGCACGGACGTGGTGGTGATCCTGCGGGTGCAGTCGGTCCAACCGCTCCGATTCGATCAGGCCCCCGGCACCCGAATCTCGATGCACTGCTCCTCGATGGGCAAGTCGATCCTTGCCTTCAGCGACGAACCGCTCCCCGACCTGTCCTTCGAGAAGATCACTGCGTCCACCATCACGTCGAAGCGCAAATTCGTCTCCGAGCTCGACACGGTCCGCGAACGCGGGTTCTCGACCGACGATGAGGAGAGCATCGCCGGCGTCAGCTGCGTCGGCGCCCCCATCGTGAACTCGGAAGGTCGAGCGGTTGCCGCAATCGCCGTGCAGGCGCCAACCGTCCGGATGACGACGAGCCGTCAGACGGCCCTGGCGGCCCAAGCGGTCGAGGCAGCCGCCGAGATCCGCAGAATCCTGCGACTCGACACGCTCACGTCGTTGCCGACGGTCTGACCCGATACACCCTCTACCAGTACGACACCGCGCCGGCGTAGAGGCCAGCGAGGACTTCCTCGTCGATGTTCATCGGGGCGTTGTCGAGCAGTCGGCGCTGCTTGATCGAACCTTCGACGAGCGCATCGATGTCCGACGCGCCGTAGCCCACGCCCTGCAGGCCGTTGGGCATGTTGGTCGCCTTCATCAATTCGATGATGCGGTCCGACAGCACCTCACCCGCCTCGGCGTCGCCGGCGTCGGCAACGTCGGCGCCGAGCCACCGGGCGCCGTCGAGGTGGCGGTCCGGCGTCTGCGGTGCCGTGGTGCGGAACACCGACGGCGAGTTGACGATCACCGACATCCCGTGCGGCACCATCGGCGCGCCCATGGGATAGCCCTCAGGCTGGAAGTGCTCGCAGAGCCCCGACACCGAATACGACATGCCATGGGGTGCATGACAACCGGCGTTTCCGAAGGCGATGCCGGCCAAAGTCGATGCCCACATCAGCTGATGGCGGGCCTCGACGTCCGTGTCGTCGTTCACCGCTCGGACGAGGTAGTCGCCGAGCAGCCGGAGTGCCTCGGCGCAACCGAGGTCGCTCCAGGGGTTCGCACCCTGGCTCGACGGACGCAGCGACGGTGACGCCG
Source organism: Acidimicrobiales bacterium (assembly GCA_020628865.1). Taxonomy (GTDB): domain Bacteria; phylum Actinomycetota; class Acidimicrobiia; order Acidimicrobiales; family SHLQ01; genus SHLQ01. The sequence continues at coordinate 36,783 of JAHDEJ010000015.1, forward strand.
CTGCCGGCCGCTGCGTGTACGGCCGGGCGGTGTAGGACTCGAGCGCATGGCTGAGCACGTCGAAGGCACTCGACGCAACCACGTTCGGCGGCAGGGTCATGGTGACCTCGGGATCGATCAGCGCTCGCGTCGGGCGCAGCATCTTCGACGCGATGCCCGTCTTCGCCTTCATGTCCAGGAGGTCGAAGACGGCGATGCCGGTGCATTCGCTTCCGGTTCCGGACGTGGTCGGACAGGCGATGTGCGGCTTGAGCGGGCCGGGGACCGGTGTGCCGAGCCCGATCGGGGCGTTCACGTACGCAAGAAACTCTGCGGGATGGGTGGCGTAGAGGTTGGCGGCCTTTGCCGTGTCGATGACCGACCCTCCGCCGACGGAGATGAAGCCGTCCACCTTGGCGTCGACGGCGAACTTGGTCGCTGCCTTGAACGACTCATCGGTGGGCTCGACCCGAACGGTGTCGTACATGGCGATGTCGACCCCGGCCTCTTTGAGGGAGTCGACGACTCGCGAGACGTGCCCGGCATCGACCAGTCCCTGGTCGGTGAAGAGTGCGATTCGTTTGATGCCGAGGCTCTTCGCGATTTCACCGGCCTCGTTGAGGCATCCGGCACCGAAGGTCACGTTGGACGCATCGACGCTGAAGGCGGTGTCCGCTCCGTCCATGCCGATTTCGTAGTGGCGGCACATCATTGTCTGGATCCCCCTGTTTGTCCGGCGGCGCGCACAACGCCGCTCCGGACGATACTGCACCTTCGACAGAAAAATGGAAAGCTGTTTCCATGATCAGCCCGCCCGGCCCCGACGCCCTCGTCCGCACCGACCGGGCCACTCGGGTCGTCTACGCCACCGACAACTCGATCTACCAGCTGGAACCTTCGGGTGTTGCGCTTCCGCGAACGGCCGACGACATCGTGCGGCTCGTGGCCGAAAACGCTGCGGCGGCACGACCGCAGCCGATCGTCGCCCGCGGCGGCGGAACCGGAACGAACGGCCAGAGCCTGACCACCGGCTTGATGATCGATTGCAAGCGGCACCTCAACGAGATCATCTCGCTTGACGTCGAGGAACGCTCCGCCTGGGTGCAGCCGGGCATCGTCACCGATGAGCTGAATCGCCAGCTCGCGCCCCACGATCTGTTCTGGGCTCCGCATACCTCGACCACGAGCCGCGCCACCGTGGGCGGCATGATTGCGACCGATGCTGCGGGGAAGGGATCCCTCGTCCACGGGCGAACCCATCGCCACGTACTCGCCCTCGATGTGGTTCTTGCCGACGGTTCCACGTTTCGAGCAGAACCACTACCGATCGCCGAAGCGGAAGCTCGAGCGGCCGGCGGCAACTGGGCGGCGGCCATCTGGCGCGGGATCCTGGACCTTCCGCTCGATGAGGACACCGACCTCGGCCTGCCAGAACTCGCCCGCGGGTTCAGCGGCTACGGCATCGATCGGGTTCGCCGCGATGGCATGGTCGACCCTGTTCCCCTTCTGGTGGGCTCGGAGGGCACACTTGCGATCACCAGCGCGGCAAAGATCCGACTGACGCCACGGCCGGCGCACACCGTCCTCGTGATTGCCGGCTACGACTCGTTCGACGATGCCCTCCGAGATGCCGTCGAGCTCCGAGCTACCGAACCGACCGCAATCGAATCGTTCGACGAACGGACACTGGACGCCGGAACGGCCTCCCCGGCGTGGCCGGCCCTCGCTCCCGTCGTCGGTGACGGCGGCGGCTCCGTCCTCCTGCTGGAGTACTCGGGAGCGGAGCCGGTCGACACCGACGCGATCATGGCCGCCATCGCCGCCAACGGCCGCTCCTCCACCCAGCGGGTGGTGCACGATGCCGGCGAGCAGAAGATGGCGTGGAAGGTCCGCGCCGACGCGGTCGGCCTGTTGGCCAAGATCGTCGTCGGCGCCCCTGAACGATCGGCCCGGCCGACGGCATTCGTGGAGGACTGTGCGGTGCCGGTCGCCAACATGTGCGAGTTCATCGCGGACTTCCGTTCGGCGCTCGACGACTTCGGGGTGGAGTACGCCATGTTCGGCCACGCGGACGTCGGCTGCGTCCACGTTCGCCCGGCCCTCGACCTGACCGATCCCGAGCACGAGGCGCTGGTGCGCTCGATCACCGATCGGGTTGTCGAGGTGATCGGCTCGCATGGTGGAGTCCTCTGGGGCGAGCACGGTCGTGGTTTCCGCGGCGACCCGGTCGAGAAGTTCCTTCCCGAAGCGACGATCGCCCTCATGCGCGAGGTGAAGACGATCTTCGATCCCGGTGATCTCCTCAACCCGGGGAAGTTGTACCGGCCGGTCGACTCGACCGAACCGATCGTGCCGCTCGATTCGGCACCGCTGCGAGGCCACGCGAACCGCCGGGTGTCGCTGGAGGTTCGGGCGGAGTACGAGTCCGCGTTCGCGTGTAACGGAAACGGGCTCTGCCACCATCACGCCGAGACCGAGGTGATGTGCCCTTCGTACAAGGCAAGCGGCGACCCGGCGCTTTCCCCGAAGGGACGGGCCGACCTGATGCGGGCGTGGCTGGCCGGACCGCCGGACGCCGACTTCGAGGATCAGATGGCGGAGAACTTCAGCCAGTGCCTGTCGTGTTCGGCGTGCACCGGCCGTTGCCCGGTCGAGGTGGACGTCACCGAGCTGAAGTCACAGTTCCTCGAGCGGTACCACGAATCGCGGCGCCGCCCGCTGGCGCACCACGTCCTCCGGCGTTTCGAATCGCTCGCTGTACTCGCTGCCCGAACCCCCGGGCTCGCCCGACTGGGAGCGGGACTCGCCGGACGCGTGTTGGGCCTGGTTGACCTGACCACGCCGAAGGCGGCCGTCGCGCATGGTGCGCCCGGATTCTCTGCAGGTGGGCCACCTGTCGATCTCGTGGTGGTTCCCGACGTGTTCACGGCGGTCATCGAGCCGGCGACGCTGGCGGCTTCCGTGGACGTACTGCAGCGCGTCGGCTTCTCCGTCGCGGTCGCCCCGTTCCGGCCGTCCGGCAAGTTCGAGCACGTGAAGGGCATGCGCTCGGCCTTTGCGCGTGCGGCGTCGGCGCAACGACAGTTACTGGAGGAGATCGCTGGTACGGGCGCCCGCGCCGTCACGATCGAACCTGCAGTCTCACTACTCCACGGACACGAATACCGGATTGCGGATCCGGCGCACCCGAGCCACTCGGTTCACCACCTGGCGGAAGTCCTGCTCGAACGGATCGACCGCGTGGAACGGGCAGCCGAGTCGAGGACGGTTCAGCTCTTCGGCCACTGCACCGAGACGGCGTTGGCGTCGCAGTGGATCGATGCATGGGAACAGCTCCTGCTCGCCGCAGGCCACGACGTGCAGCGTGCCAGCGCCGGATGTTGCGGGATGGCAGGCATCTTCGGACACGAACGCGAGAACCAGGCGACATCGACCCACCTCTGGAATCTGGGATGGGCGCGGGCGATCGACGCAGACCGCTCAACGGTCGCCACCGGCTACAGCTGCCGGTCACAGGCGGAACGCCACGGCGTTCCGGGTGTGGACCACCCGGTCCATCTGCTCTGACTTCGAGGGGCCAAGCCTCGGCTCGGATCGTTTGACAGGCCCCTCCCGTCCGACAAGGATGACAAGAAATAGAAACTCGCTTCCACATGGTGGAACGTGAGCGGAAAGATGATTCCATCGGGGAATCACACATAGAGGGGGAAACTCGACATGACCACCGAACCAACGCGCGCTTCCGCGCGTGTCCGAATGCGGTTGCTCGCACTGCTGGCGATGATCTTCGTCGTCGCAGCGGCCTGCACCGGCGATGCGGTCAACAGTGACAACGCCGGAGGCGACGACTCGTCGAGCAGCTCCGACGACTCGGGCAGCAGCGACAGCTCCGGAAGCGACGATGACGCATCCTCCTCCTCGGACGACGACGAGGGCGATGAGACCGAGTCCGTCGACCTCACCGCCCAGGGCGAGACCTTCGAGTTCCAGGTCCAGACCGGCGTGCCGGCATCGTCCGTGTACCACGCAGAGATCGTCGAATGGGGCGAGCGCCTCGAGCGCATGTCCGGCGGTCGCCTCGTGGCCGAGGTCGTCCCGTCCGGCGCCGTGGTCGGCGCCCTCGAGATCCTCGACGCCGTCGACACCGAGATCGTGCCGGTCGGCATGGCCTGGTCCAACTACTGGACCGGCAAGAACCCGACCGCTGCGCTCTTCTCGAACCCGCCGGTGGGCTCCACCGGTCTCGACCAGAGCTCCTCGCTCGCATGGATGTACGACGGTGGCGGCCTTGAGCTGTACGAGCGTCTCTACACCGAGGAAATCGGCGTGAACGTGAAGCCGCTCCCGGTCTGCCCGATGGGCCCGGACCCCTTCGGTTGGTTCAGCGAGCCGATCACCAGCGTCGCCGATGTGCAGGGCCTGCCCTTCCGCTCGCCTCCCGGCCTGCCGGGCCTGACCTTCCAGGAGCTCGGCGTGGATGCAATCGCCATGCCCGGTGGCGACATCGTCCCGTCCGCCCAGAGCGGCATCATCGACGGTGCGGAGTGGATCTCCCCGGCGGACGACCGTGCACTCGGCCTCTCCGACGTGTGGGACAACTACTACCTCCAGGGTCTGCACCAGTCCACGGACATCGGTGAGCTCCTGTTCAACATCGACTGGTGGGACTCCCTGCCGGCCGACCTGCGCGAGATGATCATGATCGCCACCCAGGCAACCATCGTCGATTGCCAGAACGTGTCGATCACGGTCAACGCCGATGCGGTCGCCGAGTACCAGGCAGAGGGCATCAACATCTTCAACACTCCGCCGGAGTTCTACGACGCCTTCATCAACGCATGGGAGACCGTGGCCGCCGACCTCGCAGCGGAGGATCCGTTCTTCGCCGAGGTGCGCGAGTCGCAGCAGGCCTACGCCGAGCGTGTCATGCCGTTCCGTCTGACCATCACCGAGCTCTACCAGGAAATCGGCGAGACCTACTTCCCTGAGAAGGTCGGTCAGAATCCGTGACAAGCACGACCGACGCCGAAGTAGCCGCCAGGTACGGCGTAACGGTCGACGAGGAAGCCGAGGGTATTGCTGAACCGTGGAACACCGACGGGGGCAATATCCGATGGATAGCCGCACTCAGTGAGTGGGTAGGGAAGGCCGCAGCATGGCTGACCCTCCCACTCCTGGCGGTCCTCGGAGGCTCGGCGCTGTGGCGCACGCTGGGGATCGGCAACTCGATCGTGTGGGCGCAAGACGTCGGCTACATGATCTACGCAACGCACTTCCTGCTGGGAGCTGCGTACACGCTGAAGCGCAGCGGCCACATCCGGACCGACTTCGAGTACCGGAAGTGGAGCACGAAGCGCCAGGCGGGCATGGACATCGTCATCTATGGACTGCTGTTCATTCCGGTGATGATCCTGGCGCTCGACGTGTCGTTGGAGTTCGCGTACAAGTCATTCGACCAGCGGGAAACGACGATCCTGAGCCCGTGGGATGGTCCGCTCTGGCCGCTCAAGGCGATGCTGCCACTCGGCATCTTCCTGTGGCTCCTGCAGTCCATCTCCGAGCTGGTGAAGTCGGTCCGGGCCTACCGGGCCGGTGCCTGGGAGCCGGAAGCTCCCCTGTCCAAGCGCAGGACCGGAGCGCTCGCTGCCATTGCGGTTGCGGTCGTGATCGGTCTCGTGGGGCTGACCGGCGAGTGGGCACCCGACGACGTTCCTCGCGGCGAGGATCCGAGCGATCAGGTCTTCGGGCTTGCCGATCTGATCTCGAGCGTCGTTGGGGTCTTCGGCGGCATCCTGCCCGACTTCTCCACCGAGACGATCGGATTCCTCATGCTGGGGGCGTTGTTCGTCGCCATCGTGGCCGGTTTCCCGATCGCACAGACCCTGCTCGTGATGAGCTTCGGGTTCGGTGCATGGGCAATCGGCGACACCGTGTTCAACCTGTTCACGTTGTCGGCGATCAACAACATGACCAACGTGCAGCTGGCCGCCGTGCCGCTGTTCATCTTCATGGGGTACCTGCTCGAGCAGGCCGGTCTGATGGACCGATTGTTCCGGGCGTTGCAGCTCGCGATGGCGAACCTTCGCGGTTCGTTGTATCTCGCCGTCATCTCGGCGGCGACGATCTTCGCAGCGGCCACCGGCATCGTCGGTGCATCGGTGACCCTGATCGGCCTGATGGCGATCCCGTCGATGACCCGCAGCGGCTACGACACGAAGTTGTCGGCCGGTGCGATCACCGCCGGCGGCACGCTGGGCATCCTCATCCCGCCGAGCATCATGCTCGTCGTGATGGCACCGGTGCTCGGTGTCAACGTGCTCGAGCTTTTCGCGGCGGCGATCTTCCCCGGGTTGATCCTGTCCGGCCTCTACATCGCCTACGCGATGGTGCGGTCGTGGAAGAACCCGGAGCTGGGGCCGCCGCTGCCCAAGGATGAGCAGACGCTGTCCCGGAGCGAGATCGCCAAGGAGATCCTCCTCGGCATCATCCCGCCGACCGTGCTCATTGCGGTCACGTTGGGGTCGATTCTGTTCGGCATCGCCACCACGGTGGAGGGTTCGGCATTGGGCGCCTTCGGTGCTCTGCTGCTCGCCATCGGCTCGCGCCGGCTCGACGTTGCGCTGATGCGGGGTGCGCTCGAATCCACGATGCTGACGACATCGATGATCATGATCCTGATCGTTGCGTCGGACTTCTTCGGTCGGGTGTTCTCCCGGGTCGGAAGTGCGTCGGCGATGGCGAACACGCTCGTGGAGATGCAGCTGCACTTCCTGATCATGTTGGGCCTGATCCTGTTGCTGATCTTCGTGCTCGGCTGGCCGCTGGAATGGGTCCCGATCGTGTTGATCTTCATCCCGATCCTGCTCCCGGTCGTCGAGGAGTTCGGATTCGACAAGGTCTGGTTCGGGATCTTGGTGGCAGTGACCCTGCAGACGGCGTGGTTGAGTCCACCGGTTGCGCTGTCGGCGTACTTCCTCAAGGGGGTTGCGCCGCACTGGGATCTGAAGGACATCTACGGCGGCATGTTCCAGTTCATGGGATTGCAGGTGGTCGGCCTGATCATCGTGCTGGCCTTCCCGCCAGTGGCCCTGTGGCTGCCGTCAGTGCTCGTGAGTTGACGTTGCGCTGAGTTCCCTCCTGTGGGCCGGTTCCGTTCGGGTTTTCCGTTCGGGGCCGGCCCATTTGGCGTTCAGCGCACGAGGAGCCGCTCTGCCTCAGTCGATTCGAAGTGGGAAACGCAGGCGTCGACGAACGCTCGGACAAGCCGGCGCGGGTTGTCGGCGAACCAACCGATGGCGATTCGCAGTGGCGGAACCCCCGGGTCCAGTGGTACGGCGCGCAGGGCAGCGCCGTTGTAGGCCTGGTCGACCAGCGGCTGCATGTGGAGGAGCGAGACACCGAGGCCGGCGGCCACGAGGCTGCGCACCATCTCGAGGTGGGTCGCGGTGGATATCACTCGTGGCGAGATGCCGGCCTGTTGGAACACGTCGTTGTAGTACTCGGTGATGTTCGGTTGATCGAGCAGGATGAATGGCTCGTCGCCGACCTCGGCCAGCGACAGCGAGGAGCGACTTGCCAACGGGTGCTCGGCCGGGACCAGCAGGTAGCCGGGTAGTTCCAGGAGCGTCTGGTAGGTGACCTCGGGGCGGGTCTGTTCGGGGAAGCAGACGATGACGTCATGGGCCCCGGAGAGCAATCCGTCCTGCGCCGCCTGGTTGTCGCAGTCCACGAAGGTGATGTCGAGGTCGGTGTTGCCCTCGAAAATTCCGTCGACGATGGCGGGCATGAACGCCGGAGCAATCGGCGCGTAGTAGCCGACTCGGAGCGTTCCGGTCAGCTGGGTTCGGAGATCAGCCCCTTCCTTGAGGAGGGTGTTGTACTCGTCGACCAGATGCTGAATGCGCGGCTTGAGGGCGTGGCCGGCAGCGGTGAGGGCGACGCCTCGGGCTCGATGACGGGTGGTGAGTTGCAGCCCGAAGGCCGCCTCGACCTGATTCACGCCGGCGAGCACGGCCGAGGGAACGACGTGAAGACTCCGGGCCGCGCCGGCGATCGTGCCGGCCTCAACGGTTGCCAGAAAGTAGTTCAGTGCCTTGAGCGAGACGTCCATCAGGCCAGCCTGCCAGTTCGTCACATTTTTTGATGAGTCTTGACACAGAAATCAGGTTTTCAGACCTCTCGTGCTCGCCTACGGTTCGGGCAGCGACCACAACCGAGGAGTCCCTCCGTGTCGAAGTCACTCGAGGAAGCCATTGCCGAACGCGCATTGGCCTACGTCACCGCACCACCCTCCGATCCGGACGACGTGATTCGCTTCGCCTCGCCGACGGAGCTGGTCGATGCGTTCGCCGGCACGGTGGCGCTGACCTTCGATGCCGAAGCTCCGAACGAGTCGGCGGATTCGATTCTCGACGCAGTCGACCTCGTCATCCGACACTCGGTCCACACGAGTCACCCCCGGTTCCTCAACCAGAACTTCGCCGGTCCGGACCCGGTCTCGGTCGTGGGCGACTGGTTGGGTGCTGCGCTGAACACGACGGGCGCAACGTTCGAGGCGGCGCCCGTGTTCACGCTGATGGAGAGCGCGGTGCTCCACAAGCTCGGCCGCATCGCCGGCTACGTCGAGGAAGGTTCCGATCCGCTGCCCACGCTCCCACCCGGACTCTTCTGTCCGGGCGGCAGCACGGCCACGCTGTACGCGCTGCAGCTCGCCCGCCATCGGCACCAGCCCGACGTGGCCACGGCCGGAGCCAACGGCGACCGCCTCACCATGTTCGTCAGCGATGCCGGACACTACGCCGCCACCAAATCCGCGGCGCTGCTCGGCATCGGCTCGGATGCCGTGATCAAGGTGGCGAGCGATGAACACGGCGCCATGCTCGTCCCCGCCCTCGAAACTGCTGTTGCGGCGTCGCGAGCTGCCGGCGACGTTCCGTTCGCCGTCATCGGCACGTCGGGAACGACCGTTACCTCCGCATTCGATCCGCTCGACGCCATCGCCGACGTGTGCGAGCGGGAGTCGCTCTGGTTCCACGTCGACGGCTGCTACGGCGGATCGGCGCTCTTCTCCCCCACGCATCGTCACCTGCTCGACGGCGTCGAACGCTCGGACTCCTTCGTGTGGAACCTCCACAAGATGATGGGCATGACGCAGCAGTGCACGGCACTTCTGGTTCGCAAGCCGGAACAGCTGGCCCCATGTTTCGCCGGCAAGGCCGACTACCTGTTCCAGCCAGACAAGCTCTATGCCGACTACGACTCGGGTGACCGCACGTTCCAGTGCGCCCGCCGGGTCGATGTCTTGAAGCTGTGGCTCGCATGGAAGCACCATGGCGACATCGGCTTCGCCAACCGCATCGATCACGCCGTCCGCATGGCCGACCACACCCGAGCCCGGATCGCCGCCAGCGGCGGCACGTTCCACCCGGTTGCCGGCGTGTTCACCAACGTCGTGTTCTGTTGGGTGCCCCCGCACCTCCAGCCAATCGATGCATCGGTCACGCACCTCGATCAACTGGCGGAGGATGTGCGGGCCGAGCTCCACGCACTGCCGCCGCGCATCAAGTCGCAGATGCAGGCCGCCGGCACGGCGATGGTCGGCTTTCAACCGGTGCAGGGAATGAACACGTTCCGGATGCTCTACATGAACTCGACCGTCACCGAGGCCGACGTCGACGCGATCCTCGACCGCATCGACGCGTACGGCACCGCGGCGCTCGCCGAGATGGGAGCCTGACGATGGCTGAGTACCTCAAGCGCAAGCAGGACGGCGCCGCTGTGCAGCCGCCCGACGTGTCTGCCACCGTGCGAGACCTGCTCGCCGGGCTCCGGTCGGGCCGGGAGGAGCGGGCCGAAGAGCTCGCCCGTGACTTCGACGGCTGGAGCGGCCCGATCCTGGTAGATCCCGCCGACGTCCGGGCCGCTCGCTCCGCGCTCGCCCCCACGCTGGTCGACGACATCGAAGCCGCCCATCGCAACATTCGGGACTTCGCCGTCGCCCAACGCGAGACACTCGGCGAGTTCGAGATGGAGGTGTCGCCCGGCCTGCGCGCCGGACATCGTCTCGTTCCCGTGAACGTGTCCGGCTGCTACGTGCCTGCCGGGCGATTCGCCCACATCGCGTCGGCGCTCATGAGCGTCACCACCAGCCGCGCCGCCGGCGTGGAGACGGTCGTCGTCACCTCCCCCGCACGCGACGATCGGGGCGGCGTCCATCCGGCGATCCTCGTGGCCGCCGACGTCGCCGGCGCGGATCACGTGCTCGGCCTCGGCGGCGTGCAGGGCATTGGCGCCCTCGCATTCGGCCTGTTCACCGGCGAGCCGGCCGACATCCTCGTCGGCCCCGGCAACTCGTATGTCGCCGAGGCGAAACGGCAGTTGTTCGGCGAAGTCGGTATCGATGTGGTCGCGGGCCCGACCGAGTCGATGATCGCCGCAGACGAGACCGCCGATGCGCACCGGGTCGCCGTCGATCTGGTCGGCCAGGCCGAACACGGCCCGGACTCACCGGTCTGGCTCGTCACCACGAGCCGCACGCTGGCCGAGGAAGTCGCGGCGCTCGTTCCGGGCATCGCCGATGCCCTCACCGAACCCGGCCGCACCTCGGCCCTCACCGCCTGGGAGAACCACGGCGAGATCATCCTCGCCGCCGACCGCGAAGAAGCCGCAGCGGTGTGCGACGACTACGCAGCCGAACATCTCCAGGTGATGGCCGCCGACCTCCCCTGGTGGCACGCCCGCCTTCGCAACTACGGGTCGCTGTTCCTGGGCGAACAGGCAACCGTGACCTTCGGCGACAAGAGCGCCGGGCCGAACCACATCCTCCCAACGGGCCGAGCCGCCCGATATACGGGCGGGTTGAACGTGTTGAAGTTCCTGAAGCAGCTCACCTTCCAGGAGCTCACCACCGAGGCGGCGGTGGGACAGGGCGAGCTGTCTGCCCGAATCTCCCGCTACGAGGGCATGGAGGGCCACGCCCGCTCGGCAGACCTGCGAGCCGAAGCGCAGGTCGATGCGGCTCCGGCGACCGACCCGAGCACGCTCGATCTCGACTTCACTGCGCAGGAGCCGATCCCACCGCAAGCGGTCGCTCGAGCCAACGACCTGATGGCCTCCGGAAAGCTCTTCCGGTACGGCGAGGCCGGAACCGACGAAGCGGATGCAGCGCTGCTCGAAGCAGAGTTCGCCGCGCTCGTCGGCCGCAAGTACTGCGTGGCGTTCAACTCGTGCGGTGCGTCGCTCGCCGTTGCGCTGATGGCGGCGGGTGTGGAGCGGGGCGATTCGGTGATGATGAACGCGTTCACGCTGGCTCCCGTGCCCGGAGCCGTGGCGCACGCTGGCGCCACACCGGTGTTCGTTGGCATCACGTCGGACTGGCACATCGACCTCGACGACCTTCGCCGAGCGGCAGAGACCAGCGGCGCCCGATGGCTCCTGCTCTCCCACATGCGCGGCCACATCACCGACCTCGATGCGGTGATGAAGGTGTGCAACGAACTCGGCGTGCAGGTGATCGAGGACTGCGCCCACACGATGGGCGCGTCGTGGGCCGGCCGACCGACCGGAACGTTCGGCGTCGCCGGATGCTTCAGCACCCAGTCGTTCAAGCACGTGAACTCGGGCGAAGGCGGATTGTTGGTCACCGACGACGAGGACCTTGCCGCCAAGGCCGTTCTCTACTCCGGCTCGTACATGCTCTACGAACAACACGGCGCCCGACCGTCGGCCGAGGTGTTCGAACGCCACCGATTCACCACGCCGAACTTCTCGATGCGGATGAGCGCGCTCGCGGCTGCGCTCGTCCGACCACAGCTGGCCCAGCTCCCCGACCGCGCCCGACGCTGGAACGACCGCTACCGGCAACTCGCCGACCTGCTCAACGACGTCGACGGCATTCGAGTTCCGGCCCGTCACGGTGACGAGGACTTCGTCGCCTCGTCCATCCAGTTCGATGTGGACGGCGATGTCGCCGCCATGGTCGAGCGGGCGGCAGCTCAGGGTGTGTTCATCAAGTGGTTCGGTGCGCCGGACCCGCACGGCTTCACCAGCCGGTTCGATCACTGGCGCTACGCGCCCGAGCAGACCCTTCACGCCACGCAGCAGGTCCTGGCCGGGTTGTGCGACATGCGCATCCCGCTCACGATGACCGAGGCCGACGCCACGCAGATCGCCGGAGTGATCCGGACGGCGCTGACCGACACCGCCGACTAAACGGCGACTCAGAGGCGCCGGACGCCGGCGCAGAGCAGGTCGATGATGTGGTCGAACGTGTCGTCGAGGTCGTGCGGCTTCGGGTGGCCATCGCCGGCTTCGAGGTGGGCGAAACCGTGGAAGGCGCTGCGCAGGAGCCGGGCGGCATGCACTTCGTCGTCGGGGCTCAGGTCGTAGCCCTTCAACGCCTGCGCCAGCGTGGCAACGATGTCTTCGACCGCCTCTTCCAGCTCGGCATCGCCGGCGCACGGGCACCGGTCGGTGGCGGCATAGAGCCCGGGGCGCTCCATGACGGTTCGTCGCCAGGCCTTGCCCATCGCACGAACGGCGTCGTCCATGGAGACACCGATGGCCGCGTCCTGAAGCCGGCTGGCCAGCAGCCGACGACCCTTCAGGCTCAGGCTGCGAAGGAGGTCGTCGTACCCCTCGACGTGCCGGTAGAGGGCGGGCTGGCTGATTCCAAGCTCCTTGGCGACCCGGGTGAGCGTCATCGCATCGAGACCCTCTTCGTCGGCAATCGTCGCCGCCGTTTCGATCACCACGTCTTCATCGAGCTGCGTTCGCGCCACGTGTCCCCTTGCGTTAGACACTCTCACCATAACGTTAGAGGGCGCGCATCTTTGGACGCCGTGTCTGACGTCACCATTTCGAGCGCACGGGCCTGAACGATCTGCAACACTCAACTCACGCAACCCGGGGGGAATGTTCATGTCGGACGAGCAGTCGATCACATCACGCGAAGGTGGCCCGCTGATGGTCAAGGGCGCGGTACCGCTGGTACGAAAAGCGGACGTTCAGAGCGAACACGGCGAGCCGTTGACCTGGACCACCTCGGAGGAGCTGACAGACAAGTCCACCTACGCGCTCTGCCGTTGTGGAGCGTCCGACAACAAGCCGTTCTGCGATGGATCTCACACCGCCGCAGGATTCGAAGGTGCGGACAGCGCCGACGGATCGTCCTACGACGACCGTGCGTCCGAGCTCGGTGGCACCGGGCTGACCGTGAGCGATGACCGAAGCATCTGTGTCCACGCGGGATTCTGCGGCAACCGGCACACCAACGTCTGGAAGCAGGTCGCCGGAACGGACGACTCGATGGTGCGTCTCGCCGTGATCAACGAGATCGAGAAGTGCCCGTCCGGTGCACTGACCTATCGGCTCGACGGCGAGGCCGAGGCAACGGAGCCCGACATGCCCACGCAGATCGGCGTGATCGCCGACGGCCCACTCTGGGTCTCCGGCAGCATCCCGGTCACCACCTCGGCCGGCGTCGAGCTCGAGGCTCGGAACCGCGTCACGCTCTGCCGGTGCGGCCAGTCGTCGAACAAGCCGTTGTGCGACGGCAGCCACAAGGAAGCCGGCTTCGCGGACGGCTGATCGGCGTACGCCGATCGCTATCGCTGCGATTGCAAGGCCGCGATCACCGCGACGTTCACGATGTCCTCTGCGGAGCAGCCTCGGGAGAGGTCGTGCATCACGCCGTTGATGCCCTGAAGGAGCGGACCGAATGCCTGTGCGCCACCGAGCCGCTCGGTGATCTTGTAGGCGATGTTGCCGCTGTCGAGGTCCGGGAAGACGAAGACGTTGGCGCGGCCGGCCACAGGCGAATCTGGCGCCTTCTTGGTTCCGACCGAAGGAACCCAAGCGGCATCGAACTGCAGCTCGCCGTCGATCGGGAGCTCTGGATCGGCCTGTTGTGCGAGCGCGGTGGCGGCGCGCACCTTGTCCACGCGGGGATGTTCGGCGCTGCCCTTGGTGGAGAACGACAACATCGCTACACGCGGGTCCTCGCCCGAGAGCTGGCGGAACGTCCCGGCGGAGGAGACGGCGACAGAAGCAAGCTGCGCCGCGTCCGGGTCCGGCAACACGCCGCAGTCCCCGTAGACGATTGGCTGGCCATCGGGCAGCACGAAGAAGAAGCAGCTGCTGATGGCCTCGACGCCCGGGGCGACGCCGAGCAGGTGGATCCCGGCCCGCAGCACATCCGCGGTGGATCGGCTTGCGCCGGCGACGCATCCGTCCGCCTCGCCGGTGCGCACCATCAGCGTGGCCACGTGGAGCGGATCGTCCAGGTTCGCTCGCTCGCCGACCTCGGCCGCTGCGGCAACAACGGCCGGGGTGCGAAGGGCGTCGAGATCGTCGGCGACCACGGCGTTCGCCAGCCCACGGTCGTTCAAGGTGATGGCGGCGGAGTGGGCCCGCTCGTCACCGGCGTCGGCGAGCACGATTCGTTGCGGTGCAGCCGCGGCCCGATCAAACCACGACTGCTGAATGGGGGAGATCTCCATACCCGCAACCTAGGCGATACTGTCGCCATGGCCCGTCCCCGAGGAGCTCGATGCGCCACCCCCGCTCCAGCGGATCCCTAGCCCTGATCGTCATGCTCGCCTTCGCCGGGTGCAGCAGCGACTCCAACACTGATCAGGCCGTCACCGACCCGGTTTCCACCGAGCAACCGCGTACGCCGACGACCTCGGCGACGGCAGCAGAGGCGGCCGCCGCCACGACCACGACAGCGCCGCCGGCTCCCACCTCCGCAGCCCCCGAGATTGCGCTGACCACCGGCATCGATGCCACTCCCCCGTCGCCGACGTGGGAACGCCCGCCACTCGGCGAGACGCGGCCGGACCCGGCCTACGGTCTCCCCGTCACCCGCATGACGTCGGCCGAAGACACCAGGTTCGATCGCAACACGTACAGCCGTCGCAACCCGGAGAACGCCGACGGGTCCATGTTCTTCAGCTACCACGGCGACGCGACCTACAACGTCCGCCGAGTCGACGACGGTGCCTTGGTGGCGGTGACGCCGATCCACCCGGACGGCGAACCGCAGTGGCATCCGACCGACCCGAACATCCTGCGTCATGTCGCCGGGCCGAACGTGTCGGTCGGGGCACTCCAGCTTCTCGAAACAGCGGTGAGCAGCGGGCGCACCACCGTCGTCGCCGACCTGACCGAGCGGCTCCAGGCCCGATTCCCGGACGCTGCCTACATGGTCGACCGCGCCGAGGGCGCTCCGAGCGCTGACGGCAACCGTTGGGCCTGGATCGTGTACTCCACCGCAGAGCAACCCATCGGCATCGTGCACTACGACCTCGCCACCGACTCGATCCTCGGCACACTCGAACTGAACGAGGACCCGGATGATCGACTCGATTGGGTCTCCTCCTCCCCGACCGGCGATCACGTGGTCGCCGGATGGTGGAGCCGCACCGTGGCCTTCGATGCCGATCTGGGCAACCCTCGGACGCTGGTCGACGGCGCCGAGCACTCCGATCTCGTGCTTGGCTCGAACGGCAACGACATCTACGTGTGGATCGACTTCGTGGACTCCGGCTGGGCGATTGCGACGGACCTGGTGACCCTCGAGCAAACCAGACTCTTCGATCTCTACGACGGCGCCAACACCTCGATCCACTTCTCGGGCAAGGCGTACGACTGGCCGGGTTGGGTCGTTGCGTCCACGTACAGCTGCAAAGAGGACGGGTCGCCATGGAGCTGCCACAAGGTCTTCGCCGTCAACGTCGCCACGGCAGAGATCGTCAACCTGGCACACACCTACAACTGCGGTCAGGACTATTGGACCGAAACCCACGCCGCCACGAACCGGGACCTCAGCCGAGTGTGGTTCAACAGCGACGGCGGCAGCTGCGGCATCGACGCCGAGGTCTACCGCCTCGACGTACCGCCGCTCAACTGAGTCAGCTCACCCGGCGAGCCAGTCGCCCAGGCGCCGAAGTGCAAAATCCACAAGTGCACTCACTCCAACCAGCGCGAAGATCGCGACCAGCACGAAGCCGTACTGGAAGAAGGTTCGGGCCGTCCAGATCATCGCGCCCAACCCCTTCTGAAACGAGATCAGTTCGCCGGCCACCAGCACGTTCCAGTTGACGGCGGCGGCAACCCGCAGTGCGAGGAAGGTGGCAGGCAGTGCCTGGCGCACGGTCCGCAGATCGACTCGGTCCGCTGACGAGCCCGGCATCGGGCCTC
Organism: Acidimicrobiales bacterium; assembly: GCA_020628865.1. Taxonomy (GTDB): domain Bacteria; phylum Actinomycetota; class Acidimicrobiia; order Acidimicrobiales; family SHLQ01; genus SHLQ01. The sequence continues at coordinate 52,962 of JAHDEJ010000015.1, forward strand.
GCCCGGCGACGTGGTCGCGTACGGCGATTGCGACGATGAAGAACGTCGTGACCGCGAGCAGACTCACAAGCCGCATGCTCCCGGGCCCGAACCTCACGAAGATCAGCGGAAGGAGCCCGAGCACGGGCACGAGTCGGAAGAAGCCGAACGCCGGTTGCACGATCGATCGAATCGTGCGGGAAGACCCGATCGCCAAGCCGGCGACCACGCCGGCAACGCCACCGAGCCCCAGCCCAAGCGCCATTCGCATGAGGCTCATCGCCAGGTGCTCCCACAGGGTGACCCGTTGAAATCCGTCAGTCGCCAACTGCCAGAAGTCCTCGGCCGTGGCTCGCGGACCAGGCAGAACCTCCGGATCGACGATGCCCAGCTGCGCCGAAACCACCCACAGCGCAAGCATCGCGCCCACACCGGCAACCCCGAGCAGGCGATTCCCGCTGGAGACTGCTTCTCCGCCAAGGATCAGCGGGACAGCCCGACTTCCAGCCGGCCGATCCACCAGGCCTCCGGATACATTGCCGCCATCCACCGCCGACTCGGCCATCGAGCTCCTTCCGCCGCTCGGGCGCCATCTCGGGCCCCGGGTTCGACGGAAGGATGCTACGGGCGGAAGGGGTGCTGCACACCCGAATCCGAGTGCGCTGAATCAGCCTCGGCCGCGCCAGGGGATGAAGCGTTCCTCGGCCTTGCGCATGATGAGGTCGAGGATCACACCGATCACGCCGATGATGATGATGCCGAAGACGACGAGCTCGTTGCGGAAGAACGTGCGTGCGGTCCAGATCATTGCGCCGAGGCCGGTCTGGGCGCCGACGAGTTCGGCGGCGACGAGCGTGCCCCAGCACACGCCGATGGCGACACGCATGCCGACGAAGATCTCGGGAAGAGCGTTCGGCAGGATCACGTTGCGAAGGATCTGCTGCTTCGATGCGCCGAGCGAATAGGCGGCATGCACCTTGGACAGCCGCACCCCGGTGACGCCGGCGCGTGCCGCAATCACCATGATGAAGAAGGCGGCGAAGAAGAGCATGACCACGGCCGGGGTCTCGCCGATGCCGAACCAGAGGATCAGCAGCGGGATGAATGCGAGCGGCGGGACGGGACGGAAGAGCTCGATCAGCGGATCGAAGATGGCTCGCAACGTGTTGTTGAGGCCCATGGCGAGCCCGACCGGCACACCGACGACCACACCGATGCCGAACCCGATGAGGATGCGGCGCAGGCTGGCGAAGACGTGTTCGGCCAGCGTGACTCGCTGGAAGCCGTCCGTGGCGAGCTCCCATCCGCCCTGGATGGTCTCGATCGGCCCGGGGAAGAAGGTGGGGTCGGCAATGCCGAGCGCCTCGGAGAGCAACCAGATGATGAACAGCACGACGAGTGTGACGAGGCTGATCAGGCGGTTGCCCGTGACGGCCGAGCCATCGCCGAAGGTGACGGTCTTGCGCTG
>JAHDEJ010000015.1:54508-97659 GCA_020628865.1 Acidimicrobiales bacterium
CGACATGTCAGGCTCCCTCGTGTCCCATGATCTGTTCTTCCATTTCCCAGATCAACGAGAGGATCTCTTCCCGCTTCTCCGTGAACTCCGGGGAGTTCTTCAGTTCGCGTGGGTCCTCGGTGAGGCCGAGCTTGGCGAAAGGGAGTTCGTATTCGCGCTCGATGCGTCCCGGTCGGGGCGCCATGACGAAGAGGCGATCGCCCAGGAAGAGTGCCTCTTCCACCGAGTGCGTGACGAGCACGATCGTCTTCTGCGTTCGATCCCAGAGCTCGAGGATGAGGCTCTGCATCTTTTCGCGGGTCAGCGCGTCGAGTGCGCCGAGCGGCTCGTCCATGAGGATGAGCTCCGGATCGTTGGCGAGGCAGCGGGCCAGGGCCACGCGCTGCTGCATGCCACCAGAGAGTTCGTAGACGGCCTTCTGGCCGAAGTCTCCAAGGCCGACGGTTTCCAGGAGGTCCTGGACCATCGCATCGGTTTCGGGGCCCTCGTTGCCATTCATACGGGGCCCGAAGGACACGTTGTCGGCGACGTTGAGCCACTCGAAGAGGGCGCCTTGCTGGAAGACCATGCCCCGGTCCTGACCGGGTCCGGTGATCGGTGCGTCGTTGAGATTGATCGACCCCGATGTGGGTGCCAGGAAGCCGGCGATGATGTTGAGCAGGGTGGTCTTGCCGCAGCCGGACGGACCCAGAAGGGTCAGGATGCGCCCGGACTCGAGGTCGAAGGAAACATCCTTCAACGCCTCGACGGAACCGCCGTTCGGCAGCTCGTAGATCATGCCCAGGTGATCAACCGAAAGGTTGCTCACAGTCTCCCCCTTAACGACGGCGCCCAGCGCCTCTCCGTGTTGAACCTAGTTGGTGCACACCGACGCCGGAAGGGCCGGGCCGTTGACTCGACCCTCCCGGCATCAACCGAGTGTGCGTTCGGTGACGATCAGCCTTCGAGGAAGCTGGTGTCGATGGTTGCTGCGTAGTCGTCGAGCTTCGACTCGAGCGCACCCTCTGCCACGAACAGGTCGGCGACCTGGTTCATGAAGACGGGGACGTCGTTGCCGAACCAGGCGTCGCCGAGCTGCTCGGACGGCGTCGGGAACGAGAAGGTCGACAGGGTCGAGATGGTGTCCTCTTCGGACATGCCAGCCTCGGCGGCAATGTCGGGGATGCGGGAGTCCGGATCGCTGGCGTACGCAGCGTTGGCGTCGGCCGTGATCTTGAGGAAGTCCTTCAGGACGTCACCGTTGGCCTCGGCGAACTCGGCGCGAACCGAGGTCACGTCGAAGACCTTGAGGCCGATCTCTTCTTCCATCTCGGCGCCGGTCATCATGATGTTGCCGGCCTCGAGCATGCGGTTCAGACCGCCGCCCCAGCCACACGCCATGTCGACGTCGCCACCCTGGAGGGCTGCTGCGCCTTCGGCGGGTGCGAGGTTGACGATGTCGAAGCTGTCGGTGTCGACGCCCATGTACTGCATGGACTTCAGCATCTTGTAGTGCGCAACCGTGCCGAGCGGCACGGAGACGGTCGCACCGTCGAGAAGCTCGGCGGCGTTGTCACGGTTCACACCGAGAGCGGTGGCGGCGACGCAGTTGTCGTTCTCGGCGTACGAGACGGCAACGTCGACGATCTTGAGGTCCTGGCCGGCGGACACGGCGCCCACGAACGGCACGAGGCCCTGCGAGAACGCAATGTCGATGTCGCCCGAGGCCATGGCCGCAGACATTTCAACACCGGTGCTGAACGAGACCCAGTTGACCGTGAGGCCGAGTTCCTCGTCGTAGGTGCCGTTGGCCTGCTCGAACTGGTTCGGCGTCGGCCACTCGAGGAAGTAGGCGACATTGAGCTCTTCGAGGTCACTGTCGCTGCCTCCGCAAGCAGCGGCGACGATTGCGAGAGCAGCGAACATCGCTGCCATCATCATCTTCTTCATTTTTGGTTTCCCCCTCCGGGATTGTCCTGCTCTGTTTCCAGAGCCCGTGACATCCTCCATTGGATGTCAGCGAAATTGGTTCAATTCACGAACCGGGCCAGACCCTACTCGGCGCTCCCCCGAACGCCGCATCACCTCTGTGAACGCTGCGTTGCCATCCACCCTTCCACGTTCGTGAGGATCTGGTCCATGCGTTCGAAGATGTCGTCGAGCACGGCTTCGTCGGCGATGAGCGGTGGCGAAAGAACGAGCATCGTTGCGCCGCGATCATCCGGGCGGATGAGGAGCTTCGAGTCCTTCACGAATCCGCCGAGCACGCCGCCCTGCAAAGCCGCTCGGTCTTCATCGCTGAGTTCGGTACCGTCTTCGCGACTCTCCATGAATTCGACGGCGTAGAAGTAGCCGCAACCGCGCCATTCCTTGATGACGTCGAACTTTTCGGTGAGTGCGTCGAGCTTGTTTTGGAAGTACTGCTCGTGGGCGAGCACGTTCTCGAGGACCTTCTCGTCGCGCATGGCCTTCATGTTCGCCACGGCAACCGCACAGGCGACCGGGTGACCGCCGAAGGTGGAGCCGTGGTTGTACATGCCGAGCTCGGAGTCCCAGGTCTCGTGGACGAGGCGTTCCCGGATGACGACACCACCAAGCGGCTGGTAGGCGGAGGTGACGCCCTTGGCGAAGGTGATCATGTCCGGGTCGATGCCGAAGCGCTCGCTGGCGAACCAGTAGCCGAGGCGGCCGAACGCGTTGATGACCTCGTCGGCGCACAGCAGGATGCCGTACTCGTCGCAGATGCGACGCAGTTCCTGCCAATAGCCCTCCGGCGGCACGACGGCACCGCGGCCGTTCTGCACCGGCTCGGCGATGACGAGGGCAACCGTCTCGGGCCCCTCGTCGAGAATCATCTGCTCGAGCTCCTTGACGCACGGCCACTCGGCAACGGGCGTGTCGGCGTCGCCGGCACCGTCGCAGGTGTTGGCGACGTGACGAACGCCGTCCCACAGGAGCGGAAGGAACTGGGTGCGGAACTTCGGGATGCCCGTGACGGACAGCGCGCCGAGGGTGGTGCCGTGGTACGCCCAGTTGCGGGCGATGACCTTGTAGCGGGAGTCCTCGCCGCGGGCGACGTGGTAGTTGCGGGCGAACTTCACTGCCGACTCGACGGCCTCGGAGCCGGAGCTCACGAAGAACACCTCATTGAGGTCGTTCGGGGCGAACTCGGCGATCATCTGGGCCGCTTCGATGGTGGGCGGGCTGGCGAAGCCCCAGTTCGGGAAGAACGCGAGTCGTTCCATCTGCTTCATGGCGGCGGCGGCGAGATCCTGGCGGCCGTGCCCGATGTTGGTGCAGAAGAGGCCGGCCAGTCCGTCGAGGTACTGGTTGCCCTCGGTGTCGGACACGTAGCACCCCTGACCCGCGTCGATGATGGGGAAATCGGCGTCGTGCCACGCGCCGCCCTTCGTGTAGTGCGGCAGCAGATTCGCCTGGGCAGCCTTGCGTTCGTGGTTCATTCCGATCCCTCCTCGTTGAGGTCGCTTGCGACAGTTGAGACGGCGCGGTGTGCCGCGCCGCAGTTAGGCTCTCTCACCAAATCGTGAGTTACCCTAACCATACGTGACCCGGGGCACAAGAGGAAGAGTCGGGCGTTCACACAGGAGCAATACAGATGAGCAGAATTCCTGAGCAATCCCGCGTCGTCATCGTCGGCGGCGGGGTCGTCGGGGCCAGCGTGGCGTTTCACCTGACCGAGCTCGGCTGGTCCGACGTCACGCTCCTCGAGCGCTACACGTTGACCAGCGGCACGACCTGGCACGCCGCCGGTCTGGTCGCCCAACTCCGGGCGACCGCCAACATGACCCGCCTCGCCGCCTACGGCGCCGAACTGTACGAGCAGCTCGAGTCCGAGCGCGGCTTCCCCACCGGGTTCAAGCGCACCGGCTCCATCGCCGTTGCCGCCGACCATGAGCGGCTCGAAGAGCTCGTCCGAGGCGCAGACATGGCCGCCTGCTTCGGCGTCGACGTTCAGGAGATCGATGTCGAGACGTTGGCCTCACACTGGCCGATGATGCACACCGACGATCTCGTCGGCGGCGTCTGGGTCCCCCGAGACGGACAGACCTCGCCGGTCGACACCACGATGGCTCTTGCGCAGGCAGCGAAGGCCGGCGGCGCGAAGATCGTCGAGAACATCGAGGTCGACCACATCATCACGAAGAACGGCGTGGCCACCGGCGTGTCGACGGCCGAAGGCGACATCGCTGCCGAGTACGTCGTGAACTGCGCCGGCCTGTGGGCCCGCGACCTGGCTGCGAAGGCGGGAGCGAGCGTGCCCCTCCACGCGTGCGAACACTTCTACCTCGTGACCGAACCGGTCCCGGATCTTCCCCCCGGGTTGCCGACGCTGCGCGACCCCGGCAGCAACGCCTACATCAAGGAAGACGCCGGTCGTATCCTCGTCGGGTTCTTCGAACCGGTCGCAAAGCCGATCGACCCGAAGGACATGCCGAAGAAGGGCTTCGTGCAGCTCGACGACGATTGGGACCATCTCGGCCCGGTCATCGAGCAGGCGATCCATCGCCTGCCGTTGCTCGGCGAAATCGGCATCCGCCTGTTCTTCAACGGGCCGGAGAGCTTCACGCCGGACGACGCCTACCTGCTCGGTGAGAGCCCCGAGTTGCGCAACCACTTCGTCGCCGCCGGCTTCAACTCGGTCGGCATCCAGTCGGCGGGTGGCGCCGGCCGCGTCCTTGCCGACTGGATCGTCGATGGCGCTCCGCCCATGGACCTCGCCGACGTCGACGTCCGCCGCATGCACCCATTCATGGGCAACCGCCGCTTCGTGAAGGACCGCTCGGTCGAGACGCTGGGCCTGCTCTACGAGATGCACTGGCCGTTCCGCCAGAAGGAGACCGCCCGCGGCGCCCGCCGCTCTCCCATCCACGACGCGCTCGTGAACGCCGGCGCGGTGATGGGCGAGACCAACGGTTGGGAACGGCAGAACTGGTTCGCGAACGAGGGCCAGGAACCGAAGTACGAGTACACGTACGGTCGTCAGAACTGGTTCGAGAACTCGGCGGAGGAGCATCGGGCAACGCGCGAAGCGGTCGGGTTCTTCGACCAGACCGCGTTCTCGAAGTTCCTCGTGCAGGGCCCCGACGCGATGTCCACGCTCAATCGCATCTGCGCCGCCGAAGTCGATGTCGAGCCCGGCAACACGGTCTACACGCAGTGGTTGAACCCGAAGGGCGGCATCGAGGCGGACCTGACCGTCTCCCGTTGGAGCGAGAACGAGTACTTCGTCGTGACCCCCACGGGCACGCAGACGCGAGACCACAACTGGCTCGTGCGCAACACGCCGGACGACGCCGTGGCCATCACCACCGACGTCACGTCCGGCTATGCGATGTTCGCCGTCATGGGCCCGAACAGCCGGGCGCTGCTCCAGCCGCACACAGACGCCGACCTGTCGAACGAGGCGTTCCCGTTCGGCACGACCCAGACGATCGACATCGGCTACGCCACCGTGCAAGCGATCCGGCTCACGTACGTCGGCGAGCTCGGTTGGGAGCTCTACGTGCCGGCCGAGTTCGCGGCACACGTCTACGAGACCATCTTCTCCAACGGCGAGGCCCACGGCCTGCGGCACGCCGGCTACCACGCAATGAACTCGCTGCGCATGGAGAAGGCGTACCGTCACTGGGGCCACGACATCACCGATGAAGACACCCCGATCGAGGCCGGGCTGAACTTTGCCGTCGCCTACGACAAGGCGGGCGGCTTCATCGGCCGTGACGCGTTGCTCGCCCAGAAAGAGGCCGGCATCGGCAAGCGTCTGGTGCAGTTCAAGCTCGACGATCCGGAGCCGTTGCTCTACCACGACGAGCCGATCTTCCGGAACGGCGAGATGGTCGGCCACACCACGTCGGCCATGTACGGCCACACGGTCGGCTCAGCGGTGGCGATGGGCTACGTGTCCACCGGGGTCGAGATGCCCCGGTCCGAGGTGCTCGATGCCGAGTACACGATTCGGGCGAACGGCACGCTGCAGACCGCCCAGGCGAGCTGGCGCGGCTTCTACGACCCGGCCAACGAACGCACCAAGATGTGAGCCCAACAGGATCTGTGAAGGGCGGGATGCCGATATGGCACCTGCCGCTTCACAGATCGTTGTGGTGGCTCAGCCGGTCTTGGCGATGAGCACCGCGCAGTGCGCCTTCTGGGCGACACCCTCGGCCACGCAGCCGAGGATTCGGGTGATGCCCTGAACGTTCTTGTTGCCGACCACGATGAGGTCGGAGTTCGTCGCAACCGCTTCGTTGACGAGCACCGTGGCGGGCGTGCCCTGAACGGCGGCGATGGTCACGTTGAGGTGCGAGAACTTGGCGGCGACGTTCGTGAGCATGTCGCGGGCGATCTCGGTGTCGCTCATCCATCGGGCGTCCGAGCTCGAACCGAAGCCGTGCAGGTCGTCCTTGGCAACGGCGGTCACGATGTGGAGCGCTGCGCCGAGACCGGTGGCGAGATCAGCGGCCTCTTCGACGCCCCGGAGGGCTCGGTCGCTGCCGTCATATCCAACGGTGATCTTGGTGTACATGGTGGGTTACCTTTCGTCGTGTTACCCCCACCAAAAGACTACGTATCACCCACCCCGCCAATGCCGGAATTGGCCATATCAGGCGTCACATGTGACCGCTGCCAACCGCCATGTGTACGCCAGATGAACGGGAGAAAAGCGGTCGGTGAACCAGATGTCCGCCGGCGTGATGGGCGACACAGAACGCCGCTCGTTTCGCTCGCTCACCGGCTGTGGAACGGCATCAACGTTCGCGACTGACCTCGGTCGGGTCCTTGTCGATTCGACGTCCCAGATAGCTGGGGTGACGGACGTTCCCGTCCGGCTCCCACTCGGCGAAGGCCACTTCGATCACCTCGTTGGGTTCGAGCCAGTGAAAGGTCCGACCTGCCGTGGGCGGGACCGGTCCAGAGAATGGCGAGTCGGCCCGGGCATCGCGGGCAACGATGTCTGCCCACTCGACCAGCGAGTCGCCGGTGAGGCCGGAACCGACGCTGCCCGCGTGGACGAATTCACCGTCCTCCCAGGTGCCGATCAGCAACGAGCCGACCGTGCCGGTGCGGCTCTGCTTTCCTTCGGCCCAGCCACCGACCACGAACTCCTGACGGTTCCGGGGTTTCACCTTCCGCCAGCTCGGGGATCGGCGACCCTCGTGGTAGCGGCTGGACCGCTGCTTGGCCACGAGGCCTTCGAGACCGCGTGCCATCACGGCTTCGAGCAACGCCGGTCCGTCGCCGTCGTGCACCTGGGTGAGCCGCCACGTCGGACCGGGCTCGACGAGCTGCTCGAGCAGCCGCCGACGGTCCGAGAATGGGAGGCCGAGCGTGTCGTGACCATTGAGGTGGAGCAGGTCGAAGATGATGAAGCTCACGGGCGCGGACCGGGCGCGACGCGCTGCTTCCGCAGGATCCTTGATGTGCATCCGGTCCTGCAGTCGGCGGAAGCTCGGCGTGCCGTCGTCGGCTGCGGCGACGATCTCACCATCGAGGACGAGCGCGTCCGTTCCGGCGGCCACTTCGGCCAGCGCCTGGAGTTCCGGAAACGAGACGGTGGCATTGAGCAGGTTGGTGGTCTGCAGCCGAACCCCGTCGTCGTCGATGAAGACGACGGCGCGCATGCCATCCCACTTGATTTCGTAGACCCACTCCTCGCCGATGGGGAGCTCGCCGCTCGCCGCCTTCATCGGGCGGATGAGTCGGCCGTGAAGGGGTCCGTCGGTCAGCGGTTGTCCCAGCGGGTGCTGTCGGTCGCCGTGTCTGCTGCCGGCGCGGGTTCCGGTGCGGGGGCATCGAAGAACTCCCACACGGCGCGCAGCCAGGTCTCGATCTCGTCAGTGGGCGTGGTGTCGGCCATGAGGCAACGCTACTCGCCGCGAGCGTTGAGGTAGTGCTGAAGCTGTTCGAAGGCGGTCCCCCAGGCATCGGCCAGACGCCCTTGGAGCAGTGGCCAGGCGAGGCGCCCAACGAAGGTCAGCTCGAACGCGCCGGTGTACACGAGGTTCGTCCGCTCCTCGCCCTCCCGACTCGTGTCGATCAGCTGCACACGTTCGGCCGCACGGCGGGCGATCGGCAGTGGCCACTCGAGGATCGTGAAGGCGAAGTCCGCCTCCGGCTCCACGATGATGGCCCGCTCGGAAACCTTCAGCCGGTTGATCTCCACCTGACGCGTGTCGCCGGGTGCCGTCCAGCTCGGGGGTTGGCCGACGGCGCTGGTGCAGCCGGCGAACCACTCGGTCCAGGAGGCGTGGTCGTTCACCGCCGCCCAGCATTCTTCGGTCGATGCGGCGACCTCGACCTCGGTGGAGATCTGGTGGGCTGCCGTGTCGAAGATCGATGGATCGGCCGGTTCGAGTTTCATGTCACTCCCCCACGAATCCGGCGAGGTTCTGACAGGCGTCGATGAACTCATCGACCATGTCGAACACGACCTGGGCCGCCGGCTTCGATTCGTTCATCGAGCCGACGATCTGCCCAACGAAGTAGTTGGCCAACTGCGCTGCTCCGCTGTCCTCGCTGTGCGCCGCACGATCGATGCGGGCGATGGCCTGATCGACCAGCAGTGGTTGGGCGGGCATGCCGAGTGGCATGGGCGTGTCGGGGTTCTCCCACTCTTCGGTCCACGCTGACTTCAGCTGCCGAGCCGGCTTGCCGGTGCGCGAGCGGGACCGGATGGTGTCGGCCGAGGAGGCGTCGAGGAACTTCTTCTTGACCGTCGGATGGGTCTCGGCCTCTTCGGTGGTGAGCCAGACCGAGCCGCACCAGACCCCCTGCGCACCGAGCGCCATCGCCGCAGCCATCTGCCGGCCACGACCGATGCCACCAGCCCCGAGGACGGGAACGGGAGCGACGGCGTCGACGATCTCGGGAATGAGCACCATGGATCCGATCTCACCGGTGTGTCCACCGGCTTCGCCACCTTGCGCAATGATCACGTCGACCCCGACGTTGACGTGGCGCTGGGCGTGCTGTGGCCGACCGGCCAGCGCACCGAGCAGGCGGCCCTCTTCCTTCACCCGGTCGATCATGTGCTTCGGGGGCGGACCGAGCGCATTCACGATGAAGGCGGACTTGTGGGCCAGCGCGATCTCGAGGTTCGGGGCGGACGCCTTGGCCGAGAAGATGGCGTCGTCGCCGGTGACGAGCGAAGCCGCCGACGCTCCCTCCGGCAGCGGCGGCACGCCGTACCGGTCGAGGATGTCGTCCACGAACTCGAGGTGCGCGTCGGGGAACTGTGCTCGGATCTCGGCGTTGCTGACGCCGCCTTCATCACTGCCCTCGTACTTGGCCGGCACGATGAGATCGACGCCGTAGGGCAGGTCGCCCACCTCGTCCTCGATCCAGGCGAGGTCGATCTCCAGTTGTTTGGGTGAGTGAGCCACGGCGCCGAGCACGCCCATTCCGCCGGCCTTCGTGACGGCAGCGACGACGTCTCGGCAGTGGGTGAACGCGAGGATGGGCACGTCGATGCCGAACATCTCGGTGATCGGGGTTTGCATGGTGGACTTCTCCTGGTCGGATGGGTTCAGCTGGTTGCGTGGTGGCGGGTCTCGGCCCAGGTCAGGCCTCGTTCGACGTTCGGTTCCCGGGGCAGGCCGAGCACGTGTTCCGCGACGATGTTGCGTTGGACGGCGAACGTGCCGCCGCCGACGGTGAGCGCCGGTGAGAACTCGAAGCCGTAGTGCCAGACGGGGTCGACGTCGGGGAAGGTCTCGTTTCCTCGTTCGGCACGGATTTCGGTCGGGCCGGTCTGGCGGGTTCGGGGGAGATCGCCTTCCGGGCCGGAGCCGACGAGCATCCCGGCGGCGCCCTGGAGCTCCTTCGCCAGCTCCATGACCTCCTGGCCGATCTCGTCGCTCAAGAGTTTCTGGATGGATGCTTCGGGGCCGGGCGTTCTCCCGCCGAGCTTGGCCGAGAGCGTTCGCAGTTGGGTGAGGCGCAGCACTTCTGCGCGGATGTGGAGGGCGGCGATCCGGTCGCGCTGCACGGGATCGAAGGTTGACCCGTCCGCCCGGAGCAGATCGAGAAAGTCCGCTGCGCTCGGCCCCATCCCCCAGAGCGAACCGCCGGAGCTGAGGCTGACTCGTTCATTCGCAAGTGTTGCCTTGGCCAGCCGCCATCCGTCGCCCTCCTGCCCCACGAGCAGGTCGGTGGGAATGCGCACCTCGTCGAAGAACACCTGGTTGAAGGAGTGGGCGCCCGTCATGTCGACGATCGGGGTCATGGTCGTCCCAGGAGCGTCCATCGGGAAGAGGAAGTAGCTGATGCCTTTGTGTTTCGGCACGTTCGGATCGGTGCGGGCGAGAAGGATGCCCCAGTCACTCCCGTGTGCGCCCGACGACCAGATCTTCGATCCGGTGATCACATACTCGTCGCCGTCGCGAACGGCGCGGGTCGAGAGGCTGGCGAGGTCCGACCCCGAGTCGGGCTCGCTGAAGAGCTGACACCAGATCTCCTCGCCCGAGAAGATCTTCGGCAGGAAGCGGGTCCGTTGCGCGTCGGTGCCGGCGAGGTGGATCACCGGGGCGGCCCAACCGATGCCGATGAGGTTTCGGGGCAGCGAGATGTCCGCCGCGTGGAGTTCCTCGGCGATGATCAGTTGATGCATGGGGTCGGCGTCGAGACCCCACGGAGCCGGCCAGTGCGGGGTGACCCATCCGGCTTCGGCCAGTTGTTCGTCGGTCGGGTTGGGGTTGGCGTCGATCCATGCGCGCACGTCGACCCGGCGCGGGTCGTCGTCTGGTGGCATGTCGAAGTCCATCTGTTCCCCCTGTCGCCGACGTTACCAGCGGGTAGGCGGCCGCTCCGAAGCGATCGGTCGCGGTGTCGGCCGCCTAGCGTGTGAGCCATGACCGAACCTTCGATTCGCATCGCCACACCGGCTGACCGAGCGAGCGTCATCGACACGGTGGTTGCCGCGTTCGATCAGGACCCCGCCTTCCGCTGGTTCTTCCCGACCGACGCGTCCTGGTCCCGCAACGCGCGGCTGTTCGTCGGTGCGCTGTTCGACAGTCGGGTCGCGAGCGAGGCCACCTGGCTGGTCGACGATGCGGCCGCCGTGGCGATGTGGGCGGATCCGGCGGCCGAGTCGCTTCGAGCCGACCTCGGTGCGCTCGACGACGCCGCACTCGCCCGCTTGGCGGAGTACAACGCAGCAACTGCCGACGGACTGCCCGACGAGCCCTTCTGGTATCTGGGGGTTCTGGCAACACGCCCGGATCGACAGGGTGAGCGCCTCGGCCGGGCCGTGATGGAGGCAGGGCTGCGACGGGCCGCCGCCACCGGAGTCCCCGCCTACCTGGAAACCACCAAGCCGGCCAACGTGGCGATGTATGAGCGCAGCGGCTGGTCGGTCACGGCCGAGAGCACGATCGACTCACTGACCATCTGGGTTCTGCGACACGAGGGCATCTCCTGACCCCGACTCCCGACCGCCGCCGGGTGCTCTTTGGCGTGTGGGCGATCTACACGGCCTTCGGTCTCCTCGTGACCTTGAACGGCACGCTCGTTCCGCAGATCCGCGCCGACCTCGATCTGTCACGTGCCCAGATGGGCGTGGTGCTGGGGGCCTGGCAGTTCGTGTACATCGTCACGGCGATTCCAGCGGGGCGCGTGGTCGATCTCGTCGGCACACGTCGGGCGCTGACCGGGTCGGCGTTGGTCATGTTGGCCACGGCCGTCCTGCGGGCGACGGCGACCGGATTCTGGTCCCTGCTGTTCCCCGTCGCCGCCTTCGGGCTGGGAGCGCCGATCATCTCGATCGCTGCGCCGAAGGTTGCCGCCAGCCTTTTCGAGGGATCCGAGCGGCGGCGCGCAGTCGGCATCTATGGGACGGCGCCGGCGATCGGCGGCATTCTGGCCTTCACGGTCGGCGGTTCGGTCATCGCGCCGCTGGTCGAGGACGACTGGAGGCTCGTCACACTCATCATGACGGCGGTCGCCGGCAGTTCACTCGTGATCTGGTTGCTGGTGTCACGCGGCCTGGATGGGGTGATGACCCCCGGCATCGGCCCACAGTTCGGCGAGTACGCGGCGTTGGCCCGACGACCCATCGTTGCGTTCGTGCTGCTGCTGTCGGCCCTCAACTTCTTCGCCGCCCACGGAATCGGGCAGTGGCTCGTGGCTATCCTGGATGATGTCGGATGGTCGACCAGTGCAGCCTCCCTCTGGGCGGCCGGCGGCACGGCCGTGGGCCTCGTTGCAATGGTCACCATTCCGCGCCACGCCACCCGTCAGCGACGGGCGATGGTTCTGGCCGCGGTCCTCGGCTGCGGCGTCGTTGGCACGTCGCTCCTCCTCACGCTGAACGTGCCACAGCTGGCATTGGCCATCGGCCTGACCGCGCTCCCCCGGGTCGTGATCATGCCGATCCTCTCGATCATCCTGATGGAGCACGACGATGTCGGGCCGGCCCGGATCGCAGCGGTGTCGGGGTTGTTCTTCTCGATCGCGCAGATCGGCGGTGTGGCCGGACCGGCGGTGACCGGCGCGCTTTCGGACGGCGACGGCGGCTTTTCGTCAGCGCTGGCGGTCCACGCCGGGGTATGGACCCTGATGGCCGTCCTGCTGCTCGGCGTGCTCCCCCGGCTCACCCGATCTTCGTCGCAAAACGCCTGACGCCCCGCCCGGCAGAACCGAACGGGGCGTCGTGTCCGCCGCCGAACTCGTGGAGATCGAATGGTTGGGGCGAAAACGGGATTTGTGCAGCGTGATGCGCCGGTCCGGCACACCACGCTGCACAGATCGTCAGCGGGTCAGGGGTTTACCGCTCAGAGACCGAGTGGGATGAGGACCCGGTTGATGCCGTGGATGACACCGTTGCTGGTCTCGATGTCGGTCAGCGTGTTCTTGATCCGCGGGTTGCGGAGGCTGCTGGCCTCGTCGATGAGGTGACGGCCCTGGGCGGTGAAGGACACACCGAGGAGGGTCGGGACCTCGACCGTGTTGTTCTGCAGCGCCGAGTAGAAGGTGCTGCCCGGGGACACGTGGTAGAGCAGCACGTCGGTCAGCACCGGAATCGGATCGCCGCCACCGAGTGCCGTCAGCTGCTCGACGATGTAGGCGAACGCACCAGCCTCGTTGTAGCCACGCTCGGCATAGCCAAGATCACGAGCCAGACGAACGAACGCCTGATCCGTCGGAGCAAAGACCGTCAGATCCGCTGCCGGGTCCGCAACCGCACCGACGAGATCGGCGGCGATCAGTGCCTGGATCAGCATGTCGAAGTCGCCGTTGTTGCCATCGAACCCATCGAGGCTCGACACCGCAATCGCCGTGTCCGCAATCGTCGGACCGGACTCGGGCTCCGGCTCAGGAGTCGGTTCGGGGGCCGGCGCTTCTCCGCCGACGGCCACGGGCAGCAGGACACGGTTGATGCCGTGGATGACACCGTTGCTGGTCTCGATGTCGGTCAGCGGGTTCTTGATGCGTGGGTCCTCGATCGCCGGAGCGGCGTCGATGAGGTGACGGCCCTGGGCGGTGAACGATGCACCGAGGAGGGTCGGGACCTCGACCGTGTTGTTCTGCAGCGCCGAGTAGAAGGTGCTGCCCGGGGACACGTGGTAGAGCAGCACGTCGGTCAGCACCGGAATCGGATCGCCGCCACCGAGTGCCGTCAGCTGCTCGACGATGTAGGCGAACGCACCAGCCTCGTTGTAGCCACGCTCGGCATAGCCAAGATCACGAGCCAGACGAACGAACGCCTGATCCGTCGGAGCAAAGACCGTCAGATCCGCTGCCGGGTCCGCAACCGCACCGACGAGATCGGCGGCGATCAGTGCCTGGATCAGCATGTCGAAGTCGCCGTTGTTGCCATCGAACCCATCGAGGCTCGACACCGCAATCGCCGTGTCCGCAATCGTCGGACCGGTGTTGTCGGCGCTGGCGGGCACGGCCATGGCCGCGATCGGGACGGACAGCATGGCGATTCCAGCCACGGCTTTCCGAAGGTACTTGGACAGATACATCTCGATCTCCTGTGGTGAGCGTGTTCGATTGCCCTACGCACAGTGGTTGGCAGTCGGATGCAGAATTCGGAGAAATCGCTACAGGTTCAGCACGAAGTTGCCGATGCGCGCCCTGACGCCGGCGCCGGTGGCCTCGGTGTTCCCAGCGGCAACACTCGCCCAAGCATCGTGCGAGCGCCGGCCAGGTCAACGGGGCGAGCGAACAAATAGCCCTGAGCTCTGTCGACTCCGAGGCTTCGCAGCAGCATCTGTTGCTCGACGGTCTCGATGCCTTCTGCTGTCACCGTCAGTTCAAGCGCCTGCGCCACTTGCACGACCGAGCGAACGAGTTGCAACGACTTCTCGGATCCGACCATGTCAGCGACGAAGGACCGGTCGATCTTCACGACGTCGACCGGGAGTGCTTGAAGATAGGTGAGTGAAGCAAAGCCCGTGCCGAAGTCATCGAGAGCGACGGAGATTCCCATCTCGTGCATTGCGTGCAGAATCTGCGCCGTGTGGGTGAGGTCGGCAACCGACGCCGTCTCCGTCACCTCGATCGTCAACTTCGTGGCGGGGAAGTCATAGTCGGCGATCAAGCCGGCCAGATAGTCGACCATCCTCGGGGTGAGCGACATGGCCGACAGGTTGACGTTGAGCCGTGGCAGCTCGCCGTCGAGCACCAGGTCGAACGCAGAGCCCATTGACCGTGCCACCACGTACTCGTCGAGCTCCTGGATCTGACGGGTGCGTTCGGCCACGTCGATGAAGAGCTCGGGAGAGATCGCACCCATCGTCGGATGGTTCCAGCGGCTCAGCACCTCGAAACCGTGCATACGTGAATCCGTGAGATCGACGATGGGCTGGAACGCCAGCGAGATCTCAGCGTCCCGAAGCGCGCTCGGCAGCGCATCGGCAACGCTTCGGCGAAGGTCGAGTTGGGCCCGATCATCCGGATCGAACCAGGCGACGGCGACCTGCGCCGATCGCGCCTCGTACATCGCAATGTCGGCGTGGCCGAGCAATACCGATCCGGAAACCTCGTCGGTTCGGGGAGCGACGCCGAGCGTCAGCGCGATGGTCATTCGGTTGCCGTCGATCGTGAGCACCCGTTCACCGAGCGCCGAGATCGACCGGACGATCTTGTCGACATCGGCTGACTCGAAGAGGACGATTGCGAACTCGTCGCCACCGAGCCGGGCGGCGACCCCCGAGCTCCCGACGCTCATCCGAAGATGGTCAGCCACTGTGCGCAAGGCCTCATCGCCCACGCTATGACCGAACCGATCATTGATCAGCTTGAACCGGTTGACATCAACCATCACCACGGTGAGTCCGATCGGCCGCTCCGCCAGGAGGTCCTCCAAGCGGGACGAAAATGCAACCCGATTCGGCAGCTCGGTCAACGCATCGACTGCGACGAGTTCTTCGAGGTGACGACCTCGAGCGATCGACGCCTCGAGGCGCGCCAGGGCGCCCTTCGTCTCGCGCACCTGCGCGTCGCGCGCCCAACGCAACATGGAGAAGTCGAGCGTGAGATCGGTTGGGGAGAAGTCGGTCGACTGCAAACCCAGCTCGTCAAGCCGGTCGCAGTCCTCCGGATCCAGCGATCCCAGAAACAGCAGGTGCCCATCGAAGGGCGAAGGAACGAAGGCACCACGCACACCGACGTCCTTCGAGAGAAACCGCAGTCTCATGAGCACGTCGCACCACTCAAGAGAAGGATCCTGCCGGATCGGCACGAGCATCGTGTCTGAGGTCGCTATGTCGCTCAGCGCCGCGCCTTCAAGCCCGGGAGCGATCTTTTTCAACGCTGCGCCTGTCGACGTCACCCGGCCGGACTGGTCGATTTCCAGGTGGAATCGAAACAGGTCGCGGAGCAGCGCTCCGGCGGCACCGTCGGCGACCTCATCCATCAAGCCGAGGCGGCGCTGGTCACCGGAAGCGGCTGCAGCTCGAATGTATCGAACCCATCCTGATCTCGAGTACCGGAGTGGTGCACCGACCAGGACTCGCCGAACCGCTCCGCCAATCCCCGCATCAGTCCGACGACCATTGGCGCGAGGCCGTCGCGGTGCGAATGGTACTCGAATCGGAGTACGGCCTCGGTCGCCTCGATCACCCGGAACTCGGGCACGACGATGGACGGCATCGCCACGCGAACACGAGCATGCATTGCGTTGAGGTTGCCGACGACCTCCGCGACCGAGGAACCCTGAGCCTCCAGGATCGCACCCCAGCCCTCGGCGCCCGTATACAGGATCCAGTGTCGACCGAATGCCTCAAGCAAATCCGTTGCGGGCGTCTCGAGCACGTCACTCGCTGCACCAACCAGTTTGTACGTGATCGAGTCGTCGTAGGGCTCCATCGCCTCGAAACGCTCCACTGCGACGTCCGCAGCATCGAGCACGGCCTGCCATCGCTCCGAACCGTGCGCCTTGATCACAAGATCCTCAATGGCTCGATTCACCAATCCGTACATTGCTGCCTCCCGCGACGCTGCAACCCGACAGTGTGCTGTTCGGCACCAGCGCGCTGGTTTCCATGGCGATCGTGTGACAATCGCTCACCGTCGGTCACACGCCGTCGCGACGGCGCTCTCGCAACCACTCGACGATCGGTTCGACCCGGCCGAGTGCGTCCTTGTTCGCATGGGACACTGCGGATCCCTCTTCGAGGAAGCGGGCCATCGCTGCTGCGACGGTGGGCCGAGCGGCGACTTCGGTCATGGGTGCGACCTGCGTCTTCACGGTGAAGACGATCACCCCACTGAAGGCGAGCCGACGGAGCGTCTGCCATTCGGACCGCACAGTGAGCGTGGCCGCACGGTGGGGGTCGTCGAAGGTTGCGTGTGTCATCCGATCGGGCTGGAAGAACTCGTCCGAGTCGTGGAAGAACCAGTTGCGGCGCCAGACGATGCGGTTGACGGCGAGTCGGTCGAAGAATCGGTCCACCTTGTCGGAGAGGATCGTGTCGTAGCCCTCGACGGGTTGATGGATCTCGGCGAGGGTGCCGCCCATCTTCTCGGTGAGGCGCCACTGATTCGGGAAGACCAGGGATCCGCCGATCAGCCGCCAGGCATCGTCGTCACGCGCCATGAGGATCAGGTCGTCGGGCACGGCCCGGCCGGCGGCA
Organism: Acidimicrobiales bacterium; assembly: GCA_020628865.1. Taxonomy (GTDB): domain Bacteria; phylum Actinomycetota; class Acidimicrobiia; order Acidimicrobiales; family SHLQ01; genus SHLQ01. The sequence continues at coordinate 71,587 of JAHDEJ010000015.1, forward strand.
TCCAGCAGTTCGATCGCCGACGTTGCGTCGCGCCGGTCGATCCGGTGCCCGAGGGCCACCTCCATGACACCGACCAGTTCCTCCACCGCGTGATCCCAGCCGTCGTCGAGTTGGACGAGGTCGTCGTGCTGGTCGAGCAACGCCGCCTTCCGGGCGAGCTCAGCCGGCGTGTGCGCATCGGTGGGCAGCCACTGATCGGGGGCCAACGTGCGCAGACCCATCCGCAGGTGCGGTGGGCCCGGAGGCATGTCGAGCTGGTCGAGCCAATCGCAGCCGGGGTCAGTCGACATTCGCCGTGGCCGCCAACGCGGCGTCGAGGTCAGCCCAGATGTCATCCACGTGTTCGCAACCGACGCTGAACCGGATGAGCGTGGCCGGCATCGTCTCCTGGCCGGGGATGAGCGCCCGACGTTCCATGGTCGACTCGATGCCCCCGAGGCTCGTGGCGTTGTTGATGAGCCGAGCGGTTTCCACGAACGCGCTGGCTCGTTCACCGGAGCCGGTCACGTCGAAGCTCATCATGGCCCCGTACCCGTCCATGAAGGAGGCAGCGTGGGCGTGGGTGTCGTGCGACGGCAGGCCCGGGTAGCGAACCCTTGCGATCTGCGGGTGTGCCTCGAGCCGCTCGGCGAGCACCATGGCGTTGGCCATCGAGCGTTCCATTCGCAGACCGAGCGTGCGCGCACCACGGGTGGCAAGAAAGGCTTCCATGGCGCCGATCGTTCCGCCGTTGCGAATCCGGCGGTGGTAGAGGTCGTCGAAGAGCTCGTCGTCGGTGACAGTGAGCACGCCGGCGAGCAGATCGCTGTGGCCGGCGATGAACTTGGTGGCGGACTGCATGACGATGTCGGCGCCGTACTCGAGCGGGCGCTGCACCACGGGGGTGGCAAACGTGCTGTCCACTGCGACGACGCAGCCGTCGCGACGAGGAGCCGAACAGATGGCGGGAAGGTCGGCGACGGTCATGAGCGGATTCGCCGGAGACTCGAGCCACAGCAGGTCGCACTCCATCGCCGCGGCCGTCCAAGCAGCGGTGTCGGCGAGATCGAGGCGCCGCACCGTCCAACGCCCCTGCTCCTCCCCTTCCACGGCCAGGCCGTTGACGGCGTGGTACGGGTCTTCGGGGATGGCGAGCACGGAGCCGACCGGCAACGCATGGAACACACAGGCCACCGCCGCCATGCCGGAGGAGAACGCCAGCGACCGACCGCCTTCGAGCCCACCCATGAGCGACTCGAACGCGTTCTGCGTGGGGGTGCCTTCAGTCCGGGTGTAGTAGCGGTCGCCGGGCAACCGGAAGTTCGAGGCGAGTACCGGCGGGGTGTTGAGCGGCTCGCCGGACTCGGTCGGACGACCGCTCCAGATGAGCCAGCTCTCGAGATCCATCTCCGAACGTTCCATTCTCGCACCCTACGGCCCGCCACGATCCCTTCGTGAAATTCGGGGCTGCCGGTTGGCGCGCACCGTTCGACCTCCGATGCTGGGTGCATGCTGATTCCTCCAATCGACCTCATGGGTGGCGAAGCCGTACAACTGATTGGCGGCAAGGAGCATGCGCTGTCCGCCGGAGATCCTCGCCCATTGGCGAAGAAGTTCGGCCGGGTCGGCGAAATCGCCATCGTCGATCTCGACGCTGCGCTCAGCACCGGTTCCAACGCCGACGTGATCCGGGATCTGCTTCCGCTGGCACCATGCCGGGTGGGTGGAGGCATCCGCAGTGTGGACGCGGCGATCGAATGGCTCGACGCCGGAGCGAGCAGCGTGGTGCTCGGCACGGCCGCCACGCCCGAGGTCCTGTCCAAGCTCCCCAAGGAGCGCGTGGTGGTTGCCCTCGACTCGTTCGACGGCGAGGTCGTGACCCACGGCTGGACGAAGGGCACCGGCGCCCGCGTGGAAGACAAGCTCGCGGAGCTGCGAGACCTCTGCTCCGGGTTCCTGCTCACCTTCGTCGAGCGAGAAGGGCGGATGACGGGCACCGACCCCGAGATTCTGACCCGCTACCTCGCCGCCGCCGGCGACTGTCGTGTCACCTTCGCTGGCGGCATCTCGTCGGCAGCGGAGATCGGTCGGATCCATGCGCTGGGCGCCGACGCCCAGGTCGGCATGGCGCTGTACAAGAACGAGTTCACGATTGCCGACGCGGTGGCCGCCACCCTTCGGTCGGATCGAGCCGACGGCCTGTGGCCGACGGTCGTGGCCAACGAGCGCGGTCAGACCCTCGGGCTCGCCTACTCCAACCTCGAGAGCCTCACCGCCACGTTGGAGACCGGCGACGTGCACTACTGGTCGCGCAGCCGCGGCGAGCTCTGGCAGAAGGGACTGTCGTCCGGAGCAACCCAGCGACTCCTGTCCGTCGACTCCGACTGCGACGACGACACGCTCCTCTTTCGGGTCGAGCAGAAGGGTCGTGGCTTCTGCCACCTCGAGCAGACGTCGTGCTTCGGTGACTTCGCCGGCATCGCAGAGCTCGAACGCGTGCTGGCCGACCGCAAGGTCGATGCACCGGAGGGCAGCTACACCCGACGCCTGCTCGAAGACCCCAGCCTTCTGGCCGCCAAGATCACCGAGGAAGCGGCGGAGCTGAACGAGGCGACCGACCGCGGGGAGATCGTGCACGAAGCCGCAGATGTGCTGTTCTTCGTCATGAATCGACTCGCCGCCGAGGGCATCGAACTGCGCGAGGTCGAACAGGAGCTCGACCGTCGGAGCCGTAAGGTGACTCGAAGGGACTGACCGGGAGGACCGAGCCGTGCACCGACCCATCCGATTCGGCATTCAGGGCGGTCCGCTGGACGACCCGGTGGCGCTGGCCGAACTCGCCCGCCGGATCGAAGCGCTCGGCTACGACGAGTTCTTCACCATGGACCATTTCGGCGGCCAGTCCGTCGACCCCTTCATGCCACTGATGACGGTGGCCGCAGCAACGACGCGGCTGCGAGTCGGCCCGCTCGTGATCAACAACGAGTTCCATCATCCGGCGTTGCTCGCCCGCACGGCGATCTCGATGGACCAACTGTCGTCCGGCCGGCTCACCCTTGGCCTGGGTACCGGATATGCCCGGGCCGAACACGACGCCATCGGCCTCGAACTTCGGGACCCGGGCCCGCGGGTCGATCGCTTCGGCGAGAGCCTCTTCGTTCTCCGCGAGCTGCTCGACGAAGGGGCCTGCCAGATGGTTGGCACCCACCATGTGGTCGATGTGGACGGGCTGCTGCCACCGGTGCAGGAACATGTCCCGTTCCTCATCGGCGGTCACGGTCGGCGTGTCGTCGAGTTGGCCGGCCGCTTCGCCGACATCTTCCAATTCACCGGCCTCGAACACACCGAGGACGGCACCTTGCAGCCGGCCGGATTCCGGGTGGACCATCTCGATCTCCGTGCGCAGTGGCTCGAGGACGCCGCCGGAAATCGGAATGCGGAGATCGAACGCTCGGCGCTGGTCCAGATGTGTGTCGTCGGAGACGACGCTCCGACCGACGCCGAAGTTGCCGACCGCTACCGCTTCGACCCGGCCGACGTGGCGGACTGCCCCTTCGTGTTGACCGGTTCGATCGAGCAGATCGTGGACAAGATCGGCCGGCTGCGGGAGCGACTCGGAATCTCCCACTGGGTGATCCGAGAGCCGGAGGCCTTCGCCCCGGTTCTCGACGCGATGGGCTGATCGGTCAGTTCGACCGGACGAGGTTGCTGCGGGCGATGACCTCGCCATCGGCGTTGCGGGCCACGACCGTCCAGGCGACGTCGCGATCGGGAACGTCGACGCGCTGACGGCGAGCCTCTGGTCTGCGGATCACGGCGATGGGCACCGAATCGTCGCCGCGGCCGCGGCGCACGACCCACCCGGCGATCTCCGAGGTGTCTCCGGTGACCGTCCATTCGAGGAACGTGCGCCCGAGTGGACCTTCGTTGATCGTGAGCTCGATGGTTGGGGGCGCTGCCTCCGCCGGCGCGGTCGTCGCCGGGGCTTCGCTGGTGGTCGACGGCACGGTCGTCGTGGTGGTCGATGTCGTGGTGGTCGGCGCCTCGGTCGTCGTTGCCGTCGTCGACCGATCCGATGCGACGGTCGTCGGCGTCGTCTCCTCGTCGACGGTCGTCTCGGTGGTACTCGTTCGATCGTCCGCTGCGTCGGCGGTCGCCGTTGGGGAGACGGTCGTCGTCGTGTCGCGTTCCGCCGTGGTGGTGGTCGTCGTCTCGGCGACGGACGTCGTCGTGGTGCTGGTGGGCGGCGAGATGTCTGCGGGCAGTTCGACGACCTCGATCACCCCGTTGACCACGATGGCCACGGTGCCCGGGTCGAGGATCAGGCCGCCGACCGTGGCGCTGCCGTCGGGGCCGACCATGATGCGGGCCCCTTCCGGCAGGGCCTGCCCCGCCGCTCCCGAAGCCAGATCGGGGGCTCCAGGGATCGAGACCGATGTGTCGTCGGCCGCGGCGAACTCGAGACCCGCCGGCTCGGAGCGAGAAACGAAGAAGGCGAAGCCCGCGAGGATCGCCAATGCCGCGATCACGACGGACGGGCGCAGAAGCCAGGCCAGCGGCGTGGCGCGCTGGGGAGCGGCCGCCATCGCCCGAAGGTCAGACTCGAGACCATCGGCGAACGCCGGGTCGACCATTGGCGTGTCGCTGCGGCCGAGTGCGTCGAGGCGTCGCTGCAGGTCGTCGTCGGTCATTGCTCGGCTCCTTCGAATCGGTCGAGCTCTCGGCGCAGGGCCTTGGTGGCTCGGGTGAGGATCACGGAGAACGCCGACTTGGACACGCCCATCGCTTCGGCCGCTTCAGCGGTGTCGAGGTGAGCAAGGTGCCGGAGGGTGATCGCCTCCTGGTAGCGGGGCCGAAGCTGGTTGATCGCCAGCCGCAGCGAGTCGTCGTCGTGCAACGACCCGTCTGCGGCCGGCGCAACACCGGGGGCGAGACGGGACATGGCGACCTGTCCTCGTTCGCTTCCGGAGCGTCCCTCACGCCGATGGTGATCGACCGTTTTGCGGGCGGCGATGCGGAACAGCCATGGCCCCAGGCCGGCGTCGGTGGGCCGGTGGTTGGCGATGTTCCGAAAGGCTGCCTCGAAGGTCGCCGAGCAGATGTCCTCGGCCGCCTGCCGATCCCCGGTCCGGCGAAACGCGTAGGCGTGGACACGCGGCAGGTAGTGCCGGTAGAGCTCGGCGAATGCGTTGGCATCCGTCGCCGCCCGGGCCACGAGTTCACGTTCGTTCGGGTGAGTGGAGGAGGTACTCACCCGATCAAGCGTGACCCGCAACGCGACGGGAGCGACGGATACCAGCACGCGTCACCTCAGGCGGCGTCGACGGTTTCGGCGACCGGGAAGCGGACCCGGCGAACCTTCGAACGGGCGACGAGCTCGTCGGCATCGTTCTTGCCGAGGACGGCGTACTTCACGAGCACGGTGTCGTCACCGAGCTGGTCGTCGAGGGCGGCGAGCTCGTCGGGGCCGAACGTGCCGACCAATTCACGGCTGTCGCGGTTCACGATTCGCCACAGTTCGTAGGAGGTTGCTTCGTCGGAGCTGGTCCACTCGCAGGATGCGGTCGGCGAGTCGAGGTCGACGGCGACACAGCTCAGGCGCAGGAAGTCGAACTGCGGGTTCGGCACGTTCGCACGCGAGATCCGGCTCTTGGCAACGCGGTTGCCGTCCTCGTCGAGGGCGACGACGCGGAAGCGGTAGCGGACGCCGGGTTCGCCGGTCGTGTCGAAGTGGCGGCGAGCCTCGAGATCTTCGGTCTCGTGGATGGTGGTCCAGCCGTCGCCGCCGTCACGGAGCAGGGCAACCGATACTGCGGCGTCGGAGGTCGGGACGGACCAGCGGCAGTAGACGCCGGGTGTGCCGTCGGCGGCGAGTCGGCCGCGGCACCGGAGCCGGAGTTTCTCGAGGTCGTTCTCGGCGACCACTTCCGGTTCGGCCTCGACGGCGTCCTGAGCAGCGACAGGCGTCAGGCTGCCCACGAGCATCGCGAGGGTCGTCGTCAGGATGACGAGCAGTCGGGTGAAGGTTCGAAACATGGTGTTCCTCTCGGTGGTTGGTGCTGCCTTTCGGGGCACATCTCACCGGTTGGATCGCTGGGCTTCGTTCGATCTTTCAGTTGTGATGCAGGAATCTGCGAAATGGGCCGAATGGCCCACGGGTCAGCCGGCGAGCCAGACCGCAGCGTCGCTGGGCAACATCCCGCCTTCGAGCGGTATCGAGGACAGCAGGAGCCGGCCCTCGGGCAGTTCGATCGGCTCGGAGCCCATGTTGACGATCACGGTGACGTCGTCGCCCCGGGTAAAGGCGAGGACGTCGGCGCCGAGGTCGAGCATCGCCAGACGGCGGTCGGCGGCGAACCGCCCCTTCCGGAGCGCGATTGCTGCCTGATAGAGCGACAGCATCGAGTCCGGGTCGCCGGCCTGCGCGGCGGCGGAGTTCGGGCCGAACGTGTCCGGCTGCGGGAGCCAGGGTGCGGTCGTTCCGAACCCGAACGACGGACCGTCGGTCTCCCAGGGGATCGGCACTCGGCAGCCGTCACGGCCGCGTTCGGTGTGGCCGGACCGCTCCCACGTCGGGTCGTCGAGCACCTCGTCGGGAAGTTCCCACACCTCATGCAGTCCGAGCTCTTCGCCCTGGTAGACGTAGGTCGATCCGGGCAGGGCGAGCGTGATGAGCGCGGCCGCTCGGGCCCGGCGGGAACCGAGCGCTTCGTCGAGCGCATCGTGGGGCCCGTCGGTCACCCACTTTCGCCACTTGACGTCGAGCGGGAGCCCGTAGCGGGTGGCGTGGCGGACCACGTCGTGGTTCGAGAGCACCCAGGTCGAGGTTGCGCCGACCGCCTCGGCGGCGTCGAGCGAGCGGCTAATGATCCGCCGGAACGAGTCCGCCGTCCACTTGGCCTCGAGGAGGTCGAAGTTGAAGGACTGGTGGTACTCGTCCTCGCGCAGGTACAGGGGAAGGCGTTCGGCGTGGACCCACGCCTCGGCCACCATCATGCGGTTCTCGTATTCGTTGAGGACGGCCCGCCAGGCGCGGTTGATCTCGTGCACGCCGTCGCGGTCCCAGTGCGGGTGGTCGATCGGGTGCTCGGATTCGAGCAGTTCGGTCTTCGAGTCAATGTCCGGGAAGGTGAGGTCCTTGATCATGCCGTGGGCGACGTCGACGCGGAAGCCGTCGATGCCCCGGTCCAGCCAGAAGCGGAAGATGCTCTCGAACTCGGCCCGCACCTCCGGGTGCTCCCAGTTGAGGTCCGGCTGGGACGTGTCGAAGATGTGCAGGTACCACTCGCCGTCGGGCAGGCGTTCCCATGCCGGGCCGCCGAACACGGCTTCCCAATTGCTCGGCGGTTCTGCTCCGTCCGGCCCCTTGCCGGGCCGGATCACGTAGCGGTCGCGGGCCGGTGAGCCAGGAGGTGCAGCGATGGCTTCCTGGAACCAGACGTGGTCGGACGAGGTGTGGTTCGGGACGAGGTCGGCGATGACACGAATGCCCCGCTCGTGTGCCTCGGCGATGAACTGCTCGGCTTCTTCGACGGATCCGAAGCGCGGGTCGATGTTGCGATAGTCGGCCACGTCGTAGCCGCCGTCCTTCAGCGGAGACACGTACCACGGGTTGATCCAGACGGCGTCGACACCAAGCGAAGCCAGATGATCGAGCCGGGAGCGAAGGCCGGCCAGATCGCCCTGGCCGTCGCCGTTTCCATCTGCGAAGGACCGGATGTAGACCTGATACACCACGCCGTGTTGCCACCACTCGGTCATCTGCTCGGTGATGGCTGGTGTCGTCGACATGAGCTTGTCTCCTTGGCGCGGCAGAAGGTCCGCCGCGTATCCGTCAGTGTCGCATCCGATCGGCTGTGGCTGGCGCTTCCTGAAGAGAACTTGTGCGCTCCAACCGATGCCGGTGGATCAGTCGTCGATCTTGGAGATGTCCCAGTCGCGGACCGGCATGGCGTCCGGCGATTTCCAGTCTTCGATGCACCGTTCGGAAAGCGGTGCCGCCTTACCGATGCGCACCCGATCCTGCTCGCTCACGAACAGGCTCGGCGGGAGGTGGGGTTCGCGCTGCATCGAGCGGTTGTAGGCCTTGCCGTCCTTCTCCAGGTGGTCCCACGCGTTGCTGAACGACCATCCGGTGGCGCCGACGATGCCGCGGGCGGATCGGAACATGTCGCCGTCGTTGCCCATGGCCTTGCGGCCGGCGCGCCGGTCGCGCATCTCGGCCCGAAACTCTCGAATCCAGCTGCGCATGGACATTGGTTTGCCTTTCGACCGTCCGCCCTTGCCGTCAACCGTACATCGATCGGGCGACCTCGCCGGGGTCGTACGAGGTTGACGGGGCGTAGGGTGCGGGGGTGAATCGACGCCACGTTGGCTTCTCGTACATGCTCGTCATGGCGATGGCGATGTCCACGTTCAGCCTGTTTGCCCTCGCGGTCGTGGCCAGCGACCTGGAGCAGGAGTTCGGTCTCTCGAAGCTGCAGCTCGGATTGATCGGTGCGGTCAACACCGGTGTCGGTGGACTCTTTGCCCCGACGGCCGGCCGCCTGTCCGATCTGTTGGGTGGCCGCAAAGCGATCGCTGCGGTGCTGGCGTTGTCGGCGATCTCGACGGCCGCTGCTGCGCTCGCCACCTCGTATGCGGTGCTGTTGGTCGCGATGGCGCTTGCCGGCCTACCTCAGGGCTGGGGCAACCCGGCGACCAACAAGGCCATATCCACCGGAATCCCCGCTGACCAACGGGGCGTGCTCACGGGCGTCAAGCAATCCGGGGTGCAACTCGCCACGTTCAGTTCAGGATTTGCGATGCCGGCGATCGCCGCGACCGCCGGCTGGCGAGCCGGACTCTGGGCGGTTGCCGGCGTCTCGACCGTCAGCCTGCTCGGCCTGCGTTGGGTCACCGAACTCGACGAGCCGACGGACGGTCCGGCGACGGACGCCGCCGCGACCGCAGGTCCACTCCCTGGCATCGTGTGGCGGGTGGCGGCCTATGGATTCGTCATGGGAACCGTGGGGGGAGGGCTCGGCCGATTCCTGCCCCTGTTTGCCGAGGAGTCGGTCGGTGTGAGCCCGGCGACGGCGGGCGCCGTCTTCGGGGTGTCCGGACTGATCGCCATCCCCTCGCGCATCATCTGGGGCGTCGCGTTGGACCGGGGGTTCCCCACACGGCGGGCGCTGACGATCCTCGGTGTCGGAGCTGCCGTGTCGATCGCTCTGCTGATCGGGTCCGCGAGCCTGGGGATCGCCCTGCTGTGGATCGGCACGCTGCTGTCCGGTCTGACAGTCGGCTCGTGGAACACGGCGGCCAACCTCTCGATGATTCGCGAATCCGGCACGGCCGGTGCCGGCCGCGCAACCGGTGTGCTGCTCTTCGGCTTCCTGATCGGGCTGACCGTCGGCGGGCCACTGGTGGGCTGGTCGATCGACCGGTTCGACAGCTACCAGCCCGCATGGATCGCCAGCGGCCTCGTCTGCCTTGTGGCTGCTGCGATCGTCTCGGGGCGAACGGAGCGAAGTACCCTTTCCTGATGGCTCGTGGTCGTACCCGAAGCGTGTTCGTTCGCCGCATTGGCGGCGGCAACGACCGTCGACGCCCGGACGACCTCATCGTCGAAGAGCCGCTTTCCATCCAGCTCGATGGAACCCTCGTGGCGACCACGATGCGAACCCCCGGTCACGACTACGAGTTGGCCGCCGGTTTCCTGCATGCCGAAGGGATGTTGGGCGGCGCCACGATCGAAACCGTCCGGTACTGCGCCGACGGTTCAGCGGTCGAGAGTCAGTTCAACATCGTGACCGTCGAGACCGGTGGCAAGGCCCCAACGCCGACACCCCGACTCGGATCCACGTCGTCGTCCTGCGGCCTGTGCGGCTCCGATGCGATCGACGAGCTCACCACCCGCCTGCTCCCCGTCACTGCCGACCCGATCGACCCGATGGTCCTGGCCGAGGTGGCCGACCGGGTTCGGGGCAAGCAGGAACTGTTCGACAAGACCGGTGCCGTACATGCGGCCGCTGCGTTCGATTCGACCGGCACCGTGCTGTCCGTACGGGAAGACATCGGGCGGCACAACGCCGTCGACAAGGTGGTCGGTCGGATGCTCCTCGACGGCGAACTTCCTGCCACCGACCTCGGGCTGTACGTGAGCGGCCGGGCCAGCTTCGAGATCATCCAGAAGGCATGGGCCGCCGGCTTCGGGTCGGTCGTGTCGGTCAGTGCTCCTTCGGCGCTCGCGGTCGAAACCGCCGAGGCCGGCAACCTCCAGCTCGCCGGGTTCATCCGCAACGGCGAGATCAACCTGTACTGCTGACCCGGCGGCTCCGCCGCCTCCAGGGCTCGGATCCGGGCGCAGAGCGCCCTCGACCTCGCTCCTGCTGCGCACGCGCACTCACGGGTGAAGGGGTCGCGTCCCACTTTCACCCAAACGTCTCCTGCTGGGTGAAGGGGTCGCGTCTCACTTTCACCCAAACGTTTCCTGCTGAACGAACGGGGACGCGGCACGACTCCTACCGGAGCCGACTTGGCGCCGTAGGCTGAGGCCATGAGCGCTGTTTCACCCTCCGAGGGCCTTGGTGTCCTGCATCTGTTCTGCAAGCCGGGCCCGTCGTTCGACGCCGCCGCCGCCATCGCAGCGATCGAGAAGGCCCAGGCCGGAGACGCCCAGGTGATCACGGTGTCGATGCTCGGCCACAAGGCCGACGTGGCGATCATGGCGCTGCATTCGGACTGGTGGGCACTTCGGTCACTGCAGAGTGCGGTGCAGGCGGCCGGCCTCGATGTGGTCGATTCATTCGTGTCGCTGACGGAGATCAGTGAGTACGCAGCCGGCGTTCCCGAGGAGATGCGCAACATGCGTCTCTACCCGGAGCTCGCCGAGGTGCACGAGGACAAGCCGGCCTGGTGCTTCTATCCGATGTCGAAGAAGCGCGAGGGCCACGCCAACTGGTTCACGCTTCCGTTCGAGGAGCGCAAGGAGCGCATGTACGAGCACGGCGCATCCGGCCGGAAGTTCAAGGGCCGGATCCTGCAGGTCATCACCGGTTCGACCGGTGTGGACGACTGGGAGTGGGGCGTGACGCTGTTCGGCCAGCACCCCGACGACCTCAAGGAGGTCGTGTACACGATGCGGTTCGACGAGGCGTCGTCGGTCTACGCCGAGTTCGGCCCCTTCTACTCGGGCATCGTGGCCGAGCCGGGCCAGGTCTTCGACGCCCTGGCCGTCTGAGCGACAGACCACCGTATGGATCCACGGCATCTGTCCGAGTTTCCGGCGGGGTTCTTCTCACGGAGTGACGAAACCGACGACGCAGACTTCTACGCCTTCGATCGTTTCGTGACCCACATCGACGACGGTGCGATCGTTGCGGTCGGTGAGTTGTACGACGAGCTCGGGCTCGCTGGTGACGCGTCCGGACCGGTCCTGGACATCTGTTCGTCCTGGATCTCGCACTTCCAGTCGAAGCCCGAACGCCTCGTTGTCACCGGCATGAATGCCGCCGAGCTGGCGGCGAATGAGATGGCCGACGAGTGGCTGGTCAAGGACCTCAACGTCGACCCGACGCTCCCGTTCGACGACGACGCGTTCGCCGCCGTGACCTGCGCGGTGTCGGTGGACTATCTGACCCGGCCGCTCGATGTGTTCGCCGAAGCGGCACGCGTGCTCCGGCCGGGAGGTGTGTTCGTGTGCACCTTCTCGAACCGGTGTTTCCCAACCAAGGCGATCCGCGGTTGGTTGGCCAACCAGGACGCCGCTCGGATGCAGATCGTCGGTCGCTACTTCGAACTGACCGACGGCTTCGCCGAGCCGACGCTCGAGCATCGCAACCCCGCCGCACACACCGATCCCCTCTACGCCGTCTGGGCCACCCGCCAGCCATAGCCGCCGCACCAACGGCGCGCCGCACCACCCACTGCGCGCACTCCACCACAAGTGGGGGCAGCCCCCAGTTGCGGTGGTGTCCGCGCGGTGCGTGAGAAGTGGGCGGCGGACGCGCAGCGCTTCGACTGCCGACTACCCGGCAAGCGCAATCGTCAGTAGGGGCACCCCGACCACCAGCAGGACGGCCACAGCCAATGCGATTGGCACCGGACTGCGTAGGGGAATCTCCTGAAGTTGAGCATCCCGTCGGTCCCCAAGCTCTCCTCCGACCTGGCGGGCGACGTGGTATGCGGCAATCGGAGCAAAAACATGCACCCCAACGAGGAAGACCGGCCAGCCCACAACCGCACGACTCCACATGAAGTAAACGACCGCAGTGGCCACAACGAAGAGCAGCCAGGCCACCAGCAGCCAGCGCACGAATGCGATGAAAAATCTGCGGCCGCTGAAGCGACGTTCGCGGTTGATGGCAACAACCAAAAGGCCCAGCACCACCGGCATCAGCAACGCAGCGAAGACCGCCAGAATGGTCACGCCCCAGCTGGCGCCGCCGCCGCTTAACAACGTCAACGAGATGGAGAGCAGCGCAGGGAACGCCAGCGCCGCTGCCGTCTTCGTCGCTGACCCAACGTGTGGCCCCGGCAGCTGCGAGAACAGCATCGCTCCGAGGAGCACGACGAGTAGGCCGGCCAGCACGATGGAGCGGAGCAGGCCCTTTGAGAGGGTCCGAAGGTCGGCCTCGGATGGCGACCATTGACCGTCAGCCGAGCGCACCAGGACACCCAGGTCGCCCGCTGCCACCTGCACCGTCTGATCTGGCATGACGAGAATGTCGTAAACCTCGGCCACCGCACGCACCCCGTCGACACCGTGCGACAGGTCGAGCCAGCTCTGACCCGGACTGACTGACCAAACGGTCCGGACGGTGTCGAAGCCATCGCTGGACTCGACGATCGTTGCGCCGGGTAGAAGCCGAATGCACGTGCCATCGTCGAGGCATGCCTCACGGACCTGGTCGAGTTCCTCGAGCGCCCGTTGTCGGGCTGCCTCGGGCTCTTCCCCGGGGAGGAGGAAGGAGTCGGGGGTGCCGTAGCCGAAGGGGTCGGACCACCCCTCCTCGAACGTTGCATGGCTGCGTTCGACGCTGCCGTCGGCAGCGAGCCGGAGGTCGATGACGACGCTCGTCGTCGGAGGCGAGCAGGCGGCGACAAGCAGCCCGGCACACACGATCACAGGTAGTCGCCGCCACCCGAGTGCCATCGCCTCATCCTCCAGCCTTGAACTCGACCGCTGCGTTCATCATCGGCAGCAATCGGGGCGATCTTCGCTAACTCGCTGCGACTGCCCCGGGCTCCATGCTCGCAGCCCGCACCACCCACCGCGCTCACTCCACTACAAGTGGGGGCTGCCCCCAGTTGTGGTGGGGTGCGAGCTGAGGGTGAGGGGTGAACTGGGGTGGGGGCATCGGGTAGTGTCCCGACATGGACGACATCTCAACGCTGGATCGACTGACCGAAGAGAACGCCGAACTGCTGCAGGCGATGATTCGGAACCAATGCGTGAACGATGGCTCGCCCGAGTCCGGCCATGAGACCCGCAACGCCAACCTGCTCCGCGACGAGCTCGAAGGCTGCGGCGCCGACATGGAGATCCTTCCGGTCCTTCCCGGGCGCGACTCCATCGTCGCCCGACTTCCGGGAACCGACCCCGACGCTCCCGCCCTCATGCTGATGGGCCACACGGACGTCGTCCCGGTCTCACCCGACGGGTGGAAGGTCGACCCGTTCGGCGGCGAGCGCATCGGCAACGAGATCTGGGGGCGCGGCGCCGTCGACATGCTCAACGTGACCTCGTCGATGGCCGTTGCGTTCCGCCACATCGCCAAGTCCGGCAAGCGGTACCCCGGCGACATCGTCTACTTCGGTGTTGCCGACGAGGAAGCCGGCGGCGTCTACGGCGCCCGCCCGCTCGTCGAAGACCGGTGGGACGCCCTGCACTGCGACTACGTCCTCACCGAGTACGGCGGCACTCCGCTGATGAGCGACGACGGACCCATCGTGCTCCTCACCACCGCCGAGAAGGGCGCCGACGGACAGATCATCACGGTCAGCGGAGAGCCCGGCCACGGTTCGATGCCATACAAGACCGACAACGCGATCTCGAAGGCCGCAGAGATCGTCCGCCGCATCGAGGCATACAACCCCGGCGCCAAAATCGACGAGCTGTTCACCGGGCGCGTGAAGGCCCAGAACTTCGACCCGGAGACGGAGGCGAAGCTCCTCGACCCAGGCCGCATCGAGGAGGCGCTGGCCGAGATGGAGCCGGCGCTCGCCCGCAACCTGCATTCGTGCTGCCACACGAGCTTCTCGCCGAACATCATCCATGGCGGCACCAAGATCAACACGATCCCCGACAAGGTCGAGCTCGAGGTCGACATCCGGATCCTGCCTGGTGAGACGACGGAAGACGTCCAGCGTCATCTGCACGAGGCGATCGGTCCGGAGCTGATGGGCTCCGTCGAGCTGCGTCCGTGGTCGGACGAGGAACGTGGGTCCACCTCGTCGTCGACCGACACGCCGCTGTGGGGTGCGCTGGTCGATTCGATCCAGATGACGTATCCGGGTGCTCGGGTGATGCCGTCGATGGTGACCGGCGGAACCGACGCCCGGTTCTTCCGTCGTCGGGGCGTGCCGTCCTACGGCGCCGGCCTGCTCAGCGCAGACGTCAGCCTGGGCGAGTTCATGAGCCGCTTCCATGGCCACAACGAGCGCATCGACATCGAGTCACTGCGGCTCACGACGAAGCTCTGGCTTGATGTCGTCGAACGACTCTGGGTCTGACGCAGCTTCCCCTCGCCTTCTCCCCCGCTTCCTTGCGCTTGGTGCCGTTGCGCCGGTGACGGCGCTCGCCGTCGGCGTCGACGGTGGTGCGGTCTTCCAGATTCTCGCCATCGAGGAGTTGGCGCTCGATCCACGCAGCGTCGGCATTGCGCTCGGATTGGGCACGCTCTCGATCCCGTTGCAGTTGTGGGCTGTGCGCATTCCGCTCGAGCAGGCGCGCCGAAACCTGCGTGTCCATGTGGTTGCGCTCGGGATGATGGCGGTGATCACGGCCGCGCTCCTCTGGTTCGCTGCACCGGGGTCGGTGGTGGCGGGGCTGGCACTTGTCATTGCGGTTCTGGCAGAGATCTCGGTGTCGGTGCTGTATGCAACGTCGCTGCAGCCGCTCGTGTCCTATTCGTTGAGCACCGCGGAGCGTCAGACGATGCTCGGGCTCGGGCGGGCCACGACCGGCGCCGTCCTGTTGTTGTCGGTGTTGGTGTTCGGGCAGCTGGGTACCGGCGGTCGCACGGTGTTCCTGGGGGTGTTGGGGCTCCTGTCGTTCGCGCTTGCGTGGGCGCTGCATGTGCTGCCGCATCCGCGGACCGATCGGGATGACCCCTCGGAACTGGGCGGCGAGCCGAAGGACGCGGGTGCGTCGTGGGCCGGGTTCGGCCGGCTGTTCGTGGCGCTCACCGCCAGCGCGCTCGCTGGTTGGCCACTGCTGCTCACCTGGGTCGCCCTGGTGCTCTGGCCGACGGTGAACCTCGGTGTGCTCGGCGCGGCGTTGAGCGTCGGCAGCATCGTGAGCTCGGCGCTCTGGCGAGATCCCGGTGACCGGATCTTCGTCGTGCTTCGGGTGGCGGCCGTTGGTACGGCGGTGTGCAGCATCGGTGTGGCCGTGATCCCGCGGCCGATCGATTCCTTTGGCCTGCTCGGCGCGTTCGCGATGGCGCTCATCGTCATCGGTTCGGCGAGTCGGTCGATCGTGAACATCGGCCTGATGGAACTGGCGCATCGTCGGGTGGACTCGCGCAACTCGGTGCGGGTCATGACGATGTTCGACGTGATCGGCTCGACCTCGTTCCAGCTCGGGTTCTTCGTGGCCGGGTTCCTCATCGCTGCGAGCCAGACGACGTCGGCAACCATGGACCCGTACCAGTGGTGGCTGGTGGTGACCAGCGCCGCGTTTGCCATCGCAGTCGCGCGGCTTCGCCCCCGCCCGCCGGTGGCCTGACGGGCCGGTCGACACTCCCGGAAAATGCCCCGATTTCGCGCCGTACGCGCGAGCCTTCGCGCCCAACGCGGTGCTTTGTTACATCGTTGTCATTCCGCCTTGTGAGCCGGTGGATCCCCCGATAGAAACGGTGGCTGAACGACCGGGAGGGGTCTACAACAATGACATCGATGAGGAAGGCGCTGATCGCGCTCCTGACCATGATTGCGCTCATCGCGAGCGCCTGTGGCGGCGACGACGCCAGCGACACGAAGGCCGCATTCGTGATGGTTGCACCGGTGGGAGACGCCGGCTGGAACTTCATGCACGACCAGGGACGTCTGGGTGCCGCTGAGGCCGCCGGCGTCGAGACCGCATTCGTGGAGAACATCCCCGAGGGCGGCGCCGAATTCGACAACGCCGTCCAGAACTTCATCGACGAGGGTTACAACGTGATCTTCACCACCTCGTTCGGCTACATGGACGCCACCGAGACCTTCGCAGCAGCGAACCCCGACGTTCGCTTCGAGCACATCTCGGGCTTCAAGATGAACGACACCAACTTCGGCAACAGCTTCGGCCGCATGTACCAGCCGCGCTACATCGCCGGTATGGCTGCCGGTGCCGCCACCGAGTCGAACACCATCGGCTACGTGGCTGCGTTCCCGATTCCCGAGGTCATCCGAGGCATCAACGCCTTCGCCCTCGGCGTCGCAAACACCAACCCCGACGCCGTCGTCGAGGTCGCATGGACGAGCACCTGGTTCGACCCGGGCGTCGAGGGCAACGCCGCTCAGGCGCTCATCGACGCTGGCGCCGACGTGCTCACGATGCACCAGGACTCCACCGCCACGGGCCAGGCCATCACCGACGCCGGCGGCACGTTCATCGGCTACCACAGCGACATGAGCGAGCAGGTCGGCGCCTACCTCACCGCACCGGTGTGGGACTGGACCAACCGCTACGCCGACGTGATCGAAGAGGCCAAGGCCGGCGAGTTCACCCCGAGCGCATGGTGGGGCGGCATGGCCGACGGCGTCGTCGACATCGCCATCCCAGACAGCTCCCCCGTGTCGGGCGAGATGGACGCCGTCAAGCAGTCGATCCTCGACGGTGACTTCGACGTGTTCGACCAGGGCACGATCGCCGACCAGGACGGCACCGTGATCATCGACAACGGCCAGGTGCAGGTCGAGCTCCGCGATCCGTTCGACGACTCGGTCGTCGTCGCCGGTCCGGGCGATGAGGTGCACGACGGTGTGCTTCTCACGATGAACTTCTTCGTGGAGAACGTCGTCGGCTCGGTCTCGGGCTGATCGACCGCCACATGACAGTGTGAGACGGGCCGCCCGATTGGGCGGCCCGTCGCCTGTCAGGGCAGGTTCTTCTCCGATGGCCGACTCCGCCGCCACCCCGTACGCCGTCGAGCTCGACGGCATCTGGAAACGCTTCCCTGGCGTCATCGCCAATGCGGGGGCGTGTCTTCGCGTGCGGCCTGGTTCGGTGCATGCAGTTCTCGGCGAGAACGGGGCCGGCAAGACCACATTGATGAACGTGCTGGCCGGCGTGTACCTGCCGGACGAGGGCGATGTCCGGCTCGATGGCGAGGACCGCCACTTCAGCCGGCCCGCCGATGCGATCGCAGCCGGTGTCGGCATGGTGCATCAGGAGTTCCGCCTGATTCCCACGTTCACCGTGGCCGAGAACGTTGCGTTGGGGGCGTCGCCACGTCTCATCTCGCGCTCGGCGATCGAGAAGGACGTGGCCGAACTGGCCGAGCGCTTCGGCCTGGCGACCGTGCCGGGCCGTGAGGTGTGGCAGCTGTCGATGGGCGAGCGCCAACGAGTCGAGATCCTCAAGGCGCTGTGGCGTGACGCCAAAGTACTGATCCTCGACGAACCCACCGCCGTGCTGACGCCCGCCGAGGCGGAGGAGCTCGGCCGCATCACGTCGACGATGGCCGCGGACGGGCGCTCGATCATCTTCATCAGCCACAAGCTCGACGAGGTGACGGCCTTCTGCGACGAGGCGACGGTACTTCGGGGCGGCGCGACAGTCGCCGAGTCGCTCCCCGTCGAGACGCTGAACGGCGCGATGCTCGCCGAGCTGATGGTCGGCGAAGCCACCGAGGTTTCACAACGCCGCACGCGCACCGCCCCGGTCGCCGAGGCCAATGCGCTCGACGTGTCGGAGATGTGGGTCACGGACGTCCACGGCCGCAACGTGGTCGACGGCGTCGGGCTGACCGTACGGCAGGGCGAGATCGTGGGCATCGCCGGCGTGGCCGGCAACGGTCAGCGTCCGCTTGCCGACGCGATCGCCGGGCTCAACTCCAACGGTGTCGGCCTGGTCGAGGTGGCGGGCAAGGACGTGAGCGCCCTGCCACCCCGAGCCCGCAATGCGGCTGGGCTCGCGTACGTGCCCGAGGATCGCATCGGCGTGGGGCTGGCGCCCCGGATGAACGTCGTGGAGAACGCGATGATGCGGGCCTACCGCGACCTCTCCAACGGCCCGTTCATCGATCGTGACGCCGCCGAGGCTCACGCGGAAACCCTGGTCGAGGACTACAACGTGAAGGTCGGCCAGATGCATGCCCCGATGGCGGCGCTTTCCGGCGGCAACCTCCAGCGGCTGCTCGTCGGCCGCGAGATCGCCGGTGAGCCGACCGTGCTGGTGGCCGCCCAGCCGACTCGCGGCCTCGACGTGCAGGGTGTTGCGGCCATCCAGCGGATCCTGCTCGAACAGTCCGCCAGCGGCGTTGGCATTCTGCTCATCAGCGAGGACCTCGAAGAACTCTTTGCGCTGAGCGACCGCCTCCTCGTGATGCACGAGGGCAGGATCGTCGGCGAGTTCGACCCGGACGTTGCCACCCGCTCCGAGGTGGGCGCAGCGATGGCCGGAGCCAACGCGGAAGCGGACGCATGATGAACATGCGACTCGTCCGACGAGACACGCCGCTCGCCGGCGGCCAGGTCCGTGCCTTCGTCGTGGGGCTGCTGATTGCGTTGCTCTTCGGCGCCGTGTTGCTGATTCTCTCCGGCCACTCCCCGATCACCGTCTACTCGAAGATGTTCGACTCGGCTCTCGGGTCGCCGCGAGGCTGGTCGGCCACGCTGACCCGTGCGGTCCCGCTCGGGCTCGCCGGCCTCGCCGTGGCGGTGGCGGGTTCGATGGGCATGTGGAACATCGGCGCTGAAGGACAGATCATCGCCGGGGCCATCGGTGGTGCGTGGATCGCTCGCATCGCGCCCGAGCTCCCCGGCCCCGTCCTCATCCCCGCAATGTTGGGCGCCGCCGTGCTCGGCGGGGCCTTCCTGGCGTTGGGGCCGGCGCTCGCTCGCTCCCGGCTGGGTGTGAACGAGATCATCACCACACTGATGCTCAACGAAGTCGCGATTCGAGTTGTCCGTTACCTGGTCAACGGCCCGTGGAAGGACCCGGAGGGCAACAACTTCCCGATCGCTCCCGAGCTCCCCGAACAGTCGGCGCTTCCCACCTTGTTCGAACGGGCGAACGTCGGTGTGCTGATCGCCGCCGTCGTCGTCATCGGTTTCGGCCTGTGGGCGTCGCGCAGCGCGTGGGGGTACGAGCTCAAGATCGCCGGTTCGTCGGAGAAGACGGCGGAGTACGTGGGCATCTCGATGCGGGCGAAGCTCTTCACCGTGCTCGTGTTGTCGGGCGCCATTGCCGGACTCGCCGGCGGAATCGAGCTGACGGGTTCGTCCTCGCGCCTCGTCGAAGGCGTGGCCAACGGCTACGGGTTCACCGGCATCATCGTTGCCGCGCTGGCGCTGATGCGTCCGTCGGGTGTCGCCGCCGTTGCGGTTGCGCTGGGCGCCGTGCAGATCGGCGGTGAGGCGATCCAAACCCAGGGCGTGCCTTCCGCGACCTCGAACATCCTGCAGGCGCTCATCCTGTTCGGTGCGCTCACGGCGGCGGTGTTCTCTGAGTACCGGCTCGTTCGTTCTGCCGCCGTCCCGTCGGGAGCCGCGGCATGAATCAGGAAACGCTGATCGGCCTCTTCATCTCGGTCATCGAGTTCGGCACGCTGCTGTACTTGGCTGCCCTCGGAGAGACCATCGCCGAGAAGTCGGGCGTCCTGAACCTGGGCGTCGAAGGCATGATGGCCATGGGCGGGATGACCGCATTCTGGGTCGGGGTCGAGACCGGCAATCCGTGGATGGCGCTACTGGCCGCCATGATCGTTGCGGCGCTGTTCTCGATGATCCACGGTGTGGCCGCTGTCGTCATGGGCGCCGACCAGGTGGTGAGCGGTCTTGCTCTGACCATTCTCGGGCTGGGGTTGGCGGCGTTCCTCGGCGAGGACCTCGTGAGCAAACGGCCGGAGGCGCGGTTCGAATCGGTGAACCTCGGCCCGCTCAGTGACATCCCGTGGTTGGGCGAAACGCTGTTCTCGATGAGCGCGCTCAGTTGGCTCGCCGTCGTGTTGGGCGTCGTGGCCTGGCTCGTGTTGACGAGAACCCGCGCCGGCCTTGCGCTGCGAGCCGTCGGCGAAAGTGCGGCGACCGCGGATGCGGCCGGCACCTCGGTGGTGAAGATCCGATTGATTGCCGTGGCGATCGGTGGCGCGTTGGCTGGCGCCTCCGGTGCGCATCTCACCTTGGCGCTCGCTCCGGGTTGGAGTGAGGGCACCACGGCCGGCCGTGGCTGGATTGCGGTGGCGTTGGTGATCTTCGGTGCGTGGCAGCCCGGCCGGGTGCTCGTGGGCTCGCTGCTCTTCGGTGGTCTCATTGCGCTCGAGCCCCGGTTGCAGACCTTCGGTGTGGAGGTGAGCCCGATTCTTCTGAGCATGCTTCCGTATCTGTTGACGATCGGCGTGCTGATTCTGTTGTCGGTGCGGTCGCGGAATCGTCCGAGCGTGGCACCTGCAGCAATCGGTATCGCCTACCGGCGCGAGGAGCGCTAGCGCGAGTGGTGTGAAAGAGCGCTAGACGCGAGTGGTGTGAGAGAGCGTTAACGGCGGGCGGGTTCGATGCTGGTGAGGTAGTCGACGGTTCGACTGGCCAGCTCGAAGGCGAGTTCGGGGTCCTCGAGGTCGGGCTCGATCCAGGTCTCGGAGACGCGGGTCCAGTTGGCGGCGCCGAGGAAGACTCCGGCCTCGGCTTCGTCGCCGAGGGTCTTGCGCCAGGTCGATTCGGTCGTCATCACTTTGGCGAGTGCGGCTTCGTTGTCTTCGCGTTTGGGATGTTCGGAGTGGAATCCCACCTCGAGGGCCATGCCGTCGAGCCCATCGATGTGGCGGCGGGCGAGCATCTGCGCTTCGTAGTGTTCGCGTGGCGCCTTCTCGGTGTCGAACCAGACCTTGACGCCTCGACGGTGCGAGCGGACTCGCACCTCGCCCAGTTCCTCGGGGGTGAGGGCCCGGATGAGGTCGGCGACCTGGTCGAAGAGCGGCAGTTCCACGGCCCCGAATCTAGACGGGTGCTCGTTCAGTCCAACAGCCCGAGTTCCCGCGCCCGGTCGACGATGCTGGCCCGGCCGGTGACGCCGAGCTTGTGCCGGATGGACGTGAGGTGTGTCTTAACGGTGTTCTCGGAGACGACGAGCTGGGCGGCGAGTTCGCGTCGGCTGAGCTTGTGGGGCAACAGGACGAGAACGGCCTGTTCCCGGTCGGTCAACTCTCGTGCGCCGACGGGCAGGTTCTCGACGTCGCGGGCGACGAACCGGATCTCGTTCTCCATGGCTTTGAGTCGGACGTCCATCTGGGCGTCGGGGAGCGACTCGGCCAGGGCCTGCGCCGACCGGAGTGCGGCCCGTGCCGCTTCCTGGTCGCCGCTGCGATGGTGCAGCCGGGCTTGTTGAAGTTCGATCAGCACGTCGGCGAGGGGCTCGGGGCGAATCGTTGCGATCCTCCGGGCCTCGTCGAGCGCGGTAGCGGCGTCGGCCGGCCGGCCGGTGTTGGCGAGGGCAACCGAACGGGCGAGGTGCGCCAAGGTTGGCTGATGGTGCCGTTCGGCTCCGGGTTCGATCATGCCGAGGGCCTGGTCGGCGTAGGCAAGGGCTGCATCGTGGTCGCCCAGATCGCTGGCCGCGGCCGCAAGGTAGAGCAGGCAGAACACGACTTCGAGCGTCATGCCGGTGGATCGTGCGATCAGGATGGACTCGCGCATCTGATCCATGCAGCTCCCCGGGTCACCCGACCAGAAGGCAGCTGAGCCGGAGACGGAGAGTGCGGCCCCGTAGCCGGCTTCGCGGCGGAGAAGCACGCTCGCCTGGTCGTCGTCCTCGGGCAGGGCGTTGGCCTCCCTGCTCCTGGCCATCTGCACACCCTGGTTCGCATGCTCGACCAACATGCCGACATCGCCGAGGTGGCGCGCACGGTGCGCCCGGATCGATGCGGTTTGGGTGGCCACGACGAATCGTTCGAGCTCGCTTGCCGCCGATTGTGCGGCCCGTTCCAGCCACCCGTCGATCTGGTCGTGCCAGCGAAGGTTGAGCGCGATCCACGCCATCAGCAGGCACGTTTCGATTCGAAGCACGGGGAGCTTTTCGATGCGGCTGACCCAGGCGGAGATGGTCTGGAAGTGGCCGGCGTTCGAGTACAGCATCGAGTGGTCCACGAGCATGCGTTCGGCGTCGGCCAGGTCGCCGGCGTCGCACAGGTGGGAGATCGCTTCGTCGATCGCGCCCTGACCGACGAACCATGCTGCCGCTCGACGATGGAGTTCGGGCACCTGTTCGGGGTGGTCGGCGAGCAGCGCTGACCGGAGGTGTTCTCGGAAGAGCGGGTGGTAGGTGAACACCGTGGCGTTCTCGTCCAACGCGGACGTGAAGACGTTGGCGGCGACGAGCTGGCGGAGGACGCGAAGGCTGCCGATCTCGCCGGTCAGCTGGTCGCAGATGTCGGCACTCAGGACGGTGACCACGCACGTGGCGAGCAGGAACGCCCGCATGTCGTCGTCGAGGCCGGACATCGCCTCGACCGCCAGGTACTCGGAAAGGTGTCGGGTGTCCCCGGTGAAACGGGCGAGGTGTTCGTCGGGGTCGGCGGCATCACGGAGCCCGAGACCGGCGAGCTGGAGGCCGGCCGGCCACCCTTCGGTGCGACGGGTGAGCGCCTCGATCTGCTCGGGTCGGAGCTGGCCGACCCCGAATGCGTCCGCCAGCAGCGCAGCGGTCTCCTGTGCATCGAACGAGAGGGCGTCCAGTCGTGCTTCAGCCAGGTGGCCATGGCTGCGAAGGCGGCCCACCGGCAGGGGAAGGTCGTGCCGCGAGGTACAGACGATTCGAAGATTCGAGATGGGATGGCGGAGCCAGCCGGCGAACCCCTCTTCGATTTCAGCGCTGTCGATCACGTGCATGTCGTCGAGGACGAGGGTGACCGGTTCGGGGCATTGTTCGACCGCCGACCGGAGCGCCAATGCGATCTCCTCCGTGCCTGTTGGACCACTGCCGAGGAGATGCCATGACGCGTCGGCGCCGGGGACGCCGGCGGCAGCGAGCGCGGCGCCGACATAGGTCCAGAAGCGTGCCGGATCGCTGTCGGACGGTTCGAGCGAGACCCAGGCGATCCGGTGGCTCCGACGATGGGCGAGCTGAACAGCGGCGGTGGTCTTGCCGTAGCCGGCGGGCGCAACGATTGCGGTGAGCGGAGCGTCCGCGAGCGCGAGCTGGTCGATCAGCCGAGCGCGTGGAATCGTCTGCCCGGTGAGCATGGGCGGCCGAAGTTTGGCCCACAGCAACGGAATCGGCGGTTCGATCACCCCTCCATCCTGCCCGCGCCCGCACGAGTGGGCATCGCCCATCACCCGGACTCACCCATTCGGGTGAGGCGTCATCGCATTCTGGGGCGATGGGTGAATTCGGAGCGGGGGCGATGTGCCGGCTTCGGATCTTCGGTTTGGTGATTGCAGACCCCACGGCGGGGTCACCCCGTTCGAAGGAGATCGAATCATGCAGTTCCAGAAGACCCAGCGCATCAACGCCAACATCGACGAGGTGTGGGAGGTGGTCGCCCACCAGTTCGCCGATGTCGGCAAGTGGTCCTCGGCGGTGCAATCGTCCGGGCCGAACCTCGAAGCGTCGATTCCCGATGGCGCCGAGGTTGGTGGCCGGGTGTGCGCCACGGACTTTGGCGACTTGAAGGAGACCTTCACTCACTACGACGAAGCCGGGAAGACCTTCACCTTCGAGGTGACGGGCATGCCCTCCTTCATCACGTTGGCTCGCAACCGTGTGGTCGCTGCCCCCGCTGGCGCCAACGCCACCGATGTCAGCCTCAACATCTCGATGGAGACGAACGCCATCGGCAAGGTGATGGGCCCGATGTTCGCCATCAAGCTGAAGAGCACGCTCAACAGCTTCCTGGACGAACTGAAGGTCTACATCGAAGACGGCGAGGTCTCGTCCCGCAAGCAGAAGCAACTCGCCAAAGCATCCTGACCCGCCCTCGCAGCCCATCAGATCCCGCCAGGTGCCTGGCACCTAACACCCCCTTAGGTGCCAGGCACCTAGGGGGGTGCAGGTGACGGGGCGACGGCTTCCGAGGACGAGGAAGCCGAACACCGCAAGGCCGCCTAACCACCCAACGCGCGCAACACACCACAAGTGGGGGCAGCCCTCACCGCAACGCTCCGCGCGCACTCCGCCACACCTGGGGACAGACCTCATGTGGTGACGTGCGCGCGCTCGGCGGCCGTCTTTCGCCCGGCTTTCGAGGTCGGCCCGCACCATCCGGTCGATGCCACTGACGTTTCCAGCCCATCAGGGTCCGGTCCTGCCCCTCAAGATGCTCCGACCGAACTGGTTCGATGCGACGGCGCTTGTCATCGGCGCGTCCTCGCCCGATCTGGTTCAGGGTCTGGTGCATGTTGATGGCGCGACGTCGCACAGCGTGACCGGCGTGCTGGCCTTCGCCGTCCCCTTCACGGTCATCTACGCAACGATCCTGCGCCGGGGAGCCGCCGACGGCCTGTTCGGTTCGTTGCCCGACCTGGGCCCGCTCCGGCTCCACAGCTATCGGGTGCTGTCGAGCCGACGACCGCATCCCATCGTCACGATGACTTCTGCCGTGATCGGGGCTGTGTCACACGTGTTCATCGACAGTTTCACGCACGCCGGCCGCTGGGGAACCAATCTGCTCGGACTCAATCACCGGGTCGACACGCCCACCGGCGCCCACACGATCGCGAAGTTGTTGCAGTACCTCGGCCATTCAGTGGGCTCTATCGTCTCCGTGGCGATGTTCGTGTGGGTTGCTCGACGCTTTCTGCCGCAGTGGTATTCCGACACCGACATTTCAGCTGCCCGAGCTCGGCCCGTCGCTCCGGACGCAGGCCACCGGACGTCGATCGTTCTCGCCGTCAGCGTGCTCGCCGGATCGATCTGGTCGCTGCAGCCCGACATCGCCCCGGTGTTCTCAATCGGAGCGTTCTTCACCATCGGCCTGCTTGCCGCCGGCGTCGCCAACAAGCTCGCATCGTCACGAGCAGCTCAACCGAACCCAGCGGCAACAACGCGCTAGTCCACACATCGCGCGCAGACCGCCACAAGTGGGGGCAGCCCCCACGACTACGTTCAGCGCGCAGGCGACTACAGGTGGCGACAGACCTCGACGTGACTGTGCACGCGCTGTGAGTGGTTGGATGCGGCTTGATGTGGACTTCGGGTGGCCGTACCGTCAGGGGCATGGCGACCTGGCGGCACCTTGGCGGAACTCTTCTCGGCATGATCGTCGCGGCGTTCGTGCTCCTGGCTTGCACGAGCGAGCCGAGCGCCGTGGTCATCGAGGACACGAGCGATGCCACTGCGGCTGACATTGGGGAGCTCACGCCGTTTGCGGAGCGGCTCTACGGCAGCTCGTGGGAGGTGATCCAGGCGCAGCTCAACGGTGAAGCGCTGGTGGCGCACTGGCGCAGCCCGGTCGAGCTCGGCACGTTCAGCTTCTATGGCACCCGCAAGTCGCTGTCGGTTTCGGTGAACCACCAATGTGGCAGCGCAACCGCCCCCATCGAGGTCACCGACGATCGAATCGTCACGGAAGGGTTCGTCGTTCCTGTCGGCTGTGAGCACCTCGCCGTGTTCGCCGTGTTCGCCCAGCCGAAGATCGCTGCTGCGTTCAACGGACCGCGCCTCGAGCTCACGGGTGACAACGTCTCTCTGGCCGCCGAGCACTTTCTCTCGACATCCGACAACGGCACAGCGCCGCTGTATGTGGTGGG
>JAHDEJ010000015.1:97759-114346 GCA_020628865.1 Acidimicrobiales bacterium
CCGAGCACTTTCTCTCGACATCCGACAACGGCACAGCGCCGCTGTATGTGGTGGGTGAACCGTACGTGCGGTACCAGGACTGGCGGTTCAAGGATTCGACATCGAGCACGAACACCGCCGACCAATTCATCATCCTCGTGAGCCATCCGGATAGCCACTGCGGCGAGCCCTCGGGGGTGGTGCTGGATCCCGAAGTCGAATATGCGGATGATGAGATCAGGATCGCAGTGCCAGCCGCTGCCGGCCTTGGCCTTGGACTGGTCGAGCGTCTCACAATCTGCATGGGCCCTTCCGAGATGGCAATCAGCCTCGACGAGGCTCGAGACGGGCGCCCCATCGTCGTGTGGGACCGCTCGACAAGGCCGGCAACTGCCGAAGAAATCGCCAAGGTGACCGAACTCGTGACATCCGTTCGCTAACCAAGTTCGAACAATCACCCACTCACAGCGTTCACTCCACCACAAGTGGGGACAGACCTCGATGTGGTGGGGTGCGCGCTGAGTGTGCCGACCTGCGACGGTGACTTTGGCTGGCTCAGTTCTCGAGCGGCTTGGCGATGGTGGCGACTTCGTCGAGTTCGGCGTTCCAGTCGTTCGGCTCTTCGGTCGGGACAAGCACGAACTTGCTGAAGCCTTCGTCGACGAAGCGGCCGATCACGGCGGGGAGTTGGTCGAGCGGCGGGATGATCTCGTCCGGGTCGCCGCCGGGATGACGGAGGTCGATGATCTTGCGATAGCCGTCGGGCACCTCGGAACCGACGGGGCGGTACGGGATGAGGGCGCCGAAGTGCTCGTCCTCGATCTCCCGCTCGAAGTCGGCAGCGTGCTGCTCGATGACGA
This sequence comes from Acidimicrobiales bacterium, assembly GCA_020628865.1. Classification (GTDB taxonomy): domain Bacteria; phylum Actinomycetota; class Acidimicrobiia; order Acidimicrobiales; family SHLQ01; genus SHLQ01. Next base: position 98,599 of record JAHDEJ010000015.1, read on the forward strand.
CCCGCTGCTCGGCCACCTGCTTCGGCGTACAGAACGACGGCAGCCAGCCGTCGGCGTGTCGGCCGACCCGCTTCAACTCGAGTGGGGAGTTCCCGCCGAGCCACACCTCGAGCGGTTCCTGCACGGGCTTGGGCCGAACGGTCACGGCATCGATCGTGAATCGCTTGCCGTCGTGGCTGACCTTGTCCTCGGTCCACAGCCGCTTCATGAGCGGCAGCGCTTCGTTGAACCAGCCGCCGCGGTCGGTCTTCTCCACACCGAATGCCTGGTGTTCGGCCGAGTCGGCGATGCCCAGACCAAAGGCGGGAAGAAGACGCCCGCCGCTCATCCGGTCGAGCGATGCCATCGACTTGGCGAGGATGACCGGGTTGCGGCCGGGCAGCACCATGACCGACATGCCGAACTTCAGCTTCGTCGTCCGACCGGCGGCGTAGGCCATTGCGACGAGCGGGTCCGGGCAGGTGCCGTTGATGCGTTCCGAGAACCAGAGCGAGTCGAAGCCTCGGGCTTCGAGCCCGTCGACCAGCACATCGATACGGTCGGGATCGTTGCTCTCGCTGCGTGTGCCCAGCCCGTACCCGATCCTGATCTTCATCGAGCCAGCATGTCAGTGGCCGAAGCGTCGCGGCAACAGCTTCTCGCGCTCCCCTACCTTCGGGTAACTTCAGGGTCACGCCAGCAACGACGGGGGACACCGTGCCACGACCAGGACTACACGTAGAGGATCCGAGCGACGAGAGCCTGAACCTGGCCATGTCGGCCGAGGCCCGCCCGCTCTACGAGGCGGTCGTGAAGTTCATCGCAGAGGAAGTCGACCCGATCACCGAGGAGTTCTACGCGCTCGGCGAGGGCCGGGCCGACCGGTGGAGTTACGTCGACGGGCAGCTGGAGCTGCTCGAGGGTGTGAAGGCCAAGGCCCGCGAGCAGGGCCTCTGGAATTTCTTCCTCCCGGATGACGAGACGGGTCAGGGGCTCAGCAACCTCGACTATGCCTACATCGCCGGTGAGCTGGGCAAGAACCGGCTCGCGTCGGAGTGCCTGAACTGTTCGGCGCCGGATACCGGCAACATGGAGGTGCTCGAGCGTGTGGGCACCGAGGAACAGAAGGCCGAGTGGTTGGAGCCGCTGCTGCGGGGCGAGATTCGTTCCGCCTACGCGATGACCGAGCCGGGTGTGGCGTCATCCGATGCGAAGAACATTGCGACCTGCGCCGAGCTCGATGGCGATGAGTGGCTGATCAACGGCGAGAAGTTCTTCATCTCTGGCGCCGGCGACCCTCGCTGCAAGATCATGATCGTGATGGTGAAGTCCAGCCCGGACGCTCCCCCGCACAAGCAGCAGAGTCAGATCCTCGTGCCGATCGACGCGCCGGGTGTGGAGATCGTCGGCCCGATGATGGTGTTCGGCCATGACGACGCCCCGCACGGTCACATGCACATCAAGTTCAACGACGTGCGTGTGCCGAAGGAGAACGTCCTGCTCGGCGAGGGCCGCGGCTTCGAGATCAGCCAGCTTCGGCTCGGCCCGGGCCGCATCCACCACTGCATGCGCTCGATCGGAACGGCGGAGCGTGCGCTGGAGATGATGGTGGAGCGGGGCAAGAGCCGCGAGGCGTTCGGCCGTCCACTGGCAGCGCTCGGCGGAAACACCGAGAAGATCAGCCGGGCCCGCATCGAGATCGAGGCCATGCGCCTGATGGTGCTTCGAGCTGCCAAGGCGATGGACACTATGGGCAACGCGGAAGCACGCGTGTGGGTGTCGGCCGTGAAGGCGATGGTGCCCGAGCGTGCGGCCCAGATCGTGGACGACGCGATGCAGATGCATGGCGCCGCCGGCTTCTCGCACTGGTTCCCGCTGGCCGAGATGTTCATGGGCCAGCGCTGGCTCCGCATGGCCGACGGCCCGGACGAGGTACATCACCTCGTGGTGGGTCGCGCTGAAGTCGCCCGTTACGACTGATCGTCGCTCCCCGTGATCTCCTATGACCAGGCAACGCTGGATGCCGGCGAGGTGCTGGTGCACTCCCGGTCGTACGACATCGGCTCCTATCGGATCGATGCCCAGACGCTCCGACTGGTCGGTCGAATCCAGGACCTGAAGCCCGCCGGCCTGTTCGTGCCCGGCGACCCCGAGCCGCTCGCCGTGCACGACATGACCGTCAGCCTTACCCTCACGTTTCCGGCGATGGAGATCACGGCGATCGACGTGACGTTCGACGACCACCCGCACAGCACGTGCCCAGGCATCGCAGTGGCGTATCAGAAGCTGGTGGGGCAATCGATCGCTGCGGGGTTCACCCGCTTCGTGAACACCACCTTCGGTCGGCAACATGGCTGCACCCACATCGTCGCTCTGCTGAAGGCGATGGCGCCGGTGGCGATCCAGTCGATCTACTCGATGCGCCAGCTCCCCCATGAAGCGGGTCGCGCGGTCGGCGATCGGGAGTGGACCGAGGAAGAACACAAGACGTCGCTCGCGTTCACGCTGAATTCCTGCCACGTCTGGGATGAGGATGGCGAGCACGCGAAGGCATCGCTCGCCGGCGAACGCACCGAGGCCCCGGTGTGGATCACGAAGCGCCTCACCAAGCTCGACCGCCTGGACGAGCTCAGCAACTGGAGCTGACTGTTCGCGCTCTCCGCGACTTCCCCGCGACTCGACGACGACCTCCGAACCATGGTTCTTGTCGACACCTTTCTCGAAAGTGGAGGCATCACGACGGGTCTGCTCGATTGAGCCCCGTCCATATCAAGGGGGAGAATGTTCCATGCAACACTTTCGATTGCTCGCCGCGCTGTGCACGTTGGCGATCGTCCTGACCGCCTGCGGCTCCGACGGCGAGACCGACGTCGCCGCTGAAAGCCCGACCACAACAGCGGCGCCAGCCGACGACGCGGCCGGAGAGGCCGAACCGGTCGATGAACCGGAGGCAGCCGACGTCGAAGACGAACTCGTGATCCTGTGCACGCCGCAGGAGGAATGGTGCGAGGCAGCGGCCAACGCGTTCTCTGCCGCAACCGGCATCGACGCCGAGTATGTACGACTCTCGACTGGCGAGGCGATTGCCCGCCTCGAAGCAGAGGGAGACGACCCCTCGTTCGACGTGTGGTTCGGCGGTCCGAGCCTCGGTCCGGCCACCGCAGCGGCGGGTGGGTTCATCGAGCCCTACGTCTCGCCAAACGCTGCTGCAATTCCCGCAGAGCTGCAGTCGGGAGACGGCATCTGGACCGGTATCTACGTCGGGGCGCTCGGGTTCTGTTCGAACGCCGAGTTCCTCGCCGATGCCGGCATCGGTGCCCCGACGTCGTACGACGATCTGCTCGACCCGGCATTCGAGGACAACATTGCGATGGCTGACCAACGCACCTCCGGCACCGCAGCGACGGCGGCCGCCAACCTCGTGGCTCTCCGGGGATCGGAGGATGCAGCGCTTGAGTACCTGACCGAGCTGGATGCCAGCATCTTCCAGTACACCCGAAGTGGTTCGGCCCCAGGTCGGATGGCTGCGCAGGGCGAGGTCGGTGCAGCCGTGATCTTCTCGCATGACTGCGTGCTCTTCGAACTCGAGACGGGTGTGGACCTGGAGGTCTCGTTCCCCGCCGAAGGTACCGGCTTCGAGGTGGGTCAGGTCTCGGTGATCGCAAACGCCGCCCATCCAGGTGCCGCCCGCGCATTCATCGATTGGGCACTGACACCGGAGGCGCAGGAGGTGGCCGCCACGGTCAACTCGTTCCAGATTCCCTCACACCCAGATGCCGCAGTGCCCGAACAGGCGATCGCGCTGGACCAGGTGGTGCTGGCGGACGGTTACACCCCGCAGCTGGCAGAAGAACTTCGAGCCGGTGACTTCCCTGAACGATTCGCCAACGAGGTTCGGGGCGGACAGGACGCACCCGAATAATCGCCGCCCATAGCGAGCGGGCGAGGGGTTGCCCGCAGTCCCTCCGGGGTCTCCCCTCGCCCGGCTAGCCACGCCAACATCACACGATCGGAAGTTCCCTGTGGGCGCCACGCAGCACACGACACACAACACGGCAAAGCGGCCACCTGCTCCGCTCCGTCGGCTGAACCGAGCCGCCACCCGACTTCGTGCCCAGGGTGCGTTTGGGTTCGCAGCCCTCGTCTCGGTGGCCATCATCATCGGCTTCGTCATCTTCCCGACCATTGAGATCATCGCAAAGTCGTTCGGGATGGATGGACGGGCCGAGTGGGATCGCCTCACCGACGCCGGCCGCACGTTCACGACCGTCCGCAACACGATTTGGCTTGGGTTTCTCGTCGGCGTGATCGGCACGGCGTTCGGCCTGGTCATGGCGTTGGTGCAGGTCCGCACGGAGATCCGATTCAAGCGGGTCCTTCATCTGATCAGCCTGATCCCGGTGATCTCGCCGCCATTCGCAGTCGCGATGTCTGTTCTCACGCTGTTTGGCCGGAGCGGCCTGATCACGAAAGAGATGTTCGGGCTTCGATACGACATCACCGGTCTCGACGGGCTGTTGCTCGCACTGTCGGTTTCGTTCATGCCGGTGGCCTATCTGAACTTCGTTGGCATGTTGCAGGCGTTCGACGGAGCGTTGGAGGAGGCCGCCACTGATCTGGGCGGCACCCTCACCTACCGGTTTCGAACGGTGGTACTCCCCCTTCTGGCACCCGGCATCGCCAACTCATTCCTCTTGCTCTTCGTGTCGGCCATCGCGGATCTCGGGAACGCCGTGCTTCTGGGAGGCGGGTACGACGTGCTGGCCTCCCGCATCTATCTCGCCATCATCGGCGAGTTCAACCTCGACAAAGCAGCCGTCTTCTCGGTGATGCTGCTCGTGCCTTCGATGCTGGTGTTTGCCGCGCAATACTTCTGGCTACGGAAACGTGAGTACATCACGATCACGGGCAAGCCGGTCGGAGAACCCAAGCCGATCGATCAGCGGAGCGTGTTGTGGCCGCTCGTTTCGATTGCCACCCTGCTGGGTGCCTTCATCGTGCTGATCTATGGCTACATCGTCGTTGGGGCCTTCACCGAGGTCTGGAACATCAATTTCAGTCCGACGTTCGACAACGTCCTCTTCGTGCTCCGTGGCGCCGGCCGCGAGGCGCTGCTCGACACCATCCGCCTGGCCGCCCTTGCCACGCCCATCGCATCAGTGGCCGGCCTGGTCATCGCCTTCGTGATCACGCAACGCGACTTCCGGGGCCGGGGCTTGTTGGACTTCGCGTCGGTGCTTGGTGTGGCGATTCCCGGCACGATCATCGGTATCGGATTGCTGTTGGCCTACAACGAGCCGCTGCTCGGCGGGCTCATCCCCGAGCTCACCGGCACGGCAGCGATCCTCGTTCTGGCCTTCACCATCCGGAGTCTGCCTGGTGTGGTTCGTGTCGCCGTCGGTGCGCTGAACCAGCTGAGCGGATCGCTCGAGGAGGCGTCGATCAGCCTCGGCGCCACTCCGGCGCAGACGTTTCGCAAGATCATCCTTCCGTTGATTCGGCCGGCGATGTTCTCGAGCCTCGTGTGGAGCTTCGCCCGATCGATGACCTCGCTGTCACCGATCATCTTCCTCGTCACGCCGCAGTGGCGGATCATGACTGCCCAGATTCTCAACGAGGCCGATCAGGGCCGGTTCGGCAACGCCGCCGCCTACAGCGTCGTCCTCGTGAGCGTGGTTCTCGCCGCGATCAGCCTGCTGGCCCTCACCACTGGCTTCAAAGCCGACAACGATTCGATCCCATCCAGGAGCCCACGATGACCACCACGATGCATCTCGCGGCCGAGCCGCCAGCCGCTTCCCCTACCGGAGTGCTCCGAGTCGAGGGCGTTCGGAAAGTGTTCGACACGAAGCGGGGTCGACACGAGGCATTGAAGTCGATCGATCTGACGATCGTGGACGGCGAGTTCCTCACGATCCTCGGTCCATCGGGCTGTGGGAAGACGACGCTGCTTCGCATCCTCGCCGGATTCGAAGACCCGACAACCGGCGACGTGTTGCTGGACGATGCGGTGATCACCGACGTGCCGCCGAACAAGCGGCCGATGGCAATGGTCTTCCAGAGCTACGCACTGTTCCCCCATCTGACCGTCTTTGAGAACATCGCCTATGGGTTGCGTATCGCCAAGGTGCCGAAGGAGGAGATCGCCGAGCGGGTCGACGTCGTCCTGTCGATCATGGATCTCGTCGGCCTCGCCGACCGGCTGCCCACGCAGCTCTCAGGCGGACAGCAGCAGCGGGTGGCACTCGCACGCTCAGTCGTCATCCGACCCCGGGTGTTGTTGTTCGACGAACCGCTCTCGAACCTCGATGCCCGACTCCGTGACCAGATGCGATCCGAGCTGCGACGGATCCAACGACAGCTTGGAATCACGAGCGTGTACGTCACCCACGACCAGACCGAAGCGATGGCCATGTCGGACCGGATCGTCGTGATGAGCGAGGGTCGGATCGAGCAGGTTGGCACGCCGACCGAGGTCTACCGGTCCCCGGCGACGCTGTTCGTCGCCGACTTCATCGGCAAGGCGAACGTGTTGAACGCAACGTCGCGGTCCAGGTCGACGGCCGGGCTGACCGTGCACGTCCTCGGTGTCGAGCTCGAGGTGCCCGACCCAGGTGGCCTCGACGAGGACTTCGTGTTGGTTCTGCGTCCGGAAGACGTCGAGCTACAACGGTTCCCGTCGCCCAATGATCACTCGGTCCGCACCGTCGAGGGTCGGGTCGAAGCCGCGGGATGGGTTCGTGCAGTCGAGTATCTCGGCGCGGCGACCCAGCTCACGACAGAGCTGCTCGACGGCACGCTGATCGAGTCGGTCCATCATCACTCGGCGCACGAGGACCCCACCGAATTGCCGGGTGAGGGTGACGGTGTTCTCGCAGTCCTGCATGGTCATGCGCTCCGGGCGGTGCAACCACTCCAGCCCTGATCCGCTGCGGTGCGGCACCTGGAATGCGGCTCTGGGATGATGCAGAAGCCGCCCACTGCCCAGAAGGAGGCTCCGTGCGTGCCCTCGTCGTCGTGCTCACGTTGCTCCTCGTTGCGACGGCTGTGGCGTTGTGGCGGAGTCGGTCCGAGCTTTCGGCTGTGCGGCAACGTCTCATGACGCGACGGGAGCAGTTCTCCGTCCTGGCCCACGAGATCAAGACGCCGTTGGCCCTCATCACGGCGACCACCGAGATCATGCTCTCCGAGGTGCCGGGCCCGTTGAGCGGCGACCAGCGAGCCTTTCTCAACGAGATCGATCAGTCGACGGCACGCATGCTGCTCCTGACCGACAACATTCTGACGGAAAGCAAGCTGCAGACGGGCGTGTTCTCCCTGAGCCTCGCTCCCACAGACGTACGCGACGTGGTCAAGGAGGTTTGGCGTTCGATGCGACGTTTGGCCGACCTTCGAGACCAGAAGCTGACCCTCGACTACCCGCGGATCATGTCGAAGGCGATGGTGGACGAGGCACTGCTGCGGCAGGCGGTCACGAATCTTGTGCAGAACGCCATTCGCCACACGTCGGTGGGCGGAACCGTGACCCTTCGTGCCTTCGAGAACGAACGTGAGATCGTCATCTCGGTGTGGGATGACGGGTCGGGCATGACGCCGGAAGAACGGAAGCGGGCGTTCCAACAGTTCGTCTCGCACGCCGGCGGGACCGGCCTCGGGCTGACGATCGTCGAGACGATTGCCTCGCTGCATGGCGGTTCGGTCAAGGTTGACACGTCGTTGGGGCAGGGAGCTGCGTTCCTGCTGAAGCTGCCGAGGGAGGGCCGATGAGCGATGCTCCCCTGATCCTCGTTGTTGATGATGAGGAGCAACTCCTCTCGCTCACTTCGTACGCACTCACGAGTGCCGGCATGCGGGTGGAGGCGGTCACGACGGGTGCGGCTGCGCTGGCCGCAATCGACGATCACCCGATCGACCTCGTGGTCCTCGACGTGTTGTTGCCCGACGCGAATGGGGTCGACCTGTGTCGACAGATTCGACGGCGAAGCAACGCACCGGTGTTGTTCCTCACGGTGCGTTCCGATCAGGCCGACGTCATCGCCGGCCTCGAAGCCGGTGGCGACGACTACTTGGCCAAGCCGTTCAGCGTGGAAGAGTTGCTCCTCCGGATCAACGCGATTTTGCGTCGCTCCAGCCCCGTCGACAGCGAGTTGACGATCGGTGGACTCCGGTTCCTGCTCGACAGTCACGACGCGTTCGCCGGTGCTGAACGGATCGACTTCACACCGCTCGAGTTTCGCTTCCTCCGCTACTTGGCGGTGAACACTGATCGCATCATCAGCACGACCGAGCTTGTGGAAGAGGTCTGGGGCGTGTCCGACCTCGGTGCGCACGACCCGATCGTCAAAAGCGTCGTCTACCGCATCCGCCAGAAGTTGGCGCCACCGATTCCTCCCACGGTTGAGATTCGCAATGTGCGCGGCGTCGGCTACCAACTCCGGCCGTCGATCGATTCCAACTAGCCCCCGATCTGTGCAGGGCTGGATGCCAGAGCGACACTCAGCGCTGCACAGATTCTGGAGGTCAGGTTCTGTGCAGCGGTGGGTGCCGGAGTGGCACACAGCGCTGCACAGATCTCAGAGGTTGAGGTGGGTGCGGATCGTGCGGCGGTGGTGGCGGGCGTCGCCCCATTGAGCGTCGAGCGCCCAGACTCGCTTCATCCACATGTGCAGGTCGTACTCGACGGTGTAGGCGATGGCGCCGTGGCACTGGAGCGCATGGCGAACGGCGAGCTTGGCGGCGTCGCCTGCGCAGGCCTTCGCCATTGCGGCGTGGACGGCGACGTCCGCATCCACCTGGTCGATCGAGTACGCCGCGCGGGCGACCATCGGCGAGGCGAACTCGATGGCGAGGAGCACGTCGGCCAGCTTGTGTTTGATCGCCTGCTGGCTACCGACCGGCTTGCCGAACTGTTCGCGCACCGCCACGTAGGCGACGGTTTCGTCGAGCAGGTGGCGGGCGAGCCCGAGAAGCTGTGCCGCGACGCCGACGATGGCGCGGCTGCGGGCGTCGGTGGACAGAGCGGTGCCGATGAGCGAGTCGGCGCTGGGGGTCCACGTGGCTCGCCCGAGCCGGCGGGCACCGTCAACGGATTCTTCCACCGTGGTCTCCACCGAATCGGAGGTCAGCAGATGCCACGCACCTTCGGCTGTCTCCAGGAGCAGCAGGTCGGTGTCGGTCCGCACGACGGGGTCGGTGTGGAAACCGAGTGCCACCGTCTGCTCACCGGACGCGACCCGTGCCCCAGCGTCATGGCCCGCGACGGCCAGCAGGGGTACGGCGACGGCCGCAGTGTCGACGATCGGTTCCGTCATGGCGACGCGTCCGGCTTCGATGAGCAGCGGATGCAGGTCGAGCGCTCCCATGCCCATGCCACCCGCCACCTCCGGGGCGAGCATGCCAATCACGCCCATCTGGGCCAGCTGTTCCCACAGCGATCGATCAGCGGGAGCGTCCCAGGCGGCGCGCACCCGGTCGGGCGGGCATTGGTCGGCGAGCAGCTCGCGGACGGCGGCGGTGAACAGCTGTTGGTCTTCGGTCATTGCGAAGCGCATGTCGTCACCTCCGGGGCAGCCCGAGCACACGCTCGGCCACAACGTTGCGTTGGATCTCGTTGGTGCCCGCGTAGATGGGGCCGGAAAGCGAGAACTGGAAGCCCTTCATCCAGCCGCCCTCGTCGAGCTCCGCCAGCGGGCCGAGAATGTCGAGGGCGGTCTCGTGGATGCGGACGTCCATGTCGGACCAGAAGATCTTGTTGAGACTGGACTCGGCGCCGATCGAGCCGCCGTCGAGCATCTTGGTGACGGTTTGCAGCGTGTAGAGCTGGTACGCCTGCGCATCCATCCATGCCTGGACGACGTCGTCGGCGACCCGGTCGTCGAGCTCACCTGGCTGGTCGGCCGCGAGCGTCCGGAGCCGTTCAGTGGCTGCGATGAAGCGACCGGGGCTGCGAAGGGTGAGGCCACGTTCGGACGAGGTGGTGGCCATGGCGACGCCCCAGCCGTTGTTCACCTCGCCGAGCACATCCTCGTCGGGAACGAACACGTCTTCGAAGAAGACCTCGGCGAAGCCCTCGTCGCCATCGAGACGGCCGACTCCCCGCACGGTCACGCCCTCGGCGTCGAGGGGCACCATCAGGTAGCTGAGACCACGGTGACGTTCCTGTTCGGGGTCGGTGCGGAACAGACCGAACAGATGGGTGCAGAACGCGCCGCGGGTGGTCCATGTTTTCTGGCCGTTGACCCGCCAGCCACCGTCGACCTTGTCGGCCTTGCTCTTGATGCCGGCGAGGTCGCTGCCGGCGTTGGGCTCGGACCATCCCTGGCCCCACTGTTCGACGCCCTCGGCCATGGGGAGCAGGTAGCGCTCCTTCTGCCAATCGGTGCCGAACTCGAACAGGATCGGGGCGAGCAGGAAGATGCCGTTCTGGCTGACGCGCTGGGGCGCACCGGCCCGGCAGTACTCCTCTTCGAAGATGAGCCACTGCCACAGCGTTGCGCCGCGGCCGCCGTACTGCTCGGGCCACGAGACGACGGACAGGCGGGCGTCGAACAGGACCTTCTCCCATTCCTGATGCCGACGGAACCCCTCCTCGGTGTCGCCCGACGGCAGCGGCTCGGCGGGGACGTTCGCCTCGAGCCAACTCCGGATTTCGTGCCGGAACCGCTCCTCGTCGTCGCTCCACGTGAGATCCATGTGGCGAGAGGTTATCCTCGTTTCTGACACACCGTCAGATTTTGCCGAGCCGTCAGGATGTGGTCGATGAGCAAGCCCCAGGTGTCCGCCAAGCCCGAGTGGTTTGTGCACGACGGCGAGCCTCCACACCTGATCGGCACCCAGTGCGAGCAGAGCGGTACGTACCACTTCCCGCCGGAGTACACGATGTCTCGCGCCCCGGGCTTCGCCGACAGCGCGCTGACCGAGGTCCAGCTCAGCCGCACGGGCACGCTGTGGTCCTACACGAACGCCGGCTACCAACCGCCGAGCCCGTATGTGCCGGTGGCGGAGCCGTTCGAGCCGTTTGCGATCGCCGCCGTGGAGCTCGCCGAGGAGCAGATGGTGGTGCTCGGCCAGGTCGTCGAAGGTGTGAGCGCGGATGATCTGCAGGTCGGCATGGAGATGGAGCTGGTGTCCGCTCCCCTCTTCGAGGATGACGATGCCGTGCACATGGTGTGGAAGTGGAAGCCCGTCTCGTCGGGTGCGACCGAGGGAGCGAACGCATGAGCAACGCACGTGAGACCGAGGTCGCCATTCTCGGCGCCGGCATGACCGAGTGGGGCAAGTGGGGTAAGCCGTTCGTCGAGTATGGCGTGGCCGCCATCCGTGAGGCGATCGCCGATGCCGGCATCGACTACAGCGACGTCCAGTTCGTGGCCGGTGCCGCCACCGTGCGCAACGGCTATCCCGGCTACGTGGCCGGCGCCACGTTCGCTCAGGCGATGGGTTGGACGGGCGTGCAGATCTCCACCAGCTACGCGGCGTGTGCCTCGGGCACGCAGGCGATTGCGTCGGCTCGAGCGCAGATCCTGTCGGGTGCGGTCGACGTTGCCCTCGTGGTCGGCGCCGACACCACCCCGAAGGGCTTCCTCGCGCCGTCGAAGGGCGAGCGGGGCGACGACCCGGATTGGCTGCGGTTCCGCCTGCTCGGCGCCACCAACCCGACCTACTTCGGCCTCTACGCCCGCCGGCGCATGGACCTCTACGGGGCCACGCCCGAGGACTTCGCTGCGGTGAAGGTGAAGAACGCACAGATGGGAGCGATGAACCCACGCGCTCGCTACAAGAAGGCGTTCACCGCCGAGGACGTGGCCAACTCCCCCGTCGTCGCCGACCCGCTTCGCCTCCTCGAGATCTGTGCCACGTCCGACGGCGGCGCTGCCCTCGTGCTGTGCTCGAAGGAGTACGCAGCGAAGAAGGGCATTGCGAACCCGGTGAAGGTGCGGGGCATCAGCACGGTCACGCCCACGTTCCCGAATCAGTTGATCGACATGCCGAACTTCGCCACCGACTCGGCGGCCGGCGTGGCCCACGTGGGGCCGTCGTTCAAGGATTCGATCGCGGCAGCCGCCTATGCCGAGGCCGACATGGGGCCGGACGACATGGACCTCGCCGAGGTCTACGACCTGTCCAGCGCACTGGAACTCGACTGGATCGAGAACATCGGCCTCTGCAAAGAGGGCGAAGCCGAGAAGATGCTGCGCGACGGCGACACCGCGCTCGGCGGCAAGATCCCGGTCAACCCCTCCGGCGGACTCGGCGCCTTCGGCGAGGCGGTGCCGGCGCAGGCGATCGCCCAGGTGTGCGAACTGACCTGGCAGTTGCGAGGCCAGTCGGGCGACCGTCAGGTGGAGGGCGCCAAGGCCGGCGTCACTGCCAACCAAGGCCTGTTCGGCCACGGCTCCTCAGTCGTCTGCGTCCGCTGATCAGCGCAGTCAACGGTTCCGCGGAACCGCCACTCCGCGGGTAGTTCGTCCAGAGTTCGTCGTCGTACCGCGTCATAGCGACAATCGCTGAGGAACACGGGACGACCACCCGGGTACGGCAGCACATCGATTGGCTCACGTGGCAATGAGAAGCTGCGGAGGCATCAGCAACGTGACGAGGCCGCCGACACTCGCTGCCCATAGCGCGTCATCACGACAAGCATCGGGTCCAGCCAGGAGGGTGAGATCACACCTTGCCAATTCCAAGAACCCAACTGAGGAGCAAGACAGCCAGGAAAACGGCTGGCATCACCATGGCCACGCGATCGGTGGTCTTCGACCATTCGAATGGCTGATTCTCGAAAGCCCAAGACCACATCGCCCCATAGGCGATTGTGGCGACGGCCGCTCCAGCGAAGACGTTCAAGACTTCGGGTTCGGCGGTGCGGGCCCAAAACAGGAGTATTGCGACAGAGACTCCAAGCGAAGAGACGCGGAAGGCAATGGACATCACTATCTCCTGACAACGAAACGAATCGAAGAAACTTGTACGGCGCCAGCTCCAGCTCTGACCGTAGCGACTTCATCTTGGACGACGCTCGATGCGCGAGCTGCTATCGGAGAGACCTGCTCGGCGGGCTTCGCAAGCAAACTGCTGCCACGACCTTGAGGCCGCACAGCACGCCGATGGCCAGCATGGCCCTACGATCGGCACTCATTCGGTCATCGCCGGACACTCGGCCAGGACCTCGCAGCCACACTGACGGAGAGCTTCGAGAAGCCGGATGGTCTCCGCAAGCTCGACCTGCTGAGCCCGCAATTCGTTCAGCCGATCGTCGAGCACATCCCACGGTGGACCAGCAGCCTCGTCGAGCACGGCACGAACATCGGCGAGGGTGAACCCGAAGCGCTGCGCACGCCGGATGAAGTTCACCCGGCCGATTGCGTCCGGCGTGAACTGCCGTTTCCCGCCGATTCGAGTCGCCGGCTCGATCACGCCAAGTTCGTGATAGTGACGGAGCGCAGACACGGCCACGCCTGTGCGTTCCGCCAGCTGGCCGATCGCCAGCAGCTGTTCGGTCATCGCTTGCTCCGTTCGACGACTTCGTCGAGTGCGTCACGTCCGTCCGCATCCGAACTCGAAATCGATACTCGCAGCGTGCCGCCGTCGAGCTCGGTCGCGAAGGACAGAAACGGGCAACAGGTTCGTTCGAGAGAGATCAGTTCGTCGATCCGACGCTTCAGGCTCAAGGGAAACTCAACGACAGCGCCGTTATCTGTTCGCTCGGCGCTGGTCGCCAGGCGGCACACATCGTTCCAGGAGCTGACCCGGTGGACGGCATCGGCCGGACCAAGCGAACAGGCTGACGGGACATCAGTGATCGAGAGCGGGGACGACGAGACGTGTGGCATACACGCACGGTACGACCTCAAGTCAACTTGAGGTCAAGGGGTAATCGTGGATTGTCGCTACGACGCGGTTGTGGGGTGACCAACGGGGAGAACGTTTTGGTCGACGGGCATCGACATTCACTATCCAGCCGCTACTCCCATGACGAGTCGATCTCAAGCGATACAAGCTCGACGACTCCGTCCTCCCCAAGCTGGCCAACAACATTCACCGCCCGCACAAGCAACCCAGTCGTTAGCAAGAATCGATAGTCGGCCCGCCCTGGAATGAGTTCCGGCAGATCATCGAAGTGCTCGGAGAACCGCTCGACGATGCGCAGAAGTTCGACCAGCTGAAAGTCGTTCGCTGACGGCTCACCCTTGGGACCTCGCTCCGGGCCAAGCTGGCGGTCAAGGTCCTCGAAGAAGGACCTCGTCGCGCGAACTCTGCGATGTGTCAACGCTGTCGTTGCGAGGACTCTGCTTCGGCGATGTCTCGCTCGATTCGCTCACGCGATCGGCACACCAGGGCTCTAGCCTCCGGCGGAGCGTCAGCAACATCGCGAACGACGCTCGATTCGAACAGCTTGTCAACGTCTGCAGGCTCCATCGCCTCCAGTTCCGCGGCCGTCCAGATCTTCTGTGTCACGAGAACGACTGTAGCGCGAGCAGATGACACCGTTCTGGCTCGAGGTCCGCGAGCGCGCTGGTCGTGCCAAGGTACGAGGGTGACGAGTTCGGTCGGCGAAGCGTATGACGCGATTGCGGAGCAGTATGCCGCGTTGTTCCTCCACGAGCTCGACGACGACGTCCAGTCGCAGCGCTGGTTGCACGAGTTCGCCGCCGTCGCCCGAGAGCAGGCGGGCCCCGTCGCCGACCTGGGCTGCGGACCGGGCTCCAGTGTGCGTCACCTGCACGACCTCGGCGTCAACGCGTTTGGCGCCGACCTCTCCCCCGGCCAGCTCGCCCAGGCGCGTCAGGCCTACCCGGGGCTACCGCTCATGGTGGGCGATCTCACCAACCTCGGCCACGCCGACTCGGCACTGGGCGGCATCGTCGCCCGCCACTCGATCATCCACCTCGACCCGTCGGAACTGGGCACCCTGTTCGCCGAGTGGCGACGAGTTCTCGCCGCCAGCGCTCCGCTCTTCCTCTCCTTCTTCGGGTCACGGACAGCCGCAGCCCATGGCGAGCCCTTTGACCACAAGGTCACGACTGCATTCGAGCTCTTTCCCGCCACCGTCGTCACCGAACTCGAGGATGCAGGGTTCGTCGACGTCCGGTTGGAAGCGAACCCGATCGCACCGGGGGGCCGGCCGTTCGACCACACCACGATTCTCGCCCGATTGTCGCTGTGACGCGGTTGCGAACCGGTACCGACGGACCGCGTCGAGAGGCGCCGCCGATCAGATTCGGCTGAAGATGGCCGAGCCCGTGGTGATGATGCGGTCGTCCTTGCCCTCGTCGCGCAGCGTCAGGTCGACGTTGATCTTTCCGGACGACCCGCTGATCACCGACGTCTCGCACCGGAACGGTCCGGCCACGCCACCCTTCACGAACATCACGTACCAGTTCTCCACCTGCAGGGCATCGGTGCCGGCGAACTCCCAGGCCGCCTCGTGCGCGGCGGCGTCCATGATGATGTGGATCGGGCCGAGGTGCAGGGCCGCATGCGGCGCCGACTGGTCCTGCCGCAGCTCCGGCAGCCGAAGGAAGCCATCGTCACCCCGGGTGCAGCCGAACACCTCGTGCAGGCGAGGCATGTCCGGGTGGTCTTCCACCTGAATCGGTGGGTTCTCCATCGGTTCGAAGCCATGCGGCGGTGTTCCCATGTTCACGCCCATGCCCGCACTCACGGCAATCACCCGTGAGTGGTCGGCGGCGTCGACCACCTTCGAGCGCATGAAGCCCATCGTGCGACCGAAGTTGATGACCTCGCGCAGCACCTCGAACTTCTCGAC
>JAHDEJ010000015.1:114446-118362 GCA_020628865.1 Acidimicrobiales bacterium
GTCCACAGTTCCTCGAACGTGTCCCAGTGGGCGTCGTCGCCGACCCGACGGATGTCAGTCGGCGCGGTGTCGTCGGCGCCGCCGTCGCTCACGACGACACGCCGATCAGATCCATCATGTTGCCGCCCATGATCTTGCGCAGATCGTCGTTCGAGATGGAACCGGTGTCGGTGAGCTCCTGGTAGTAGCTGAGCGGCTCGGCCAGCCCCTCCACGTGTGGGAAGTCCGATCCGAAGATGACGTTGTCGGCACCGAGCAGGTCGATGAGGCTGGCCGGGTTCTCCTCGTGGAACGGGTGCTGCCAGAAGTTCTGCTTGAACGTGTCGAGCGGATCCTGGTGGAACTTCTGCGGCAGGTCGGCATACGTCTTGCCGAGCAGCTTGAGTGCACCCGGAACCCAGCCGGCACCGTTCTCGACCAGCGCAAACTTCAGGCCCGGGAACCGCTCGCACGTGCCATGGCAGATCAGCGAGATGACGGCGTCCTGGATGTCTCGGAACGCCTTGCCCATCGCATGCATGAACGGACTCGTGTCGGCGAAGGCCGTCATCGAACCGCCCGAGCCCTCCCACTCGTTCCAGTACCGGGTGTAGCCGCTGTCCGACGCGTGGAGCAGCACGAGGATGCCGGCTTCCTGTACTCGGGCCCAGAACGGATCGAACTCGGGCAGCGCAAACGAGCGGGGGCCGCGAAGACCCCAGGCGGGTGCCGGCCGCATGAGGATGACGCGGGCGCCACGCTCGAGCACCCAGTCGAGTTCGGCGATCGCATTGTCGACGATGCCCGGCGTGATGACCGGGGTGGAGAACATGCGGCCCTCGTAGGCGAAGGGCCATTCCTCGTGCATCCACTGGTTCAGCCCGTGAATGACGGCGCCGCAGAGATCGGGGTCGTCGATCATGCGCTCCTCGACGAGGCTGGCGAGCGTCGGGATCATCAGGGTGTAGTCCAGGCCCTGCTCGTCCATGAGCTTGAGGCGGGGCTCGGCGTAGCGAAACGAATCCGGACAGTCGATGCCACGGCCGATGAGCTCCCGCTGCGTCTTGCCCTCCGGGTTGCCGTTCTTGAAGTAGTCGGCCTGCGCGCCCGGACGACCGACCCGATCGAACGTGGGGTTCGGGATGTAGTCGGTGATCTGGCCCCGCACCACGATCTTCGTGCGCCCGTGCACGTCGACGTAGTCGATGGCGCCGGCGTAGCGGTCGGGCAGGTGGCGGGTGAGGGCCTCCCGCGTTTCGTACATGTGGTTGTCGGCATCGAAGATCGGAAAGCCGATGCCGTCGGTCGTGGGGGCGCTCATACGGACTCCTCCGGGACGTGACTTCGTCGTGAATGATCGGGCATTGGATATTGTATACACTCCCCTTCTGTGGGGCGAGCCGTGCCCCACCAGACATCGGGGAGACGCTGGTGGAATCCATCGAGCACACGACGTACGAGGTGACCGACCGGGTGGCGACGATCACCCTCGCCCGCCCCGACAAGGCCAACGCGCAATCCGAGACGATGCTCGACGAAGTCGACCATCACTTCCGCACCGCCGAGCAGGACGACGAGGTCGGTGTCATCGTTCTGCGGGCCGAGGGCAAGCACTTCTCCGCCGGGCACGACCTCGAGCTCGGCCCCGACAACCCGGTCCTCTACGAAGAGGACGGCAGCTGGCAGCTGCACAAGCTCTACAACTGGGAGGCCAAGAAGTACTTCGGCTACTCGTGGTACTGGCGCAACATCCCGAAGCCGACAATCGGCGCCGTCCAGGGCAAGGCCATCGCCGGCGCCCTCAACCTCATCTGGCCGCTCGACCTGCTCGTCGTGGCTGACGACGTGCAGTTCTCCGACCCGGTCACGCTCATGGCCATCGGCGGCGTCGAATACCACGGCCACACCTGGGAGGTCGGCGCCCGCCGGGCAAAGGACATGCTGTTCACCCAACGCCCCATCCGGGCCGACGAAGCACTGTCGATCGGTCTCGCCCGAGAGGTCGTCCCCCGCGACGAGCTGTGGGACCGCACTCACGAACTGGCCGCCGAGATGGCCACACTCAACCCCTTCGGGCTCGCCCAAGCCAAGCGAGCCGTCAACCAGACGCTCGACGTGCAGGGCTACTACGCCGCACTGCAGTCGGTGTTCGACATCCACCACACCGGCCATGCCAACGCCATCACCGTGAGCGGATTCCCGGTGATCATGCAGCTCGGCGGCATGAAGGACAAGCTCAAGGACAAGGAGAAGGGCTCGTAGCCCGACGCACCCTCGACAACGTGCGGCTCAGTCGATAATGCCGCGGCGGCGCATGTCGGCAACCACGAGCGTGCCGTTCCCGATCGCCATCGCCTCGTAGCGATCGACGGCCCCGGCCACGTCCTTGGCCGCAACACGGGCACCCACCTCGGGCATCCCCGAACAGATCATGGCGGACGCGCCGTCGATCACCTCGAAGAAGTTGCCGACCACCATCGGGTACAGGCCGCGCACCACCGCATGGAAACGGGCCGAACCGCCAAGCCGATGCACCTCATCGCGAATGTCCGCCACCGCCTGCTCGAGCGCTGATGGATCGCCGACGTCGGCCACCGCCGTCATCGCCTCGGCGAGCGCGATGAGCTCCTCGTCGGAAGCCCGCTGGATGGCGCGTTCGAGCGCAAAGCCGTCGACCACCCCGTACAGCGCGTAGTGGTCCACGACTCCCTGCTCGGTGAGCGGCTCCACCGATGAGCCGAGGTGCGGTACCGAGCGAACGGCACCCTCGTGGGTCAACGAAATCAGCGCCTCACGAATCGGAATCCGGCTCACGCCGAGCGACTCGGCCAACTCCTCCTGGCCGATGCGATCGCCCGACTTCAACTCTCCCGACCAGATCCGACGACGGATCTCCTGGGCAACCTGATCGCGGGCGGTGAGGCGCTCCATGGTCGGATATTGTATCCAACAGTCTCGCTGGGAGGAGCACAATGACATCGGCACACCCCGACCACATCCCAGCAACGATCCCGGCTGCGCTCGACGCAGCAGCTGCGGCGTTCGGTGATCGGGACGCCCTCGTCGACGGCGACCTTCGCATCAGCTTTACCGAGCTCCGAACGCGCGGCCACCATGCCGCCGCCGCACTCATCGCCAGCGGCATCCAACGCGGCGACCGGGTCGCACTCTGGGCGCCCAACATGTCCGAATGGGTGATCGCCGCGCTCGGCATCTACTGCGCCGGCGGCGCCATCGTCCCGCTCAACACCCGGTACAAGGGCGGCGAAGCCGCCGACATCCTCGCCCGATCCGGTGCCCGCCTGCTCTTCAGCGTCACGGACTTCCTCGACACGAACTACGTCGACCTTCTGGGCGACCAGCGGCCCGACAGTCTTGAAGAGATCGTCGTCCTGCGTGGCGACGCCGGCAACGACACGCCCTGGGCCGGCTTCCTGTCCCGCTCCGACGACTCGATCGAATCGCTCGATGCCCGCATGGCCAGTCTCGGGCCGGACGACCTCTCCGACATTCTCTTCACCTCGGGAACCACGGGAGCACCCAAGGGTGCGATGCTGCGCCACGGCGCCTGCACCCGCGCGTACACCGCGTGGTCCGATGTCGTCGGGCTGGCCGAGGGCGACCGCTACCTCATCGTCAACCCGTTCTTCCATGCCTTCGGGCTGAAGGCCGGCATCCTCGCCTCGATCCTCAAAGGGGCGACGATCATCCCGCATGCCGTGTTCGACGTACCCAGCGTCATGCAACGAGTGGAGGAAGAGCAGATCACGATGCTGCCGGGCCCGCCGGCCATCCACCAGACGATCCTCGACCACCCGCGCCTCGCCGAGTTCGACCTCTCCAGCCTCCGGCTCTCCGTGACCGGAGCGGCCACCGTTCCCGTCGAGATGATTCGACGGATGCGCTCCGAGCTCGGCTACCAGACCGTCGTCACCGG
>JAHDEJ010000015.1:118462-120971 GCA_020628865.1 Acidimicrobiales bacterium
CAACGTCAAGATCACCGACCGCACGAAGGACATGTTCATCGTCGGCGGCTTCAACGCCTACCCGGCCGAGATCGAGAAGATCATGATGAACCATCCGTCCATCAGCCAGGTGGCCGTCGTCGGCGTGCCCGACGATCGGCTCGGCGAAGTCGGCCGGGCCTTCGTCGTGCCCCGGCCCGGAGAGGCAATCGACGCCGACGAACTCATCGCCTGGTGCCGGGAGAACATGGCGAACTTCAAGGTGCCCCGGTCCATCGAGCTGCGCACCGAACTTCCGCTCAACGCCAGCGGCAAGGTCCTGAAGTATGCGCTCCGGGCCACCGACGACGAGGCCGCCTCGTGAACGCCGCGTGCGTCCGGCAGGGGTTGCGATGACCGCACCACAGATCAACCTGCTCGACCCCGACTTCTACCTCGACCCGTACGCCACCTACGCCACTCTTCGGGCGGACCATCCGATCCTCTGGGACGAAGCGAACGGCCTCTGGGGCGTGTTCCGGCTCGACGACATCGTCGACATCGAGCGCCGCAAGGAGGAGTTCAGCAACGCCGGGGACGACAAGGGCGGCTATCGACCGCTCATCCGGGCCGACCGATCCATCATCGGGCTCGACGACCCGCAACACTCGGTTCGGCGACGGCTCGTCGCCCGCCAGTTCACGCCCCGGGCGGTCACCCGCCTCGGCGACCTCGTGCGCGAAGCCGCCACCGACCTGCTCGACCGCGCGCTCGCCCACGGGGGCAGCATCGAGGTCGTGAGCGAGCTCGCCGCTCCCCTGCCTGCCACCATCATCGGCAAGCTCATCGGCTTCCCCGACGACAAGCGAGACCTGCTCGCCGACTGGGCCAACCGCACCGTCTCGCTCGGCGGCGGGCCGCCGGCCATGAACGAGGACGGCATGATCGCCGCGATGGAGTTCGCCCAGTTCTGCGCCGACGCCTACGAGGACCGGCTGGACGCCGAGGACCGCGGCGACCTGCTCAGCCTGTGGATCGCAGCCGAACGGGAAGGGCTTTCGGACGACAACCCGTTCGGTCTCGACGAGATCATCTCAGACTGCCTGCTCCTCCTCGACGGTGGAGCGGAAACCACGAGGTCCACGATCGGCCGCATCCTGATGGAGCTCGCCGACCGCCCCGACCAGTGGGCGCTCCTCAAGGCCGGCGCCGACCTCGACATGGCCGTCGAGGAGTTCATCCGCTGGGTGACCCCCGTGCACAACATGTGCCGGGTCGCCACCGTCGATGCCATCGTCGGCGACACGACGATCCGCGCCGGCGAGCAGGTCATGCTCCAATACGGCTCCGCCAACCGCGACCTCGACCACTTCGACGACCCGGAAACCTTCGACGTCACGCGCAACCCGAACCATCACATCGCGTTCGGCCACGGCACCCACTTCTGCCTGGGGGCCGCGCTCGCGCGTCAGGAGATTCGCATCTTCTTCGAACAGCTCCTCGCCCGGGTCGACACGCTCAGCGTGCACACGCCCATCGAGGAGCACGCCACGGCGTTCGTCCGTGGAATCCGAAGCGGCCGGATCGATATCGTGCCCAGTCAGGGTGCAACGGAGTAGCAGGAGTGACCGACCGCTCACCCGAGCAGCATCGAGGCTTCCCCGAGTGGGGAACGGCCGCCGAGCTCGCCGCCACGATGCAGCCCACACGGCTCGACCAGACGACATCCGTGTATCGGGCCATGTCGAAACCCACGGACCGAAACGTGGTGGAGGGTGGCCAACTACTCGGCGCCGCCGCCACCGCATGTGCCGATCTCGCTGGGGACCACCAACGCCTGGTGCACGCGTCGATGGTGTTCGCCCGGGCCGCGAACCACGACGACCCGATCGACATCACCGTCGAACCCGCCCGCATCGGCCGGTCCTTCTCGACCTTCCAGACCCAATCGATCCAGAACTCGCAGGCCTGCGCCGCCGCAACCCTGATGTTCGCGGCCGAAACGCCGCCGGCCCTCGCCCACACCCCGGAGGCGCCGGCAGTTGCCGCGCCGAACGACTGCCCGAGGTTCGACTTCGGCGTGGTGGGCCGAGACCTCCGCGTGGTCGGCGGCGCCTACGACCCGTGGGACACCGAGCTGGTCGATGTGGGCCCGCCCGAGATCCACGTGTGGTCCCGATTCGAGGACGACCCTGGTTCACCCGAGCTGCACACGGCGCTCCTGCTGCAATCGCTCACCCATTGGACCATCGCCGCTGCACTCCGGCCCCATGCCGGCTTCGGCGAGAGTCAGGCCCACGCCTCGCTGTCCACCGGCGTCCAGGCGGTCACGGTCGCCGTCCACGAGCAGCCGGACGTGACGGACTGGCTGCTCACCTCCACCCACGCACCCTGGGCCGGCCTGGGGCTCGCCCATGGAACCGGAACCGTCTTCACGCAGACCGGAACGCTCGTCGCTTCGTTCAGCGTGCAGGCGATGATCCGCCCGTTCGACGCACCGCCCGATGCGTTCGGCAAGGACGCCACCAACGCCATGTAGCCGGTCAGCGCA
>JAHDEJ010000044.1:0-19460 GCA_020628865.1 Acidimicrobiales bacterium
GTCAGGATGTCGTCGGCGAGTTGTTGGCCGCTGAGTTCGGCGATCGCGGTCATGACGCGTTCGGTGAGGTCGAGTCGGTCGCGCATGCTTGCGCATTGGCCCACGACCGCGCCGGGGCCGATCAGCTCGCCGACCCGGATCGAGATCGGGGTTCGATGGAGCCGGTGCTCGTTGACCGGCATGGCGTGGTCGGTACCGCGCAGTCCGATGGGCACGATCGGGCAGCCGGTGGCGAGGGCAAGATGAGCGACGCCGGAGTGACCGGCGTGTAGTCGGCCGTCGCGGGATCGGGTGCCTTCGGGGAAGATGCCGACGAGTTCTCCGGCATCGAGCCGGCGCCGGGCTTCCTTGAGCGTTCGGCCGAGGCCTCGTCCGGAACGGTCGACCGGGATCATGCCGACGGCCGGGAAGATGGATCGGGTCACCGGCGAGTCCATGTACTCGACCTTGCCGAGGAAGCTGACGTGCCGGCCGAGTCCGTACATGAGGAGCATCGAGTCGATGAACGAGAGGTGGTTGGCGGCGATGATTGCGCCGCCGGTCTCGGGGACGAACTCCCGGTTCTCGATGTCGACGTCGAGCCACCACTCCCGGAGCGGGTGGGTGGCGAGCCGGACGGCGCCGACGGTGAGGTCCAGCCGACGGTTCAACTTGCCGCTCGCATCGAGAGCACGTGCTCGTACTTGTGGAGGCGTTCGTTCGGCCAGGCGAGGAAGGTGTCGAGCTCGCCGGCGAAGGGGCTGGTCACCGCGATGCGGTCGCTGGCGTTGACCATGTGGCCGACCACCTGTCCGGCGTCGATCGGCACGACGCCGCTCTGCAGGCCGGCTTCGGGTTCGAAGACTCCCGAGGAGGGAGCGACGATCAGTCGGAGTGGGGAGTGGAGGTGTTCGCCATCGTGCGCCATGTGGTCAATGTACGGGAGCGAGTTTTCGTGGGAATCACCGGTGTGTGAACGCGGGATGTCGCGGCGTGAAAGTCGTCACGGTGCGCGGGTCGGCTACTTGACGAAGTTGGCCTGGATCCGTTGCTGGAGAAAGTCGTGTGCGGTGATCGGTGCGTGGACGCCGGCCGGACCCTGGATGACGGCGTTGCGGTTCGCCTGGGCGAAGAAGGCGATGGAGTAGCGGGCTCCGGAGTCGCCGGGCGGCGGCATGACCCGGTGCAGCGTGGAGGGGAGCTGATCGTCACTCCAGCGCATGAGCATGTCGCCGATGTTGCACGTGACGACACCTTCGGTCGGTTCGACGTCGGTCCAGCCGAGTGGTGCATTGGGGTCTCGATCGCGGACGGCTTCGGCGCCCGGACACAGCTGGAGCCCTCGTTGGCCGGGGCGTTGGTGCAGGAGCGTGAGGCAGTCGTAGTCGGTGTGGGCGCCGGCCCGCCAGACACCTTCGCCGAGCTCGTCGGCGCGCAACGGGAAGTAGTGGAGCAGCCGGAGCGTGCTCTGGTACTCCGCGGACGCGGGGTCGTGACGGGTGGTGAAGAAGTCGTCGTCGAAGCCGAGCTTGCGGACGAAGCTCGCGAGGAGACGCATGGCGAGGCGCCAGTTGGCCTGCTCGAAGTCGATCATGAAGTCCACGAATCCGGCGAGTTCGTCCGAGGTGGGCCACAGGTCGTGCTGGTCCATGCGGGTTCGGGTGATCTGATACGACTCCTTCTGGTCGAGTGTGCCGGTGGATGGTCGCTTCTGGGTCTTCGACTCCCAACCGGCGTTCGCTCCTTGGGGCATGGTCCGGCGGGCCTTCACCTCGTCGTCGAGGCCGAAGAACTGTTCGGCCAGCGCAAACGCACGGTCGATGTCGGCCAGCGGGATGTCGTGTCCGGTCACCTGGAAGAACCCGAGTTCGGTCGCGGCGGCCCACAGTTGATCGTCGATCTCGTCCTGCCGTTCGGCTGGGTTGGAGACGTCGACGCAGTGGATGTCGCGGTCGACCATGACCCCGACGCCACCGAACGTTGCCTCACGTTCGAGTTCGAGTCGGGCAGATCCGGGGGTGTTCTCGCCGTCCATCGGCCGAGCATACGCGCACGCCCGATGGCGATGGGCTCGTAACCTGCGAGGTGTGACGAAGCCGACCGACCCTTCCGAAGACGCTGCCGCCGACCCGTACCTCTGGATGGAGGAGGTGGAGGGTGCCGAGGCGCTCGAGTGGGTGCGAGCGCAGAACGAGCGGACGCTCGCCGAGTTGCAGGCGGACCCGCGCTACGCCGGGTTCGAGGCGGCGGCGTTGGAGGTGTTGACCTCGGACGATCGGATTCCCTACGGCACGATTCGGGACGGGTTCGTCTACAACTTCTGGCAGGACGAGGATCATGTGCGCGGGCTGTGGCGCCGCACGCCGTTGGCCAGCTACCGCACGGACGAACCCGAGTGGGACGTGATTCTGGACTTCGATGCGCTTGCCGAAGCCGAGGATGCGAACTGGGTGTTCAAGGGCGCGAACGTGTTCCGCCCACACGGCGGCGAAACGTATCGCTGTCTTCTGTCGCTGTCGGACGGTGGCAAGGATGCGATCGTGCAACGCGAGTTCGACATCGAGTCGCGTTCGTTCGTGGCGGAGGGTTTCGTCACTCCGGAGGCGAAGCAGGGGGCCGAATGGGTGGACGATTACACGGTGCTCATCGCAACCGACTGGGGTGAGGACGCCGGGCCGACGGTGACCGAGTCTGGCTATCCGTTCGTGGTGAAGCGCTGGGTGCGCGGCACCGAGCTGGGTGCGGCCGAAGAGCTGCTCCGCGGAACCGTCGCCGACGTTGGCGTCTTCCCGTTCACGATGGAGTTGGAGGACGGACGTCTGCTGGCCGGCGCCGTCCAGGCCGACACGTTCTTCACGTCGACGTTCTGGTTGTTCGCCGATGACGCCGTGGTCCAATGGCCGATCCCACCGAAGTGCACACCGAAGGGGGTGAGCCACGGGCGCTTCCTCCTCTCCCTCGAGCAGGAGTGGGCGCCGGGCGACGTGGAGTTTCAGACCGGCGACCTGGTGGCGTTCGATCTCGACGAGTTTCTGGACACGCATGAACTGCCGCCGGTGGAGCTGGTTTTTCGGCCGTCGGCGACCCAGGCGGTCGGTGGTGTGGCGGTTGCCGCTGGCGGAACCCTGTTGTCGATCACGGAGAACGTGGTGGGCCGGGTGCTGCGTCTCGAGCCGTCGACCGATGGATGGACGACGACGCCGGTGGAGTTGCCGGGTTCGGGTGACGTGGGCATCACGTTCGCCGACCACCACGAAGACCTGGTGCTCCTCAACTACGAGGACTTCCTGACGCCGCCATCGCTCCTGGCGTTGGACAGCACGAACGACACGATCGAGTCGTTGAAGAACGTGCCGGCCCGCTTCGACACCGCTGGGCTCGTCGTGGAGCAGCTGATGGCGACATCGACAGACGGCACGGCCATCCCCCACTTCGTCGTCCGTCGGGCAGACATCGACATGAATGGGTCGACGCCGACGCTGCTGTACGGCTACGGCGGTTTCCAGGTGCCGTTGAACCCGTCGTACAGCGGAACGATCGGTCGGAACTGGTTGGAGCAGGGCGGCGCGTTCGTGCTTGCGAACATTCGTGGTGGTGGCGAGTTCGGCCCGGAGTGGCATCAAGCCGGGCTCAAGACGAACCGGCAGCGGGTCTATGACGACTTCATCGCCGTCGCCGAATCGCTGGTTGCCTCCGGCCTCACGTCGCCCGAACACCTCGGAATCCAGGGCGGTTCGAACGGCGGCCTGCTCATGGGCGTGATGTTGAACCAGCGGCCCGACCTGTGGAACGCAGTTGTCGTCCAGGTCCCGTTGCTCGACATGCTTCGCTACCACCTGCTGCTGGCTGGGGCCTCGTGGGTGGACGAATACGGATCACCGGACGACCCGGAGGAGCGGGCGTTCCTGGAGACGATCTCTCCGTACCAGAACTTCGACGCGGCGCTCCCCTACCCGACGCCATTGTTTGTGACCTCGACGAAGGACGACCGGGTGCATCCCGGCCACGCTCGCAAGCACGCGAAGAAGTTCGAAGACGCCGGGCTTGCGTTCCTCTACTACGAGAACATCGACGGCGGGCACTCTGCCGCCGCCAACCAGACGGAAGCGGCGAAGCGGACGGCGCTCGAGTTCACCTATCTTTTGCGTCAGCTGTCGAGCCCTGCGGACTGAAGGCCGGCGAGCCGGTTCAGCTCTGCCGGCTCTTGCGGAGGCCGAAGAAGATCAGCGGCCACACGAACAGAATCCGCAGCAGTCGCCACGGGACTTCGGTACCACCGGAGTCGTAGCGGGCTGAGGTGGGCCGGCTGGTGATGACGGGGAGGCCGTTGGCGTCGCGAAGACCGAGTGCCTGCTCGACGATCGCCGTCAGCTCGGGGTCCGCTTCGAAGTCTCCTTCGCCGTCCCCGTCCGCATCTGCCGAGTAGAGCCAATCGAGCGGGAAGGCGTCCTGTGCGTCCGGAACACCGTCGTTGTCGTCGTCGGGATCGATGCTGTCCGGGATGCCGTCGAAGTCTGTGTCGGCGATGGCCGTCGGATCGGTCGGAAAGTCGTCCTCGGAGTCGATGGTGCCATCGTTGTCGTCGTCGGCATCGAGGCGGTTGCCGATGCCATCCCCATCGGAGTCGAACCACTCGTAGCTGCTCAGCGGGAAGGCGTCCACCTCGTCGAAGACACCGTCGTCATCGTCGTCCGGATCGCTGTTGTCGCCGAGGCCACCGCAGTCGAAGTCGATCCACTCGCGATCGTCGAACGGAAACTGATCTGCTCCGTTGTCGTATCCATCGCCATCGAGATCGAAGTCTTCAGCGTCGGGGATGCCATCGCCGTCCTGGTCGCCGTCGCCGTGGTACCAGCGAAGATCCTCCAGCTCCCGTTCGGTGACGACACCGTCGTTGTCCAGGTCCTGGTCGGTGCTGTCGGGTTCGCCGTCGCCGTCATAGTCGCTGTGCTCCGGGCCGACCGGGAGCAGCTCTGGGGTGGTGGATGGCGTCCAGCACGAGACGCCCGGCGGCTGTGTCGGGTCGGGATCGATGGCGTCGTGATAGCCGTCGCCGTCCTCGTCGAGGTCGGCATCCCATCGTCCGTCGCCATCGGCGTCGACCAGTCCGGCGCTCGCTGCCCGATTGTTGAGTTCGATGGATGATCGGTGTTCCCAGGCTTCGCGCTGGTCGCCGATACCGTCGCCGTCGGTGTCCGCCCATTCGTCCGGGTCATCGGGAAATACATCCGTATCGTTCAGGTGGTCGTCCCCGTCGCGGTCGCGGTCGGCGTTGTCGCCGATGCCGTCACGATCGAGGTCGTTGGTTTCGGCTGGATCGTCAGGGAAGGCATCCTCCCAGTCGATGGTGCCGTCGCAGTCTCGGTCGGGTCCGCCCTCGAGTTCGCACGGCTCCGCCGGCAGGGAAGCCGGCTCGGGTTCCGGGGTCGGGTCCATTGCATCGTCGGGTTCCGATGCGATGAGCGCTCCGCCCTCGCTTCCCTCGACGGCCCGGAAGGAGAGGCCGAGGTAGCCGGTGGCGACAGCGTTGCCGTCGAGGGGAGCGTGGACGACCTGCCGCTCGCCAAGGCTGTTCGTCGCGAACAGGAGGCCGGAGGAGTCGGGGAGCCAGAGTTCATTGATGATGCTGGTGATCGCTGCTCGGTCGGTGAGCTCCAGCCGGTTCGACGGGTTGGCGATCTCGATGGCGACGAGAACCTGCGCGTGGGTGAAGGCGGCCCACCGTCCGTCGGGTGACAGCCGCGGCCAGGTGATGTTGCCGTTGGCTTGGAGTTGTGTGGCGGCTGGGTCGGTGCCGCCGAGATCCAGAACCAGCACTCCTTCGCCGGCGGTTGCATAGATCGCCTGGCTGCCATCTGCGTTGAGCTTCGCCTGCGACGGGTTGGCTGCGCTGCGGCGAGCGATGACCGTGTCGGTGGCGGGATCCATGTGGACGAAGGTCGCTTCGCCTCCGTCGCCAAGCTCCCAGTAGGCGAGCACGCCGGGTCGGGCGCCGATCAGACGTGCATCCACGTCGTTGGGTGTGTGGTAGGCGATGGCCTCCGTGGCGAGGTCGAACGAGGCGATCTGGAACGGTTCCGCGAGGGAGTCGAGCGGGTTGATGTCGAAGTAGATGCGTTCGCCGGTGGAGTCCCAGAACACCTCGTGGAGTTTGTGGGGCAGGAGGTCCATCCGACGGAGGTTGTTGCCGTCGGTGTCGATCAGGTAGAGGTCGCCGAAGCTGTTTGGGCCGGTGGAGTGGAACGCCAGCGTCGATCCGTCAGGGGACACGTCGGCGCGAACGACGGTGAGTTCGGGCGGGGTGATGGGCCATTCACGGCCGCTGCTGAGATCGATTCCGTAGACGATGCGCTCTCGGACGACGAAAAGGGTCGCGTCCTTGTCGATCCCCTGCACCTGTTGGGTTTCGGTGGCCACCGCTCCCGCCGAGGCTGTGGTTCCGATGAGCATGAGGAGCACAAGTGCGAGCGCGCTGAACGCTGCTCGCCTCCCCCCAATGTGTGTTCGCCGCATGACCTGTCATCGACGGGCCCGGCCCCCTGGTTGAGCGCGGATCAGCCCGGGATGCGTCGCTTGAAGGTGGCGAAGTACGTGTAGGTCCATTGACCGGACGCGGCGTCGCAGGTTCGGAGGTCGCCGTTGCGGCCTTCCTGCACGGGTTCGAGCGACAGCAGTTCCCAGCCGCGCTGTCCGAGATTGTTGAGCTGCGGAATGAGTGTGTAGACGGAATAGCGCGGGTGGTTTCCGGCAGGCACATCGTCTCGGATCGGGACGGGTTGCTCGTTGGTGTCGGCGATGAGTGTGGTGGTGAAGTACTCCCAGGTGTCCATGTGGAGACCCTATGGCTGCAGTCGATGGTGTTGTCCTGATTGGTCGGCAGAGCGAAAGGTCGACCCGGATGGTGCCGAAGGAGATGGCATGTCGGTCGGTCCTCGTCTTCATGGTCGTTGCGCACGTACGCTTGCGTTGGTGTTGTTGCTGTCTTCCTGTGGTTCCGGAGGCGACGAGAACGTGACTAGCGCGGAGGCGGTCGGCACGGCCGACCCGGGCGTGACGATCGATGACGAGGAGCCCGAGGAGAGCTCGATCGCCGCGACGCCGCTGCCGGATCGGTCGACCACGACCTCCGCAGTACCGGACGAGATGGCCCTCGCCGACACGTCGACGACCGTCTGAGCGTCGCTCGAGCAAGCCGAGAGCGCTGAGAGAACGAGGAGAATGAGGATGATCGACCGCCGTGTCACATGTCTCTGTCGGCAGAACCCGGTTCGGGTTCAACGCTTCAGTCAGCCGACGGGAGTCGCCTCTGGTTCGTGGCGGAGTTCGGCCAGTTCGGTTCGAGCGTCGCGCAGGACACCGAAGGCCGTTTGGAGGAAGAGCGCAGCGATCGCCACGCCGACGATTACGTCAGGCCAGCGGCTGTCGAGCCACCACACCAGTGCGGTCGCGCCGAGGACCGCGGTATTGGCGATGAGGTCGTTGCGTGAGCACAACCAGGTGGATCGCATGTTGATGTCGTCCGACCGGTGGGACCACAGCAGGTAGAAGGCGAAGGTGTTGCCGGCGAGTGCGACGGCACCCATGAGCCCCATCGCTTCGACTTCGGGCACGCTGCCGCGAGTGGCCTGCCAGGCGGCCTGGCCGAGCACGAGAAGTCCGAAGGCCAGCTGCAGCGTTCCCTTGGCGAAGGCGGCGCGGGCCCGCCAACGAGCGCCTCGATGCAGGACCCAGATGCTGAAGCCGTAGACGGCGGCGTCGCCGAACATGTCGAGCGAATCGGCGAGGAGCGCAACGGAACGGGCCAGCCAACCGACGGTGAACTCGGCGACGAACAGCACGGCGTTGATGACCAACACCATCCAGAGGACGCGGCGTTGTCGCCCGTGCAATTCGGCGAGCTCCTCGCCTTTGGCGTCACAGCATCCGGCACTCATCGTTTCAGTGTGGCAGCTCTATTCGTCGACGCGTACGGAAAGTTCGAGGCCGACGCCGTCGTCACATGGTCCGAGCGTGTCGTAGGAGGTCGGGTTGCCGAGCGTGGCGTCGTACCGGACGTTGAAGTGATGGCCACATTCACCGTCTTCGGGAACCTCTCGTTCGCCGGTCTCGAACAGGCGGATCAGTGCGTCGATCTCTGCGAACGCGGCGTCCACGCTGCGAGGCAGAACGTCGACCTGGCCGGCACTGGCATCGTCGTGACGGAGCTCTTCGGTGAGGACGTTCCCGTCGGCGTCGTAGGAGATCTCGAGTTCGGCGAAGGTGCCGAAGTAGGTGGTGAGTGTGTGCGCCATCGGTTGCTGGCGTTCCCATTGTTCGACGGCGAGGTCGAAGGTGTGACGAGCTTGCGCCACGTTCCGTTCGTTGGTTCGCACGCTGAGGTCGTCGTCGAGCGGCTCGCTCGTGCCGCATGCGGCAACCATCGAGATTGCGGCGATGAGGAGTGCGAGACGTCGTCGGGGGTTCATGTGGTGTTTGACGTCCCGGGTGCGCTTCCGGTTCCCGTTGAGGTTGAGGGGGTCCGGTTGACTGGTCGGGGCGCCCGCACGGTGGACGCGATGACGGCGACCGTGAAGAGCACGGCGGACACTGCGGCCGTCCACCGCAACGATTGCAGCGGCCAACCCCAGCCGGCCGCCACGGCCGCCTGCCGCTCGGCGGCGTAGAGCGGGAGCACCTTGGCGAAGGTGGTTCCGGGGTCCACCACGAATTGGATGCCGATGATGCCGACGAGGAGCAGCATGGCTTCCATCTCGCGTCGCACGAGCGCGCCGACTGCGAGTCCGAGGGTGACGGATCCGAGCAGCGCGAACGCGAAGGCCCAGACGAGTTCTGTTTCATTGACGATGACGGGATCTCGGCGGATGTAGAGCCAGAGGCCGGCGGCGACGAGGGCGCCGAAGGTGAGGGCACAAAGCACCCGTCCGGCGAGGATCTCGCCGCTGCGGAAGTTCAGGAGCGACAGCCGGGGCGACACCTGATGCATGCCCTGGGTGAGGAAGAGGGTGGCGACGGAGAAGGCCCAGCCGATGCCGACCGACGCAAAGACGGGAGCGTAGTCGTCGCTGCCCGTGGTCCAGTAGAAGACGAGGGGCAGCAGGATCAGCATGGCGAGGGCCAGCCGGCGGCGGCTGAGCTCTCTGGCCTGGGATCGGGCGACGGCGGCGACTCGGCGGAGCATCACGTGACCTCGGCGATGACGCCGTTGGCGACTTCAGCGACTCGGCTGACGCGGTTGCGTTCGGCAAGAAGGTGGGTGATGACGATGACCGCGCGACCCTCGTCGGTCCATCTGGCGATCTGATCCCACAGGTTGACGTAGGTGCCGTGGTCGAACCCCTGGTACGGCTCGTCGAGCAGGAGCACTTGCGGGTCGTCGAGGAGGGTGAGCGCGAGGTTGAGTTTCTGTCGTTGGCCGCCGGACAGGTCGCGGGAGACAGTGGTGTCGGCCAGGTCGAATCCGAGCACATCGAGCATGTCGAGCGCGCGTGTTCTGGCGGCGACGGGGTCGGTGGTGCCGGCGGCGAGGAGGTTGAGGTGTTCTTCGGCGTTGAGAAGATCCACGAGTCCGGGTTGTTGGGGGCACCAGCCGAGCGAGCCATCGATGCGAATCGTCCCGGAGTCCGGTGTGAGGACCCCGGCGCAGATGTTCATGAAGGTGGATTTGCCGGCACCGTTTTCTCCGACGAGCGCCACGGACTCTCCACGCTCGACGGTCAGATTCGCTCCGCGCAGGACGGACTTGGACCGGTAGGACTTGGTGACGCCTTCAGCGTGGAACATCGGATCCGGTCGGGTGCACCATGCTCACAGCGGCAACCGTAACACTCGTCGGTTCAGCCGCTGGCGGAGCGTGCACCCTGGACGACGCGGGGGATCTCGCCGCCGTAGATGGAGCGCAGTGCCGCCGGCGCGTCGAAATCGTGTTGCTCCAGCGCAGCTTGGAGTTCGTCGACCTCGGCGGGAGCGCTGCAGTGGCGGCCGAGGTAGATGGCGAGCGAGGACGGGGTTGCGGTGCGTTGCGTCGGTTGGAGCCGATGTTCGAGGTGTTGGAGTTGGGAGGCGAACGCAAGGTTCGGGAGGACCTGCACGCGGCGACTGCGGGCGAGTTCGAATGCGTCGAGGAAGGTGCGCCCGTCGTCTCGCATCAGCAGGGCGATGGCGAGGCTGGCCGATCGGCTGACGCCGACTTCGCAGTGCACGAGGACGGTGGCGTTCGGGTCGGTGGCTCGGGCCTCGTCAACCCACGAGACGAACTGTTGGATGGCGTCGGCCAGGTCGTGGTTCATCTCGTCATTGGCCGGGAGGAAGAGGTGGTCGAAGTCGTCAGCCAGAAAGGCGACGTCGGTGCGCCGGTGTTCCTCGAGGCAGCTGACCACATGCGTGACGCCTTTGGCCGACAGCGTGTCGAGGTGTTCGGGGGACGGCCGTCGTCCGACGAGCAGCGTTGGCGTGATGGTGCTGAAGGCTTGGAGGTAGAGGTCGTCGTCGCCGATCCAGTCGAGTGCGAAGAACGAGCGGATCCGTCGGATCGGATTGGGGAACGGCACGAGTCGTTCCGGGACTAGAGCTCGACGATGGCGATGTGTGGGTCTTCGAGCATGCCGATGTAGAGGCTGCCGTTGGCGACCCGGGCCGACGTGGTGATGGCGACCTTGCCGGAGGGGTCCTGGAGGTTGTGGGCGACGTTGCCCTCGAGGTCGTAGCCGACGACGAGGCCGTGGCGAAGGGCCTTCGGCTTCACGGCGTCGGGCAGCCGGAAGGCGATGTGTTTCATCCACGTCTTCGTGCTCATGGCGTCGACCTGCGGGTTGCGGGGTGATGCGTAGCCCACCCAGACGATGCCGTCGGCGAACGACAGGTTGTCGGGGAAGCCGGGGAGATTGTCGAGGAAGATGTCGGTTCGGCCGGCCTTGTCGCCCGTGAGCCAGTGCCGGTGGATCCGGTACTTGGCGGTCTCGGCGACGAAGACGGAGGATTCGTCGGCGTCGAGGGCCACGCCGTTTGCGAAGGCGAGGTTGGGGACGAGTTCGGTCACCTCGCCGTCGGTGCTGCGGCGAAGAAGACGACCGGTTGCGGTGCCTTCGACGATGTCGTTGCTGTACTCGCTGAGCGGCCAGCGTTGGGAGGACTCGGTGAAGTAGATGGTGCCATCGGCGGCGACGCTGGCGTTGTTGGTGAGCAGCAGCTTCTGGGAGCCGACGGTGTCGGTGAGCAGGTCGACCGTGCCGTCGAGGGTGACGCGTTGGAGGCCGAGGTCGGCGTTGCAGACGAGGAGGTCGTCGCCGTAGCGCTCGATGCCGAGCGGTCGACCACCCACGTTGGCGACGGTGCTGACGTTGCCGCCGGTGGTGATGCGCAGCAGCGATCCGTTCTCGGTGCCGGTGTAGAGCTCACCATCGGGGCCGACGGCGACGTCCTCGGGTCCGCTGAATGGCGTGGTGACGAGCCGGGCGCCGGCGAGGCGATCGTTCTCCTCGTAGTCCCCCACCAGCCCCGGGGCCTTGGGTGCGTTCCACTTGGCAGGAGAGAAGGTGACCATCCCGCAACGCTAGACGCGCACGGCGTGTCAGTCATCAGGTGCCGCGGTCCGGGCTCACCTCTGGTCGGGTAGAACCGATTGATGGACATGATTCGACGGCTGATCATTCTTCTCTTTCTGGTGCTGCTTGCATCGTGTGGCGACGACGCCGTCGAGCCGACGTACACGATCGGCGA
The DNA here is from genome assembly GCA_020628865.1 of Acidimicrobiales bacterium. Lineage (GTDB taxonomy): Bacteria > Actinomycetota > Acidimicrobiia > Acidimicrobiales > SHLQ01 > SHLQ01. The sequence continues at coordinate 11,695 of JAHDEJ010000044.1, forward strand.
GGTGATCGAGAGCACGATCTCGGCCGGCGACGGGTCGAACCCGAATCAGGAGGGCCCGATGGGTCTTCACGATGGGCCGCTGTACCTTCCGCAGGGGTGGACGTGGTCGCAGGGGCCGACCCGCAATGAAGAGTGGGGCACGATCGGAACCGGTGCTTCGCTGTTCGTGGAGTGGCGGTGTTCGGTGATTCCGGAGCTGGACACGGTGCCGGACATTCCGTTCCGGGTGAACGTGCGGGATGCGTCGTACTGGCAGTTCGCCGACGACGAGTGGACTCGGGGTTTCGAGGTGAGCTTCAAGGAAGGTCACAAGGGCAGCTATCTGGGGCAGGCCGGCGAGATCAATACGGATCCGTTTGCCGATTCGAGCAACGGGCAGATCGAGTGGCGGGAAGAGGACGATGGCAGCTTCTCGGCCCCGTGGAATCCGGACGCGTTGTTGATGCACTTCTGGGCGGGTCAGCGTCTTCCGGCACTGCCGGGCCAGACCGCAGAGATGTCGGCTGCCGAGATCCGCTTGCAGCAGCCCGATGGTGAGACGGTGGACCTGACGTCGCTCAGCATGCTGTTCCAGTGCGGGTTGGATTACTACAGCGTGACCACGGGTGAGGGTACGAAGGTGCCTGGGCCGGGCATCGGCAAGTACCACGCCGCCACGGAGAATTGGCAGCCGACGTTGTGGGTGACGCTGCCTCCCGGCCAGCCGGCGGATTCTGCTGCGGACTTCGACGATTGGTTGTCGGACAACCCGCCACCGCTCGTCTCGCTCGGCTGATCTGCCGGCCGTCTCTGCCCTGACTCGGCGTTTCCTCACGTTCCGCGCGGATGGGCCGATTGGCTCATATGGCGGAAATTTGGCGGGCGCTGCTTTGCGCGTTGTTTTCTGTGTGTGTCGACGAGGAACCTTCTCCTCCCGCGTTCACGGTCGAGCAGGTGATCGAGAGCACGATCGGTGCCGGGGACGGGTCGAACCCGAATCAGGACGGGCCGATGGGTGGGCATGACGCTCCGCTCTTCCTCCCGCAGGGATGGAGCTGGACGCAGGGTGCGACCCGTAACGAAGAGTGGGGGACGATCGGCGCCGGGGACTCGTTGTTCGTCGAATGGCGCTGCTCGGTCATCCCGGAGTTGGGCCACGTGCCTTCGGTGCCGTTCCGCGTGAACGTGCGTGATGCGTCGTACTGGCAGTTCGCCGACGATGCCTGGACCAAGGGGTTCGACGTGAACCTCGTGGGCGGTCACAAGGGCAGCTACCTCGGTGTGCCGGGCGAGATCAACGGCGATCCGTTCGGCGTGCCGGACAGCGGCCACATCGAGTGGCGGCAGGAGCCGGATGGAAGTTATTCGGCGCCGTGGAATCCCGATGCACTCTTCATGCACTTCTGGGCCGGCCAGCGGCTGCCCGCGCTCGACGGCCAGACGGCCGAGATGTCGGTCGCCGAGATTCGCCTGCAGCAGCCCGACGGTGAGACCGTCGACCTGAGCGAGGTCAACGTGCTGTTCCAGTGCGGGCTCGACTACTACAGCGTGACCGGCGGTGAAGGTACGAAGGTGCCCGGACCCGGCATCGGAAAGTACCACCGAGCGACCGAGGCCTGGGAGCCAACGCTCTGGGTCACACTGCCGCCCGATGCACCGGCGGATTCGGCGGAGGACTTCCGTGGCTGGCTTGCGGCGAACCCGCATCCACTCACGTCAGGTGGGTCTCCGAGTCTCCAGACAGGTGAAGCACTACCTGCCGACGTCAGCGTGGAGCTTCGCATCGGCGCGATCGCTTCGAGCGTGGAGTTCGTATTGGCCTCGTCTGCCACCACCGTCGACTCAGACGACGTCGGTGATACGACGGTCGTGTACGGCACGGACGGCTTCGAGGCCGCGATCGAGGTGTGTGCGCCGGGGGTCGAAGAAGACGCCGACTGTCTCCGCCACGTGTACGTGCCGAATGCCGACACGGCCGAGGTGGAAGTTCGTGAGGGAGACGACGCAGTCGATGTCGTCGTCCGGGACGGCACTGACGGACAGGTCCTGCTCGAGCTCCACCTGTCCGAAGTGCCAGCACCCGCGTAGCGCCCCTCACCCCACCACGGTCACCCAAACTCGGTGACGGGGTCGCGTCTCACTTTCACCCAACCGGGTGACGGGGTCGCGTCTCACTTTCACCCAACCGGGTGACGGGGTCGCGTCTCACTTTCACCCGACTGATCTGAATTCGAAGAGCGTCAAGCGGGCTGCACTTCGCGATCGGTCAGAACACGGTCGACAGTGGCTTCGAAGATCGGGAAGACGAAGATCACCGCGGCGACCAAGACTGCGTCGGGCGCCCAGTCGAACGCCACGTCACTGAAGAGGAGGAGTGCAACGGCTCCGACGGCAGCAGTGCCGGCGATCGGCGACACCGTCGATGGGACGATCAGCCGGCTGCCGAACTCGTACGCCAGGGCCCGACCGTCCTTGCGGAGACAGGTGAGCGCGATCAGGACGAACTTGGAGGCAAAGACGCTGTGAAAGGCCAGCCACATCAGAGCCGCGAACGCGGCGAAGGTCGGCACGGCCGACACTTCGACGATGTCGTCATCGATGAGCGCGATGGCGTTGTCACCCTCGAGTACGGCGAGCAGGACCGTGCACAGCAGGAACCAGCCATAGGCCGCAAGCCGGAGCATGTCGCTCGCTTGGCCTCGCAACAGCAGGAGCGCAATTCCGAGAGACGCCACCGCGAGAGCTCCTGCGGGCGCCCATCCAGCTCGATCCGCCATGCGCGCTGCCGCCGTGATGCCGAGAACGGCAACTCCGAACTCACCGACTTGGGCGAGGATGCGTTCGTCGAACAATCCCCAGAGCGGCAGGACCATCACGATGAAGAGCAGGACAAGGATCCCGAAGTCCGAGTAGTGGTCGAAGAACGTGCGCCCTTCGCCCAGCGCGATGAGTCCGTCTGCGATGACCGCTCCGACGAGCGCCAGGCCCCCGACGGACAGCAACCGAACCACCGATCGTCTCGCCAGCGCACCGTCCAACACGCGCCAGAGGCCGAACAGCGCGCCGAACCCGCCGGCAAGCAGAAAGATCACATCATCGCTCACGGGCAGCCTCCGGGTAGAGAATCTCCGGATCGAACAAGACCAGCACTGCGCCCAGACCCAGGAAGACGATGGGCAGCACGAACGCGTCGGCCCGTTGTGGCGAGGGGGGTGCATCCTCCACGAGCTGGGCTTCGGTCGGGCCGGCGATCAGAACGAGAACCGTGTCACCCACCGCAAAACGCCCGACATCTCGGGCCTGGAGCGGCACGGTCGTGGGTTCTCCATCGTTGTCCACGACGAGCACGGCGAGATCGGTGGCGGTCACCACTGCCTCGACCTTCTCGGCGCGATCCCGGAAGTCTGCGGCATCAGGGTCGTAGTCTGCGCCGACGATCGCGGCGATCAGCAGCCCGATCAGCCAGGACATGAGGCCGAGGAGGCCGGCTGCGCCGGCACGGCGTCGTCGGTGTTTGGTGCCAGATGCGGCGTCCATCGTGTTCCATCGGCCTCAGCCAAGCGACATGAAAGCCGGCGGGGGTCGCGTCTCACCTTCACCCAACCGGGTGAAAGTGAGACCTGACCCCCGTTCACCGACCCCCGTTCACCCGGGTATGACGGCGCAGCATCCTCGGGTTCGTCGGGCGCACCGAGCAAGATTGCAGTTCGGCGGCGAACGAAGGGTTCTGTAGTGAAGCGTCTGATGAACGGCGGTCGGTTCTTGGGTGTGGTGTGCCTGACGCTTGCCTTGCTGGCGGCGGCATGCGGCGGTTCCACGGCGACGGCGGACGAGGATCTGGTCGAGGCGGAGACGTCCACGACTGAAGCCGAGCCGACCACCACGACGTCGACGACGACGACGGAAGCGCCGACCACCACGACCACGGAAGCGCCGACCACCACCACGACGGAAGCTGCAACCGGATACGTCTTCGAGGACACTGTTCGGCTGCTGGATGCCGGTGCCGAGCCACGACGGGAGCTGCGGTTCGTGATTCCGGACGGCACCGAGTTGCTGGACATTCGTCAGACGCAGGCGCTCGACCAGACGTTCGACAACCAGGTGATCACTGCAGGGAACTCGGTGACGATCGATTCGACGAGCGAGCTTTCGGCCACGAATGCCGACGGCGTCATTGCGATCGACTCGACGCTTCTTTCGATGAACCTGGTCGAGTCGTCCGACCCGACCACCGCAGATGCGACTGATGCCGCGCTGCAGGCGGGCGTTGGGATCGTAACGAAGTCCGTAATGGACGACCGAGGGCTGATCGGCCTGTCCGACTTTGCGGGCGCCGATGGCTTCACCGACGAACTGCTCGAAGCTACAGCGCAGATTTCCAATCCGCTGCCAGCGGAGGCCGTTGGTGTGGGTGCGATGTGGGAGACCATCAACGAGTTCGAGCTGTTCGGCATCGTGATCGAGCAGGTGTCGATCACCACGGTCACGTCCATCGAAGGCGACATCGTCACGCTCACCTCCGAGACGTCACAAATTGTCGAGCAGGGCGCGGTTGGCGTGGTCGACGGCCAGCAGATCACCTTCGAGCTGTGGGAGACCTCGGGCACGGCAACCACGACGCTCGACCTGACTCGCCTGACACCGGTTTCGGCGACGTCGTCGGTGGTCACGAGCCAGATCCTCGACTTCGGCAACGGCGTGCTCGACCAGCTGACGACGATCGACATGGAGTTGAGCGGCCGAACCGCATAGAGCCCACGCTGCGGAGTCGGTACGGTGATCGCAGATGTCGGGTTTGAACGCGATCACGTTTCACACGGGGGACATGGCGCGGGCGGCCGCGTTCTGGGAATCGGCCGGCATGGCCTACGCCTACGGCGGACCCGATGCGACCTTCACGTCGATGCGCGCCGGTGGCGGGACCTTCGTGAATCTGCAGCTCGTGGAGTCACGTGAGGCTTCGAACTCGTGGGGGCGGATCATCATCCACGTGGACGATCCGGACGCCACCCACGCTGCGCTTGCGGCGGCCGGCTACAACCCACACGCCGAGCCGGCCGATGCACCGTGGGGCGAACGGTACTTTCACATCACTGATCCGGACGGCAACGAGATCTCCTTCGCCCGACCGCTCTGACCCTGGTCCTGCGGGGAAATGATGTGGGGGTCGCGTCTCACCTTCACCCGACTCGGTGAAAGTGAGACGCGACCCCCTCACCCAACCGGGTGAAAGTGAGACGCGACCCCTTCACCCGGCGGGATGCGAGACGCTCCAAGGTTCGTTTCATGTTCGATCGTCAAGGTCGTGGCATGAACAACACTCCCCGACTCCGTACACGGGCCTCCGCCTTCGGGCTGGCGGCCCTTCTTTCCCTCGGTGCGCTTGCGTGCGCCGGTGAGTCATCCGACTCGCAGGTTCTCGGCGGCGACGCCGTGGCCGGTGCATCGTCTTCCGATACCTCTGCGATCGACGTATCCGCAGAGGGCCGCGGCGACCACGACCATGACGACCATTCGTCGCACCACAACGGCTCCGGCGATGGCAACCATGACCACGCAGACGATGTGCAGACGCACGCGGCAGTGATGGGCCTGGTGGAGGTCGCCAATGCCACGCACATCGCGGCGGCCAGCGGCGACTGGAGCTCGCCCGCCACCTGGGGCGGCAGCGTGCCTGGGACAGGCAGCATGGTCCACATTCCGGCCGGCGTGACCGTCACGGTCGACACGAAGCTCGACCCCGAGATCGAGCGCATCGGTGTCGACGGCACGCTCCGGTTCGCGACCGACGTCGACACCGAGCTGAAGGTGGACACGCTCGTGACCACACCCAGCGGCACGTTCGAGGTGGGCACGCCGGAGCAGCCGGTGGCCGACGACGTCGTTGCATCGATTCAGTTCGCCGACGACGGCCCGATCGACCGCAGCGAGGACCCGGGCCTCATCTCCCGCGGCGCGCTGCTCCACGGCACGACCGTCGTGCAGGGCGGCGATGTCACCCATCGCACGACCGTCACCAGCTTCCCCCGGGCCGGTGACACGAGCATCAAGGTGAACGGCCCGCTCGTCGGCTGGGATGCCGGCGACGAGATCGTCATCACCGGAACGAACGGCTCGACCAGCGACGAACTCCGGGTCATCACCGGCGTCGACGGCACCACCGTTCGGTTCAGCGAGCCGCTGCAGCTGGACCACGTGCCGCCGGCCAGCGACCTCGACCTCTACGTCGCCAACCTGACCCGCAACGTGCAGTTCTCGTCGGAGAACCCGCAGATCGATCGTCGTGGCCACCTCATGGTGATGCACACGCTCGACGCCCAGATCCGCGGCGCTCGCTTCAGCGACATGGGCCGGACCGACAAGTCGCAGGAGCTCAACGATGTCGATTTCGGCGAGATCGAGCCCGGCGCCGTCGGTTGGGACGGCAGTTTCGAGCAGCTCGGCGGCGACAACGTTCGCGGTCGCTACACGGTGCACTTCCATCGTGGCGGTGCCGATCCCCGCACCACCCCGGGTGTCGTGGCCGATTCGGTCGTGACCGGCGACCCGGGCTGGGCATTCACCAACCACTCGAGCCACGTCGACTTCCTCCGCAACGTGGCCTATGACAACGCCGGTGCTGGCTTCTTCACCGAGGCCGGCGACGAGACCGGCAAGTGGATCGACAACATCGCCATCCGCACCGTGATGCCGAACTTCCGCTTCGGCGACGAGGGTGCGATCGACCCTGACCTCCGGGCCGCCCGGCAGGACTTCGGTGTCGACGGCGACGGCTTCTGGTTCCAAGGCAACCGCATCGACGTGATCGGCAACGTGTCCGCCGGCTCGTCGGCGCACGGCCTCATCTGGTGGAGCGAAGCGCTCGCCGAAGCCGACCTCGGTCGAGTCTCGAGCGTGCAGGTCGCCACCCTGCCGGACCCGTCGCTGGTCCCCGACCGCGACACGATCGAGGTCTGGTGGGCACCGCTCGGCGAGGTTCGTGACAACGCCGCCTACGGCTCGGTCGTCGGCTTCCGGGCCCGCTACATCCACGGCGCCAGCTACCTCGGCGATCCGAACGTTCCGCCGGCCGCCTACATCGACAGCCTGACGCCGACCATGGACGGCATGGTGACCTGGGACGTCCGGGACGGCGTGCTCATGAACTACAACGAGCGACTGAACCTGAAGAACATCCGGGCGATCGGCATCGCCGAACCGTTCCGCCACAACTTCGGCCACACGGCTGCCGTCGGCATCGGCCTCGATCTGAACAACGACGCCACCTTCGGGCCGGGCTCGGTCGAGAACGTCGATCTCCGCAACTTCGACGTCGGCTTCCTCGCTCCCCGGCACGGGCTGTGGACGGTCGACAACCTGACGACCGCGGCGACGACCGACGTGCTGATCCACAACCCGGTGCATACCGAGCGCTCGCTCGACATGGCCAACTTCACGTTCGCCTCGCTCGACGGCACCGACCTCGCCGGCCGGGAAGGCAGCCGCCGGAACATCGTGCTGGCGTACGACGCCAACGGCGATGGCGACGGCGTGGATCCGTCGACGGCGGAAGAGGGTCCGACCGGCGAGCCGCAGTTCGCCGACCGGGTGACCTGGGACGGCCTCGGCCTCTACTCCCCGTCGAGTGTCGACCTGCCCGCCGACGCCCAGCCGCACCGCCAGGTGACCAACGGTCTCGTCGGCGATGCCGCCCCCGTGCCGACCATGACGCACGTCCCCGGCGCCGGCGCCATGGGCGATGACGAGTTCGACGAGGAAGACGGCGATGAGTTCGACGACGAAGA
>JAHDEJ010000044.1:19560-25239 GCA_020628865.1 Acidimicrobiales bacterium
CGAAGCGTCCGAGGATGAGGAGAACGCCAACGCGTGGTCGCTCATCTGCTCGATCCTCCTCGCCGACGGAGAGGAGGACGGCGACGATGGCGACGAACATGACGACGCCGACGAGGACGAGTAGGAAGATCCGAGTGCAACGATCATCGGGGCATCCGTGCGGGTGCTGATCATCGAGGACGAGACCCGTCTGGCGACCCTGGTCGCCGACGGGCTCGCCCGCGCCGGGATCCGGTCCGAGATGGTGCACGATGGCAACGCCGGGTTGGAGCGCGGTTCGACCGAGAGCTGGGATGCGATCGTGCTCGACATCCTCCTTCCGGGCATGAACGGGTTCCAGGTGTGCCGGGAACTGCGGGCGGCGGGTGTGACCACACCGATCCTGATGCTCACGGCGAAGGACGGTGACCTCGACGAGACCGAGGCGCTCGACATCGGCGCCGACGACTACCTTCGCAAACCGTTCAGCTTCGAGGTGTTGGTCGCCCGAATTCGGGCGCTCGTGCGGCGGACCGGTCGGTCGGCCGAGCAGGTCATGCAGGCGAGCGGTCTCGAGATCGACACGGCCACCCGAAGCGTCCGGCGGGACGGCACGGCGATCGAGCTGAGCACGACCGAGTTCGATCTGTTGCTGGCGCTGGCGAGCCGGGAGGGTCAGGTGGTGGCCCGCCAGACCCTTTACGACGAGGTGTGGGGGTACGAGCAGGACCATCGCTCGAATGTGATCGAGGTGTTCATCCGGTATCTGCGCCAGAAGATCGATGAGCCGTTCGGTGTGAAATCGATCCAGACCGTTCGGGGCTCGGGCTATCGCTTGGCGGCCCAGCCCGAGTCGGTGGGCTGAGCGATGCGCATGGGTTCGATCCGATCTCGGGTGACGGCGATCGCCGTGGTCACGTCGGCGATCATCGTCGTGGCGTTCGGTTGGCTGTTCATCCGCTTGGTGACGGACCGGCTGGTGGCGGCCGGCCAGGAGAGCCTTGAAGCGGTGACGGCCGACGTGGAGGGCCTGTCGCTCGTCGAGCTCGGTGAGGATGACGCCCAGTTCCGGCTCGACGGCGAGGACTACCTGATGCTCCTCGAGATCGACGATGTCGGTGATGTGTTCGTGAACCTGCAGCCCTTCGACGACCCGGAGGGCGACTCGGTTGGTGGCTTCACGATCGATTCGGGCACGGGTCAGCTGCGGGGCATCGTGGTCGAGAGCGACGAGCTCGACGAGGAGGAACTGCGTGAGGTGGCCGAGCGCGGCACCGAGCAGATTCGCGGTCTGGTCGGTGGGCAGAGTGGTCAACGACTCGAGTTGCTGGAGGCGGCCGATGAGGCGATCACGGACATCTCCGACGCCGCGGACGCCGCGCGGAGCAGCGCGCTCATCGTCGGCCCGCTCCTGGTACTTGCGTCTGGCCTGGTCACGTGGATCGTCGTTGGCCGCGCCCTCGCGCCCACGCGTCGCATTGCGGCGGAGGCGACGGCCATCGACCCGTCGACGCTCGACCGTCGGATGACGCGCAGCGGTGGCGATGACGAGGTCGACACGATCGCCCAGGTCATCAACGACATGCTCGATCGGATCGAGAGCGGGGTGAAGCGGGAGCAGCAATTCGTGGCCGACGCATCGCACGAACTGAAGACGCCGCTGACCACGGCACGCATGGCGGCGGAGCTTGCCGGGAGCGACGCGCCCGAGTCTGCGTATCCGCCGCAGGTCGTCGAAGAGCTGGACCGCATGCAGGCGTTGGTCGACGACCTGTTGCAGTTGGCTCGCGCACCGGAGGGACGAGCCAGCGAACCGCTCGCCCTCGATGTTCTGGTGGCGGAGGTGGTGGCCAACCATCCGGCGCGCGACCGGATCGACGTCGACATCCCGTCGGCGGTGACGGTCATTGGCCGAGCTCCGGAACTCCGGCGGATCGTCGTGAATCTGCTCGACAATGCTGCCCGCTACGGCCAATCGGCCATCGGCGTTCAGGTCGCGTTGAGCGACGAGATGGCGCAGCTCACGGTCGACGACGATGGCCCTGGCATCGCCCCCGATCAGCGTGAATTGGTCTTCGAGCGATTCGTCCGTCTCGACGAGGGACGGGCACGCAACGAGGGCGGCTCGGGGCTGGGCCTGGCGATCGTCCGAGCGATCGCCCGCCGCCACGGCGGAGACGCAACCATCAGCGACTCCCCACTCGGGGGTGCGCGGGTGATCGTTGCTCTCCCGCGTTCGGAAGTCAGTTCAGCTGGGTGATCCCTCGGCCGGCTGCGCGGAGGAGCCAGGCGGTGGAGATGGCGACGATGACCAGCGCCGGTGGAATCGTGCTGGCCCCTTCGACGCCGGCAGCAACCAACACGAGGGGCATCGCAGCAGCGATGAGGTAGCCGACGCCGCTTCGGACGAGCCCGGTGCCGACGGTCTCCTGCATCCTGGCCCACTGCTTCGGGTTGGTGTTGTCCCGGTTGTGGCCGCCCATCGCGAAGTCGACGTCGCCTGCTTGGCCTCGTTTGCCGAGGCGGATGATCGCCGCCCCGAGCAACGCGAGGATCAGCGAGACCGCGACCGGGCCGACGAACGGTGACATGCCCGCACGCTACCGGGCCTGCCACAGGCCGAAGCGTGAGGGGCTCGAGACCCCCCGCCCCCGCCCCGGGCTCAGAGCCCGAAGAGCGGGAGGCAGGGTTCGAGGCCGTGGATGGTGAGGTCGTCGGACGGCACCTGGTCCCACTGCTCGCGTCCCATGCGGAAGCGGAGGCTCCGTTCGGCTTGGCCGTCGCCGCGTTTGGCGATCGACTCGCCGTCGGCGAGGTAGCCGAGTTTGCGGGTGACGCCTTGTGACGATTCGTTGTGGGCGAACGCCTCGGTGTGCGCGAGCTCGGCGCCCAGCCCATCGAAGAGCAGGTGCAGGATGGCGCGTCGCATCTCGGTACCGATGCCTTGGCCTTGTCGGTCGGCACTGAGCCACGAGCCGGTGGTGACGGCGCGGGTGACAGCGAAGTTGGAGGTGAAGGCGTCTTGCACACCGACCACTTCCCCATCGACGAGCACGGCGAACGGAAGCGTCCACTTCTCGACGCTGAACTCGGCCCGGCCTTTCCATTGGAACTGCACGACCGAGCGAGCGCGCTCGTCGGGCGGGAGCAGGCTGAAGTCGTTCATGAAGGGCGAGAGGCCTTCGGGATGAATACCGCGCTTGGCTGCCTCGGCGAGCTGCGCGGCGATTTCGTCGGTCGGGTACGCGAGCGTGATGCGAGGTGTGGTGATGGAGAGGCCGAGGAGTGGCCAGATGTCGGTGAGTGGTTGAGTGGTCATGGTGACCCTCCGGTGTTGTTGCTGGTTTGAGGTGTTGTCGTGGTTCTTGGCCTGAAAAGCAGAAAAGCCGCTCTCTCGTTCAGTGAGAGGCGGCGTTGCGAAACGGGTTCGAGCTATGGCGATTGTTCGTCGCTACAAGTCGACCTCCCGCAAAGCCGGGGTCTCGGACATACCGATACCGCCTCCGAACGCGGCGACGGCCATGCACATCTCTGCGCCGTTGCGGCGCTTGGCAATATTCAGTTTCTGAGCTGAATGCGTGTGTGTGGTCATCGTCGTTCTGGGGCCGTGCCGCGGATTTCGCGGCGGCTCCGTGAGGAAAGGATGAGGACAACGGCGAATAGTGTCAACAGTGATTTGGTGGAAGGGACGAGGCGATGGTTGATCTTGGACGGCGACAGCTGGTGCGTCTCGGTGTGGTCGGGCCGGTCGCGATCAGCCTCACGCGGTGCACGAGCGACGGGCGGAGCGGGGTCCTCGAACCGACGGTGCCGCGGCCCGAGTTCTTCTTGCCGGCCGAGGAGGAACCGCATGCCGCCACGTGGATGTGCTTCCCGGGCCGGCGGACCGTGTGGGGTCAGTACCTGGAGGAGGCGCAGGAGTCGATCGCGACGATTGCGTTGACCGTGGCGGAGTTCGAGCCGGTGCGCATGCTGGTGCGGCCGCGTGATCGAGCGATTGCTGCGGACCTCGTCGGCTCCGATGTGGAGTTGATCGAGGCGCCGGTCGACGACCTGTGGGCGCGGGACACGCTGCCCTTGTTTCTCGTCTCGGACGATGGCGAGCTGTCGGCGGCGCGGGTCGAGTTCAACGGTTGGGGCGGCAAGCAGACGCATCAGGGAGACGCAACGCTCGCCGGCGTCGTCGCCGATGCTGCCGGTGTGAGCCTGGTGGAGACGGGCCTCGTGGGTGAGGGCGGCGGGCTGGAGACCGATGGCGACGGCACGCTCTTGGCGGCCCGAAGCAGTTGGGTGAACGACAACCGGAATCCGGGTTGGTCTGAGGACGAGATTGCCGAGGTGCTGACGTCTGCGTTGGGGGCCGACCGGCTGCTGTGGGTTGATGGTGTCGCCGGCGAGGACATCACCGACGGGCACATCGACACGCTCGCCCGGTTTGCGAATCCGCAGACGATCGTCCACGAGTACACGTCGTACACCGAGCCGGGCGAGACCTGGTACGACCTTGCGCAGGCGACGGCGGAGGAGCTTGCGGCGTTCCGGACGCTCGGCGGGCAGCCGTACGATTTCGTGGCGTTGACGCAGCCGGCCACGAACCGGCAGCCGAACAACGCTGACTTCCTGGCGAGCTACGTGAACTACTACGTGTGCAATGGGGCGCTGATCATGAGTGCGTTCGGCGACGAAGCCGCGGATCGGCGTGCCCAGGAACAGTTGGGTGAGCTGTACCCGGACCGGGAGGTCGTGGCGATCAACGTGGACGGCGTTTCGGCTGGTGGCGGCGGCATTCACTGCGCCACGCAGCAGGAGCCTGCCGTCTAAGGGGTGGTGAGGTGGGTGTCGCCGAATTCGGCTTCGACCTCGGCGGGGACGGGCGCGAGCTCGTCTTCGAGGTTCTCTTGGAGGTCGTCGATCCCGACGAGCCGGTTCTCGGCTGCGAGGGCGCGCTCGGCGGCATCGTTGAGCCATTCCGATGTGCTGACATCGCCGGCTTCGGCTGCCTCGAGCACCTCCTCTGCGAGGTCGGCGTCAAGCTCGATGGACAGTTCAGTTTTCGCCATGACATCCATCCTACCGGGATGCTGTGACGGCCCCCGGACGCTGCGGCGGTGTCAGCGGACACGTACCAGCATTGATCTCGGCACACGATCGGGCGGCTTCGCAGTTCTTGTCGGGAACATGCTCACGGCTTACGGGGCCTTAATGCAGGGTTCGTACGGTCGGGGCCATGCTCACCTCTGGCTCGACCCTTGCTGCGAACCTCGCCGTTCCGACGCGTGGCGTGGAGGCTGCCGGCCGCCGAGGTCGGATCGAGGGCATCGACGTTGCCCGGGGTATCGCGATGGCGGCGATGACGATCACCCACTTCGTTGCGTGGCGTGAGGGTGATGGCACCCTCCATGCTGCGGCCGAGCTGTTTCGTGGGCGGGCGATGCCGTTGTTCATGCTGCTGGGTGGCGTTGGGGTCACGCTGCTGACCCGTCGCAGTGCGACTCCGGCCCGCACGCTGCTGGTGCGGTCGGCGATGTTGATGGCGCTTGGCCTGTTGCTGACCGAACACATCGATCGGTTGGCGATCGTGCTGCAGTCGTATTCGCTGCTGTTCGTCTTCGCGATCGGGTTGCATCGCCTGCCGTCGAAGGTTCTGGTGGCGCTTGTTCCGGCGATGGTTGCCGTCGGTGCGGTTGCGCATCAGACGGT
>JAHDEJ010000044.1:25339-30866 GCA_020628865.1 Acidimicrobiales bacterium
TGCAGCCGGCGATCGATGCGGCCGCCGACGGCGCCTTTCGCTGGGAGCGCCTTGCGGACGTCGAGGGACATTCGGCGATGCCGGCGTGGGTGCTGAGTGCGCTGGGTTCGTCGACCGCGGTGCTCGGCTTGTGCCTGCTCGCCGCTCCGGCGATCGGCCGGGCGCTCACCCCGTTGCGCGTGGTCGGGGCGATGTCGCTCAGCTACTACGTGTTCCAGGCGTGGGCGACCAACGTTGTCCCGCCCACTGCGGAGACGGGCGTGCTGCACGAGTGGTTCCTCACTGCGCTGGTGTTCGGCATCTTCGTGGTCTTCGCCCTGGTCTGGAAGCTCCGTTTCAAGCACGGCCCGTTGGAGTGGCTGTTCCGCCTGAGCTCATGGCGCCGGCGCACGCCGCCACCAGCACCTACTCCTCTGTGAGGATTCGTATCGCTACTGATGCCTCCGACGCCGCTGCCTGGAGTGGCAGATTGACATCAGTCGCGGCGAGACAGATCTCTGCGTCGAGGTGCTGCGCCGCGGCCAGGGCTTCCAGCGAAAGCAGGTTGAGGCGCGTGCCGCCGGCGATCAACTGTCCCATTGGCCATGCAAGTGTTCGAAGCGAGATGAGCGAGATGTGTTCTGGCAGTTCGACGACGGCGCGGGCGACTTCGCCGGCCACTGCGGAATCGATTCCGCCGAGCTGCCTTGAGAGCGCACCGACGACTGTGTCGTTGCCAAGCGCCCGGCAAAGTCGGTGGTACCACAGCCCTGTCGTCGCGAGTTCGGTCTGACCGGACCGAAGTGTCGAGGGTTCGTCTCCAAGAAGAACGCGGAGAAGGATGTGGTCGTCGACCAGCACCGTGTTCATGAGAGATCGGGCTCATCGGCGACCACTTTCGCTGCGAGCGAGGCGTAGCCGCCGGCTTCAGCGATCGCGTCGCCGAGCATGCCTCGAAGCCCGCCACTTCCGGCCGGAATGATGACCAGTGCAGACCCGAGGTCGGCAACCTCGACTGTTCCGCCTTCGGCAATGCCCCACCGACGGCGAGCCTCAGCCGGCAATGCCATCTGCCCCCGCTCCGACACTTTGTACCAAGAAGTAGCCATACAGGAGTTTACAAAGCGCTCCGAAGTTTCTACAAAGCTAGGCGGCGGCATTGGGAAAGAACTCCGGCTCTCGCTCTGTGGAGCTTGGTTGACGCGTCCGCCGCGTCGTCGTTTCTTCTTCGCCATGCCGGCGAAAGTAGCCACGTGCTGTGACACGGTCGGCGGCCACCCGCTGAGCACGGCGAAGCACAGCACACCGGGGCGCACCCGTGTGGTGCGCCCCGAGTGCGGTGGGTCTAGCCGAAGTCGATCAGTTCGGCTCCGGGGAGCACGACGTCTTCGGCGAGCGTGATCATCTGCTCGAGGTAGGTGTCGCCCTCGAAGGATTCGGCGCTGACCACGACGACGCCGCGGTCGGTTTCGAACACCCAGAGCCTTCCGGCTGGGGGCGAGAACCAGGGGATCTGCTCCTCCATCGTGAAGATGCCGAGCGAGTCTGGCCCGGGCGGGCCGGCTGCGGTTGATGCGGTCTCGAACGACCGTGCCTCGCCGAGTGTGTGGGTGGACGGGTCGACCTCGGTGACGGTCGTTTCGATTGACTCCAACACGGCGACGAGTTCATCGGTCGTCGCGATCGGTGTGCCGTCGAAGTCGGAGTAGGCCACCCAGATTTCGACATCGGCGGGGATGGGTCCGTCGGTGACGACGAAGAAGTTGTCGCCCTCCTGGACGATGAAGCGCTCTTCGTCGAGCTCCAGTTGCAGTCCGCCGAGCGCCGGGAACTGCTGCACGCCGGCGGGAACATCGGTACTGATACCTGCCTCCCACAACGGGCCGCCGTCTGGGTCGATGGGATTCGGCCCGGGCTCACCAAATTCGATGGTCTCGAGGACGGCTTCGGCGGTGGCCTCCCAGTCGTCGTTGTCTGCGGGTGATCCGATGTAGACGACGAGCGGCGTCTCGTCGCCCATGTCGACCCAGTAGACGACGGACTTGGAGCCGGGCACGAACTGCAGGCTGTTGACGAGGTTGTTGGTGGCGAACCCGATGCAGAACGGCTCGGGGCCACACATGGATTCGTCGGTCACCTGGGCTTCGAAGCGCAGGGCGTCGCGGCCGCCGAGTTGCGTCTCGACTGCGGGTTCGGTGATGAGGCCTTCGGTGATGTTCTCGAGCCAACCGGGGAGGTCGTCGAGCGGCCATCCTTCCTGCACCTCGGGGTCGGCGCCCGGTTGCGACGGGTCGCTCAGGTCGGAGGGGCGAAGGAAGACGATGTCGCGGTCGTCGGGGCCCTGGCTGTCTGGGTGGGTCAGTACGGTCCAGCCGTCGCTGTTGGGCTGCACCCACCATTCGCCGTCGATCGTGATGGTGAACGGCACGCCGGTCGTTTCGACCAGGTAGTTGCCGGGGTCGATGGGCGAGAATTGAAGGTCGAGCAGCACGGGTTCGCCGGACGGCGCTGGTTCCGCCTCGTCGGCTTCTTCTTCGGCTTCCTCCTCTTCCGCTGGTTCTTCTTCGGCTTCGGTTGTTGGCGGTGCCGTGGTTTCGACCGCCTCCTCGACTTCGGCGGTTTCCGCGACCGTTGTCGTTGTGGCCGCCGTGTCGGCATCGTCGCCGCCGCAGGCGGATGCGATGAGGCCGAGCGCAAGCAGCACGGCAATCAAGGTGTTCTTCTTCATGACTCTCCCGTCTCTTGAGCGCAGCACGTCTTGCCCACCCACTACGCCCTCATCGCTTCGACCCTGGGGAATCTGTCGCGGTAGAGACGCACGACGGGCCCGGGGAGAACGGGCTCGAACCGATGGGCTCTCGAGCCGGTGCCCGCGGACAACCCGTGAGCACCGTCGATTAGCGTGAGGTGGGGCGCTTCGGCGCCCGTCTTGGAGGGCCAATCAACCGAGAGAGTTGCCCTGCCATGACCAGAACCATCACGTCGATCGGCATCACGATCCTGCTCCTCAGCACCGCCTGTAGCTCGACGAACGTTGCACAGAGCACGACCGACGCCACCGTGGTCGAAGAGCCGGCAGCGACGGAGGTCGAGTCGACAACGTCGACTTCCATCGCGGACAGCTCCACGACGACCGATCAGCCGACGACCACGAGCGAGTCGCCGGAAACGACCACGACCACAACAACCCCGACGACCACGACCGAGGCTCCACCGGCCGTCCAGAGAAACACGCTCATTCAGCTGATCGACCCGCACGACGAGCCCGAGCACTACTGCGTCGACGTCCGAGGTGTCGGGGCGACGCTCGACATCGATGCGGCCCTCACCGCTCACACGTGCAAGCCGTACTTCGACGATGAGCTGTTCGACGTCAACGTGCCTGATACCGGCCAGCTGTACATGCCCGCATACGACCGTTGCGTCGAGGCAACTGCAGCCGACTCCGGCGCCGAGCTCTACATCGTCTCGTGCAACGAGTCGGACCTCCAGCGATTCAGGTTCCTCGGCGATCAGACGGTTCGGCTCACCTTTGATCAATCCCTCTGCCTGGGCGTGGGCGAATCGGCAGGTGAGCCGACGGGAGGACCGAGCCATCTTCGCCGACTCCTTCGTCTCTACTCGTGTGATGACCACCCCACCGCGCTGACTACCTGGCTGACCCCCGGGCCCGCGCTCATCGACTAGCACGTCCGGTGAACCGCAGCTCTGTCTGGATGCGGCATCAAGATGGAACCGAGAGGCCGCTGTAGTCCGTGATGTCTCGCAGTTCGCTGGCGACCGTTGCATAGGTTGATGCCACGAACGCTGCTGCGGCCACGATCAGGCCGGTGGTCGGGTTGGTCTGGCTGACGATGAAGCCACCCAGCAGCGCGCCGAGCGGGCGAACGCCGTAGATCGCGGTTTGGATCACGGCGTTCACCCGGCCGAGCGTTGCGAGGGGCGTCACCAGTTGGCGGACGCTGTTCTGGGCGACCACCCACATCGATGGTCCGAAGCCGAGCAGGAAGAAGCCGGCCAGGAACCCAGCCGGTGACCCGGCGAACCCCGCCACCAGGACCAGCAGAATGGCCACGACCGATGACGCGGGGCCGAAGATCAGGATGGCGCGGGGTGCGAGGCGGTCCGAGAGCAACCCGGCAAGCCGAGACCCGAACACTGCGGCGAGCCCGAACGCAGCGAACGCCAAGCCAAACAGCCCGGCGTCGAGCTGTCGGAGCTCGAGGAACGGCAGCAGGGCAACGAGCACGATGGCGAACGCCGTGTTCCAGGCCAGCGCGCACCAAGTGATCGCCCGCAACCGGGGTTCGTCTCGCACGTAGCGCACTCCATCTCGGAGCTGTTGCACGACCGGCGGCCCACCCTTGGCGGGCGGCGCCAGCGATGGCAAGCGCATCGAGAACAGCGCCGCCGTTGCTGCACCGGTGACGGAAGCGACCATGAACCAGTTGGCGTTCCCGGCGGTGAGCACCAGGCCGACGAGCAGGGGCACGACGAACGAGGCGAGCGAACGGGGAAGCTCGACCCTCGAGTTCGCTGCGGTCAGGTCGCCGCCCCGGGTGATTGTGGGCAGGATCGACAGGATCGTGAGTACGAACAGCACGATGCCGAATCCGGCGAGGACGATCGAGCCGCCGAACACCGTGATTCGCTGTGCGGTCACGCCGAGCCATGCGCCGAGGAACCCGAGGATCGAGACGCCGGTGGCGGCCATGGCGAGTGTCCGGGGTCGGGATCGGTCGACCAGCAGGCCGAAGGGAATCGAACCGCACAGCTGCGCCATCGACTGGCAGGCCACGAGGACGCCGATGGTTGCCGGGCTGGCGTCGAAGACCAGCTCGGCGATGAGCGGCACGCAGATCAGTGCGAGCTGGTCGGCCCAGTGCATGCCGTAGGCGGCCCGCACGATGAGGCCGAGTGTTCGTGCGTTGTCGTGTTGCTCGGCTTCGGCGGATGGAACGGGTTTTGGGACGCGGCGCGTCAGCATGGTGGTACTCCCACAGGTGGTTGGTCGATTGGGTTTGAAGTGGACGTGCTCGGCAGGCACGCCCAGTTGGGGTCAGGTCGTTGGTGACCCGGCGGCGCGGCTCTCGGCGTCGAGCAGCGCAGCCTTTCGTTCGGCGCCCCAGCGGTAGCCGCCGGGCGAGCCGTCGGCGCGCACCACCCGATGGCAGGGCACGACGAGAGCGACCGGGTTCGCGGCGCAGGCGCTTGCGACGGCGCGGACCGCTGTCGGCCGGCCCAGGCGACGAGCGACCTCGCTGTAGGACTCGGGATCCCCCGGCTCGATCGATCGAAGCGTCTCCCACACCTCGACCTGGAAGGCCGTGCCCTGCAGGTCGAGCGGGATGTCGGCCGTCTCCGTGCTGCGGCCGGCGGCGAGCTCGGCGACGACCGATGCGATCGGCGAGAGTTCGTCGTCCGCTCGGGTCAGCACGGCCTTGGGAAACTCGGCGGCGAGCTCGGCCACCAGTTCGGCTTCAGACTCGCCGATCCGGATAGCGCAAACGCCCTTTTCGGTGGCGGCGATGGCCACGAGGCCAAGCGC
>JAHDEJ010000074.1 GCA_020628865.1 Acidimicrobiales bacterium
GGCCGGATCGTCGAGTGGGACGGCACGATCACCGGAACCCGATCCTTCCAGAGTGACCGCGACTTCTCCTCCCCCGGCATCCGAGCCACCGTCCTGGTCTACCGGATCGACGACAGCCCGCTCGTCACGAATCAGGTGAAGGCCATCGTCCACCTGCCGGCCGATGCCGACGTGAAGAACGACGAGGCGATTCGGTTCCGCGGTCGCCTCGACCGGGTCGATCGCACGATGCGCACGTTCTATGTTGCCGACGCAACCCTGCTCACCGGTTCCGCCCCCGGGGATGCGACCGGCTGATGGACGCACTCGTTCCACTCGTCTTCCTTCTCATCTTCGGTGGAATTGCCGGCCTCCTCGTTCGGTCCGTCGTGCAGCAGGCGGACCGAAGAAACGTCGCATGGGCGCAGGTCGGGCACCACCTCGGTCTGAACGTGGCCAATGCGACGATGTTCAAACCCGGACGGCTCGCCGGCCGGGTCCGCGGAGTCGAGGTGGTCGTGACGACCATCAGCAAGAACTCGGGCAACAGCAACAACAGTCAGAACTTCACCGTCTTCGAGCTGCACTACCCGCCGTCGGGTCCACCGGTGAAGCTCACTCGCCAGCGGACGTTCAACAGCTTCTTCCGTCGGCTCACCGGTGGTCGCGACGTGATCATCAACGATCCGGTGTTCGACGACAACGTGATCGTCGACGGAGCCGACCCGCTCGAAATCGGCCGCTTCCTGACTCCGACGCGCCGGATGGCTGTCCTGTCGCTGCTGACGTCCTGGGACTCCGCCGAGGTTTCCAACCGAAGCATGAAGGTCGACCGGCGGGGCATCATCAGCGATCCGCAACAGCTGCACGGCGCGATCGTCCGGCTCGTCGACATGGCGCTCCTGATGAGCGCTCCCGAAGAAGTTGATCACGCGCTGTTGCTCGAAGCGCAGGGCGACCTCGCTCAGGCTGCGGCCGAGCTGCACACGCTCAACGAGGCGAAGCAGAACACGTTCACACAAAAGCTCGAGGCCGAAGCGCTGGTCATGATGGGCGAGCGGCCGGCCGCCGAAGCGATTCTTCGCGAGGTCGAAGCGACCGCACCGGCCGACCCCGAGGTCGACGGCTGGCGGAGGGTCGCCGGCACGCCGCTGCCACCTCCCCCGTCACCACCACCGACTCCGGCTGCGCCGCCACGCCTCGATGTCGGTGTGGAGGAGACGATCGGTGACCTCTTCGGCGGCGACCGGATGGGCTTCGAAACCGAGGAACGGTTCAGCCTCGCCTATCGGGGCCGGACGGTCACGTGGTCGGGAACGGTCGATTCCACCCGGTCGTTCCGCAGCGATTCGGACTTCGGTTCCGAACCGGGCACCAAGGCGACCGTCCACATCGGAAGCCTTGGCGACTCGCGGCTCGTCACCAGCCAGGTGCATGCCATCGTGCACCTTCCGGCCGACGTGGAACTCGAACGAAACCAGGAGATCGAGTTCACGGGAACGTTGGTCCGGGTGGACCGCTACATGCGCAACATCTACGTGTCCCTCGCCCGCCTCACCTGACAGGAGATCGAGCCTGGGGCTCAGTCGGTGGCGGGAGGAATGGCGATCGCTGCGACGATCGACAGACGCTGCTCCTCACCACCGTTCATCGCTGTGTGATACGCCCGCGTGTCGGTGAAGTAGACGGAACCGTCGGCCGGCAGGTGCGTGACGTGGTGGTTGATCACGAACAGCGCGCCGGGGTTCGTGATGATCGGGATGTGGATGCGCGGTTCGGGATCCCGATGCCACGAGTTGCAGTTGAACGGGTCTTTGCCGAGCAACCGAACACGGCCGAGCGGCAGGAACTCGCGGAGGCCTTCGACGACCTCCTCCACGTAGGTCCCGGCGAACATCGGGTCCAGCTCGGTGTAAGCCGTCTCGTCGACGATCGGGTCTCGAGGCACCTCGTCGTACGTGGCGTTCGGACGAATCCAGTAGCGGCCGCTGAGGTCTTCGATCGTCGGCTCTTCCACGCCGGGGCGGCGTGTGATGTTGAGCGTGTGGAAGCCGGCGCCCTGATCGTGCGTGGAAGCAAGCACGCCTTCGCACGCAGCCCGGAGTCGTTCGAGGTCGACGCGGTGATCGAGTCGACGGATGTGTTCGGACGGAACGAACGTCGCCACGGTCGGGGACGTCGGTCGGGTTTGGAGCGCGGCGTGGAGTGCCGCAGCCTCCATCGCCGGAAATTCAGTCGG
This sequence comes from Acidimicrobiales bacterium, assembly GCA_020628865.1. GTDB lineage: Bacteria > Actinomycetota > Acidimicrobiia > Acidimicrobiales > SHLQ01 > SHLQ01. The sequence continues at coordinate 2,219 of JAHDEJ010000074.1, forward strand.
CGTCATCGGCGGTGTCGTCGTCGGCGCCGCCGACCGTGATCACGATTGCGGTGTCGGTGCCGGAGTCCTTGCCGACGAGCTTCCGGACCTTTCCCACGAGATTGATCATCGTGAACTGCACGCCGTACTTCGCCTTGACGAGCGCTTGGACCCGTTCGAACTCGGGCCCGCCCACGTGCACCTCGGCCGTGCCGGCGACCGGCGCGGTGCCCTCGCGCACGTTGCCCCGAGCATCGCAGGGCTGCACGAGGACGTGGCGATTGCGACCCAGTCGCTTGACCTTGAGGCTCGATGAGAACGTGGTGAACGCCAGCGTGCCGTCGCCGGCATCGACCACCCAGACGGGAGTGGCCGAGGACGTGGAATCACGCTTGTAGGTGGTGAGGCTGAGGTACTTCTCGTCTGCGAGGCTCATCCCAAGAGGATCGCAGGTTCGCCTCCGGCCCGCCAGATGGATTCCTCCCTTGTGCGGACGAGTGTGACGTGGCCGCCTCGTGCCAACCCATCGATCCCGATTGAGAGCGGTCGGATGCCAAGGGATCACGCATTCATATCGGGTCCGACCGGATGCGGGAGCTACCGTTTCCGTCTATGAAGACGAACACCCAGGTAGTGGTCATCGGCGGTGGCGTGGTGGGGGCCTCGATTCTCTACCACCTGACGAAGAACGGCTGGACCGACGTCGTCCTGCTCGAACGGACCGAGCTCACCGCCGGCTCCACCTGGCACTCCGCCGGCGGCATGCACACGCTCAACGGCGATCCGAACGTCGCCAAGCTGCAGCAGTACACGATCGAGCTGTACAAGGAGATCGAGGAGATCTCCGGCCAGGACTGCGGCATCCACATCACCGGCGGCGTGATGCTCGCCGACACGCCCGAGCGGGCGGACTGGCTGAAGGCCACGCACGCCAAGGGTCGGTACCTCGGCATGGAGACCGAACTCATCTCGGTGGCCGAGGCCAAGGAGATCCACCCGATCTTCGATGAGCAGTACTTCGTCGGCGCCATGTGGGATGCCCACGAGGGCCACGTCGACCCCACCGGCGTGACCAACGCGTACGCGAAGGCCGCCCGAATGAACGGTGCCGAGGTCTATCGAGACACGTGGGTGCGAAGCATGAACCGCGCTGCCGATGGCGGCTGGGACCTCCAGACCATTCGAACCTCGACCGGCGAGGAGCTGGAGCAGATTCACTGCGAGCACGTGGTCAACGCCGGTGGCCTCTGGGGTCGTGAGGTCGGGCGCATGGTCGGCCTCGAGCTGCCGATCCTCGCCATGGCGCATCAGTACATCCTCACCGAGGACCTTCCGCAGGTGGCCGAGATCAACGCGAGCACCGGCAAGGAGGTGCTCCACGCGGTCGACTTCGGTGGTGAGATCTACATGCGCCAGGAAGCCGGCGGATTGCTGCTGGGCACGTATGAGCCGAACGGCATTCCGTGGTCGCCCAAGCAGACCCCGTGGGAGTTCGGCATGCAGCTGCTGCCGCCGGACCTGGAGCATCTGTCGGACCACCTCGCCCGCGGCTTCAAGCACTTCCCGATCTTCGCCGAGGCCGGTATCCGGTCGGTCGTCAACGGCCCGTTCGTCTTCTCGCCGGACGGCAACCCCTGCCTCGGTCCCGTCCGCGGTCTGCCCAACTACTGGTCGGCCACGGCGATCATGGCCGGCCTGTCGCAGGGCGGCGGCGTTGGCCTGGCGCTCGCCAACTGGATGACCGAGGGCGATCCCGGCCACGACATCTGGGGCATGGACATCGCCCGCTTCGGCGACTTCAACACGATGTCGTTCACGAACGCGAAGGTGCGCGAGAACTACGGCCGCCGCTTCCGCATCCAGTTCCCGAACGAGTTCCTGCCCGAAGGTCGCAACCTGCAGACGACACCGATCTACGACAAGCTCACCGACGCAAATGCCGTTTGGGGCAACAGCTACGGCCTCGAGTCGGCGCAGTGGTATCAGGCCGAGGGCGAAGAGCCGGTCGAGGAGTTCACCTGGTACCGGTCGAACGCCTGGGACCAGGTGAAGGAAGAGACGATGGCCGTGCGCGAAGGCGTCGGCCTGATGGAGACCACCGGGTTCGCCAAGTTCGCGTTCACCGGCCCGGGCGCACGTGCCTGGCTCGACCACACGCTCGCCGGCCGAATCCCGAAGCCGGGCCGCATGTCGCTCACCCCGATGACGAACCACAACGGCAAGCTCATCGGTGACCTCACCGTCGCCTGCCTGCCGGCCACACCGGGCGAGCCCGAAGGACCGCTGTCCACCTTCACCGGTGGCGCTACCGGCAACACGACGGCCGACGGCGAGCAGTTCATGATGTACGGCTCCGGTGTCGCCACCCGCTACTACCAGCGCTACTTCGAGTCGCTCCTGCCGACGGACGGTTCGGTCAGCTATCGCACCCTCGGCTACGAGATGTGTGGCCTGTCCATCGCCGGTCCGAAGAGCCGCGAGCTCCTCGAGCGGGTGACCGACGCCGACGTCTCGGCCGACGCGTTCACGTTCATGGCGTACAAGCAGCTCGATCTCGGCTGGGCCCGCGTGCACTGCGGCCGCGTCACCTTCTCCGGTGACCTCGGCTACGAGTTCTGGATGCCCGCCAGCTACCAGCGCTACGTGTTCGACCTGCTGATGGAGGCCGGCGCCGATCTCGGCATCCGCCTCTTCGGTTCGAAGGCGCTCGACTCGCTACGGCTCGAGAAGAGCTTCGGTTCGTGGGCCCGCGAGTACCGCCCCATCTACGACCCGTTCGAGGCGAACCTGGGCCGATTCGTGCAGATGGACAAGGACTTCATCGGCCGGGACGCGCTTGTCCCGATCGCAGAGAACGGCCCGGCCCGACAGCTCTGCACCTGGACGGTCGACGTCCCCGAAGGCCGCGAGTTCGCCGACGTGATGGGCGACGAGCCGGTCTGGCTCGACGGCGAGGTCGTCGGCTGGGTCACGTCCGGCGGCTATGCCCACCATTCGGAGACCTCGGTGGCGTTGGGCTACGTGCCCGCTGAGCATGCGGAGAAGGACGCCGGCTGGCAGATCGAAATCCTCGGCGTTCTGCGCGATGCGACGCTGCGCACCGAGCCCATCTGGGACGCGGCTGCACAGCGAATGCGCGGCTAGA
>JAHDEJ010000016.1:0-30644 GCA_020628865.1 Acidimicrobiales bacterium
TGGTTCTGCATTCAGAACCGGAAACGGCTGGGGGTGGTGAACGGGTACCCGTGAGTCTAATCGAACATTCGTTCGATTCAAACCTCTGTCGCGGCGAACTCGCAGAAATCAGGCGAGGGAGGCGATGGCCTGCTCGACGGCGACCGCCGACAGGATTCGGGCGGTGGCGAGGTCGTCGCCAGCCTGGTCGGTGAGCGGCTGGGCCACGGCGACGATGGCATCGCCATCGGCGGGACCGTGTGCCGGGATCAGGGCACGAGCAAGGCCGTCGTGGCCGGCTTCGGCAAGCAGTCGGCATTGGGTCTTGGTGAAACGCCCGTTGGTCACGACGACACCGATGGTCGTGTTCTCGGCCAGGGGAGACTCCGCCTTCGGCCAATCGAACGAGCCATCGGCGACCGCATCCGCGACCTCGGCACCGGCGGCGTCTGCAATCAGGTCGCCAACCGCGTTCACGGCAATCAGCGCTCCGACAACCAGATCGTCCCGACGCGCCGTCGCCCACCCGATTCCAGCAGCGCGGATGTGATCGGGTCCGCGCCACTTGCCAACCGTCGCGCCGGCTCCAGCGCCGACGGCACCGACGTCGAACACCGGCGCGCACGCTGCCAACGCAGCCGCTCCATCAGCCGGCGTCGGGCGCACGGAGGCGTCACCGACTCCGAGATCGAACAGCGACATGCCGACAACGATCGGAACCACGCCGAACTTCGTCTCGAAACCAACGCCTTCCACTTCGAGCGAATCGGCAACGCCGCTTCCTGCGGCAAGGCCGAAGGCGGAACCGCCCGACAGCACCACCGCATCAACGGACTGCACCGAGCGGGTCGGGTCGAGCAGGGCGAACTCCCGCGTCGCCGGAGCGCTCCCCCGCACTTCGCCCGACGCGACGACCGGACCATCGAATCGGAGCACCGTGCACCCGGTCCGAGCATCCGCGTCGGTGGTGTGGCCGACTCGCAACCACGGAAACGGCGACTCCACAGACCTCATGATCCTCCTGCGTGGCATGCTGGAGCGATGCACATCTCCATCACGTACTGCGTCCCTTGAGACTATTCGGCCCGCGCCGTGAGCGCGGCCAGCGACCTGATGACGAACTATCAGCACGTCATCTCCTCCCTCACCTTCGAGATGGGCGACAAGGGAGTCTTTGACGTCGTCGTCGACGGCGACATGCTCTACTCCAAGGCGGACACCGGTCGCCATGCCAACGACGGCGAGGTACTCGAGCTCTTCACGGCAAAGCACGCCGAGGGTGTCACTCGATTCGGGAGCTGAGTGCGCGCTGATCGATTGATCGCACTCCTGCTCTTCCTTCAGCAGAAGGGCCGGGTCACCGCGGCGCAGGTGGCCGAGGAACTCGAGGTGTCCAAGCGCACCGCTCGGCGCGACCTGGAAGCGCTCGCCATGAGCGGCGTGCCCGTCTACTCGACCCACGGCCGAGGCGGTGGTTGGCAACTGCTCGGCGGTGCGTCGACCGACCTGACCGGCCTGTCGGCCGACGAGGCCCGCGCCCTGTTCCTCGCCGTCGGCCCAACGGCCACCAGCACACCGGAACTCCAACAGGCACTCCGCAAGCTGACCGGCGCGCTTCCGGAGACGTTCCGGCCCGATGCAACCGCGGCCACCGCCGCCATCCGCATCGACCCCGCTGCGTGGGGCCGGACGGCGGGAACCCGGGATCCACGCCACCTCGACGAACTCACCCATGCAGTCGTCGCCGGAAGGCAGGTGTGGATGGACTACGACTCCGCCCGCCGCACCAAGGGACCGCGTACCGTCCACCCCCTCGGCCTCGTCACGAAGCGGAACATCTGGTACCTCGTCGCCAACACCGACGATGGTGTCCGCACCTTCCGCGTCGGCCGCATCCGAGAACTCCGACAACTCGACGAACCCGTCGCTCGTCCACCCGACTTCGACCTGGACGAGGCCTGGGCCGAGATCGTCGCCGAGGTGGAGAAGCAACGCATCGGCCTTCGCGTCCGCGCCCACGTCCACCCGAGCTTCACCGCGCCGCTTCATTGGGTGTTCGGCGCCAACTGCGAGGTCCACGGGGAAACCGACGACGGCTGGATCGACTGCTCGATCGGCGACGCCAGCCACCGATCGTTCGCCGCGCAGATCGCCGGATGGGGAAACCACATTCGGCTGCTCGACCCGCCCGATCAGGTTGTTGAGGAGCTCCGTCGCATCACCGCCGAGCTCAACGAAACCTGGGGCTGACTCAGGCCGACACCGCCGCAACCAGGGCTGCAGTCCCGTCGGCGAGCGCCTGCCGCTGGTCCGCGGTCAGACCGGCGTAGTGCTGTGCCATGCGGGCGTCCGTCGTCTCGTCCACCTCGACGAGCAGCGCCCGGTCCTCGTCCGTCGGTTCCGGGAGCTCGTCCCAGCCGAACATCTTGCCGTCGTTCGGACGACGGATCGCATGCGCGACCACCGGGTCGAGGCCGTGCGCCACGATGGCGGCGAGGTGCACACTGCCGCGCAGCTCCCGCAGCACGATCGCGTTGAATGCCGCAGCACCGAGCTCGTCCGTCGGAGGCTCCTCGGCCGAGTAGCCGGCGAACAGCGCGAGCGCAGCCGGGTTGACGGACCCAAAGAGCGCCGCGGCAGCGTCGTTGAACGCTGCGAGGCCCTCGGCGCCGGCAAACTTCTCCCGACCCAGATCCTCGGCCCAGTCCAGGTAGTTGCGGCTCGCATCGCGAGGCGACATCCGTTCAGAGGCCGAATCCCACATCTTCTTCACGAGCGTCGGGTTGAAGTAGCCGAACGCCGACCAGACGACGGCAGCTTCAACATCGCCGAGCACGCCGCCTCGACCGAGAAAGTACATGCGAAAGCCGTCGAGTCCGGCTTCCTTGCTCTTCGCGACCACCCCGGCATCGAAGTAGTGCATCGCTCCGACGAACGAGAGTGACGGATCGACGGCGGCAACGGTTTCCTCGGGAGTCATGTCGCGAGCCTATGGCGACCCGGGTGATGCTGCGGCACCGGCCAGAAGGCCGTCGAGGGCCTCCGCAACCACCGGCCAATCGAACCGGGCGGCCAGCGCCTCGGGCAATCCGGCCACCGCTCGACGAGCATCCAGCAAACCCTCCAGAACGACCCGAAGCCGATCGCCGAGACGCCCCTCGTACAGCACGGCATCGTGGAACGACTCCGGCACCACCTCGGGATAGCTCAACCGTCTGGGCAGCAACGGCACAGCACCCGCAATCATCGCCTCGATCATCGCGATGCCGAAGTACTCGTGGACCGCTGTGCTGCACACCACATCGGCTTCACGGAGCAGTTCCACGTAGCGGTCGCGCGGCACGTGACCCCACTCGGCGATCCGGTCCCCGAAGCGCCGGTGAGCGGCTTCGAACTCCTGCGGATCAGAGCGGGCATTCTCGCCCACCACAGCGAGGCGCCACTCGAGGTTCTCGACCGATCGAAGCGCTCCGAAGAAGGCCTGCGGATTCTTGTCGTGATCCCAGCGATGGTTCCAGAGGATCAACGGCGGGCTCGCATCCGCGCTGGCGGCCGACTGGCCGATTGCCGCTGCGTCCACACCGACCGGCACCACGGCCGAAGCCTCTGGATCGACCGGACACCCGTCTGGCGCCGATGCGTACAACGCCTCGACACCGGCGGTCGCCTCTCCCCGATGAAACGACGAGTTGAACACCACCGCATCCGCAGCAGCGATCGATGCAACGTGCGTCGATGCGAACTCCGCTCCCGTCGACCGGAGCGCACCACGAACATCCGGATCCGGAAAGGCGAACTGACTCTCGTGGAAGTAGAGGACGACGGGCACCTCCCTCAGCGACCGCGGGGCCAGACCGACGAACGCTGCGACATCGACCATGGACGACACAAGCACCACGTCGGGCCGCCAACCGTCCGCAATCTCCATCTCGGCCCGCCGCGCCAACTCGATCGCTCCGAGCCGCATGCGCCACCGCCACCGCTCGCCGGGCAGCACCACGGTCCGAACGTCGAATGCACTGTGCCGAGCGAAGCCCTCCGCCCACGCCCGATGCGAGGCGACGCCGTACGGCTCGAGCAGCAGCACACGCTCGACCGAACCGTCCGTTCCCATGGCCCGAGGTTACGCTGCCCGAATGGAACTGATTCTCGTCCGCCACGGCCGACCCGAACGGGTGGACCACGATCCCTCCGGCGCCGATCCCGGCCTCACCGACCTCGGCCATCGGCAGGCCGCGGCCTCCGCCGACTTCCTCCAGAACGCCGGCATCGAGCACGTCTACGTCAGCCCCATGCTCCGGGCGATCGAGACCGCCAAGCCGCTCAGCACCCACGTCGGTCAGGACGAGGCAACCGTCGTCGACGGCATCGCCGAATTCGACCTCGGTGAGACCAGCTACATCCCCGGCGAAGAACTCGAGCTCACCCAGGAAGGGGTCGACGCGCTGTACGCCAAGATGATGGCGCCCGAGTTCGCCGAGCGGGTCATCGACGGCATGGATCACATCATTCGGAACAACCCGGGCGGCCGTGTGGCCGCGGTCTGCCACGGTGGCGTCATCTCCCGCTACCTCTGCCACATCCTCGGACTGGACCCGGCAACCACCTATCTCAACTCCGAATACACAGCCGTCACGCGGCTCGAAGCATCGTCCAGCGGTCGCCGCTCCATGCTCACATTCAACGAGCACCACTGGCTCCATTCGCTCTGAGTCGCCTACGGTCGTCCCAATGACGACCGTGTGGGAGCCGCCGGTCCTTGCCGAGGACGAGCTGCGCGAAATCGAATCGCGCATCGTCAACGCGTTCGCCACCCGCTCGACCGACGGCCTCTCCGTGCTCGGCTTCGGCGAGCTCGGCCTGGCAATCGGCTGGCCCACCGAGGCACCGACCATGGTCGTCAAACGGCAGACCGTCGGAACTCCCGAGACGGTGCGGGCCGACCTCGACCGCATGCAGCAGTACCACGACGCGCTCGAAGCCCACGACCTTCCCGTGCTTCCGACGGAGCTCCGAACCATCCGACTCGAGAGCGGCGACGACGCCGGCTACGTCGTCCAGCCATTGGTCGCACGCGAGAACCTCGTCGAGCATCTCCTGCCCGACATCACCCCGACGGTCGACCATCCGATCCTCATCGCGATCCGGGATGCCGTGATCGGCGTCGTCCACGACGGCCCGTCCGGCGGACTGTCGGTCGACGCCCAGGTGACCAACTTTGCGTGGGATGGCTCGGGCGTCACCGTCATCGACACGACGCCTCCGCTGGTCTGGAAGGCCGACGGCGGACCGTTCTACGACGTCGGCAACTACCTGCTGGCCATCCCCGCTCCGCTCCGCCCGGCCGCCATGAAGATCACCCGCCAGCAGGGCGACCGTGTCCGGACGGGAACCGGAGCCCTCACCCAGACCTGCGTCTTCCTCAAGCGCATCGAGCTCGACCAGTGGGTCGACGCCGCGATCGAAACCTTCAACGACGCCCTCGACACACCCATCGAGCGGGCCGAGGTCGAGAAGCTCTTCCGCGAGGCGACCAAGAACTTCCCCCTCATCAAGTTCATGGCCCGAATCCAGCGGTTCTGGGTCACGAAGGTCCGCCGCGGCGAGTACCAGTACTTCATCACCAACAGTTTCAGCGGGGAGATCCTGTGACCGCTCACGTCACCATCGTCGGGGCCGGACTTTCCGGCCTCATCGCCGCCCACGAACTCGCCTCGGCCGGAGTGTCGGTCGACGTGCTGGACAAGGGCCTCGGCGTCGGCGGACGTCTCGCCACCCGTCGCATGTCTGGCGCCACCCTGGATCACGGCGCCCAGTTCTTCACCGTGCGCGGCCAACGATTTCGCGAGTTCGTCGACGACGCCATCGAAGCGAACGTCGTCGATGTCTGGTGCCACGGCTTCGGTGTTCGCGACAAGTACCCGCGCTACTACTGCCCAGCAGGAATGACCGCACTCGCCAAGTGGCTGGCCGACCGCGTTCGCGCCGCCGGAGCAACGATCGTCACCGACGTTCGGGTCGAGTCGGTCGGGCGGAACGCCAGCGCCTGGGAACTCACCGACACCGAAGGTCGCACACAACCAACCGACGGGGTCATCCTCACCCCGCCGGTCCCCCAGACACTCGACCTGCTTCGCATCGGCGGAGTCGAGCTCACCTCGCCGTTCGATCGGCAGCTCGACGCCATCTCCTACAAGCCGACCATGGCGCTGCTCGTCGTGCTCGACGGACCGTCGGCGGTTCCGCGTCCCGGCGGCGTGCAGCGAACCGAACGCGACCTCTTCACCTTCATCGCCGACAACCAGATGAAGGGCGTGAGCTCCGTTCCGGCGCTCACCTTCCACGTCAACGGTCCGACCAGCAACCAGCGCTGGGACGACGATCCCGCCGAGGTCGAAGCCGACCTCATGCGCATCGCCTCGCCGTGGTTCGGCGGTGCCGGCGTCGTCGAATCGCAGCTCAAGAAGTGGAAGTTCGCCGGCCCCTACATTCCGTTCCCGGCGTCTTCGCTCGTGGTCGAGTCCGACCCCGGACCGCTCGTGCTCGCGGGCGACGCATTCGCCGGTCCCAAGGTGGAGGGCGCCTTCAACTCGGGCGTCTCTGCTGCGGCCGAGATCGCCAGCCGACTGGCCTGACTGCCGGGTCGCTCCTGGTGGCCGTCAGAAGAACGGGCTGAACCAGATCTCGGGTTCCGGCTCCGGCTCCGGACTCTTGCGCGGGCCGAGGCGCAGCGCCCGCATCGCCCAGGCGCCGAGCATCGGCCCCGGAGCCAGGATCAGGAACGCCCACCCCCATCCCCACGCATCCCGAACGACCGGGACGAGAAAGATGGTGAACACGGTGAGCGTGAAGCCGACGGCGAGCTGCAGCGTGAGCGCGGTGCCGACCCAGCGTGCGTCGACCACCTCGGTGACGATCGTCGAGAACTGCGCGCTGTCGGCCACGACCCAGAAGCCCCACACCAGGCCCACGCCGACCACGATCGGCAGCGGGGCGTCGATCAGGAAGCCCATCACCACGGCGACCGACGCCGACCAGCGCATCGCCAGCGCCGCAGCCTCGGACCGCGTCCACTTGTCGCTCATCCGACCCGCGTACACCGACCCAGCCGCCCCGATGCCGATCACCGCAAAAGCGGCGAAGCTCGCCTGCTGCGGCGATGTGAACACGTCTCGGTAGAAGGCCGCGACCCAGGCCCACATCGCGTACAACTCCCACATGTGGCCGAAGTAGCCGAGACTCGCCAACCGGAACTGCCGGTTCGCAACGATGTTCCTGATCTGCGACGGGTCGAAGACCGCCGCCTTCGATGCGAACGGCCCGTCCTCCCCCAGACGATCGGCGATGAGGCCGCCCGCCAACGTGAGCACCGAGATGGTGAGGAGCAGCAGCCGCCAGTCCAGCTCACCGATCGAGTTCAGCAGGTGCGGAAGTGCCGATCCGACGGTGAGTGCGCCGATCATGACACCGAGCGCATACCCGCGACCGACCCGATACCAGCTCGACATCGCCTTCAGTGCAGGCGGGTACACGCCTGCCAACGCCGCGCCGGTCACGATTCGCCCGACCAGCGCGCCGCCGAACCCATCGACGACCACGATCGACGCATTCGCAAGCGCCGCCAACCCCGCACCGAGCAACAACAACCGACGCGGCGGAATCCGATCGGCAAGCCCGAGCGCCGACGAAGCGACCGCACCGATGACGAATCCCAACTGCACCGCAATCGTGAGCCAACTCGACTCGGCCGCAGAAAGACTCCACCGATCCCGCAGCTGGCCGAGGACTGCGGCCGTCGAGAACCACGGCGACATTGCGAAGACCAGCGCAACAGCCAACACCATGAGCTGTCGGCGTTGCTGGGCGTCATCCACGGTCGGGGAACCGTGCGGACGTGCGCCGAAATTCCTCGTCATCCGCCTCGTCGACGGTCCGCCAGCAACTTGCGCTGCTCGAGGGAGGCGTCGCGGACACCGAACGAGTTGAAGTCGAGCACCATCGGCACATGGGCCTCGCTCCGGGCGCCACCGACCCATTCCTCCACCGATCCCAGTTGGACGTTCCTCAACGACGGAAGCCACGACTTCGGGATGAAGCAGTAGTCGGTGTGATGCTCGACCCGACCGACCTCCGGGTCCTGCCGGAAACGCGTCGGCGCCTCCCGCGGATCACCGTGCTCGAGTCCGGTGAACGCGTGGTAGGCGCTCACGTAACCGGCGGCGTCCAACACGGCGACCTGCTCGAGCATGTCGTGGTTGGGGTCGTTGCGATGGAACACCGGGTTGTTGTTGAAGTCTCCGGCGATCACCGTCGGCCCCTCGAGGAAGCGGCGATAGAGCGTCATCGCCTGCATCGGCTGGCTCGCCATCGGCTTGGACTTGAACTTCACCTGCGCCCGATCGTTCAACGCCCACACCGCCAGAACCTGATGGCTGACCGGACCACTCACCTGCACAGGAGCGATCCACTCCAAGCGCTGATCCCAACGGGCAGCATCGAGCTTGGCGTGCGACGGAGCAAAGCTCATCACTCCCAGACCTCGCTGAGAAAAGCGGCCGACCCACGCCATCGACGTGTGCGCCGTCCGACCGTTCTTCAGCAGCCGCACCTCGCTGCCAGCCCGCGCGGCGATGACGAGGTTCGCCTGCAGCGCCTCAATGCGCGGATACTTCCGCTCGATCGACGGGCCGACCGTCCACACGACGATGCGGTAGGTGTCTTCTTCTGGCGGCTCGATGTCGATGTCGACGGACACGGCGACACCCTATGCGATCAGGCCTCGCGCGTCGTGAGGTTGGCGAAGCACATCTCGTCGTTCGTGCCGTCCGCCCACAGGATCCACGCCGGCTCCAGATCGGCCCGCCGCAAGGATCGATCCCAACCACACTCGAGCGTGATCACATCGTCCGCGTCCAGCACGATCGCATCGACTGGCTCGTAGTTGTACTGCCAATCGAAATCCCACACGGGAATGTCGACCAGGACGAGTTCCGCCGGCGTTCCCTTGTTGATCGTCATCCGCGTCCATGCACCGATCTCGTGCATGTGGAGAAGAATGGACTGAATCTCTCCGCTCGCACCCACCATGGCCGCCGGGATCGAACAGCTGGACTCCGCCACGCCATCGGTGAAGTGCGCGAAGTCCTCCGGCGTCACCCGACAGATCCGGTTGAACCGGTCTGCCTGCACACCGTCCGCACCGAATCGGGCCAGGGCGTCGGCGTGGGCCGCATCCCGGTCACACAGCGGACCGGACTCCCAGGACGCACACGGGATCTCGGCCGGAGCGAAGAACTGCGTGATGACCAGCTCTTCGAGGTCGACGTCCGGCTCCTCGACGACCATCGCGAATGCCGAGTTGTCCGCAGGAGCGTCACCTTCGTAGTGGTAGTGGATCTGCACGACCACGAAGCCACCGGGTGGAACCCAGAGGCCGGTCCCTTCCGGGAACACCGTTGGATCCTGACCAGGCGCCCAGCCGAGGAAGATGTCGCTCTCACCGAGACCCGAGGCGCCGTAGCACTCCCAACCGGGGCGGCCGTCCTCGCCGTCTCGTTGCGCGGCCCGGGTCCGTTCGCTGTCCGGAAGGAGATAGCCGATCGCATGATGGACGACCGCATCCTGATCCGGCAGAAATTCGTAGCTGGTGATCCAACCACCGTCGGGAAGTTCCGGGTCGTAGATCTGGCAGCGATAGTCGTCGGTCACATTCGGGTCGCCGGCGTAGGGCTGCGGCGGTTCGATGACGAGATCCGGGTTGGCGAGCCCGACCACCGGCGACGAGGGCTCGATGGCTGCGTCAGGCGCAACGTCGATCGGTGCGCCGTCCTCCACCCAGTCGAGCACGGCTTGAATCTGATCCTCGCTCAGGCTGCGGTCGCCGACGAACGCAACGCTGTCGCCACCGGCCGGCCACGGAGGCATGTAGTTCGTCGTGATGACGTCGCTCACCAGAAGGTGCGTGTCCACCACGTCCTGCGCCGTCCGGAGATTCCAATGGAAGGCGCCGGGCCCGCCGTCGTAGTGGCAGGACGAGCACTTCTCCTCGAAGATCGGCTGGATCGACGATGCGAACGACCCGTCGTAGCTCACCGGCTCGGCAGACACCGCCTCACTCTCATCAGCGATGTCGTCATCGGTCGGCTCGGCGTCCTGCTCCGCATTCGCGTCGGGCACGGAGCTCGTCGTCTCGACGACGGCATCATCCGACTCCGCTTCGGCCATCTCGCTGTCGGCTTCTGCAACCGTCGCCGCGTCGTCGACAGACGCCTCACTGCCACAGGCGCCGAAAATCACGAGTCCCGACACGAGTGCTGCAAGCAGGTGGAGCCGACGATTCCGGAGGAGGTCCATAGGTCAACACTACGGATCGTCGGAACGTTTCTTGAGCAGGTCAGGAGTCGGCCGACTCGGCGAGGGCGGTGAAGCTCCCGGATCCGAGACGACGCTTGCGCAGCTCGTCCGCACTGGGTGTGGGAAGCGGCGGTGAATAGCCCGGTGCCGCGGCACGGAGCCCGGCGCCACCGGCGCCGACCGGCGGAGAAGAGCAGGGGATGGTCACATCGTCGATCCAGATGCCTTCGAAGTCGTTGTAGGCGGAGTCGACGGTGTCGAACGTGATTGCGATCTGCGCGCTCTGACCCGCCCACGGCGAGAGGTCGAAGGAAAGCGTTTGGAACACGCCACCGGTTCCCCCGTCATGAAAGACCTGGTAGAGCGTCGATGCGGCGGCCGCGGTCGGAAGGATCGTGATGGTGAACACGTCCCAGTTGCCGTTCCCGGTCCACAGTTCGATGTCTCGCCAAACGCGAAGCGACATGGTCATCGGTCCGGACCCAGGCAGGGTGAACGTCGGGCTCGTCACCGTGCCGCCGTTCGCAGCGCCGGTGTTGTAGGTGCCCCCCACGCCGGTCCCGTAGTGCATGGCCATGCTCGGGCTGGTCGAGCGGCCCGATCGCACGTTCCACAAACCGCCCCCGGAGCCGGCCGAGTTGTCGATCGTCCAACCCTCGGTGGTCCCGGTGTCGAAGCAATAGATCGTCGGGCAGTTCGAGAGGCCCGACGGAGTCGCTGCCGCCACCGGCTGCGCCAGCGTGGTGACCACCGGAGTACTCCAGGCGACGCCTCCGGCAACCGCAGCGCGCTGGATCAGTGCACGGCGGGACAGGCCGGATCGTTCTGAGGAGAGGGCGGGCTCACTCATCCTCATCTTTCGGCAGATTGCCTACCGTAATGAGTCGAACTACTCAGCTCGGGTCCGTGCCGGACGCCGCTGCGCATCGCACAATGGGGGCGAGGTTCACCGATGCCGAAGCCACCACCAGCCGCCGAAACACGGATCAGTACCGATCTCGTCCAGGCGCTCGTCAACGAATTTGCGCCCCACCTGAGCAACGAACCGATCGAGTTTCTTGCGGCCGGATGGGACAACGAGATCCATCGTGTCGGCGACGACCATGTGCTCCGCCTCCCCCGCCGGCAGATGTCGGCCGACCTCGTCGTCAACGAACAGACCTGGCTGCCCGAGCTGGCGCCAACGCTGCCGCTCACGGTGCCCGTACCCGAGTACATCGGCAAGCCCTCGCTCGGCTATCCGTATGCGTGGAGTCTTCTCCGGTGGATTCCGGGGGTACCCCTCGCCCACTCCCCCGCACTCGCGCAGGACCAACTCGTCCAGGACCTCTCCGGCTTCATCAACGCGCTCAACGTTCCGGCGCCCGAGGACGCCCCGGAGAACCCGTATCGGGGCGTTCCGTTGAGTGAACGGGACGAGAAGCTGCGGGAGTCCGCACTCGAGTGCGGCGACCTCATCGATCACGACACGGTGATCGAACTCTGGGACGAGCTCGTGGCGACCCCGGCATGGGGCGGCGAACCCGTCTGGCTCCACGGCGATCTCCACCCGTTGAACCTCCTGGTTCGCGGTGGGCGGCTCACCGCCGTGATCGATTGGGGGGACATCACCGCGGGAGATCCCGCCGTCAACCTCTCGGTCGCCTGGATGCTCTTCGACGACGAAGGCCGCAGCGAGCTCCGCAAAGAAGTTCGCATCAACGATCATGCCGTGGACATCCACACGTGGAACCGGGCTCGCGGCTGGGCCCTCTCTCTGGCGCTCACATTCCTCGCCCACTCCGAAGGCGCCCCGACCATGCGCCGGATGGGCCACGCCACGCTCGCGCAAGTCCTTCGTTAGCTCGTTAGTGTGCGGTGATGTCACCGCAGGACGTCACCGCCCCCATCGACCGGGCTCGCGTCCAACGGCGCACACTCGGCGTCCTGTGGAGCACGGCCGTCCTCAGCCGCGGTGCCGTGTCCGCGATGTTCCCGGTCTCCGTGCTGGCCATCAAGGACCTCCTCGGCTCGGAAACCTGGGCGGGCCTTTCCACCGGCATGAGCACCGTTGGCTCCGCCATCAGCGCGGCAGCGCTCGCCACCTACATGCAACGCCGCGGTCGCACACCGGGACTTGCGCTCGGGTTCGCCATCGCGGTGACCGGAGCGATTCTTGGCATCGTGGCGATCGAAGCTCGCAGCCTTGCGTTGTTCCTTCCAGCGATGGTCCTCATCGGCGTCGGTTCGGGAACGTCCAACCTGTCGAGGTACGCGGCCGCCGATCTTGCCGACGAAGACCGCCGGAGTCGAGACATCTCCACGGTGATCTTCGCCGCAACGTTCGGCGCCGTCTTCTTCCCGCTGCTCATCGGTGTGGCCGGCGATGTGGCCGAATCGCTCTCGATGGATTCGAACAGCGGCGGCTTCGCGATGGCAATCCTGCTCTTCGGAGGCGCCGCGCTTGCCGTCTGGCTGTTCATGCGACCCGACCCGCTGGTCGTGGCCGGCGGGGTGGACCCCAACGCCACCCGGAAGACCACTGCGGTGCCGTTCCGACAGGCCGTCGCGATCGCCTGGCGTCATCCCCTCGCCCGGCTCGCCTTCGTCACGCTCGTGGTCTCCCAGGCCGTCATGGTGATGGTCATGGCGATGACGCCGCTCCACATGGAGGCACACGGCCACGAGGAAGGAGCCATCGGCCAAGTCATCTCGGCCCACACCGCCGGCATGTTCGCCTTCGCTCCAGTGGCCGGGTGGCTCTCGGATCGGTACGGCCGACTCCCCACAATCGCCGCAGCCGGCGTGACCCTCGTCGTCGCCACGATCCTCACCTCCCTGGCCGGTGAAGCGCCCCGGGCCCTCATGTTCCCCGGCCTCTACCTGCTCGGCCTCGGCTGGAGCTTCGGCATTGTTGCCGGCAGCGCGCTCCTCACGGAATCGGTCGACGAATCCGACCGCGTCGCCGTGCAGGGCGCTGCGGACACGGCCACCAACATCGCCAGTGGTTCGGGTGCGCTCGCGTCGGGCGTGGTCCTGTCGATGTCGGGCTTTCACACGCTGTCGTTCATCGGCATGGCCGCCGCCGGAGTGCTTCTCACGCAGGCCTGGTTCGAGCATCGTCTGGCCCAGCGCCTCGCCTGACGCCGGCAAGCTCTTCATCAGTTCTTGCACGATCCGCTCGGGTCTGACCCCGGCGCCGTCCTAACCTCGCGTGGGTGGCGCTCGATCTCTGTCTCGAGGGAGCCGGTTGGCTCGTGATGATGATGGACACGAACGCGTCCGACGTCGCCAGGTTCTTCCGTCGGCCCGCACCGGTCTCCCCGGCCGTTGCGATACCTCGAGCTGAACCCACTGCGGCCGTCGACGAGCGTCGCGACCGCCACCGCGCCGCAGCCGCCTCCCTACCGATTCACGAGGCACAGGCGATCTTCCTCGTCGACGTTTGCGGCTACGACTACGACCGGGCAGCCGCCGCACTCAACACCGACCGGGACGACATCGCCGTCCGGGTCGACGTCGGGCGCCGAGCCATTCGGGCTGCGTCCGAGCGTTCATCGCGTGCACCTCTCCACGAGGTCTAGCCCCACACCGCGACCGTGCATGCCCAGGACAGGCCGCCTCCGAACCCGGCGAGCAACACGAGATCCCCGGGGGCGACGCGCCCGTCCAACACGGCAGCCTCGAGCGCAAGCGGCACCGAAGCCGCCGACGTGTTCCCCGTACTCGCAATGACCGAGACGAACTTCTCCCGCGGCACATCGAGCCGGTCTGCGACCGCATCCAGGATCCGCTGGTTGGCCTGATGGGCAAGAACCGCGGACAGGTCGTCGAACCCGACGCCGGCCTTCGCCACCGCCGCCCGAGCCGAGTCGGCCGCGTACCGCACCATCAATTTGAACAAGGCTTTCCCGTCCATCTCGACGCCGGTGATCCTCCCGTCCTTGATGGGGCTGGACAGGATGTCGGGGTGGGCCCCGTCAGTGCCCATGTCCCAGGCCACAACACCTCTGTCGCCGTCGTCGTCCGCCACCATCACGACCGCCCCGGCCCCGTCGCCGAACAGAATCGCCGTACCGCGGTCCTCGTAGTTGGT
Organism: Acidimicrobiales bacterium; assembly: GCA_020628865.1. Lineage (GTDB taxonomy): Bacteria > Actinomycetota > Acidimicrobiia > Acidimicrobiales > SHLQ01 > SHLQ01. The sequence goes on from JAHDEJ010000016.1 coordinate 14,408, forward strand.
GGCTGCGGTCATTCGGTCCACGCCGACCACGATGGCCGCGCCGATCGCACCCGATCGCAGCATGGCATGCACCGTCACGACAGCGTAGGAAAACCCGGCACACGCAGCGTTGAGATCGAAGGCACCACAGGTGAGGCCGAGCGCATGCTGCACCCCAGCCGCCGTCGACGGACAGAGATCGTCCGGCGTCTGGGTGGCGACCACAACCAGATCGATCGCGTCCGGTGCCACGCCGCTGCGCTCCAACGCAGCCCGGGCCGCATCGGTCGCCAGCCCAGTTGTCGTCCCACCGACCCGGCGTTCTTTGATTCCGGTGCGCGAAAGAATCCACTCGTCGCTCGTGTCCATCATCCGTTCGAAATCGGCGTTGCTCAACACGTCATCCGGTAGCGCAGTGCCGACTGAGACCAGTCGGCTTCCGATCGACACGGTCATGACGCCACCGCCCCATGACGTTCGTCGGCGAGGTCGATCGCTGCGGCGGGAGCATGCACCGACATGGTGACCGACACCCGCCCAACGGTCACGCCGTCGGCCTCGGCAACACCCTTCATCCGGTGATGTGCACCATCGGCGCCGTCGTAGGCTGCTCGCAGTGTGAGATCCTGACCGGCCTGCGCCAACCCGGTCGCCTCCACGTGCCCGGACTCGATGCGGTAGCGGTGACCGTCACGCCCGAGGTGCGTGACCATGCCGATCCCGGCCGCCTTGCAAAGCTGCCCCATGAGGATCGCCACGGGTGCAGCGGGATGGTCCGGGAAGTGCCCCGCACACAACGCTGCGGGGATCGACCCACACGCCACCTCGACACCGTCCCCGTCCGCCCGGAGGTCGAACGACAGCGACGAGCCGGCGCCTCGTGCGGCGACCTCGGGCGGCACGGGAGCATTGAAGCGTTGGAACATCCTCGGCTTGAGCACCGTGTACTCGCACTCGAGTCGATGCAGCGCCCGCCCCGACACCGTCTGCAAGGTCACGGACGCAAAGGCCGTGCGACGGTCCCTCCACGTGGCCACTGCTTCGGCTTCGATCGGCTCGCCGACGGCGAGCGGCTCGGTCGACAACCGTGTGTAGGTCGCCAACGTCGCCAGATAGTGATGCCGGTCGTCGTCGTCCCGCTCAAGGGCGGCCGCACAGGAGCCGAGAATCGCCAGATGACGGGCGACCTGCGCCGCTTCCATCTCGCCCACCTCCGGTGCGACCGCAGGGGCGTGCGGCACCGTTGCGCGCACGCCGCCGTCCGGCAATCGGGCCATGTCGCTCAGCGCGAAATAGGGCGCTGCAACGCTGATGCGCGACAGGGCGCGCGCGAGCAAGTCCTCCACCATGTTGTCCACCTCTCCCGCCGGCTGCCCGGCTGTTGCCTCACCGATTCATCGATGCGGCATCCGAGAATCCGTCGCGCGCCGCGCAGATCGCGACCGTACGGTGACGACGCAGTCGGAGAAGACGTGGAGGTGTGCGGGCGGACCCGCCGCGCTCAGGCCGCGAGGGCGTCGACGGCTTCGTCGAGCTCCTGCACGTCGTAGCCGAGGGCGTCGGCCACATGCGGTTCGGTCACCTTGCCGGCAGCGACGTTGAGGCCGTTGCGGAGATGCGGCAGCGCAAGCATTGCGGCCTTCGGGCCCATGTCGGCGAGCGCCAGTGTGAACGGCAGGGTCGCGTTGTTCAGCGCGTAGGTCGAGGTCTTCGGCACGGCGCCGGGCATGTTGGCCACGGCGTAGTGCACCACATCGTCGACCACGTAGACCGGGTCCTGATGGGTCGTGGCGTGCGATGTCTCGAACGCACCACCCTGGTCGATGGCAACGTCGACGAGCACGGAGCCGGCACGCATCGCCTTCACCATGTCGGCGGTGACGAGCTTCGGCGCGGTGTCGCCCTTGACGAGGACGGCGCCAATGACGACGTCGGCGTCGACGACGAGTTCTTCGAGCGCCGAGGCGGTCGAGTAGACGGTCGACACCGCAGCACCCCAACGGGCGTTGCATGCGTCGAGCACGGCATTGTTGCGGTCGAGGATCGACACCTGACCGCCAAGGCCGATCGCCATCTCCGCTGCATGCTGACCGACCACACCGCCGCCGATGATGACGACCTTCGCCGGCGGCACGCCCGGCACGCCACCGATCAACAGGCCGGCGCCGCCGTGCGGTGCTTCGAGGTAGTTGGCAGCCGCCTGCATGGACATGCGTCCGGCGACCTTGGACATCGGCGCCAGCAGCGGGAGGCCACCCTGGTCGTCGGTGACGGTTTCGTAGGCGATGCAGGTTGCCCCGCTGTCGACGAGGTCGCGGGTCTGGTCGGCGTCGGGTGCCAGGTGCAGGTAGGTGAAGAGCGTCTGGTCTTCACGGAGCATGGCCCGCTCGACGGCCTGCGGCTCCTTCACCTTCACGATCATCTCGGATGCGGCGAACACCGCCTCTGCCGTCTCGGCAATTTCCGCACCCGCGTTGCGGTAGTCATCGTCGCTGGCGCCGATGCCGCCGCCGGCGCTCGTTTCCACGAGCACCTTGTGGCCACGGCGGGCCAGTTCGCTGACGCTGGCCGGGGTCAGACCCACCCGACGTTCGTGGTTCTTGATTTCCTTCGGAACACCGATGTCCATGTTCTGGCCCCCCTTTGGGCGTGGGCGCGAGTGACGCGCGTGACGAATGCCTGCAACGTACGGCAATTCCCATGCAAGGTGTTCGCAAATTGTTGCGCCAAACACCCAGTTGACGCTGTAGTCATTCCATCTGCAAGAGGTATTCGGCTATCCTGTCCGAAGCATGGAACTCGATTCGGTCGATCATTCGATTCTGCACCACCTCCAGCGGGATGGCCGGACCACCCACGCGGAGCTCGCCGAGCGCGTCGGCCTCTCGACCTCGGCCTGCCACCGTCGGGTCCGCCGTCTCGAAGATGCCGGCGTGATCGAGGGCTATGCCGCGATGGTGAACCGTGATGCCGTCGGCCGAGGCGTCTCCGTGTTCGTCGAGATCTCGCTCGAAAGCCAACGCGAAGAACTCCTCGACCGGTTCGAGGATGCCGTGCGTGGCATCCCCGACGTGTTGAGCTGTCACCTGATGGCCGGCAATGCGGACTATCTCGTGCACGTCACCTGTGAAGACGTGGCCGGCTACGAGGCAATCCACCGCGAGCACATCGCCGTGCTCCCCGGCGTCACCCAGGTGCGGTCGAGCTTTGCGATTCGCAAGGTCACCGACACGACTGCGCTGGACCTCGGCTGAGCGACCGCCTAGGTGGTCGGCGGCTGCGCCATCGGGTGCAGCGGATTGCCCTTCGTGCTCTCCAACAGCATCGAGACCAGATCGACCTGCCCGTCATCGACCGCAGCGCCCGTGACCCCATCGGCCGTGATGAGAAAACCCTGCCCCTCTCGACCGTTGAACACATCTGCGTCGGTGTAGAGGCGCGGTTTCACGACAGCCGGATCGCCGTTCTCCGGGCAGAAGGTCATGCAGTTGCCGCACTCGTTGCACAGCTCACTGAGCACGAGGTACTGCTGGCGGCCTGCACCGTCGCCCAACGACTCCTTCATCGACTCCGGCGTGGGAATCGAGAAGAACGCGTCGTTCGGGCAGACCGTGATGCAGAAGTTGCAGGCCACGCAGCCGAACATCTCCAGATCGTGGTCCACCTCACGGGGCAGCTTCTCGTTGCCGGACAGGTGATAGGCCTCGACCCCGGCGCCCCGGATGTGGCTCACGTGTGCGGCGCAGGTCGTGGCATGACCATCGGCCACCGCTTCGGTCTGTCGGGCTTCCTTCCACTCCGGCAGCGTGGTGGCTCCCGAATCCCGCACCTGCGCCGTGAGCTCCTTGAGCATCGGTGCGAGACGGCCATAGCCACCCGGCTTCAGCAGATCTGAGCAGACGGTTGCCGGTTGGACGCCCATCGCGATCGTGTCCGCAAGATTCTCCTTGGTCACGCCTGCACTGAAGCTGACCATGATCTCGCCGTCATGCCCGGGAACGTCGAGCATTCCGGGCAACGCGTCGGTCAACGTGCCCAACAACGTCGACGCGAGCACGTGCAGCGGCGGACCGCTGAGGTACATGGTGTCCTCCGGCATCCACTGTTTGGCGTTGTTGACCACGAGCGTGTTCGTGAGCTTGATGCCGAACCGTCGTCCTCGAGCCTTGGCGTACTCGTTGAGTTCCCCGATCAGCCCGATGCCTCGATCGAACTGCAGATCTTCGGCGAACGCCTCTTCTTTCACGTCGACATCGACGTAGCCCAGCTCGTCGTTCACGATCCCGGCAACCGTTTCGTAGCCGAGCAGGGTGGGGTTGAGCTTCACGATGACGTCCAGCTCGTGCTCGTCGATGAGGTACCGGGTGATCGATTCGATCTCATCCGGCGGGCAGCCATGGAACGTCGACAGCGTGAGCGTGTCGGACAGCGCGGTGGTGAAGTCGAGGTCACGGAAGTCGGCAAAGGCCGCTGGGATCTCCGTTCGCATTTCCTCGATCTCGGCGCTGGCATCGCGCATGCCCCGGATGAAGCTGCTGACCTCGGGGCTGGAGATTCCGGCCAGGTCGTAGCCGACCGACATGTCGAACACATGCGCTCCGGGATCCTCCCCGACGTGTGGGGTCAGCGGCTCCCACCGACGGAGGATGTCGAGCAGCATCGAGGCCTTGGCGTACTCGGTGAGGCTCTGCGGAATCCGCAGTTCCTGACTCCACTCGATGTTGTAGCCGATGGTCTGCATGTCGATGCACGGGCGGGCGATCTCGAGCTCATCGAGAATCTGCACCGTCTTCAGCTCGAAGAGCCGAGACCCTCCGAGCCACGACAGCACGATGTTCTCTGCCAGCTGACTGTGTGGCCCGGCGGCGGGTCCGATCGGCGTAGCGCACCGGCGGCCAAGGAAGTCGAAGCCAAGATCGATCTCGGGATCCGGCTTCCAGAACCGAGCCGTGGGCAAGTCGAAGATCTTGTTTCGGGTGGACCATTCGTGATCGATCCGCGTCAGGAGCTGTGCCAGCGTCATCGGCGTCAGCGGCGGCGTAGTGCCGTGTGGAACGTGTCCCGGATGATTCGCGGCCAGCGCGTTCTGCGTCATGTGCCCAGCGTAGTTTGCCTTTACAAAGTGTAAAGACCCTTCACCGCTCGGTTCAGTTCGTCCGGCGGCCGGCCAGGACCTCGGCGTAGGTCCGCCACGAGACGTTCCGGACGCGCCGAAAGCCGACGCCCGGAAGGGCACGACGGCGAACGTAGGCAGCTCGGCCGCGAATCCCCGGAGTCACGAGCACCCCCGTGAGCTCCCGCCAGAGCACGTTGCGATGCAGCGATTGTTCGCCGCGCCGCGCCGCCAGGATACGTTCGACCCGAGTGGGCTCGAGCTGCTCGGCAAGGTCGAGCAGGTCGGAAAGCTCGAGCTCGCGACCGACGAGCTCAGCGGATCGTTTGACCACACCCGTGAGCTGCAACTCGCCGGCAATCTCTGCGACCGCACGTCCATCGACATCGCGCAACTCCACAAGATCTCGCATGGTGGCGCGCCGGATCGGCTTGCTCGAGAACCAATGGAGCAGTGCGTGAACCAGCCGGGCTGGACGCGAGAGCGCCGAGACCCGCATGTCACCGATCAGAAACGGTTCCTCGGACTCGAACAACACGTCGACCGATCTCGCTCCAAGGCCGGCAATGTTGAGCCGCTTGTGGAGATCGAGCATGAGACCGTCCGGGGTGAGGAAGGTCATTCCCTTTTCCTCGCCGAACGGGTGCGCCACATCGCCGAACAGCGAACGGAACAGCGGGTCGGATTCGATGGCCGCCACGGCGGCGTCCCAATCCGCCTCCGGGACGAGCACGTCGGCGTCGCCGAACTCCCGCCACGACGTTCCCGGATGATCGAGGTGCGTCACGGCCACACCCTTGAGAAGCCGGTGCGGCACGCCGGCGTCGCTGAGTCGCCGGAGCGCGACCAGCAACATCTGCTCCACGCGCAGACAGTGCATCTGATTGGCGGCCCACCGTTCCTGCACGAGTGCCCGCTCTTCGGTGGTTGCCGCCACATGCCCGAGGTCGATCGCGTGAGCGAGCTGTCCGAGGCTTCCCATCCGCTCGATCTCCTCGATGACCGCCGACGTATCTGCACCGAAGTCGGCAAGGTCGACACCCTCGCCGGCAGTTTCGACCGTCGGATCGAACGTGGCGAGCCGCACCCACAGATCGCCATGGTCTGGGAAACGTCGACCGGTGCCCGTCCACTCGACTGCAGTCGAACCGGCCGGTCCGGACTCGTCAGCAGCGGCCGGACGAACGAGCCCTTCCCCCTGCAGTTGGCCGAGCAGTGAAGCCACGTCGGCTTCGACCATGGCGCGGTCGGCGGGAAGGTCGAGCCGCTCGGCAATGTCTGCGACGGTCGACGATTCTTGTACTGCGTCCCAGATGGCCACGGCCGTCGAATTCAGCCGGATCGGGGCGCCGCATGCCGGGTCGGTTGCGGCGACCAGCACCTCGCCCGCCAGCCGACGGGAGAGCGCTGGCTCCGCAACCCAGTGGGTCACGGACTACCGACGCAGTGGACGGCGACGATCAACGCGTCAAACGACTCGGACGAGTCGAGGACGTAGCAGCCACCCTTTTGGTCGGCGTCGATCAGCACAACATCACCGGGCACGGTACCCGGCGGGTGGCAATCGCCGGCCGTCGTCGACACGCCGAGAAAGACGAGCGTGCAGTTCGCACCGAGGATCGAAACGTCGCCGGACTGAACGTTGAGGTTGCTGCTGATGATTCCGGCCGGCGGACACCCGATAACGACGGTGCCGGTTCCAGACGTTGCGGCCTGGAGGGCGCCGTTGAACGTGGCGTCGCATCCGACGTCAGCCGGCCCGGCAGTCAAGCCGGCCGTCGAGCAGCCGCCACCAAGCGCCAACTTGAAGACGTAGACGGTTCCGGTCATTGCTCCGGCCGCGGCGGTTCGCAAGAGCTGCGGCGCAATGTATGCAGCACCTGTCGCTGCTGCGCCACCGGTGAGAAGCCGCCGGCGACTCGTCACCGGTTCGTCCCACTCTTCAGATCGCACCATGCCCACTCTCCACTCGAAGCGCTCCCGCCAATCGCCCTGAACACGCAGTGTGGCATCTCACTGCCTGAACACCAAAATATCGAACAGATTGACGCGAATGGCCCACGCAACGTGAACACAGGATGGGGGTCAGCGTCCCGAATAGCCGTAGCTGTAGACGTCGCTCAGTTCCGATGTGGCCCCGACGAGCACCGTGCCGAGCGCGTCCACCCGACTCGACCGCAGCAGCCGCATCGCCTCGGTGAGCTCGCGACCCTTGGTCTCACCAGCACGGACCACGAGAAGGGCGGCATCGCAATGCACGGCGACTTCCACCGTGTCGGCAACTGCGAGAACGGGAGCGGAATCGATGAAGATCCTGTCGTATCGCTTGGCCACCTTGCGCAACAGGATTGCGAAGGACGGGGATCGCAACAGATCGATGACGTCGCCGGCTTCGGCTCGCCCGGAAGGCAACACGTCGAGGTTCTCGTCTTCGGCCGTTTCGAAGATGACCTCATCGATGGAGCGGCTGCCGTCGAGGTGATCGGACAGGCCGATCCGGTTCGCAATGCCGAGCCGGGCACTGGCCGTCGGCCGATACAGATCGCCCTCGATCAACAGCGTTCGGGTTCCGCCGGCAGCGGAGAGGCGCGCCAGCTGCACGGCCGTGGAGGACTTGCCCTCGCCGGCGTTTGCACTCGTGACCAGGATCGTGCGCAGGTTCCCACGGCCGACCTCGGCCAGGCTGACAGCGGACAGGATGCGCTGATGCGCATCGTCGACACCGAGGGTGACTCCCCGCTTGCGCAGCCTCGGGATGCTCGCGAGGTTCGGGAGACCGGTGGCTTCTCCGATTTCGTCGGTGCCCTTGATGGTGGCATCGAGCGTCTCCGCCAGGAGCGCTGCGCCCACGGCGAGGATCAAACCGCTGACTGCTGCCAGCAGGAGGTTGCGGACGATGTTCGGCTCGGCCGGCCGCGACGGTGCAGCGGCGGGAGCGTTGACTCGAGCAGAGATTTCCGGGTCGGTCAGAAGATCGGACTGCACCCGCAACTCGGACAACGTCCGCTGCAGGCCGGAGATCTGGGTGTCGAGCGCGTTGAGCTCTGTGCTTGCGAGTTCGACGAGCAGGAGCCGCTCGGTACCCAGCCGGGCGATCTCCACGGGATCCTGGGTTGCATTGATCGCGTCGTCGAGCGCACGGGTGGGCTCGAGAACGACGTCCCGCCGCTCGAGCAGCCCGGCCACCGTCCCTTCGAGCGCTGTGATCGACCCCTCGAGTTCCGTTCGCGCCGAGTCGTGGCGAAGCTGCACGTAGGTGTCGGCCCAGGCATTGGCGGCCGCCGCCGCAGACGCTGCGGTCGGCGCACTCGCCTGGAATCGGATGGTGCTGCGCTGCCCCACATCCTCGTTGGCTTCGTCCGAGATGATCGCCACGGAGGTACCAGCTGGGCTCGCGCTCGTCGCCGCATCCTGAAACGGCGCGCTGTTGAGGAACGCCAACTCGCCGGCGACCGAGCGGGTCACCGGCAAGGCGCCATCGAGCGGAAACAGATTTGCGGTCTCGCGGGTCCGAACGAGCACGGTCGCGCTGGACCGGTACACCGACTCCTGCACCACCGTTGCGGCGACACCAGCAGCAAGCACGAGCGCCAGGACGCCGATGACGATCCACTTCCGCTTGGCGAAGATCGCCAGGTAGTCGGTGAGTTCGAGTTCAGTCTGACCCGAACCCCCGGTCCAGGGCACGACCTCCTGCGACGTCACCAGCGCCCCGTCACCCGACCGGGCTACCTGAACAACAAACGATGAACACCATATGAGAAATGCCCCTTGAGCTCTCGATTCTCACAGACTTCGTGTCGCCGCCAATGACGACGCTTGCGCCTGTGTCGATGCCGTTGCCCTCAGAACCGCCCGGCCAGTAGCACGCATTGCCGGCCTTGAACCCGGCGAACACGAAGGTGCAGTTGGGACCAGCTTCGATCGTGGCACCGGCTTCGCTGTTGATGCCACCCTCGGTGACGTCAATCGTCCCTGCGGGCGGGCATCCTTGCACGTTCAGTCTACTTCCTGCACCTGCAAACGCCGCATTGAAGTTGGCACCGCATCCGGAATCGTTGAGATCGCTCTCGCCAACACAGCTCGTGTTGTTGCCTTCGATCTTGAAGGCGTAGCAGGTCTGGCTCTGAGCGCCTGCCACTGCCGTGCTCAGAATTTGAGGGGCGACGTATGCCGCTCCGGTCGTGGCGAGACCCGCGCCGATCAACTTGCGTCGACTCGTCACCGCTCCTGCGTCATCAGAACGTTCCATCAGATTTTCCTCCACCGTAGGTCCGACCCACCGTCAGACACGTCACTCAGTGTGACATCATGCTGGCTTCGAGAGCAAAAGAGTCTCCGAGAGTGTGTCGATTCGATGCGTTGTGCTCATTTTGTGGCAACGAGGTGCAACGGGTGTGCGGAATCCTGATCCGCCGCGCTCCACATGGCGGCGTCAAAGCCGGCGATCGAAGCCACCCGACCGTCGGGATGGTGCACGACAGCCTCCTGTCCGAAGTCCGCCACGCTGATGCGGGACGGCTGGGCCGACGGGCCGTGGGTGACCACCTTGACGTCCTCGACGGTGCGTGCCTCACGCCGCGCCTCGATCAGTGCATCCTCCGTCGTCGCGTACCGCACGGCTGCGGCCGGACAACGCCCGGCAAGTTCGGCCAGTGAGAAGAAGGCCACCGGAGACAGCGGCAGATACGCCGCTTCGCAGAGCAGGAGCAACGCGTCGGATGACTGGAGCGGCTCGACCTCGGCCACGGCAAGAGACGGGTCCCACGTGGGGAAGACGATGGAGGCGGGCCACGCTTCGTCGAGCACCGTGAGCGCTCCGGCATCCTCCGGCGCAACGTAGTCAACCGTGTCGACGAACCGCTGCGCCCGCTTTGGCCGGTCGGGCCGGTCGAACGGCAGAACGTCGCAGGACCCCGACTTCAGCGTGATGGCCTTCGGGTAGCCGGATACGCAGGTGGCGGAACGAACTGCCAGCAGCTCATCGGCGAGGTACTCGCCTCCCGAGCCGGCCAGGGCGGAAACGAGTGTTGACTTGCCGGCGCCCGACCGGCCGAGCACGAGGATCGCTTCGCCACCGAACGACACCGCGCCTCCGTGCAGCACGGGGAGGGTCTCGTCTCGCCGCTGCGCTCCGCGCAGGTTGATCATGCTGACGACGGACTGCAAGGACCGGTTCAGGGGCACGGTCACGACACCGTCGTCCGAGGCGATCCGCACCTCGGCATCGCGAACGGAAATCTCGATGTTCTCCGCGTCGTCGACGTCTGGTGAGTCGATGATGCAGTGGGCGAACGCCTCGTCGATCAGGTCGCTCAGGATGTCGTCGTCGCAAGCCACCTCGAAGTGGTGGTCGATGGCGCGGAACACGTCAGGAGTTCGCGAGCTGCAGCATGGTGTGGAGAAGCACGTTCGTTCCGGCCTCCAGGTCGGACGGAGACGTGTACTCCGCCGGGTTGTGGCTGATCCCGTCCCGGCTGGGGGTGAACACCATTGCGGTCGGGCAGACCCGGGCCAGCATCTGGGCGTCGTGCCCGGCCCCGGACGGCATCCGCTTCACGGTGTGGCCGAGCTCGGCAGCCGTCCGCTCCACGAGATCGACCACCGCCGGATCGAAGATCACCGGTTCGAACCGAGCGAGCACCCGGGTCTCGACCGTGCAACCTTCCGCTTCAGCGGTGGCCCGCAGGAACTCGTCGAACCGCCGCTCCGCTTCCTGCAACAGCGCTTCGTCGGTGTTCCGGATGTCCACCGTGAAGCTCGCCGAGGCCGGAACCACGTTGACGAGGTTCGGATGAAATTCGATTCGGCCGACCGTGCCGACCTGCGGGTGTCCGAGCTCCAGGGCCAGCTCGCGCACGAAGGCGACACAGGCGGCAGCCACGTACCCGGGGTCCTTGCGCAACGACATCGGCGTGGTGCCGGCGTGGTTCGACTGACCGGTCACAATCACTTCGGTCCAGCTGATCCCCTGCACGCCGTCGACCGCGCCGACGGTCACCCCTTCCTGTTCGAGGACGGGACCCTGTTCCACATGCAACTCGACGAAGGCGTGGGGGGCGGGTCCGGGCAGTGGCGCAGGTCCGGCATAGCCGATCCGTTCGAGCTCGTCACCGACGATGGCTCCGTCGATGCCCTCGATGTCGAGCGCCTCCTCCAACGGCATGCCGCCGACGTAGACGAGACTGCCGAGCATGTCGGGCGGGAACCGTGCGCCCTCCTCGTCCGTGAAGAAGGCCACGGCGAGGGGTCGGAGCGGCGTGATTCCGGCAGCCTGGACGGTCTCGATGATCTCGAGGCCGGCGAGCACGCCGAGGTTGCCGTCGTAGCGACCACCGGTCCGAACCGTGTCGATGTGTGATCCGCACATCACCGGCGGTCCGTCGTTTGCTCCGGCCATGACACCCACGACGTTGCCGATGCCGTCGATCGTCACGTCGAGGCCGAGGTCTCGCATCCAGGTGACCACGAGGTCTCGCCCGGCCTTGTCCTCGTCGGTGAGTGCGAGCCGGGCGCAGCCTTCCGTCCCCTCGATTGCGCCAATCGCAGCGAGGTCCGCAAGACGGGCGGAGAGGCGGGCGATGTCGATCGAGAGCGTGCTGTCCACGGGTACTCCCACAGGGTTCGGCTGGGACATGAGTGTACGTGGGAGCGGTGATCGAGCGCCCGACCCTGCCGGGTCAGAGAAGTGCGCCGATCCCCTGATGCATGGCGACCAGATACAGCACGGTTCCGGACACGGAGCTCAGTCCGGCCAGCACCGGACCGACGCCGTAGGCACCGGCAACGCCGAGGTACTTGCCGTTCGGCCGGAAGAAGAGCACGGCGCCGGCAACCAGCCGCCGGCCGGCCAGCCATCGACAGAGTTGGTCGGTGACCCGAAGTGTCCATCGCACCCACAGGAAACGGCTCTGTTGGTCGCGGGCGCGTTCGGCCTTGGCAGCGCCGCGTTCGGGAAAGCGGCGGCCGACCAGGTACCAGTTCCAGTCCGTGAGGCTGAGACGGAGGGTGCCGAGGGCGACGAAGGACCAGAGGCCGAGGTGTGGCGCGGCCAACAGCACGAAGGTCGCCCGGGGCGCCAACGCCATCAGCAGGACGGGCCGGTCGAGGAGGGTGGGCGACAGAGCCGTACCGACCCAGCTGACGACGCTCCAGATGAGGATCCACACACCGTGACCACGTGCCTGACGAAGCCAGTCGACGAGCTGACGGCGGCGTGCGCCGCTCCGGCTCGGGCGCGTTCCGACCCGTTCACGGGAGGGCGCGAGTGGCGTCCCCGTGTGGTGGTCGGTGGCGATGGTTGCCGTCATGCCCCAGAGTGATCGGACCGCGGTGAGGGCCGGTTGAGCATTCCGTTAACGCCGGAAGGCAACTGCCAAAACTTCTCGTGAGTAGAGTCCCGACATGGAGCTGTTCGAATCCGTGCCGTCGCTGTCTCCAACGGAGGCGATCGAGCTGTTGCGGGAGGTGTGGGGCATCACCGCTGAAGACGCGGTGCCGCTCCCCAGCGAGCGTGACCAGAACTTCCGGGTGGTGGTCGACGGCTCCCCCACCCATGTTCTGAAGATCGCCAACGCCACTGAAGACCCGACGTTTCTCGCGGCCCAACAGGCGGTGTGGGAGCACACGAGCGACAACCCGATCACACCGAACCTGGTGCAGACGCGCGACGCGGCTGCGACAACGACGGTCGACGGCGCCGGTGGGCAGGCACACGTGGCGCTTCTGCTGACGTGGCTCGATGGGCTGCCGTTGGCCGACCGCGGCCACCGACCACCGGATCTGCTGCAGAGCCTCGGGGAGTCGCTCGGCCAGCTCGATGCTGCGCTGGTCGGCTTCGATCATCCGGGCGCCCACCGCGACTTCCACTGGGATCTCCAGCACGCCCAACGACAGCTTGCCGAGCACCGGGCGACCATCGTCGACCCGACGGTGCGAGCGGAGGTGGACGCCGTGGAGGCGATGTGGACCGAGCGGGTCGAGCCTCGCCTCTCGACGCTTCGTCGAAGCGTCATTCATTCCGACGCGAACGATCACAACGTGGTGACCATCGGCGATGACGTAACCGGAATCATCGACTTCGGAGACATGGTCCACAGCGTGACGGTCGCCAATGTGGCCATTGCTGCCGCGTATGCGTGCCTCGACGCCGACGATCCGCTCCGGGCCATCCAGGATGTGGTGGCCGGCTACCACCGACAGCATCCGCTGACCGAGGACGAGGTGTCGGTGCTCTGGCCGATGACGTTGATGCGACTCGCCGTGAGTTCCGCACTCGCGTCCGTGCAGCTGGCGGCTCGGCCCGACGATCCGTATCTCTCGGTGAGCCAGGCACCGATTCGGCGAACACTCCCGAAGCTGTTGGCCCATGCGGCCGGCTATGGCACGGCGGCAATGCGGTCGGCCTGCGGATGGGAACCCATTCCCGGCGCGACCGATGTGCGTTCGTACCTCGCAACCGTCACCGATACGCCACCGATCCTCGACGAACCACTGACGGTCGACAACACCGTCCACATCGACATGCGCGTGGCGTCCCCGCAGCTCCCGTGGGACCGGGCCTGGAATCCGTCACCGGGCCAGGTCTCGCCCGAAGGCTGCGACGAGGTGATGGCCACAGCCGGCGCCGACTACGGCATCGGCGGCTACGACGAGGCGCGCCTGATCTACACCCACGAGATGTTCCGTGCGAGCGACGAGTACGCGAGCGAGTGGCGCACGATCCACACCGGCCTCGACCTGTTCGCCCCTGCCGGCACGCCGGTGCATTGCCCACTTCCCGGCATCGTCCACTCGGTTCGTGCGAGCCCGGGTGAGCAGGACTACGGGCATGTCATCCTCGTCCGCCACGAAACGCCGTCCGGCACGCCGTTCCACACGCTCTACGGCCATCTGTCGGCGGAGTCGATCGAGATGGTCCAGCCGGGCATGCCGATCGAGGCCGGCACGCCGATCGCCACACTCGGCGCGCCGCACGAGAACGGTGGCTGGTCGCCGCATCTGCACCTGATGGTCATCACCGATCTCCTCGACAACCACGACGAATTCGCCGGCGTCGGCTTCGAGTCGCAACGCGACGTCTGGACATCGCTGTGCCTCGACCCGTCGGGCATCGCAGGCGTTCCCGATGGCGTCGTTGCCGCCGACCGGTCGCATACCGAAACACTCGAGGATCGACGCGAGCTCGTCGGACCGAGTCTCAGCCTCAGCTACGACCGCCCATTGCGGATGGAGCGCGGCTGGATGCAATACCTCTGGGATGAGCGCGGCCGCCGGTTCCTCGACGCCTACAACAACGTCCCGCACGTGGGTCACAGCCACCCGAGGGTGACCGAGGCCGCGGCCGAACAGCTGCGGGTGCTGAACACCAACACCCGCTATCTGCACGAGCACCGCGTCGCCTATGCCCGCCGCCTGACCGACGCGCTACCCGACGGACTCGATGTGTGCTTCTTCGTCAGCTCAGCGAGCGAGGCGAACGAACTGGCGCTCCGGCTGCAACGTGCGGTCACGGGCGCCACCGACCTGATCGTCAACGAAGGCGCCTACCACGGCCACACCACGACCCTCATCGACATCAGCCCCTACAAGCACGACGGGCCCGGCGGAGAAGGCCGTCCGGATTGGGTGCATGCGGTGCCGCTCGCCGACACGTACCGCGGCGCCCATCGGGGCGACGACGCCGGGCCCCGCTATGCCGCCGACGTCGCGGAGACCATTCGCGCACTCGAACACTCCGGCCGCACGCTCGGCGGCTTCATCGCCGAGACGGCGCCGTCCGTCGGCGGGCAGATCATTCTCCCGCCCGGCTATCTGTCGAACGTCTACGAGCACGTGCGAGCCGCCGGGGGCGTGTGCATCGCAGACGAAGTGCAGACCGGCTTCGGCCGCACGGGTTCGTTCAGCGCCTTCGACGCGCAGGGCGTCGTCCCGGACATCGCCATCTTCGGCAAGCCGATCGGCAACGGCCATCCGCTCGCCGCCGTCGTGACGAGCCGCGAGATTGCCGACGCGTTCGACACGGGCATGGAGTGGTTTGCCACCTTTGGCGGCAACACGGTGTCGTGTGCAGTTGGGCTCGCGGTGTTGGACGTCGTCGAAGAGGAAGGCCTCACCGAACACGCCGGCAGCGTGGGCGCGCAGATCCTGGACGACCTCCGGGAGCTTCAGTCCCGCCATGAGATCGTCGGTGATGTCCGGGGGTCCGGACTGTTCCTCGGCGTCGAGCTTGTTCGCAATCGCGACACGCAGGAGGCCGCCGATGCGGAGGCGTCCTATGTGGCCTCCCGCATGGCCGAGCTCGGAATTCTGCTCGGAACCGACGGGCCGCTCCACAACGTCATCAAGATTCGGCCGCCCATGCCCTTTGACGGGCAGAACGGCCACGACGTCGTGGAGCAGCTCGATCGGGTGCTGTCCGAGCTCACGCCCGGACCGCGTCAGTTCAGATGAACTTGGATTCCTGCTTCAGATCGCGAACCAGGATGTAGTAGAACACGCCGCGCTGCTTGTTGCGGTTCGAACGGCCGATCTTGTCGATCGCCTTCTGAATCGCCTTGTCCAGCTTCGGGCCGTCCTCGAGGCCGAGCTTCTTGATCAGGAAGTTCTTCTTGATCGTTTCGAGCTCGTGCTTCTGGGTGGCGGCCACCGTGTTGGCATCACGCTTGTAGAGCGAGGGACCGAGGGACTTGCACACAGCGCGCAAGAGCTCTTCGTTCACGGGGATCTTCTGTGCCTTGCACTGCGCCTTCGCAGACTCGACAGCATCATCAAACTTGCCCATCTCTGGACTCCTTCATCAGGTGTACGCAACATTGTCGCAAACGAGCCATCGGCGCATCGGGACCCTCACCTGACACCTCTGTGAAGTTTCGCCCAACCCGCGGCGAATGGCGCGAGTTCAAACGCGCTGGAACCGGCCCTCGCCAACGGATTCGACCTCGCCCTGACGCAGCATTCGTTCCAGATGAAGTTGCGCCGTTCGGGTCTCGACGGTGTGCACGAAGGGGATGTCGACGGTCGGCCGATAGACGAACCGATGCTCGGCCATCTCGGCGACGGTCCGGGGCTCGACGAGGAACTCGAGCATCTCGCCGTGCCGGCGGGCGATGACGCCGTGGAACTTGTCGAGCATCTCGAGAAACA
>JAHDEJ010000016.1:30744-34802 GCA_020628865.1 Acidimicrobiales bacterium
TCGCCGTGCCGGCGGGCGATGACGCCGTGGAACTTGTCGAGCATCTCGAGAAACAGCTCCCGACCCTCGATCACACCCTTCTGATGAAAGGTCACGTACCAGTCCGCCTCGACGTTGCGCACCTTGACGAGGCTCTCTTCGAACTGGTCGAGCGAGGACCAGACGTCGCCGTAGTACGGGCCGAATCCGCTGAGGTCGATGTCGGAGAGGAAGAAGACGCCGCCGTCGATGTGGAAGCCGCTGTGCCCCCGGGTGTGTCCGGGGAGGTGCATCGCTTCGACCTTCACACCGCCGAGCTCGAACACGTGCCCGTCGCCGAAGCCGGTGGCGTCCGGTCTGGGCGTGTAGTGGAACTCCTCCTGAAAGCTGATGCGCTGGCTCGCTGCCACCTCCTCATCGAAGCCGAACACGTCGATGAGCCCGTCGAGACTGTGTACGCCCGGAAGGTCCTCGTGATGGGCGTGCACCCGGGCGTCGGAGAACAGGCCGTTGCCGGCGAGGTGGTCTTCGTGCGAGTGGGAGTTGACGACCACGTCGATGTCCACGGGAGCTCCGCCCCGGGCGACGACGGACACGGAAGGATCGATGATCATCGACTCGCCGTCGCCGCGGACCACGACCGAATTGCCGCTCGGATAGACCCCGCGTTCTGCGCCCAGCAACACGCTCACCCGGTCGGTCAGGCGAAGCTCGTCGGTACCCCAGTCGATGGTCGATGCACTCATGCCCAAGACTGTACGTGCTCGACCTCGGAGACCTACCGTTGCGGCATGGAACGCTGGACCTGCCCCAACTGCGATCGGGACTTCGGCCGCGTGAATCAGGGCCACATGTGCAGCCCGGGCATGTCGCTCGACGAGTACTTCGCTGCGGCGAAGCCGTGGGAGCGGCCGATCTATGACGTGGTCGCCGGCCACATCACGGGCCTTGGCGATGTGATCATCGACCCGATTGCGATGGGCATCATGTTCAAGAACGGTCCGATGCTGTGCGAACTCCGAGCAAAGACGAAGTGGACGGCGCTCGGCTTCTCGTTGCGTCGCAAGTTGGAGACCGGCCGACTCTCACGCAAAATCGTCGACTACAACAACGGCAAGTTCTTCCACGTCATCAACGTGAACGACCCGGCACAGATCGACGACGAGGTGCTCGGCTGGTTGACGGAGGCCTTCCATGTGGCGGGCGGAACGCAGCCACCCAACCCGGTCGCTGGCGGCGACGGGATGGTGCCCGACGACATCGACCTCGACGACGAGCTGATCTGACCGACCGGGCTGCTCAGGCAGCCAGGAGTTGCCGTGCGCCGCGACGAGAGCGAGCGAGCAGCGACTCGGTCGCTCCGTAGCTGGACTGGAGGCAGCGGGCGACTTCGGCCACCGAATGTCCGTCGACGTAGCGCAGGATCAGCGCTCGCCGTTGCCGCTCGGGCAGTTGGTCGACCCACGCCGGTAGCCGCGCATCGCTCGGATCGTGCGGTTCCACGACCAGCTGCACCTCGGCCGACAACCGTTCCGCCCGACCCCGCTGCCCGGCCTGCGCGCGCCAGTGGTCGATCAACCGCCGCTGGGCGACGACCTGTGTCCACGCCGGTGTGATCTCTCGAATCGTGCCGCGGCGTTGCGCTCGCATCGCACATTCACATGTGGCCGAGATGACATCGTCGATCACGTGCGGATCGGACACGCGCGGCGAGAGCCATGCGCGGAGTTGCCGATCCATCGCCTCGTACCAGTCGGTTGTTTCCGTCTCTTCCCGTGTTTTCCCACCCATGCGGGCAACCTAGGAAGCGCTGTTCGCTCAGCGAAAGAGCTGGCGATACTCACCGTCCGTCGTCGCGGTACTCACGCGCACTGGCCGGAACCCGTGCAGCGGGACGAGCCGGCCGCCCACTCAGTGGTGGGGGTGAAAGCGTTCGCTCGTGCCGGTTGCCGTCGCCCATTCGTACTTGCGGACGCGGTCGGTGCTCAGGACGTTCACTCCGGCGTCGAGGGCGCGCCGCCAGGTGGCCGGATCGTCGATCCCGAACACGCGGGTCACGAACCCGTCGGTCTTCGCGAAGTGGCGGGCGTCGCGTTCCCAGTTGGTCTGGTCCGCCCGGTAGTTGAGGAAGACGCGGTCGCCGGTCTTGGCTCCCGGCCGACGTCCGTTGTGCGCAACTCGGATGTCGGCGAACGCCAGCCGATTGCGTGCTCGGCTGTAGTGCTTCTTCGCTGCCTCGAGTCCGGACAGGCACACGATGAAGCAGCCCCGGAGCTCGTCGACGGTCGGCCAGCCGTACCGGTTCGCTCCATCGACCAGGGTTGCTGCGTCTCGCTGCAGTTCGGCCGGGGTGAAGAGACGCTTCGTGCCGATCTCCCGAGCAAGGAGTCGGTCGAATTCGCGGGCGAACCGGGTGGGGCTCTTGACCATCGGCTTGATGTCGACCGTGATCAGCACCGGTTCGTGATCGGCGTGTCCGTCCGACCAGGAGACGAGCAGCCGGAGGTAGGCGGCCAGTTGGTGATTCACGTCGGCGTTGTAGGGGCCGGTGTGCGACACGCTCCACTCCCACAGGTTCGGGGCGTCGTGGATGTCGAGTTCGAGCCCTCGACAGCCGGCCTGGTGCGGCGACCGATTCGTCGGGTTCCGAAGCTGCTCCGTGACGGGGATCTCGTCGCGGTCCACGCTGTTGTGCGCGGCCTTGAAGGAGGCGTGCGAGTACATCATCGATTCAGATTCTTGCGGATGTGGCTGTGGCTTCGGGGAATCCGCCGGGGTCAGCCGGTCGGTGTGATGGACACGTTCCAGGTCGAGTCGGGACCATAGATGAAGTAGAAGGTCTCGCCCGCCGGCGCCGGCGCAGAGAAGACGGTCTCCTCGGTGATGTTGTTCATCTGGAACAGCAGGGTCGGCGTGCCCGCCGGCGAGTAGCCGACCAGCAGCCCCGAGACGGTGTCGCCACCATTCGTCGGGCCGTACGTGAGCGTGACCGTGTGTCCGGCCGGTACACCGCCGCGCAGCTTCCACGCCCACGAGTCGAAGCCGTTGAACGACGAGACCGGCTCGATCTGCTGTGCGGTCTGGGGACGGACGAAGGCGACGTCCCAGAAGTCGTCTGGAGCAAGGCCGGTGACCTGCAACGTGGCGGGAGCTTCGTTGTTCGCAACGACCAACGTGTCGTAGACGGAGGAGTTCGTGGTCCGGGTGTCTCCGCCGATGACGTTGCCGAACCGATCGAGCACGTTCACGGTGTACGTGCGCTGGACCCCGTTGCTGGTCAGCACGAAGATCTCGAGCAGGTACGCCTTCCGTTCGACGCCATTGACGTCGTAGGTGGAGAACGCAAAGTCGGCGGGGACGGCCACAGGAACGGTTGCGTCCCCGAACGAGGTGAAGCCTCGAACGTCGCCGCCCTCGCACAACTCGAAGGTGTCGTTTCGATCGAATTCGCAGTCGTCGAGTCCACCGCCGCCCTGGACGAAGTCGTCGCCGGGGCCGGCGACGAGTTGATCGTCACCGAAGCCACCGCGCACGCTGTCGTTGCCTCGGCCGCCGTCGACGATGTCGGCACCCTGGCCACCGACCAGGCGATCGCGACCCTCGTCACCGAAGATCGTGTCCTTGCCCTTCTGGCCCTTGATGAGGTCAGCGCCTTCGCCGCCACAGATGATGTCGGCGCCACCACCGCCGAAGATTCGATCCCGACCGCCGAGCCCGTGGATGACATCGGGCCCGTCCGTCCCGAAGATTCGGTTGTTGCCGTCGTCGCCCCAGATCGTCGCCGTGCGTCCGTTGCAGGTCGGCGGGCCCTGCGACCCGGCCGGTGCGGCCGCAAGCGCAACCACGCCACACATCATTCCAATGACCGCCACCACTGCCCGTGTCTTCACGGTTTCGCCCTTCGTCGCATCGCACGACACCCACTGCCGCCGCCTTGGGCACCTTAGATCGGCCGCCACCGCAGTGGCAACGGGTTCGGGACCGGCCGGTCAGGCGCCCGGATTGAGGCGAAGGAGCGCGAAGCCGAGCGCGGTGGCCACCGACACCCACACGACGGTTGGCGCAATCAGGAGGCCGGC
>JAHDEJ010000016.1:34902-119349 GCA_020628865.1 Acidimicrobiales bacterium
CCAGGCGGCGGGAAAGGCCCAGTCGGGGGGAATCCAACTCGGCTTGTTCAGCGATTCGAAGAAGGTCACCGGAAGCTCACGTGATTTCGATGGAGTGCGCGATGCAGCGGGCGGTTGCGGCGTCGGCGGTCGGGTGTTCGATCAGGAGGGTCAGCGCATTCCACTCGCCGGCCTCCAACGAGATCCTCGGCACGTACACGGCGAGTCGCTGGCCGCGGTCGGAGTGCATGCCGACGTGGGCGTCGTGGGCGACGAATGTCCGCACGCTGTTCGCGTCGTGCACGGGCTCGGAGTACCAGCCGTAGTCCCACGTCACCACGATGTCGTCGCTTCGCCATTCGGCGATCTCGGAGTCGACCCCTTCCGCACTTCGGTCTTCGAGCTCGGGTGGGAGCAGAAGGGCGAAGCCGGAGGCACCGGCGGTCTGCCAGCCGTCGAGGTCACAGTCGCTGATGTCGGCGGGGACCACGTCGTCCTCGAACGGCTCGAGCCGGTGAGTGTCGCCGGTCGTGTCCGGGCTCCCGCCGACGGGCGAGAAGCGGGCCGACCACATCTGCAACGCCCCGGTCGAGGTGTCGAAGCGCGCCACGTGTTCGTCGTACTGCCCGTGGCCGAGCGTTCGCCTGAGCTCGGCGATGGCGTCCGCCATGGTGAGCCCATCACTGTCTCTGGACAGCGCGAACGGCACCCCGTCGACCACCGCGGTCTCGCGCTGGACGACGTCGCAGCTGGGGCAGATTTCACTGGAGACGAGGACGTAGCGCTCGGGGCCGGCGGCATCGAACGTCGCCTGCATTTCCGCGAGGACGTCGCGGATTTCGTCCGAACCTCGGAGTTCGCCGTCGGGCGCAGCCGCTTCGGCGGACACCGGAGCTTCGGTGTTGACCTCGGCGCTCGAACCGCACGCGGTCAGGATGAGGCCGATCATCACGAGCAGTCGACGCATGCCATTCCTTCCCTCCGCCACTCGATGGTAGGACCTGACGTGCGACGGTCGAGGTCAGTCGATCCAGCGGCTGATGATCTCCTGGATCTCTCCGGAGGCCTGCAGGTTGGCGAGCGACTGGTTGATCGGCTCTCTCCACGGCGAGTCCTGAGCAACGCCGAAGGTCTCGAATTCTTCGTAGAACACCGAGCCCGTCGGAACGATCCCGTGGTCGGGGCCGACGACGGACAGCGAGAACGGGTTGCCGATGACGGCGTCGATCTCGCCGCTGCTCGCCGCTTCGAAGACGGCGGTCTGGTTCGGGTAGCCGACGACGGTCGCACCCTCCGCCTCGGCATACAGCGCAAAGGTCGTGCCTTCGACGACACCGACCGGACGGTCGAGCGACGCAAGATCTGTGAAGGGCTCCTGCACCCGGTTCGATGCGAGCACTTCGGTGACCTGCGAGACGAGGCCGCCCATGAGGAACAGGCTGAAGATCATCGTGAACAGGGCGAGGGCGCGGCCGGTGCGGGACTTCGGGGTCTTGTCGCCGTAGCCGACGGTCGTGGCGGTGACGGTGGACCACCAGAGCCCATCCCAGATGCCTTCGAGGTAGTTGCGGTCGAAGTCGCCGTCCTCCTCGTGGAGTTTCCGTTCGGCCAGCCAGATGGCATGGCCGATGATCACGAGCACGACGAGCGCGCCGAGCAGGAGGAACAACACCTGTCGGTTGAGGAAGGCGCGAAGGATGTTGGTGGAGCCCTCGATTCGTTCGTGATAGCCGAGCTGGGGTCCGGAGCTGATGACTGCAGAGGTGAAGTCGAACACGGCTTCGCGTTCCGCGGTCGGGGCGAGCGGGGCGACGGCGACATCGGCTCCACCAGCACGGACGGTCTCGAGAAGTTCGCCGAACGAGTCGACCCACACGATGTCGTAGTTGATGCCGAGGTCTTCGGCGACCTCGTCCCAAACCTCCGCGTAGAAGCCGTCTGCTCGACCATCGTCGTTCACCACGAAGGGTTCGACGTTCGTCATCACGACCGTGACCTCGTCGCTGGGAAGACCAGCGTCTTGAGCATCGGCGCTCCCCGACAGCAGCACGACGCTTGCCGCAGCAACCACGAGGAGCCGGCCAAGCGTCCGCCGCACAGAGCCGGTGCTCCGATCGGTTCGAGCGGTTCGATCGCCAGGGTGCTGCACGCTCATGCAGCGTAGGGCGATCCCCGGCGACCCGCTCGGGTCAGGCGAGCTCGGCAGCGACGGCGGAACGGAACCGTTCCACGTTCGCGAGCTTGATGTCCTCGTAGCCGCGAACCATGTCGGCGAGGTCAGCGATGCGGATCGCCCGGTCCAGCGCGTTGGACTGATCGAGGGCGGCATTCACCGCGTTCAGATACTCGGTCGGGAGCGCTCGCTCGACTCGGCGCACCTCCGCCCGACCGAACGGATCCTTTGCCGACCCACGCAGCCGCTTTCCCCGGGCGAGCGCAGCGATCGCCGGTGTGGCCCAGGCGCCGATGGTGATCTTCCGTTCCATGCCCAGTGCCCGAAGCATCGGTGGATGCAGCTTCCAGGCGACCGCGCCACCGGATGTCGCCATTTCGTTGGCCGCCGCGTTGCCCTCTGGATCGAGCATCAGCCGGGCCACCTCGTACTCATCCTTGTATGCGGTGAGCTTGAAGAGCCCTTCGGCGACGGCAGCGAGCAGCCGGTCGGATCCAACGTCGAGTGTGTGTTCGCGCTCCGAGATTGCGTCGAGTCGATCGAACCACTCGGTCGCGGTGTGGGCCGAGCCCCACGCTTCGAGCTCCACCGCGAGCCGGTCGATCCGGGCTCGAAGGGTTCCGGTCACGCCCAGCCGATCGAGTCGCACGGTGTGCATTTCGACCACGCCGGCCGGCGAATCGCTGGTGTGTCCACCGGCGGCAGCGGCGACCGCGGCCGGATCGTCGACCTGTACCCGACCCCATCGGAAGGCGGCGATGTTTGCATCGACGGCGACGCCGTTGAGTCGGATGGCTTCCTCGAGATGGTCGGGATCGATCGGCAGTGCGCCCGCCTGAACGGCCATGCCGACGACGAAGATGTTTGCGGTGGTCGAGCTGCCGAACAGCGAGGTCGTCCGCTCCTGTGCGTCGGCCCAGTGATGTCCGGCTCGCGTCCAGCCGGCGATGGTCGCCTCGAGCTCGTCGGCGCTCGGCATGGCCAGCGCCGGGTCGGTGATCATTGCGCCGGTCGGTGTGGCCGAGGTCGAGCCGACCACCACGGTGCGATCGTCGTCGGCCGTCAGGAGGCCCTTCGCCGATGCGGCGACGAGCTGGTCGAACGCCAGCAGGAGATGGGCCTGCGCCTCGCCCAGTCGGTTGGTGAAGGACGGACCACTCCGCGAGAGACGGACGTCGCTCACGACCGGGCCGGCTTTCTGAGAGAGGCCGATCTGATCGAGACCACGGACGTCGTAGCCGTCGAGCATGGCTGCGGTGCCGATGACCTGGGCGACGGTCACCACGCCGGTGCCACCGATTCCGGTGATGCGCATGGCGAAGTCGTCGGTGGGCACCACGATGCGGGGTGCCGGCGTCGATGGTGGTTCGGCTGCGCTCGGGGCGGCGGCCTCCGGCGCGGACGCAGCGGTGCGATCGGGAAGGACCCGACCGAGCATCCGGGCGATGCGGCCCGGAGGTTCGGTGGACACGGTCATGAAGGAAGGGCAGTCGCCCTCGAGACAGCTGAAGTCGAGGTTGCAGGTGGTCTGGTCGATGACGGTCTTGCGACCGAACTCAGTATCGAGCGGCTGGACCGACAGGCAATTGGACACCTGGCCGCAGTCGCCGCATCCCTCACAGATTCGATGGTTGATCACGACCCGCTGATTCGGTGTTTCGACGAGTCCCCGCTTGCGAGCCCGGCGAGCCTCGGCCGCGCACGCCTGGTCGTGGATGAGAATCGTGGTGCCGGGAATCGTGGCGAGGTGTTCCTGCGCTTCGATCAGACGGGTTCGGTCCCACACGTCAACGCCGCGGGGAAGATCGAGCGCACGGGTCCGGTCCGGTTCATCGCTGGTGATCAACACCTTTGCGGCGCCCTGGGTCTGGAGCATCGAAGCGATCTCGGCCACGCCGAGCTGACCTTCGGGGTCCTGGCCGCCGGTCATGGCGACCGTTCCGTTGTGCAGGATCTTGTAGGTGATGTCGACACCGGAGGCGATCGCCGCCTGCACGGCGAGCTGGCCGGAGTGGAAGAACGTGCCGTCGCCCAGGTTCTGGATGAGGTGTGGAGTCTCGACGAAGTCTGACATCCCGATCCACTGGGTGCCTTCGTTGCCCATGCAGGTGAGGCCGGCGATCTCCCCGACCCGGTCTTCGTCCATCAGCAGAGTCATCGTGTGGCAGCCGATACCGGCGCCGACGAGTGATCCGTCGGGGACCTCAGTGCTTCGGTTGTGGGGACAGCCGGAGCAGAAGAAGGGCGAGCGCTCGGCGCCGCCAACCGAAATGGGGATGCGGATTCGTTCCTTCTTCGCAGGAGCGAGGCGATCGGCGACACGGGGCTCGAGCCGGCTTCGCAGAATCGGCACGATTCCGTCGGCGTCGAGAGCTCCCCACGATGGCAGGAGGTTCCGTCCGTCTTCGTCCTGCTTGCCGACCACGATGGGCCGATCGGGCATCGAGTACAGCGCGTCCTTGAGGAGGCTCTCGATGTTCGGCTGCTTCTCCTCGATGACGAAGATCTGATCGAGGCCGCGTGCGAACGATCGCATCGTCGCCTGGTTGAAGGGCATGGGCATGCCCATCTTCAGCAGACGGATTCCGGCGTTGGCGATGGCCGCATCGTCGACGAGGCCGAGCCGAGCGAGCGCTTCGCGAACCTCGCGATAGGTGATGCCGGAGGCGATCAGCCCGATCCAGGCATCCGCGGGGTTGACCGTGACGTGGTTGAGCTTGTTGTCGGCCGCGTAGGTGCGGGCGAGCTCGTAGCGAATCTCGATGATCTCGCGTTCGATGTCGACCGTGTGCGGTGTGAGCAGTTGGCCGTCCGGCACGTGGTGGTAGGGCTGGCCGTCGAGCAGCGGGATGATCGGCTGGACGCGGTCGGGGTCGAGTTCCACGTTGGCCGTCGCATCCGCCACGTCGGCGACGATCTTGAGCGCCGACCACAGACCGGTTGCCCGGCTGAGGGCGATGGCGTGGCGACCGAGGTCCAGCGCTTCAGCGGGATCGCCGGGGTAGAGCAGCGGCATGTGCATGTCGGAGAGCAGGCCGGCAGATGACGAGGGCACGGTCGAGGACTTTGCGTTGGGGTCGTCGCCGACGATGGCGATCGCGCCACCGTGCATGGACGTGCCGGCGTAGACGGCGTGGCGGAGGGCGTCGGCCGCCCGGTCGACGCCGGGGGCCTTTCCGTACCAGATGCCGACGACGCCGTCGTGGGTGGCGTCGGGCCTCGAAGCTGCGAGCTGCGAGCCCATCACCGCGGTGGCCGCGTACTCCTCGTTCATCCCCTGCTTGAAGACGACCGGCAGGTCGGGTTCGGTGCGGCTGGCCATGACCACCGCTTCGCCGTAGCCGCCGAGGGGCGACCCCTGGTATCCGGACACGAACGCCGCAGTGTTCCGTCCGGCTCGCCGGTCGGCCCGGAGCTGTTCGAGCGGCAATCGGGCGAGGGCCTGGATGCCCGTCAGGAAGACGGTGCCCTCGTCGGCTCGGAATCGATCCTCGAGGCGATACGTGCGGTCGACTGGCTCTTCGATGATGGCCATTGCTGCTCCCGATCGTTGCGCGAACTCTCTTCTTGACTATCGGTTGAACGGGTCCGAATCCAGCGCGCCGAACGAAATTCAGCCTGAGGATCTCCATCCGTATATTCTTCGTTCCATGGCGCATGATTTGATCGCATTCCGAACGGACGTCGGCCGATGACCGAACGCCTGACCGACGACGCCGACCTCGTTCTTCTGCGCGAGCTGCAGGGCAACGCCCGGCAGACCAATCGAGCACTCGCCGAAACGGCGCGGTTGGCGCCGTCCACCACGCTGGCCCGAGTTCGGGAGCTGGAGCGCAGCGGAGCGATCAACGGCTACCACGCCGACGTCGACCTTGCGGCCCTCGGCCGCGGCTTGCAGGCCCTCGTCTTCGTGCGGCTCCAGCCCAAGAGCGACGAGGTGATCGAGGGGTTTCTCGACCACATGTGGTCGCTGCCGGAGACGATCGGCCTGCATCTCATCACCGGGATCGAAGACGCGGTGATTCACCTGGCAGTCGCGGACGCCGACGCGCTCCAGCGGGTCATCCTCACGAAGATCAGCAGCTTCCCGGGCGTGTTCGACGAACGCACCTCGCTGCTCTTCGAGCATCGCCGAAAGCGCGTGGTCGAACCGATCGAAGCCGGCTGACGACGGTCCTATGGCAGGGCGAGTCGCTGCGGCGATCCCTGGACGACGATCATCCCCTCGGCTTCGAGATGGAGCTTGACGGTTGTCGCGTACCAGAGCATCGAACGATCCGCCCACAGCTCGGCCGGGGTTCGACGCTCGATCTCCTCGTGCATCTGCGCATTGGTGAGTTCGCCCTCGTCGGCGAGCCCATCGAGGATGGCGTCTCGCACCGGCTCGTAGATCGCCCGATCGATTCGCATGTCGTCCCGACCGGTGTTCGGATTCCTCATCATGATCTTGTCGTCGGCCATGCGCCGATCGTAGGCAGGGATGCGTCAGCGGCGCAGCGGACGTGGCTTCGACCCGATGCCGGTCTGGCTGGTGACGATCCCGGCGAGAGCGCCGAGCACCACGAACATCGCGAAGATCTGGATGATCGTGAGCGGCTCGCCGAGCCAGATCCAGGCGGCGGTCGCCGAGACGACGGGGATGAGCAGGGTGAACGTCGAGCTGATCCAGAGCGGAATCTGCTGGATGGACCAGTTCATCATCGAGTGTCCGAGGAGCCCGGCGCCGAAGGCGAGAATCACGAGCCACAGCCAACTTCGTGAATCCGGCCACGACAGGTCCTGGCCGAAGGCGAGCGCCAGCGGGAAGTTGACGGCCCCGGTCCAGAGTGCAGCGCCGATCGTGTACTCCTGCGAGGACACCCGCTCCTTCGCCCGCTTCGCGAACACGAAGTAGGCGGACCAGGACAGCAGCGCGCCGATCGACAGGAGGTCGCCGACGAGATCTCGACCGGCCTCCTCCGCTCCGGACAGAACGACGGCGGCGACGCCGGCGATGGCGACGAGGCCGAGCAGCACATCCCGGCGGACGATGCGCTCGCCGAAGAAGCGGGCTGCGACGATGGAGACGACGATCGGCTGGAGGGCACCGATGACGGTGGCGTTGGCAACAGACGTGAGCTTGATCGCAGAGAAGAAGAAGGCGACATCTGCGCCGAGGGCCAGCCCTCCCCAGAAGGACTCCCGGAGGACGCGCACGGTGATGGGCGTTCCGCGCATGGCCATGAACGCAGCCAGCACGATGCCGTAGAGCGTGAAGCGGTAGGCGCCGATGGCGAGACCGCCCATGTCGATGTCCTTCGCGATGACGCCGGACAACCCCCACGCGGAAACGGCGATGGCGGCAGCGCCGACGCCCAACGGGTTGATTTGGGTGTCGGACGGCTCGATGGCCGCGCGGTCGTTCATCGCCGCACGCTACCGACCGCCCGCCGGCTTCCCTTCCGGTGTTCGCGTGGGACGACGCTCCCGCTCCGGTCGCGCCCGACCGGGGTGGCTACGATGCCGACGTTGCCGACGTCCGGGAGATAACGATGGACCAGGAGAAGCTGGAGGCCCTGCGGGCCCGGTTTGGTGAAGGAACACCCGAAGAGATGGAGACGCCCCACTTCGTCGAGGCGTACAACACGCTGTTCGAGGGTGGCAGCAGAAAGAAGCCGTGGGAGGGGGTGTCCACCTTCCTGGACCTGCCGTACGTGGATGCTGCGCCGGATGCTCCCGAGTTCGCCGAGCTCGATGTTGCGCTGATCGGCGTGCCGATGGATCTCGGTGTGACGAACCGGCCGGGCGCACGGTTCGGCCCTCGGGCGCTGCGGACGATCGAACGCGTCGGCCCGTACCACCACACCCACAACGTGGTTCCGCAGGGCCTGGTGAAGGCCGCCGACGTCGGCGACGTACCGATGCGGAGCCGCTACAGCCTCGAGTCGTGCCACGAGGACATTCGTGCGTACTACGACATGGTTCGGGATGCCGGCGTGATCCCGCTGTCGGTCGGCGGCGACCACTCGATCACCCAGTCGATCATGGCGGCGATCGGCCGCGACGAGCCGATGGGCATGATCCACATCGATGCCCATTGCGACACCGCTCCCCCATTGGAGGGCTCGAAGTTCCAGCACGGCGGACCGTTCCGCCAGGCCGTGTTGGACGGCGTGCTGGATCCGGACCGGTGCGTGCAGATCGGCATTCGGGGAGCCGCCGAATTCCTGTGGGAGTTCAGTTACGTGAGCGGCATGACGGTCATCCATGCCGAGGAGGTGCTGGCCGGCGGTTTGCAACGCACGATCGATCGCATGCTCGAGGTGGTCGGCGACGGCCCGACCTACGTGACGTTCGACGTCGATGGCCTGGACCCGGTGTTCGCCCCGGGGACCGGCACCCCCGAGGTCGGCGGACTGCAGACCCGCGAGGCCGCGGAGATCATCCGGGCCGCGGCGGGATGCAACCTGATCGGCGGCGACGTCGTGGAGGTCGCACCGCAGTACGACAGCACGACCAACACCGCCCAGACGGGAGCGCAGATGCTCTTCGAGATCTTCTCGGTTCTGGCCCTCAGCAACGCTCAGGTGCCTGGCACCTAACGCCTCCTTAGGTGCCAGGCACCTGTCAGACGTTGCGGCGCTGGATGCTGGGGCGGAGGATGTCGACCAGTGCGTCAGCCACGTCCTCGAGCACCGATGCTTCGGTTGCCGCAATCGTCACCCGTACGCCGGGCGGGGCGTCGAGTCGATAGCGGACACCCGGACGGATCGCGAAGCCCCGACGCTCCATTCCGGCAACCACGGCCGCTTCGTCCGTCACCGGGATCCACACGTTGAGACCCGACGATGACTCGACATCGACACCGCCGACCCTCAGACGTTCCACGAACGCCGAGCGCCTCGCCGCGTAAGAGGCGGCGGCGTGGTCGACCAACTGGCGATGACCGGGGGCACGGAGCATCGCCACCACGGCGTGCTGGAGGATGTGGCTCACCCATCCCGTCCCCACGGACTGGCGCCCCCGCACCCGGCCAACCGTGGTCGCGTCCCCGACGAGGGCGGACACCCGAAGATCGGGGCCAAGCGACTTTGCGACACTGCGCACCACCGACCAGTTCGGGGCTCCGGAAGGAATGGTGGAATGGTGTGGCGCCCCGGACACCGGCCCGGCGTGATCGTCCTCGATCACCAACACGTGGGGGTGTGCGGCGAAGATCTCCCGCAGGATCGCTGCTCGCTCCGCGCCGATCGTCGCCCCGATCGGATTCTGTGCCCGCGGCGTGATCACGACGGCGCTCACGCCCGCAGCGATCGCCGCGTCGAGGGCTGCGGGATCCGGCCCTTGCGCATCGACCCGCAGCGGGACGGGCCGGAACCCCATGGCGGTCACGAGCTCGGTCACCGACGAGTAGCCGGGGTCTTCGATACCGACCGAATCACCGGGCCGGAGGTGCGCGGCCAGCACGCGTTCGATCCCATCGAGCGCACCGGCGACGACGGCGAGCTCCGCGGCGTCGATCTGGTCCGCCTCGAAGTCGTTGCGGAAGCACTCAGCCAGCGCCGGGACGATCTGTTCCCGGCCGTAGAGCAGGGGTTCCGCCGGGACCTGAGCGAGCGCCGCCGACAGATCGGGCAGCAGGGCCGGATCCGGGTTCCCGTTGGCGACGTTGACGAGGTCGTCCGGGACCGGTTCGTCGATGTGCACCCGCACCGCCGGTTTTGCCGCCACGAAGGTGCCTCGTCGTCCCTCCCCCTGCACGAGACCTCGGGAGGCCAGGGCCTTGTACACGGCGGCAGCGGTGTTCGGGGCGAGACCCCGATCGGCAGCGAACTCCCGTACCGGCGGGAGGCGATCGCCGGGGGCCAGCTGGCCGGTCCGGATGTGTTGCTCGATCTCGGCCACGAGCTGATCGGCCTTTGCCATCGATCTCCTTCCGGGTGCCACTTGCCATGACGCCACCATCTGCTACCGTCAGTCCATAGTAATACAAACCATGATTTGTAGCAATACATTTAGTTGAGGAGCATCACATGGCCGATGAAGACGAACTCGCCGTCACGGACCGCACCACGCTCAAGCGCATCCCCGAGCGTGGCCACTTCGACCGAGACACGCTGAACGCGATCATCGACGAGGCCATGATCTGCCACGTCGGCATCGTCGATGAACACGGACGTCCGGTCGTGATTCCCACCTTCCACGGACGAGATGGCGACGACCTCCTCCTTCACGGCTCCGCAGCCAGCCGTCTCCTTCGCACCGCCCGCAACAGCGAAATCTGCGTGACGATCACCCTCATCGACAGCCTGGTGATGGCCCGCACGGCGTTCCACCACTCGGCCAACTACCGCTCGGTCGTCATCTTCGGGGTCCCGGAGCAGATCACGGACGACGCCGAAGCGGACGCCGCGCTCAACACCCTGGTCGAGGCGCTCATCCCGGGCCGGATGGACGAGGTTCGCCCGAACACGACCAAAGAGGTTCGGGCCACACTCACCCTCCGGCTGCCCATCACCGAGGCGTCCGCCAAGATCCGGAATGGCCCGCCCGTCGACGACGAAGAAGACATGGACGCCGCCGTGTGGGCCGGCCTGCTTCCGGTCCACACCACCTTCGGCGAGCCGATCACGGCCGACGACATGCGCCACGACCTACCCCCATCCAAATCCGCAGCCAACTACCGGAGGCCAGCATGAACCGAATCGTCATTCTCGTGTTCGAGGAAGTCGACCTGCTCGACGTCGGCGGACCCTACGAGGTCTTCCTCACGGCCGATCGCATCCAGAACCGAACGAGCGGCGAGTCCATCTTCGAGGTGATCGTCGCCTCACCCGATGGAGCCCCGGTCACGTCGTATGGCGGGATGGGGCTCGTCCCCCAGCGCTCCGTCGACGAGATCGACCACGCCGACGTGATCGTGATTCCCGGCGCCATCGCCATCGAGACCGTGTGTGCGACCGAGTCGGTGCGCGCCGCCGTCGCCGCGCTCATCGAGCGATCGACGATCGCCACGTCGGTCTGCACCGGCGCCTTCCTCCTGGCCGATCAGGGCGTCCTCGCCGGCCGCCCCTGGACCACGCACTTCGAGGACGTCGACGACCTCGCTGTCCGAAGCGGGTCCAACGACGGACGGGCGCTGGTCCGATGGGTCGACACCGGCGACGTCGTCACGGCCGGTGGCCTGAGCAGCGGCATCGCCATGTCGTTGCACATGGTCGAGCGCCTCGCCGATCGGGAGCTCGCCGTCGCCACGGCACGACAGATCGAATACGAATGGGATCCAGACGCCGGCGTGACGGCCGCCGGGGGTGCCGGCTGACGCCCGCGCCGCAGCATCGGGGCGCGCCGTAGGCTGCTCCGATGTATCGCTTCGCCTACCTCGCCTACGGCCTCTTCGTGGCGAGCGCTGGCGTCACCTTCGTGTTCCTCGAGGACATCGAGAGCGACTTCGGGATCTCACCGCTCGGCATCGGTGCGATCTCGGCGATGAGCTTTCTCGTTGCGCTCGTGGTCGCGCTCGGGCTCAGCCCGCTCGGCGATCGTGGACGCGTCACCGAGTTGGCGGTCGGCGCCTTCATCTCGGCCGCCATCGGCAACATCTGGCTTGGCCTCGCGAGCAGTTTCTGGGAGTTCTTCGTCGCCCGCGGGCTGGCCAGCCTCGGCATCGGCCTCTTCGCAATCGCCGCACGCAAGGCCCTGATCGGCGACAGCATCGACGGCAGCGCCGAGAAGCTCGGCGGCCTCATCTCGGCCGCGGTGGCCGGCTTCCTGCTCGGGCCGGCGCTCGGCGCCTGGTTGGAGCAGTACGGCGGCATGCTCACGCCCTATCTGGTTCTGACCGTCGGCCTGCTGTTGTGCGCGGTGCCATCGATCATCTGGCTGCGCCGAACCCCGATCGCCACCTCGGCCGTCACCACGACGAGGGCGATGGTGCCGCTGCTCAAGCTGCCCCTGATGCGCGCCGCCGTTGCGTCGCACACCGCGGTGTTCCTGAACATCGGGGTATTCGACTCCACGGTCGACGAACTCCTCACGGACCTCGGTGCCGGCAACACGCAGGTGGCGCTCATCCTCGTGCTCATCGGCTCCCCGCTGCTGATCGTGCCGAGCCTGGCGGGACGCTTCGTCGACTCGCACCCCAACCCCCGACGCGTCCTGCTGCTGGCCCACCTGCTGTTCGTGCCGATCGTCCTCGGCCTCAGCGCCTCGACGACCATCCTCTTCTTCGTCGTGCTCTCGTTCACCCAGACGACGATCGAGAGCGTCGTCTTCCCGTCGAGCGCCCGGGTCGCCGTCAACCAAACCGGTGCGCAGGAGTCGGCCATCGGTCAGGGCCTGCTCGATTCTGCAGGTCAGCTCGCCGCATCGATCTCGGCGTTCCTCGCCCCGGTCCTGTACGACCTGACCGACGGGCCATTGGGCTCGTTCGGCATGTCGGGGACGGCGGCCTTGCTCCTGCTGATCTACTCGTGGACGCAAATCCGCATCGGCACGCGGGTGGAACCAGCGGTCGCCTGACCTTGGTCTCAGAGCGCCCGGACGATCAGCGGGACCCCGGCGGCAACGAGACCGGCGGCAAGCAACGCAAGAACCACCCGCTCGCTCATCCGTCCGGCCAACCGAGCTCCGGTGAGCGAACCCACGATCGCGCCGGCGATCATCACAGCCGCGCTCCCCCACCGCACGTTGCCGGCGAGCGCATGGCCGACCGAGCCGGCGGCACCGGTCGTCATCGATGTTGCCGCCGTGGTGGCCGCCGCCCGATGCGGGCCCATCCGCTGGACTCGCGCCATGAACGGAACGGTGAGCAGGCCCCCGCCCACACCGAACATGCCGGAGAGGAGACCGATCGCCCCACCGAGCCCCAGCAGTGGCCCTCGTTGCGTCGGACGCTCCTCCGGGGCCACACCGCGTCGCGAGTGCACGACCAGCACGAAGACGGCCAGACCGATCAAGAGGAAGCCGAGCACCGCGATGAACAGATCCGAATCGACCCGACCGGCCAGCTGCCAGCCGGCCAGCAGGGCAATGGGGACGGCGCCGAGTGCGAACCATCCGGCGACAGGACGCGCCACGAGACCCTGTCGGTCGTACGCCGCTGCACCGGTGGCCCCGATCACGGCGAGCGCCACTGCGCCGGTGCCGACCGCCTCGACGCCTTCGAAGCCGAACAGCAGCACCATGCCGGGGATCAGCACGAACCCACCGCCGGCACCGATCACGGTTCCATAGGTGCCGACCATCGCCGCAAGGGCAAACAGTCCGAGCGCGGTCGCCACATCCATCGGCCGCACGCTAGGCCGTTTTCCTGACTCGACCCGCTGTGGAAGGATCGACGGTGACGAAGGAGGAGCCGCATGCCCATCAAGCCGGTGTCCGAGCTGATCGCCGAAGCCCGCAAGGAACTCGACAACCACTCGCCCGAGGAAGCGAAGCGTCGGGTCGACGAGGAGGGGGCGCAGCTCATCGACATTCGCGACGTTCGGGAGTTGCAGCGCGAGGGCGTCATCCCCGGCGCCGTGCATGCGCCCCGCGGCATGCTCGAGTTCTGGATCGATCCCGCGTCGCCGTACTTCAAGCCGATGTTCGAAGAGGACAAGGAGTTCGTCCTCTATTGAGCGTCTGGTGGGCGGACAAGTTTGTCCGCAAAGACCCTGAAGGACATGGGACTTCCCCGCGTCTCCCACATCGAGAGCGGGTTC
Source organism: Acidimicrobiales bacterium (assembly GCA_020628865.1). GTDB lineage: Bacteria > Actinomycetota > Acidimicrobiia > Acidimicrobiales > SHLQ01 > SHLQ01. Next base: position 48,739 of record JAHDEJ010000016.1, read on the forward strand.
GGCGGCTGGCGCGACGCAGGTCTGCCGGTGGTGGACTACGACACGTGGAAGGCACAGCGAAGCTGACGACCGGATGACCGAACCAACTCCCTCTGCGGCCGCCATCGCCGCACTCGCGCCCACCGGAATCCTCCGCGCCGGGATCAACCTCAGCAACTTCCTCCTGGTCACACATCAGGAGGAAGACGGCACGCCGGTCGGCGTGTCCCCCGACATCGCCCGAGCGCTCGCAGCGAATCTCGGTGTGCCCATCGAACTCGTCACCTTTCCGCATCCCGGTCTTCTCGCCGACGCCGCAACCGAGGACCGATGGGACATCGGCAACATCGGCGCCGACCCGGCCCGGGCCGAACACATCGACTTCTCGCCGCCCTATGCCGAGATCGAGGCGACGTACCTGGTGCGCAGCGGCGCGGCCTTCCAAACGATTGCGGACGTCGACCGACCCGGTGTCACCATCTCGTGCAAGGCACGCGCCGCCTACGCGCTTTGGCTCGAGCGACACATCGAGCACGCGACGCTCCTTCAAACCGACACGATCGACGAATCGATCGCCGCGTTCCACGACGGTCGCGCCGATGCCGTCGGCTGTCTTCGCCCTCGCCTGCTCGATGAGTTGAGCGACACGTCGAACGTCCGCCTGCTCGAGGGCCGTTTCATGCGGGTGCTCCAAGCGGTCGGCACGCCGGCGGGTCGAGGGGCGGCCGGAATCGAGCATCTGTCAGCGTTCGTCCGCCACGCCGTCGACTCGGGGCTTGTCGAATCGCTCATCGAACAACACGCCGTCCAGGGACGACTCGGCGTGGCCCGCGACGCATGACCGTGCCATCACCCGTCGATCCACGGTCCGTGCCGGTGCGGACGCTCCGGTCCGGGGCGCAGCTGCCGGCCATCGGTCTGGGAACGTTCGGATCGGATCATGTGTCCGCCGACATCGTGGGCTCGGCCGTTCGGACCGCGATCGATATCGGGTACCGCCACATCGACTGCGCGTCCGTGTACGACAACGAACGAGCGGTGGGCGCAGCCATCTCCGCCGCCGTGGCCGACGGCGTTGTCGCCCGAGGCGAACTCTGGATCAGCTCGAAGGTCTGGAACGATGAGCACGATGACGTCGCTGCCGCGTGCGAGCGATCGATCCGCGATCTCGGCGTCGAGCATCTCGACAACTATCTGGTCCACTGGCCGTTCCCGAACCATCACCCGCCCGGCTGCGACATCGACGAACGGAATCCGAATGCCGTGCCCTACTCGCACGACCGTTTCATGGCCACGTGGGCACAGATGGAATCGCTGGTCGAGCGCGGTCTGGTTCGCCACGTCGGCACGTCGAACATGACGGTCGCAAAGCTGGAGTTGCTCGTCGCCGATGCGCACATCCAACCGACCGTCAACCAGATGGAGCTCCACCCGCACTTTCAGCAGCCGGAACTCTTCGAGTGGCTGCAGGAGCGGCAGATCGTCCCGATTGGCTTCTGTCCGATCGGCTCACCGCAGCGCCCGGAGCGAGACACGACGCCGGAGGACTCGGCCCCGACGGAGGATGCCGCGGTGCGCACGGTTGCCGAGCGGCTCGGCGTGCACCCGGCCGTCGTCTGCGTGAAGTGGGCGGAGCAGCGCGGCCAGATTCCCATTCCGTTCTCGACCACACCCCGCAACATGGCGGCGAACCTCGAGGCGGTCACGACGGCGCCGCTGACCGATGACGAAATGGCGATGCTGACAGCGGCCGATCGCAACTGCCGACTGATCAAGGGCCAGGTGTTCCTCTGGCGCGACGGCCAGCCGTGGACGGATCTCTGGGACGAAGACGGGACGATCGCCGGCTGAGGCCGTGTTGGGTCAGCTTCGGAAGATCCGGTCGAACCACTCGTTGCGAAAGCGACCCTCGGGATCGAGGTCGTCCGCCAGTCCGATGAATGCATCGGCGTGTTCGTACTCGCCGAGCACATCGGGACCGAACGGCGCCACCTTGCCCCAATGGGCCCGCACACCGAATGGTTCGAGGGCCCGCCACACGGCCGATGCGGCGGACGCAGCCATGTCGTTGTCGAGCACCCAGGTGAAGTGGAAGGCGACCGAATCCCGACCCTGATGCGGACTCATCCAAAGATCGTCGGAGGCCACCGTCCGGACCTCGCTGATGAGCAGCGCGTCTCGCATGACGGCCTCGATGGAGCAGAGCGCCCGGGCGGCGTCGGGCAGGTGCCGTCGATCGATGAAGAACTCGGACTGCACCTCGTCGCCCGCACTCGGCGTGAACCCGAGTTTGAAGTGCGGGAGCCGGTCCGCCCAACTCCCGATGATGCCCCGCTGTTCGGTGCAGGCATCGGCCGACAGCGCCCGGATCGGATGTCGATCGACGGCACTCGGCGGTGACCCGAGGACGTCTTCGGGGAGCGGCCGGGCGGCATCGGACTTGATCCAAAGCTGTTCGATCGTCGTGTCCCACCGGGTGAAGGCGCTGGTGCTGTCGCCGAGTGCGCTTATCGCGTCGAAGTTCGCCGCCCACTCCTCGATGTTCAGGTCCTCGTGGACCTGCTGGTGCATGGACCAGGACGGTTGGAGGTCGAGCGTGATTCCGGTGACCACGCCGAGGGCCCCGAGTCCCACGACGGTTCCGGCGAAGCGTGGATCGTCACGACCGACCGTGATGACGTCGCCGCTCGCCAGCAGGAGCTCGACGCTTCGAACGGCTGTGGCGAGGTTGCCGTTGGTGTCGCCGGATCCGTGGGTTCCGGTTGCCACCGCCCCCGCCACCGAGATGTGCGGTAGCGAGGCCAGGTTGTGCACGGCGAGGTCGTACGCCCCGAGTTCGGGGATGAGCGCGCCGTAGGTGACGGCGCCACGGATCTGGACCGAGGCCGCGGCGGGGTCGATGTGGGCGGACGTGGGCAGGCCGGTCAGGTCGACGATCACGTCGCCGTCGGCGCAGGCGTTGAACGAGTGGCGGGTGGACAGGGCCCGGACCCGATCGGCTCCGGCAACGATCGAGCGAAGTTCATCGACATCGGCCGGCCGGACGATCGAGCCGGCGTACTCGTGATTTTCGGCCCAGTTCCGTTGCTGTCCCATCGCCGAACTCTTGCACATGGAACCGCAGGGATGTCGTTCACCCGAGCGGCTACGGTCGTGGCCATGAGCACCGGCTTCACCGATCGAGACGTCCCCGACCAGTCCGGCCGAACCTTCCTCGTGACCGGGGCGAACACGGGTCTGGGGCTGGAGACCTCCCGGGTGCTCGCCGCCCGAGGTGCCCGCGTGCTTCTCGGTTGCCGGTCCGAGGCCCGAGCGACCGAGGCGATGCGTTCGATCGAGTCCGACCATGCGGGCTCGAACCTGGCCTTCGTCGAGCTGGACCAGGCCGACCTGGCATCGGTTCGCCGCTGCGCCGAGTCGGTGGCCGCAGATGAGGCCCGGCTCGATGTCCTCGTCAACAACGCCGGCATCATGATGCCGCCCCGCGAACTCACGACGGATGGGTTCGAGTCGCAGCTCGGGGTGAACCATCTGGGCACGTTCGCGCTGACCGGGCTGTTGCTCCCGAAGCTCGCAGACGGCGACGCCGGGCGAGTCGTGATCACCAGCAGCCTGGCGCACGTGCAGGGTGAGATCGACTTCGACGATCTCGCAGCCGAGAACGACTACTCCCGACAGGCCAGGTACCAGCAGAGCAAGCTGGCCAACATCCTGCACATGTACGAGCTCGACCGACGCCTGCAGGCCGCCGAGTCGACGACGATTGCCGTCGCCTGTCATCCGGGAATCGCCGACACCGAACTGGCTCGACACCTCGGTCCCCTCAAGCTGCTCCTGCCGGTGCTCCGACCGTTCTTCAACTCGGCGTCGCAGGGTGCCTGGCCGACACTGCAGGCGGCAACCGACCCGAACGCCTCGGGCGGCGACTACTACGGGCCAACGAAGCGGGGCGAGACCAGCGGACCGTCGGCAACGGCTCGGTCGACCTCGCGGGCCAGAGACCCGGAGTTGGCTCGTCGCCTGTGGGACGTGTCGGCCGAGCTCACCGGTGTCGACCCCGAGTTCTGACCCTGTCGAGCGAGCTCCGGATCAGCCGACCCCGGCAACACGCCGTCCGTCGACCCACACATCGGTGAGATCAGCCGGCCGGGCGAGTCGCACGACCTTCTCGAACGTCCGGGCTGCGTCATCGACACCCGTCCACGATCGCAGCGGCGACGCGGTGCCATCGACTCGAACCGCTATGGCATCGAAGCGGCGGCCGACCTCGAGCAGGCCGATCGGTTGACCCAACAGATCGGCTCCGCCGCGGGTCGCCATCCAGAAGGCCGTGACGGTGTCGATCCGCTGCCCTTCGGTTCGACGCGCATCCCGCGGAACCGACGGATCCACCCCGTCCTCGAGCATGCGCGAGGACGTCACGGCGAGCTGGCATTGCGCCAGCAGCCCGGGCTCGCTCCCTCCGGCGATGTCGGTCCCGAGGCCGACCATCACGCCCGCATCGAGGGCCCGACGCGCCGGGAGCACCGCATCCCCGAAGTACGAGTTGGACAGGGGGCAGTGCGCGATTCCGGCAGATCGTTGAGCGAGGCGAGCCCAATCGCTCGGCGATGTGTGGCCGGCGTGGGCGAGGACGGTGTGCGGCTGAAGGAGCCCGAAGGAGTCGAGCGCTTCGGTGTCGGACATGCCGAATCGTTCGATGGCGTGACCGTGTTCCCAGTCGCTCTCGCTGCAGTGGGTCTGGATCAACACACCCTCGGCGGCGGCGAGCTCGGCGAGTCCGCGCATCGTTTCGTCGGTGCACGCCGGGGCGAACCTCGGGGTCACGATCGGATGGACGAGGCCGGCTCCTCCGTCGATGGAGCGGATCGATTCGATCGAGCGGCGGCTCGCCGCGATGGCCTCCGACGGTGAGGCATCCCGGTACCACTCGGGCGTACCGTCGGGATGGTCCATGGCGACCCGCCCGACGAACGCCCGCTGCCCGAACCGATGGCACGCGGCCGCCAGTTCGGTCGTGGCCGGTTCGTGGATGCTGGCGTAGTACACGGCGGTGGTCGTGCCGTGCGACAGCAACGTCGGCACCATGTGGGCCCAGACATCGGACGCGAAGTCGATATCGGCGAAGCGGGCTTCGAGCGGGAAGGTGTGGGCGAACAGCCAGTCCTCGAGGGGCAGGTCGAGGCCGGTGCCGAGCTGCGGCCATTGCGGCGCGTGGATGTGGCAGTCGACCAGCCCCGGCAGCAGCAGGCGGTCGGCGCCGAGTTCGATGTGATCATCAGCGGGAGTGACGTCGGGTCCCATCGCCACGATCTCGCCGTCCTCGACCACGATCACCGTGTCGGGGAGCACCTCGTGCTCGGCGGCGCTGGGTGTCTGATGGACGGTCGCCCGGATGGAGAAGCGCATCGGTCCAGTCAATCAGAGCTCGACGCGGTGGACCTCAGTTGACGGGCTCCATGTACGCCGCCCACGCCCAGCCGGTGAATCCGTTGTGCGAGACCTGCACCCAGGGTCCGCTGGGTTCGCCGATCTGTTCGACTTCGGCCCCTCCGGGGAGGAGGGCAACGATGTTCGATTCGAGGTCGGGTGTGACCCGCATGTTCAGGCCCGCCCCATCGGTCTTGCCGACGACTCGCAGCATGTTGCGGCTGATGATCTCCGCCGGTTCGGAGCCGAGGGTCACGATGGAGCCTTCGGGAGCGCGCGCCATGAGCGTCAAGGGCACCCAACCGGAGGCGTCGCCGTAGTCGACGTGAGTCCACTCGCCGATCTCACTGCCGGTCGTGGCGACGACGGCGTCGACGGGGATCCGGAGAACTTCTCGATGTTCCCGACCGGGCCCGCCGCGCAGGATCACGCCGACCGGCGAGGTCGGGATGAGCAGGTCGGGGTCCGGCTCCACTTCAGCGGCCGGATCGAGGTCGTCGTCGGCCACGGTTGGAAGGCTCGTGTCGTCGGCGAAGGCGAACGCGGCCGGCACGGGGTCGTCGGTGGTGCGGTCGGCGGCCAGTTCGGCTTCGCGATCCGCCATGCGCTCCGCGAGCGGGCGGCTGTCGTAGCTGAAGGGTGCACCGACGTCTTCGAAGCGTTCGCTCACCCCGCAGCCCACGAGCGCGATCGCGCTGAGCAGCAGCACGAGGAGGCGTAGGAGGGTGGTCTTGCAGCGCACATGGGCCTTTCGGCCCAGTCACGAGAAATGTGAACCCACCAGAGAAATCCACCCACTCCAGCCCAGATTCCCCTTAGGTGCCTGGCACCTAAGGGGCCGTTAGGTGCCAGGCACCTGGAGGGCGAGGAGGGCGTCGGCGAGGCGCATGAAGTCGTCGACGTGGATCTCGGGAGGCGGGTAGACGCCGGCCCACGGCATGCCCGGCCGGGCGACGAACGCGGTCCGGAGACCGGCGTTGCGGGCACCGGCAAGGTCCCAGTCGTGGCAGGCGACCATCCAGACATCGCCGGGCTCGACGCCCGCGGTGGCGGCCGCATGCAGATACGGGTCGGGCCACGGCTTGTACACCTGCACCTGCTCGACCGAGATGATGTGGTCGAAGAGATCCGAAAGGCCGGCGTTCTCGCACTGGCCCTCCACCATCTGCTGGCCGCTGTTGGTCAGCGCCACGGTGGTCCATCCCGCTTCACGCAGCCGTTCGAGTCCGGCCGGCACCTCCGGGAACGGCTGAATCGAGCCGATGGCCGCCGCCACCTCCTCGAACGCTCCTGTGGCTGGCGCCGCCGGCTCGGTTGCGCCGACGGCGTCGAACGCGTGTCGAGCGAGTACGCCGAACGACTCGAACGATCCGGCGACGGTGGTGGCCATCGACAGCTGCAACAGCTTCTGGAACCAGACCGTGAAGCCGGCCGCCGGGAGATGCCGATTGACGGCCGCCCGAACCGGAGCGAGATCGAGCGTTGTTTCGTTCATGTCGAATGCGACGACACCGCGCATGTCTGCCTCCTCGGCGTCAGATGTTCTCGAAGTTCCCGCCGCGACCGGCGCCGCCGGCGAAGCGTCGAGCGCCGGCGATGCCCTCGGCCCGCACCATGGCCTTGCCGTTCGCGTACTCGTTGCGCAGCGCGTCCTGCAGTGGCAGGCCATGTTGTGCTCTCGCTGACGCCATGTCGGCTCGCATGCATTGCTGCGGGAATCGGGCGATCTGGTGTGCCAGTTCCTCCGCCTTCGTTCGAGCCTCCCCCTCGGGGACGACGTACTCACAGAGGCCGATTTGGGCACACTCGTCTGCCATGACCTGTCGACCGGTGAGGATCAGATCCATGGCCCGCCCCTCCCCCACGAGTCGGGGCAGCCGGACCGTTCCACCGTCGATGAGCGGCACACCCCAGCGACGGCAGTAGACGCCCATGTAGGCCGACTCCTCCATCACGCGAAGGTCGGCCCACATCGCCAGCTCCATTCCCCCGGCGACAGCCGGGCCGGCCACCGCCGCGATGACCGGCTTGGACAGTTCCATCCGGCTCGGGCCCATGGGGGCTCGCGAGTGCCCGCCATCGGCACTGCGATCGAAGCTGAGCACGCTCACGCCGTCGTCGTCATCATCGAGCGAGGCGGCCTCCTTCAGATCGAAGCCGGCGCAGAAGGCACCACCCTCACCCCAGAAGACGGCGACCGCTGCTTCAGGATCGTCCTCGAAGGCCGCAAACGCCTGGAACAGGGCCTTGGCGTTGGCCGGGTTCATCGCGTTCCGCACCTCGGGGCGGTGGTGGATGATCGTCCAGACCGGCCCATCGACTTCGATTCGTACCGTCATGTCGGCGCCTCCTTCGTCGGCGCCATCATCGCACGGTCAGAGCTCTGCTCGAAGTGCGGTTGCAAGACGGGCATAGTCGTCGAGCGAGTTGTACTGCTGAGCCGACACTCGAATGAGCCGTTGGGGTGCCGTCGGCCACGTGAAAACGGGGACCTCGATCGACCATCGATGGTGCAGCGCCTCGGTGAGCGGATCGAAGATGCTGGTGGGCTCGACGGTCGGGTCGGGAAGGTGAAGGGACGCGATCGAGCCGATCATCGGTTCGGGCGCCGGGGGTGCCACGTCCAACGCGTCGGCGACGATCCGGCGCCCGGCGAGGACGAGTTCGTGGTTGCTCGCCCGGATGCCGGCCCAGCCCGCCGGATGGTGGTCGGCCATCACCTCGAGCGCAGCGGCGACGGACAGGCGGGCGGACGGGTCGTCTGTGCCGGTCCAATCGAACTGGGCGTGAAAGCGCGAGGCGCTGCTCGGCCAGCCGTCGTTGTAGCCGTGGCTGACGACGGCGGCATGCATGCCGTCTCGGTGGCGTTCGGCCACGTGAAGGAACGCCGCACCCTTCGGCGAGCAGAGCCACTTGTGACAGTTCGCGGTGTAGAACGACGCACCCATTGCGCCGACATCCAGCTCGATCATCCCTGGTGCGTGGGCACCGTCGACGAGCACCGGCACCCTCGGTTCGAGCGCCGCGATGATCTCGGTCACCGGAAGCACGATGCCGGTGGGAGACGTGACCTCGTCGAGCATCACCAAAGCGGTTCGATCGGTCACGACGTCGAGCACCGCCTGGATGGCCTGACCCGGATCGGAGATCGGGAAGGGAATCTCGGCTTCGACGAGTCGGCCACCGATGCGCGATGCCGTCACCGTGGCGGCGTTCCGGCAGGCGTTGTACGTGTGATTCGTGACGACGATCTCCGCACCGGCCGGAAGCCGTTCCTCCAGCGAACGCAGGACGGAGTTCACCCCGTAGGTGGCGTTCGGGACGAAGACCAGTCCGTCGGTGTCGACGCCGATGAACGCAGCGAGCGTGGCGCGGCTCGCTTCGAGCGCCGGCTGATAGTGGTGCAGCATGAACGCAACCGGGTTGCGCTCCATCTGCTCCTGAAAGGCCGACTGCACCTGGAGGACCTCGACCGGGCACGCACCGAACGAGCCGTGGTTCAGATGCGTGACCTCGGGATCGAGGCTCCAGGTGGCCATCGGGTGAGCCGCTGACTCAGACGTTCCAACCGGAGATGGACTTGACCTCGAGGAATTCCTCGAGGCCCCAGACGCCACCTTCACGACCGTTGCCCGACTGGCCGTAGCCGCCGAAGGGCGAGCCGGCGCCGCGGGGCTGGCCGTTCATCTCGACCATGCCGGAACGCAGCTGCCGGGCGACCCGGCGAGCCTTTTCGTTGTCGGTGGTCTGCACGTAGTTGGTGAGGCCGTATGCCGTGTCGTTGGCGATGGTGATGGCTTCCTCTTCGGTGTCGAACGGCATGATGGACAGCACCGGGCCGAAGATCTCTTCCTTGGCGATGGTCATGTCCGGGGTGACGTCGGCGAAGACGGTGGGCTTCACGAAGTAGCCGGCGTCGAGGCCTTCCGGTCGACCGGTGCCGCCGGCGAGCAACGTGGCGCCTTCGGCTTCACCGGTGGCGATGAGGCCCTGGATCTTGTCGAACTGGACCTGCGAGACGACCGGACCGATGTGGCGACCCTGGCTCTCCGACACATCCACTGCGGTCTTCTGTGCAACCTCTTGTGCGGTCTGGACTGCGGCGTCGTAGATCGACCGTTCGACGAGCATTCGGGTGGGGGCGTTGCAGGACTGGCCGCTGTTGCCGAAGCAGCCGCGCACGCCACGGGCGACGGCCTTCTCGTCGGCGTCGGCGAAGATGATGTTGGCACCCTTGCCGCCGAGCTCGAGGGCGACGCGCTTCACGGAGTCTGCGGCGTTCTTCGTGATGGCGACGCCGGCGCGGGTCGAGCCCGTGAACGACACCATGTCGACGTCGGCGTGGCCGGACAGCTGCGTACCGACGCCCATGCCGTCACCGTTGACCATGTTGAAGACGCCCGGGGGGAAGCCCGCCTCGTCCATCATTTCGGCAAAGAGGGCCGAGGAGAGCGGAGCGACTTCGGATGGCTTGAGCACCATCGTGCAGCCGGCACCGACCGCCGGTCCGACCTTGAGGGTCACCTGGTTCATCGGCCAGTTCCAGGGCGTGATCATTGCGACCACACCGACGGGCTCCTTGAGAATCCAGTCGCCGGGAGCGTGGTCGCCCAGCGGTTTTTCGAAGGCGAAGTTCTTCAGCGTCTCGATCGTGTTGCGCAGGTGCCACGACCCGGCGCCGGCCTGTGCGGTCATCGCCATGTCGATGGGCGCACCCATCTCGAGCGAGATCGCCTCGCCCATCTCGGCGCTGCGGGCGTCGTAGATGTCGGCCAACCGCTCCAACATCGCGATGCGCTCGTCGACCGGCGTTTGACTCCAGCTCGGGAAGGCGGCCTTCGCAGCCGCGACCGCTGCATTCGTGTCTGCTTCGGAACCGAGCGAGATCACGGCGCATGCCGCTTCGGTGGAGGGGTTGATGACCTCGAGGTCGTTCGGAGTCGTCGGGTCGACCCACTGGCCGTTGATGTAGAACTGGCGGCGGTCGGCAAGCTGATCGGTCGTCATCTCTGGTGTGTTGCTCCATGGTTCGGGCGTCGGACTGACGCACGGTCCCCAGAGCTTGCCATGACGGCGGGCCGACGCCCACCCGTTGTTGTCCGGTTCAGCAGGCCTGCCGAAGCAGATCGGATTGTTCGCCGGGATGCAGCTTGCTGATGATCAGGTCGAAGAGCACGAGCAATGTCGTGCGGACCGACTCGAGTTGCCTGGCATCGCACTCGACCATGGGCACGCCGGCATCGACGTTCAAGGCGGAACGGATGTCGTCGAGCGTGTGGTCGACGACGCCGTTGAAGCGGTTCACGGCGATCACGAAGGGGATCTGGCGCCGCTCGAAGTAGTCGATGGCGAAGAAGCAATCGGCCAAGCGGCGGGAGTCGACCAGCACGACGGCGCCGAGGGCTCCGGTTGTGATGTCGTCCCACATGAACCCGAACCGGTCCTGACCGGGCGTGCCGAAGAGGAACAGCACGAGTTCGTCGTCGATGGTGAGCCGGCCGAAGTCCATGGCCACGGTCGTGGTCGTCTTCGTCTGCACCTTGCTGGTGTCGTCGATGCCGACGCTGGCGCCGGTGATGGCAGCTTCGGTCCGCAGTGGTTCGATCTCGGAGACGGCGTTGACCATCGTGGTCTTGCCGACACCGAATCCTCCAGCGACGACGAATTTCACCGACAGCGGGTTCCGCCCCCGCAAAGGCGTCGGTTGTTCAGAGTTGCCGTACACGATTGATGATCCTTGTCATGATGTCGAGGTCGGTCATGGAGGTTTCCGCCATGGTCTGGTGGGCGTGAAGATGCCCGGTCGTGATGAGTTCGCCGGCGAGGGCGAGCGTGGTACCGAGCGGGATGTTCATGCCGGCCGAGAGTTCGGCGATCGAGGTCGCAGCGGCGGCGCGATCGACCATGTCTCGGGCTTCGAATCGGAGTTGGCCGTGGTCGACGTCCGTTCGGGTGACCATGGTCTCGATCGCCAGGCCGGACACCTGGCTGGTGGTTGCCCCGCCGGCAACGAGATACGGGCGAACGTCCGGGTCGTCATCCTCGAAGATGACGCCGTCGTCCCATTCGCTTCGGGATGCGGACACGTTCGATCAGACCGTCAGTGAGTTCTTCAGCTGGTCGATCAGCACCGGGCTGAGCACGCTGCCGGCACGCTCCGCGAACACCGTCATGGAGTACGCGATCGCTCCGATGTCGGCGCCCTTCTGGCAGATGACGCCGAGGACAGCCCCATGAGTGATGTGCGCGATGAGCAGGAAGCTGTTCCCCATCTCGATCATCACGCGTTCCACCGTCTTCTCGCCGAAGCAGTGGGCGGCGCCCATCGTGAGGCTGGACAGGCCCGAGGTGATGGCCGCGAACTGATCGGCGCTCGACTCGGGCAGCGCTTCGGAAGCGCAGAGCTTGATGCCGTCGGCCGACACGGCGAGGGCATGGGCGACGCCATCGGTGCCGGTGACGAAGTTGTTCATCAACCAGTGGAACGACTCGGGCGTGGCTTCCACGGCGGTCGGGGTCGGGTGCGTCATGATGCGCTCCAATCGGAGTTCTCGGTGTCGGTGAGGCCGCGGTCGACGCCACCCATGAAGGCGACGAGCGAACCGAAGCCGCTGGCTTCTTCAGCGGGTTCTGGTGCCGGAGACTCGGCGACCGGGACGAGCGGCGCAACGGGTTCGGCCATCATCTCGGACCACGCCTGCTGGGGAGCTCGGGTGGGGAGGCCAGCGGTTGCGCCCGGCGTGGGCGCGCCGGACGCAACCGGGACTGGCGGGGGTGCCGGCAGCACCGCAGCCGGCGGGGCGGCGATGACCGTCGGTGCGGGTGCCGCCGGCAGAAGGGGTTGCGTGGGCGGTGTCGGCGGGGCGGGTGGAGGCGTCAGCGGCGCAACGGGAGCCGCGGCGATCGCCGGTGCCTCGTCGTCGGCGTGCGCCGTCGGCTCGGGAACGATCTCGTCTGTTTCCGGCTCGATCACGAGTTCGCCGGGGATCAGGACGTGCGCAGTTGTACCGGCGCCCGGTTCGCTGTCGAGGACGACTCGCAGATCGTGGCGGTCGGCCAGCCGACCGACCACGAAGAGGCCGAGAAGTCGGGAGGGGGCTTCGTCCAGCCGTGGCGGGGTCGAGATCCGCTCGTTGTGAAGGGCGAGATCGGTGCTGCCGATGCCGATGCCGTGGTCGGTGATCTGCACCATGAGGCCTTCTCGCATCCGGTAGGAGCTGAGCTCGACCGAGCTCTCGGGGTCGGAGAAGTTCGTGGCGTTCTCGACGAGTTCGGCCAGGAGGTGGGTGATGTCCGCCACGATTGCGCCGGGCAGCGACACGTCGGGAAGGTCGAAGACGTCGACTCGATCGTGACCTTCGACCTCGGCAAGCGCCGAGCGGACGGTCCGCTCGAGCGACACCGGCTTGCTCCACTGACGGGGCGTCTGGTTGCCGGCGAGCACGAGGAGACTCTCCGCGTTGCGCCGCATTCGGGTGGCGAGTGCATCGAGCTGGTAGAGGTTGGCGAGGACCTCGGGATCCTGTTCGTTCTTCTCGAGGTCGCTCAGCATGGCGATCATGCGGTGGTTGAGCTGCTGGTTCCGTCGGCCGAAGTTCACGAACATCTCGGCGAAGTTGCGACGGCTCTGGGCCTGCTCGGTTGCGAGCACGACCGCAGTGCCCTGCACCTCGTTGAAGGCGTCGACAAGTGCGCCGACCTCATCATCGGAGTACTTCGGGATCTCGGGAAGCGGTGGGATCTCGTCGCTGGCGCCGAGCGATCGCAGGTGCTGCACGACCTTCGGGAGTCGAACGTTGGCGACCCGATCGGCTTCGTCGATGAGCCCGTCGAGCGGTCGCAGGATGGACCGTCCGGTAACGAACAACAGAGCAGCGAGGAGCACGCCGGCCACAGCGGCGAGCAGGAGGAAGAGCGATCGGGCTTCGACGATTGCATCGTTGCGATCGACGAGCCCGTTCAGGACGGTGTCGTCTGCGGCGTTGATGGCGTCGGCCCATGCCACCCGGGTCATCCCGAGCGTCGCCAGCACCTGAGCGCCGTCGAGTTCTTCGGCGGTGCCCCGACCGAGGTCTTCGATGGCGAGCGCACGGAGTTCGTTGAGCTCGAGCTGGGCGGCGCTGGTGAGCGCGTCGCCGAAGACGTCGCCCTCACCGAAGGTCTGGTTGGCGGATGCGGCGAGCATCGTCTCGGCGACGGCGAAGTCGGACACGATCTGCGGCGCGGTTTCACCGGCCGGCACCTCAAGCGTCTCGAACCAGGCCCGTTCCTGCAGCACCAGTCCCCACGAGGCGGAGCGGGTGGAGAGCGAGGCTGTCGCGCCTTCGGCGTCGAAGTTGTCGATGGGCTGCGCGTCCTCGGCCACGAGGAGGGCTTGGAGGGCGGCATCCCACTGTGCGGTGTCGCCCGATCGAGCCTGCTCGACTCGGTCGGCGATCCCTGCGGCATCTGCGGAGATGCTGGTGAACCGCTCGGCGGCCTGCAGCGCAACCATGGCGCTGTCGGTCTGTTCCTGCAGCTCGGCCGAGTCGCTACCGGGGATCGAGCCGGCGGGCAGGCGCTCTGCGCCGATGGCGAGCGCCAGGTCGTTGATGGCCGAGCTCATCGTTGCGGACGCCACAGCGTCCTCGATGACTTCGGCGTCCACGCTTTGCGAACGGAACCCCAGCACTGCGGTGAACGCAAGGGCGGCGATCGGCACCGCGAACAGAATGATCAGCTTCTTTTTGATGGTCATGCGACTCTCCGGACGGCGACAGGTTCTTGGGTGTTCATCGTTCTCACATTCGATCCAGGATCTCGGACCGCTTGCGGTCGTAGTCGGCCTTGGAGATCAGGCCGTCGGCGTGCATGTCGGCAAGCTCCTCGAGTGCCGCTCGCACATCGCTGGTGCCTCCCCCGACGGGTCGGCCCGGGTGGCGGGGACCGCCACCTCCCGGCGCGCCGGGCGTCCGGCCGCCGCCTCTGCCGTTGACCGGCTGGCCCCGGTACATCATCTGACTCGGCTGGGAGTCGCGCCGGCGGCTGCCTCGGCGAGGAGCGTCCTCCGTTTGGGCGTCGATGGCCCGACGCAGCAGCTCGATGTCCTCTTGTCGTTTGTTCCCGCTCATCTTCGTGTCCTTCGTTCGATCCAGCTGCGATGGCGGCTCAGACGACTTCGTCGTACCAGGCGTCGATCTCTTCGGAATCGAAGAGTTCTTCGGCGTATTCGACGTAGTCGTCGTTGTAGGCCGGGGTTGCGTGCTCGGCGAGGTCGAGGCCGACCATCTCGTGCTCGGCAGAGACTCGGAGCCAACCGATTTCCTTCAACACGAGGAAGAGGCCGACCGAGGCGAGTGCGACGAACGACCAGACGGCGACGACGCCGATGGCCTGGGTGACGAGCAGGTCGACGCCGCCGTAGAGAAGGCCGGCGGGTCCACCGCCGCCGACGACGGCGTCCGGGTCGGCGAAGATGCCGACGGCGAGCGTGCCCCAACCGCCGCAGAAGAGGTGGACGGGGATGGCGCCGACGGGATCATCGACACCGAAGCGGTCGAGGAGGAGCACGCCGTTGGTGGCGATCACGCCGGCGATGAAGGCGACGATCATGGCCCCGAACATGTTGAGGTTGAGTGCACCGGCGGTGACGGAGACGAGGCCGCCGAGGAGGCCGTTGCCGATCAGCGTGACGTCCGGCGTCTTGACGGTCAGCCAGCTGGCGACGATGCCGCCGAGGCCGCCGAATGCGGCGCCCATGGCCGTGACGAGTGCGATGGATCCGATCTGCACGTCGGCAGAGAGCAGCGAGCCGGCGTTGAAGCCGAACCAGCAGATGAGGAGGATGAACACACCGAGCACGGCGAGCGGCACGTTGTGGCCCGGGATGGGAAGCGCCCGACCGTTCTCGTCGAAGCGTCCGATGCGGGGGCCGAGAACGATGGCGCCGACGAGTGCAGCCATGCCGCCGACGGCGTGCACGACGGTGCTGCCGGCGAGGTCGATGAAGCCGCGCTCGGCGAGCCAGCCGGCCGGGTTCCAGACCCAGCCGACGACGATCGGGTAGATGATGGCGCTCAACACGGCGGAGTAGGCGAAGTAGGCCCGGAACTGGACACGTTCGGCGAGCGCACCGGAGACGATGGTGGCGGTTGCGGCGGCGAACGCCATGTTGAAGAGGAAGTGGACGGGCATGACCAGGGTGTCGGAGACAGGCGCCGCTGCGTCCGGGCCGGACCAGAGCCAACGGAAGCCGAGGTAGGTGGCGCCGCTGAAGGCCAGGTGGTATCCGACGAGGGCGAAGCCGGTGGCGCCGACCACGAAGTCGAGCAGGTTCTTCAGCATCATGTGGGCGGCGTTCTTGGCCCGTGTAAGGCCTGCTTCCACCATGGCGAAGCCGGCCTGCATGAAGATGACGAAGATGGCGCAGACCAGGATGAAGACGTTGTCGAGGACCACATTCGGGTCGCTGGTGTCGACCGTTTGTGCTCCGGCCGGCGCCATCCAGAGTCCGGTGGCAGCGATCACTGCCAGCGCTGTTCGCGTCTTTCGTCCCATGTCCCGCTCCTGCGAAATTCGTGCATCCTGCTGACGCTCAGCAGAACCAAACGAGTTGTCGTCTGAGGGTGTCGGAGTCCGAATGGGCCGGATGAAGTCTTTTCCTGTATCGCTCGAACCAATTCTGATGACAACTGTGTGTCGAACCGGTCGCGAACATGTCGCGATGGGGTCTGGAGCCCATCGCGGCGCGCTCGCTGGGAGGCGGCCGCATCCGGCCGCTACGAACGCGCCGGGATTGCGTCGAGGACCTTCGAGAGAAGTTCAGGCCTGGGCACGGCGATCCGAACGGCGTCCGGATGCCCGAAGCTCGCACCGGAACGGAGCAGGATGCCCTCGGCGAACATGGCGTCCCGCAGACCGGGTGCATCGGGGATCCAGAGGTAGTTCGCGGCGGCCGGAGCCGGCGGCCATCCTCGTTCGGCGAGTGTCTCTGCGAGTTGGTTCCGAAGCTCGGCGATTCCACTGCTCCACGCTTCGAGGTCGGCGGTGTCGAGCAGGTCGGGAATCGATGCACAGGCGAGTCCGCTGACCGACCATCGTGGGCGTCGCGCCCGGATCCGTTCGGCGTGTTCGGCATCCGGTGCGATCACGTGACCCATTCGAACCCCGGGGCAGGCGAACACCTTGGTGAGCGATCCGAGCAGCCACACCCCGGCGTCACCTCGGCTCCATCGACCGGTGGCCAGCGGGTAGAAGGCCTCGTCGCGGACGAGCGCGTCGTCGTCGGTTGGGGCGAGGGCTCCGGTCGGGTTGTTCGGGTCGGAGCACCATCTCCCCGCGGCCGGATCGAGGTCGAGGTGGCGTTCGTAGAGGGAGAACTCCGGTCCGCTCACCGATCCCCGGCCGAGCTCCGCGGCAACGAGCGCGATTGCCTCCGATCCTCCGTTGGTGAGGACGAGCCGACTCGGGTCGACCTGAAGGACGTCGGCGAGTGCGGCCGTGGCTCGGGTGTCGTCGGGATAGTCGCCGATCGTGTCGAGGTGACGGATGAAGATCGGGGTGGGGTCGGGGGCGAGCGGGTTGAGGCTCGCCGACAGGTCCAGGTCGACACCGACCAGGTGGCCGCGTCCGCCGTGGGCGCCTGGTGGCGGTGGTCCGGTCATGTCGTGTCCTTTCGTCGTTGGCAGAGGCCGGCGATGAGCGCCGCAGCGAGCACGACGGCTTGGGCGCGATCACACGCCTTGCGGGCTTGCGGGATCGATTCACCGGTGGGCCGCGGCCCCTGACCGAGACGGGGTCGGTGTTCGACGCGATCCCCGTATCGAAGCGTGCCGCCGAGTTCGATTCCGAGTGCGCCGGCCACGGCCGACTCGGCGACGCCTGCGTTGGGTGAGGGGTGGGCGGGGCTGTCCTCGCGGACGGCACGGATGATCTGGCTTCGTCCGGCCGGATGGGCGATGAGTATCGCGGCGGCGAAGAGCCGGGCGGGCACCCAGTTCGCGATGTCATCGAGCCGAGCGCTGGCCCAACCGAAGGACTCGTAGCGTTCGCTTCGGTGACCGACCATGGCGTCCATCGTGTTGATGGCACGGTAGGCGAGCGCTCCTGGTGCGCCGGCGACGACACCCCAGAAGAGTGGGGCGACCACGGCGTCCACCGAGTTCTCGGCAAGCGATTCGACAACGGCGGCCGCAACGCCCGCTTCATCGAGCTCGCTCGGGTCGCGACCCACCAACGAGGGAAGTGCATGCCGCGCTGCGGGAAGGTCTCCGGCGAGGAGGTGAGCGCCGATGCTGCCGCCGGTCTCTCCGAGCTGGCGGGCGGCGACAGCGACCGTGAGTGCGAGCGTGGTCGATCGGACGACGCGGCCGGCACCAAGTCCGATTGCCATTCCGGTGGCGGTGTAGAGGACGCCGCGCGAGCGTTGGTCCTTCCAGATTCGCTGCTCGACCGCGGTCATGGTCGAGCCGAACCAGGCGACGGGGTGCCAGCGGTTCGGCGGTTCGGGAATGAGACGGTCGAGTGCAGACGCTGCGCAGGCGGCGACGGCTCGACTGGTGAGGGTGGCGGTCATCGTTGGTTTGCGCCGGCACTCTGGTGGACGGCGGCGTGCGTGGCGATGGCCAGCGACGAGCCGAGCGGTGACCGTGGCCCGCCGAACACTTCAGGTTCGGTTCCGTCGTCCGGCCAGCAAACGACCACGGCGTCGCTTGCGGTTCCGGTTCCGGGGATGCCCAGGTCGAACAGTGCCTGCGTCTTCGCTTCGGTCATCGTGATCACGGCGTTGACGGCTGCGGCCGGCGTGAGCGGCGTGGGCAGCTGGGCCACGATGTTGATCGTGCCGGGCTGCCAGTCGGTCCAGCCTCCACCTTCGTCGGCGGCCCACGTCGGCTTGGTGACTCCAGAGGTGGCGTCGACGACGACGTCTCGATGGCCGCTGCGGGCCCGGCGCTCCAGTGGGGTCGCCGTGAAGAGCGTGACGCCGTCGCCTTCGAGGTCCAGAGCCGAGGCGACCTCTTGCGCATGTACGGCGAGGTCGATGCGGTCGTACTTCAGTGGAACTCGGACGTTGGTGACCCAGTTGGCCCGACGGGCGCCACCTCCGACGGCGGCGGAGGACAGGACCGCCATCGGCCGGTCGAATCGCCAGCACAGCACACCGAGCTCGGCCGGCGCGGGCGTGTGGAACTCGACCTTCACCATCCGGGCGCGTCCTCGTGGTGGCCGGCCTGCCGGACCAGATCGTCGATCACGTCGATACCGATGGCGGCCTCGACCCAGTCGGCGAGCTGGTCGTGCTGGTGTTCGTATCTGGCGGCGAAGGACAGGTCGGCTGGCGTGAACGAGCGGTTGTGGCGCTCGGCGAGTTCCGCGAGGTGGCCGGCACGGAAGTCGTCATCGTCGAAGAGGCCGTGGAGGCTCGTGCCGGTGACTCTCCCATCGTCGGACATGGCACCTTCGGCGGCACCGTCGACGGTGAGCCAGGGATTCCCGTCGCTGACCGGTCGGCCGAACCGAATCTGGTAGCCGGAGATGCGGCGGTGCTTCGCATCGACGCCGTCCGAACGGCGGACGATCTTCGGTTCTTCGAACGTGGTGTGCACGGGCAGGAGGCCGAGTCCATCGACACGCCCGCGTCCGGACTCGATCGGGTCGTCGATCGTCTGCCCGAGGATCTGGAGCCCGGCGCAGAGGCCGAGAACCGACGCCTGCGTGCTTTCGAGCGCGTGGTCGAACCCCATCGATCGCAGCCAGTCGAGGTCGGCCACCGTGGCCCGACTGCCGGGCACGATGACGAGATCGGCGTCGGTCAGTTCGCCGGGGTGCATGATCCATCGGACATCCACGTCGGGTTCGTCCAGGAGCGGGTCGACATCGGACGGGTTGGCCATGTGGGGCAGACGGAGGACGGCCACCCGCAGGGGCGCCGACGACCGGGACGGCGCACGCCGGTGGGTGTCGAGGTCCAGGGAGTCTTCCGCTCCCAGCAGTGGTTGGTTGCCGAGGTGTGGGAGCACCCCGAGGAACCGGACGCCGGTTCGGTCCTCGAGCGCACGGATCCCGGAGTCGAGTAGCGACGGGTCGCCGCGGAACGAATTGAAGACGATGCCGCGGACGCAGGAACGGAGCCGGTCCGGCAGGAGGTCGACGCTTCCGTGGGCGGCGGCGAATGCACCGCCCCGTTCGATGTCGACGACGAGGAGTGCCGGCAATCCGCCTGCTGCGGCCAGCGGGAGGTTCACGAGGTCGCGGTCGAGCAGGTTGATCTCGGCGGCGCCGCCTGCGCCTTCGGCGATGACGACGTCGTGGTCTCGGCGGAGCGAGGTGAGGGCGTCGAGCACGGTTCCCTTGAGCTCCGCGGCGGTCGGCCCGTAGGAGATTGCGTCGGTGGTGCCGACTTCGTCGCCCATCACCACGATGTGGCTGCGGTGGTCGGAGGAGGGCTTGAGCAGGATCGGGTTCATGCGTCGATCGATGTCGACGCCGGCCGCTGCGGCCTGGACCGCCTGCGCCCGGCCGACCTCTCCCCCATCCGCCGTGACTGCGGCATGGTTGGACATGTTCTGTGCCTTGAACGGTGCCACGGAGATCTGGCGGCGGGCGAAGGAACGGCAGAGCCCGGCCGTGACTGTGGACTTGCCGGCGCCGCTGGTCGACCCGACGACGACCACGCCGCCCGTCATCGGGGCCGAGGGGGAAGGCACGGTCGGAACCTAGCTGCCGCTCGGGTGAGTGGGCCGATCGGGCGCGGACGACCTAGCGTCGGCGACATGTCAATCACCCGCATGCATGTCAGCGAACGCGCCAGCAAGATCGTGATCCACAACGGGACGGTCCACCTTTCGGGGATGGTCGCCGAGGATCCAGAGGCAGAGATCGAGGGGCAGACGCAGTCGACGCTCGATCGCATCGATGCTGCGCTGGCCGAGGCGGGAACGGACCGGGAGCACCTGCTGTCGGCGACGATCTTCCTGCGGGACATCGACAACCACTTCCATCGGATGAACGAGGTGTGGAACGCGTGGGTGCCGGACGGACAGGCGCCCGCCCGCGCGTGCGTCGAGGCGCACATGGCGCGTTCCGCGCTGCTGGTCGAGATCTGCATCATCGCGGCGCTGCCAGACTGACGCTGCGGCTCCGTCAGCGCAGGAGGCCGACGAGCCGATCGAGGAACGGCTGTTGGCCCTTGACGAGGCGGACCCGGGCCTGATCGATGGACATCCATTCCGCTCGGTCCATCTCGGGGAAGGACTGGAGCTGACCGGATCCTCGGGGCCATTCGATCTCGAAGGTGTTGCTGACGGCCGTCTTTGCGTTGAAGTTCCCAGCGCGGGCGAATGCGTGGATGGTCTTTGCGCCCGACCGCACGTGACCGAGCGAGACGCTTTCGCCGGGCGGCGCGGGCGAGCCCATCTCTTCTTCGAATTCCCGTTCGGCCACGGCGAGGAGGTCCTCATCATCGTCGTCTCGCAGCCCTTTCGGGATCGACCAGGCGTGGGTGTCCTTCCGAGCCCAGAAGGGTCCACCCATGTGCCCGAGCAGAATGACGAGCCCGTGCGCTGCTTCGTGGTGGAGCAGCAGCCCGGAACTGACCTGCGGCATGGTCAGCTGAGGTCGATCGGGCAGCCGCCGGCGTTTGCGCTGTCCACGGCCGCGTCGATGACCCGCTGCACGGCCAACCCTTCGGCAAAGTCGGGCTTGCAGTGCTCGCCGGCTGCCATGGCCGTGATCCATCCGCGGGTCATGGAGTCGGTGGTGCGGAAGACGTCGCGGTAGGTGTTGTGCACCGTGTCGCGGCGAAGGTCGCCCCAGATGTCGTCGGGGATCGGGAGCGGTTGGCGGCGGGGGTCGCCTTTGCGAAGTCCGGAGACCTCCTGGATTCGGTCCCAGTCGCAGGTCGCGTAGATCGTGCCTTCGGTGCCGTGGATTTCGAGGTGGTGGGATTGCCCGAAGCCGTCGCCTTCCCAGCAGACCGAACTCACCTGGATGAGGCTGTAGGCGCCCGACGCGTAGCGGACCGTGAGCGCCGCGCTGTCTTCGAGTGGTTCGTACGGCGTGTCGTCGGGCCG
The DNA here is from genome assembly GCA_020628865.1 of Acidimicrobiales bacterium. GTDB lineage: Bacteria > Actinomycetota > Acidimicrobiia > Acidimicrobiales > SHLQ01 > SHLQ01. The sequence goes on from JAHDEJ010000016.1 coordinate 70,197, forward strand.
AGGGCCGCGTTCGACGAAGGTGGACGTGTGGGCCGAGATCGATGTCTCGGTGTCGCCGAGCAACCAGCGGGAGAGATGGATGAAGTGGCTTCCGATGTCGCCGATGATGCCGGACCCGGCAATCTCCTTGTCGAAGCGCCACGAGTAGCCGGTGTCGAAACCGAAGCTCGTGTAGTAGCGGAGGTTGGCGTGGAGCGGCTGGCCGACCCAACCCTCCTCGACGAGCTGCCGCACCCAGCGGTTCACGGGCATCCAGTGGTAGGTGAACGGGACCATCGTGATCGCGCCGGTCTTCTGGGCGATGCGATGCATCTCTTCTGCCTCCGCGACGGACCGTCCGAGCGGCTTCTCGCAGAGCACGTTCACGCCGGCTTCGAGGGCAGCGATGGCGAGGTCGTGGTGGCTGTCGTTGGCCGTGGCGATGACGACGCCGTCGAGGTTCTCGCTGCGGAGCATCTCGTCCGGGTCGGTGTACCAGGCGGGAACGTTCCACGTGTCGGCGAACGCCTGCGCCGGTGCTTCTCGACGGCCGCACACCGCAACGAGTTCGGCGTCGGGGTGTGCAGTGACGGGTGGCGCGTAGATCGTGTCTGCCCACCAGCTGGTTCCGAATATTCCGACGCGAACTGTCATGCGCCCGATCGTACGCAGCCCGGTGGATCATCTCAGGACCATCGGGAAGCAATTCGAACGGCCCACGGGATGAGGCGCCGGGCCCGTTCGCCACCGGGCACCTCAACTCACCCCGTCTTCCTGCCGAATCACTGTTCACCGGACGCCGGTCCGGTGCAGCGTGGTATCGACGACCTTTTTCGATTCCAAGCGCGGGACCACAAGGAAAACACGATGGAGCGACTGTTCAAACGCCAGAACATTCAGGTTGCCTGCGGAGTGACATACACAAAGAAGGTCCGGTTCAAGAAGCCGGAAGAGGTGAGGGTCGACGGACTCACCGAGGACCTTTCGATCGAGGGCGTTCGCCTTCGCGTCTACGAGGAACCGTCGTTGAAAGTGGGCCAGTTCGTCCGCTTCGACGTCGGCCATCCCGAAGATGCGATCGGGATTGTCCGAGGGGTCGATCCGGCTGGTGGCAACACCATGCTCCGGCTCGAGTTCGTCGATGCCAGCCAGGGTTTCCTGGCCGCGATCGTTCCGATCATCAAGACACCCGACGTGTCGGATTCTGCGGTGTCCGAATGGTCTGCGTACTGACCGTCTGAGTTCGCCGCAATCCCGCCTCACCACATCGAGCTAACGTTCGGCCCAGGCAAGGGGGCCGACACAACTGAGGGGATGAGTCATGCGGGCAGACGAGATGGTGTCGCTGTACTTTCGCGAGGCAGCGGCGACGATCGACCTGGACGAGCGGTACTACGAGGTTCTGGAGACCTCGTACCGAGAGATCGATGCGCAGGTGCCCGTTCATCGTGATGACGGTTCGCTTGCCGTCTTCCGCGGCTACCGGGTGCAGCACAACGGTGCGCGCGGTCCGTACAAGGGTGGCATTCGCTATCACCCCGAAGTCGACATCAACGAGGTGCGTGCGCTTGCCTCGCTCATGACGTGGAAGACCGCGTTGTTGGATCTGCCGTTCGGTGGGGCGAAGGGTGGCGTGACGGTCGATCCGAGCGAGCTGTCGGAGCGGGAGCTGCAGGCGTTGACCCGCCGCTTCACGTCGACGATTTCGCACATCCTCGGCCCGTTGCGGGACATTCCGGCGCCCGACATGAACACGGACGCACAGGTGATGGCGTGGATGATGGATGCGTATTCGTCCAAGTCCGGCTACTCCCCTGCCATCGTCACGGGCAAGCCGCTTGCGTTCGGCGGTGCGCCGGGCCGTCGTGAGGCGACAGGCCGTGGGGTCATCTTCAGCTTGGACGAGGCGATGACGCGGCGCGGCTACTCGCTCGCCGGCTCGAGGGTCGCAATCCAGGGATTCGGAAATGTGGGCACCTACGCAGCTGAGACCGCCGTCGAGTTCGGTGCGACGGTCGTGGCCATCTCCGACATTGGTGGAGCAGTGGCGCGCGAGGACGGCATCGACATCGCCCGCGCGATGGAGCATGTGGCAACCGGCCGGTCCGTCGTGGAGATGGATGACGTGGACGTGATCGATGGCGATGCCGTGCTGACCGTGCCGTGTGATGTGTTGATCCCGGCGGCGCTCGGCGAGGTGATCACCACCGCGAACCAGGGCGACATCAAGGCCGAGTGGATCGCCGAAGGGGCCAACAACCCCACAACCCCGGCCGCAGACAAGCTCCTGTACGAACGGGGCGTGCACATCGTTCCGGACGTGTTGGCGAACGGCGGTGGCGTGACCGGCTCGTACTTCGAGTGGACGCAGAACATTCAGCAGTTCACGTGGGACGAGGCGGACTTCAACGATCGCCTGTCGAAGCGGCTGCGCGAGGCGACGAACGAGACGATGAACACGGCGCAGCGGCACGACATTTCGATGCGGCGGGCGGCCTTCTGCATTGCGATCCAGCGGGTGGCGGATGCGTCGAAGATGCGCGGTTACGCCTGAGCTTCTTCGAGCGGGCGGGATGGCACCCAGACGTAGCCGTTCGCACAGATGATGTAGGCCTCGCGCAGACCGTGCGGCTTGTCGGCCGGTTCCTGGAGCACCTCGAACCCGTGCTGGTGTGCTCGTGCGACGGCGTCGTCGGGATCGGTGTCGTACAACCGGATCTCGACGCCGGGACCGCGAGCATCGACGGCCGCCACGACCGCGCCGAGCGGGTTGTTGGCATAGGTGCCGTCGGCGTGCAGTTGGAACAGCTGGTCCCCGTACGTGATGATCGCGAAGTCATCGGTGGGCTGGAACGCCGGCATGTCGAACAGGTCGCGGAGAAAGCGCACCTGATCCGGGACGTTCCGGACGAGCAGGTTCAGCCCGATGCCGCGAAGCGATCGACCGAATTCGTCGGCGCCGACGTCGTCGAGGTTCATTGTCGAACCCTACAGCGGTGACTCCAGCCACAGCCTGCGATCGCGGGTTCGCGCATCTGTGGGGCCTGGGCGGGTCGTAAGGCCCATAACCCCCTACCCCCCAGACACACATGAGGTTCACGACAATGAAGACCAACTTTCTGCGCCTTCTCGCACTGCTGATGGCTGTTGCACTCACCGCTGCGGCATGCGGCGATGACACCGAGGTCCCCGAGGCAACGGCCGACGAGGCCGCCATGGAGGACGACGCAATGGAAGACGACGCGATGGAAGACGAGTCGCACGACGACGACGCCATGGCCGACCTTCCCGCCACCGTTGTCGACATCGCCACATCGAGCGACGACTTCAGCACGCTGGTCGCTGCGGTGACCGAGGCCGAGCTGGTGGAGACCTTGCAGGGTGAGGGTCCCTTCACCGTGTTCGCTCCGACCAACGCCGCCTTCGAGCAGGCGCTTGCCGACCTCGGCCTGACCGCCGAAGAGCTGCTCGCCAGCGAAGACCTTGCCGGCATTCTCACCTATCACGTGGTGGCCGGAAAGATCATGGCTGCTGACGCGATCGCAGCGGACGGCACCGAGGTCGCCACGGTCAACGGCGACACGATCGAGGTTTCGGTCGTCGACGGCAACGTGATGATCGACGGCGCCACGGTGACCACGGCCGATCTCGAAGCCGGCAACGGCGTCGTCCACGTGATCGACGCAGTCATCCTTCCTGGCTGATTCTCCCCTCGGTTTCTCCAACCGAAATCCGAATGTGCCGGCCCGTCCCCCACGGGTCGGCACATTCGCGTTTGGGGCACCGCATTGTCACAGGCATCGGCAAGACTGCACCCATGGCATTCGGACAGTCCGCGGGGCCTCCCGCAACACACAAGCAAATGGACGAGCTCCTGGCTCTGGTGATGGAAGCCGGCTTCCAGGACTTCCGCGAAGCCCGCTACCAAATGGACTTCACGCAGCGGCAGGCGGGCGGAAAGTTCAGCCGGGACGAGGCGGACGAGTACATCGCCATGTTGCAGGAACGGTCCGAGATCGAGCGCGCGAGCATCGCGCCCGTGCAGGCTGCACCCAAGCTGTCGGCGAACGAGCGGGCCATCCGCAAGTTCTCCGACGCGGAGCTCGCTGCGGAGCTGCAGCGCCGCGGTTGGATCGTCGCCGAGCCATAGGGCTCGCACGACGGAGTCTGGTCAGCGAATTCAGCCGGCGGTGCGAACCTGGTTCCGGCCGCCGTGTTTGGCCTCGTACAGGGCGCCGTCTGCTCGTTCGATGAGGTCGTCGAGCGGCTGGTCGGAGGTGTCGGCGACACCGACCGAGATGGTGACTCGGCCGGATGGCTGATTCTCGCCGCCGGGGATGTCCAGTGCTTCGACGGTGGCCCGGGCTCGTTCGGCGACGGTGACGGCGTCGTCGGTGGTCGTGGCCGGGAGGAGGATGCAGAACTCCTCGCCTCCGTATCGATAGACCACGTCGCCGGGGCGCACGCTGTCGGACAGTGCGTTGGCCACCTGGCGGAGGGCCTCGTCGCCGGCGGCGTGACCGTTGACGTCGTTGAAGTTCTTGAAGTGGTCGACGTCGACCATGACGTAGGCGACCTGGTCGTCGTCGGTGAGTTCGGCCATGTCGCGGTCGAGGCGGCGGCGGTTCTTCAGGCCGGTCATGGGCTCGACGTCCACAAGCGCCGTTGCGGTGTCGTGGGCGGCCGCGGCGTTGAGCGCCGAGCCGACCAGTGGGGCGAGCATCTCGAGTGCCTCGAGTTCCTGGCGATCGAACGGCCGCGAGGGGATGCGGACGACCATGATCGAACCGGCCACGGTGCCGTCGATCACGATCGAGACGGCGGCCATGGCGACCGGCACCTCGACGAGTACCGGTTCGTCGGTGGCGATCATGGCGACGGATCGGCCGGTTTCGACGACCCGCCGGAGCGAGCCTTCGTGTGCGAGTTCGGGCTGGAAGAAGTGATCGGGTTCGCTGCCGACGGTTTCGAGGTTCTCGCCGTTGCGCATGACGACGATGCCGCCCTCGGCATCGATGAGGCGACGTGTCTCGCCGAGCGCGATCGCGACGATCTCTGCGGAGTCGAGCGATGCGGTCATCCGTCGGCTGGCGTCGAGGAGGTCGTCGACCGACACGATCTCGTTGCCGTTGCCCGTGTCGACCGTGGATGCCGTCGACCGGCGACGGAGGAGGGCGATGAGTGCGGCTGCGGCGAGCGCGATGGCCGTGCAGATGCCGATCCAGAGACCGGTCGTGGAACCGGTCGACTCGGCCGGTGGTTCGGCCGGCGCCGGTGCGGCGGCGACGACGGGTGCTTCGGTCGTTGCGACAACCGTGGTGGTGGTCGTCGTGGTCGTGGGCGCGGCCGTGGTGGTGCTTGCGACCACCGGCTCGGCTGGAGCCGCATACAGAACCGAGATGCCGAGGACTTCGGTGATGTCGGCCTCGAGGTCGCGGCCGGCTTCGGGTCCGGTGCCGCCGCGTACGGAGAGGTCGGCGATGGCGGAGAAGAGCTGGGCGGCCTCGAAGAGGGCGGTGTCCCCGTTGTTCAGCGAGTCGATGGCTTCCGGAGTGAGCACGTCTTCGAGCGCTCGAAGCGATGGGCTGACGGCCACGCCGGCGCCTTCGAGTTGGGCGATGTAGAGCGGCAGGTCGGCGGCGAATCGCTCGACTTCGTCCCGATAGCCCTCTTCGGTGAGTCCATCGGCCGGCACGTCCTCGCGGACCTGTCGAAGTGCGGAGGTGAGCGTCGGGTCGGGCGTGCGCTGGAACGCGCCGAGTTCCGCCAGCGCATCGACGACGAAGAGGAGGCGGTTGGCCGCGATGACGGGCACGTCTTCGGCCGGCACTTCGGTGGGCGGCAGGTCATCGGTGGTGTCGCTACGGGTGGCGACGGCGGCTGCCTGCGGAGGAGGGTCGGTGAATGCGAGGGCCTGGGGTGCAGCCGGCTCCGGTTGGAACTCGGGAAGGTCGCAGATCGGGTCTGGCACCGTGGCGCAGTACTCGGCGAAGTCGGCCGGCGGCTCACCAAGACAGGTTGGGTCGATGTACGGGTCGCAGAACAGCGGGTCTCCCGGGCCACCGACGACGACCGCGTCGAAGAACGGGTCCTCGACGAACTCTGGTGCACAGGTCGGATCGAGATAGGGGTCGCAGAAGAACGGATCCTCGATGAACTCCGGCGCGCACGTGGGATCGAGATAGGGGTCGCAGAAGAACGGGTCCTCCGGGAACGGTTCGTCGAGCGGCGGGAGGTCGTCGAACGAATCGCAGATCTCGATGGCGGGGTCGCAGGGCACCTGTGCGGCCGCAACTGGCGTCGCCAGGGTTGCGACGAACGCGAGAGACAGCAGCGCGGCGAGCAGGTATCGCGGGGAAGACATCACCCTTGTTTGATCGGTGTTCGGGCGGGTGAATTTACCCAGTCTTGTTGTGGGGTCTTCAGCGAATCTTCAGCTGGGAGCGGAGAGCGCGAAATCCAGCCCGGCCCGCACCGCTGCGACCTGTGCCGCGTTGCAGATTTCGGGGGTGGCGTTGGGGCTGTCCGGGTAGACCTCTGTGGTCGTCGTGAATCGGGCGCCGGTGATTCCGGCGCACAGGCCGAGTTCGACGTTGGGATAGTTGATGACCCCGGGCTGGGTCACGTCGGCGCCGATGATCTGGCCGTGCTCGTCCGCCGGAGCGATGTGGGTCACTTCGGCAACGCCGGCGATCACGGCCGCTTGGAACTCGGGTTGTGGGTTGAGCGAGTCGCCGACGGTGTAGAAGCCGTCGGGAATGAGGCCGGGTTCGGACGGCTTGCCGTCGCGTGCTGCGACCGCCGGCCGAAACTCGTCCTCGTCGCTGTCGGTCGTCTCGTGGAGGTCCATGTGCAGGAGGAACTGCACACCGAGAAGATCGAGGAGTTGCAGGAGCGCGGCGGCTTCCTCCGACGGACTGTTGGCGTGGAAGGACCGGTTCGGGTCGAGGCAGTTCGGGTTCCACCGGTTGATGACCTCGTAGCCCCATGGGCTGACGCACGGGGCGACCACGAGGTTGAGCTGTTCCCGGTACTCGCCGGCGGTGTCGGCCATGAAGGTCAGTGCGCCGTGTACGCCGCTTGTTTCGTAGCCGTGGACGCCACCGGTGATGAGCGCCCAGGGGGCGTCGACGTTGGTCGACCGTTGGGTGCAGACGTAGAGCGGGTACCGCTGTTGGTCCAGCGGGAGCGCCCCGTACTGCGCCACCTCGAACGATTCGGGCAGCGATTCGATGCGCTGCACGACCTCCGCCTGGTAGCTCCGCTCGATGGTGCGGGTCTCGAACCACTCCCGTTTCTCCGTGTCTGTCCACGGTTCGCCGGGGGTGCCGATCGGATAGAAGCGCTCCATCGGAGCGAAGCTACCAGCGCGGTGGTCGGTCGACGGCCTCAGACCAGTTCGATGGCGACCGGCACGCTGCGTCCGAGCGTGTGGCCGACCGGCGAGGTGCCGACGACCTTGTCGTGCAGCTCGGCGAGCTGGGCTTCGGTGGCGTCGCTCTTGAGGGTGACGTTGGCCCGGATGGACTCGAAACCGGCGTTGCCTTCGGGGTTCAGGCCGAGGAAGGTGTGGAGGTCGAGGTCACCTTCGAGTTCCACTTCGAGCTGCTCGACTTCGATGCCGGCGGCCGTTGCGTTCGCGGCGTAGCCGACGACGAGGCAGTTGCCGAGGGCGCTGAGCAGCTGCTCGACCGGGTTGGGGGCCGTGTCGGTGCCGCCGAGTGCAGCCGGCTCATCGGATGCGATCGGATCGAAGTCGCGGACCGATGCGACGGAGCGGAAGCCCTCGTCCCAAGCGACCTTCGATGACCAGGTCGTCGAGGCGACGCCGGGTTCTTCGACGATCTTGTTCGCGAGTCCGGCGACGGCTTGGATGTCGACGGCGTTGATGGTGGTCGTGGTGGTCATGATGTCGTCTCCTCATTGGTGTGGACGAGAAGACGAACCGTAGGCACCACCCAACGGCGACCAGACAATTTCGCACGAAAGTATGGCGACTTTCTGCAACGCTCATCCGGACATTCGATTCACCGCACGAGCCCCCAAACCGGGTGAAGGGGTCGCGTCTCACCTTCACCCAACCGGGTGAAAGGGTCGCGTCTCACTTTCACCCGAACGGGTGAAGGGGTCGCGTCTCACTTTCACCCGACGGTTCTGCGGAACCGCCTCAGCCGCTCATGGCCATCGCCGCATACATGGCGACGCCACGGTGCAGGACCGACTCGTTGAGCACCATCTGATTGGAGTGCAGGGCGGCAGCGGCCCGCGGGTCATCCACCCCGTCGGGACACGCGCCGAGACTCATGATCGCCCCGGGCACCTGTTGGAGGACGTAGGCGAAGTCTTCCGCGGCCATGTCCGGGTTTGGCGCGGCAATGTAGTTGCCGCCGCCGAGCGTCTCGTCGGCCATCCGCCGCACCAGGTCGACCATCGCTGGGTCGTTCACGGTGACCGGGTAGCCCTTGACGATGTCGACCGAGCAACTGCAGCCGTGGGTCTCGGCGACGCCGCTGGCGACCCGGCCGATGCTCTCGTGCACCTGTGTGCGGGTCTGCTCGCTGAACGCGCGGATCGTGCCTTCCATGGTCGCCGTCTCCGGGATGATGTTGTTCGTCGTGCCGCCGTGGATGTGGGCAATGGTGACGACGGCGGGATCGAAGGCGGCGACCTCGCGGGTAAGCATCGTGTGGAATGCGCCGACCATCGCCGCAGCAGCGGTGATGGGGTCGCGGGCGAAGTGTGGGCTCGCTGCATGGCCGCCTTTGCCGGTGACCTCGACGTGCAGCTCGTCGCTGCTGGCGAACATGGGGCCGCCTCGACAGAGGATCGAGCCGGCGGTCTGGTTGGTGTCGACGTGGACGGCGAAGGCACGATCGACACCGTCGAGAAGCCCTTCCTCGATCATGTAGCGAGCGCCGTGGTGTCCTTCTTCGCCGGGCTGGAACATGAAGCGGATCCGCCCACGGAGCTCGGCCCGATTCTCGGAGAGCAACCGAGCAGCGCCGGCGAGCATGGCGACGTGCGAGTCGTGGCCGCACGCATGCATGTGGCCCTCGAGCTTCGACGCAAACGGTTCGTCGGTGTCTTCGGTGAGGGGCAGTGCGTCCATGTCGCCGCGCAGCAGGATCGTCGGACCGTCGCGGCCGGTGTCGAGGTCGGCGACCACCGAGGTGGTGCTCTCCCCCAGGGTGACGTCGAGCCCCAGCCCGGTGAGCGACTCGAGGATGCGCTGTTGGGTTCGCGGAAGTTGGAGCCCCAGCTCGGGGTCAGCGTGGATCTCGCGGCGAAGTTCGATGACGTCCGGATCGACGGATCGGGCCGCAACGACGAGGTCGGACTCGGGTGCGCTCATGAGCGCACCGTACTTTCTTCTTGCAACTGACGTCGCGTGAGGTCGTACGGTCGTCGGTATGGACGACAACGGCGATCTGGTTCGGGTGGGAGATCTGGCTGCGGCGACGGGCCTCACGGTTCGGGCGCTTCACCACTACGAGGCGATCGGCCTGCTGGAGCCCACGGAGCGAACGACCGCCGGGCATCGCTTGTACGGCACGGCAGCGGTGGAGCGGTTGTATCGGATCGGCCTGCTGCAGCGGTATGGGTTGTCGCTGGATCAGATTCGGCACTCACTCGACGACCCCGAGTGGGATCTTGCGGCCCTGCTCGCCCGCCACCTCACGGAGATCGATGCCGAGTTGGACGAGCGGCGGCGCCTTCGTTCCGGGCTGGCCGCAACGTTGGCCGCGCTCGACGCCGATCGCAGTCCGCGCAATGACCTGATGAACCTGTTGGAGGAAATGATGAACGCGAACCAGGTGAACGAGAGGATCTCGATCCTCGTGTACAAGGACCTCGAGGCAGCGCACCGGTTCCTCGTCGAGGTGTTCGGTTTCACGCCGGGCGAGGTGATGACCGACCCGAGCGGCACGGTGGTGCACGCCGAAGTCTCGGCCGGGGACGGAATGATCTGGCTCCACAACGAGAGCAGCGAGTTCGGGCTCGCTTCACCAGCATCACTGGGGGCAGCGTCGGCGACAATGGCGATCATGGTCGACGACGTGGACGAGCACCATCGGCTCGTCGCCGAACGCGGCGCCGAGATCGTCTACCCGCCGGTTGATCAGCCCTACGGCTACCGCGAGTACAGCGCCCGCGACCCCGAAGGCGCCCTCTGGTCCTTCATGAAGCCCCTCGGCTGAGAGCGCCGCATCTCGCCACCACCCGAACGGGCTGGCTCAGAACGCCATTCCGCGGCGGACGCGTTCCTTCTCGATCGCGGCTGCCATCTCGTCGGATCGATCCGACTCGCGTCGGGTCCGTTCGTACCCGGCGAGCGAGATGCTTCGTTCGGGCGAGGTCGGCCGGGCCGCATCCCGGACCGTGCGTTTCCACCAGTTCCGTAGACGTGTCATAGAGGGAACCTACTGACAGCAGCGTCGGCGCGAACCGAGCTATCGTCCGCGTGTGATCGTCTGGCTCAACGGCACCTTCGGCGTGGGAAAGACCACCACAGCGAACGCCCTGCTCGACGCGTCCGACGACTGGCGCATGTTCGATCCCGAACACGTGGGCTACCTCGTGGCTGGCAATCTCCGGGACCTCGACTTCGACGACTTCCAGGAGCTGCAGCCTTGGCGGACCCTCGTGCCTGTCGTTGCGGCGGAGTTGTTCCGGTTCACCAACCCGCCGGTGATGGTCGCAGTGCAGACCGTCCTCGTCGAAGATCACTGGCACGAGTTGATGGCCGGGTTCGCAGCGCAGCAGTTGCGGGTCGCCCACGTACTGCTCCACTCCGAGGAATCGGAGCTCCGCCGCCGGATCGAGATGGATGAGAACGAGCCGGGCGCCCGCGACTGGCGTGTCGACCATCTCGCCCGATACGAGTCAGCGCGGTCGTGGTTGACGGCGGCAGCTGACCTTCAGATCGACACCACCGAGGTACCGCCCGAAGAGGTCGCCAGCTCGATCATCGACACCTTCACCTGACCTGACGACGGATCTTCGTCCGAACAGCGCGTCGGTCCGCGAGACTGGATCCGTGACCTCCCGTAGCGACCGGCCGTTGCCGGCGAACCAGCGCCCTGTCGACAACACTCCGATCCACACGGCCGATCTACCACCGCTTCCAACGGCGACATACAACATTCCGGCGACAGCTTGGATCGAGGCGCCGGCGGAGCTTCTTGAAGCCGGAAGCGACATCGGACAAACCGACATCATGTACAAGCGACGGATCGGATCTTGGCTGCTATGGCGTGCCGGGCCGGCGAGCAAGGCGAACTCCCGCTACGTCGCCATCCATGCAGACGACCTTGGCGACGTCCACACCTTCCGCCTGTTCCCCGATCGGAGCGGTTCAGGCTTCGGCCCGAGCGGCACGGAACACACCCGCTTCCGAACATGGAAGGAAGAGCTCAACGAGACGCCCTAGGCGCCGGCAACTCAATTGGCGGAGTCCGTCGCCGAACTTGATTGTGGCGGCGAGAGAACGGAAGACAGATGGCACGGTCGATTCGTCGAGGCGGTATGGCAGCAGTCATCTTGGCGGCGAGCAGCGTCTTCGCCGCTGAGGCTGCAGCTCAGGTTGATGGCCAGGTCACCGCATGTGGGGTCGCTCCACTCGGGTACAACGTCATCGAGTCGAACGAAGCCCTCATTGAGGGAACCTCCGGAGACGATTTCATCTGCGCCGGCGATGGCGCCAATCGGATCCTCGGGCTGGCTGGTGACGACGTCATCTTTGCGAGTGGCGGCGATGACTTCGTTTCAGGCGGCGATGGTGACGACGTGATCGATGCCGGCACCGAGAGCGACACGGTGCATGGCGACGACGGCCGAGATCACATTGATGGCGGTCGCCATCCAGACACGCTGTTTGGAGGACCGGGGGCGGACACGATCTTCGGCGGCGGCGGTAAGGACCGCATCCGTGGTGACCGTGGCGCCGACATCATCGACGGAGAACAGGGCCGGGACAAGATCTGGGGCGGCGCCGGTTCGGACACGATTCGTGGCGGCCGAACGGGCGATGCGATCCGCGGGAATCAGGGCGACGATGTGATTGCGGGAGGCCACGGGCGGGACCGCGTGTTCGCTGGCCCCGGTTACGACCGGTGCTCTGGCGATCGGGAGGTCGACTGTGAGGACATCATCCGGGACCTGGGGATCAAGACCGTGGACCGCGACACCGTTCGCATTGCGCATCGCGCCGAGGACCGGACGCAGAACACCGACTTTTTCACCGAGAACGCAACCGCCACCATCTACCTCTGGGACAGTCCCGAAATGGAGGAACTGCTGTGGAGCGCACAAGTTCCAACTGATCGCTTCGGCCGGTTCGGGTACTCCAGCCTCACGCCGTTTCCCGTCGGGTCGTTTCTCGAGGTGAGCGATGACGCCTCCGGGCAGCATGTTGGCCTCGATATCACGCTCGACGTCAGTCACTTCGGCGGTCCGCCAGACACGATCGGTGGCGTGACGTCGATTCAGGCGTACATCACGCTCAACGCGGAACCAAACACTGCGTTCTCCGAGATGAGCAGCGCGATCCGGCCGCTGAGCAATTCGGTTGCTCACCATCTTGCCTACATGACCGATGAAAACGGATTCTACGAGGGCACCTTGCGCGTCTTCCGAACTGCCGAGACCAGGACTGTCATCACCGTCAAGCGATCCGACTCGGTACTCGAGACCTACGACCTCTCCAATGACCGTCCCAATCTGTGGATCTCGCAGTACGCGGTTGGCGCCGAGGCGGGTCCGTGGACACCGTTCGGACTCATCGAGGTGACCCGTGATGGGCAGCTCGTCACGTCGTCTGTGCAAGCCGACTACCGCGGCCGATTCGGCTTTGGTTTCGACATACCGCTCGGCGCCGGAAGCACGATCACCGTCCGCGACCTCTCCAATGGGCATCTTGAGACGGTTGAGTACGACGCTGAATTCGAGATCGTTCGGGCCAACGCAGACGTCGCGTTCGCGGAAGGGTCGCTGTGGGCTGGGCATGGCGCGACCGATGACTTCTTGGCGCCGGCGCAGCTACTCGATCATCGTGGGAAGTCGCACGACAGCGACTGGCGATACCGGGCGGATCACGACGACTGGATTTTCAGGTACAGCGACTACCGGCGCATCTATGGTCTGTCCATTTGGGACATCAATGATGACAACCAGGAGATCCGGTTCTTCTTCTGACGAGCACCGTGCCAGCGAAGCGGTGGCGTGCTGAACAGCAGATACCAACGGTTCGGCTGCATACTCCGCACCTGTGTGTATCGAACCGCGCGGCCTGACCAGCCGGAAACGCTGTCCGCTACGGTTGGCCGATGCCTCAAGCCATCAATCAGGAAACCGTCCTCGAGTACGAGACCTTCGGCGATCCGAACAATCCGACCTTGTTGCTCGTCATGGGCTTGGGTGCACAGATGACGGCCTGGCATGCCGATTTCTGTCGACAGCTCGCCGCAGCCAACCTGCACGTGGTTCGGTTCGACAACCGCGACTGCGGTCTGAGCTCAAAGACGCCGGGCGACGCTCCGGACGTGATGGCGCTGTATGCGGCAGCGAGCACCGGACTCCCGATTCCCGAGGTGCCGTATTCGCTGTCGGACATGGCCGGCGACGCGGTAGCCGTACTGGACACGGTCGGCGTGGAGAAGGCGCACGTTGCCGGCGCCTCGATGGGCGGCATGATCACGCAGCAGATGGCGATCGATCATCCGGATCGCGTCGCAAGCATCATCTCGATCATGTCGACGACCGGCTCGCGCGATGTCGGCCAGGCGGAGCCGGAGGCGATCGGCGCGTTGCTCACGCCTCCGCCACCGGGGCGAGATGCTGCGATCGCTCGCGATGTCGAGGTGGGCCGCGTCATCAGCGGACCGCTGTTCAACGAAGAGCTCGCACTGGCGGCAGCGACTGCCTCTCACGACCGGAGCTTCTACCCGGTTGGTGCTGCATTCCAGTTGGCGGCGATTGCCGCTGGCGGTGACCGCACCGAAGCGCTTGGCAGCGTGCAGCATCGTGCGCTTGTGATTCACGGCCAGGCAGATCCGTTGATCACTCCGTCGGGCGGCGAGGCGACGGCGGCGGCGCTTCCGAACTCGACGATGTTGATGCTGGAGGAAATGGGTCATGATCTTCCGGTCCCGCTTTGGGACACGTTCGTGACCGCCATCGGAGAACACATCGCCGGCTGAAGCGGCTGACGCAAGAACGGAGCAACCGTGAAGGACATCCCGGGCATCGACGAAGACGGCAACCCGAAGAACGGGCCGTTCAAGGTGCACTTCAAGAACGGGCAGGTCTCCTGCCAGGGCGAGTTCACCGACGGGCAGAAGTCGGGAACCTGGAAGTACTTCCTCAACAACGGGCAGATGCAGTCGTCTGGCCGCTACAAGGACGGCAAGATCGCGGGCCGCTGGAAGTGGTTCTACAAGACCGGCGGGCCACGAGCGACTGGCGGCTTCGACGACGACGAGCAGAAACACGGCTCGTGGAAGCGCTACCACGCCAATGGTCAGCTCTGGGATGAAGGCCGTTTCAAGCACGGCAAGAAGAAGGGCGTCTGGAAGGTCTACGACGAGGCTGGCGAGCTCACGAAGGAACAGACCTTCAAGTAGCGGCGGTTGGACGCTGCGCGGCGAAGCGCCACACCTCCAAGCCTTCGCGTTCACACTTCCGTTCCCGGCGCGACAGCGCCTCGCACGCAGGCCGTCGTTCCCATCCATCGTCGGTCGACACGAGCGGACTGGCTTCGAGATGGTCGGCGACCTCACGGGCGTAGACCCCCACATCAGTAGCGATGAGGAGAAGCCCCCCGGGGCGCAGACAGCGATGGACATCTTCGATGAACTCCGGCGTGAGCAGCAGACGCTTCGCGCGGAGCTTTGCGTTCCACCACGGGGTGGGAAAGAGGACCTCGACGACGTCGAAGCTGCTCGGCGGGGCGACGTTCGCCAACACCGTTCTCGCATCGGCACGCCAGGCCAACAGGTTGTCGAGGCTGCGTTCTTCGCCGCGTACCGTCACGCCGTGCACCCGCTTGCTGCGCACCTCCAGGCCGGCGATGCGCCAGCCCGGGTTTCGTTCCGCGGTGTCGAGGATGCGGCGGCCGTGGTCGAAGCCGACTTCCAGAAGGCATGGACCCGGCCCTTGGAGAAAGTCGACGAATCGTGCTGCCTCGTCGCGGTACTGAGGCTGCTCGAAGAGTCGGCTGCCGTTCAGCGTTCCTCGAATGTCACGCGGCGCGTCCATGTAGTGGGCTTACCACGAGGAGGCAACCAGCGAGGAGGTGTGCTTCGAAGCGAATCCTGTCTCGGACCGTCCACCGAACAGGCTGGCTGCGCGGCCCGGAACGGGTGTCAGACCAACCGACTACCGTAGGGAAATGGACAAGAAGATCTGGACAGCTGCCGAGTTGGAGCACATGACCCCGGCTGAACGTCACGAGATCTCTCAATCCAGGATCGTCCGAGATCTCGACGAAGCCCCGAAGCACCTCGTCAACAACGCCCGACGCTTTGTCGAGGCACGAATCGCTGCCGAAGAATCCACACCAGCCTCTTGAGCGGCGACTCTGCTGATCAAGACCGGAGTCCTCGTCGGGGCAATCTCGGTCGTGGGCCAGATGATGTCCGACGGTGCGGTCGAACTTCTCAGCCTTGAACTCGATCTGGACATGGACTGGGACGGGTAGCCACAACGCCGTCTGTGTCCTCGAGATCTTTCACCGGATATCTGCGGGGGATCCATCCACGGGAAGGGTCTGCCCCTGAGCGAGTGCTGTGCTCAGCACAGCCCGGCCCACCTCACCTCGGCCGTTGCCGAGTTCTCAATGCTATAGCCGTCCACCATTCGGACGGCCACGGCTACGACTGTCGAGCCATGTCCATCATCGACTCGAGACCGCGGGCCCGCTCGACGATCGATGCTTCAATACCTGGACATGAGGCAGCTACACCATCGAGAAACTGCTCATCCTCTGCCAAATCCACGCGGACTACGTCTTCTACTGGATAGTCGTTCACCGCATAGAAGAGGGCCGAAGACGGTGCAGCTTCGAATGACCAACGAAACGGCATGTTCTCACCCGTAGCAAGGCGATAGTCATCTTCGATTCCGAAGAGAATGAGCTCGAACTGCTTTATGGTTAGTTCGAGATCGGTCCTTCGGTCCCGGTCATCGAACTGACCCGCCCGCATCTGGGCTCCTATCACCGCCCGTAGTTCGAGGGCGTCCTCAAGCCGAGCGCAGTAGTTCTCGTCCCCAACATCGAAGCCATATGACTCGAGCTGTCCAAGGTTGTAGGACGAAGCGGGAGCAACCTCGATTCTGTCGAACCCGCAGCTCGTTTGGGCCCAACGGTGTACGCGATCAGACGAGTCCTCCCAATCCTCGGCAAGGTGGAGTCCGATCGACGGGTCCGCGAATACTGCGAGGCGCAGCTCATTCTCAATGCCAACGAGGTTTCTGATCTCGACACTGCCGGGCGCCGGAGCCGATTCTTCCCCCACCAATGGTCCGTAGTTGTACAACTGATCGTCAAGCTCGACGGCGAGACGTCGCAAAGCGTCCCATGTGTCACGGTGCTCCTCCGGGAAGAAGCCGATGGGTGTGCCATCGCCAATCGCCGCTCGAAAGGAACTCCTGACATCGAAGAACTCGAAGAGCGTTCCACAGAAGTCGATCTCCGGCCCGTTGATGAGAACGGGCGTAGAGCCAGGATCCTCCGGCCGGGTTGGCGGTTGTAGCGCCGTAGTCCCCGCATCTGATGGTTGCCGTAAGTCAGTGCTCACCGCCGAGGCGACCGATTCTGGCGGTCTATCCGCCGTCCGGGAGTCGGAAGCGCATGCTGACGCCAAGCAGAAGAGAGCGATGCTGGTCAGGAGCCGCATTTCAAGAAGATCGGTAGGGCGGCGACCCCCTTGAGCCGCCCACGGTCGACTACATGATGTTGAAGAGAGCCCGAGAGGAGAATCGAACTCCTGACCCATTCATTCCGGGAAGGTCGGCACTGAACGCTGTGCTAACCGGCCAGGACTCGCCGGTTCCGCGGAACCGCATGGGCGCTGTTTCATGGCGATGTACTGATGAGGGACAGCGTCTCGTCAACTCACGACGGGTTCTCGTACAAGAACATGTCCATCGGGAAATACTCGAGACCCTCGAACTTTGCGCCGTCCATACCCAACGCCTTCGCCGTCGCCGCCCCTTCGAAGCACCAGTACCCGTGAAACGAACCAGACTCCACGTGCTTGTGCGAATCGAACCACGCCGCCTCCGAATGATTCCAGTACCACTCATCACGCACGTAGGTGACAAGCCGATCAACCGCATCCTCTGGCCGACCATCGATGTGCAACTGGACCGCCTCCTCGATCCCCTCCCGATACTCCGGAGTCGACACCATCGAATCGGCCTCATCATCCGACCCATCCGCAAGCCACACCGTCAACGCCACGCCATCGCTGCACACACTCCGCTCAACGAGCGCTCTCGCCGACGTCCGGGCGGCGGCATCCCCGAGGAGACACGCCAGGCTCGCGAACGAGATGAAGTCCCCGTCTCCGCCTGTGCTCGGCGGCGTGACCTTGTCGACCATCTCGCCAGCGAGCGACATGTCGATGGCAAGATCTGAAACCGCCTCCCCGGCCGAGTAGGCAGGAACGATCGAGTGCATGCGGTTTCGCCAGAGGGCCCCGTAGGCACGGGAAAGCGACTCATCGGGGACCGTTCCGGCCTCGAGAGCTGCTTCAGCCTTCGCAATCTTGTTCCGGTAGTACCGCGCCCTGCGGGGAAAGTAGTCCTCGTCGGGCGAGAAACTCTTCTGCCGAGACGCGCTCACGTTGCGAACCGCACTGGTGCAATTGGACCGAGTGGGTCCACCATCGGGTCAGGCCTATGCACGATCGCTACCCCTCCGGCAACAGATCGCACTCACCGGACCGAAGCAACGCAAACAGCTCCCTCAACGCTGTTGCGCTGAAGTCTGGAAATCCGCGCGCATCGGCCGGCATTCGGCAGAGCTCGGCGGCGCGATCCGAGAAGGTTGCCTCATCGTGCCACCAGACGATCCGACCCCACCGAACTGAAATGGCGGCCTCCCAGCTATCTGCATCTGCCGGTAGAGAGGCACTCTGGTCGGGCTGCAGAACCGCGCCACAGTGCGCCATGCTGGCATCGAGTGCTGTCTGTTCAGCAGGGGGCAACGAATCAAACCAATCACCCTTCTCCGTTGTCTCGCTGCAGAGGAACTGAACGGTCTCGTGAAACGCGCCAATCGACCGATCAACGCCGTACTCATCGTGAAGGTCCATGACTTCGCTGTCGAAGTCAGCGAGCGTCTGTGCGCTCGAGTCGCCACTGCAGGCCGCCAAGACGGCAACTCCAAGAAGGCCAACTAGAAAACGCATTTTGGGCTATCGGCTCACACCACGCTGGATTGAGACGAGCCTCACTGTTGTGCGCTGCTGTCCGACCGCAGTTCTGGTGCCCGACGATCCGCATCCAGAGAGATCGTTGAGCCTTCAGTGCAGAGCCCGAGAGGAGAATCGAACTCGTGACCTATTCACTACGAGAAGTTCGGCACTCAACGCTGTGCTATTCGGCGAGAAGCGTGCGGTTCCGCGGAACCGCCACGAGCGCTGTGCTCAAAGTAATCTGCTGTAACGAAACGCGCTTGTCGGAGCGGCTCCGTCGTGAGCACCTGCGAGACACATCCATCTGCGGACACGACGTCGACTCGAGGCTCAGCGCCGAGGATCACCTTCAACTCGAGAGAACAAGATGCCTCCAGCTCGGGCAAGAGTGAGAGACTCGCCGTCGTCACTCATCTCCAGGCCGAGCGGTCCAGATTCGATGATCGCTGCGATGAGACCGGTGTTGTCGAAGTCAAGACAGAGCACCTCGGTCGCGTGTCCGTTGGCGACCACGTAACCTCCGTCATTCGATCGATCGAGAGACGCCCCAAATCCGTTACAGCCATCTGAACCGACCAACGACAGGGCTTCGGCATCTATCTCGGACCCCACAAACCCGATGAACGGCTCAAACTCGTTGTTGTAGCCGGATGAGTCGTCGACAACCCAGTAGCTGCCCGCCAAGTAGGCGATGGTGTCGCGCGCGGTGGGCGAAACACCCTCGCTCGGTACTGGATCTGCGAGGCCCATTGTCTGGGATAGCTGGCTGTCGCTGCCGCACCCGACCAGGAAGATGATCGCTGATAACAGTACGCAAAGCCTCGACTTCATGGTCCTTGTACGGACACCACGCCGAGCGAGTTCCCGCGGCGCATCTCCGGGTTAGGTAGCGGGAACAGGTGGCCGAAGAGGAAACCGTGACTGAACGAAGCTCGATCGCTGATGACCTGCGCACGATCCGTCGAATAGTTGACGCTCAGCCGATCGCTGGGCGCCGAGCACGCACTCCGTGGTGGGGGACGCCGTGTGAGGAGTCCGCACTGGAACTACTCGAAAAGGAGTACGGCGTAGTTCCGGACGATGTCAAACACTTCTATCGAACGACCGACATTGCGACGTTTGGCCCCTTCGATGAGATTCTGGGACCAGTGACGCTCGTTGACCTGCGGGAGAGGTTGAGTTCCACCTTTGCTCCAGAGGCCATTGAGCAGGTGCCTGAGATCTACGAACGGAATGGGCCGATGGGGCACGCGGTGCTTCCCATGAGTTCTTGGCTGGATTTCGGGTGCTTGATCGAGCTCGGAGGGCCGCAGCACGGCCGGGTGATTTCTCCGCCCTACTTTGGGGACTTCTGGCGGACGTTGGCGTGGAGCCTTGCCGATGCCGTGGCGTGCATCCGAGAGCTGTACGAGATGGGTTGGTACGGCTGGCAGGCCTATCCGTCTGGTCAGAAAGGAAGTCCCCGCCCCGATCCACAGGAAGAGTTGGAGCGACTTCAGCCGATCTTTGGTCGGTGGAACTGCAATCCGGTGATCGCAGGATTCGAAGCCCGTCACAGTTCCGAACCGGAGCGGCCAACGGATCGCTAGCCGCCGACAGATTCGAGAGGCATCCACCGATGAGGTACGGGAGGGGTTCGCCTGCGGCGCTCTCTACCTCGTGACGGGGGCGGCGGGCTCGACGGGCTCGGATGGGGACGGGCGGGCATCCTGCCGCTGCCAGGGCGAGGAGGATGATCAGGGCCGACCGCAGTCGATATACGTCGGTCGGTTGGCGCCGATACTGATCTGCTGAGCGAGCGCTGTGCTACAGACAACCTCGTTGACGCGCCCATACCGATGCCGAGTTCTCACTGCAGAGCCCGAGAGGAGAATCGAACTCCTGACCTATTCATTACGAGTGAATTGCTCTACCGACTGAGCTACCCGGGCGTGGACCCAAAACGGTAGCAGCATCCGAACGGGTTACCGACCGGCGACGCGTTACATCCGCCCGCGAAATGGCCGATGATTGAGTGATGGCAGGTCGAGCGCTCCAGCTGGTGTCCGAGGAGGACCCGGACGATGGCGACGCCCTGCTGCGCCTGCGGGCTCGCATCGCCACCCAGATCGCCGAAGGCCAGCGCCACGACGTCATCATCGATGCGCTCACCCGCACGCTGACCCAACGAATCCCCGGCAGCACCGCGCTCGTCGTCCACGTCGAAGACCAGATCGCCCGGGTCGCCGCATCGACCGCTCCCCCGGCCATCCAACGGCTCATCCATGGCCGCAGGCAACGCCACTGGTTCGGTGCCTGGGCTGCCGCCATGGCCCGGAGCAGCGAAGTCACCATCCCCGAGCTCGCCGCCAGCAGCCTCTACCGGGAACACCGCGGCCTCTTCGTGCAACACAAGATGCTCGCCGTCCGCGCTGCTCCCATCATCGGCCGGCACAACCTGATGGCCGGCGCCCTCGCCCTCTACCTCTCCGATCAGCGGCTTCTCACCACCGACGAACTCGACCTGTTCGAAGAGGTCGCCTCGCTCCTCCGCCTCGCGCTGCACCACGAGCAGGCGCAACAAGAGCTGCTCGACCGGCTTCGCCACGACCCGCTGACCGGCCTCGAGAACCGAGACGGCCTCGAGGAACACATCCGCCGCGCCCTCGACGCAGCCGAAGGCCACGGTGGTCTCGTCGGCCTGCTGTTCGTCGACATCGACGACCTGACGCTCGTGAACGACAGCCTCGGCCACACGGTCGGCGACACCGTGATCGCCATGACCGCCGAACGCATCCAACGACAGCTACTCCCCGGCGACACCGTCGTGCGCTTCGGTGGCGACGAGTTCATCGTCGTGCTCGAACGCATCGAGAACATGGCTGACGCCAGCAATGTCGCCGAACGCATTCGACAAGCCATCGGGGAACCGATCCGCCTCGACGACAACGAGCTCACCACCACCGTCTCGATCGGCATCACCAGTGGCGGCACCGGCACTGCGCCTCTCGAACTGATCGACGAAGGTCATGCTGCCGTCGTCCGGGCGAAGCAGGGCGGTCGCGGCTCCACCACCACCCACGACCTGGGGCTCGACACCGGCGCCAGCGACCGGCTCGGTCGCGAAACCCGGCTCCGCGAGGGCCTCGAGAACAGCGAGTTCGTGCTGTTCTGGCAGCCCAAGGTGAACGTCAGCACCGGCAACATCGTCGGTGCGGAAGCGCTGGTGCGCTGGGACCACCCGGAACTCGGCATCGTCGGGCCCGACGAGTTCATCGCCACGGCCGAACGTTCCGGAGCGATCAACGACCTGAGCGACTGGGTCCTCTGGCAGACGGCAAAGGAAGTCGAAGCGTTCGCACAGATCAACCCAGACTTCTCCGTCGCCGTCAACATGTCGGCCACCCAGCTGGCACGACCGCGTTGCGTTGAATCCATCGGGGACGCGCTCGACGCCTACGGAGTTCGCGCCGGGCAACTCATCGTCGAACTCACCGAATCCGTGCTTGCCGACGACACCGTCGTCCAACGCATCCACGAACTTCGGTCGCTCGGTGTGCGCGTTGCGATCGACGACTTCGGCACGGGCTACTCCTCGCTCGCCTACGTGCAACAGCTGCCCGTCGGCATGGTGAAGATCGATCGAGCGTTCCTCGGTGGGCTCACCAAGGACGGAGACGGTGCGCCGATCCTGCAGGCAGCCGTGGCGATGGCACAGGCCCTCGACATGCGAACCACCGTCGAAGGTGTCGAAACCCAGGACCAGTTGACGGGCCTGCGCGCACTCGGGGTCGACTGGGCGCAGGGTTACCTGTTTGCCGAACCGAGCCCGCAGGCCAACCTGGTGTCGCTGATGCTCAGTGACACCAGCTGGTGAACCTCAGCTGTCCAAGCCGTCCAACAGGCTGGTACGAAGCTCGTTCGACAGCGCATCGAACATGGCACCCATGGCGTCGGAATCGATCGTGTGTGACTCGGTGACGTAGTCGGCCGGATCCAGATAGAGATCCACGCCGGTGAACGCAAGACCATCGTCCGTGTCGGCGCCGATCATGATCGGGCCGTCGTCCCACGCCGTCGACGTGAGCACCGAGCCCGGGTCGTCGACCGGCGTCCCGAAGCCGAACGCCATTCGAACGTGCGAACCGGCATTGCCGAGCGCAACGGTCGTGCGGGTGCCGTCGGCCGGGTTCTCGAAACGAACGCTGTGCTGCAGACCCGTGGCAACCATGTCCAACACGGCCAGGCCACGGTCGGCGGCCACGTTCATGAAGCCGGCCAGCAACACCACGATCTTGCGGTCCGCTCGAAGCTCGCTGGCCTCGACCGTCGCCGAACGATCGAGCAGATCGTTGAACAGCGCCGCCTGCGCAGCCACCGCCGGGTCGACTGCTTCGACCGGAGCTTCGGCCACCTCTTCGACAACCGGCTCGTAAACCTCGGCGGGCGCGTCGGCCACGAACGAGTCGACAACGGCCGGTTCCTCGACTGCGAGGTCCTCGACCGGCGCTTCCTCCGCCATCACGGCGTCGGGTTCGACCGACTCGGCGACCTCGACCATCGGCTCGGCCACGTCCTCGACCATCGGCTCGGCCACGTCCTCGACCGGAGCCTCGAACACCGCGGCTTCCTCAACCGCTTCGACCGGCGCCTCGAACACCGCGGCTTCCTCGACCGCTTCAACCGGCGCTTCCTCAGCCGGGGCAACGGGAGAATCGGCACCCAGCGCTTCGATCCGCTCGTTGACGGACTGCAACGGCGACACCGGATCCGGCATCACCTGCTCGACATTGGCGGCAAGGTCGCCGCCGTCGGGAACAACATCGCCAACTGCGCCCATCACGTCGGCACCGTCGGGCACCGCGTCGGCCACGCCGCCCATCACGTCGGCGCCCTCGGCGGTCACCTCTTCCACCGCATCGCCAGCACTGGAGAACAAGCCACCGGCAGCAGCGCCCGCAGCGGCAGCCACACCGGCACCTGCGCCAAACAGACCGGTGCTCAGCCCGCCGCCATCGGTGCTTTCGGGCGCAGCCTCAGCAGCGGCCGACTCTGCCGCCGGCTGGGTATCCGCCCACACATCGTCTGCAGCGCTCGGCTCGGGGCTGGCCCAGCTGAAATCTGCGCCTTCGGACTGGACGAGGTCCGCCTCGGGCTCGACCGCCTCTGGGGCAGCCCACACCTGCGTGGCATCGACCTCGCCACCCATCTCGATCACGTCGCCGGGCGCGCCGCTGTCGGCAAAGCCCGTCGTCTCTGCAACCTCTTCCACGACCGCCTGCGGCTCGAAGGCTGCAGCCTCAGGTTCGAACGCCTGCGTCGCCGCTTCCATCACGAACGGGTCGGCGGCCGTCTCGGCCACGGCGGGCTCTGCAGCGGCGGTACCGAACGTCATCGTCGCATCGGCCGCACCGGCCGGGGCGGGGTCGCCGAACACCGGGTCGCCCGAAGGAGGGGGCGGAAGCGTCTCGACCGGATCCTGCGTGAGCGCCACGAGGCCGGGAACAGAGTTGAACGGCACCCAGTCCGGCTCGCCGGCCCACCACACGAGGGTGCCCGGAAGACGTTGGCCCTGCTTCACGCTGTCGATGATGGCCCGCATCGGGAACGGACCCGCCTGGGCACCGTTGTCCACCGCAAAGGAAATCGCCTCATCGAGGTCGGGGAGTTCGCTGCTCAACACTGCCTCTTTCACCTGAAAAACAAAGGACAACGGCCCCGTCGTCCCACTCGATGTCTAGCAAACGATCGTAGTCTGACGGAGTGATTCCCCTCATCTGTCTGGACGTTGATGGCACTCTTGTGGGCAAATCGGGCCGAGTGTCCGACGCTGTGTGGCAAGCCGCCGATCGAGCACGCTCGCGAGGCCAACACCTCGCCCTCGCCACCGCCCGTGGTGCCTTCGGGTCCTCATGGGACATGGCGCAACGACTCGACCCGAACGGCTGGCACGTGTTCCACGCAGGCGGCGCAATCGTGCACGCCGACACGAGCGAAGCCCGCGGCGGCGCCGTGCCTCCCGCCGCCGTCATCACCGCGGCCGCAGTCGCCGAAGAGCACGGCTGGACGCTCGAGTACTACACCGCCGACGCCTACGCAGTCAGCGAGTCGAGCGAGCGAGCCATCGACCACGCCGCACTCATGGGCGTGCCCTTCGAGTCACGCACCCGAGACCAACTCGACGGCGACATCGTCCGCCTCCAGTTCGTCGTGCCAGAAGAAGACTCCCCCACGGTTCTCTCCCACGGTGAAGCGCTCGGGCTCACCGGCACCTCCGCAACATCGCCGATCATGCCGGGCACCGCATTCGTGTCGTTCACCGTTGCCGGGGTCACCAAGGCGACCGGCATCGAACTGATCGCCAACGAACTCGGCCTCGGCCTCGGCGACGTCATGATGGTCGGCGACGGACACAACGACCTCCCCGCCCTCGCCGCCGTCGGCCACCCCGTTGCGATGGGCAACGCCGTCGCCGAAGCCAAGGAACTCGCCACCCACATCGTCGCCGACGTCGAGCTCGACGGCGTCGTCGAAGCCCTCGAGGTGTCCTCCACGGATTAAGGCCGTGTGACATCCACCCCAATGTGTACGGATACACAGCAATCCGTCACGTCGTCTGCTACAAATCAAGAACAGACGGTGGAACGTGCGGGATGGTGGTTCACGTGGCGACGGAACAGGCAGAACTCGAATCGGCAGGCGTGTCTTCACTCACGCGGATGTCCACACGCCGAAGCCTCGGCGTGGGGGCCATCATCATCGCGACGGCGGTCATGGCCACCTTCATGGCGATCAGCATCGCCTCTGCGTTCGGCTGACCCCGCCGGCCGGCGGCATCAGCCGATCTGACAGAGCTCGTCCCCACCACCCGTGCGGCGGATGTAGTAGCCGTAGTCGACGTCGCCATCGGTGTCCACGTAGCTGAGCACGCCGACGTTCGGCGTGTTCACCCAACCATCGCCACCGTTCTTGCCCGTCTCGAAGCGGATGATCTCCGTACCCGGCTTGTTCGTCCACTCGATGAGAACGCCATTGGCGACAGCCGTCGCCGTGCATGTGTCGGGGTCTGGCGGATCAACCGGATCGCCGTCGTTCTCACACGTGATGTCCTGCTTGCCGTTGCCGTCCTGCAGGTCGTACCGCAGCAGGTAGCTGTCGTTCAGGGTGCCGCCCGGCCACGTGGTCTGGGTTGCGTTCGCGACCAGCACGGCGAACGAACCATTGACCCGAAGCGCATACCGGTTCTCGCCCGGAACCGCCTCCCAATCGACCAGCACACCTCCGGCAACTTCCGTCACGACACAGTCGGCATCTGGACCGGGATCGACCGGACCCCCACCGTCGACCGCACACAGCTCGTCAGCGATCGGGCTGTCCGGGCGGCGGATGTAGTAGCCGAAGTCCGTGTCGCCATCCGTGTCCACGTAGGAGAGCACGCCGGCGTTCGGTGTCGCCACCCAGCCGTCGCCACCGTTCTTGCCCGTCTCGAATCGAATCACTTCGGTGCCGGCCTTGTCCTGCCACGTGATACGAACGCTCCCGTCCGCCAGCTCCTCGGCCAGGCACACGTCACCCGGAGGCGGGTCGACGGGACCGCCGTCGTCCACGTCGCACAGCTCGTCGCCGTTGCCGGTTCGGCGGATGTAGTAGCCGAAGTCCACATCGCCGTCGGCATCGACGTAGGACGTCTGCCCGGCCGCCGGCGTGGTCACCCAGCCGTCGCCGCCGTTGTTGCCTGACTCGAAGCGAATGATCTCCGTGCCGTCCTTGTCGGTCCACGACACCCGCACCCCGCCGTTGTCCAACTCCTCGGCGACACACACATCGCCGCCTCCACCGCCACCGCTGTAGGTCGCGATGAGCGTCTCGTTCACGTTCGCCGTCGGCCGAACCGCATCGCGGTCTTCGCCGTCGGACCACGACTGGAAGGTGTAGGCCACCCCGCCATCGGTCTGCGAGAACGGCGCCGAAATCTCGCGGTCCACGCCCGCCACGCTTTGGAACGAATACGGCGCCGTGAAGGTCTGGCCCTCGAGCTGCACATCGAGGCCGGCCGGCGACGTCTGCAGCGTGACCGTAGTGATCAACGGATCGATCCGGGCAGACGTCGTCCACGACGTACCGTCAGAATCCGTCGCCGTCAGGTAGAGGGTCACCCACACGTTCGTTTCCGACTCGATCGCCGGCGGCACCGTGAAGCTGCCGTTGGCCCCGACAATTCCGTCGGTCAGCGGATGATCGTGGTCGTCGTGATTGAGGCGCACCTCCCATCGCAGATTCGCGCTCGGAATGGCGCCGTCCTCGGCGTCCGTCGCCGAACCGGAGAAGGTGATCGGCTTGCCCGCCTCGTAACCCGCACCCACATTGCCAACCGTGATCGTCGGCTGCGGCACCGTGTTGTTCGTGATGTTGATCTCCGCCGGGTTCGACGTGACCGAGTCGTTTCCATTGCTCACCACAACCGTGAAATCGTCGCCATCATCGCCGTTGTCCACGTTCTCGATGGTCAGCCGCGGGCCGTTCTCGCCATTGATGGCATTGCCGTTGCGGAACCACTGGTAGGTCACGTCACCGGGCGCAGAAGCGCCGACGAAGAACGAGGCGGTACCACCGACCGCGATCGACACATCGCTCGGCTGGCTCGTGATCGAAATCTCGTTGACCTCGCCCACGAACTGAATCTTGCCAACGCCACCCCAAGCACCAACCTGATCGCCCTTGAACGTGCGGTCCAGGTAGTAGAGGTCGCCGTTGACCGGGGAGACGGCGAAGTCGACCAGGCCGGACACGCCCGGGTCGCCGTCGTCGAACAGGGTCATGAACTCGGTGGCCACACCCGTCGTCGTGTCCACGCTGACGATCTGACCGGAGCAGTAGTCGCCGGTGAAGTACTTGCCCCGAAGCTCCGTCGGGAAGGTCGGCACCGGTGTCTCGTAGAACGCTCCGCCGATGATGGCGCAACCGGAGATGGGCGTGCCCGGCACGTTCGGACCGTTCGCATCCGCATGCGGGAACGCCCAGAACGGATCCTCCAGATCGGGATTCGGGGTCGGCTCCGGCCCCTCCACCAGACGCCACCCGTAGTTGGCGCCCTCCTCAAGCACATTGAGCTCTTCCCAATCGTCCGAGCCCACATCACTGATGTAGATCTCGCCGGTGACCGGGTTCTCCTGCGTGTTCCACGGGTTCCGCAAGCCGTAGGCGTAGATGGCCCGGTTGTTGCCCTGGAACTGGTTGTAGAACGGGTTGCTCGTGGGAATCGAACCGTTCGTGTTCAACCGGAGGACCGTGCCCTTCAGGTTGGTGTTGTCCTGTGCGTTCGGACCGATGAGGTAGTCGCCCACCGTGACGTACAGGCGCCCATCGCTGCCGTGCTGCACCGCGCCGCCGTAGTGCAGATCCACGTCGGCGGTCGGGAAGTCGTCGAACAGGACGACCTCGGTGTTCTGGTTCGCCGAGTTGCCCGTGACCGTGAACCGGGACAGACGCGGATTGCCCGGGTCATTGTCGTTCTTGTCATCGTCGTGCACGTACATCACGTAGATGTAGCCATTCGCCGCAAAGTTGTTGTCGAACGCCATCGAGAACATGCCCCGATCGCCTTCCGTGTTCACCCGGTCCCTGATGTCGAGAAACGGCGTGTTGAGCGCCTGGTCGTTCACGATGATGACCGCACTGCCGTCGTCCTTCACGACCACGAGGCGACCGTCCGGAGCCATCGCCAACTGCACCGGCGTGAAGATGTCCGTCTCGATCGTGAGATCCACAAAACCCTGCGGCGGAGCGGCCAGCGCATCCCGGATCGGAATGAAGGCCGCCAAGCCCAACAAGAGCACACCCAGGACCACGGCCATACGCCGCGCCACCAGCCCAGTTCGCAAGCCACTTTGCGTGACCATCAACGCTCCACTCATGTTCAGCCCCACGATCAACGTTCTCAACAGCATAGATTGCCACGTTCTGCGTCCCTTCATCCATGGATCAAACACCCCAAGGACGTCACCACCCCACGAACGGCCGACAAGTAGCGTTGGGCGCATGCCGGACACCGCCGAAGTGGGAAACCAGCGCGATCAGATGCCTGCGTGGGTCCCGCGCGCCATCCTTTTGTTCTTCACTGGCGTTGTCGCCCTCTGGCTGCTCCAACGACTGTTCGAAGACCTCTCCGGCTTCCTCGTCACGATCCTCATCTCGTTCTTCTTCTCCTTTGCGCTCGAACCGGCCGTGAACTGGCTCGAACGCAAGGGCTTCCGGCGGGGCCTCGGCACCCTCATCATGTTCTTCCTCGCCATCGCCGGAATCGCCCTGCTCAGCTTCATCGTCGGGACCGCTCTCGCCGAACAGACGACCAGCTTCGTCAACGACGCCCCCACCCTCATCGACGACCTCGAGGACTGGCTCCGCCGCAACATCGACGACGACATCGAACTCACCCAGGTGCGGGACCAGTTCCTCAACGACGACGGCCTCGGCGAACAACTCACCGGCTTCGCCGACAACGTCGTCGGCCTCGGCGCCACGGTGATCGGCGTGGTCTTCAACCTGTTCACCATCGCGCTCTTCACCTTCTACCTCACCGCAGATGGCCCCCGCCTGCGCCGCACCATCTGCGCCCGGCTCCGCCCGGATCGCCAGCGCCGAATCCTCGGCATCTGGGACCTCGCCATCCAAAAGACCGGCGGATACATCCTCTCCCGCACGGTGTTGGCCTCGATCTCGGCGCTCGTCACCTGGGTCGCCTTCTCCATCATCGGCGTGCCGTTCCCGCTGGCCCTGGCCGTTTGGGTCGGCATCGTGAGTCAGTTCGTACCGGTCGTCGGTGTGTACATCGCCGGCGCACTCCCGGTGATCCTCACGCTTCTCGAATCGCCCACGAAGGCCCTGTGGGCGCTGCTGTTCATGGTGGCGTACCAGCAGTTCGAGAACTACCTGCTGGCACCTCGCATCGACAGCCGGACCCTCAAGATCCACCCGGCCGTCTCCTTCGGATCGGTGCTCGTGGGGGCCTCGATCCTCGGACCCGTCGGAGCACTCCTCGCCCTGCCGACAGCGGCCACCGCACAGGGCATCATCTCCGCATCCGGCGAACGCTATGCGATCGAGGAGGGTCCACTCACCCGGCTCAACCCCGACTCCGGCCCCTGGTCCGCCCGTTCCGAACCGGCCGGCCTCGGCACTCTCCCGAACCACACGCTCGACGAGCGCATCGACGCCGACGACACCGACGACGAGCCTGCACCGACCGAGGACGCCAAAGCCGACGACTGAGCCGTCGCCGCCCGCTCGAACTCAGTATCGGGCCAGAAGCTTCCGACAGTCTCTGACATGGGTTCACGAGCAGGGCACGGACAGTACGGTTCGGATGTGAAACGAACCCCGGCGGACCCCTCGTTCTCTCGAGGGCAGGAGATGAAGGACGAGGCGGCCGAATACACAACGGCCAGCTTCGGCAGTCACCATTCGCCGCGCCTCACGTTACGAACGCCGGAAACGGCATCGTCCCCCTCAGGACCGGTCTTCCGCGAATCGCCCGGCAGCAGTAACTGGCTCATCGGCCTCTTCGCCGTCATCGCGCTGCTGTTCGTCCTGGCGACGATCAACCAACTCGCCGAGCCAACCGAAACACTGGAGATTCCGGAACCGGCCAATCCCGAGCTCTGGACGGTGGAGACCAGCTGCACGGTCACGGCCAATGGTTCCCTCACCGGCACGACGACCGTGATCCTCAGCAAGGACGCTGACGTCCGCTCCCGCGTCCGGGACTCGGGTATCGCGCTCACGTGGAACGGAAGCACCGGCGAAGCGTTCTCGGAAGAACGGGCGATCGCCCCAACCGACCGTCACCCGATTCAGGTCACCGACACGATCCTCCCAGCCGGATCGCTGGCCGACACTCCCGAGCTGCTCCGCTGCGGAGCGCAGGTCTCGCTGCCCTGAGTCAGCTGGCAGCGAGCTCGTTCACGCGTTCGAGCAGGCCCTGCGGACCCAACCCACCAACATGCGTCTCGGTGCTGCCATCAGCTCCGATGAAGACCATCGTCGGTTGCGACGTCACCTGATACTCGATCCACAGCTCCTGCGGATTCGCGAGCACGTGCGAAATCGGCGTGCTCATCCCCTCGATGAAGGCCTGCTTGTCGAAGTCGTCACCATCAGCTTCGTTCGTCACCCCGATGATCGTGACTCCCGTGTTCTGTCTGTCCACCCATGCGACCGCAGAGCTCTCTTCCCGGCAGGTACCTCAATGCGCACCCCAGAACCACAGCACCACCGGTCGACCCTCGGCCTGCGCAGCCGCCAGAGCCTCGCGGCCGGTCGGCAGCGGCGCAACAGTTGTCGGAACCGTCGTCGGCGCCTCGGTGTCGGCAACCTCGACCGCAGTCGAACCGACCGGTTCGAGATCGGCATCCGGACCGGCATCGACCGGCTCCGACTCCACCTGCGTCATCTGTTCGCCGCTCACCACGGTCTCCCCGCATGCGGCCAACAACAGGCCCACAAGCAGAAGAAGGATCCGACGCATCACAAGAAGCGTAAACGCCCCAAGACACCGAACATATTTCCCCAAGTTCTGTGCAGCGCCAGATGCCTGCCTGACACACACCGCTGCACAGATTTCCTGGTCCAAGTTCTGTGCAGCACCAGATGCCGTTCCGACACACACCGCTGCACAGATCGGGGAGGGCTGGTGGAAAACGAAAGAAGCCCGGGGCACAAGGCCCCGGGCTTGCTCTCAACTACTTACTGAATCTTGATCTCGATGTCGACGCCGGCAGCGAGGTCGAGACGCTGAAGCGAATCGACCGTCTTCGGCGACGGCTCGACGATGTCGAGAAGACGCTTGTGGATTCGCATCTCGAAGTGCTCGCGCGAGTCCTTGTCCTTGAAGGGACCCCGGACCACCGTGTAGCGGTGCTTCTCGGTGGGGAGCGGGATCGGACCCCGAACCTCTGCCTGCGTGCGACGCACCGTCTCGACGATCTGCTTGGTTGCCTGATCGATCTGGGTGTGGTCGTACGCCTTGAGGCGGATTCGAATCTTCTGGGATGCTGCAGCCATCGGTCCTACTTCGTGATCTTCGTGACGGCGCCAGCGCCGACGGTACGGCCACCCTCACGGATGGCGAAACGAAGACCCTCGTCCATGGCGATCGGAGCGATGAGCTCGACCGTCATCTTGGTGTTGTCGCCCGGGAGGCACATCTCGGTGCCCTCGGGGAGGTTGATCGTGCCGGTGACGTCGGTGGTCCGGAAGTAGAACTGCGGACGGTAGTTGGAGAAGAACGGCTTGTGACGGCCACCCTCTTCCTTCGACAGCACGTAGACCTCGGCCTCGAAGTCGGTGTGCGGGGTGATCGAGCCGGGGGCTGCGAGCACCTGACCGCGCTGCACGTCTTCCTTGTCGATGCCACGAAGCAGGGCGCCGATGTTGTCGCCAGCCTGGCCCTCGTCGAGGAGCTTGCGGAACATCTCGACACCGGTGCAGGTGGTCTTCTGGGTGTCCTTGAGGCCAACGATTTCGATTTCGTCGCCGGTGTGGACCGCACCCTGCTCGATCTTGCCGGTCACCACGGTGCCACGGCCGGTGATCGAGAAGACATCCTCGATCGGCATGAGGAAGGGCTTGTCGACGTCACGCTCGGGGAGCGGGATGTACTCGTCGACCTGCGTCATGAGCTCCATGACCTGAGCAGCAGCGTCGGCGTCGCCCTCGAGAGCCTTGAGTGCCGAAACCTGCACGACGGGGGTGTCGTCGCCGGGGAACTCGTACTTGTCGAGGAGCTCACGCACCTCCATCTCGACGAGCTCGATGAGCTCTTCGTCGTCAACCATGTCGACCTTGTTCAGGGCAACGATGATCTTCGGCACGCCCACCTGGCGGGCGAGGAGAAGGTGCTCACGGGTCTGGCTCATCGGGCCATCGGTGGCGGCCACAACGAGGATGGCACCGTCGACCTGAGCCGCACCGGTGATCATGTTCTTGATGTAATCGGCGTGACCGGGCATGTCGACGTGGGCGTAGTGACGGTTCTCCGTCTCGTACTCCACGTGCGACACGTTGATCGTGATGCCGCGCTCGCGCTCTTCCGGTGCCTTGTCGATGTCTTCGAAGGCGGTGGCTGCCGAGCCTTCAACGTTGTCGCCGAGGACCTTGGTGATCGCTGCGGTGAGAGTGGTCTTTCCATGGTCGATGTGTCCCATGGTGCCCACGTTCACGTGGGGCTTTGTGCGCTCAAAGGTCTCTTTGGCCATGACTGGTGTCCTTTAGGTTTCTTTCTTCTTCTTGGATGTGTTTGTTAGATGTCTGGTGATCTGGGTCGATCACTCGCCCCGAACGCGAGCGACAATCTCTTCCTGCACGGAGGACGGAGCCTGCTGGTAGGAGTGGAATTGCATGGTGTACGTTGCACGGCCCTGCGTACGTGAACGCAGATCGGTACTGTATCCAAACATCTCCGACAACGGCACCAGAGCATTGATGACCTGGTTGTTGCCGCGTTGCTCGGTTCCCTGAACCTGTCCACGACGGGAGTTGACGTCACCGACGACATCTCCGAGGTAGTCGTCAGGGGTGACGACCTCGACGTCCATGACCGGTTCAAGAAGAACGGGTCCGGCTGTCCGTGCTGCTTCGCGGAACCAGGCGTTGCCAGCGATCTTGAACGCCATTTCCGACGAGTCCACATCGTGGGTCTTGCCGTCCTGGAGGACGACCTTCATGTCCACGACGGGGAAGCCGGCGAGCGGACCTGCGGTCATCGCCTGCTGGATACCGTCATCGACCGGCTTGATGTATTCCTTCGGAATACGGCCACCCGTGATGTTGTCTTCGAACTGGTACCCACCGCCGGGGCCGGTCGGCTCGAGGTCGCAGGAGATCTCTGCGAACTGGCCGGAACCACCCGACTGCTTCTTGTGGGTGTACTTGTACGCCTCGATGGTCTTCGTGATGGTCTCGCGGTAGGCGACCTGCGGCTTGCCGACGGTCGCGTCCACCTTGAACTCACGCTTCATGCGGTCGACGAGCACCTCGAGGTGCAGCTCGCCCATGCCGGAGATGATGGTCTGGCCGGTCTGCTCGTCGGACTCGACCCGGAAGGTCGGATCCTCTTCACCGAGCGCCATGAGCGCCTTGCCGAGCTTGTCCTGCGCTTCCTTGTCCTTCGGCTCCACGGCGACGTGGATCACGGGCTCCGGGAAGGTCAGCTCTTCGAGCACGATCGGGTGCGCCGGGTCGGCGAGCGAGTCGCCGGTGCGGGTGCCCTTGAAACCGATACCGGCAGCGATGTCGCCGGTCTGGACGATGTCGCGGTCCTGCTGGTTGTTGGCGTGCATCTCGAGGAGACGACCGATGCGCTCCTTGTTCTCGGTGCGGCTGTTGAGCACCGTGCCGCCCTTTTCGAGGCTGCCCGAGTACACCCGGAAGTAGGTGAGCTTGCCGACGAAGGGGTCGGTCATGATCTTGAAGGCCAGGGCCGAGAACGGCGCCTTGTCGTCGGCGTCGCGGGTCTCGACCTCGCCCGTGCGGGGGTGCGTGCCCTCGACCGGAGGAAGATCGATGGGAGCCGGCATGAAGTCGATGACGGCGTCGAGCAGCGGCTGCACACCCTTGTTCTTGAAGGCGGTGCCGTTGAGGATCGGGACGATCTCGCCGGACAGCGTGCCCTTGCGGATCACGGCCTTGAGCTCGTCTTCGGTGATCTCCTCGTCGCCGAGGTAACGCTCCATGAGGTCCTCGTCGATGAGCGACAGGACGTCCATCAACTCGGAGCGGTACTCCTCGGCCTGATCGACCATGTCCTCGGGGATGTCTTCGATGTTGAAGGTCGCGCCCAGGTCCTTTTCGTCCACGTCCGACGGCCACACGAGGGCCTTCATGCGAACGAGGTCGATCATGCCGGCATAGTCGGACTCGGCACCGATCGGCAGCTGGAGAACGGCAACGTCTTCGGTGAGACGCTCCTTGATGGTCTTCAGACAGAAGTAGAAGTCGGCACCGGTGCGGTCCATCTTGTTGATGAAGCACATGCGGGGCACGTTGTACTTGTTGGCCTGACGCCACACGGTCTCGGTCTGCGGCTCCACGCCGGCCACACCGTCGAACACGGCGACGGCACCGTCGAGGACGCGCAGGGAGCGCTCCACCTCGACCGTGAAGTCGACGTGACCCGGGGTGTCGATGATGTTGATCTTGTGGTCGTTCCACATGCAGGCCGTTGCGGCGGACGTGATCGTGATGCCACGCTCCTGCTCCTGCTCCATCCAGTCCATCGTGGCGCCGCCATCGTGGACTTCACCGATCTTGTAGTTCACACCGGTGTAGTAGAGGATGCGTTCGGTCGTGGTGGTCTTGCCCGCGTCGATGTGGGCCATGATCCCGATGTTTCGGGTCTTCTCGAGTGGCACTCGCTTTGCCATGGTGCTCGTTTCCTGAGGTGTGAGGGGTGTTCGTCTGGGGGCGTCGGTACATGCAGTGACCGGGCACATTGCGCCCGGTCACTGGAAAAGTCTACTGGTGATCCTGTTGCAATCCGGTCATCTGGAACAGCACAGGAATCATGATGCGATCAACTACCAGCGGTAGTGAGCGAAGGCCTTGTTGGCGTCCGCCATCTTGTGGAGGTCTTCACGCTGCTTCACGGATGCACCAACGGAGTTGGAGGCATCGAGGATCTCGTTCGCAAGGCGCTCGGCCATGGAGCGTTCGCGACGCTTGCGGGAGTTGTTGACCAGCCAACGCACGGCGAGGGTGTTGGCTCGCTTGGGGCGAACCTCGACCGGCACCTGGTAGGTGGCGCCGCCGACACGACGGCTGCGGACCTCGAGCTGCGGACGGGTGTTGTCCACCGCACGCTTGAGCACGGAAAGGGCTTCGCCACCGGTCTTCTCGGCGACGGTGTCCATCGCCGTGTAGACGATGCGTTCAGCGGTGGAACGCTTTCCACGCTGGAGGATCTTGTTGACGAACTGGGTGACGAGCACCGAGTCGTACACGGGATCCGGGGTGAGTTCGCGACGGGGAGCTGCATTCTTACGCATGTGACTCAGCCCTTCTTCGCGCCGTAGCGGCTACGAGCCTGCTTGCGGTCACGGACACCGGAGGTGTCGAGCGTGCCGCGAATGACCTTGTAGCGGACACCGGGGAGGTCCTTCACACGACCGCCACGCACGAGCACGATGCTGTGCTCCTGGAGGTTGTGGCCCTCGCCGGGAATGTAGGCCGTGACCTCGATACCGGAGGTGAGGCGAACACGGCAGACCTTGCGGAGTGCGGAGTTCGGCTTCTTCGGCGTGGTCGTGTACACACGCGTGCACACACCGCGACGCTGCGGAGCTCCCTTGAGCGCAGGAGTGGCTTCCTTGCGCCGCTTGGACTCGCGGCCCTTGCGGACCAGCTGGTTGATTGTTGGCATTCGGAAACCCTTCAGGACTCTGTGAACCGACGAGTCAGTCCCACCGTCTTCGTCAAGCAGCGACCGAAGTGTCGCCACAGGGACCCAACCGTCCGTTGGGCCAGCTGAGGAGTCTACGCAGCTTCCCAATGAAACCCACGTGGTCGCGCAAACTACAACGCTGTCTTCTCAAGAACGGATCTGAGCGGCCGATTCAACCAGTGGTTCAGAAATTCTGTCGGCGGGCGTGGGCAACTCACTTCGGTGAGGCGTGGGATATGCAACAGGCCGACTCAACAACAGCACCTACGACCGCGATGAAGATCGTGCGTCTCATCGCCTTCGGCGTTCCGCCGCTCGGCGGCTTCCTCTGTGCCTGGACCGCGCTGCAATGGGGACGCCCCTTCGCCGACCGCGTGGACCACTACAGCTGGCTCGCCGTTGCCGTCGGCCTCTCACTCATCACGAGCATGGCCCTCTCGGTGATCATCTCCCGCGTGCTGCCACTCACCCGCCTGTACGACATGGCGAACAACTTCGAAGAGGAACTCGACTCGCGGTTCCGCAGCGCCCTGCGCGCCGGCAACGCCCGCACGATCCTCAAATCCGGTGAGGTCGAGATGGACCGCACCGAGCAGATCGAACACGTGCTGTCGCTCATGAGCCGCCTCAACAAACATGAGCGACTCACCCGCGGCCACAGCGAGCGGGTGCGCGCCTATTCCGTACTCATCGGCGAACAGCTGGAGCTCGATCCCGAGGAGCTCAATCGACTCAACTGGGCCGCGATGCTCCACGACGTCGGCAAGCTCGATGTGCCGGCGTCGATCCTCACCAGCCCAGACCGACCCACCTCGGCACAATGGGCCGTGCTCAAGCGGCATCCGACGATGGCACGCCAGTACCTTCAGCCGCTCGAATCGTGGCTCGGCGATTCCATTCATGACGCGAGTGAGGCGCATCACGAACGCTGGGACGGGACCGGATATCCGGCCGGCCTCGCCGGCGAGGAGATCCCGCTCTTCGCCCGAATCGTCGCCGTCGCCGACGCCTTCGACGTGATGACGCACACGCGCAGCTACAAGAAGCCGTTCAGCCTCGAGCACGCCAAGGAAGAACTGCGCAACGGCGCGAGCACCCAGTTCGACCCGAACGTGGTCGCCGCCTTCCTCCGGATCGGCGACGCCGAGCTCGGCGGCGTGCGCGGTTGGTCGACGGCCGTTGCCGGAGTCTCCGTGGCCGCGGAGTCCAACCTCGTGTCCGTCGGATCACAGATGCTCGTAGCCACCACGGCGATCGGCGGCGGCATCGCCGCTGCGAACGAGCCGCCACCACCGCCCCCGGTCATCGCGTTCGAAGAGGTCGCGCCGACGACGACCCTTCCGCCAGTCACAACCGTCGCTCCCACGACCGCAGCGCCGACCACCACGATCGCCACCACCACGACGACGTCGACGACCACCACGACCGAGAAGCCGATCCAGCTGATGAACCTCGGCTACATGATCAAGACGATCGACCAGGAAGGCGTGGACTCCACCGTCAGCGCAGACGTGCTCGAAGTGTGGCTCGACGACGAGCTCAACCAGACGATCGAACTCGACGGCGAACGCGGCGTGACCGTCGTGCTCGACGTCACCGACCTGAGCTCCGGCGTGCACATGGTGCGCTTCGACCTCTACGACCGCGGCACGCTCGTCTCGACCGAGACCACACCCATCATTCGCTGACGCCGTCGCGGTTGGCCGTACCGCACCAGAACCGTTCGTCGACCCCGGGCTCCGTCGCCACCGACAGATGGACCTCGGACCCGTCCGCCGGCACCAACACGATCGCCACGTGGTCGACCATCTCGAACTCTGGCGCCGGCTCACCGTTGACGTGAACGTGGACGAAGTCGTCGATCACGTCCGGCGCGCCGGACAGTTCGACCCGAACCGTGGAAGCGTCCACGACGACCAGGTCGCAGAGGAGCGGATCGTCACCGAAGAACGGCAGGTCGACGCCCGGTACGTTCGCCCACTCCGGAACGTCGACCTCGCCATCGATCATCACCGCCACCGTCACGGCAACGACGACGGCAACGGTCAGGCCGACGATCCTGGTTCGCCGCCGACCTGACTCCAGCACGTCAGCCGGCTCGTCGGCTCCGGTTGAGTGCGGAAACGAGCGCACGCATCGACGACGTCGTGATGTCCGTGTGAATGCCGCAGCCCCACAACACGGTTCCATCCACCTCGGCCTCGACGAAGGTGACCGCCTCGGCGTCCTGACCGGACCCGCGCGAATGCTCCTGATAGTCGAGGACTCGGATCTCCATGCCGGTGAGTTCGGTGATGCCGGCCACGAATGCGGAGAGCGAACCGTTGCCCGACCCCTGCACGACCCGCGCCTCGCCGTCCTCGGTCATCCGAGCGGTGAGCAGCGTCCGATCTTCACCCTTGGCGTTCTGCGCCACCTCGAAACCCTGGAGGAGATACGGCGCATCGAGCCCCAGGTAGGTGGCGTCGAACTCGTCGAAGATGTTCGACGCCGTGAGCTCCTTGCCCGTGCGATCGGTGATGCCCTGGATCACGCGGGTGAACTCGATCTGCATGCGACGTGGCAGATCGAGCGAATGCTCGGCCTTCAACAGGTAGGACACGCCACCCTTGCCCGACTGGCTGTTGACGCGCACCACGTCCTCGTAGCTGCGGCCGACGTCCTTCGGGTCGATCGGGATGTACGGCACTTCGAAGAACGGGGAGTCGCTGTTCTCGAGCGCCTCGAACCCCTTCTTGATCGCGTCCTGGTGGGAGCCACTGAAGGCGGTGTAGACGAGGTCGCCCACGTACGGATGGCGGGGGTGCACCGGCAGCTGGTTGCAGTACTCGGCCGTGCGACGCAGCTCGTTGATGTTCGAGATGTCCAGCTCGGGGTCGACGCCCTGGCTGAACAGGTTCATCGCCACGTTGATGACGTCGACGTTGCCGGTCCGCTCGCCGTTGCCGAAGAGCGTGCCTTCGACCCGGTCCGCTCCGGCCATGACGCCGAACTCGGCGGCCGCGACACCAGTGCCGCGGTCGTTGTGCGGATGCAGGCTCAACACGATCTCGTCGCGCCGGGCGAGGTTGCGGTGCATCCACTCGATCATGTCGCCGTAGATGTTCGCGGTGCTCATCTCGACCGTGGCCGGGAGGTTGATGATGACGGTCTTGTCGGTCGGGTCGAGGATGTCAATGACCTCGTCGCAGATGCGCTTCGCGAAGGGCAGCTCGGTTCCCGTGAACGACTCGGGCGAGTACTCGTAGTGCACCTTCGTGTTCGGAATGGTCGACTCGAGCTCGCGGCACAGCGCGGCGCCCTTCAACGCGATGTCGACGATGCCGTCTTCATCGAGGCCGAACACGACCTTGCGCTGGAGGGTGGAGGTGGAGTTGTAGATGTGGACGATCGCCTGCTTGGCCCCGTCGATCGCCTCGAAGGTGCGCTTGATCAGCTCCGGGCGGCACTGCGTGAGGACCTGGATGGTCACATCGTCGGGGATGGCGCCCTGCTCGATGATCTCGCGCACGAAGCCGAAGTCGGTGTCCGACGCCGACGGGAAGCCGACCTCGATCTCCTTGAACCCGGCGGCGACGAGTGCTTCGAACATCTTCCACTTGCGTTCGGAATCCATGGGCTCGATGAGCGCCTGGTTTCCGTCTCGCAAATCGACCGAGCACCACAACGGCGCCTTGGTGATCGTGGTGGATGGCCAGGTGCGGTCCGGCAGATCGACCTGGGGGAACGGTTGGTATCGGTGCGCCGGCATGGCCGACGGCGTCTGGGCTGAGCGACTGCTCATGATGAATGGATCTCCTCGAAAGTTGGTGTGTGGACGTACGACGGCAGCCCGGCGGACCTGACGAGTGTCAGGAGGCCGGGCCCATAAGTCGAAGGTCCAGACGTGGATCCATGGAGCCAACTGTAGTCACGTGCATGGGCAGCGCCACAACGTGACCGATATCGACCGTCGAAGCGCGCGTCGGTCGATGTGACAATCGCGTGCCCGTTTCTCACACTCTGTGAGCGGTGCGGTACCTTCGGCCACGACTCGCCATCGAAGGAGACGCGACCGACGTGCTACCCATCCATCGCATTCGGCGGGCATCGCCGACGCTGCTCATCGGCCTTGCCGTTCTTCTCGCCGGCGCCCTCCTCCTCCTGAGCCAGTCGTCGGAACCGGCCGGCGCAGCAGCCGGCGATGGCGGCTTCGTCGACCATCCGGGTCTCGTGCCGGATTCACCGGAGAACGGCTATCCGATCATCCTCGAGACACCGACCCGCATCACGTTCGAAGGCGGCAACTGCGGCGGCGGCTGCCTGGAGAAGCGACAGACCAAGGCCGTCGACCTGATCGGCGACTACATCGTGTCGGGCGGCGACTTCGTCACGATCGAGGTCGACGGAACGAACGTGACCCAGCCGTGGCTCGCCGTCTTCGACACGCGCGACAAGTCGTTGGCCTGCCAGAACCTCGACGTGGACGGTGAAGTGCTAGCGATCGCCCCGACCGGCGAACGCAACACCGCCATCATCGCCGGCCGCTTCAAGAAGGCGACCGGTGCCGACGGCGTGCAGCTCACTCGAACCCGCATCGCCAAGGTGAACTTCGACGACTGCTCCGTGGACACCGCCTGGAACCTCCAAGGCGTCAACGGAAAGATCACCGAGCTCGCCGTCAGCGGCAACCGGCTCTTCCTCGGCGGCAACTTCACGACCGTCGGGGGTCAGGCCATCGAGCGAGTCGCCGAGGTCAACCTGACGACGGCCGCCGTGAACGCGAACTTCAGCTTCGCGTTCGCCGGAGAGACGGGCACGACGATCAAGGCGCTCGAGGTGAACCCGGCCGGCACCCGACTCGGCATCGTGCATCGGGCCACGTCCATCGCCGGCCAGTCCATGCGTGGCACTGCCATATTCAACATCGCCAATGCCAACGCCCCGTCGCTGACCAACCATCGGATGGCCACCAACCTCAACGCCTACACCTACTACTACGACATCCAGGACGGAGCCTTCTCCCCCGACTTCAGCCACGTCGCCATCGTGCAGGGAACGGCAACCGTGTCCGACTACGTGCACGTACTGCCGACGACCGAAGCGGCCGGGCAGTTCAAGTGGGTCAAGTTCATGCGAGACAGCTCCTTCGGCGTCGCCATGACCAACGACACCGTCTACGTCGGTGGACACTTCTGCAAGATCGACGCCGGCCCGGGAGCCACCCAGACCATGGCCCCCAACTCGGGTCCCGACACCTGCACCGGCGTCTTCTTCGCCGGAGGCGTCTGGCGCACCCAACTCGCCGCACTGTCCATGGACAACGGCACGCCGCTCACCTGGAACCCCGGCAACGATGCCCTCCGCGGCGCCTCCGCCCTCACCGTCGTCAGCCGCGGCCTCCTCGTCGGGTTCGACGGTGACCGAACGGACAGCATCCGTACCGGCACCACGGCCTTCTTCGACTTCGGCGGACCGCTGCAACCACCGCCTCCACCGCCGCCGCCTCCGGTCGGTGACCAGACCTGCACCGTCACCTTCGACGGCAACGGCGCCAACCTCACCTGGACCGCCATCGACGGAGAGAACAGCTACATCGTCCGCCGCAACGACAACTACCTCGCGACCATCGCGAACAACCTCAGCTACACCGACACCGCCGGCGGCGCCAACGACACCTGGATCATCCGATCCCGCATGCACGGCGTCACCACCAACACCACCTGCGAAACCGACGGCAACCCGCCGCCGCCACCTCCACCAGTCGGTGACCAGACCTGCACCGTCACCTTCGACGGCAACGGCGCCAACCTCACCTGGACCGCCATCGACGGAGAGAACAGCTACATCGTCCGCCGCAACGACAACTACCTCGCGACCATCGCGAACAACCTCAGCTACACCGACACCGCCGGCGGCGCCAACGACACCTGGATCATCCGATCCCGCATGAACGGCGTCACCACCAACACCACCTGCGAAACCGACGGCAATCCGCCGCCTGCAGATGGGTGCACGGCCACCGTGGCCGGAGGCCAGATCACGCT
This sequence comes from Acidimicrobiales bacterium, assembly GCA_020628865.1. Taxonomy (GTDB): domain Bacteria; phylum Actinomycetota; class Acidimicrobiia; order Acidimicrobiales; family SHLQ01; genus SHLQ01. The sequence goes on from JAHDEJ010000016.1 coordinate 112,034, forward strand.
CACGTGGACGGCGTTCAACGGCGAAAACGACGACTACAAGATCAAGGTGAACGGCGTGACCGAGGCCTCCGTCTCCTCCGCTGGCCCGCTCACCTGGACCGACACCTTCGACGCGGCCGCCACCTACGCGATCCGCAGCAACGAAGGCGGCGTGAAGGTGACCGTTCCCTGCAACTGATCACCATGTGACGATTCAGCGACGTTTTCACCATTTGTGAGTCTGGATGGTCCAATATTGACGAACAGTGTTCACCCTTTGGATCGCGCCACCACGCATCCTTCTGTGACCACACAGAACGTCACTCCGATCACAGGATTCTGCATGAGCCTCCCCCGCCATTTCCCGCAGCTGGCCCTCGCCTGCCTGCTCGCTGCCGCACTGGTCGTGATCATCGGACTCGGTGCCCGAGAAGCGGCTGCCGCCGGCGGTGACGGCGGCTGGGTCGAGCATCCCGGACTCGTGCCCGATACGCCCGAGCGCGGCTACCCGATCATCCTCGACACCCAGAACATCAACGGTCGCCTCACCCAGACCTACGCCATCGACCTCGTCGGCAACTACGTCATCTCCGGCGGCAACTTCCAGCAGATCCAACTGCAGAACGGCCAGATCATCAGCCAGCCGTACCTGTCCATCGTCGACTGGCGCACGAAGGAACAGGTCTGCACGAACCTCGACGTCGACGATGAGGTCCTCGCCATCGCGCCCGGCCCCGACGCCAACACGGCACTCATCGGCGGCCGCTTCGACAAGGTCACCGGCGCCGACGGCGTCGAACGGACCCGCAACAAGATCGCACTCATCAACATGAAGGACTGCGAGGTCGACAAGACCTGGGTCATGACCGGGCTCAACGGCAAGGTCACCGAACTGGCCGTGCGCGGCAACCGACTGTTCGTCGGTGGCGACTTCACCAACGCCGGCGGACTCGGGATCGAACGTCTCGCCGAGGCGAACTACACCACCGGCGCCGTGAACCCGAACTTCTCCTTCGTCTTCGGCGGGGAACTCAGCCGAGCCATCGTCGGCATGGAGGTCAACCCGGCCGGCACCCGCCTCGGCATCGTCCACCGTGCGACCTCCATCGCCGGTCAGTCCATGCGCGGCACCGCCATCTTCAACATCGCCAATCCCAACGCACCCACGCTGACCAACCACCGGATGGCCACCAACCTCGCCGCGTACACCTATTACAACGACATCCAGGACGGCGCCTTCTCCCCCGACTTCCAACACGTCGGCATGGTGCAGGGCACCGCAACCGTGAGCGACTACGTCACGGTGCTGTCCACGACCGAGGCGGCAAACCAGTTCAAATGGGTCAAGTTCATGCGCGACTCGTCGTTCTCCATCGCCATGACCAACAACACCGCCTACGTCGGCGGACACTTCTGCAAGATCGACGCCGGCCCGGGAGCCACCCAGACCATGGCCCCCAACTCGGGTCCCGACACCTGCACCGGCGTCTTCTTCGCCGGAGGCGTCTGGCGCACCCAGGTCGCCGCGCTCTCCATGAACGACGGCACACCGCTCACCTGGAACCCCGGCCACGACGCCTTCCGCGGCGCCTCGGCCCTCACCGTCGTCAACCGCGGCCTCCTCATGGGCTTCGACGGCGACCGCGTCGACAACATCCGCACCGGCACCACCGCCTTCTTCGACTTCGGCGCTCCGCCGGATCCCCGCGAAGGCCAGACCTGCACCGCCACCGTCAACCAGGACCAGTCGGTCACCCTCAACTGGAGCAACGTGGCCGGCATCGACGACTGGGTCGTGCGCCGCGACAACTCCTTCGTCGCCACCGAAGCCGGCTTCTCCTACACCGACTCGCCCCCGAAGGGCAGCTACAGCTACGAGATCCGCAGCCAACTCGATGGCATCCAGTGGGACACGCAGTGCACGCCGAACCCGGTCACCGTCGACGACCCGCCGGGCGCCGATCAGAACTGCACCGCCTCCGTCGCGAACGGCACGGTCTCGCTCGACTGGACGGCCATCGCCGGTGAGGACTCGTACCAGGTCCGCCGCGACGACAGTTGGAAGGCGACCGTCAACGGACTGTCGTGGGACGAGGCGCCGGGCGCCGGCACGTACGAGTACCAGATCAAGTCGAAGCTGAACGGCGTCACCACGCTCACCGATTGCACGCCGAGCCCCATCACCGTCGACGACCCGCCCCCGGCCAACCAGACCTGCACGGCCACCTGGAACGCCAACGGCACCGTCACCGTCGAGTGGTCGGCGATCGCCGGCGAGAACAACTACATCGTTCGCAAGAACGGAACGTTCCTCGCAACCGTCGGCAACACGCTCTCCTTCGTGGACACGAACCCCGTCGACGGCGACTCCTGGCTCGTCCGATCCCGCCTCAACGGCGTCACGACCAACACCGACTGCGACGTTGACGGCAACCCGCCGCCCCCGCCCGCCGTCGACTGCGACGTCGCCATCAACGGCGGACAGGTCACGCTGACGTGGGACGCCTTCAACGGCGAGAACGACAACTACGTCGTCCGCATCAACGGCAACTTCGAAGCACTCGTCCCATCGAACGGTCCGCTCACCTGGACCGGCGACGCCGTCAACGGAGCGACCTACGTGATTCGCAGCCGCGAGGGCGGCGTCAACAACGACCTCACCTGCGGCTGACGGCCACAACGCACCCACCGGCCGTCCACCTCATGTAACGGCCGGGTGAACGCAAGCGCTCACGCGATCCTTTTGGACACATCGCCCACAACGAGTGGCGCGCGTCACACAAACGCGCAAGACTCGCCTTCGTAACCAAACACCCACGGAGGCAGCCAATGGACGTGTCCATGACCGTCAACGGGACCGCACAGTCCCACGACGTCGAACCCCGAACTCTTCTGGTTCATCACATTCGTGACGGACTCGGGCTCACCGGAACGAACGTCGGCTGCGACAGCTCTTCCTGTGGCGCCTGCACCGTTCACCTCGACGGTCAATCCGTGAAGTCCTGCACCGTGCTCGCCGTGCAGGCAAACGGCAGCGACATCACCACCATCGAAGGCCTGGCGGACACCGCCCGCTCCGCCGGAAACGCCACCGGAGATCAGGACTGGCACCCGATGCAGGAAGCCTTCCAGCAGTGTCACGCACTCCAGTGCGGCTACTGCACGCCCGGCATGGTCATGGCCTCCGTCGCCTTCCTCGAAGAGAACCCGAACCCGACCGAAGCGGAGATCCGCGAAGGGCTCGAAGGGAACCTGTGCCGCTGCACCGGCTACCACAACATCATCAAGGCCGTGCAGAGCGTGGCAGGAGGTGACGCATGACTTCCGTGATGGGAACCCGGATGCTCCGGAAGGAGGATCCGAAGCTGCTCACCGGCGAGAACAAGTTCATCGACGACATCCACGCCCCCGGAGAACTCTGGATGGGCATGGTGCGCTCGCCGATGGCCCACGCCAAGATCACCTCGATCGACACCTCCGGTGCCGAAGGCATGCCCGGCGTCCACTCGGTCTACACCGGCGCACAGCTCCAGGACATGGGCATCGGCGTGGGCGCACTCCCGTGCGCATGGCCGGTCACCGAGGACATGGTCAACCCGCCGCACCTTCCGGTCGCCGTCGGTGAAGCCAAGCACGTCGGCGAGATCGTCGCCGTCGTCCTCGCCTCGAGCCGCTACGAGGCTGCAGACGCCGCCGAACACGTGGTCGTCGACTACGACGAACTGCCCACCGTGAGCTCGCTGGCCGACGCCGTCAAGGACGAGGCCATGGCCCACAGCGACCTCGGCACCAACAAGGCCTTCCACTGGCCGCTCGACCCCAACCCCGAAGGCACCGCCGCCGCGTTCGCGAACGCCGCCCACACGGTCAAGGCCGAGTTCATCCAGCAGCGCCTCATCTGCGCCCCGATGGAGCCCCGCGGCTGCCTCGCGATTCCGTCGCCGGCCGGCGGCGAGATCACCTTCTACTCGGCCACGCAGGTGCCGCACATCCTCAAGGTGATGATTGCGGCCACCACCGGCATCGCCGAGTCGAAGATCCGCGTCATCGCCCCCTCCGTGGGTGGCGGCTTCGGCGGCAAGCTCAACGTCGACCCGGACGCCATCCTCTCGGTGACGCTCGCCAACCACATCGGCCTGCCGGTGCGGTGGACCGAATCCCGTTCCGAAGCTGCCGGCTCGTCCCATCAGGGTCGCGGCCAGATCCAGCACATCGAGGCAGCCGCCGACGAGAACGGCAAGCTCACCGCCGTCAAGGTGCACCTCGATGCCGACATGGGCGCCTACATGATGCTCATCACGCCGGGTGTTCCGCTGCTCGGCAGCTTCCTCTACACGGGCGTGTACGACATCCCGAACCTGTCCTTCACCTGCGACGGCTGGTTCACCAACATGGTGTCCACCGACGCGTACCGCGGCGCCGGACGACCGGAAGCGTCGTACGCCATCGAGCGGGTCATGGACATCATGGCCGGCCAGGTCGGCATCACGCCCGAAGAGATCCGGGCCCGCAACTACATCGCGGGAGGCGAGGCATTCGAGAACCACGAAGCCGCGTCCACCCTGGTGTTCGACTCGGGTCACTACCGCCCCGCCCACGACCGGGCACTCGAGATGGCCAAGGTGGCCGACCTTCGGGCAGAACAGGCCCGCCGGCGTGACGCCGGCGAGACCAAGCAGCTCGGCATCGGCATGTGCACCTACGTCGAGATCTGTGGTCTCGCACCGTCCCGTGCACTCGGCGGCCTCAACTATGGCGCCGGTGGCTGGGAGCACGCCACGGTCCGCATCCTGCCCACGGGCAAGGTCGAGGTCGTCTCCGGTTCCACTCCGCATGGCCAGGGCCACGAGACGGCATGGTCGATGATCATCGCCGACAAGATGGGCGTCGATCCGAACGACGTGGAGGTGTTGCACTCCGACACCGCCAAGTCGCCGCTCGGGCTCGACACCTACGGATCCCGGTCGCTGGCCGTCGGTGGTGTCGCCATCGCGATGGCCGCCGACAAGGTCATCGAGAAGGCCAAGCTCATCGCTGCGCACCAGTTCGAGGCCGCGCCCGAAGACGTCGAATTCGACGCCGGGTCGTTCTCCGTGGCCGGCACCCCGGCCAAGTCGGTGCACATCCAGGAGCTGGGCTTCGCCGCGTTTGCCGCCCACGACCTGCCTGACGGCATGGAGCCGAACCTGCAGGAGCAGGTGTCGTTCGATCCTCCGAACTTCGCCTTCCCGTTCGGCACACACGTCGCTGTGGTGGAAATCGACACCGAGACGGGCGGCGTCGAGCTGCTCGACTACATCGGCGTCGACGACTGCGGTCACCAGGTCAACCCGCTGATCGTCGAGGGTCAGGTCCACGGCGGCATCGTGCAGGGCGCCGCGCAGGCGCTCTACGAAGAGGCCGTGTACGACGAGTACGGCAACCCGCTGAACCCGTCGTTCATGGACTACCTCGTGCCCTCCGCGGCCGAGATGCCATCGATCAAGCTGGACTCGACGGTCACCCCGTCGACGACCAACCCGCTGGGGGTGAAGGGTGTGGGCGAGGCCGGAACCATCGGTTCTGCCGCCGCCGTCATCAACGCCATCTGCGATGGCCTCTCGCCCTACGGCGTGACCGACATCGAAATGCCGGCCACACCGAAGCGAATCTGGGAAGCGATCAACTCGAACGGAGGTGCGGCATGATCCCCGCAGCATTTGACTACACGGTCGCCGAGTCGGCCGAACATGCCATCCAGCTCCTCGGAGAGTATGGCGACGAGAGCAAGCTCCTCGCCGGAGGCCACTCGCTCATCCCCATGATGAAGTACCGGTTGGCCACGCCAACGCAGTTGATCGACGTGGGTCGTCTCGACGACCTCGCCTACATCAACCGTTCGAACGGTCACATCGCCATCGGCGCCATGACGAAGCACGCCCAGTTGGAGACGAGCGACGTGCTCGCCGCCGACTGTCCGATGCTGCAACACGTGGCATCGCTGGTCGGCGACCCGGCCGTCCGTCATCGGGGCACGCTGGGCGGCACGCTCGCCCACTCCGATCCGGCCTCGGATCTCCCTGCTGCGGTGCTCGCCCTCGGCGGCACGATCGTGGCGCAGGGTCCGAACGGACAGCGGGAGATCGCTGCGTCGGAGTTCTTCACCGGCTACTTCGAGTCCGTCCTTGCGGACGACGAGATGATCGTCGAAGTGAAGATCCCGGCCGGCACCGCCGGATGGAACTACCAGAAGTTCAACCGACGCGCCCAGGACTGGGCGATCGTCGGGGTCGCGGTCGCCGATGGGGGCAAGGGCATCAGCCTCGTCAACATGGGCTCCACGCCAGTTCGAGCCACCGCCGCCGAGGAAGCACTCGCCGGCGGTGCCTCGATTGCTGACGCCGCGGCACTTGCTGCCGATGGAACAGAACCGCCCGCCGACCTCAACGCCGATGCCGAGTACCGCAGCCACCTGGCTCGTGTACTCACCCAACGAGCGCTCGAGGCAGCGAACGGGTAATACTAACGATTGCCATTCTGGGGGGATGGCAATCGTGCCGACTGCTCTGCAGTCGGTTCAGCCGAGGGCTGGCGTGGTCCGGGGGGTCCACGCCAGCCCTCTGTCTTTTTGCCGCACGGCGGGATCCGGGCCCCTTGGGGCCCTCGACCCGCGCTGCGGTTGGCCGGAGGCCGCGCCCGTTCCGACCGGCGGAGCCGGATCGGAACTACTGAGTTCTGACCCCCGTGAGAGGGCTCTGACCCCTGGAGCGCTCTAGGGGTCAGAGCCCGTTTTGCCGGGCCGGTGGAATTGGGTGGTGAGGATTCCTGGAGCGATTTCGGTGCGGCCGGTCTCGGTGAAGCCCTCGCTGAGGTAGAGGGCGACTGCCGGCGCGTTCGCCGAACCCGTTGACACGATCGTGGCGTGCTCGCGTGGTACCGCCTGCACCAGCCGGCGGCCATGTCCCTGCCGAGCGAACTGCGGGTCGACGGCGAGCCGGTCGATGTCGAGCAGACCACCATCGATCTCCCAGGCGATCAGGGCGACGAGCCGTTCACCGACGAACGAACCGAGCCAGTGCAGAGCCGTGCGGGACTGGACGTCGGCGGTCGTCTCGCCCAACTGCGGGATGCCCTCGAACCCGATCAGCTCGGCCTCCACCGCGTAGGCCGCCTGCTGGATCTCCACGATTCGCTCCGCAACGGCAGCGTGGGTCGGATCCAGTTCGGACACCATGCCCGAACACTAACCGTCGACGATTCCGGCCTGACCACACACGAAAGGGCGTGAGTTCGGCCCGCCAGGGCCGAACTCGGTAAGTGAGCGAAGCGAACGACTCTGACCCCTGGAGCGCTCTAGG
>JAHDEJ010000017.1 GCA_020628865.1 Acidimicrobiales bacterium
CTCACGGGTACCCGTTCACCACCCCCAGCCGTTTCCGGTTCTGAATGCAGAACCATGGCTTGTTTCAAGGAGGAGGTGATTTCGGATGGCTGTTGTTGAACTCGAGTCGGTGGCGTCGTTCGAGGAAGCCTTCGATCGGATCGATTCCGGGTTCGACGCGTTGGCGGCGTGTTCGGATTTCACGGTCGACGCTGACGTGTTGGAGCAGCGGGCGATACGAGCCATCCGGGTTGCCGAGCGGGCCAAGGCGGCCGCTGCTGCGGCGGTTGCTGAAGCAGATCGCTGTGGGGTTGCTCGTCGCAACAATGTGCGGTCGATGTCGATCCTGTTGGCCCGATCCACGGGCGCGGCGGCTCAGGAACTGGCCCCATACAAAACACTTGGCTTGTGGGTGGATGCGTTTCCGGCGGTTCGTGAAGCCTGGCAACGCGGGGAGATCACCGACGCCCACGTGAAGCATCTGAAGTCGTTGCACAACCGTCGGACCGATCAGTTCTTCCGGCGTGATCAGGACATGTTGGTGTCGCACGCCAAGCTCCTGTTGTGGGACAAGTTTCAATCCGACTGCAACTACTGGCTGCTCCACGCCGACCCCGACGGACAGTTGCCGTCCGACCGTGAGTTGGCCTACGGCCTGAAGACCAAGACCCATTCGAACGGCGACGTCGAGATCCATGCCCGCCTCGACCCCGTCACCGGCGAAGCCGCACTCAACGCCATCGAACACGAAGACCAGAAACTCTTCCGCCAAACCACCAACGACCCCGACGCCGACCCGCAGCTGACGGCCCTGTCGCATCGCCGCCGTCGGCTGGTCGCGTTCATGAACCTGATCTCGCGTGGGTTCGCCCGCCAGGACGGCAGCCATCCGATCCCGCTCATCAACATCGTCATGTCCGAAGCCGTCGCCGAGGATCTGATTCGCCGCATGACCGGCGATCCCGACTACCGGTTCGACCCGACGACACTCCCGTTGGACCCCGATGACATCGACAAACGATCCGAAACTGCTCGGGGAACGCCGATCGATCCTCGAAGAGCCTTGCCGCTGCTGCTCATCGGGCAGTTGCGGCGCCAGATCTTCACTGTCGAAGGAAAAACCTCGAACTACTCGTCCGGGACACGGTTGTTCACGGCCGAACAGAAGAACGCGCTGCTCGTAGAAGCCCGCGGCCGATGCTCCACGCCTGGCTGTGACAATCCGTGGATCATGCTCACCGCCGACCACACCCAACCCTGGTCGACGACCCACCACACCTGTATCTGTGACGGCACCATCAAGTGCGACCCCTGCAACAACTGGAAGAGCAACATTCCGGGTCGGACCTGACGGCTAGGGTCCGGACGTGGATGCTCCGATCGGAAAGCTTGATGTCGTCGTGTTCGACTGCGCGGAGCCGCCGGTGGTCGCCCGCTTCTACCAGGCGATTGTCGGCGGTGAGCTGAAGGGGCCGGACCCCGAGGACGACTGGACCGAGCTGCACACGGCCCGGGGCAAGCTGGCGTTTCAGAAGGCGCCGAACCATGTGCCGCCCGTGTGGCCGGATGGCGACCAGCAGATGCAGGCCCACGTGGACATCGATGTGCCGGACCTCGATGTGGCCGAGGCCGCAGTGATGGAGCTGGGTGCCGTGAAGCACGAGGTGCAGCCGTACCCATCGAGTTTCCGCGTGTTCCTCGATCCGGCCGGCCATCCGTTCTGCCTGGTGCGGGAGAAAGAGTAAGCCGGGAGGACGGGCCCGGGCTCCGTACAATCGAAGACGTGATCCACGTCGAGTCGACCTCTCCAGCAGACACTGGTGCGCTTGCGGCAACCCTCGCGGAGCGAGCGGAGCCCGGAGACGTGCTCGTGCTGGTGGGCGACCTCGGTGCCGGCAAGACCGCGTTCTCCAAGGCGTACGGCGCGGCGCTCGGCGTGACCGAACCGATGACGAGCCCGACCTTCACGCTCGCCCGGGAGTACCAAGGCCGTCTGCCCCTGCACCACCTCGACGTCTACCGGCTGGAGATGATGTCGGAGGTGCTCGACCTCGACCTGCCCGACCTGCTCGACAGCGGCGGTGTTGTACTCATCGAGTGGGGCGACGCCATCCTCTCCACACTGCCGGCCGACTTCCTCGAGATTCGATTCACGTTCGGCGAAGGCGACGACGACCGCCACATCGAACTGCGCCCCGTCGGCGCCCGCTGGTGTGGCCGTGAGGCTGCGCTCGCCGACGCGCTCGGCACGTCGATCGCCGGCGGTGAACCGTGCTGATTCTTGGCATCGAAACCGCTGGTACGCAGGTGGGGGTGGCCATCGCCGGACAGGAAGGTGTGCTGGCCTCGGCCCACTCCGGCCGAGACCGTCGCCATGCCGAATCGCTCACGCCGATGATCGAGTTCGTGGCGAGTCAGGCGCGCATCGAGCTGAAAGACGTCTCGGCAGTCGCCGTCGACATCGGTCCCGGTCTGTTCACCGGGCTGCGCGTCGGCCTTGCGAGCGCAATGGCGATCGCTCATGCGCTTGGTGTGCAGATGATCGGGGTCTCCAGTCTGGATCTGCTGGCCTTCTCGTCCCGCCACTCCTCCCGTCGAATCGTCACCTGCATGGACGCGCGGCGCAACGAGGTCTTCACCGCCGACTATCGGGCGGTTCCCGGCGGAGTCCAACGCATCACCGAACCAATGGTGGCGTCCCCGGCCGAGCTCCGGGGCGAGCTCGTCGCCCTCAAGGATGACGTACTGCTCGTCGGCGATGGTGCGCTTCGGTACGCCGACGAGTTCGGATCGATCGAACACGTCGAACTCGCAGGCCCAGACGTGGCCCACCCGTCGGCCCGGTCGCTGGTCGACATCGCTCATCACAAGGCTGTTCGCGAAGAGTTCGTTCCGGCGAACGAGCTCGAACCGATGTACCTCCGGTTGCCAGATGCCGAGATCAATTGGAAGACCCGCAACGATGGCTGACGTCGCATCGCCGACCTCCGAGCCAGTCGTTTCGGCGGAGCGGCTCGCCATCCGCGCTGCAGAAGCACGGGATGTGCACGCCATCATGGCGATCGATCGGCACGCCTATCCCACGCCATGGTCCCGGCGAATGACGATCGATCAGGTGACCGGCAGCAACCGCACGCACCTGGTCCTGGAGAAGAACCACGAGGTCGTCGGGCACGCCGGCGTGTTGTTCATGGCCGGCGAAGCACACGTGAGCACGATTGCCTTGGCGCCGGAGGTGCACCGCCGCGGCCACGGCTTCGACCTGCTGCTTGCGCTCGTGCGTGCGTCCCTCGCCGCCGGCTGCCACGCACTCACCCTCGAGGTGCGGGCCACCAACAAGACTGCACTTGCCCTGTACCGCCGTTTCAGCCTGGCCCCGGCCGGCATCCGCCGCGGCTACTACGGCGACAACGGTGAAGACGCCCTCGTGTTGTGGAGCCCCGAGTTCTCGGGCGACTACCTCGACCGCATATCGGCGATGCGCTACGTCCACGAGTTGGACGTACCCCATCAATTGGAGAACCCATGGGACTGATCCTCGCCATCGAAACGTCCTGCGACGAGACCGCCGCTTCGGTCGTCGAGTCCGGCACCAACGTGCTGTCCTCGGTCGTCTCGAGCCAGATCGACATCCATGCCCGGTACGGCGGGGTCGTGCCCGAGGTGGCGAGCCGCGCACACGTCGAGATGCTGACCCCGGTCATCGCCCAGGCGATGGTTGAAGCTGGCATCGAACCGGACGAGCTCACGGCGGTTGCGGCGACGGTGGGGCCGGGCCTGATCGGGTCGCTGCTGATCGGCGTGAGCGCGGCCAAGTCGTTGGCGCTCGTGTGGGACAAACCGTTCGTGCCGGTCAATCACCTCGAGGGTCATCTCTACGCGGCCTCACTCGAAGAACCCGACATGCCGATGCCCGTCGTCACGCTGCTCGTGTCCGGCGGCCACACGATGCTCGTCCTCCAGGAGGGCCACGGCCAGTACCGGCTGCTCGGCGAGACGCTCGACGACGCAGCCGGCGAGGCGTTCGACAAGGTCGCCCGCTACCTCGGCCTCGGCTATCCGGGAGGCCCCATCATCGATCGCATGGCCGCCGACGGCGACCCCATGGCCATCTCGTTTCCGCGGGCCATGATGAACGACGGCTACGACTTCTCCTTCAGCGGTTTGAAGACCTCCGTCGTGAACCACGTCCGCAAGAACCCGGATGCAGCCGACGTGGACGTTGCCGCTTCGTTCCAGGAGGCCGTCGTGGACGTGCTCGTCACCAAGGCTCGTCGAGCCGTACACGAGTACGGGGCCGAAGCGCTCTGCATCGGCGGTGGCGTTGCCGCGAACTCCGGGCTCCGCGAGCGGGTGCTCGACGTGTGCGTGGAGGACGGACTTCGCGCACTCATCCCGAGCCGATCGATGTGCACCGACAATGCGGCGATGATCGCCGCAGCGGGATGGTGGCGCTGGCAGTCCGACGGCGGAGCCAGCCTCGACCACGGTGCCGACTCCAGCCTGCGCCTCCAAACGATCTGATCTTCCGACCGGCGGAGCCGGGTCAGAACTCAGTTTTGGTCGAGGGCGGTGATGGCGCGCTTGGGGGCGGTGAGGCGGAACGACTCCTCCAGCAGCTCGGCGACCTCGTCCCAGTCCGTGGCGTCGTCGAGATCCAGGCCGATCCAACCCGATGGCCCCCAGTACGCCGGCACGAAAACCCGCGCGTCCTGAACCAACGCGTGTCGTTCGTCCTCGGTTACCTGCACGAGCACGGCCTGCGGGTGTTGCACCCACTCGTTGTCGATCTTGAGCGCACCGCCGTAGATGCAGAACACCTTCTTCGTGAAGAACGCCGGTCGTCCGTGCGACACCTTCTCATCGGCGTCGGGCAGTGCAAGAGCCAATCCCCGAACACGAGCGAGGAACGGATCGTCGTCATCGAACATTTGCTGGTGCGCCATGAGTCGATCGTAGCGAGCGGGTCCGACGGCACTCCGGCCGTTGCGCTCAGATCTGGCGGAAGCCCTTTCGGGTCATCGTTCCCCAGTCGTTGCGCCCGAGCAGCGCGTCGACCATGCCGACCAGCCGCCACAGCAGGGTGCCCAGGTGCACGACCGTGCTCTCGAACACTGCGTGGATCACGAGCTTGAGGCGGTCCGTGCCGTGCTCGTACGGATGATTGATGAGTTCGTCGCCGAGCAGGACGAGGAACGTGATGAGCAGGCTGACGAGGTACGCACAGACGACCACGAGGATGACGCCCTCGGTCGCCGTGCCGTTCGCCAACGCCACGAGGAAGAACAACAACCCGACGAGCTCGAGGATCGGTGCCACGAACTCGACGAGCAGGTAGTACGGCAGGACCACGGTCCCCGCAGCACCGTAGCGGCGGTTGAAGAGCATCTCCCGATGCCGTTTCAGCACGTCCAGCAGCCCGCGATGCCACCGGCCCCGCTGATTCGCAAGCACTTCGATCGTCTCGGGAACCTCCGTCCACGAACAGGGTGTCGTGGTGAAGATGACGTGTGCAGGGCGACCGGTTTCGTAGCCCCGTCGGCGAAGCCGGACGACCAACTCCATGTCCTCGGCGATCGTCTCCGGTTCGTAGCCGCCGATTTCGAGAATGCTGTCTCGGTCGAAGAGGCCGAAGGCGCCACTGATGATGATGTTGCCGCCGAGCTTGTTCCAGCCGAGCCGGCCGACCATGAACGCCCGGACGTACTCGACCGCCTGCGCTCCCGGGAGGATCCGGTTGGGGGCGCTCATCTTCATGACGCGGCTGTGCTCGATGGTGGCGCCGTTGGCATGTCGAACCATGCCGCCGCTGGCGACCACTCCTTCGCGTTCGATGAACGGCACGGCGAGCTGTTGCAGCGCCGTCGGCGCGATCAACGTGTCGGCATCGATGAAGCAGATCAGTTCGCCAGACGCAAGGTTGATACCGGCGTTCATCGAGTCGGCCTTCCCGCCGTTCGCCTTCTCCGCGACGATCAGGTTGGGCTCGGTGCTCGATCGGTAGATCTGACCCATCGTCGCCGTGTCGATCTGGTGTTGGTACACGGAGTGCACGGGCACGAGTTCGTACAACCGGTCGAGAACCCCGAGGGTGTCGTCGGTTCCGCCGTCGAGCACGATCACGACCTCGAGGTTCGGATAGTTGAGGCCGAGGATGTTCGTGCTCGTCTCACCGATCGTGAGCTCCTCGTTGTACGCCGGTATGACCACGGTGATCTTTGGCGGCACGGTGCTCGACAATGCCCGGTCCCACAGGTGGTGCTTCTCCCGCTGTTTGATGTGCCGGGCCTCGAGCGTTGCCGAGACGAACAGGACGAGTTGCGTGCCGGCGAGGGCGAGCACGACGAACGTCAAGAGCGCGGCGCCGGCAAGGCCGAGCATGTCGATCATGCGACCGCCTCCGCGTCGAGCTCGAACAGGTCTTCCGCGTCGAGGGGCGGCGGCTGACGAAGTCGCACCGCCGCCGCGTGAAGCACCTGACGCGCCATGTCGCGTGCAAACGGATCGTCCGCCGTGAGCGATCGCCGGAGTACCAGCGTGCCGACCGGGCCGAGCTGGTCGAGGGCGAGTCCGGCGCTGCGACGCACGTCCCAGGAGCGGTCGCCGAGCAGTGCACCGAGCGTGGGGGCGTGGCTCGTGGCACCGATGTAGCCGGTCGAGATCGCCGCCTGCGCCCGCACGGCCTCCGAATCGTCCGTCAGGAGGATCCCGAGGATCTGGCCGGCCGCCCGCGTTGCCGACAAGCCGAGACCTCGCGCCACGAGCACACGGGTCGATGCATCGGCCGCACCGAGCCGCGCGTTCAACATCGCCTGAATGCCGGGGTCGGGAATCCGAGACGCAACTTCGAGCGCTCGCTGGGTTCCCGCACGGCTCTGATCGCCCAGATACGCCTCGAGTAGATGGAGGGACTTGGGTTCGCTCCGAATGAGTGCGCTCTGCGCGGCCTGATGCACCGGGCGTTCCGGGGAGTCGAGGGCAACGAGCACGAGGTCATACCAACGGTGCAACGCGTCACTCGTCAGGCCGGCGACCGCGTAGGCCCGAACCATCGGATGGGAGTCTCGCAGGAGGGTCCGTTGCACGCTCGACGAAGCCGGTAGCAGATGGAGGAGTTGGCTGGCTCGCATGCGCTTGCGCCACTTTCGACTCCTGCTCAGCCGTCGGATGTCGCGGTCCAGACCGAACGCGTCGACCAACTGGAGCGCCCGGTCGAATGCGGTGCCTTCGACGTCGTATGCGAGCGACTGCAGTGAGCCGAGGAGCAGTCGCCGAGGAGTGTTGTGGTGGGCTCGGACCTGTGCCGGCGTCGGCGGTGTGGCGGCCATGAGGAGGGCCACGAGCTGGCGCTGGACCTGATCCAGCCGCTGCTCGCGTCGCTTGCGCAGGAAGTCCCGGATGTCTCCGCCCAGAACGAAGGTGCCGGCCGCGGCGACATTCGCAACGACGAGGACCATTGCAAGGGTCCTCATGACGGTCCGTCGGCGCGGGCGATCATCTGGTCGACTCGGTGCGCCAGCACGAGTGGCACGAACGGCTTCCGAATCGAATCCACTGCGCCGAGTTCGTACGCCGTGCGAAGTTCGAACTCATCGGAACGAGAGGCCAGCATCAGCACCTGCAATCGACCCATCAGACCGTTCGAGCGAAGCTGCCGCAGCAGGCGGATGCCGTCGAGACCGTCGAGATCGAACTCGAGGAGGATCGCCCGCGGCAGGGGAGGGCGATCCTGGTTGACGAGGCGAGCCAGCGCTTCGATGCCGTTCGAGACCTCGGCAACGGTCAGATCCCGCTCCTCGAGCACTGTCCGCATCACGGCCCGGTGGGCGGCGTCGGGATCGATGATGAGGACGTCGGCTCCGGCGGTTGCGCTGCTGACCCAATCGCTCGCTGCGACCCGTGGTCCCCGGCTCCGCTTGGTGCGCAGAATCGTCGCACCGGCCGAGTCCAAAAGCGCGTCGACCGTCCGGCCATCGGCCGGGAACTCGGAGATGCCCACGCGGGTGCGGTCCACGTCGAGGCCGACCCGATCCACCAGGGAGGCAAAGCGTTTCACGGCGACGTTCCGGGGAAGACCGGGAAGCAGGACGACGGCCTCGCGTTCGTTGAAGCGGCCCACGATGTCTTCGCGACGGAACTCGGAGATGAGGCCCGGCATCGCTGCGTTCAGTTCCTCCGTGGTCACGCTGTCGTCGATGGTCAGACGGGCGAGGCTTGCTCGGTGTCCGCTGCGGCCCTGCCGACCGAGCAGGCGCTCGGCCAACAGCTGTACCGAGGTCCAGCTCAGCGTCGCCGCTCGAGCATCGGAGGTGTCGACGTCCGACGTTCGACGGTGGCGTCGCACGCCAGCCATCACGGCAGCCACGATCTCGTCGTCCTCGATGTCGGGCGGAAGGGTCATGTCGGCGCCGCTGCGCAACAGCTCGATTCGCTGGCTCACTCGAAGCTGGTAGCTGGGGATCACGGCAACACGAAGCGAACGGAAGTCCTCGTTTGTCCGCAGGAGGGTTGCGACGGCGAGCGCTTCGTCGTGCGGAATCCGATCGAGCAGCACGGAGACGACGCCGAGTTCCCTGGCTGCGTCGGCGACCGCTGGCGCACCGATGCTGATGTGGCAGTGTTCGAATTCGGCGCTTCGATGCGGCAGTTCACGAGGCTCGGCCGAGCCCGACACCACCAGAACCCGCGGCGGCCGCTGGGCGTGCACGACGGACACGAGGACCTGCTCGGCCGCCGCGCCCGGATCGTCGGTGTCGAGGGTGGCGTGAATGTGCCGACGAGCGTCGGTGGAGAGGTCCTCCTCGTCCGACACCACCGCGAAGATCAGTGCATCGCTGCGCCGGGCTCGGGCCTCGGCGAGGATGGCGCTCGCCTGTGAACGCTCGCCTCGTGCGATTGCGACGAGCAGGGCGTCCGCAGGACCCTCGGGTTCGACGCCTGGGTCCTCGATTCGCAGCCCGACGCCACGCAGCGCCAACGACAGCGCGATCGTGTCCAACTCAGCCGTCGGGGTTCCCGTCACCACGGCAACCCGCTCGGGGGCCGCCGCCGTCGTGAGACCGGCTTCGGTGTCGGCCAGCGCGATCCGGAGGTCCTCGAGGGCCCGGGCCGCGTGCAGCGCCGGCGACCGGGTTTCCGTCTCTCCTGCGCACAGTCGTTGCACGTCCCGTACCAGTTCGGCGCCGACCGCGAGCCCGAGCTGGCTCAGACGCCTCGCCAATCCGTTGCAGGATTGCGTGACCTCTTCGACCTCCACGTGCGTGAGGGGCCGCTCGAGCATGGCCGCGACGGGGCCCTCGATCACATGGAGAGACCGTTCGAGCCGCCGATGCATTCGCCGCCACACGATGTCCGTCTCGTCGTGTGGTTGCGGTGTGTCAGTGGTCCGCCGGTCGATCAGGGTCGATTCGACACTGGACACAATGATCAATGTCGGTGCGTGCCGGCGCCGCCTTGAGCCCGGTGGGTCAGATGATCCAGCGACCCCGACTACGGGCAAACAGCATGGCGAAGTAGGCGATGCTCGTCGCCGCCGCCGCAACGTAGGTGAGCGCGGCGGCTCGGAGCACTGCTTCGACGCCGTCCCGCTGGGCCGGGTCGGACAAGCCGAGACGTTCGAGGCTGTCGAGCGCACGTCGGCTCGCGTTGAACTCGACCGGCAGGGTCGCAAGCTGGAAGATCGTCATACCGGCGAGCAGGAGGGCGCCCACCTGCAGGATCGTCTCGCTCCCGGTGAGGAATCCGGCGATCACGACCATCGGCCCGAACCGTGCACCGAGCGCCGCCAACGGCACGAGGAACCGACGGAGGCGAAGGCGCAGGTCGTTCGATGCGTCCTGGAGCGCATGGCCGGCTTCGTGCGCCGACACCGCCATCGCCGCCACACTCGTCGTCCCCCAGTTCGATTTCGAGAGTCGAAGGATGTCCTTCTGCGGGTCGTAGTGGTCGGTCAGTTTTCCTCGGACCTGCTGCAGCTCAACGCCTTCGACGCCGTGGTCCTGCAGGATCGCCGCCGCCGTCTGGGCCCCGGTCACCCGGTACTGATTCTCGACTCGACTCCACTTCTTGTAGGTTCGCTGGAGCCACCACTTCACGAGGTAGGAACCACCAAAGGCCAGCCCCGCCAGGAGATATGCCATTCCGGTACTCATGGGGCGAGACTATGTCCCGCGGGCTGCGCCCTCCAAGGCTCGGGCCTCCGGTACGTTCGTGCCATGGACGGATGGACGCGGCGGAACGCAATTGTCGTCACGGTCGTCGCGTTCGTAGCCGTGGCGCTCTTCGCGTGGTTCTGGAGCAACCGCACCCGCGTCGAGGTGCTCGGCATTGACCGTTGGGAACCCGACGTCCTGTCCGTGATGGTTGGCTCGTGCAACGGCGCGCCGGAGGCGGACGTCGTCGACCTCGGCGACGGCCGGTATGAGGTCGAGGCCCGCACGACGCAGGCATACGATTCCGGCCGGGACTGCGGCGACGTGGTGCGGATTCCGATCGACCCGAACCTCGATGCACTCGAGGTCGTCGATCGGGTGAGTGGCGACACGTTTCGCTGGCCGGAGGTCCCGGTGGCCGTGGTCGACATCGACGGCACGTGGCGGATGGTCGAGGTGAACGGCGATCGGGTGGTGGTCGGCGTCAACACCACCGAGATTCCGGAGATCACGATCGACGCAGGCTTCCTCACCGGCAATCTGGGCTGCAACGACGGCGGCGGCGAATTGCTGCAGGACGAGTCGATCCTCGAAGCGCCATTCATCGAAAGCACCGAGGAACTGTGCACGCTTCCGGACGGAGGCGAAGCCATGGTGCCCACGGAACGGACCGTGGTTGCACTGCTCGGCGACGGCGCCACGGTCGAACGCAGCGACGATCGAATGACCTGGCGGGGCGAAGCCGGAACGGTGACCTTCGACCGAATCGAAGGTTGAACCGTTCTTCGCAGCAGCGAACGCGCCAGCGGTCGCCCAACAGGTCGGCTGGCACTCTCGCTGCTCGGTTGCCAACGAGCGACGCGCTCTCTATCGTTGGCAGTCGGTTGTGGCGAGTGCCAGTCACCGTCGAGCCGATTTCAAATCCATGATTCACATCGCCAAGGAGGCGTGAATGAACCTGCAGCCACTCGAGGACCGCATTGTTGTGCGGCCGGCAGCACCCGAACAGACGACGGCCAGCGGCCTCGTCATCCCCGACAGCGCAACCGAAAAGCCCCAGCAGGGCGAGGTCATCGCTGCTGGTCCGGGCAAGCGCTCCGATCAGACCGGTGAGGTCATCCCGATGGACGTCAGCGTCGGCGACGTCGTCGTCTACTCGAAGTACGGCGGCACCGAGATCTCCTCGGCCGGCGAAGACCTGCTCATCCTCAACGCTCGCGACGTGCTCGCGATCGTCAAGTAGTCGGAGGCCCATCACATGGCAAAGACACTGAAGTTTCATGAAGACGCGCGCCGTGGCCTCGAGGCCGGCGTGAACAAGCTCGCCGACGCCGTCAAGGTCACGCTCGGCCCGAAGGGTCGCAACGTCGTTCTCGACAAGAAGTTCGGCGCACCGACCATCACGAACGATGGTGTGTCCATCGCTCGCGAGATCGAGCTCGAAGACCCCTACGAGAACATGGGCGCCCAGCTCGTCAAAGAGGTCGCCACCAAGACCAACGACGTCGCTGGCGACGGAACCACCACCGCCACCGTGCTCGCCCAGGCCCTCGTGAAGGAAGGCCTCCGCAACGTCGCCGCCGGCGCCAACCCGATGGGTCTCAAGCGCGGCATCGAGAAGGCCGTCGAGGCCGCCGTCGGTGCCATCGCCGAGCAGGCCGTCCAGGTCGACGACTCCAAGAGCAAGATCGCTCAGGTCGCCTCGATCTCGGCTGCTGACGAGACCGTCGGCAAGGTCATCGCCGACGCGATCGACAAGGTCGGCAAGGACGGTGTGGTCACCGTCGAAGAGTCCAACACGTTCGGCATGGATCTCGACTTCGTCGAAGGCATGCAGTTCGACAAGGGCTTCCTCTCGCCGTACTTCGTCACGGACCCCGAGCGCCAGGAAGCCGTTCTCGAGGACTGCTACATCCTGTTCAACCAGGGCAAGATCGGCTCGGTTCAGGACCTCCTGCCCGTGCTCGAGAAGGTCATGCAGGCCGGCAAGCCGCTCCTGATCATCGCCGAGGACATCGAGGGCGAAGCCCTCGCCACGCTCGTCGTCAACAAGATCCGCGGCACGTTCAACTCGACCGGTGTCAAGGCTCCGGGCTTCGGCGAGCGCCGCAAGGCCATGCTCACCGACATGGCGATCCTCACCGGCGGTCAGGTCATCGCCGAAGAGGTCGGCCTCAAGCTCGACAACGTCACCCTCGACATGCTGGGCCAGGCCCGCAAGGTCGTCATCACCAAGGACAACACCACCATCGTCGAGGGCGCAGGCTCCGGCGACGAGGTGAACGGCCGCGTTGCTCAGATCCAGCGTGAGATCGAGGAGACCGACTCCGACTGGGACCGTGAGAAGCTGCAGGAGCGCTTGGCCAAGCTGGCCGGCGGTGTTGCCCTCGTCCAGGTTGGCGCTGCCACCGAGGTCGAGCTCAAGGAAAAGAAGCACCGCATCGAAGACGCCCTCTCGGCGACCCGTGCGGCCATCGAGGAAGGCGTTGTCGCCGGTGGCGGTACCGCCCTCGTGCGTGCAAAGCCTGCCGTCGAGGCCGTCACTCGCAAGAAGAGCCTGTCGGACGACGAGATCACGGGAGCCAAGATCGTGCTCGCGAGCCTCGACGCCCCGGCCAAGCTCATCGCCGAGAACGCCGGCATGAACGGTGCCGTCCAGGTCCAGAAGGTTGAAGAAGCCGAAGGTGCCATGGGCCTCAACGCTGCCACCGGCGAGATCGTCGATCTCATCGCTGCTGGCGTCATCGACCCGGCCAAGGTGACCCGCGCCGCCATCCAGAACGCTGCGTCGATCGCTGCGCTCCTCCTCACCACGGAGGCGCTCGTCGTCGACAAGCCGGAGCCGGAAGGCGCCGGAGGCGGCATGCCCGACATGGGTGGCATGGGTGGCATGGGCGGCATGATGTAATTCCGCTTCGTTGCCAGCGCCTGCGAACCCTCTCGGGTTCGGTCGCAATTTTGGCAACGACGGAATTGCGTCTCTTCTCCTTCGGAGAGAGCGTTCATTCGCCACGCAGGCTTGCGCCTGAGGCGCAGATAGCGAATTTGAAGGGAGGCCCGGTGCTTGCGCCGGGCCTCCTTCCGTTTTGCGATGGCTGAGAACGTTGTTCATTTGGATCCGTCCGACCCTTCAAGCGGGGGTGCCCGATCGGTACGGTCTGTGCCGTGGAACACGACACACGCCAGCGATTTGTCAAGGCCGCTCTGATGACCGCGGTTCTCGGAGATGAGAAGCGCAGCGTTCGCACTGTGGCGGCCGAGGCCCTCGCAACGCCGTCGCTGTTGTACCGCTATTTCGGCTCGTTCGAAGACCTCGAACGCGAAGCCCGCACCGTCGCACTTGCGACCGTCCTGGGTGATGACGTCGGGCATGGCTACCTGGTCGAGCTACTCGGCGGCGTGGCCAACACCGAGCCGCTGTTCGATCCGGACGAGTACGCCCCGGCCTTCGTCGACAACGAACTGTTCCCCAAGCTGCACATCGCGTGGCTGCGCCGCAACGCCGACTTCGTCGTCTGGCTGTTCAAGAGCCACGACTTCGCCGACGTCTTCGAAGCGGTTCGACCCGGTCTGGTGCAGGCGTTGTTCTTCCGTGGCGCCGAAGTCCACGAACAGACGTTTTCGCTTGCGTTGGACACGATGGTGGCTTGGGTTTGTCACAGCGCCACCTGCGGCGCGGAGGAACTCCCCGAAGTCCTGCAGTGGGCGGGGGACACGGTGCATGCACTCGCCGAAATTCGCGACGAAGGCGGGCTCAAGACGACGCTTTCGGAGGCGGTCGAGAGCTTCGGTGTCGACGGAGTTCTCCTGCTCGATCGCTGAGCCAAAAGCTCGGCTCAACTCAGCTGCGGAGTCGCCGATTGGAGCCAATGGCGGCAATTCGGCGGAACGAATCGGAGCGCGACGCGACGCGCCCCGGCGAAGGTCTCGTCGATCGCTATCTGGCCGGCGACGCAGCGCTCCACGACCTGCTGACCGAGATGGGTTGTGTGCTCTACGTCCACGACGTGGACGAGGCGCTGACCATCATCGATGCCATCGGTGCAACGGAGATGGTGTCCGGCTATCCGGTGCAGTCCCTGCCGGGCATGTCCATGGTGAGCCTCATCGCCGAAGAGGATGCGTTGGACGACCCGACCCGACGAACGGAGACAGACGCCTTCGAAGGAGATGTTCGGGTCCGGCGAGCCGACGGAACCTTCGAGTGGCTCATGGTCTCGAGCAGCCTGCGGTCCACACCTGACGGGGACCGCGTGTTCGGTCTGGCCCAAACACTTCGCGTCCTGAAGGTCCGGCATGCTGCGCAGATGCGGCAGCTCGAGACCGACGCCCTCACCGGCCTGCTCAGCCGCGACGCGTTCATGCGTCGGTTGATGCAAGCGATGGTGAGCAGCCCGGAGCGCGTGGTCTTGGCGATCATCGATCTGAATGCGTTTGGCCAGGTGACCGACACCCACGGACTGCAGGTGGGGGACGAACTGCTCCGACTGATTGGTGGCCGGCTGGCTGAGCACTTCGGAGCCGATCTACACCTCTCCCGCCTGGGAGCGGACGAGTTCGGCGTGTGTCTGACCAGCTGGCGATCCGATGGAGAGGTGCTCGCCCTCATGGAGCAGCTGCTGGAAGACATCCGGCGACCGATCGAGATCGGTGCCCACGTCTTCGAAATGCGGGCATCCGTCGGGCTGACCCGATCGACCGAGGGCGTCACGACGACCGAGTTGCTTCGCCAAGCCGACGTCGCAATGACCGAAGCTCGGCGCTCGGACGTCGGCTGCCTGATGCACACGGCAACCACGGCCAGCATGAGCGAGGAAGAGCTGGGCATCATTCACCGGTTGACGCAGCGGCTTGAGGATGAGCTCGTGATGTGGTTCCAACCGCTCGTCAACATGGACACCGGAGAGACCGTGGGTCTCGAGGCGCTCGCCCGCTGGGATCACCCGGAACGAGGGATCCTTCCCCCAGGGGCGTTTCTCGACTGTGTCACCCTCGGCGGGTTGTCCTCCCGCCTCGATCTTTGGGCGCTGGCCGCCACAGCCCGGGTTTCCGGTGCGTCCACCAACAGCGGCGAACCGATTCGCCTGTCGGTGAACGTGACGGCCGAAGGGCTCCGCTCACCGCAACTGATGCCGGCGATCCGACAACTCCGCACGATGGGAGCCCTGGCGCCGGATCAACTGACGATCGAGCTGTCGGAACGGGACATCGACGACGATCTGAAACAGCTCGCCCCGACACTCAACGAACTGAGGCGGCTCGGCGTCGGACTCTCCCTCGACGACTACGGCACCGGGTTCTCGTCCTTGATCCGCCTGCGCGATCTTCCGTTCACCGAAGTGAAGGTGGATCGATCGTTCGTGAGCCGGATCACCTGTGACCACACCGACTGGTCCATCGTCCGCTCGACCGTCGAGATGTCGAAGCTGCTCGATCTTGACATCGTTGCGGAGGGGATCGAGGACATCGACACCGCGGAGGCGCTCGCCGACATGGCGTGTGGCCTGGGCCAGGGCTACCTCTTCGCGAAGCCGGCCCCCATCGAGCAACTTGCGGCCGACGGATACATCCGGTTGCCGAGCTGGGCCGACCGGGTCAGCTGAACAAGCTCGACAGCGCGAGCCACGCACCCCACAGCAGGCCCGGGCCGACGAACGCCACGACGGCGATCGTAAGGACGACGAACCACGGTGCCTCGAACCATTCGTTCCGGAGGCTGGCGATCATGCGATCGCGGCGACGTCCCATGACGGGCAGTCTTGCAGGTCGCCGGTGTCTCCGGGTGCGTCACGGAGAGTTCACCTCAACGGGCGTGAACGTTCACCCGAGCGCGACGAGCAGGTCATCTGACTGCTCGAAGCTCCGCACATGAACATCGACCATGACGACGACATCACGAACTTCTCCCGCAACCGACCCTTCGAGGACGTGCTCGACGCCAATCTGCGTCGGCGCCGCGTCCTGCAGGGTGGTCTGATCACGGCGGCGGCCTTCATCGCCGGCGGGGGCGGCAGCGCTGCAGCTCTGGCCCCGGCCGGTGAGGCCGGCACCGCCGCGGCCACCGGTGCCGTCAGCCCATCCCTCCAGGGCGGCGGCATCAACTTCACCGGCATCGCTGCCTCCACCGCCGACACGATCCGTGTCCCGGCTGGCTACTCCTGGGAGGCCGTGCTCAAGTGGGGCGAGCCGATTCGATCCGGCGGCCCCGCCTGGCTGTCGGACGCGTCCAACACCTCGTCGGAACAGCTGGAGCAGATCGGCACCGGCCACGACGGCATGCACCTGTTCCCGCTTCCCGAGGAGGACGGCAAGCAGGCCGGCCTGATGTGCATCAACCACGAGTACGCCATCGACTCCCAGATGTTCCCCGACGGCACCGAGAACCAACGGCCGGCCCCGGGCGGCGACCGTCGCGATCACCAAGGACGATGGCGGGGTCATTGGTTCGTGATGTTGGTCGGCGACGTGTGCCTCGCCTGACCACAACCGGGTGACGGTTTCCCTGCTGTCACCCCGACAAACCACACGCCGCCGCACCTGGCCCCTTTCGGGTTGCGGCGGCGTACGTCGTTTTCGCCCTACAGCGAGAAGTCCACAAGCACGCCGTAGTGGTCGCTCGGCATCGTGCCATCGATCGGGCAGGTGCCGATGAGCTCGACCACATGCAGACGTCGGGTGGGCCGGCCGGCCGTCGGGAGAAGCACGTAGTCGAGGCGCCGGTTCGGCCATCGGGCATGTGCTGCGAGCGGGTTCGCACGTGCCCAGGTCCATCCGTCGCCTTTGCCGCCCTCGGCCCAACAATCGATCCACGAATCGCGCAGTCTCCGGATCTCCTCACTGTCGGGGGTGGCGTTGAGGTCGCCGAGTAGGGCGAGGGCGTCGGTTTCGGCGCCGCCGTTGTCGTCGATGAAGGCGTGCAACGCGTCGAGCTGAACGAGTCGGGTGGGTGTCTCGTGACGCCGGTGGGTCAGGTGCGTCGTCACGGCCGTGAACGGGGGTTCGTCGCCGTTGGGCGCGGTGCGGACGAGCAGCGCACTTCGATAGGCCGGACCGACGAGTGCCGGAAGTGTGATCTCCGCATGATGTGCAATCGGCCGGCGCGAGAGGATGCCGTTGCCGAAGCCATGCTCGACGCTCTCGGATGGCCGGCGGCCCGAGAAGGCCCAATGAAGCTCCAACCGCTCGGCGAGCCGGGCGAGCTGATCGGGCCAGGTTTCTTGCACGGCGATGACATCGGCGTCCGTGGCGGCGAGCGTGGCATCTATCGCCGGCTGGCGCGGTTCCCATTCCCCGAACCGCCAGCCGAGGTTCCAGGTCACGACGCGCACGCGGTCATGGTACGGCTGTCTAGTCTCGGGGTCGTGGCCAAACGGCGTGTCATCGAAATTCCGCAGTGGATCGAGCTCGCCCAGACCGTGCGCGGCTCGAAGGACCCCGTCATGGTCGGACCGTCCGAAACCCGTTGGAACACGAGAACCCCGGACGGGCCGGGCGCCTTGTCTCTGGAGCGCACCGCCGACACGAGGGTGGATGCGCAGGCGTGGGGCCCCGGGGCGGACTGGATGCTCGAGCAGGCACCCCGACTGCTTGGTGCGGAAGACGACCTCACCGGGTTCTCCCCGCCGGCCGGTCCGGCCGGTGACCGCTGGCGTCGCCGACCGTTCCTGCTCGGGCGTACCGATCGCTTGTGGGACTCGATCATCGGCGGCATCTTCGGGCAGAAGGTGCAGGTGGCGAATGCCGTGAAGGCGCGGCGGATGCTCGGTCGGCGGTTCGGCGACCCCGGCCCCGGACCATGGGGCGGCTCCGTGCTGCCGTCCCCGGAACGGGTGGCCGAGCTCGGGTACTCGGACTTCCACGCTTTCGGGGTCGAACGGAAGCGGGCCGAGATCCTCCTTCGGGTGGCGCGCGAGATGCCGCGGCTCGACAACCTGGAGCAACGCCGGCCGGAACAGGTGCGGGCGCGTCTGGAACGGATCCGGGGGATCGGGCCGTGGACGACGGCGATGATCACGGCGAGCGCAATGGGTGATGCAGATGCCGTTCCGGTCGGCGACTTCCATCTTCCGAACACCGTTGCCTGGCATCTCGCCGGGGAAGAGCGGGGAGATGACACTCGAATGCTCGAGCTGCTCGAACCGTACGAGGGGCATCGATGGCGGGTGCTTCGGCTGCTGAAGGGGCTCGGATCCGCGCCGAAGCGGGGACCCAAGCTGTCGCTCACGGGCGACGGGCTGCACATGGAACGCGCAGGTCGTCAACGGCGACGCTGACGTGCGACGATGGGCGCCATGCCCGCCTTCACCACCGTGCTGATCGACGGAGTCTCCTTCGATCCCGCCACCGCTTCCATCCCGGTTTCCGACATGGGATTCATCCGTGGGTACGGCGTCTTCGAAGTGATCCGGTCGCACCACGGTGCCTGCTTCCGCATGCAACCGCACCTGGATCGGCTCGAACGGTCGGCGGGGATGCTCGGGATCGAGCTGCCACCGGCCGAGACGATCTCCGGCTGGGCGGATCAGGCGGCCGTCGGTCTGGACGATGGCGTGATCCGTGTGCTCGTCTCCGCCGGGGACGACCCGTTCGACGGGACGACCCGAGTTGTGGTCACCGGTGAGCCGGCACAACCCCAACCCGGAGCGATCTCCCTCCACCCGGTGGTTGCGCCCTGGCACGCCGACGGCGCCGACTGGGAACTGCTCCGGGCCAAGACGCTCTCGTATGCGAACAACTTCGGCGCCATCCGCCAGGCCCGCCTTGCCGGCCACACCGATGCGCTCCTCATCGGCCGAAGCGGCCGGGTGCTGGAAGGGCCCACGTTCACCGTCGGGTGGGTGGTCGAGGAGTCGGATGGCATGGTGTACGAAACGCCGGCGATGTCGCTCGGCATTCTGGACTCGATCACCCGGCAGGTCGCGCTGGATGCAGCGAAGGAAGCCGGGCTGCGCTTCCGGGAGGTCGAGCACACACTCGATCGGCTCGATGCCGCCTCCGAGTTCTTCGTCATCTCCACACTGCGTGACTCGCTCAGCGTGACCGCAGTCGGCGAGCGGACCTTCCCGGCCGGCCCGGCCGCGGTTGCCCTGCGCGATGCGATGGCAGATCTGACTCGGCGAGAGCTCGCTGGCCGGCGATAGCCTTGACCCTGATGGAAGAACGACCGCCACCCTCCCCAGCGAAGCTCCGCAACCAGTTCCAGGACTGGGTGTCCGAGACCGAAATGCCGGGCCGAACCATGAGCTACCTGAAGACCGGGTTCCTTCCTGAGATTCTTGAAGCGCAGGCCGAGGTCGACGGCGTGGCCGAGATGCTCGAAGCATGGGCCACCTGGGAAGCGGGCACGACCGATCCGGCCATCGTGCTCGAGGTGCTCAAGGACCGCGGGCTCGACGCACTGTTGGCAGGCCTCGCCGAATCGTGACCGACCGGGGTGGTCCGCAGCGGATCCCCACACCGGAGGCCAGCCGCCTCGGCGGGCCGCCACCGTGGCCGATACCGGCGGCACGCCCAGTCAGCGTCGCCGACGTGGCCGCCACGCTCGACGCCTACGAACCGGTCGAGATCGTCCGTGGGCCGCCAACCGAGCGTCCGCCCCGTCCGGGGCGCCGGAGTGCCGTACTGATCGCGCTCTACGACGGACCCGACGGTGCCACGACCATCCTCACCCGCCGGCCGCAGCACATGCGAAAGCATGCCGGCGAAATTGCGTTCCCGGGCGGCGCCATCGACGACGACGATGCGTCGCCGTGGGCGGCTGCGTTGCGCGAGGCGGATGAGGAAGTGGCGATGCCCCGTCACCTTCCCCGACCACTGGGGCAGCTGGACCGCTTCATCACCGGCGCCAGCTTCTCGCTGGTGACCCCGTTCGTCGCGGCGCTCGACGACGTGCCGGAACTGGTGGCGGCTCCCGCCGAAGTCGACCGGATTCTGCACGTCCCGCTGGCCGAATTGATGGAACCGGGCGTCTACCGCGAGGAGTTGTGGACGAGGGACGATCGGGAACATTCGATCCACTTCTTCGACCTCGTGGGCGAGACCGTTTGGGGCGCGACTGCGCTGATGCTCCACCGTCTCCTCGAGCTGGTGGCCGTGCCAGACTCAACGCCATGACGTACACCCCACCGATGAGCAACGACGATTTCCGTCGTGCCGGCCACGAGCTGATCGACTGGATCGCCGACTACTGGGAGACGGTCGAGCAACGCCCGGTGCTGAGCCAGGTGGCGCCGGGAGACATTCGAGCCTCCCTGCCCACCGAACCGCCGGCCGAACCCGAGTCGTGGGACGCGATCATGGCCGACGTCGACGAGTTGATCATGCCCGGCATCACCCACTGGCAATCGCCGAACTTCTTCGCCTACTTCCCGGCGAACGCCTCGCCGCCATCGGTCCTCGGGGAACTGCTGTCAGCGGGGCTCGGTGTACAGGGAATGCTGTGGGCGACCTCGCCCGCCTGCACCGAGCTCGAGACGCACGTGTTGGACTGGATGCTCGACCTCTGCGGTCTGCCGGACCGGTTTCGTTCCGGAGGGCCCGGCGGCGGCACGATCCAGGACTCAGCGTCGAGCGCAGCGCTCGTGGCGATCCTCGCTGCGCGTGAGCGGGTGGCCGGCCAGTGGCGCATGGACCAGATGGTCGCCTACACCTCGGAGCACGCACACTCGTCGGCCGAGAAGGGCATCCGGATCGCGGGCATGTTCCCCGAACAGCTCCGCCAGATTCCGTCCGACGGCACCCATGCGATGGACCCGGTCAAGCTCCGCGAAGCGATGCTCGCCGACATCATCGAGGACCGTCGCCCGTTCTTCGTGCAGGCCACGACCGGCACCACCAGCTCGACGGCCCTCGATCCGATCGATGAGATCGCCGATGTGTGCAAGGAGTTCGGTGCATGGCTTCACGTGGACGGGGCGTTCGCCGGGTCGGCTGCGGTTGCACCCGAGTACCGGTTCGTCAACGCCGGCCTCGAGCGAGTCGACAGCTATTGCTTCAACCCGCACAAGTGGCTGCTGACCAACTTCGACTGTTCGCTCTTCTGGGTGGCCGACCGGGGCCCGATGACCTCGGCCCTCAGCATCGTTCCCGAGTATCTGCGCAATGCGGCGAGCGACGCCGGCTCCGTGATCGACTATCGAGACTGGCAGATCCCGCTCGGCCGCCGTTTCCGGGCGCTCAAACTGTGGTTCGTGATCCGGACCCACGGCGCCGCCGGACTCGCGGACTTCATCCGGAACCATGTCCACATGGCGCAAGCACTCGCCGAGCGCATCCACGGGCACCCGAGCTACGAACTCGTCGCACCCACGCCGCTCTCTCTCGTGACCTTCCGGCACACGGGCGGCGACGAGGACAACGAGCGCATCCGAGACACGATCAACTCGGATGGCGAGGCGTACCTCACGCACACCCGCCTCGCCGATCAGACCGTGCTTCGTGTCGCCATCGGTGCGGTGCGCACCGAACAACGCCACATCGACGCGTTGTTCGATCGTCTCGACGAACTGGCCTGAGTCTTCACCGGGTGGCGGCGAGTGCGCCCCGCCGCCTCATCATGCCGCTCGAGATGACTCGTCGACGGCGTATGTCCGAGCCATTGCGGACAGCGCTTGACCCTCCGCCGAGTGTTCGCCAACACCGCGGAAGCGGCGAACGAGGGGCCGGATCCGATTCAGCGATCGCGCATTGCGGCTCTCCAGCTCCAACTGCGTCGTTCGTACCGCCGCGAAGGCGATGGCCTTCTCGCGATGCGAGGAGCTTCGGTGCCGTGGTTCGTAACCAAGGGCGAGCATTTTCGGCCTGCAGACCGTTTCGATGGCTCGGATCTGCCCGGCATCGAGATGGTCAGCCCAATCGCGCCGCTTGGTCGGTCGTTCTCGGAGTCGGGCGTGTGCGTCGCCGTCGGTTCTCGAACCGAGCGTCGCAACTCGGCCGTTCTGGTACTGGAGCATCGATGCCTCGAATGGGAGGTCGACGAGTGCGCAGATCCGCCGGAGGCTGCGTTCCGGGTCGTTCGTGAGATCTCGGTAGCCGATCTCCAGGAATCGGTGCTCGCCGAGCGCGCGAGCCCGTTGCGCTCCGCGGACGCTCAGCGCCCAGTACGCGGCGGCTCGTGGCGCTGTCCGGTAGCTCCAGTTGGCATCGAGATAGGAGGCCACGACCTCTCGAGGGTCTCGATGGAGGTGGATGAAGACGGCTTCGGGAAACAGCGTCGACAACCGGTCAACGGCGAACGCGTAGGCCGGAGTCTTGTCTGCCCACCGGGTCTTGCCGACCGACTCGGCGTGGCAGCGGTAGACCACGCGCAGAGCATCCGCGAGCGTCTCGGGTGCGGAGTCGTCGAGCGCAGCACGAACGGTGGCGCGCTCGATGTAGAACGACCAGAACCGGGTATCGCCGAACAACTCGTCTTCGAAGGCTGCACGGTCGAAGCGGCCATCCCGAACGAAGCGGTCACGCCGTCGAGCGAGCTGATCGAGAAGATAGGTCTCACCCGGAATCGCCATGGCCGAATGGCTGTCGAGCATCGCTCGAAGAAGCGTGGTGCCCGAACGGCCGGCGCCGATGATGAAGGGAAACGGAGCGTCCGTAGTCATCGCCCGAGACCTCCGGCGACCTCGCGCAGGGTTCGGCCGACGATGCGGAGGTCGAAGGTGATCGACTGTCGCCGCAGATAGTAGAAGTCGTACTGCAGCTTCTCGAGTGCGTCGGTCTCGGACGAGGTGTAGCCGAGCTTGACCTGGGCCCAGCCGGTGAGCCCCGGACGCACGATGTGGCGTTCGTCGTAGAAGGGGATCTTGGTCCGGAGCTCCTCGACGTAGGCCGTCTGCTCGGGCCGGGGACCGACGATCGACAGTTGACCGCGCAGGACGTTGATCGCCTGCGGGAGCTCGTCGACGTGCAGGCGGCGGAGCAGGTTGCCGAACGACGTCACCCGGGGGTCGTGGTCTTCAGTCCAGACCTGATCGTCGGTGCCTTCGCGCATCGTCCGGAACTTGAGCATGGTGAACGCAACGCCGTGCTTGCCGATGCGTTCCTGTCGAAACAGCAGCGGTCCACGGTTCCCGGCCAGATTGGCGATGAGGATGAGCGGCGTGAGAACGACGAGTGCGGCACAGCAGAGCAGGCCGAACGCAATGTCCATCACTCGCTTCGCTCTGCCGTAGCTGACGCGATGCAGTTCTCCAATGTCGAAGAGCATGGAGACTTGTGCAAGTTCGCTCAGTGGAAGCTTCCCGAGCCATTCCTCGTAGAAGAGCGACAAGGTGCGAACTCTGATCCCGGCGCGGTGGGCAGTTGCCACCTGCTCGACGACCGTGTCGTCATTCTGCGCAGCGCGATCCAGCACGATCACGGTCGGGTCGAGGACCTCGAGGCTCTCGGCCACCGGAGAGCCTCCATCGCTCCGGATCCTTGCGTCTTCGACGTCGATCACGCCCACGACAACTGCGTTCACCTCGACGCGCTGCTCGAGGTCGGCACGGAGTGCAGCGACGTCCTGTGGACGGTCGGTGATGACGAGCACGCGGTCCCGTCGGGTGGACCATCGCTCCACATCGACTGCGACGTTCCAGACGAGCAGCGACCACAGCGGCACGATCGAAGCGATCAGAAGCAGCGACGACCGGGGAAGCAGAGATGCGGCGAGCATCAGCTGCAGCAGGGACAGCCCGGCGATTCCCACGGCGACCGCGCCACTGCTTCGCAAGAACGCCTCGGTGCGAGAACGGGGGTGCTCAGGGAGGCCGAGGCTGTATCCACCGACGACGACAAGTCCGGCGAGCAACACCCACCAGCCGGCCGACGACACATCGCTGTTGCCATAGCGGGCCGGCCCGAACACCTCGACGTAGGCGATGCGCGATGCGCCGATCGTGACGAGGACTCCGAGCGCCTGGAGGGCGTGTACGACACTCCGTTTCATGGCTGGCCGATCGCTTGCGGGTCGATGGAAGCGTTCGCTGAGTCATCCGTCGCCGGACCGTCTTGACGGGAGACGGCGTGCAACACGAAGACCAGCAGAAGGAGTTGCCCGGCGACCATCGCTCCGCTGTAGGCCCAGACGGTCTGCAGCGGCCCCCAACTTTTCGCTTCCGCCAGAGCGAATGCGGCGAGTACCAGCACGAAGCGAGCGATGTTGCGGACGAGTTCGGTGCGCTGGCGATCGGTGATCCACATGACGCTTGCGACCGGTGCGACCACGATGCTTGCGCCGATGGCCGGGAGAAGCGCGCGGGCGTAGTCGCCGGCAGCGTCCCATTCGGCGCCGAAGACGAGTGGCACCAGGGACGGCGCCAGGAACATCCCGAGGCCGCACGCCGGGATGGCGGCCGCAGCGAGGCCGGCAACCGTGCGACGAGTGAGGGATGCGAGCTCTGCGGCGTCGGTGCGGGCCAGGGCACCACCGCGATGCAGAAACGCCTGGTGAAGACTGTCGGTGAGAAGGTTGGCCGGGAGCACGGTGATGCGATACGCAAGGTAGAACGCGCCGGCACTCGCCTGACCGAACAGGGCGAGGAGTGCGATCGTCGGGAGCTCGAGTGCGCCTCGATTGAACAGCGCGGACCACACGCTGAAGAGTGGGAAGCGTCGGTATCGGCGTAGCTGCTCCTTCATCGTCGAACCCGATGCCTGGGTGGTCGACGGGCTCGTCGAGAGCAGGAGTGATGCGGCGACGTATCCGATGAGGGGTCCGAGAGCGAGGCCGAGTCCGCCGAGGCCGAGAGGCGCCAAAGCGAGCTGCGTGATCGCGGTCCCGACGCCGAGCGCGACTCGAGCGCGGCCGGCCGTGGCGAACTGATCGTGTCGAACAGCCAGATGTGTCCGGATGTTGAAAGCCCCGATTGCGAGGGCCGAGGGTGCCAACAACCATGCGGTCACGCCGAGCGGCGTGATGAGGAAGCTGTCGTTGGCGGCAGCGACGACGGCCAGTATGAGCATTGCGATGGCGACGACCGACACGTCCGCAAGGCGTGCCACCGCCACGGCATCCTCGTCCGAGGACGGCAGCGGAATCGCGAGTTCGAGGCGGAGTGTCGCAACGAGCCCGAGAATTGCAGCAGTTGCGAAGAACGCGCCAAAGAGCCCGAATGCCTCCGGCGAATACCATCGCGTCAGGATGGGCGCGGCCGCAAGCAGCGCGACCTGTCCGAGCGCGGCGCCTGAGGCGACCGTCGCAGCACGTCGCAGAAGCCCGTTGGGGCGGTCACCGTTCACGGCAGTTCGAGTCCGTACACGTCGATGAAGCGACTGATGCTGAGGCGGACCCACGGGTTGATCGCCGAGGCGTTTTCGCCATGGAGCACGCCGAGCTCGACGAGATGTGCGGTCGCAGCGTCGATCTGTTCGACCAACTTCGATTGTGCCAGCCACGTGTCGGTCGGAACGTCGAATGCGGACTTCTCTCTCCGCCACAGGACCTCGTCGGGAACGCGCCCCTGCATGGACCGTCGCAGCTGATGCTTGGTCCAGCCGACGGTCGCCCCGTTGGCCCAGTTCGACCGAAGGCCGATTTCCACCATTTCGGGGTCGAGGAAGGGAAGTCGCACTTCTCGACTCCACGCCATCGAGTTGCGGTCGGCGTACCGAAGCAGGCGCGGCAGAATCGAGCGGTCGAGGTCGCCGACGCGGCCACGTTGAAGCGGGCCGGTTGCGGCGGTTGAACCGATGGGGTCGTCGGGCATGGCTGTGTGGAGAGCGGGACCGAGAATCGCAGCTCGTCGGCGCCTGAGGACGTCCAACAGGAGACCGCGGACGTGGTCATTGACGAGGTAGCCGAGGATCTTGGAGCTTGCGCCATCTCGCACGTTCCGACGTCCGTGGGACGACCGCAGTGCCGATGTCACCGTGACAAGGTGTCCGTCGCGTGCTGCTTGGAGCAACGCGAGGGTCGAGTGCTTTGCGTAACCACCCCACGTCTCGTCAGCTCCTTGCCCATCCAGAAGCACGGTGACGCCAGCGGCGGCCGCCGCCTGCATGACGCACCATTGTGCGTAGACCGAGGGCATGTCGAACGGTGCACCCTGATGGCGGATCAGGTCGTCGAGGTCGCCGAGAAACCCATCCACGGAAGGTTCGACACGGTGCAGGTCCACATCGAAACGGTCGGCGACCAGCGCCGCTCGGTCGTACTCGTCCCCGGGATGTCCGGGGAAGGAGGCCGTGAATGCGACGAGCGAGCGGTCGGGATCGACGGCCCGGATGGAGGCGACGATGGAAGCGCTGTCGACACCGCCGGAAAGGCTGGTGCCGACGGAGACGTCGCTTCGGAGTCGAAGCGCGACCGCACGTTCGAGCGCGGCCTGGACGTCAGCGTCCGACGCCGGCGCCGACGTGCGGGTCTCGTCGAGAAGATCGGCGGTGGACCAGTACGGCTGCGCAACTCGCCCGTTGTGGTCGAGGTGCACGATGTGTCCGGGAGGGATGAGTTCGATCCCGTCGAACCACGTTCGGGTGCCCGGGTCGGTGTCTCCGTAGACCAGCAGGCCGGCGAGTGCGTTGGTGTCAAGGCGTCCCGAACCCACGCCGGCGGCACGAAGTGCGGCCGGTTCGGACGCAAACCACCACGCACCTGACTTGTCCTGGCCGATGTGGAGGGGCTTCTCCCCGAAGCGATCGCGAGCGAGGGTCACCCCCGACCGAGCGGGGTCGAGCACGGCCACGGCCCACATGCCGTTGCAGCGTCGGAAGACGTCCTCTCCCCACTCGACCCAGCCGTGGAGGAGTACTTCGGTGTCGCCGCTCGTCTCGAAGCGATGGCCGAGCTGTTCGAGCTCGACGCGGAGTTCGCGGTAGTTGTAGATCTCGCCGTTGAAGACGATCCGCACCCCGCCAGGGTGGGTCATCGGTTGATCAGAGCGTTCGTCGAGGTCCAGGATCGACAGCCGACGGAATCCCAACCATCCGGTTGGGCCCCATGAATCGCCCTCGGCATCGGGGCCCCGATGGCGAAGGGACTCGAGCGCGGCGGCGCGTCGTTCCGGCGGAGGCGCGTTCCTCAGGCCGATCGTGCCGATGAAGCCGCACATGTCAGACCGGCCGCAGGGCCCGATCGAGACGCTGGGTGACCTCGTCGACATCCTCGAGGGACATCAGGGGGTCCATCGGCAGTGAGAGGATCTCTTGGGCCGCGGTCTCTGCGCCGGGACACGTTGGTGTCGATGTGGCGAGCCAGGGCTGAAGGGAGAGCGGTACGGGGTAGTGGATGCCGGTGGCAACCTTTGCGTCCGCAAGGTGCTGCTGCACGGCATCGCGGTCGTCGAAACGGGCGACGAGAAGGTGGTGGACGGCGCCATCGTTCCACGGCACGAGTCGGTCGCCGATGAGCGACCGGTAGTGCTCGGCCACGGCGACGCGTGCGGCCGTCCACTCCGGGAGATGGCGGAGTTTGACGTCGAGAATGGCCGCCTGAATGCCATCGAGACGTGAGCAGTAACCGACGACATCGTGGGTGTACTTGCTCGTCCGACCGTGGTCCCGGATGCGTTGGACTTCTTCGACCACTGCTTCGTCGGCGGAGATCACCATTCCGCCGTCGCCGAAGGCGCCGAGGTTCTTGCCCGGGTAGAAGCTGAAGCATGCCGCGTGGCCGATCGATCCGACGGGATGCTGCTCCGTCGTGCCGAGGTGGGCCTGTGCTGCGTCCTCGATGACGATGAGCCCCTCCTCTCGCCAGTGGCGAAGGTGCACGGCCGGCACGATGTGGCCATACAGGTGGACGGGGAGTACGGCCCGGGTGTTGGCTGTGCGAACCGCATCGACGGTTTCGGGGGTGAGGAGGAGTGTCACTGGATCGACATCGGCGACGACCGGTGTGCCGCCGGCGTGCACGACGGCCTCGGCGGTGGCGATGAACGTCATGGCCGGGACGATGACCTCATCACCGGAAGAGATCCCGAGTGCTTTCAGCGCAAGGGTGAGTGCGTCGGTGCCCGAGCCACACCCGGCCCCCGAACCCGTGTGATGGGCTGCACCGAAACGTTCTTCGAAGCCGGCGATGGCGTTCTTGCCGACGAAGGCACCACGCTCGATGGTCGAACGAATGGCCTCTTGCACCTCATCATCGATGGATCGATGGAGGCGTTGCAGGTCGAGGAAGGGGATGTTGTTCACAGCGATGTTCCTGGGTTTCCGACGATGACCGATCCGGCCGGCACGTCTTTGGTTACGACAGCGCCGGCGCCGATGAGTGCGCCTTCGCCGATTTCGATTCCCGGCAGCAGCACGCTGCCGGCACCAACGGTGGCGCCCGCCCGAAGCGTGACGCCGGTGAGGTTCTCTTTCGTGTCTTCGCGATTGGGGAACTTGGCGTTCGTGACGATGACGCCGGGGCCGAGCCACACGCCGTCCTCGAGGACGCTCAGTTCCGGCACGAAGCAGCGACTGTGCAGTCGGACGCCATCGCCCAACGTCACCGTGTGTTCCACCACGGTGTGGCTGCCCACGGACACGTTCCGGCCGAACCGGCAGTGCTCGCGCACGAGCGTGCCGTGGCCGAGATGCAGTCCGTCGCCGAAACTGCTGCCGCGGTACACGACGGCGTGGCTCCGGCAGATGGCCGAGCCGTCGAAGGTCGGTGTGTCGAGCTTGGGTTGGTCGATGCCGACGACCGCGTAGGGGCCAAGTTCGAGGCCGTCGTGGTCGGCGAGCTCGTCGGCGAAGATCGCGGTGGCGTGCTTCATGCGGCGATCGCCACGTCGGTCGGGCCCCGGTCGATCGAGACGGGCCGTCCACCGTCCTGCGCAGACGCGTCGATCGCGGCGAGAACCTGGACGACTTCGAGGCCGTGTCGGCCGTCGGTCGGTACCGGTTCTCCGCCGGCGGCGGCGACGCCGAAGGCGTTGATCTCGGCGCGGAGCGGTTCGACCATCGGCACGCGGGGAATCGAGATGTCGCCGGCTCGGGTGCGCCACTGGAAGTCACCGAGGGACTCGTATTCGCCGAGTGTTGAGTCGCGGGCGACGCCGCTGTCGACCATCCAAAGGGGCTGGTCGGCGCTGACGTCGTTGTAGATCGCCATCTTCTCGTCGCCGACGACGGTCATCAGTCGGGTCTTGCGAGGGTCGATCCAGCTGACGTGAAGGTTGGCGCCGATGCCGGATGGGTACGTGAGGCTGGCGAAACAGACGTCGTCGATGCCCTGCTGAATGAACGAGAACCCCTTCGCCGTGACCTCGACGGGTGTTTCACCGAGCAGATGGTTCATGATCGAGATGTCGTGCGGGGCGAAGTTCCACAACGCGTTCGTGTCCCGACGGATGCGTCCGAGTGACAGGCGCTGCGAGTAGAGGTACTGAACGGCCCCGAGTTCGCGGGTGTCGATCCAGTTCTTCAGGTGCTTGACCGGATTCGAGTAGAGGAACGTGTGGCCGACCATGAGCAGCAGCCCCCTGGAGTCGGCCTCATCGACGAGTTCCTGTGCGTGCGCAACCGTCTCGGACAGCGGCTTTTCGACCATCAGGTGCCGGTTGGCCCGGAGCACGTCCATGCCGAGTCCATGGTGTGTGCTGGCCGGTGTGGCGAGCACGACGGCTTCGACTCGCTCATCGGCGAGCACCTGATCGAGATTGCTCCAGACGTCGGCGTCCGGGTGGTTCTGGGCCAGGACGGCCTGCCGATCGGGGTCCGGGTCGCACACACCGACGAGGTGGGTGGAGTCTGCACCGGCGACGTTGCGGGCGAGGTTGACGCCCCAGTAGCCGTAGCCGATCACGGCGGTTCCGATGGTGGTCATGAGCGGTTCCTTCGGTTTGGGCGGAGACACATTTGGACGACTGACGTGAGTACGCCGGCGCCCCAGCTGAGATGCATGGTGGGGAACGCTGCGGCGAGCGTGCGCGGGTTCACGGGCGCCGGATGCTCGGCGGCCGCCTTTCGGGTGGCCGCAGCGGTGAGGAGGCCGTATGCCGTGACGTTCGTGGCGACGAGAAGTCGTCCCCATCGGCGGGTGGAAAGGAACGGGCTGAGTGCCACGAACCCGGCGAAGGCTGGGGCGACCAGGTGGCGCGGCTTCACATCGCCGGGGTGCTGCGCGGCCACGTGGGCCTTCCAGCGGCCGTAGTGCCAGAACTGGCGTCGAAGTGCATGGAGGTCGGGCCTCGGTCGGTAGATCGATTCGATCGAAGGGTCGAAGACGAGCCGGTGACCGGCCTGCCGGAGGCGAATGTTGATCTCGTAGTCGGAGTTGCGAGCGAGCGATTCGTCGAAGCCGCCGATGTCGACGAGCGTCTGACGCCAGTAGGCGGGGTGGCTGATGGTGTCGACCTCGCATCGTTCGGTGGCGAAACGATGTCCCGAGGCCATGCCGAACGGGGAGACCATGGCCGCGCCAACCGCCGTGGATTCGGGAGTGGTGCCGATGTGCAGGTAGCGGCCGCCGACACCGGCGGCGCCCGTCTCGGTGAGAACCTTCACGGAGCGGCTGACGTAGTCGGTTTCTGGC
This sequence comes from Acidimicrobiales bacterium, assembly GCA_020628865.1. Taxonomy (GTDB): domain Bacteria; phylum Actinomycetota; class Acidimicrobiia; order Acidimicrobiales; family SHLQ01; genus SHLQ01. The sequence goes on from JAHDEJ010000017.1 coordinate 30,571, forward strand.
ACGCCGTGCGAGGAGAAGAGGAAGACGATGTCGCCGCGGCCCTGGTGCGCGCCGATGTTGAAGGCAGCCGCCGCAGACCCGACCGGGTTGTCGACGACGCGGATCCAGTGTTCGTTGGCGGCTCGCTCGTCCACGTACTCGCGGGAGCCGTCGGTCGAGCCACCGTCGATGACGAGAACTTCGAGTCGGTCGAGCGGATAGTCCTGCGCCTCGAAGGACGCGAGGCAGTGCTCGATCGCACCGAGTTCGTTCAACATCGGTACGGCGATCGTCACCATCGGGTCGCTCTCGGCAGCGACCGCGGTGTCATCGACATGATCACGCGGGTTCATCGGGTGCCGATCGGCAAAAATCAGCTGGTTGTGAGCGGCGCAGCCACGCCCAGACGTTCGAGAATTCGGTCGCCGATGCTGAAGGCGTCGACTTCGTCCGGCCAGTCAGTTCGACGAGCGGAGGCGAGGATGCCTCGGGGGTCGTGACGACCCGAGCGATGGTCGTTGATGGCCTCGATCGAAGCGCCGATTCGCTCCGGGGCGACGAGCGCATCGGCGACGCGCACGTGGGTCGCGTTGCTCGGAAGATCGGCAGTGAGGGTGACGGTGTCGTCGGCACGCATGGACTCGGTGATTGCCGAACCGAGCGCCTCGCGAATCCATGTTTCGAATCGTTGCGCCTGGGCTGCATCGGGGAGCACGTAGGTGAGTTGCGGGACCATCGCCGGCCGGGTGTCGGCGGTGAATGGGCAATCGAGGTGGTGGAGCAGAGCGAGCGGGTCGTTGATGACCGCCTGGTGCGTGCGGCTCGGGTCGACGTCGAGGTCGGCCTTCTGCCCCATCGACGAGACGACGACGACGTTGCGGTCGGTGCGTTCGGCGTGCTGCACGAGACGGCCGACGATGCGATCGGTGGCCCGCATCGCGAACGGCAGTTCGTCCGCATGTTCGGCGATCCACTCGTCGCCGTACGGGTGCTCGGACCAGTCTTCGGGGAACGATGCCGCCCAGTATCGATGCATGGCGCTGGCCACGTGGTTCGTGAACAGGATGCTGAGGTCGGTGTCGTGTCGTTCGATCTGGCGGAGGAACACGTCGGCCATGAGGAGGGACTGGCCGACCCGGAGGCGCTCCTTGTTCCAGCGTCGGGTACCGACGGCGGCGGCGAGGCGGGCGAGTTCGAGCCAGGTCGCCGGAGTGACGCCGTGTCTGGCGAAGCCGAGCACGCCGCGCAGGTCGTTGGGGGAGAGGCGCGCCGACGCCACTCGTGCGGACTGTCGGGAGAGGCGTAGGTTGAGTTCCTGCAGCGGCTGCAAGGCCGCCGGTCGGGTCTCGGGGTCGCCGGAGAAGACGTCCGGGATCACGAACGAATGGTTGGGCGAGGCGCACCGCTCGCTGATGGGGGAGGTGTGGAGCGCCCCGACGAGGCCGACGGTTCGACCCGCTTCGGCCGCCCGCTGCCAGTAGAAGGGATGCTCGTCCGGTTTGGGGTCGCCGTACCAGAACACGCCGTGGTCTTCCCACGGCACCCCCATGCCGACCGAGGCCCAACTCTGGGAGGGGTAGAGATCGCGGGGCAGGTCTTCGTGGAGCAGCGTGTCGACCACTTGCCCCCGTTGCGCGAGTTGCCAGAGCGCGGAGCGCGGGTGTTGCTGCCCCCACCATGAGAGAACCCGGGGAGGAAGCTCATTGACCTCGAGAACGATCAGTCGCTCCATCGCTCCCAATCGGCTGGACTCGACGATTCCTGAACCTGTGGCCGTTGGGTCAGCCCACCGGTCGACGGACGAATCGGATCACCTGGACGTCGAGGAAGCCCAGCTCGTCGACGATCTCGGTCGCCGCCCATCCGGGAAACTCCGCGGTGATCTGCTCCTTGCCGATCCAGTGGAACTCGGTCGCCTCGGTGCTGCCGAGCAACTCGGCCAGTTCGGTCCGGTCGGGTGCATAGGGTGCGCTCAGCCAGGATCGGCCGTTGGACAGCTCGCCGAATTCGCGGGCCTTGAACGGGCTTCGCCAGACGACGATGTCGTCCGGATCGGTGAGTTGTGCGATGCGTTCGCCGGCGTCGCCGATCTCGTTCGTACGAATGGCGGTCCACGTCGCGCCGAGCAGCGACACGACAACGGACAGTGCCACGACGATGCGCAGCGCAATCGGTGAGCGGGCGGCGAGCCAGACCAGACCCATCACGGTCAACGTGAGGCCGGAGGTGAGGATGTACCGGCCGCCCCATTGCGGAAACGCGCCGGCAGCGAAGGCGGTGGCGGCGACCACGGGAAGGGGCCCGACGCCGAGGATTCCGACGAGCCACCAGCGCTCCTTCATCATGCCGGCGAGTCCGAAAAGTGCGGCCGGACCGGCGACTGCGAGTCCGGGCACGAACCCGAGTCCGAGGTAGACGAAGAGGATCGCCCAGACGGTCCACGCGGAAACCATCGCCTTCGCCAGAGCCGCAGGCGGCGCGCCCGAGCCTCGGGCGAGTGACAGCGCAAATGTGGCGGTCGTGAGGAGAATGGCGGCACTCAGAATCCAGGAGATCGGCGAGGTCGACGACATGGTGAACACCGTCGTCCCGAGAATCGAAAGGACCCGATCGGCGGCGTCCGTGCCCGCCGAGCCCAGCGTGGATGCACCCCGGGAGGCACGTGCGCTGCCACCGAGTACGACGATTTCGAGGGCCGTGTGCAGACCGAGCGGCACGAGTGCCGCCGCGGCCATGAGCGCGCCGCGACCGATGGCGGCGACGGCACGCCGTTGAACGAGGAGGGCGCCGACGAGCGCCACTCCGGCGACGAAGCCGTAGACGAGCGCCTCCTGCCGCATCGTTGCCGCCAGGCCGTAGCCCAGTCCGGCAATCACCGCCGCGCGGGCCGGAGCTCGATCGGTCACGGCATCGAGTACGCCGACGAGGCCGATGGTCATCAGTGCGAGGCCCCACGAGTGTTCCCACACGTCGAGCGCGTAGATCAGCGCGGGCGACGCCAGCCCGATCGTCCAGATGGACAGGGTTCCGTCATCGGTGGGCCGAAGCCGGCGATGCAACGCTCCGGCGGCGAGGGCGGCGGCGATCGAACCGAGCATCGGGATGAGCAGAATGGCTCGGGGACCACCGACAGCCCACAGCGGCCGGGCCACGTAGATCATCGTCAGCGATGTCGTGTTCACCCATGTTCCATTCTCCGTTTGGGCGGTGTGGGCGAAGGGGTGGAAGCGACCGGTGGGGTCTGCGGAATCGAACCAGTAGCCGATGTCCGGGTCCCAGTCGCCGCGTTCGACCATGGCGTCGATGCTGACGGTCTTGCCGCCGACGTCGGTCGACAGGTGACCGCGTGGGTCGATCGCAAGCGATACGAGGCCGTAGATGAGGAGAAGTGTGACGGCGATCGGTCTGGGCCGCCGGTACCAGGCCCGGGCGTCGGTGGACGCGACGGGCTCCGCTTCCGGGCGCGGCTCGACCATTGTGTCCATGCGGTCTCTTCGGTCGAAACCCCCGCGTGGTTAGGCGGTCGGCGTCAGGCCCGGTCCAGCCAGGCAAGAACGGCGAGCACTCTGCGGTGGTCGGCGGCGCTGGGTTCGAGGTTCAGTTTGGAGAAGATCGACGACGTGTGCTTCTCCACCGCGCCGGAGCTCACGGAGAGCTGCGCCGCGATGGCGGCGTTGGTGTAACCCTGGGCCATGAGCGACAGCACGTCGGACTCTCGGGGTGTGAGGGAGTCGATCGGGTTGCGGCGACGGGCGAACAGCTGGCTGACGACCTCCGGGTCGAGGGCCGTTCCGCCGGCAGCGACGCGCTGGACGGCATCGATGAACTCGCCGACGTCCGCAATCCGCTCCTTCAACAGGTAGCCGATGCCGCCATTGCCGTCCGCCAACAGTTCCGAGGCGTACTGCTCTTCCACGTACTGCGACAGGACGAGAATCCTGGCGTCCGGATGGTTGGCCCGAAGCTCGATGGAGGCCTTGATGCCTTCGTCGGTGTGGGTGGGTGGCATGCGCACGTCGACGATGCTGATGTCGGGCCGGGTTCGCTCCCACTCGCGCAGGAACGCGTCGGCATCGCCCGCCTCGCCGACCATCTCCATGTCCTCGTCTTCGAGGAGCCGGCCGAGGCCGGCGCGGAGGAGAACGGAGTCTTCGACGACGAGTACGCGCATCAGGTGACCGGCAATTCGATGAGGGCGGTGGTGCCACCGCCGAGTGGGCTGCTCATGTTCATGGTGCCATCCACCGCAGTCAGTCGGTCGTACAGGCCGGTGATGCCGGTGCCGAGGCCGGTCGTCACGCCGCCCACGCCGTCGTCGCTCACTTCGATCGAAAGCCGATCCTCGGTGCCGCGGACGGTCACCCACGCATTGGTTGCGCTCGAATGGCGGCCGATGTTCGTGATGAGCTCGCAGACGGCGAAGTACGCAGCGCTCTCGACCGGCATGGTCGGGCGACGTTCCATGCGGACGTCCAGGTGGATGGGAACCGGACAGCGGGCGGCCACTTCGGACAATGCCGCATCGAGACCCCGGTCCGTCAGCACGGCCGGGTGGATGCCGCGGGCAAGGTCCCGCAGCTCGACGATGGCCGCTTTGGCGTCCTCGTGGGCGCCGTCGATGATCTGGCCGACCTCGTCGCTCGCCCCGCCCTGCTCGAGCTTTCGTTTGGCTCGGCCCAGATCCAGGGCGACGGTGGCGAGGCGAGCCTGGGCGCCGTCGTGCAGATTGCGTTCGATTCGCCGGCGTTCGGCTTCCGCAGCCTCGAGTGACCGGTCTCGGCTGCGCTCGACGACGCGGGCCCGCTGGGCCAGCTGGGCCTGGGATGGGCCGAGCAGCAGGGTGGCCAGGTACACGTGGAGCTCGGTGACGGCGTGGATGAAGATCGGGCCGAGCAGGGTGAAGGCGAGGCCGGTGGCCACGATGAGGATGGTCCACCCCTCGAAGACCCACCAGCCCCAGAAGAACGTGCTGAGCGCCCACACCGGATAGACCCATGCCATCAGCGCGATCACGAAGCTCGTCAATCCGAGCGGGAACCGGGCGAGGACGAAGAAGAGCTCACGCCAGTAGGTGCCGTCGCGCAGCGGATTGATGATGCGCGAACCGATCGTCGGCCGTTCCTGGTGGTCGGCGAGGCGGGTGCCGCGCGGGATGTCGACCCGAAGGAGCTCCTGGAGGATTCGACGCTCGACGTGGGCGGCGCCCGCAGCGATGCGAAGCGTGAACGAGAGAAGTACGAAGCCGACCAAGACCACGAGGAGGGACCCGGCGACGCTGAGCGACACGGCAAAGACGGTGAACCAGCCGAGGCCGATCGGCAGCCCGAGCAGGCAGTAGATCGTCTTGTTGATGAGTGCCGAGTTGTAGACCTGTCTCACGACCGTCCCCCGGGACTTCCCTTGACCAGGATCGCCCCGACCCATGTTGCCAGAATCGGCCCGAGACCCGCCAAAGGTGCTGCGGCCGGTCCCAGCAGGGTGTGGAGGGTCGACAGGTCGATCATGGACTCATCGTGCGCCTTCGCGCATCGGAATTGAATCCGGCCATCTGGCAATCCGATAGTAGGGCCAGCCCCACTTCCCGATAGTCTCGTTTCTTTCCAGCGAGAGGTTTCGCAGTGGCTGAGATCGACATCGGCATGGGTAAATCCGGGCGCCGAGCCTATGGATTCGACGACATCACGATCGTCCCGTCGCGCCGGACCCGCGACCCGGAGGACATCGACCTGAGCTGGGAGATCGACGCCTACCGCTTCGATCTGCCGTTCATGGCGTCGGCGATGGATTCGGTCGTTTCCCCGGCGACGGCAATCGAGATCGGTCGCCTCGGCGGAGTCGGTGTGCTGAACCTCGAAGGCCTGTGGACTCGCTACGAGGATGCGGATGCCGTCCTGGCGGAGATCGCCACGCTCGACGAACCCACGGCGATGGCACGCATGCAGGAGCTGTATGCGGCGCCGGTCGATCCCGACCTCGTCGTCGAGCGCATTCGCGAGATCAACGATGCCGACATGGTCAGTTGTGCGGCGATCAGCCCCCAGCGGACCGCCGACCACATCGACACCATCCTGAAGGCCGAGCTCGGTCTCCTGGTGATCCAGCAGCCGGTCATCTCCGCAGAACACGTCAGCAAGAACGAGACCGAGCCGCTGAACCTCAAGACGTTCATCCGGCGGCTCGAGGTGCCGGTGATCGTCGGCGATTGTGCCAGCTACTCGGCCGCCCTCCACCTGATGCGGACCGGCGCGGCCGGCGTGCTCGTCGGCGTCGGGACCGGCCGGGCCAGCACGGTGCGCCGCGTGCTCGGCATCGGTGGACCGCAGGCCACGGCGTTGGCCGACGCCCGCGCCGCCCGCATGCGTCACCTGGACGAAACCGGGGTGTACACCCACATCATTGCCGACGGCAGCATGGCGACCGGCGGCGATGTCGCCAAGGCCATCGTCTGTGGTGCCGATGCCGTGATGCTCGGAGCGCCCCTGGCCGCCGCAAGCGAAGCTCCCGGCAAGGGCTGGCACTGGGGCGTGCAGAGCGTGCACCCGACCGTCCCGCAGGGCGGCCGGGTCGCCGTACCGGTCCGAGGCACGCTCGACGAGATCATCCATGGGCCGTCGCATGCCGACGACGGGGCCCTCAACCTGGCCGGCAGTCTTCGCCAGAGCATGGCCATGTGCGGATACACCGACCTCAAGGACTTCCAGAAGGCCGAGATCCTGGTGCAACAGTCATGACCGGTACCCCCGCGGATCCCGCCGAAGAAACCGTTCTGGTCGTCGACTTCGGCGCCCAGTACGCCCAGTTGATCGCCCGCCGGGTGCGCGAGGCGAACGTCTACTCGGAGATCGTGCCGCACACGATCACGGCCGACGAGGTGCGAGCCAAAGCGCCGACCGGCATCATCTTTTCCGGCGGCCCGAAGTCGGTGCACGTCGAGGGTGCGCCGCAGATCGATCCCGAGGTGTACGACCTGGGCGTCCCGGTCCTGGGCATCTGTTACGGCGCGCAGCTGATCGCCCATCAGAACGACGGCACGGTCGGTCGGAACGAACGGGGCGAATACGGCCGGACCGAACTGACCGTGAAGGACGCCGGCGGAAGTCTCCTCGAGGGAACGCCCGGCACGCAGACCGTGTGGATGAGCCACTTCGACGCCATCACCGACGTGCCGGACACCTTCGACGTCATCGCATCGACACCCGACGCGCCGGTGGCGGCCTTCGAGAACGCCGACGCCGGGCTCTACGGGGTGCAGTACCACCCCGAGGTCGTCCACAGTCCGTTCGGCCAGCACGTGATCGAACGATTCCTCGGCGACGCCTGCGGTGCGTCCCAGGCGTGGACCATGGCGAGCGTGATCGACACGCAGGTCGAGCTGATCCAGCAACAGGTCGGCGACGAGGGCCGGGTCATCTGTGCGCTCTCCGGTGGCGTCGATTCCGCCGTTGCAGCAGCACTGGTCCACAAGGCGGTCGGCGATCGGCTCACCTGCGTCTACGTCGACACCGGTCTGATGCGCAAGGGCGAGTCCGACCAGATCGTGGAGACCTTCGAGCGTCACCAGAAGATCGAGCTCATTCACGTGAGCGCGGCCGAACGGTTCTTCGAACACCTGCAGGGTGTCATCGACCCGGAGCAGAAGCGCAAGACGATCGGTGAGCAGTTCATCCGGGTGTTCGAGGCAGCCAAGGCCAGCGTCGAGGGAGCCCAGTACCTCGTGCAGGGCACGCTCTACCCGGACGTCATCGAGTCGGGCACCTCCGACGCAGCGAAGATCAAGAGCCACCACAACGTTGGCGGCCTCCCGGACGACATCGAGTTCGAACTCGTCGAGCCGCTCCGGTCCCTGTTCAAGGACGAGGTTCGTGCCGTCGGGACCGAGCTCGGCCTGCCTGACGAAATCGTCTGGCGTCAACCGTTCCCCGGACCGGGCCTGGGCGTCCGCATCATCGGCGAGGTCACGCCGGAGAAGGTGGCCGTACTCCAGGAAGCCGATTGGATCGTGCGTGAAGAGATCCGTCTCGCCGGTCTCGATCGAGAGATCTGGCAGGCGTTCGCCGTTCTGCCCGGCGTGAATTCGGTGGGCGTCATGGGCGACGAGCGCACCTACGCCGACGCCGTCATCATTCGTGCCGTCACCTCTGAGGACGCGATGACGGCCGATTGGGCCCGACTTCCCTACGAACTGTTGGACCGGATGTCGAACCGGATCATCAACGAGGTGGCCGGCGTGAACCGCGTCGCCTACGACATCACGTCGAAGCCTCCGGGCACGATCGAATGGGAATGAGCGGTCCCGACGAGTCGAGCCCGGCCGAGGACACCATCGCGGCCATGGCCGTGTTCGGGAACATCCTCAACCAGGTCGATGACGAACACCTCGAGCTGGCCACGCCGTGCGCAGATTGGGATGTGCAGGCGCTGATCAGCCATGTCGTGCTCGGCGACGCGTCGATCCCGTTGCTGTTCGACGGCAAACCGCTCGACCTCAGCCAGCCGATCAATCCGTCGATCCTCGGGCCGAATCCGATGGCCACGTGGCGGGGCACTGCCCTCGCCGCGATCGAGGCCTTCCGGCGTCCGGGAGCGATGGAGCAGATCGTGGCCCACCCCGTGGGCGACCGGCCGGGCAGCGTCGTCGCCCGGTTCCGGCTCGTCGACGTGCTCACGCATGCGTGGGATCTCGCAACAGCCTGCGGCATCCCGGTCGAACTGCCCGACGAGCTTGCCGAAGCAGCGCTCGAGTTCCTGCAGCCGATGTTCGAACAGATCCGCGGCTCGGAGTTCTTCGTGGATGCCGGCACCGTCGAACCTCCCGAGGGAGCCTCGGCCGGCGTGCGGCTCGTGTCCTTGCTCGGTCGACGTCCCTGACGGGAGATCGGTTCAGGCGTCGCTGACCCGCGTGCCGCCGAACATCTCGTCGTAGTCGGCCAACGATGCCTCGATGACCTTGCGGGCGTGCTCCGCGCCATAGGTGCCGACGATCTCGATCCCGTTGGGCTTCTTGCCAGTCATGTCCATTTTGTAGGTGCCGAAGTAGTGCACGATTCGGTTCACGACGGCCACGGGGAGCTGGTCGAGTTCCCGGGCGTAGTCGAACACCGTGTCGCTGCCGAGGACGGCGATGATCTTGTCGTCTGCCTCGCCGCCATCGAGGACGGAGATGCCGCCCACGACGCGAGCAGGCAGGACGATCTCCGCGCGGTCGATCCGCTGCTGGCTCAGCACGCAGATGTCGAGCGGGTCGTGGTCGCCTTCACGGGATCCGGGGGTGAGCGCGGCCACCCGTTCGCCGCAGTAGGTCTGGGGAACAAACCCGTACAGCGTCGGTGGCAGTGCCGAGGAGCCCTGGGGGCGGTCCACCCGGAGATAGCCGGTCTGCTTGTCGATCTCGTACTTGACCGCGTCGAACGGGGTGATCTCGATGTACGCGTCGACGACGTCCGGTGCGTCGGGGCCCGCCGTCAACCCGTGCCAGGGGTGCGCGCGGAAGTAGTCGAAGGTATCGATCATGCAACTCTATCGGCGGGCGACCGTCGGATTGAAGGTGGGGGCCATATGGGCCATTTGACTCATGTTCGCCGTCAACCTGCCGAATGCACGAGGGAATGGACCGGGATTCACGGCGCGCCCAGGAAGCGGACCGCCTCTTCGAGGAGCAACGAGCTCGTATCAGCACGCTCGATGCGGCGGGCATCTTCGGCGCGGCCGTGTTCGCCTCGGTGATGTTCTGGGGACAGCCGTTGGTGATGGCCTGGTCCGTCGTCCTGTTCTCCCAGGTCGTGTCGGGGTTCTTCACCCGTCGGGTGGGCGAGCCCCTCAGCCGAATGATGGAGCTCTGGTGGGTGTCCGGGAGTTCGTTGGCATGGGCCGTGCTTCCGCTACTTGCGTTCAATGAGGCAGGTCAGGTCGAGGGCGCATGGGTGCTCACGTCCATCCTCGTGTTCGGGGTCGCGAGCGATGCCGTCTACCTGCCACAGACCTACGAAAAGAACGTCGTGCTCACCAGCGTGGCGTATTCGATTCCCTATCTCCTCGTGCTTGCCTACCAGGACATGTGGTCGCCGGTGATCCTCGTGTTCGGCATCCTCATCCACGTCGGTTGGGGAGCCGTCGGCATCTCGGGACTGGTCGACGACCTGATCAGTCGACGTGTCGACGCCGTCATCTCCGCCGAGCGTGCACATCTCTCGGCGCGAACCGATGGCCTGACCGGCCTGCTGAATCGTTCGGGGGTCATGGCGGAGCTGCGCCAACTCGCCGGATCGGATGCGGTCGTGCACTGTGTCTTCGTCGACTTGGATGACTTCAAGTCCGTCAACGATCAGCTCGGCTACGAGGCTGGTGATCGCCTGCTCAGCCGTTTGGGGCTGTCGCTCCGCGCCGTCTTCCCACCCGACTGGAAGGTCGGTCGATTCGGCGGCGACGAATTCATCGCGGTCGGGGTCGGCGGAGATCTCGAGCACATCGCGCAACAGCTGACCTCGCTTCGGATCGCGCCCGAGACCGGGCTCTTCGCTCGACGCACACGCTTTGTGCACGCATCGGCCGGTATCGCATCACTTCCGATCCGTGTCGGCGAAGCAGACGAACTGGTGTCGCATGCGAGCGCTGCGGTCCGCGAAGCGAAGTCCCGCGGGAAGAGCACCGTCGTGATGAGTGATGAGACGTTTCGGGAGAACCTGCGACGCGGCCGCCTCCGGGCCGCGGCCTTGGAACAGGGGATCGCACGCGGGGAGTTCGTTGGATTCGTGCAGCGCATCGTCGACCTCGACACCGGGCTGACCCGCGGGTTCGAGGTCCTCGCACGTTGGCAGCGGGATGACGAGCTGGTGCCTCCCGGTCTCTTCGTCGAACAGGTGGAGCGGCAGCATCTGCAGCGCGAATTCGACCGGGCGATGTTGGATCGTGGGATCGAACTGCTGCAGTCGCTCGATGCACAGGGACGCACCGATCTGACCGTGTCCGTCAACATCTTCGCCTCGCATCTGCTCGATGCCGGTCTGCCGGATTTCCTGCGCGACCGACTCGATCGAGCAGCCGTGGATTCCGGTCGTCTCGTGCTCGAGGTCACGGAGTCCGATGATCTCTCCGCTGGCGATGTGGCGCTCGAGGTCGCAAATGCGCTTCGGGAGATGGGAATCGGTCTGTCGATCGATGACTTCGGCACCGGCTACTCCTCGATGACGCAACTTCTCAGTTTTCCCTTCACGGAGATGAAGCTCGACCGTTCGCTCGTCGATCGCGTCGGCGCACCCGACGCCGACGACCTCCTGAAGGCGCTGTGCGACTTCGGACGCCGCCATGGTCTGCAGGTGGTCGCCGAAGGCATCGAGGGAGATCGGCAACTCGAGGCCATTCGTCGATTGGGTGTCGAGGTCGGTCAGGGCTTCCACTTCCACCGGCCGACCGCCGCCGAAGCCGCCCTTGCGGAACTGGCCGCCGAGGTGTCGGCCACCGACTTGTCTGCCGCCTGACTCAGTTGTCGAGCAGTGGCTGGTCCAGCGCGATGGAGCCGTTCGGGTTCTGCACGGTGAGCCGACCGTCGACCACCCGGTAGACGGTCGTCGCGCCGTCGGTACCCACGTTCGTCGCCTCGAAGCCGCCGGCGACCTCGACGGCCGGCAGGGTGATCGACACCGCCGTCGACCGTTCGGCGCCGTGATACCACAGCGCTCCGTCCTCATCGGCGCAGATCCAGAGGGCGAATCGTTCGGTGGCATCGATGAGCACCGGACGAAGTGTTGCCTCGTCGCGAGTTTTCTGAACGTCGGCGACGGCCTGGGCCGCGCAGCCGCCCAAGGCAAGCCCGAGCGGAGAGTCGCCGCCGGCGGCTTCACGCTGCGCCTGTTCGACGATGTCGTCAACCGTGTCCGGCGAGTCGCCGAGGTCGACCGTGACGGTCCAGCCCGCGGCGACGTCCCGCCCGTCGCCATCGGAAGCCCGGCCGAGCGCAAACACGGCGCCATCGAACTCGACGACCGACCAGAATTCCTGGCGGCCCTCGACACGGAGCTCGTCGGAGTCCCGCGTGGTCCAGCGTTCCTCGGAAGGGTCGTCGGCGGTGATCAGCTGCCAGATGGCTCCGTCGACCAGTCCCTGCGTCAGGGCTGCGGTTCCGGCGATCTCCGCCGTGATGCCGACGGCGAACACGCCGGCTCGCGTGGCGACGACATCGTGAGCTCGGGCGTCGCCGACGCCGGACGGCAGCTGGTGGAGTTGTGGCTCGACCCCGCCGACATCGACCACGAGAGCGACCGGCTCCACGCTGGTGCCGATCGTTCGGTTGCCGACGGCGACGACGCGGTCGCCCACGAGGTCGACCGCTTGTAGCTCGACACCCTCGATCGGGGGAAGCAGGGAAGACCAGACACCGTCGCGCCGGCCCAGAACAAGGCTCTCGGCGGTTCCATCGGTCTCGGCGTGGCCGACGACCACGGCAATGTCTCCGGCAACGGCCACGTCGGTGAGTTCTCCCGGGCCGGGAATCTGGAGCGGAACCTGGGCCCACACCGGATCGGTCCAATCGTCGCCCTGGGCCACCACCCAGAGGCCGGGCTGGGCAACCCCATCCACGGCCGAGCTTCCGACGACGAGGAACTCGCCTCGAGTGTTGTCGCCGGCCGCAGCCAGCAGCCGCTGTGGGCCGGGTCCGGTGAACGAGTCGTCGGTCGTGGGTCGCATCCGGGCCGCTCGGTCGCCGAGCCAGGCGACGCCATCGGTGCCGGTGCGGCCGGAGTCGCCGACCGCAAGGAAGGCGACGCCGTCGAGCAGCCCGATGCCCCGGAGGCGCTGGTCCGCAGGGTCGCTCCCGGCGACGGTCGCGAACGCCACCTGATGGGTCCACGAACCCGTGGCGTCCATGGTCCACATGACGCTCTGCTGTTCTGAAGCCGTCTCACCGTCTCCGGCGGAACCCACCACGGTGAGACCGAGCTGGTTGGCCACCGCACCGAACATGATGCCCACGTCCCCGTCGGGAGCGGTGAAGGCGTCCTGATCGATACGGACGAGGGTTGGGGTGATCTCCAGCTCCGTGTCGTCCCCGGGCCCACCATCGGCCGCGGCCGGATCGTCGCCCACCCACACCGATTGGAACAACAACGCGCCGGCCACGCCGAGGGCGGCGAGGCCGAGCAGGACCACCGCGGCCGTGCGGCCGCGCCGCGGCGTCCGTGTGGCCGGTGCCATCGCTGGCGGCACGGCGATCTCGGGGCGAAGCGGTCGTGCGACGATGGTCTCGACCGGTGGGAGGACCTCGGTCTGGTCGGGGCGGGTGAAGTCGGCGAGGGTTGCGTCCGGATCCGGTCGTTCCGGTTCCGCCGGCGGTGCAACGACCGGCGGCGCCGGTTCGGGGGCGACGGTCACCGTGGGTGCGGGTTCGGCCGGCACCGTCGGCGTCGGCTCCGGGCGCACGGAAGAGATTCCAGGCGCCGGTGTGGGCGGGCGGCCGAGGAGCACCTCGGCCTCGTTCAAGCGTCGGCCGAACTCCTCGGCGGTCTGCGGGCGTTCCCCCGGATCCTTGGCCAGCACGTCGTCGAGGAGATCGGAGAGTGGCGCGGGGACATCGAACTGGGCGAGGGGAGGCGCCGGGTTCTCCAGGATGCGTCGGATGACCATGGCCTTGTTGTCGCTCGCCCCGGACTTGAAGGGCGCACGGCCGAGCAGCATCTCGTAGAGCGAGATGCCGAGTTGGTAGATGTCGCCACGCCCGTCGAAACCATGATTGTGGAGGATTTCCGGCGGCGTGTAGGCGAGCGTGCCGATGATCGACTGTGCGGCCGTGAGTTGGCTCTGTCCCATGAGACGGGCGATGCCGAAGTCGGCGAGCTTGGCGCCGGTGCCGTCGTCGAGGATGTTGGCCGGCTTGATGTCTCGATGGAGGACGCCGCTGCGATGGGCGGCCATGAGCGCCGAACAGAGCTGGACGCCGATGCGGGTCACCGTCGACCAGTGGAAGGCCCCGTTCGTCGTGAGCTGCTCCTTGACGGAACCGCCATCGACGTACTCGAGTGCCATCCAGTGGTGACCGTCCTCGTTCTCCCCGCTGTCGAGAATGCCGACGATGTGCGGGTGGCCACCCAGGGCCGACATGGAGAGGCGCTCCCGTTCGAAGCGTTTCAGATCGCTGGTGTCGTGCACATGGGAGAAGAGCATCTTGATCGCGACTTCGGCGCCGTCGGGATCGATGGCGCGGTGAACGGAGGCGAAGCCGCCACGGCCCACCTGTTCCAGAATCTCGTACCCCGCGATGTTCGGTGTTGCCACCGTTGACTCCCTTGCCGGGATCGTGCTGATCGCCGATCCGACAGTCTGACACGGAACGCGCAGCGTTCGGCAGCGTGCGCCGGAGTCAGGCCAGTGGCGTCGGAGCGACCGCGTCGCCGCCGTCACCGGGGTCCGGATCCGGTGGCTCAGGCTCCGGCTCGGGTTCCGGAACCGTGGTGGTGGTCGTTGTTGTGGTCGTGGTCGTTGTTGTGGTCGTGGTCGTCGTCGTACTTGTGCTGGATGTGCTCGACGTGCTGGAGGTCGTGGTGGTCGGCTCCGGAGCCGTCGTCGTGGTGGTGGTCGTCGTTGTCGTCGTGGTTGTCGAGGTCGTGGTGGTGGATGTGGACGACGTGGTCGTGGTCGTCGTCGGCGCCGCCGTCGTGGTCGTCGGCTCCGGAACCGTTGAGGTGGTCGTGGTCGTAGTTGTTGTCGACGTCGTTGTGGTGGTGGTGGCGGTCGTGGTGGGCGCCTCGGTCGTCGTCGTGGTGGTGGGCGCAATCGTCGTGGCCGTCGTCGTGGTGGGAGCCTCGGTCGTGGTGGTCGTCGTCGGCGGGTCGGTTGGTGTGGGCGGCTCCGTCGTGATGACGGTCGGCGCCGTCGTGGGGGCCTCGGTGGTGGTCGTCGGTTCTTCCGTTGTGGTGGGGGCCTCGGTGGTGGTCGTCGGCGCAGCGGTCGTGGTGGTCGTCGAGGGCTCCGTCGTCGGTGCGTCGGTGGGTTCAGGATCCGGTGTCGGCTCCTCGACCACATCGAGCACCTCGGTGGGCACGGTGGTTGCGGGTTCGGCGGGGGCCGCGGTCGTGGTGGTCGTCGACGGCTCGACGACCGATCGTGGTGCGAGCGTGGTACTGGTGCGCTGGATCGTGGGCGGCACGAATCGGGTGGTCGGCACCGCTGCGGTGGTGGGGGTGGACGCGTCCGTCGACGCCGGTGCAGCGGTCGTCGTCGTGCTCGTGGAGGCGACTGTGCTCGAGGTCTCCTGCTCCACGGTCGACGGAGCCAACGACGGAGCGACAGTTGGTGAGGGCACGCTCGTCGTCGGTCCGACCAGCTGGGTCTCGGCAGCAAGGGAAGGAAGCAGTTCGCCGTCGTCGCCGGCAACCGGTACGGATCCGTCCGGACCCTCGACGACGAAGAGACCGCTGCCCTCGCCGACAGCGTCGGCCTGGCTGGCCTCCCTCGAGACGCCGAACTTGGGCACGAGTCGGGCCTGGCGGTCCACGTCCACGACCGCCGCCATCCGTCCGAAGGTGTCGTTCGCCCAGACGACACCGTTGTGGACCAGCACTTCGAACTCGACGTTCGGCGCAACGAACGGGACCGTGGTCTGCTCAGCGGTGTCGAGCTCGATGCGCAGCACGGTTCCGTTGGCCCAGTTGGGGACGTAGGCGACGTCCTCGCTAATGACCGGGGGACCGTAGCGCCACTCCTGCTGTTCGAGATCGATGGCGCGACACGGCAGGTTGGGCGCCGCGCCGAGCGGGCTGAGCAGCAGTTCGTTCCGCTGCCGATCGACCATCGGGAGATCGACGGCACTGGCGGAGGCGGTTCCAATGGCGACATCGGTGGTCGAACTGGCGATGCACTGGCTCTCCACGAGGCGTTCACCGGCCACACGCTGGACTTCGAGCCGCACGTTGTCGACCAACAGCACACCATCACTCGACGTGGTCAGCTGCGGAACCGCAGTGGTTTCCGTGAGCTCGACGATCCGACGGAAGTCGGTGTCTTCGGATCCCATGTGGTGAATCGCCTGGCCGTTGCCGTCGACGGCGTAGATGCCGTCACGCGCGAGGACAGCGCTCGAGATGCCACCGGTGAACCCGACCACCGTGTGTTCGAACGTCGTCAGGTCCACGCGGTCGACGCGGGCGGCGCCGACCACAACGACTCGGTCGCCGGCTCCGTGGAGTTCGATCTCCCCTTCGGCCACGCCGAGATCCATCAGGTGGGTGATGCGATGCGTTGCCCGATCGACGAGCACGAGGGTGCGCGTCTCATGGTTGGCAACAGCGACGCGTGTGGAGCCGGCGTGCGCCGAGATCCGTTGGCCGGGCTCGGCCACCTGGATGGTGTTCTGCACGTCGAGGGATTCGCTGTTGACCTCGACGATGGCGCCCGCCGAGCTCGTCTCGAACCAGATGGAGGCGTCCGAAATTGCGACAGATGCGGACGCCTTGGGGTCGAATTGGAAGATGGCGTAGCCGAGCGCGAGAACGGCAAGCGCGACAACGATGGCGAACGGCTGCGGGCCACGCAGGTTGATTCGTTCTCGTTTCGCCATCTCTCGCCCGTCTCGTGGAGCGAACCCACCGTTGCTCCTCACTCATTGTCACCGAAAGGACGTTCGGTTGACAATATGAGTCGCGGAGCGTGTGAATTTGCCCACGCATCCGGGTCGCGATGAACGCGCGCAGTCGGTCATCGGACGGTCCCGGGCCGGGTTCCGAGGCGTAGAGTGGCGCGGTGGGCGCCGTCGAATCACTTCTCTTCCTTTTCCGGCGCATGCCCGCCGACCAGAAGCGGCTGCTGCTTGCGTCGCAGGTCGCTGCCGTGATCGCGGTGCTGTTCGAGCTGCTGATTCCCCAGCAGATTCAGCGCATCATCGATGAGGGCGTTCGCAACCAGGACACCGGGGTCGTCGTGGAGACGTCATTGCGGATGCTCGGGTTCGGCATCGCCTCGATGGTCTTCGGCGGTTTTGCCGCCTACCTGGCCTCGCGTGTGGCCACCGAAACCGCTCACACGATCCGGGTGGCGCTGTACGAGAAGGTCACGACCCTGTCGTTCGGCGACCTCGACCGGTTCCGGACCGGCCCCCTTCTCGTGCGCCTCACCAGCGACATCTCGATCCTGCGAAACGCCCTGATGATGGCGATCATCATGTTGATCCGTTCGCCGGTGATGTTGATCGGCGCGCTGATTCTCGTGGCGACCGAGACGCCGTCGCTTCTCCTGCCGACACTCGTGGTGCTGGGCCTCAACCTCGCCGTGATTTCGTTCATCGTGCCCCGGCTCAACCCGCTCTACGCCGCACAGCAGCAGCGGCTCGACTCGCTCAACACGGTGCTGCAGGAGAATCTGGCCGGCGTCCAGGTCGTGAAGAACTTCGTTCGCCAGCCGCTCGAGGTCGAGCGCTACACCGATCGCAACGACGAGCTCTACGAGGCGTCGATGCGTCCGGCACGCCGGGTGGCCCTCCTCGAGCCGACCTTCGTGACGCTGATCTACCTCGCGGTCGCCGGGGCGCTGTTCTTCACCGCCCGCAGCGGGGTGGGTTCGCTGACCGCAGGCGAGCTCACCACGTTCTTCAACTATCTGCTCACCGCGATGCTGCCCATTGCGTTCCTGTCGTTCGTACTCCCCGAACTCGGCCGGCTCGGCACCTCCATGGGGCGATTCCGGGAGATCTTCCGCACGGTGCCCGATGTTCGGGAGCGTGAGGATGCCCAACCGTTCGGCGACATCGACGGCGCCATCGAATTCGATGACGTCACGCTGCACTACCTCGAGGCGGACGGCTCGCCGGCCGGGTCGCCGGTGCTCGACCAGGTCAGCTTTCGGATCGAACCGGGGGAGACGGTCGTCGTCATCGGCGCAACCGGCTCCGGGAAGACGTCGCTCGTCAGCTGCATCCCGCGTTTCTACGACGTGACCGATGGTGCCGTTCGCATCGATGGGGTGGACGTGCGCGACGTGCGAATCGCCGACCTGCGGCAGACGATCGCCATCACGCTGCAGCAGGCCCACATCTTCACCGGTTCCGCGGAACACAACATCAAGATGGGTCGGCCCGAAGCCGGGGCCGAGCAGGTCGAGCGTGCGCTTCGGGTCGCCGACGCCGACACGTTCCTCCATCGGCTCCCTGATGGTATCGAAACGGACCTGGCCGAGAAGGGGACGAACCTGTCCGGCGGTCAGCGCCAACGCATCGCCCTGGCACGAGCGGTCGTGGCCCGCCCCCGAATCCTCATCCTCGACGACACGACGAGCGCGGTCGACGTCGCGACCGAAGCCCGGATTCAGGCTCGCCTCGCCGCCGAGCACGCCGACACGACCGTCGTGATGGTGGCCCAGCGGGTCTCGGCCGCGCTGAGCGCCGACCGCATCCTGCTGCTCGACCACGGTCGCCTCGTCGGCAACGGCACCCACGAAGAGCTGCTCGCGGCGAGCGAGCTCTATCGGACGATCGTCGAATCGCAGCTCGGCCCACTCGACGAGGTGGAGGAGCTGCTCCAAGCTGCACCGTCGGTCGACCCGGAGGTCGGCCGATGACCGCTCCCGGCCCACGCGTCCCATCGAACATCGGCGCAACGCTGCGCCGCCTCTTCGGCTACCTGTTGATCCGGCGGGTGGTCGTTGCGGGCGCGGTCCTGCTGCTGCTCGCCGGGCTGCTGTTGCAGTCCATCCAGCCGTTGTTGTTCGGCAACGCCGTCGACGACGTGTTCGAAGGCCAGACCGACGGACTCGGCAGTCAGGCGCTGCTCATTCTGGTGCTCGCGCTCGTCACGTTCGTCCTGCGGTGGGCGGCAGCGAACCTGATTGCCATCGCCGCACAAACGGCGATGCGTCGGCTCAGACAGGAACTGTTCGAGAAGCTGCAGACGTTGTCGCTCGGCTTTCACGAGTCCCGTTCGTCCGGCGACCTGATGAGCCGGGTCACGTCCGACACCGAGGTCATCAACACGTTCCTCTCGTCGTCGTTGTTCGGCCTGGTTTCGGCGATGATCCAGATGGTCGCCATCACGGTGATCATGTTCAGCCTGGACGTCGTCCTCGCCATCGTCGTCCTGTTGATCGCCCCGCTGTCGCTGCTGGTGATGAGTCGGATCGGCAAGCAGGTCGCCCGCAATTTCACGATCCTGCAAGGAGCGGTCGGGTCGATCAACGGCTACCTCGAGGAGCGGGTCACCGGCCAGAAGACGTTGCAGGCCTACGGGCAGCAGGGGGCAACGCTCGAGGAGCTGCGCGAGCGATCGCTGGTCGCCCGCGACGCCGATCAGAAGGCATCGTTCCTCGGCTGGATGGTGATGCCGACCGTGCGGCTGGTCGGCAACGCCGATGTGGCTGCCATCGCGTTGATCGGTGGGATCATGGCGTCGAACGGTCGGGTCGGGGTCGGCACCGTCGTGGCCTTCCTGGGTTTCTCTCAGCAGTTCGCCATGCCGGTCGGTGCCATTTCTCGTTCGATCAATTCCGCGATCCAGTCGGCAGCGGGTGCGAACCGCGTCTTCGAGCTCCTCGACGAACAGCCCGCCATCACGGATGGCGAGGCGGCCAGGCCCTTCTCGCGGGCGGAGGGCGACGTGGTCTTCGACAACGTCGACTTCAGCTACGACACCGGCGGGCAGATCCTTTTCGACAATTCGTTCCACGCCCGACCCGGGCAGATGATCGGCATGGTCGGCCCGACGGGTGCCGGAAAGTCCACCATCATCAACCTGATCGGCCGGTTCTACGAGATCGACGACGGCGAGATCCGTCTCGACGGGGAACCCATCGTCGAACTCAAGCTGGACGACCTGCGGCTGCGGGCTGCCGTCGTGCTGCAGACGCCGTTCCTCTTCAGCGAGACCGTCATGTACAACCTCAAGTACGGGCGGAGCGACGCGTCCGACGAGGAATGCATCGAAGCGGCGAAGGATGCGAACGCCCATCGGTTCATCGAACGGCTGCCCGACGGCTACGACACGGTGCTCTCCGAGGGCGGATCGAACCTCTCGCAGGGACAACGGCAGCTGCTCACCATCGCCCGGGCGATCGTGGCTCGACCCGACGTGCTGATCCTCGACGAGGCGACCTCATCGGTCGACACCCGCACGGAACGTGCCATTCAGCTGGCGATGAATCGACTGATGGAAGGACGAACGTCGTTCGTCATCGCCCACCGCCTGTCGACCATCCGGCACGCCGATCTCATCATCGCCCTGGACGGTGGCGTGATCCGGGAGATCGGCCCGCACGAGGAACTGCTCGCAAACCGCGGGTTCTACCACGACCTGTTCATGCAGCAGTTCGCTCGGACCTGATCAGCGCAGATCCTCGGCGGCCTGGCGAACCTGTCGATCCCGGTCGTGGAGCGCCCGTTCGAGTGCCGCAGTGACCTCGGGACCGTCGAACGGCGCAAGTGCCAGCACGGCTCGCCGTCGGACCGGTGGCTTGTCGTCGAGGCCCGCAAGGATGGTGGGCAGGCCGTCGGGGTGGCCGATGGCGCCGAGGGCGGCAATGGCGGCCTCCCTGCAGATGGCGATGGTGTGTTCGATGCCGACACGGTTCAAGGCGGCCACGATCAGCGGATCGTCGTCCTCACGTTCGCCGAGTGCCCATGCCGCCGTCTCGACGACGAGGTCGTCCGGGTCCGACAGGAGCCCGACCAATGGCACCTCGCCGGCGATCGCCAGTTCGATTGCCCGGCAGCGGACGTCGCGATCGGGATCCTCGAGACCTCGGGTGAGGTCGTCGTCGGTGAGCACGCCGGCCCGCAGACGCGCGCCCAACGAGAGGATGCGCAAGACTGGATCCGCCGAGGCACTTGCCCGGTCGAGCACAGCGATGTCCGCCGTGGTTCCGGCGAGCACGACGTCGGATCGATCGGGGTCGGGTGACTGGGCCATACGACTCAAGAACTCGACCGTGGATCCGATGGGACCACTCGCCTGCTGTCGCGATCACCTGGAGAAATGAACATGTCACACATTGTCGTGTATGAATCGGCCGATGGTGCGTCCGGCTTCGAACGGTGTGGAAGCCTCGATGCGGCCATCGTCGCCGCCGAGCGACTGCGCAATGTCGAGGGAGTGACCTCACCGCGCATCTTCAAGCTCGAAGAGGTGCAGTTCGACTTCCGCCCGTACTTCCGGGTCGAGGTGAACGACGACGATGCTTCGCCGTCGGCAGCGCCGGTCGAGCGCACGGTGATTCCCGAGCCGCCGGTGATGGCTGCTCCCGAGGTGGCCGCGCCCGCCGAGGCGCCGGCACCTGAGCCGGAACCGGTTGTCGAACCCGAACCGATCGCGTCCGTCGAGGACATCGCCGATGCTCCCTCAGCCGAGCCGGTCAACGACCCGTTTGCGGAGACGTCGGACGACTCGACCGACTGGGTCACCGCCGATTCGGACAGCCAGGAAGCTGCCTTCGAACCGGAAGCCGAACTCGAGGCGATCTTCGCCACCGATCCGGAACCGGTACCGGAGAACACCGGCGAGGCATTGTTCGATTCGCTCCAGGGCGAGGCCCCCGACCCGGAGACCGTGTTCGACGACGTGGCCGATGTGGCCGAGGCCGCTGAAGAGGCGCCGATCGTCGAGGTTCCCGAGCCGGACTCGATGGTGAGCGTCCGCAAGGGGCTCTTCGGACGCTGAGCGTGGCTCAGCTGCTGATGGCCTGTTCGAGCAGGAACCCGGCGACCAGGATCACGGAGCCGATCATGCCCGCAACGGCAACACCCAGGAACACCACCAGACCGATGAGCAGGAACAACGAGGTGATGCGCCGCAGCACCGACGGGTACGCGTCGGGGCCGTACTCTGCCTGCGCAGGCGGCTGGAAGCCGACGCCCAACTTCTGCAACAGCGAACGCTCGGGACGAGGCTCGATGGGCAGTTGCCGAGGTGACGGAGGGTTTTCACCGTGTCGTGCGATGCTGGTCATGTGCTGGACAGCGTAGTCACTCCCCCCGCCGACGCGACGGCAGAGGACACGTCACCGGGCGGCTCGTTCGTCTACTGGTTCGTGCTCGCGCTGGTGATGTTCGGGATCGGTGTGGCGCTCACGCTGTTCCGGATTCCGTACCTCGTGCTCGAGCCCGGCTCGACGTTCGAGACGGAGGAGTTCGTCCAGGTCGAGGGCGCCGCGTCCTTCGAGAGCCCCGATGGTGAGGTCCGATTCGTCACCGTCACCCAGCGTCGGCTCTCGCCGGTTGGCTGGCTGATCTCGCGGTTCCGGGAGTCGGATCGCATCTTCCACGAGGACGAGCTGCTGCGCGGGCGCACGTTCGACGAGCAGCGCGAAGAAAACGCGCAGCTCATGCTGACCTCGCAGAGTAATTCGATCGCTGCGGCGCTCACCCAGCTCGGCTTCGAGGTTTCGGAGCCGGCCGGTGTCGTCGTGATCGACGTGGTCGACGGCGGGGCCCTCGACGGCGTCGTCAGCCGGAACGACGTGATCACGGCGGTGGATGGCCAGACCTTCACGACTGTGCAGGAACTGTTCGACGTGCTCGATCCGCGCCAACCGGGGGAGGAGGTCACGTTGCTGGTCAACCCACCGGGCGAAGCACCGATCGACGTGCCGGTCACCCTCACCGGAGACACTGCGGCCTTCCTCGGCGTTGCTCGGGGCGCGGAAGTGACCGACGCTGGCGACGGCGCCGTCATCGACGATGTGGTGCCCGGGGGTCCGGTCGCCGACCTCCTGGCCGCCGGAGACCGAATCACCCAGCTCGATGGTCAGCCGATCACGAACTTCGAGGACCTCGTGGTGTCGCTCTCCGATCGGCGCTCGGGCGACGTCGTCATGCTCGAAGCCGTTCGGCTCGACGGTTCGCTCGTGACCGGCGATGTGGAACTTGGAAGCCGGGCGCTCGAACGGGCCGGGTTGTTCAATGCGGCCACGCAGTTCCGCGATGCCGAGCTTCCCTTCAGCGTCGACATCCTGACGGAGGACGTGGGCGGCCCGTCGGCGGGTCTCGCCTTCACGATCACGGTGCTCGATGTGCTGACCGAGGGCGATCTGACCGGTGGCAACCAGATCGTGGTCACGGGAACGATGAATCGGGATGGCAGTGTCGGAGCGATCGGCGGGGTGCATCAGAAGGCTTTTGCCGCACGCGACGCCGACGCTGCGGTCTTCATCGTTCCCTCCGCGAACTTCGATGAAGCTCGCGCCGCGGTCGACGATCTTCGGATCGAACCGGTGGACACGCTGGCCGATGCGCTGGCGATCATCGGTGAGCTCGGCGGAAACGTGGACGAGCTTCCAACCGACGGCACCCTCTGAATTGGCGCTGTTCTTGGGCTCGGCCCGCCAAAAGTGGGCCATGGTGATCACAGAACCACGTTTCGTGGGGACGTACCATTGCGTTCGATGGATGGCTCCACCGACAACCTGACGCCGGCCGAGGTCGCCAAGAAGACCTTTGGGTCACGCCTGCGCGGCGTGGACCCCCAAGAGGTCACCGCGTACCTCGAGCGGGTTTCCACCCAATTGCGCACCGCCGAGACCGACCGTGACGCCTGGAAGGCCGAGGTCGAACGCCTCCGCGAGGAGGTCGCCTCGCTGCAGGAGTCGCTCGTCCAGGAGCAGGCCGAACCGGACGAGGCCGCGCTCACCGAACAGCTCGGACAGGAGGCGGGTCGCGTGCTCACCGAAGCGCGGGCCGCTGCCGCCGATCGTCTCGCAGAAGCGGAGGCCGAGGCCGCAGACATCATCGCGGCAGCCGAGGAGCTGCACGCCGAACGATCTCGGGCCGCTGATGCCGAGGCCGAACGGCTCCGCGCTGCCGCGCTCGACGAGGAGCGCCGCCGGTTGGAGGCGGCCGACGACGAGGCCGGAACCATCCGTGATCGTGCCCGTCAGGACGCCGAGTCGATTCGGGCGGAAGCCGGTGTCGATCAACAATCCGCCGACGCCGAAGCGGCGCGCATCGTTCGTGAAGCCGAACTCACCCGCCGCCGGATTCTCGAGGACCTCGCTCGGCGCCGCTCCGCCGCTCGACGGCAGATCGAACAGCTACGCGCCGGCCGGGAACGGCTGTTGGCATCGCACGAGGTCGTCCGCCGGGCACTGGAAGAGATCAGCGAAGAACTGAACATCTCCATGTCGGAGGCGCGGGCCGCTGCGGAGACGGCGGGTCACAACGTGAGCGACTCCACGCTCGAGGAGATCGAGGCAGAAATCGAGACGGCCAAGCTGGCCGGTCTGTTGGACACCGGTCCCGTTCCCGTGGTCGCACCCGCCCGGACTCGGGCGGAAATGACGTCCGAGCCAACGATTGAAATGGCCCCGGTCGCCGCGGCCGAGGATGCGTCGACGTCGGTCGAGGAACCGGCGGCCGAGCCCGAAGCGCTCGAGCCGGAGGAACCCGCGGCAGCGGAAGACACCGTCCCCGCCGACGAGGGCAGCGACGAGGACGCCGTCGCCGCGCCGGACATCGGACGTTCGGACGACGCGGCAGCCGGAGACGATGGCGATGGTCCGCTCGCCGAAGTGGTGAGCCTGACTGCCGCCCGCCAGGACGTCGACACGGATCGACATCCGGCGAACCGCAGGTCGACAAAGCCGAGGGACCAGGAACCCGAATCGGCGCCGGTGCCCGAGCCGCTGGAAGTGGTGAGCGCCGTCGACGACTCTGACGAACCTGACGAACCAGACGAGCCCTCGGAACCGGACGAGGTCGAGGTCGCCGCGGTGGACGAGCCGGTAGAGGTGGAAGCGCCGGCAGAGGTCGAGGAGCCAGCGGAGGTCGTCGAGCCGGTTGCCGCCGACGCCGAGCCCGAACCGGAGCCCGAAGCTGCACCGGAGTCAGAGCCCGAACCCGAGGCTGACCCGACCAGGGTGGACAGCCTTTTCGCTCGCATGCGTCAGACCCAGGACGCGGCCGTCGTGGCGGAAGCGGCCGAAGCCGACACCGCACCCGCGGGCGAATCCGATGCTGCGACCGAGGCCGGCGTCGCTCCCCAGCAACTTGCCGACGAGGTCGGACGGAAGCTGAAGCGGGTGCTGGCCGATGAGCAGAGCGAGGTGCTCTCGACGCTCCGGGCAGGAACCGACGGCGCCACCGTCGAAGGACTGCTCGGCACCGAAGCCGATCATCGCCTCCGCTACTGGTCGGCGACGGAGGCCGTGCTGGGCGACGGCGTTGCCGATGCACCCGAGGCCGAGGCCGAGATCGGCCGCCTCGTCGAAGGAATCCGGCGACGGGTGGACGCCTGCCTCACCGACGTGTCCGACGATCCGGACGCCGTCGTGGACCGGCTGCGCAGCGTCTACCGCGAGGTGAAGACCCAGCGGATCGCAGAGCACTCGCAGATCATTTGTGGTGCCGTGAAGGATCTCAACGCCAGCTGAGCTCACGTCGGCGCATGGCAGCGATATCCTCGACGGGACATGGCAACTGACGAAGAAACCGAGTCCGAGAGTCGCCGCCCGGGTCGAGGCCGGATCATCGGCTTCATCGTGGTGGTGGCGCTCATCGTCCTGCTCGCATCACTGCGTGGGATCTTTGGCCTCTACACGGACTATCTCTGGTACGACGACATCGGACGTACCGACGAATGGACGACCGTTCTGTCGGCCCAGATCATCCTGTCCGTCATCTTCATCGCGGTGTTTTTCGTACTCGCGTGGATCAACCTGGTCATCGCCGACCGCATTGCGCCGGCCCTGCGCCCACCCGGCCCCGAAGAGGAGCTGTTGGTGCGGTGGCACGAGACCATCGGCCGGCGCACCGGCCTCATCCGCTTTGCCATCGCCGGCTTCTTCGCACTGGTCGCCGGCGGGGGCGCGGCGTCGCAGTGGAACGAGTGGATCCTGTTCACCAACCCGGTGGACTTCGGCACGACCGAACCGGTCTTCGGCCGCGACATTGCGTTCTACATCTTCCGGCTGCCGTTCCTGAACTTCGTCGTCAGCTGGTTCTTCGCCGCATTCATCATCATCGGCATCATCACGGCCATCTGGCACTACATCAACGGCGGCATCCGCATTCAGACCGTCGACCGGCGGAGCACCCCGCAGGTCAAGGCCCACCTGTCGATCATCCTGGCCTTTCTGGCCCTCTTCAAGGCCGCCGACTACTACCTGCAGCGGTTCGACCTGTTGACCTCCCAGCAGGGCTTCGCCCGCGGCGCCTTCTACACCGATCTGAACGCCTCCCTCCCCGCAATTCAGCTCCTGCTGTTGATCTCGCTGTTCTCGGTGGGGCTGCTGGTGGCCAACATCTGGCGCCGCGGCTGGGCGCTGCCGTCGATCGCTGTCGGGCTCTGGGCGCTGATCGCCGTCATCGCCGGTGGCATCTACCCGGCCGTCATCCAGCAGCTGCAGGTGTCTCCCGACCAGGAGGCGCGTGAACGCCCGTACATCGAACGGAACATCGAGGGCACCCGGGCCGCGTTCGAACTGGACGCCGTGAACACGGGCGACTTCGTCTACACCGGCGACATCGAGGTCGACGAGCTGCTCCAGCATCGCAACGTCCTCAGCAACGCTCGCCTGCTCGACCCACGCATCGTCGACGATTCGTTCACCCTCAACCAGAAGGACCGCGACTTCTACCGCGACTTCGACGAGTCGCTCGACATCGACCGGTACGTGATCGACGGCGAGCTCACCCCGATGGTCGTCGGTGTGCGCGAGTTGGGGTCCATCAACGCGGCGTCGTGGGAAGAACTCCACGCTGTCAACACTCACGGCTACGGCATCGTCATGGCGCCGGCCAACCGCGTCGACGAGAACGGCGTCCCCCAGTTCGTCGTCCGTGACGCACCGCTCGAGTCCGACCTGGACGAGATCCAGATCGATCAGCCCCAGATCTACTTTGGCGAGAACAACACGCCGTACGCCGTCGTTTCGACCACGCAGAACGAGTTCGAGCCGGGCAACGCCGGAGGCTTCAACTACGACGGTGAGGGTGGCGTGCCCATGTCGTCGTTCCTGCAGCGGCTCGCCTTCTCGTTCCGCTTCGGAGAGATCGAGCCGTTGATCTCGGGCACGCTCACCGACGAGTCCGAGGTGCTGTTCATTCGGGACATCGTCGATCGGGCCCGCCGGATCGCCCCCTTCCTCCAGTACGACAGCAACCCGTACGCCGTCGTGTCCGACGGCGGCATCAGCTGGATCATCGATGCGTACACCACGTCGAGCGACTACCCGTACTCCGACCTCGCCCCGACCACGCAGCTGCCCGACGAGTCCGACCTGAATCGGAACTTCAACTACGTGCGCAACTCGGTGAAGGTCGTGGTCGATGCCTACGACGGTTCCGTCGAGTTCTACGCAGTGGATGAGCCCGGCGATCCGGACGCCGATCCGATCCTGTGGGCCTACCGTCAGCAATTCGACGGCCTCTTCCGGAGCATGGACGAGATGCCCGCAGACATCCGGGAGCACCTGCGCTTCCCGGAAGACCTGTTCCGGGTGCAGACGGAACTGTGGGGTCGCTACCAGCTCGAGGATGTGAGTGAGTTCTTCACGGCCAACCTGGCCTGGGAAGTCGCTGCGAACACCGACTCGGTGTCGGGCGGCCAGGAAGTCTTCATCGTCGATGCGAACGACGCGACCCAGGTGATCGGCCGGACCGGGCGACGGGTGGATCCCTTCTACCAGGTCCTCGAACTTCCCGACGAAGACGAACCGTCCTTCGTCGTTTCCCGCTCGTACGTGCCCCGGTCACTCAACGACGGCATCCGCGAGATCACGGCCTACATCATCGGTCGGGTCGACGAGAACGGAAATCCCGAGTTGCGTCAGTACCTCATGTCGACCGGCGCCAACGTCGAAGTCGATGGACCGAGCAACATTCACGAGCTCCTGAGCATCGACCCGGTCATCTCCGAGGAGCAGACACAGCTCAGCCAGGCGGGATCCGAGTTCCTGGCCGGCAACCTGCTGCCACTGCTCATCGACGACGCAATCATCTACGTCCGCCCGTACTACGTGCGCCCCGAGCCCGAGTCCGACACGTCGAACCAGACGACCGAGCCGGCCATCCAGTTCGTCGCCGTCGTGGTCGAGGACTCGATCGGGTTCGCGCCGACCTATGCCGAGGCGATGGCCGCGCTGTTCAACATCTCCGTGGCGGACGCCGCGGCGATCACGGGAACGGCCGTGCCGACGGGCGTGGACGCCGACCGTCCGCCGACCGGTGTGATCGGCCCAGACAGCCCAAGCGGCGTCCAGGAGCGTCTGGCCGACATTCTTGAGCGGCTCAACTCGGCCGAGGAAGCGTTGCCGGACTTCGCCGAGTACGAGCGTCTCCAGGAGGACGCACTTGCCGACCTCGAGCGACTGCTGCGGGATCTGGAGGCCGGCGAGGTTCCTGAGGTGCTCGGCGAAGAGGAACCGGAAGAAACCTCGGCGAACGCCTGAGCCCCGGCTCGGTCCGTCAGGCCTTGCGCTTCTGCACCGGCTGCCAGCCGGCGGGGCGAGTCACTTCAGAGCGCCAGCGCGGGCGACGCGGTGCCGTGAGGTCCACGACCACGGGGTCGCCTTCGAGGCCGGACGTCGGCGTCGACCCGGCGGCGGTGCGCTGCGGGACGGTCGCCGGCTCGTTGACGGATGGTTCGTCGAGCCGGCTCGGGGCGTCGAGCGATGCGACGATCGACTGGAGGGACGACTGGATTCCGGCGATCTCGTCGCTCAGGTTCGCCGAGGCCGTGCGGGATGCGTCGACGGCAACGAAGTCGCCCATGGTCGGCGGCTCCACCTGCGGGTCGAGCACGTTCTCGACGAACTGCAGACGGGTGTTGAGTTCCTGAATCTGCTGCACGACGGCGAACAGAATTCGATCGTGCTGACGGGTGTAGCGGCGAGCGTCCGCGTCAACAGGGTTGATCGTCATGGTGGGGAGGTCTTTCGCATCGTTGCCCGCTTGCGGCCCTCTCCGAGTTGCTCACTGTAGATGACGGAGAGTGAGCGTGCGTGCATACCTCGTCACGTATCGGGTGGAGCATGGTGGGGGTGGAGCCGCAGCGACGCGACTGCGATACTGGTCGAATGAGCGACCTCGAACGCATTGACCAGGCCATCGACGAACTGCTGGCGCAGCACGATCCCAGTTCGATGTCGGGGCAGGAGTTCCGCGGTCATCAGTTCGACGCCAACCTTGCGGTCATCAACTTTCCCGAGGGCGAGGGTGGGATGGGGCTGTCGCCGAAGCTCCAACAACACATCGAGAAGCGGCTTGCGGCTGCGGGCAAGGAGCCAGACGATCCGGTCACGTTCTTCCGTCACCTTGCCGGCCCGACCATCGCAACGCACGGCAGCCCCGAGGTGCGGGCCCGCTTCCTGCGGCCGATGTTCACGGGCGAAGAGAAGTGGTGTCAGCTCTTTTCCGAGCCGGGCGCCGGCTCCGACTTTGCCGGACTTGCGGCGAAGGGTCTTCGTGACGGCGACGAATGGGTCGTCAACGGGCAGAAGGTGTGGAACACGCTCGCCCATCTTGCGGACTTCGGCATGCTGGTGGTCCGGACCGATCCGTCCCTGCCGAAGCACAAGGGCATGACCTACTTCGCGATGGACATGCGGGCCGAAGGAGTCGAGGTTCGGCCGTTGCGTCAGATCACCGGCGAGGCCGAGTTCAACGAGGTCTACATGACCGACGTCCGGATTCCCGATGCCTTCCGAATCGGTGAGGTCGGCGAAGGATGGCGGGCCGCGTTGACGACGTTGATGAACGAACGCGTCTCCATCGGTGGCAACGCTCCGCGCCGGGGCGGCGGTTCGGTCGGCATGTTGATGGCCGAGTGGGAGAAGCTGCCCGACGAGGAGCGCACGCCACTCGCTCGGGACAAGGTCACGAAGCTGTGGGCGAAGGCGGAGGCACTCCGGCTCACGAACATCCGCGCATCCCAGAACCGCAAGGTCGGCAACCCGGGTCCGGAGGGTTCGGTGGCCAAGCTGATGTTCGCCGAGCTGAACAAGGACGTCTACGAACTCTCCGTCGATCTGCTCGGCATGGCGGGCCAGGTCGACTACGACTACACCTTCCGTCGGCCCGAGACCCTCGACGTTTCGGGTACCTCCACGGGTTCGCGGTACGCGTTCCTGCGGGCGCGGGCCAACAGCATCGAGGGTGGCACGTCGGAGATCATGCGGAACATCCTCGGCGAGCAGGTGCTGGGCCTTCCCGGCGAGCCCCGCGTCGACAAGGAGATCCCCTGGGTCGAGGTTCCCCGCAGCTAACTGCGCTGTGCTGCTCAGCTCCGCTGTGCGGCTCAGCTGCGCTGAGCTTGTTCGAAGGTCACCTTGCGGATGATCTCGCTTGCGGTGAACCGGCCGATGGGGCCGGTCGAATAGACGGCCGTGTTGATCGTGCCGTCGGGTTCCACGAGGAAACCGGTGGCATGCATGATCTCGCGCCCACCAGTCTGTTTGTGCGCTCCCGTGTCGGCCGCGATCTTGTGGTGGTCGATCTCTGCGTACATCGGGTAACCGACGTGGAGTCCGGCCTTGAGCGCAGCCACCGATTCGATCGAATCGACGGACGCGGCGGCGACCTTCACGCCGAGATTGATGAGCGGGCCACCATGAACTGCGAAGTCAACCAACTGTTGACGGCAGTACGGTCACCAGTCGCCCCGGTAGAACATGATGACGGCCCAGCTTCCGGCGACGGAGGCGGTGAGGTCGACCTCGTTGCCGTCGAGATCCTTCGCGAGCAGTGGAGGAAGTGCGTCTCCCGTGACGAGTTGGCTCATGGAGCGAACCTATCCGACGATCGTGTAGCCGTCGATCTCGGTGAGCAGCGCGCCCGTTGGCGCCGGCGGGACGTCGAGGCCGTGCGCTTCGTTGCGGACCTCACCGATCCACTTGCTGTGCTGGTATTCGTGATTGACGACGGCCACCAGCAGCGTGTGCGCGATGACTCGGAGTTGGGCCGGTGCGCCGACGTCGCCCCCGTCGATACGGCCGATCGTGTGGTGGACACGTTCGCGCACGGCCGACCGGTAGTCGCCGATTCGCCCGACGTTGGGGAGCACGCCACGGTCGACTTCGAGTGTGGCCGAGTCCATCAGGCCGTCGAGTTCGGGGTCCGGGCTGGGCTCGGCGGCCGTGAGATTGCGCAGCATGAAGTGGGCAACCGCCGCTTGGTGACCGAGGTGCCAGCCGATGGCACTGGACTCCTCGTGCGGGCGCCAGACCACCTGGTCGGCGCTCAGGTCGGTCCAGAGCGAGTCGGTCCAGCCGATGGCACGGTCGTACTCGTGGAGCAGTTCGTTCAACGTCGGTGTGGTCATGGTTGACTCCGTTGTGGGGATCGGTCGGCGATGACGGTGGCGGCCACACGGGCTGCGCTCGCGAGTGCGCCGTCGATGTGGCCGGGGTTGACGGGTGCGGTTTCCGTGGACGACCAGTGGAGCCGTCCGTCCATGGCGGGTTCCGCCCAGAGCGGATGGCCGTAGGTCTGGTAGGCCCGAAGCAGCTCTGCCCCCGGCGGCGCGGTGTGCGATTCCGACCGCCAGTCGGTCAGGTGAAGGGCGCTCGGGTTTGCGGCGTCAGGGCCGAAGAGTTGGATGAGTTGGTCGACGACGGCCTCGGGTGTGGGCGCCGGCTGGTCCGCCTCCATCAGCGGAACGAACCCGAAGAGGGCGGCCGGGGTGCCGGCCGGCCCGGACATGTCGTGGATCTCGCGCATGGGTCCGACATGGCTCATGGCGGCTCCGGCGAGGCCGGCGTCGCGCCAGAAGGCGTTGGGGTAGACGGCGACCACCTTCACGATGGCACCCATCCACACCGGCGTGGATCGGGCGAGGCCGCCGAGTGGCTCGGGGAGGGGAGGGGTGAACTCGATCGCATGCGCGGCGAGCGCCGGCGGAAGTGCGAGCACCACGTGCTGAGCGGCGTGTTCGGCTTCGGCGGTCTGAACCACGAGGTGATCGTCGGTGCGGTGGACGGCGGTGGCGGCTTCACCGAGCCGGATCGTCGACGGAGGGAGGCGGTCGGCGAGGCGTTGGGCCAGGTCTTGAGCGCCGGCCGTGAAGCGCCCGGATGGCACGTCGATCGGGTTGCCGTCGAGGCGCCGAGTTTGTTGGGGATCGTGATACACGGCGTCGCCGGCGAGGTGCTGGGCGTGCACGGGTACGCCGAGTTCGTGGATGAGTTGTTCGACGTGGCGTTCGCCGGCCCAGAACCAGGTGGCACCCAGGTCGACGGCTCCACGATCGAGCGGCAGGGAGTGCAGTCGTCCGCCCACGCGGTCGCGGGCCTCGAGCACGACGGTGTTCAACCCGGCGGCGATGGCGAGGTCGGCCGTGCGGAGTCCGGAGATTCCGGCGCCGATCACGAGGAGGTCGAGCATGGCGTCAGCGTAGCACGAGTCTAGGTATTAGTAGACTCCATGTCGGCGTCTGCCGGACAGGTAGGTTGGAGGCGTTCGACCTCGAAAGGGATGACATGCAGCTTGATGTGTTCGGATTTGCGACCTCGGTGGACGGCCTGGTCGAAGACGTGGCGGCTGCGGCCGCGCAGGGCTTCAGCCGGTTCTGGACGCCACAGATCCGCGATCTCGACGCACTGACCGCGTTCGCCGTCGTCGGCCGCGAAGTGCCCGACATTCGGCTCGGCACGAACGTCGTCCCCACGTGGGTGCGGCATCCGACGATGCTCGCCCAGCAGGCCATCACCGTGAACCAGGCCATCGGTGGCCGACTCGACCTTGGCATCGGCCTCTCGCACAAGCCGGTGGTCGAAGGGTTCTGGGGGATCCCGTTCGAGCGACCGGTCCGCCACATGAGCGACTACCTCAAGGTGCTCATGCCGCTGCTCAACGGCGAACCTGCTTCGCATACGGGTGAGATGGTGAGCGGTCGCATGGAGCTCGGCATCCGCGCCGATCCGGCACCGGTGTTCGTCGCTGCGCTCGGAGAGCAGATGTTGAAGCTGGCCGGTCGCTATGCCGACGGCACCACCACCTGGATGACGGGCCCGGTCACCCTCGAGACGCTCACCGGTCCGACGTTGCGGGCAGCAGCCGCCGATGCGGACCGGCCCGAGCCACAGCTGCTCGCCGCGGTCCCGGTGCTGCTCACGAACGATGTCGAAGCTGCTCGGGCTCGCGCGGCCAAGGACTACGAGATCTACGGCGTGCTGCCGTCGTACCGGACGATGCTCGATCGCGAAGGTCTCGACGGCCCGGCCGATCTGGCGATCGTCGGTGATGAGGCTGCGGTCGAGGCCGGCCTGCGCCGATTCGACGCCGCGGGAGCAACGACCGTCATCGCGAATCCGTTCGGCACCGACGCAGAGGTGGCCCGGACCCGAGAGTTCCTCGCCAGCCTGGCCTGATGTCGACGCTCAGCCGGCGCTCTTCCGGCTGAGCGCATCGACCGAAGCGGCGACGAGAAGGGCAAGGCCGGCGGCGATGGCCTTCACCCCCGAACTGCTGAAGTCGACCTCGACCAGCCAGAACACGCTGCGCTTGCCGACAAGCGGAAGCCCATTGTCGATCAGCGCAAGGACGAGTCCACCCAAGGCCGCGTTGATCATCCGGCCTTTGCCACCGAAGAGCGAGGTCCCGCCGATGACGGCGGCACCCACGGCGAGCAGCAGCGTGTCGTTGGCGCCAGTCGTTGCGCTCACCGAGTTGATTTGTGAGGCGAGGAAGTAGCCGCCGACGCCGGCGAGCAGGCCGCAGGCCGTGAAGGCTGCGAGCTTGATGCGATCGACCCGGATGCCGGCGCGACGGGCTGCTTCGGCGTTTCCACCGACCGCATACAGGTGTCGTCCGGCGCGGGTGTTGTCGAGAACGAAGGTGATCGATACCAGGAGCAGCAGCACCAGCGGAACGACCACCGGCATGCCCTTGATCTCGATGTTCGCCCGAGCCAGCGCACGATTCTCGTTCAACAGCAGTGTGGCAATCACCGCCACTGCGGTAGTGCCGGCGACTTTCATCGCGACGAGCGACATCGGCACCGCGCCGTGCGAAGCCCGTTGCGTCCGCACTTCGAACGCTGCGAAGAGCGCAAGCGCGATCACGACGAAGATCCAGGACTGCGTGGGAGACAGGCTGGCGCCGACCATGTCGCGGATCAGTTCAGAATCGATGCCGACCGTGCCGCCCTCCTTGACCAGGAGAAGCAGGATCCCCTGGAAGATCAGGAAGTTGGCGAGCGTGACGACGAACGAGGGAATCCCCACCTTGGCGACCATGAAGCCGGTGAACATGCCGAGTGCGACGGCGACCACGGCGGACAACAGCACCGCACTCGGCAGGTCCCAGCCGTCCTGAAGGCGGGTGGCCATGACCGCAGCGGCCACGCCCGCAGTGAACCCGGCGGCGAGGTCGATCTCGCCGAGCAGCAGGGAGAAGCTGACGGCCATTGCAATGACGATGACGGCGCTGGCCTGCTCGAGCAGGTTTGCGAAGTTGCCGACCGACAGGAAGGTCGACGGGTTGGCCAGCCCGAAGACGGCGACCAGGGTCACGATGGCAAGGAGGGCTGGCACCGGACCCAGGTCACCGCCTCGGAATCGGGCGATGGCGTCGTGGGCGACGTCCGCAAGAGATCGGGGTGTGGTGTCGAGGCCGAAGTCGGCGACTGCGGTTTCTTCGTGCATCAGGTGTCGTCTCCGTGCGTGTCTGTCGTCGGATTGCCGGCACGTTGACCGGAGGTGATGAGGCCGACGAGCTGTTCTTTCGTGGTCGAAGCGGTGACTTCGATGTCTGCCGCCATCCGGCCGAGGTACATCGCACTCACCCGGTCGGAGACGGACATCACGTCGTTCATGTTGTGGGACACGAGTACGACGCCGAGCCCCTGATCAGCGAGGCGGCGAACGAGTGCCAACACCTGCTCGGTCTGGGCGACGCCGAGCGCAGCGGTCGGTTCGTCGAGCACGACGATCCGGGAGTTCCACAACACGGCGCGGGCGATGGCCACGGTCTGGCGTTGGCCACCCGAGAGCGATCGGATCGGCTGACGCACGCTCTTGACCGTACGCACGCCGAGCGTCGCCAGGGTGTCCCGCGCCGCCTGCTCCATGCTCGACTTGTCGAGCAGACCTCGCCGCAGTCGTTCGCGGCCGAGGAACATGTTCTGGACGACATCCAGGTTCTCGCAGAGCGAAAGGTCCTGATAAACGAACTCGATGCCGAGCTCGGCGGCGTCCCGAGGACCCCGGATGGCCACATCCTCGCCCTCGAAGCGGATCTCGCCGCTGTCGATCGGATGGATGCCGGCAATCGACTTCACGAGCGTCGACTTTCCGGCACCGTTGTCGCCGATCAGCGACGTGACCTGTCCGGCGTGGACCCGGAAGTCCACGTCATGGAGGACGTGCACGGACCCGAAGGATTTGTTCACGCCGCGCAGTTCGAGCAGCGGTTCGGTGGCCAAGGAGGTACTCATTTCATGTGTGGTTCAGCTGGGAGTGATCCCGGGCAGGCCCCAACGGGAGGGGACCCCATGAACCTGCCCGGGATCCACGCGTGGTCGGCTCAGATGCCGGCTTGTTCGCAGAGGTCTTCGATGCCGTTGCAGACGTCGTCTTTGGAGACGAAGCCGTCGTTGATCGGGATCTTGACGTCGTCGAAGAAGATGCTGGTGACCTGTCCTTGGACGTAGGGGACTTCGGCGTTGCCGTTGTCGATGGTGGCGTTGGCGCCGAGGTCGCCGTCGTTGAGGAGGGCGACGGCTGCGGCGACGGCGGCGTCGGCTTCGACCTTGACGGGCTTGTAGACGGTCATGCACTGGGTGCCTTGGAGGATGGCGCGGAGTCCGTCGACGGTGGCGTCCTGTCCGGTGGTGGGCAGGGTGAGGCCGTTGTCGGCGAGGACGCTTTGGGCGGCGAGTGAGAGGCCGTCGTTGGCGACGAGGACGCCGTCGATGTCTCCGCCGACGGAGGTGAGGAGCTGTTCGAAGATGACGGCTGCCTGGGCGTTGTCCCAGTCGGGGACGGCTTCTTCGGCGACGGTTTCGAAGCCGGCGCCGTCGATGGCTGCCTGGTATCCCTCGCGGAACAACGTGGCGTTGTTGTCGGTGGGGGATCCGTGGAGTTGGATGATCTTCTTGCCGTCGGTGTCGCCGTTGAAGCATTCGATGAGGCCGCTGCCTTGGGCGGTTCCGACGGCGACGTTGTCGAAGGACACGTAGACGTCGGCTGCTCCGCCGAGGGTGAGTCGGTCGTAGTCGATGTTCTTGACGCCGGCGGCGGCTGCCTTTTCTTGGATGGCGGCGCCGGATTCGGAGTCGAGGTTGACGATGGCGAGGACGCCGATGCCGTCGGCGATCATCTGGTCGGCGATGGTCGACATGGTGTTGGCGTCGCCTTCGGCGTTCTGGATGAGGCATTCGAGGCCGGCGTCGGCGCATGCGGCTTCGATGAGGGGCCGGTCGAAGGCTTCCCATCGGGCCGAGGATGCCGAGTCGGGAAGAATGAACCCGACCTTGTCACCGGAGGCGGCGGTTTCACCGGAGCCTTCGTCGGTTGTGGATGCTGTGGTGTCGTCGGTCGCCGTGTCATCGGCGGTGCTGCTGCACCCCGCGGCGAACGTCGCCAGAGCGGCGAAGATCAGCAGTAGACGTTTCGTTGCGGACATGGTTGGTGGACCCCTCTTGTCCACTCAAACCGGTCCGTTGTTGGGCAGGTTTGTAGCAGACGTAGACAAACAATATTTGTCGAAGTGTGCGACAAACCCGGCCGGGCGTCAAGTTCTGATCGAAGACATCGTTCCAATCGGGTCGGCGAGTGCGTGTTCGAAGGCCATCTCTGCAGCGCCGATCAGGATGGCGGAATCGCCAAGAATGGACGGCACGATTGCGGCGCCGCGCAGTGGCGGAAGAACTCGTGTCTCGAGTTCGGCGCGTACCGCGTCGATCAGGTGGGC
This sequence comes from Acidimicrobiales bacterium, assembly GCA_020628865.1. Taxonomy (GTDB): domain Bacteria; phylum Actinomycetota; class Acidimicrobiia; order Acidimicrobiales; family SHLQ01; genus SHLQ01. Next base: position 67,358 of record JAHDEJ010000017.1, read on the forward strand.
GTACCCGGTCCGGTACATGCCGCCGAGAACGATCACGTCGGGGTTGAAGATGTTGATGAGCGTGGAAACGCCGATTCCGAGCCAACGGCCAGTGGTGGCGAGGGCGTCCCGGGCCTGCTCTTCTCCGCGATCGGCGTGGTCCCAGAGCGTGTCGGCAGCGTCCGCGCCATCGTCCGGGTTCAGCCCGGCGCGCTCGAGGAGGGCGCGGATGCCGATTTCGGTCTCCCAACAGCCGATCGAGCCGCAGCCGCAGTTGCGGCCATCCGGATTCACGGTGAGGTGCCCGATTTCGCCGGCGAAGCCACTGCGACCGGTGAGCGGTCGGCCATTGCTGATCACGCCGCCACCCACGCCGACCTCTCCGGAGAGGTAGATCATGTCGTTGGCGTCCCGGCCCGCACCCCGTGTGCTTTCCGCTCGGGCACTCAGGTTGGCTTCGTTCCCGACCCTGATCTCGCCACAATCCTTGATTTCATTGGCGAGAAGCTGGCCCAGGGGGACGTTGTCCCAGCCGAGGTTCGGTGCCATCGTCACCGTGTTCTCCGCTTCTTCGACAAGGCCGACCACGCCCACGCCCGTGCCGATGATGGTTGGAGAACCGGCGTCGGCGAGCACGTCGCGTGCCAACGTACCGATGTCGGCGATCGCATCTTCGACGCGTACCTGGGAGCGTGTTCGGGCGAGCCTCCGCTCGGCGAGCGACTCTCCGCCGAGTCGGAACACTGCTGCGGCGATGGAATCCACCTCGACCTCGATGGCGAGGGCTGCGATGTCGGTGGAGAACGTGACGAGCGGGGAGGGTCGGCCCGGCCGGCCGTCGGATTGGGGGGCCTGTTCGAAGACCAGGCCGGCGTCGGTGAGCTCGCTGACCTGCACCGCGACCGAGCTGCGGGTGAGTCCCGTGTAGGCGCAGAGGTCCGACCGGGTGAGGGGGCCGTGGAAGTGGAGAGCGGAGAGGACCTGAGAGAGGTTCGCCGTGCGCACCGAGGCGCTGCGCATGCTGCGCGGCGCAGGGTCTGCCGGAGCTTGGTTGGTGGGGTTCGGCATTCGATCAGTGCCTCGTTGCAGTGGGCGGTCGACCGTGAAGTGACGGTCGTGTGGATGGATAATTTGTGCGAACCGTGAACAAATAGTCTACAGTCACCATCTTGTACGAACGTCCATTCCCGCTGAACGCAAAATTGTAGGAGCCATGACCAATCCGTTCTTCCCGACAGTAGACACCATTCGCTTCGAGGGAAGCGACAGCACCAACAGCCTCGCGTTTCGATGGTACGACGCCGACCGGGTCATCGGCGGGAAGTCGATGGCTGAGCATCTCCGCTTCGCTGTCAGCTACTGGCACTCCTTCTGTTGGGATGGCTTCGACATCTTCGGCCAAGGCACCCTGCATCGACCATGGGTGAACGCCGCCGGCGATCCGATGGTGCACGCCCGCACGAAGATGGCGGCCGCATTCGAGTTCTTCCAGAAGCTCGGCGTGCCCTACTACTGCTTCCACGACATCGACATCGCGCCGGCAGGGGCAACCTTCGCCGAGTCGTGTCGAAACCTCGACGCCATGGTGGACGAAGCCGCCCGCTGGCAGGAGGAGACGGGCGTGGGCCTGCTGTGGGGAACAGCCAACCTCTTCTCGAATCCGCGCTTCGGCGCCGGTGCTGCGACCAGCCCGGACCCGGAGATCTTCGCCTATGCCGCCGCCCAGATCTGCCACTGTCTCGAGGCGACGAATCGGTTGGGCGGTGCGAACTATGTCATGTGGGGCGGCCGTGAGGGCTACGAGACCCTCCTCAACACCGATCTCAAGCGGGAACTCGACCAGCTGGGCCGCATGCTGACGCTGGTGGTGGAGCACAAGCACGCCATCGGCTTCGATGGCCCGATCCTGCTCGAGCCGAAGCCCTTCGAACCCACCAAGCATCAATACGATTTCGATGTCGCTGCGTGTGACGCCTTCCTGCAGCGGTATGAACTGACCGCCGACGTGAAGGTCAACATCGAGGTCAACCACGCGACATTGGCAGGACACGACTTCGCCCACGAGGTGGCCGCAGCTGCCGCCAGCGGCATCCTCGGGTCCGTCGATGCAAATGCAGGCGATGACCGGCTCGGCTGGGACGTGGATCGCTTCCCCGTCTCGGTCGAACAGATGACTCTCGGAATGTACGAGATCCTCCGGGCCGGAGGATTGACGACGGGCGGGCTGAACTTCGATGCGAAGCTGCGGCGGCAGTCATCGGCCGTCGACGACCTCTTTCACGCGCACATCGGCGGCATGGACACGATGGCCCGGGCGCTCATCGTTGCCCATGCCCTGCTCGACGACGGCGTGCTCGAGGAGTTCACCGCCGAGCGCTATGCGGGTTGGGAGACCGAACGGGGGCAGCAGGTCCTCGGGTCGCTGTCGTTGCAGCAGCTGCACGCTGAGCAGCTGGCCGCTGATGCGAATCCGATGTTCGCCAGTGGACGACAGGAGAAGCTGGAGAACACGGTCGCTCGCTACGTCCAGACCGCATCGTGACGAGGCTCGTTCTCGGCGTCGATTCGTCCACACAATCGACCAAGGTCGAAGTGCGGGACGCTCGGAGCGGGTCGGTTGTCGCCGTCGGCGCTGCGCCCCATCCGCCAACGCTTCCGCCCGTGAGCGAGCAGGACCCCCGCTCCTGGTGGGGAGCGCTCCGCGTCGCCTGTGAGCAACTGGGGGACGTCAGATCCGACATCGTTGCGATGTCCGTGGCAGGCCAACAGCACGGCCTCGTCCTCCTCGATGCGGCAGGGAGTCCTGTTCGGCGAGCGAAGTTGTGGAACGACACGACGTCGGCGGGAGAGGCCGCTTCCCTCACCGCAGCGCTCGGTGCGGGCGAGCTGGCACGACTCGTGGGTTCTGTTCCGGTTGCCTCCTTCACCGTCACGAAGCTCGCTTGGATGTTGGCCAACGAACCACACAGCATGGAGCAGGTGGCGCGCATCATGTTGCCCCACGACTACCTGACCTGGCGTCTGACCGGTGCGCACGTCACCGACCGCGGCGACGCCTCTGGTACCGGCTGGTGGAGCCCCGCCTCCGGTACCTATGTGCCGGAGGTGCTCGACCACGTTGGTTCCCCGGGCGAGAACTGGGCGGCGCTGCTCCCTCGGGTGCTGGCTCCGACTGAAGTCGCAGGAGAGATCACGGCAGACGCAGCCTTTGCGCTCGGACTCCCCGAGGGCGTCACCATCGGCCCGGGCACCGGGGACAACATGGCGGGAGCCCTGGGTCTCGGACTTGGGCCAGGAGATGTCGTGATGTCGCTCGGCACATCCGGCGTCGCCTACGGAGTGTCGGATGAACCAACCCGGGATGCGACGGGACGAGTGGCGGGGTTCGCCGACGCAACCGGGCGTCATCTTCCACTGGTGTGCACGCTCAATGCCACGCGAGTGACGGACATGGTCGCCGATTGGCTGGGCACCGATGCCGCTGGGCTCGGGGATCTGGCCATGGCCGCCGATGAGTCAGGCCGGCGGCCGATCATCGTTCCCTGGTTCGATGGAGAACGAACACCAAATGTTCCGAACGGTGCCGGCCAACTGCTGGAACTGACAACCGCCACGACACCGGCCGACATCGCACTGGCTGCCCACGATGGGGTGCTCTGCGGGTTGTTCGACGGGGTCGATGCGCTCATCGAAGCGGGGGTCTCGGTGAGCGGTCAACTCCACCTGATCGGCGGCGGCGCCCGGTCTTCCGCCTACCGTCAACGATGCGCAGACCTCTGGGGTCAGCCGGTGGTTCGGCCCGACGCCGACGAGACCGTTGCGACTGGCGCTGCGGTGCAGGCGGCGGCGATTGCGCTCGACGAACCGATGGCGGAAACACAGCAACGATGGGCGCTCGGCGCCGGCGACTGGGTGCATCCCCGACCCGGTGTCGATGCGGTCGCAATTCGTGATCGGCACCGACACGCCACGCAGCACGCGATGACCTTTGCCTGATCCCTGCGGGTTGGTGCCGTCCACTCTGCGCCGGCTCGGGGTAACAATGAGGCATGCGCGGCGAACAAGAGAACGCATCGGTTCGGGTGGAGATCGATGCTTCGGTAGACAGTGGCCGGTCGCTGCCCGACGTGCCTGACGAGGGTCGGTCTCCGATCGTGCTGTTGGGCGTGCTCCTGGTCGGTGTGTTCGCCGCCGGGTTGCTCCTGTTGGCCCTTCCTGATGGGGGCGATCCGCTCCCCGGTGGTCCGGAGCTCGCCGTCGATTCGTCGACGACCACCACATCCACCACCGAGGCGCCGTCCACGACGGCTGCGCCCGATGTCGGCCTGCAGGCGACTGACCTGCGTGGTCAGGTTCTCTCCGTCGTACCGGCCGATCGTGGCTGGATCGCTCTGCAGGCCCTGACCACACGGATGGGGCCGCCGCAGCTGCACCGGTCGCTCGATGGGCTCACGTGGACGGCGATCGAGACGGTGGACGACTCGGCTCCAGTCGAGAACGCGGTGATCGACTACTCGAGCATGACGGTTACCCAAGAGGGATTCGCCCTGCTGCGGACGACGACCACCAACCCCGGGCCCAGCTCGGACAATTCAACGGTTCGGGTGGATCGGCTCGTGTCGCAATTCGGGGTCGAGTGGTCGGTCGATGCAACCTTCGTTCCGATCGAACGGACCGGGGTGTTCATGCAGCCGATCGCCCATGAGGGGAGCTGGGTTCATGTCGTGGCCTGGTCCGACCAGATGCTCGGCCAGAATTCGCTGTTCGGCAATGTGCTCTTGGACAACGTGGTCGATGCCGAGCTGCTGCCCGAGGCGATCTGCTGGGCGTTCGAGTCGGGCAGCCGCATCGAGGTCATCAGCTGTGCAGACGGCCCATCGGTCTCGCTCGAAGAAGAGGACTTCCTCGTCCCCGAGGACTTCCCACGGATCCGGCAATGCGTGAACGTCCTCGTCGGGTCGATCGGGCAGCTGATGACCGGATTCGAGTTCAGCACGATCGGCCCGGGCGGCGCCGAGCGGACGATCGACGACGTGGCCCGCCTGATCGCTGCGCCTTCGGTGCTCGACGATGGCACCGTCGTGCTCGTCGACGCTGGCACCGACCTGTTGGACACCGGAGTCTGCGGCGAGCTGGTCGAGGAGCAGCCGGCACTCGGCTCGTCGATCATCGTGTGGCCACCGGAGGCGTTGGAGCCCATCCGGTTGCCGATCGAGCTCGACGGGCTGCCGGCCCAGGTGTTCGGACCGACCCGGGCGGCCGCCGCAACCGAGACCGGGATCCGTGTCCTGCTCGGTTCGGACGTTTGGGAGGTATCGCCCGATCTGTCGACGGCTCGTCGCCTGTACGCGGCGGGCGAGCGGCAGCCCGACGATGCCGCTCTGCTCGCGGATGGCGGCGCTTCGATCGTCCGTCGGGTCGGGGCCTCGGTCGAGCTCGTCGACGTGGCAACTGGTGAGCTGCTCGTCCTCGACGGATCCGTCGACCCGACGGCGTGGATCGAACCGCTGGCGCTGTTCGACGACCAGCTCTTCGTCACTGTGAACGGTGACCTGTCGGTTCTCGAACTCGACACGCCGTAGGGCAGGTCGGTTTCGGGTCAGGCGGCGGTGAGCTGTGGCTCTCGCTCGTCGGCGGTGTGGGTCGGTCCGTCGATGTCGATGGTCGGGAGCAGCCGGTCGAGCCATTCGGGCAGCCACCAGTTGCGATCGCCCATGAGCTTCATCGTTGCCGGGACCAACACCATTCGGACGATGCTGGCGTCGACGAAGATCGCCGTGGCCAGACCGAGGCCGAACATCTTGGTCGTCGGATCAGACGAGGTGACGAAGCCGAGGAACACCGAGATCATGATCAGCGCGGCCGACGTGATGACCCGGGCGGTTCCGGCCAGACCCTCGATCACGGACCGGTCGTTGTCGCCGGTGGCGTCGTACTCCTCACGGATGCGGCTGAGCAGGAAGACCTCGTAGTCCATCGACAGGCCGAAGAGGATGGCGAACATGAACATCGGAATGAACGACACGATCGGCACGGTCGTCTCGAGGCCGATCAGGTCCTTGGCCCAGCCCCACTGGAAGACCATCACGAGCAGGCCGTAGGAAGCGCCGATGCTCAGGAGGTTCAGTACGGCCGCTTTCAGCGCCACGAGCGGCGAGCGGAACACTGCGGTGAGCAGCACGAACGACACCAGGATGACCGCACCGACCAGGTAGGGGAGGCGGTCGGTGACCCGGTCGGCGATGTCGCCGAAGTTCGCATTGAGACCGCCCACATGCGCGCTTGCGTCAGTGCCGGCCAACGCCGCTGGAAACACATCGCTGCGCAGTCGCGCGACCGTCTCGGAGGTGGCGTCGTCCTGTGGGGAGGTGGTCGGGATGGCGAAGATGCTGGCGACGCCCGACTCGACGTCCACCTCGGGAGGAGCAGCGACGGCGATGCCCGGATCATCGGCGATGGCGATCGCCAACGGGCCCGCAACGCTCGGGTCGTCGCCGAGGTCGACGGCGATCACCAACGGTCCGTTCGTGCCGGCGCCGAAGCCCTCGGCCACGAGGTCGTAGGCCCGGCGTTCGGTTCGGGACTCGGGGAGTGTGCCCTCGTCGGGGAAGCCCAGCTGCAAGGCGAAGATCGGGGCGGTCAGTGCAAGCAACAGTCCAGTCACACCGATGGTGTAGGTCCATGCGTGGGAGGCCACGTGCTCGCCCCATCGATGCCATCGATCCGTGGCCGACGTGTCGATCTTCGCCGTACGGCGCACCGAGAACCGGTCGATCCGATGGCCGACGAGGCCGAGGAACGCCGGCACCAGCGTGATGCTGGCGACGACCATGATGAGCACGATCACCGAGGTGGCGACGCCCGCCGCGGTGATGAACGGAACGCCGGCGACGCCCAGGCCGAGGATGGCGATCACGACGGTGCCGCCGGCGAAAAGGACCGCTCGCCCGGCGGTGGCGACCGAACGGCCGACCGCCTCGGCAACGGGCACGCCCTGGCCGAGCAGCTCGCGGTGCCGGGTGATGAGGAACAGGGCGTAGTCGATGCCTACGCCGAGGCCGACCATGCTGGCGATCTGCGGCGCCCACGACGGCACGTCGATGAGGTGGCCGAGCAGCGACATGGAGCTGATGCCGATGGCGAGCCCGAAGAGCGCCACGCCGATCGGGAGACCCATGGCGATGACGGAGCCGAAGGCCACGAGCAGCACGATGACCGCCGCGATGAGACCGATCATCTCACCGGCGCCCGTCTCGGGCTCCTCGAAGGCGAAGCTGAGCTCGCCGCCCATCTCGACCTGCAGTGCACCGCCACCGCCCGCCTGGGCGACGACCTCCTTCAGGCGTTCGAGGTCGTCGATGTTGAGGTCCTCGACCTGGACGTACTGCACCCGCAACAGCGCGATGCGGCCGTCCTCGGACACGACGGCCCCGACGTCTCCGGCAGCCGCGGCGCCGGCCGTGTCGGTGACGCCGACGACGTTGGGAAGGGCCTCGAGTTCCGCCTGCAATGCGCCGAGCTCGTCGGCGGCTGCGCCGGGTTCGGTGAACGATACGCCGGCCTCGTTGGGAGTGGTGACGACCTGAGCCGTGATGCCGCTGCTGTCGGCGCCGGCCTCGCTCAGGAGGTCGATGGCCCGCTGGGAGTCGAGGCCCGGCACGTCGAACGAATCCTCGAGCTCGGCCCCTCCCGTTGCGGCGGTGACGACGACGATCGCCGCGGCGGCGATCCAGGTTGCGATCACCAGCCACGGCCGGCGTGCCGCCCCGTGGCCGATTCGATAGAGCAGTGATGACATGAAACTTCCTCCGTCCGATGTGAATGGCTTCATCGTGCGGAAGCTCGTCCCTACGCACATCGGCGAGGCGGCTGGTTGCGGGGTCGGCCAGTCGGGCGGTTGACGCTCATCCTTTCGGCCGATCGATCTGTGGGCCCGCGTTTCGTATCGTGGAGGGCATGCTCACTGCGCTGCGACGCCTCTTCAGCGAACCTCGTCCGGCCGACGCGCCCGACCGTCAGTGGTGGGATTGGGTACTGGCGATCGGGTTCTTCATCGTCACGATCGTGGAAGTCTCCCTGCGGGACCCGATGCCGTGGCGCGCGGGTTTCCTCGTGATCTGGCCGCCGCTTGCGTTCAATCTGTTGTGGCGTCGATCGAACCCGCTGCTGGCGCTCGCCGGAATCATGGTGCCCCTCACCATCTTCGATGTGTTCTTGGCCCGAAGCGATCTTCCCCTGCCCGACATCTACTCGGCCATGTACGCACTCATCCTCATCTACGCGGTGTTCCGCTGGGGGTCGGGGCGCGAGATGCAGTGGGCGGCAGCACTCCTCACGGTTGCGGTGTTGGTGGACACGGCGGCCGGGTTCGCGTCGGTCGGCGACACGATCGGCGGCTTCGTCATCCTGCTCTGCACGGCCGAGGCCGGCATCGTCGTTCGGCGTCAGCGGGGCGTGCTCGAGGCGACTCGCAACGACGCCCGCTCGCGGGAGCGGGAGCAGCTCGCCCGGGAGCTGCACGACACGGTCGCCCACCACGTGTCGGCCATCGCTGTGCAGGCACAGGCCGGTCGGGCCGTGCTCGATCTCGACCCCGCCAAGTCGGCCGAGGCGTTTGCGTCGATCGAGGAGTCGGCCTCGCGGGCCCTGGCGGAGATGCGCGTCGTGGTCGACGCGTTGCGCAGCGACGCGCCCATGGCGCCGCAACGCGGCATCGACCAGATCGCTTCGCTGGCGCCCGACGCCCGGGTGGCCCTGTCGGTCGATCGGCGAGGCGACCTCGACGGCCTCCCGCCGCAGGTGGACGCTGCCCTGTTCCGGATCGCCCAGGAGTCGATCACCAACGCCAGACGCCACGGCCGGGGAACCACCCGAATCTCCGTGGACATCGAGGGACGGCGTGATGACGTCCGGGTCGTCGTCGAGAACGACGGAGAGACGGTCGCCAACCGGGTCGCAGAGAGCGGTGGCCACGGCATCACGGGAATGGAAGAGCGAGCGGCGCTGCTGGGCGGATCGTTTGCGGCCGGACCCCGGCCGGGCGGCGGATGGCGAACGGAGGCCGTCCTGCCCCGATCGACGAAGCGGTCGACCATCCCCACCCAGCCGGACGTCGTGGCATGACCATCTCCGTGCTCGTCGCCGACGACCAGGACCTCATCCGGGCGGGTCTGGTAATGATCCTCGGTGCGCAGCCGGGCATCGAGGTGATCGGTGAGGCAGCCAACGGGCGGGAGGCGGTGGAGCTCGCCCGCCGCTTGCAGCCCGACGTCTGCCTGTTCGACATCCGCATGCCCGAGCTCGACGGGGTCGAGGCCACCCGAATCCTCGCCGGCCCGGATGTCGACGAGCCGATGGCCGTCGTGGTCATCACGACGTTCGACCTGGACGAGTACGTTCACGGGGCGCTCAAGGCCGGCGCCCGGGGGTTTCTCCTGAAGGAGGCCGGGCCGGAGCTGTTGGTGCAGGCGATCGAGGCTGCGGCCCGAGGCGACGCGCTGATCGCACCGAGCATCACGGTTCGCCTGCTCGACGCCTTCGCCGACACGTCGGTGCAGGAGCCCGCACAGCCGATCGAGCCGCTCACCGAACGCGAAGAGGAAGTCCTGACGGTCGTGGCTGCCGGCCGGACCAACGCCGAGATCGCCGACGAGCTCTACATCAGCCTCAGTACGGTCAAAACCCACTTGGCCAGCCTCATGCAGAAGCTCGGCGCCCGAAACCGCGTCGAGATGGCCATGTGGGCCTACGAAACTGGCCGAGCCCGCCCATGATCCACCGTTTCACGGTCGTGTAACGGTGGAGAAACGGTGTGTGTCCCACCATCGGGGCCATGAGCGAGAACAAGGTACTCAACTGCGCCCGTAGCCGCCGCCGGAATGGTGCGGATCGCGCCGGCACCGCGGCGCTGATCTCCGCATTGTTCGCCGTCGTGCTCAGCGCCACGGTGTTGATCAGCGGCACCGGGGCGGGAGCAGCGCCGAACGTCACGTTGGAACTCCACGTGCTCGGCACCGGATTCGGTGGGCCGGATGCGGTCGATGTGTCGACATTGACGTTCGCTCAGGCGGCCGCGGCCATCGAGGAGCCGACACGGACGCGCGTCGACCTGCCGATTGCGCCGCTGGGCCTGCCGCCGCTCTCGATCGACGGGGCGGGCGGCTGGATCGACCCGACACTTCGCTCGATTGCGTTCCGAGGCTCGGCCGAAGTTCTCGGGATTCCATCCGAGGTGCTCGTCACGGCCGTGTGGGACGACGACGCGGCCACGTCGGCGAGGACTGCGGTCGTCTTCGACCTCGGCGCGTCGCGCCTCGACCAGCTGGTCGACGGCGTCGAGAACGTGGCGCTCAACCAGACGCTCCTCGGCATCACCACCACGCCGCACACACTCACCGCAGCACAACTTCCGACCGAGGTCCGGGACATCATCGCCGATTCGGCTGTCCGAGCGGACGGGAGTGCGCTTCCCGACGCGTTCGTCCTGGTGGCCGATGGCATCTCCTTCCGTGCCCTCGTCGGCGGTGACGACCCGGTGCTGGCCGGCGTGGCCGCCGACCTCGGTCTCGACCCGACGGTCCGGCTGGAGGGTCGCCTGTCGGCCGAGATCGAGCTTCTCGACTTCCTGCCCTTGCCGCCCGACACCACGACGACGACCACCACCACGGTCGTGCCCACGACGACGGCCGCGCCGACCACCACCAGCTCCACCACGTCGACGACGGCCGCGCCGACCACCACCAGCTCCACCACGAGCACGACGACGACCACAACCACGACCACGACGACGATCGCGCCGACCACGACGGCTCCGCCCGCCCCGACGACCACCGCGAGCACCACGACGACGCCACCGAACCGGGTCATCGAGGCACTCCCTCCCACCAACCTGTTCCTTCAGGCGTCGCTCCCGGCCGCAGCGCCGGGAGCGCTGCCGAGCCACATCGCTCCGAGCGGAGTGTGGACCCTCTCGCTCGAGGCGACGACGGGCCCTGACCCGTCGGTGGCCATCGATTTCACCGGTGCGCTCGACATCACGATCGGCTCGACGACGATCCCGGCGACCGTCTCGGCTGGTGTGACGGCGACGCCGGCCACCATCACGGCCGAGGTCGGCGCCGGAGTGGGCCGCGTCGACGATGTGCTCGGCCTGTCGTGGCTCGATCTGCAGAGCCTCTCGCTCGAGGCGGCGATCACCAGCCCCCGGACACGTCCGGCCGGGACGACCGGCTCCACGGGAACGTTCGCGGGCTCGCTGTCGGCCACGCTCGACCTCGAGGATCTGACCGGACAGCAGGCCACGGCCTCCGTGGCGTTCGGTGTCGAGGCCGGGTCCCGTGGACTCGCCGGGAGCCTCGACGTGACGACCAACGGCCTCACGGTCGGCGTGGGTCAACTCGCGACCGGGCTGGGCAACAGCGCCGATGTGTCGGGCGTGGGCGTGTCGTTGTCGGACATCGCGATCTCGGTCCGCTTCGACCTGTCGTCGACCACGCCGGCGCCGATGGACACCACGACCACCACTCTGCCCGGAGCGCCGACCACGACGGTGCCGGCCGGCGGTTCGCCCGCCGGATCGTCGACGTCCAAGGTCACTGCGGCCATCACGGGCACTGCGAGCCTCGACGTCAACGGCGCGAGCCTGAGTGGCACCGCACTGCTTCGCGGAACCTCCACCGGGCAGCCGGCGGCGATTCCCGACCTGGTATTCGCACTGCGGCCCAATGACCCGCCGATGCTCTCGGACTTCCTCGACGCCGGGACGAGCCTGCCGGTCGACTTCGAGGTCCCCAGCGTCACCGTCAGTGTCGCGACCCGTGACGTGATCGTCGCCGTCGACGATCTCGATCCGGCAACCGCACAATTCACCAGAGGCGACCCACTCGACCTGCCGCGCGGCGCCGGGCTGACCGCAGGTGTCAAGTTGCCGTCGAACCTGAAGGATGTGCTCGGCGAGATCGGCGTCGACGTCAACTCGCCACTCGTGATCCAGGGGCAGATCCCGATGTTCGGCCGGACCGAGACGAGTCTGCGCATCGAGCTTCCGGAGTTCGCCGGCGACGGCGTGTTCCGCGCGGGCAGCGTCGCCTTCGAGATCTCGGGTACCACCGCCGGACAGTTCTCGACCAAGCTCATCGGTTCGGTGACGGTGGCCATCCCACGTACGAACGATCCCGCCTGCGACCCGGAGACGACCGCCTACGACGCTCGACCGGAGTGCCTCGATGTGCTCACCTTCGAGCTCGAGAGCGGGTTCTCCGTCAGCCCCACCACGGGTCTGACCGTGTCGCTCGCCGCCGGGTTGACCGGCGAGAACGGCGATGGGTCGGACGGTTGGGTCGACCCGCTCGGCATCCGTGGCATCACCATCTTCGAGCTCCGGATCGAGGGGTCGGTCAGTGCGGGTGCCGGTGCGAATGCGACGCCGAGCTTCACCATCGGGTTCCTCGGGCGCATCTCCATCGCCGGAATTCCCGACCTCACGGCCGATCAGGGCGGCCGGACGCCGATCGACCTGACCGTCTCGTTCGCGCTCTCGGCCAGCCCGCGCTTCCCGTTCATCGAGCCGGTCGGGTTCACGTTCGCCTCGGGTCGAGGATTCGGCTTCAACGACATGATCACGCTCGCCGAGGTGATCTCGCAGACCGATCTGCCCGACGACGGGCTGTTGCCCACCGACCTCCGCCTGGAGAACGTGTTCGTGTCGGTGGCCTCGAGGACGATCGAGAGCCTGTGTCTGCGCCAGGGGATCTACATCTCGGCCGAGCTCCACCTCGGCGGAACGCCGGTTGCCGGTGATCCGCAGTGCTTGCCGCCTGCGCCGCCGCTCAACGACCCGACGGCGCCGCCGCCCGCGACCCAACGATGCATCGGCAGCGCGTCGTGCCTCGCCGCGGTGCTCATCGATGTGAACCCGTCGCCGGACAACGGTGGTCCGCGCCTCGCAGCTCAGGGTGTCATGAACTCGATCGACCTCGGCGCTCTCCACCTCGACCCGACCGTGCTCAGCCTCGAGCTCTCGCCGAGCACGCAGCGGTTGTTCGTACAGGGCGGGGTCACCCTCGACGATCCGATCGACCCAGCCGGACCCGCATGGGCCGAGGGGTCGGTGGCCATCGACTTCACGCCGACGCAACTGATCGCCCGCGGTTCCGCCTCGATCCTCGTCGACTCCGTGAATCCCGAGAACACTGGGCTCGGAATCCGCTTCGACGGGGTGGCGGCGTTGAACCTGACCAACCCGCAGTTCCAAGTCGTCGTGCAATTCGACCAGAACCTGCTTGCCGCCATCGGTGCCGAGATCGGCCCGGACGTCGAACCGATCCTCGCCGAGATCGGTGGCTTCCTGGCGATCGATGTTCGTCGGGTCAACTGGTTCCGCAACCTGGCCGCAGTGCTCGAGGCCAACGGCGAGACGCCGCAATGGCTGATCGACGTTCTCGCCGCTGCAGGAACTGCCGAGCAGGCAGCGAACGATGTCAACAACGCATTCACCCAGATCGGCCTCCCTCCACCCTTCACCGTGCTCGAGATCAGGAACCTCGTGCTCGTCGGTGTCAGCATCGACTTCGGCGGTATCCCGGCGATCGATCTGGTCGACCCGATGCTCGGGGCCGATGGCTGTGTGAATCTGCACGGCCGCTCGGCGGACGGCGAGTGCTACGTCGTCCCGCCGTTCACGATCGACGTGCCCGGAGTGTGCGCCATCGACGGCCTGCCCGAGGCGCTGGGGACCGACGTGTTCGCAGTGTTGTGCGGCCTGGACTCCAATGCAGACGCGTTCATCACCGAGGTGTACGAGTCCGACGCCCGGTCGATCAGCGCACTGCCGAACGGCCTCACCGGAGCACAGCTCCTGCGACGTGAGGGTCCGTCGATCGGTGGCGCCACGCTCGAGGTGGCGTGCGGTACCCAAACCATCGACTACGGGGCCGGAACGGCGTCCGATCCGGTCGTCACCGTTCAGCTCGGGGGCCAGACCGTGGCGACCGATCTGGGTGTCGACCCGTTCGGGATCACGTCGGCCGCCGACGTGGTGCCGATCGACTCCGCGGGCCTGACCGAGATCCTCGACGACTTCGCCACCGACAACGGGCCGCTCGCCGAGGGTTGCTCGAACGGCCTCGGCGATGGCGCCGGAGAGCTGTTCTTCGCCGACCCCGACGAGGACGGAAAGTTCACCGCCACGGGGCTGGTGGTCGAGGAGGGCACACAATTCGTCGCCCTCGTCGAATGCGGAAAGGCGGATCGCGCGGTTGTCGACTTCGGTGACGGCACCGTCGTCAACGTCGACATGGACGGTGGCGATGATTCGGGTGATGACGATCCGGACTCCACCGAACTCGTCCGGCACACCTACGGGGACGACAACGGCACCGGTGGTCCGTACCGGCCGACGCTCGACTGTGAGGGCTTCTCCCAGCCGGCGGAGGTCCTCGTGACCAACTTCGCTGCCACCGTCGGCGTCGAGGTCTTCAACCCCGTCGACCCCGACAACGTGTTCGCCGGCGAAGAGGCGGTCATCGAGGTGACGGTCCTCGAGCGTGGTGCCGACACCGTCACCGTCGATCTGTTCGTCGGGTCGGAGCAGCAATCGCTGGAGTTCCCCCCGAGCGCGGGCGGGCCGGTGCGAGTGATCGAGGTGCCGTACGTGCTCGTCGATTCCGAGCAGGGCGAGCTGATCGTCACCGTCGAATCCGACGACGGCGACGGCGGCACCGACGCAGACGAGGTCCGGCTGCCGGTGCTCAACGCGCCTCCCGCCTTCGTCTCGCTGACCCCGTTCGAGGTGGCCGACGGTTCGGCTCGTATCGAGGGCGAAGACGGCGAACTGCTCGTCGGGGCGGGCCAGGAGATCGTGTGGCAGCTCACCGTTCGCGACCCGAACGTGGGTGACGAGATTCGGGCCGTCATCGATTGGGGCGACGGCTCGGCGCCCCAACAGGTGATCGTCGCTCCAACGGGCCTCATCGAACGATCGGCCTGGGTGACCCACACCTTCGTGGCCGGGGGGACGGTGACGGCATCCATCGAACTGACCGATGGGTCGGACAACGTCGAGGCAACCGAGCAGATCGAGGTGACGAACATCGGACCCCGTTTCGTCTACGCCAGCCTGGAAGGTGTCGACAACGACGTGGACGTCGTGCCGGCCGAGACCGGAGCGAGCCTCACCCTGCTGCTCGGGATCCTCGACCCCGACGGCGATGTACAAGCGGGTGCGCCCATCACCTACGTGATCGACTGGGGTGACGGCCAGTCCACCGCCCCACTCACGCTTCGGAGCTTCAGCGCCGAGGTTCCGGTGACGTCGATCAGGACGCATTCGTATTCGGGAGGCCAGGGTCCGGTGACGGTCACGATCACGGCCACCGATGCCGACGGAGCCACCACGGTGGTGACCAGGCGGGTGGAACTCATCGATGGGTCGCCGCGGGACATCCAGCTCGAGGTGGTCGACCCGCCCATCGCGGAGGGTCAGCTCACCGAGGTCGAGGTGAGCTTCACGACCCAATCGACCCAGGCGAACGCCGCGACGGTGCTCGTCGATTGGGGTCCGTCCACGGGAGCCACCTCCTCTTCGGACGTGGGGATGGCCCCCGGGGCGCGCAGCACGACCCGAGTCGGCAGGGTCTTCAACGAGGACGGCACGTACCCGATCACGATCACGGTCACCGACAATCTCGGGCGGTCGACCACGGTCGCCGAGACCCTCGAAGTGGTGAATCAGCGTCCGGAGATCCGGTTCTCCGGTGGCGAGGGCGACTCGAATGCTGCGGGCGCGGCCATCGAGTTCATCTGGGCCTTCGTCGACCCTGGGATCCTCGATGACGTCACAATGAGCATCGACTGGGGCGACGGGAACTCGACGGTGTTCACCGAGTCCACGCTGATCGAGACGTGCTCCGAGATCGCATGCACGACCACACGATCGCTCAACGGCCGGCAGGGCCTCATCGAGCACACGTACACGGCCGCCGGGACCTACACGATCAGTGTCACCGGGACCGACGACGACGGAGCGGTGAGCGACCCCGTGACCTATGCCGTCGTCGTGACCGAGCCCGGGCCGACCGGCGTCGTCGCCACCGCAACGCCGAACTCGCTCGACGAGGGTGGCTCCACGACGCTCGATCTGGGCTTCGTCACCACCGCAGCGGCAGATCCTCACTCGGTGTCGATCGACTGGGGGGACGGCTCGTCGGAGACGGTCGCCCTCGCCGACGCCGACCGGGCGGCCTCGATCGAGCACACCTACAGCGACGACGGGGACTACGCCGTCACCGTCAGCGTGACAGACGCCGACGGTCGAAGCGGCACCGCGTCGACCGCGGTCACCGTCGTCAATGTGGCACCGACGGTCGGCCTCACCGCGGCCGCCGCCATGCCGGTGGACATCGATGCCCCGATCGCCTTCGACCTCACGACGAGCGACGCCGGCGTCCTCGACGTCGTCGAGGTGGTGATCGACTGGGGTGACGGCTCGACGGACACCGTCGTGATGCCCGCGGGCGACCCGAACGACCAGGCGACGACGATCGAGCACGTCTATGCCGAGCCGGGCAGCTACGACGTGGCCGCGACCGCAGACGACGGTGACGACGGCATCGGCTCCTCGGACCCGATCACGGTCACGGTGATCGACTCGCCTCCGACCGATCTCGTCGTGGCGACCACGACGGCCGATCCGCTCGAGGGTTCGGAGACGGTGCTGGCGATCAACTTCGTCGACGCATCGAATGACGACACGCACGGTGTGATCGTCGACTGGGGCGACGGCTCGTCGACCGAGCAGACGCTCGACGGCGGTGCTCGCTCGGCCGACATCCCCCACGTCTACGAGGATGACGGAACGTACGACGTTGCGGTTGTCGTCACCGATGCCGCCGGGCGTTCGGTTTCGACGAGTACCTCGGTGGTCGTGGCCAACGCGGCGCCGACCATCGAGTTGTTCGAACTCTCGCCCGCCGGCGCGGACGAGAACGCAGCCGACCTCACGGCCACGATTCGGTTGTCCGACCCGTCCGCCCTCGACACGCACCAGGTGGTCGTCGATTGGGGCGATGGCTGGTCGGAAACGGTCGGTGGCGCCGATGTCCGGGCGGTCGACGCCCGCTACTCCGAGTTGGCGGTCGACGGCGGCGGCTCCGCCACGTTGACGCTGCAGAACCGGTACGGCGACGACGGCTCCTACACGGTGACCGTCAGGGTCACCGACGACGACGGGGGTGAAGTGATCGAGGAGCGCACCGTCGACGTGGTGAACGTCGCGCCGGTGATGACCACGGAGTTGGCGGGAGCGGTGGCGGTCGCCGCGCCCTCCGGCGACTGGCTCATCGGTGGGGTTGCGGGCGGCATCGAAGCGACGGTTGCGATCGAGGACGCCGGCTCTGACGACGTCACCGTGACCCTCAGCGCCGGCGACGGCACGACGCCCGACGTGGTGACGCTTCCCGGCGACACCGCGCCCGACGGAACCCGGTCGCCGCAGGTGGCCCCGCTGTCGGCCGAGGCCGTCGTCGGCCAGCGCTTCGAAGCACCTTGCGTGCGAGCGTTGACCCTGACGGCGATCGACGACGACGGCGGTTCGGTGGAGGAGACGTTCGCCGTGATCATCGTCGACGACTCGGGTGACCCGGCCCGGCGGACGCCGACCTGGTCCCGCTGGCGCCTCGACATCAATCGGGGCCGCGTCGACGGCGCGGAACTGGCATGTCTGCTCGATGGTGCCGGTGCGCTGTCGTCGGTGTTCCTCGGCGCATCGGAGCTCGACGGAGACCTCTCACCGGTCGGGGTGGTCGACGTGACCGCCATCGACACACGCGGTGTCCCGGAGCTGTTCGGCCCGGTCCCTCGAGGCCTCAGTCGACTCGAACGTCTGCAGTACCGTTTCGATCGTCAGCTGCTCACCGTCTGGCTCAACGTCATGGCCGGGGAGATCTCGCTCGACGACACGAATCGGGCCGGCCGGACCTACCTGGACGTGATCACCGAAGCGGAGACCACTCGCCTTTCGTCGACGAGCGCGTCGGCACTCCGTCAGGCGACCATCGATCTGCAGTTGCTCGGAAGCCGTTCGGCCCGGAGCCCGATCCAGTGATCGCTCCGGGTTGGATCAGCTCTGACCGGCGAGCTTGCGGTTCTTGATCTTGGCCTTCACGTAGTCACGGTTCATGAATGCGATGAAGTCGAGGCTGATCTCCTTCGGGCACGCCTCGTAGCATTCGCCGTGGTTCGTGCAGGTGCCGAAGTACTCCTCCATGGTGTCGACCATGGCCTCGGTGCGCTTCCAGCGCTCCGACTGGCCCTGGGGCAGCAGGTTGAGCTGCTGCACCTTGGCCGACGTGAAGAGCTGGGCCGCCGAGTTCGGACACGCCGCAACGCACGCACCGCAGCCGATGCAGGCCGCAGCGTCCATCGCCATGTCGGCGGCTTCTTTCGGGACCGGGATCAGGTTGGCGTCGGGCGCCGCACCGGTGTTGACGGTCACGTAGCCACCGGCCTGCTGGATGGTGTCCAGCGCAGCCCGGCTGACGGCGAGGTCCTTTATCACGGGGAACGACGCGGCCCGCCATGGCTCGATGGTGATGTGGTCGCCGTCCTTGAACGTGCGCATGTGAAGCTGGCACGTGGCCTGGCCCTTGTTCGGGCCGTGGGCCTGACCGTTGATCATCAGCGAGCAGGTGCCGCAGATGCCTTCGCGGCAGTCGCTCTCGAAGGTGACCGGCTCGTTGTCGGCGTCGATGAGACGCTCGTTGACGAGGTCCAGCATTTCGAGGAACGACGCATCCGGGCTGATGCCTTTGGCTTCGTAGGTTTCGAACCGGCCCTTGTCGTTCGGGCCCTTCTGACGCCAGACCTCGAGGGTGAGGTTGATCGTGTCTTCACTCATGATTCTGCTCCCAGCCGATCACTTGTAGCTGCGCTGCGAGAGCGCCACGTACTCGAAGTCCAGCTGCTCTTCGTGCTTGGTCTGTTCGGTGTCTTCGCCGTTCCATTCCCAGGCGGCGACGTGGCTGAAGTTCTCGTCGTCGCGGAGCGCTTCGCCTTCCTCGGTCTGGCTCTCCACCCGGAAGTGGCCGCCGCAGGACTCCTCGCGGACGAGGGCGTCACGGGCCTTGAGCTTGGCGAGTTCGAAGAAGTCGGCGACGCGGCCGACCTTCTCCAGCTCGGTGTTCATGGACGTGTTGTCGCCCTTGACCCGGACGTTCTTCTTGAACTCCTCCTCGAGTGAGGAGATCTCGTCCTGGGCCTTCTCGAGACCGTTCTTGTCGCGGGCCATGCCGATGCGATCCCAGACGATGCGTCCGAGCTCACGGTGGTAGTGCTCGGGGGACTTCGTTCCGCCGATCGACAGCCACTTCTTGGTCTGGTCGGCGACCTCGGCCTCGGCGGCCTTGAACACGGGGTCGTCGGTCGGCACCGTGCCCTCGCCGAGCTTGCCGGCCAGCTGATCGCCGATCGTGTACGGAAGCACGAAGTAGCCGTCGGCCAGACCCTGCATGAGGGCGGAGGCGCCCAGACGGTTCGCGCCGTGATCGGAGAAGTTGGCTTCGCCGATGGCGTACGTGCCCGGGATGGTGGTCATCAGGTGGTAGTCCACCCAGAGTCCGCCCATCGTGTAGTGGGTGGCCGGGTAGATGCGCATCGGGCGCTCGTACGGGTTCTCGCCGGTGATGTTGGCGTACATGTCGAAGAGGTTGCCGTACTTCGCCTTGATGGTCTCGACGCCGTCGCGTGCGATGGCATCGGCGAAGTCGAGGAACACGCCGTTCTTCAGCGGCCCGATGCCACGACCCTCGTCGACCACGGTCTTCGCGTTGCGGGACGCAACGTCTCGGGGCACGAGGTTGCCGAAGGCCGGGTACTTGCGCTCGAGGTAGTAATCGCGCTCGGCCTCGGGGATGTCGCTGGCGAGGCGGTTGTCGTCGAATGCGGTGGGCACCCAGATGCGGCCGTCGTTGCGGAGCGACTCGGACATGAGCGTCAGCTTCGACTGGTGATCCTCCGACGCCGGAATGCAGGTCGGGTGAATCTGTGTGTAGCAGGGGTTCGCGAAGAAGGCGCCCCGGCGGTGTGCTCGCCAGGCGGCGGTCACGTTGCACATCATGGCGTTGGTCGACAGGTAGTAGACGTTGCCGTAGCCGCCGGTGGCGAGCACGACGGCGTGCGCCGAGTGCGACTCGACCTCGCCGGTGAGCAGGTCGCGCACGACGATGCCGCAGGTCTGGCCGTCCTTGACGACGAGATCGAGCATCTCCTTGCGGTTGTGCATCTCGACGCTGCCGGCGTGGATCTGACGGTTCAGGGCCGAGTAGGCGCCGAGCAGGAGCTGCTGGCCGGTCTGGCCCCGGGCGTAGAAGGTGCGGGACACCTGTGCGCCACCGAACGAACGGTTGTCGAGGAGGCCGCCGTAGTCGCGGGCGAACGGCACGCCCTGGGCGGCGGCCTGGTCGATGATGTTGACCGACACCTCGGCGAGGCGGTGCACGTTGGCCTCGCGGGAGCGGTAGTCGCCGCCCTTCACCGTGTCGTAGAAGAGCCGGTGCACCGAGTCACCGTCGTTCTGGTAGTTCTTGGCGGCGTTGATGCCACCCTGCGCCGCGATGCTGTGGGCGCGGCGGGGGCTGTCGTGGAAGGTGAACGCCTTCACGTTGTAGCCGAGCTCGCCGAGTGTGGCGGCCGCCGACGAACCGGCCAGGCCGGTACCCACGACGATGACGGTGAACTTCCGCTTGTTGTTCGGGTTCACCAGCTTCATGGAGAACTTGTGGTCCTCCCATTTCGTGGCGATGGGCCCGTCAGGAACCTTGTTGTCGAGCGCCGGGCTCGTGGTCTTGGAGTTCATGGTCGCAGTCATTTACTTGTCCTCCAGAAGGATCTCGAAACACTCAGCGACGCCGTCCTTGTCGGTTTCGACAGCGCACGGGTTGTTGTCGTTGTCGATCACGCCGGCCTGAGTAAGGACCGGAAATGACAGATTGCCAATCAGAATGAGGCCCGCGAGTGCCGCAGCGAAGCCTTTCCGAGCCTGGTTGTATTTCGGGTTGTTGACGCCGAGGCTCTGGAACATCGACCAGGCACCGTGGAAGATGTGCACGGCGAGGGCGACGTTGGCGACGATGTAGAGGATCGCGACCGGCAGATTGCCGAGTGAGCGTGCGATGTTGCCGTAGGGGTCGCCGTACACGTAGTCGGTGTGCGGGAGGTAGCCCCAGGTCAGATCGGCGAGGTGGAAGACCAGGTAGAGCATGATGATCGGGCCGGTCCAGCGCATCGTGCGGCTGGCGTAGTTTGCGGCGGCGTACTCACGCCCACCCGGATAGCTCTTCTCGCCGCTGACGAACCCGGCGTTGTCGCTGGCCTTTCGGCTGATCTCCTTGGTGGAGTAGGCGGCAGCGATGTGCAGGCCGAACATGGCGATCAGTCCGAGGCGGAGGATCCAGAGCGCCCAGTACTTGGGGAGGATGGGTGATCCGAGGATGCGCAGGGTCTCTGCGTATTCGTGCACGGACTCGGGGGATTGGTAGAGCTTCAGGTTGCCGGCCATGTGGGCGATCACGAAGCCGATCAGGCCTATGCCGGTGATGGCCATGATCCACTTCCGCCCGACAGCGGACTGCCAAATATTGAGGGGGAAGGGCAGCGGGGCCTTGCGGGGCCGGATCGGCTGCGGATCACGGAGGGGGTTCGGCATCGTTTGTGCCATGTCGCTCCTTCGAAGTGCGAGGTAGGGACCCATCGGCCCGAACATCGAGAACCGTAGTGAGCTGTCACCCGTCTCGACCATTCCAGTGTCGCCGCTGTGACCGATCTTCCGGCGGATTGAGCGATGACGAAGTTGTGACGGTCCTGGCGCCGGGGCGTCGACCGGGTCGGCGGGCGTGTCGAATCGTCGATTTCCGCCCGGTTTTCAAAGGGTTCGACCGGGGTTTGCAAAGACTTCGAAAAGGGGTTTTGAGGATCCCGGAAACCGTGCTGACATCGCCGATTCGGGTCCCTACGGTCGGAATTGCGCCCCCAAGAGCCACGTCGGCTCGCCCCTCCAAACGGCGCAGAAAAGAGACCAAATCCATGTCCCCTCAAACCCCCGACTCCCCAACGGAGACCGAGTCTCCGGAAGCACGGCCCCGGCTCGGTCGCCGAACCGGCGTGTCCATCACCGTGTTGGTGGCGATGCTCGCCAGCGTGTTCGCACTCAGCGGCGTCGCAAGCGCACAGGTTGACGACGACGCCGATGACGGTGACGTCGTCGAGAACGTCCAAGACAACGACGACGATGACGGTGACGACGACGGCCGCCGTCGTGGCCGCCGAGGAAACCGCGGCAACCGCGGAAACCGCAACGGCAACGGCGGCGGCGGAGGCTTCAACTTCGACTGCGAAGTGTCGCACTTCAACTCCGACGACCCGATCGTGTTCCCGGGCGAGGTTGACGCCGCTCACGCCCACATGTTCTGGGGCAACACGTCGACCGATGCGTTCAGCACCATCGACTCGCTGCTCGCCAACGACGAGTCGACCTGCGAGGGTCGCCGTGACGGCAACCAGGCCGCCTACTGGACACCCGTGCTGTTCGATGAGAACGGTGACGCCGTTGAGCCAACCGACATCGACGTTCGCTACCGCGGTCGCCGCAACGTGAACGCACTCCCGGTCGGTCTGGAGATGCTGACCACGCCGGACGTGCTCGGTGCGGAAGACAACGACTTCGAGATCGACGGAGACGACGAGGAGGTCGAGTTCGAGATCAACTATCCGAACTGCCTCGCTGTCGATGCCGACGGCGAGCCCGTCTTGAGCAGCGATGACAACATCAGCCACACCGCATTCAGCGATGGCGGCGACTGCCCTGACTCGCACCCGTACCGCATCCCGCAGCTCCAGATCGAGCTCGAGTTCGACCTCGACATCGACTCCGACTGGCGCCTGTCTTCGGATCACGAGGGCATGGAGCAGGGGATGAGCCTGCATGCCGACTACATGGCTGCGTGGAGCGACGACACCCCCGGTAGCTGACCCTCTGCCTCTTCGAGGCATGACGCGCTGAGTACGAAGAAGGAGCGGTTTCGGCCGCTCCTTCTTCGCGTCGTTGCCCGGCCGGTGTTTGACCTTCGGGTCGGCCGGGGAGATCATCGACGTGTGCCCAAACTGTTGCGTTGCCTCATCGGAGTCCTGATCGCCCTGCTCGCCGCGTGCGGAGGTGACGACGACTCGGGCACCGACACCGACGCTGCGGTTGCGACGACGGCGGCTCCCGTCGACGCGGCAGCGGATGAGCCGGAGACCACGACGACGGCTGCACCGGAGACGACCACGACGACCGAACCGGTGGACGCCTCGAATCTGCAGGAGCGTCTCCTCGACGCCCAGCCCGGCGACGTGATCGAGATCCCCGCCGGCACCCACGATTTCGACCGTTCACTTTCGCTGGCCGTCGACGGGGTCACGATTCGCGGTGCCGGCATGGACGACACCGTGCTGAGCTTCGCCGGTCAGGTCACCGGTGCGGAGGGACTGCTCGTGACCGCATCGGACTTCACGATCGAGGACATCGCGATCGTCGACACGGTCGGCGACGCCTTGAAGGTGAACGAGGGGGAGAACATCATCATCCGGCGTGTGCGGACCGAGTGGACCGGAGGCTGGTCGACCGACAACGGCGCTTACGGCATCTACCCGGTCCAGACCACGAACGTGCTGATCGAGGAGTCGGTGGCGATCGGTGCGTCCGACGCCGGCATCTACGTCGGGCAGTCGCAGAACATCATCGTTCGAAACAACCGGGCCGAGTTCAACGTGGCCGGCATCGAAGTGGAGAACTCGGTGAACGCCGACGTGTACGGCAACGTGGCGGCGAACAACACGGGCGGCATCCTCATCTTCAACCTCGCCGGCCTGAGCCTGCAGGGCAGCGGCACCCGGGTGTTCGACAACGACGTGTACGAGAACAACACCGAGAACTTCGGGCACGAGGGCACGGCCGTCGCCGCCGTGCCCGCCGGCTCCGGCATCCTCGTGCTGGCGAACGACGACGTCGAGATCTTCGAGAACCGGATCCGGGACAACCGCTCGGCGAACGTGATCGTGGCCAGCAGCTTCGCCGTCGGCTTCAACCTCGACGGCAGCGACGATTTCGACCCGTACCCCGAAGGCATCCACATCCACGACAACGAGATGACCGGTGGCGGCGACGAGCCGGACAGCATCCTCAACGTGCTGAGCCTGCTGCTGACCAACGGTGCGGAGCCGCTCCCGTCGATCGTGTGGGACGGCTACCTCGACGACTCCAAACTCGTCGATGGTGAGATCGCTCCGGAGAACCGGATCTGTGTGCAACAGCCGGGTCTCGAGGTGTTGAACGCCGACGGGGCGAACGACTTTGCGGCTCCCGTGATCGACAACGCCCCCCACGACTGCACGCTCGAGCCACTCGAGCCCGTGGTGCTGGCCATCGCCTCGTGACCGGCCGGTCACGGCTGCTGCACGCGCTTGCTGTTCTGGCGACCGCCGGCGGATTGTTGCTGGCCTGCTCCGGAGGTGCCGAGGACGCCACGTCAACGGTCGACGAATCGGACACCACCGTTCCGGCCGGGACTGACGCTGTCAGCACCACCACCGAGCCGTTGACCGAGGACGCCCCCGCGTCGCCGACGTTCCATCCCGAGGAGAACCCGGAGTTCCTGAGCGATTGGGGGCAGCTGTCGCTCGTCGATGGTTCGCTGGTGGCCGGCGAGCGGGTCACGGCGTACTCGCTGAACTCGCCGCTCTTCTCCGACTACGCGCAGAAGCTGCGCACGGTCTGGCTCCCGGCGGGCAGTGCCCCGGCCACCTACGACCCGGAAGACGTGTTCGACTTCCCGGTGGGCACCGTCATCACCAAGACCTTCTGGTATCCGAAGACCGACCGGTCCGATGTGGTTGCTCGCTACGACACCGTGCCCGAAGACCTCGACGGCGCACTCGACCTCACCTCGGCCCGGCTCATGGAGACGCGCATCCTCGTGCATCGAGAATCCGGTTGGGACGCGCTTCCCTACGTGTGGAACGCCGAGCAGACCGAGGCGACCCTCCAACGAACTGGCGATCTCCTTCCGCTCACACTGGTCGATGGCGCGGCGGAGACGCCGTTTCCCTACGTGGTCCCCAACGTGAATCAATGCGCCGGCTGCCATGCCACCAACCACACGACGAAGGTGATCCAGCCGATCGGTCCGAAGGCCCGTCACCTCAACGGGCTGGTGGACCTGGGCGAGGGCGATGTCGATCAGCTGAGCCACTGGGTCGGTCTCGGCCTGGTCGCTGACCTCCCGGACGCAGCCGAAATCCCGATGTCGGCCGTGTGGGACGACGACACGGTGGATCTCGACGCCCGAGCGCGCACGTACCTCGACGTGAATTGCTCGCACTGCCACAACAAGGTGGGGCCCGCCGACGTGTCCGGGCTGTTCCTCGAGCCCGACACGGAACTCGGGAGCCGGCTCGGCGTGTGCAAGCCGCCGATCGCCGCCGGCACGGGAACCGGCGATCGACGGGTCGGCATCCACCCCGGCGATCCGGACGACAGCATCTTCGTGTTTCGCATGCAGACGGACGATCCGGGCGCCATGATGCCGGAGCTCGGGCGGGCGGTCGTGCACGCCGAGGGTGTGGCGCTCATCTCGGACTGGATCGCAAGCCTCGACGGCGACTGTCCGACCTGACCGATTAGGCTCCGGACATGGTCACGACGGCGGAATTCGTGCGACATGTCCTGATCGGCGCCTCCGTGATGGGGGTCGGTCTCGGCGCGATCGCCTACACCCGTTTCCGGTTCGACACGGCCCATCGGACCTTCCGGAGATTCGCCGCTTGGTACGTGGGTTTGGTGGCGCTCACGGCGGTGCTGAGCAGAATGAGTTCGGTCCAGACCAAGCGGTGTCCCCGTGATCCGACGGAGTTCTGCCGGTTCAACGACTCCGTGCCGGCGATGGCGACGTTGGCGTTCGTGTACGCACTGCTGGGGATCTACAAGGCCCGGTCGATGTACAACCGGCGCTGAGGTGCTTCAGGTCGCCGTGACCTGGTAGCGATTCGTCACGCGGAGCTCGGTGCCCTCCACGACGAGTTCGATGGTGGCGTCATCGCCGATGCGCCCGCCTCGGACCGACAGGTCGCCCAACCAGGCAACCGAATCTGCCTCGGCCACGCCGGTGAATCGGCGGACATGCGTGCCGCGGCCGTCCACGATCGTCGCCGTCAACGTGAGCTCGACCGTGTCGTGCAGATCGTTGACGAGGTGGATGGCGAGCGGGCTGGAGGTTCGGCTCGGGATGGTGGCGGTGGGTGGATAGATGACCGGCAGCACCGGGCTGTTGGCCAGCCGGGCCGCGTCACGCGCTGCCCGCGGCATGCCGTCGGCATCGATGAGCGCCCGCGTGAGGCCGGGGGAGGCGCTTCGCCACAGCCCGGCGAAGTAACCGCCGACCGGCTTGTACTTGAGGACACGAAGCACCTCGATCGAGGTGCGCAGCACGTCGGCCTGCAACCGCTGCATTCGCTCGATCCAGCCATGGACGTCGTGGTGGTCGGTGGCCGGAACGCGGGTGTGGAGCGTCTCCGCTTCGGCGCCGTGGACCGCGAGCATTGCGTCGAGGTCGACGGTTGGTGCCGACGGAAGTGCCTGCGTTCCGAGGTCGGAGACGAAACGAACGAAGCGGGGGAGTGTCGCCGCATACTCGGCCAGATCGCCGGCCTCGCCGTCGAACCACCCGAAGTAGAGGCCCAGGTCGCTGCCGGACAGTTGCGGCACGTGGGGCGCAACATCGGAGTGGGCGACCACCGCCCGACTGGGATCGTCGCTCGCAAACGCCCGGCGGATGGCTCGGTCGAGCACGGTGCGGTTCCAGGAGGGAATCTGCTGCTGGCGAACATTGGGCGCAGCGGTCCGGCGGGGTTCATTGGTGTGCGGGCGCATGTGTCCACCCCAAACGACGAGCGATGGGTGGTGTCCGAGCAGGTCGATCATCTCGCGGGTCTGCTGTTCGGCCTGTGCCGTGATGCTGCGGGCGTAGCTGCCCACCATCGGCAGGTCCTGCCACACGAGCACGCCGAGCTCGTCGCACACGTCGTGGAACTCGCGACGGGTCACATGGCTGCGGACCCGGATGGCGTTGAACCCGGAGGCGACGATGGCCTCGACTTCGCTGCGAATCGCCTCGGGCGACATGCGAGCGAGATCGAGGTCGAGCGGGCCGACGTTGATCCCCCGAAGGAACACTCGTTGCTTGTTCACGCGTACGACGAAGTGACGCATGGTCGTGGTGCGAAACCCGATGCGGCGATGTTTGCGGTCGCTGATCGTTCCGTCGTCGGTGCGGGCCTGCACCCGAAGATCGAACAGCGGTTGCGCGCCCATGCCCATCGGCCACCACAGTTCGGGTGCCGGCACCTCGACCTGCCACTCGATCCGGTTCTCGCCGGCGGCCACCTCGTGCATCGACGCGTCGACCACCCCGGCGACTTCGGTGTGCAGCTCGACCGAGCAGGGTTCTTCGACGAAGAGGACGGCGCGGAGGTTGATGGTGGCCGCGTCGGCGTCGGCGGCCGTGCAGATCGCCCGAAAGTGGCGGATCGAGATCGGCCCGGTGTCCACCACGTTGACCGGGCGCCAGATGCCGGCCGGATTCCAGTTGGCTGGCGCGCCGGGTGGGTCGGTGAACCATCCGGTGATCGCGCGCTTGGGCCCATCAGAGCTGTCGCGGGGAGCGCCCACCTCGACGGCCAGCACTGAGGTTCCGCCGGCGGCGTCGAGGTCGGTGATCTCGAAACGGTGCGAGGTGAAGTACCCCTCGGTCTCGCCGAGGTAGACACCGTCGAGGAAGACGTCGCCCGAGTAGCAGAGACCTTCGAAACGCAGGTAGCGACGTTGCCCCGGTTGCAGAGCCGGCGTGCGCAGGTCGGCCCGGTACAAAAGCGTGCCGTCGTAGTCGGCGAAGTCCGGATGAAGTTGCCAGTGCGAGGGCACTTCGATGGGGGTCCAGTCCGCGTCATCGAAGTCAGGATCGCTGAAGTCGCGTTGCAGGCGTTCGGTCGAGCGGGCGGCTCGCCAGTTTGACAGCACCGGCGCCGAGCCGACTCGAGGGTCCTCCACGAAGACGATGCTACTGGGCCACCGCCCGCTGTCTGCCGCCGGGCCACTCGGCGCGATCTGACCTCGCCGGCATGTCGGTCTAGGCTCGCCGTCAGGCGAAATGACGGGCGGCATGGGAACAACGGCGCGGATCCCACCTCGGTGCGCGCCGAGAAACGAGGACCCGTCCATGACCGTTGATCCACCCCAGCAGCTCCGCGACCCCGGTCGGCTTGCGAACGAACCCGATGCGACCTTCTGGTCGGACGCCGACCAGGTGTACGTGTCGGTCTTCGTCGGCGCCCGCCGGTATCTGGTCTGGGACGAGTATCTCTCCGGTCTTCAAGCGTGCTATTCCACTCTCGGAGTGGACCACATCGTCACCGACGAGCTGGTCCGACCCGAGGACTGCTCCCTCGTGTGGCTGATCCACGATCGGGACTGGCGGATCGTGGGTGGCGCCCGTGCCGTCGGGCCGTTTCGTGATCGATCGGACGTGGCCAGGGTGCCGGCGGCCGGCGAGTTTGCCGGTTCGTCGTCCGAATCCTCGCTGAACGAACAGCTTGCGGACCTGATCGAAGACGGTGGCCTGATCGAGGTGAAGGGCGGCTGGACGCACCGGTCACAACGCGGGCTCGGGTCCGTGGTCGGCTGCTTCGGCTGGTTCTGCACCTGGTGGTTCGGTGTTCGCCATGCGCTGGCCACGGCGGGTGGTGAGAACAACCTGCGTCGATGGGAGGAGACCGGTGCGAAACGGCTCGCTGAGGTCGAGCCCCTGATGGGGCACCCGGCGGCCGCCTACGACACCGAGCCGATGGTGTGGTCGCGCCGCGATTTCGACGGGATCCCCGATCGCCACCGCGCTTTTCTGTGGACCGCGATCCGCCAGTTGCATGGGGCCCGCTCTCGCGAGATGGGTGTTCAGGATCTCCCCGAACTGGTCCATCGGCCGGAGCGGGTTGCGCATCTTCAGGCCAGTGGCGTGCAGCTCGTCGATCAAACGGACGCACTCCGCCGTCAGGCGGGCGAGCTCCATCCCCCGCTCGCATTGGGCGACGATGCGGGTTGGGGCTGGGTGCACTACCCGTGGCGCCAAGCGGCCGTGCGGGTGATTGGCGAGCAGGACTTTCACCGGCTTCGGACCGACCGCAACCGACACAAACTCAACGACGTCGAGCTTGCGCATCTGCGAACCAGGACGGTGGCCATCGTGGGCATGAGTGTCGGTAGTGCCATTGCGCATGCGATCGCCCAGGAGGGCCTGTGCGGTCGACTTCGAATCGCGGATCACGACGACCTCGAGCTCGCGAACCTGAATCGACTGTCTGCGTCGCTGCTCGACCTCGGGGAGAACAAGGCCGTGTTGGCGGCACGTCGGATGGCGGAGCTGGACCCGTACCTCGAGCTGGTCGTCGAACCGAGCGGGATCGATGCCGGCAATGTCGAGCGCTTCCTCGACGACGCCGACCTGGTGATCGAAGAGTGCGATTCGTTGGATGTGAAGGTGTTGGTTCGTGAGCAGGCGGCGGCTCGTGGGATTCCGGTCGTGATGGAGACCAATGACCGCGGGCTGCTCGACATCGAACGGTTCGATGTCGAACCCGATCGACCGCTCTTCCACGGGCTGGTCGACGTGCCGGACTCCTCCGCCCTCGCTGAGCTGTCGACGGAAGACAAGGTGCCGTTCGTACTCGACATTCTCGATGCGTCGGAGATCTCGGCCCGAACCGCCGCGTCCATGATCGAGATCGACCGGACGGTGTCGTCCTGGCCGCAACTCGGATCCGAGGTGGCACTCGGTGCGGCGCTTGCGTGTCAGGCCACGAAGTCGGTCCTGCTCGGCCGTGGCACCTCCGGGTCCGGTCGGGTCCGTGTCGATCTGGGCGAGCTCGTGGCCGGTCTGGACGACCCCCGGCCGATGAGTTCGCCCCTTCCGCAGCCTGCCGCCGAACGAGCGGCCCTTCCGGACGCGTTCCCGGCAGCGGTGATCGCGGCGGCGGAGCTCGCTCCATCCGGCGGAAACGCACAGCCCTGGGAGTTCCGTCTGCATGCCGACAGGTTCGACGTGTTCGAACGTCCGGATGGCCTCGCGATGGACGCACAGGGACGCGGCACGGCCGTGGCCTGCGGGGCTGCGCTCTTCAACGCTGCCTGCGTGGCCGCCGCCCATGACCGGTTGGCCGACGGCCGCCTTGGCGTCGACACCACGCTCGATCTCGACCAACGGGATCTTGTCGGCTCGCTCCGGCTCGGCGAGGGCACCGACCCCGACCTCGCCGGGTACGCCCCGTTGATTGCCCGCCGAACGACGAACCGTCGGCTGGACCCGACACCACAGGCGCTGCCGGCCGCTGACCTCGATCGGCTTGCGGCTGCCTGCGTAGCGCACGACGCTCGTCTGGTTCACGTCGACGGCGACGGCCTGGTCGAGCTCGCCGACCTCTGGGCCGAGTCCGACCGTCTCCGCTTCCTCACCGAACGCCTGCATCGGGAGATGTTCGACGAGCTCAAAGATCCGACCGTCGACGATGTGGAAGTGGGTTTGGACGCCCGAACGCTCGAACTGTCCTCGGGCGATCAGGCCAAGCTCGGGCTGCTTCGCCGCGGCGACGTGATGGCGGAGCTCGCGGGCCTCGGCCTCGGGAGTCAGCTGCGAACCGACATGCTGAAGCGCCTCGACCGCTCCGCCGGACTCCTCGTGGTGGTCGCCGCCGGAACCGATCGTGCAGCCCATGTTCGTGGCGGGATGGCGATGCAGCGCCTGTGGCTGGAATCGACCGATCTCGGCATCGAGCTCCAGCCGGTCAGCCCGATCTTCGGGTACGCCCGCGACGACACCGACTTCGACACACTCCTGGGCTCATGCGCACGCCAAGCCGGTCAGGACCTGCAGGCCGCAGCGTGGAAAAGGCTCGGCATCCGGCGGGAGGAATCCTTCATTCTCTCACTGCGAGCGCACCGAAGCCCGGCTGCCACCGCGGTGAGTGCTCGTCGAGTGCGCCAATTCAGATCGCCATCGCTCAATCACGGATGAACCGCTCAAACGCCATGTGCTGCCGCCGATGGGAGGGTCCTCAGGTGCAGGCGGCACCTGCATGGCGAAACGGAGCATCCTGTGAAGGACCCTGGCGGGACCGGTGTTTCACTTGACCAACTGATCGTGGATCTGGCGACCTCGTTGATGGGCGTCGGCTCGGACTCCGAGGCGGCTGCAACCAGCACCGCGCTCCAACAGTTGCTCGACTTCTTCAACGTCGACCACGTGTTTCTTCGACGCAACGACCACACGCAGGGCGTGTCGATACTCGTTGGCGAAGAGCCCGCGCGGCCCTTCATTCCCGACCCGGACCCACTTGCCGTGGTCCCGTTCGAAGCCGACCCGGTCTTTGCCGCGAGTCAGCACTTCAAAGAGCCATTGATCGACTACCCGAACGCCAACGAGGACTACGACAAGCGGGTGGAGGAAGCGGCCGGTCAGGCGGCGACGTTCGCCGGCGTCCCTCTGTTGGACGGAACCGAGACCGTTGGCGCGCTCGGCCTCATCAAGTTCGGAATGCGCCCGTGGGCCGATGACGAGATCCGTGCGCTCTCCGCCATCGCCACGATGTTCGCGCTCCTCTGGGGTCGTACCGAGGCCGAGAAAACCGTTCGCCATCTCGCGTACTTCGACATGCTCACTGACCTTCCGAACCGGCAGCGACTGCAGGAAGAACTCGACGCACTTCACCCCGACGAACCGGTCTCGCTCCTGGCGATCGACGTGGACAACATGAGCGTCATCAACGACGGGCTGTCCTACGCCGCCGGTGATCAATTCATCTGGGAGATGGCCGAACGCCTGCGAAAGGCGGTCCGGCCCGTGGACACGGTGGCGCGATTGCAGGGGGACCGGTTCGCCGTCCTTCTGCGGGACATCTCCACCGACGGCGCCGACCAGATCGCACGTCGACTCTGCGGTGAGCTTGCCGTGTCGGTCGAGGTGGCCGGCATGAGCCTGGCCCGAAGCGTCAGCATCGGTGTGGCGCACTCGACGCATGGCACCGACACGCTGTTCAGCGAAGCGGACGCCGCCATGCAGCGGGCCAAGGAAAAGGGGCGCAAGCGCGTTGTCGTGTACGACGACTCGATGCGGGCTGGTTCCCTCGACCTCTACGAAACCGAGCTCGAGCTCCGGCAGGCGATCGAACGCGATGAGCTCCTCCTGCACTTCCAGCCGGAAGTCGATCTCGTCACCGGCAAGGTCAAGGCGACCGAGGCACTCATGCGCTGGCAGCATCCGGAAAAGGGGCTGCTTCCGGCCGGCGTCTTCATCGACGCGGCGGAGGCGAGTGGCCTCGTCGTGGAGATCGGCGATGTCGTTCTGGACAAGGCCATTGCCCAACTCGCGGAGTGGCAAGACATCGACCCGGAGCTGGAGATGTGGATCAACATTTCTCCGGCGCAGCTCGTCAGTCGGGACCTGGCGAGCCAGGTCGAGTTTGCGCTGATCAAGCACGGCGTGCCGGCGAAACGGATCTGTCTCGAGGTGACCGAGCATTCGGTCCTCGAGGACATCGAGGTCACCCGCGGGACCCTCGAGCGGCTGCGAACGCTCGGCGTGCAGCTCGCGCTCGACGACTTCGGCACCGGCTATTCCTCCATGAAGCAGCTGAAGAGCCTGCCGATCACGACGCTGAAGATCGACATGAGTTTCGTCGCCGGCCTCGGCGTCTCTGCGCACGACACGGCCATCGTCGAGGCGGCGATCACGCTGGCGAACGCGTTCGGCCTGAACACGGTGGCGGAGGGCATCGAGGAGCTGGACCAGCTGCTCGAGCTCACCAAGCGTGGGTGTTCGATGGGGCAGGGGTACTACCTCTGCCGCCCGGCTGCTCCCGAGCACATCGCAACGCTGCTCGGTCAGCCTCTGGACGTGCCCATCACGGCGTAGTTCCCACGACGATGCCGCCGCGGTCGCCGATCGTGGTCGACCCGAACCTCGAGGCGAACACCGGTGGCAGCGTCCGGTCACCGGGGACGCTGAGCCAGAGGCGCAGGAGGTGTCGGGGTGTGTCCGGCCGGTCCACGAACGCGGTTCGGTCGTGGAGCATCGAGTGGTTGTGCACGAACTGCATGTCGCCGGGGGCGAGCCGCATCACGAGGTGAAACGCGGGGTCGTTGGCGATGTCGTCGAAGAGATCGAGTGCAGCGACCTGCGGGTCGGTGAGTCGTGGGGCATTCGGGAATCGTTGCGCCGATTCGATGTACTGGCGCTGGTACATGACCGTCAGGTGCTGATCGTGCCAACTCAGCACCGGGATCAGGAAGAACGGATCCTCCCCGGCAGGCACCTCCCCCCGACGGTCGGTTGCGATCGGCTCGAACAGGACGGCGGCCAGTGCCGGGTCGCGTCGGAGCATCTCGTTGTGGATGGCCGCGGCGCTGACGAGCAACGAGTCACCGCCTTCGAGCCCATCCTGCAGACACAAGAGCCCGACCACGTCGGCGGAGTCGGTGTGGAACGTCTGCCGTTCCGACGTCTCATAGATCCGCACGGTCGGGTCGTCGGATGCGGCCCCGGTGTCTCGCACGTTGCCGAGCAGGTCCCCGGCCGCGTTCTGGGACCGGAGGCTTCCGAGGTGGGCTCCGAGGGCGACGAACGCAGCAGCTGCGTGCCCCGGCGTGAGGTCCTGTACGGGAAGACCCGAGAGGAGATGGAAGCCTCGTCCCGCCGTGAGCTCGGTCCGGAGCCCTTCCACCAGCGCTTCGATCGAGGGCAGTGACACCTCGTCGGGGTGCAGCACGGGTACGTCGGTGATCGCGAGATCCGCGAACCGTTCGGTCTGCTCCAGTAGCTCTGCCAGCAGCTCGGTCGGCAGCGGCGTGGTCCACGCCGACGGGTCGGCCACATCGGCGGCCCGCCAACTGTTGGCGGTGCGGAGTTCCGGGGCGCTGGCGCGGTCGGTCACTTGCGGCCGACGAGCAGGTCGCCGAGGCTGCGCCGCTGGCGACCCTCCTCGTCGAAGTTGGCTGGATCCATCCAGGTGGCGAATCGGGTTCGGAGACGGGGCCAATCGTCGTCGACGATCGCAAACCACGCGGTGTCCCGGTTCCGTCCCTTGTAGTGCGTGGCCTTTCGGAACGTGCCCTCGTACGTGAAGCCGAACCGTTCCGCCGCGGCTCGGGACGCTGCGTTGAGGTCGTCGCACTTCCACTCGACTCGTCGGTAGCCGAGCTCGAATGCCTGCTCGATCAGCAGGACGATCGCTTCGGTCGACGCCGTGGTGCGCTGAAGTGCCGGTGCCCAGGCGATGCCGCCGATTTCGATCACGCCACCGGGTGCATCCATGCGCAGATAGCAGCACATGCCGACCGGGTCACCGTCCACGACGACCGCATACGGCACCCAGTCGGGCAGAGCGTTCAGCCGGTCGCACAGCTGGCCGAGTTCCGCAGCATCCACGAAGGGACCCCACGGCATGTACGTCCAAAGCGCCGCATCGCTTGCCCGGTACGCGTGAAACAGGGGAATGGCATGGCGGGTCCGCTGCAGCGGCTCCAAACGAAGATGACGACCCTCAAGCGTGGTTGGCTCCACCGGTTCGGGTGGGCTCCAGCCTGCAAGGTCGTCACCGACGGGTTGGTTGAAGTCGTTTGTTGTGACCACGGTCCGAGGCTACGTGCTGTTGCCCCGGAGTCGGGTCACGTTGCGGCGAGGGGTGCCGTGCCGAAGCCGACACCGAAGCGCTCACACCAGATGTCGACGGTATTGAACACGCTGAGGTCCACATCGGTGGGGATCTCGTAGTTCTGGTCGCCGATGTTGCCCTTGAGGTCGCCGAGGCTCACGAAGTCGCCGTTCTCGGCTCGCAGGTAGACCTTGAGGTCGGGGCCGTTGTCCGACTCGAAGTTCTCGAAGCGGAGGAAGCGCTGTTCGGATCCGTCGTTCAGCACGTCCGCGACCCCGGTGATGTCGTAGCGCGAGTTGCCCTCGAAGCTGCCGCTGTAGATCGTGACGATCTCTCCGGGCATGTCGTCTTCCATCTCTTCGACCGGTTCGTCGGTTTCGGTCAGGTTCTCCTGGGCTTCCTCCATCGCTTCCTGGAATTCCTCGGTGGCGGCCACCTCGTCCTGTTCGGCGACGGATGCGGTGAAGACGGGACCGCCTTCGTCGACCTCGTTGTCGATGAATGCGGCCTGGATTCCGAAGAATCCGAAGGCGAGCCAGCCGAGGATCCCGAGGAGGACCACACCGATGCCCGCGAGGAGCGGCTTGTTCTTTGTCAGGTTCATGCCAACTGAAACTAAGCGAGTGCCGAGCTGGATTCCGAACAAGTGGTGAACAGGTTGTGAACTCGTTCTTCGAAGTTCGGTCCGTCAGCCGGCCGTTGCCACGAACACCGGTTGTGGCGTGCCGGTGTTCACCAGCGCCGGCTGTTCGCCGAAGACCAGGATCTCGTCCACGCCGACGATGGCGTCGACGAGGAAGGTGCCGTCGATCATCGTGGCGCCCCATTCGACCCCGTCGCTCGTGAAGAACACGACGGTGTCGACGTCGTACGCTTCGCCGGCCCAGCGTGACGCCCACACGATCGTGCCGTAGTCGCCGGTGCGAACGTTGTCGAAGTTGTAGCCGTCGAGGTCGAGGTCGGCGGTGCCGGCAAGGTTGTCGACGGAGAGCGACTGGGAGCGGCCGTCGGGTCCGGTCCGAACGAGGCGACCATTCGCGTCTTCTCCCCATTGCACGTGCCATTCGTTGCCGTCGGCGTCGGTTGCGGCGTCCCAGAAGCTGACGGCGTCCCAGCTGTTGTTCTCTGAGACGACGGTCCAGTCGGTTCCGTCGACCGACTGCAACTGGCGCAGGTTCGACTCGATGGTGCCGGCGTCGAGCCAGAGCTCCCAGCCGTCCGTGGTCGCCTTGAGGGACACGATCCAGCCCGGCGACACATCGGTGATCGGGCCGAGATCGACGGCGACGCCATCGACCACACGGTGCGCGTGGAGCGAACCCTCCCAAGACGCCGGCGTGGTCACGCCGAGTTCGTCCCACGTCGCCCACTCGACGTTTTCGCCTTCGTCCCAGCCGAGAACGTTCGCGCATCCCGAGGTCTGGAACCACGTGTCGTACGGCTCCCACTGCTTCGCCCAGGCGGCGTCGAGGGCTGCAGACTCTTCCTCGGTGATCGTCTCCCAGTCGATGTCCGGTCCGAAGCCGAGCTCGTCCCACATGGTCGCTTCGTTGGCGGCGATGTCGTTGCGGATGGTGACGCTTTCGGACAGGCAGGTGGCGTACGTTTCGCAACCTTCGATACCGGCCATGTAGTCGGCCGAAGCGAGTTCGAGCGCCGCCCAGGCCTCCTGCTCCTTGAGGTACCAGGCGTCGAGTTCTGCCTGCTGCTCCTCGGTCAGTTCCTCGACGTCCTGGAAGGGATATTCGGTGGTCGGGCTGTTCTCTTCGTAGAACTCGACGCCCAGCGCGGCGCAATCGGGGCCATCGGTCTCGATGGTGGGCAGGGCGTACTCGATGCCTTCGGTCGTGACACCCCAGATCTGGTCGGCAGTGATGTCGATGCCGGCGGAACGGGCCAACGCTGCGGCTTCCTCCCAGTCGATCTGGGCGGGCGTGTGGACGGCGGCGAGGAACGTGCCCTTGTACTCGGCAGTGAGAACTCGAGCGCTTCCGTCCTCGGCGCCCGGCTGGGCCGAGACGTCGAGGTCGGTCCAGGTCCAGGTGGCGCCGGTGTCGGCAGACGTACCCAACTCGATGCGGGGGCCGGCCGGTGATCCGGTGCTCACCGTGTAGAGCAGGTCGTCGGAGCTCGACGACAGTTCGGTCACGAATCGATCGCCGAGTTCCGAGCGATTCCAGTCGGAGCCATCGAAGGTGTAGAGGGTGTCGTTGCGGATCGGTTCGTAGCACTCACCTCCGCATTCGGTCTGCTGGGACTCCCAGGTGACGCCGGGAGCCGTCGAGAGGACGTAGTAGAGACCGTTGCTCCGGCCGTTCTGCCAGACGTTGTACCCGCCGGGCGCATCGGCATCGGACAGATCGGTGAAGACGAGGGGAGCACCGGGGATCGCCGTGGCCGTCTCGAGTTCGACCTCTTCGGCGGGGTCGGCCCGGTTGGGCTCCGCCTCGCCGGACTCGGCCTCGGTGGTCGGCGCCGGTTCCGCATCGGCTTCGGCTTCGACGACGGGGCCGTCCGTGGAGACCTGCGCAGCCTCGGAACGCTCGTTGCCGACCCACCAACCGGCGACGCCGGCGGCGAGGACGATTAGGGCGACGAGCACGGCGACGACCTGATTGGTTCGGTTGCCGCCGGTCGGGGTGGGAGTGGGTTCGATCTGCATGGTTGTCTCGATTCTCTGCACGGGCGCTCGTGTGTCATGGTGCGGGAACCGACTGCACCTGTCAGTGGGGAGGACACCCGAGAGATCCATCGGGAATGTTCGTCGTGAACAAAAGGGTTGCACAGACGATGACCAGAGCCGTGTTCAATGATGTCGTGATCGCCGAGAGCGACGATGTGAAGGTCGTCGAGGGCATCACCTACTTCCCGGTCGCCGATGTGAACATGGCGCTGCTCGCCGAGAGCCCGACCCGAACCCGATGCTTCTGGAAGGGACAGGCCAGCTACTTCCACGTCGACGGCGAGGACGACACCGCACTCGATGCCGCCTTCCGGTATGCCACGCCGTGGCCGCTCGCCCGCCGGCTCGTCGCCGACCGCATCGGCTTCTGGCGAGACGTGCGGATCGAGCGCTGATCAGCTGGAGCTCGGCACGTCGATGTCCAGCTCCGCCACCAGCCGACGAACCCGATCATCGTCGGGGGCAATGCGCCACGCCCGTCTCACCGCCGCCACTGCAGCGGCCTCGTCGTCATTGCCGAGGTGGACGAAGGCGAGGTTGAGGAGCGCCTCGGGTCGGTTCGGCGTCATGTACGCGGCGTGTTCGAACTGTTCGATGGCCAGTGCCGGCTGGCCGTCCAGCGCGAGCGCGATGCCATAGCGCTGCTGGGCTTCCGGGTGGTTGGGGTCTCGTCGATCCAGTTCCGCCAGTGGCAGCAGGGCCGCCGTCACGTCGTCCGGATCGACGGTGCGGCGCGCCTCGTTGATGAGGACGAGCGTCTCCTCGTGGCGCAGCGCCGGGTCTGCGGTCGACCACCGCAGTCCATCGGCGAGTCGCTCGAGCGCACCGTCGACGCCCGCGCCATTGGGCTGCGAGGCGGCGATCCTCGCGGCCGCAAAGTGGTAGCGAATCGAGTCCGGTCGGAGCCGGCGAGCGGCGTCGGCGTGTTCGAGTGCCGAAACGGCGGACTCGGTGGAGGCCGCCGATCGGATCCGATGATCGGCCGCAACGTCCAGAACCCCGGCCGCGGCCATCGCAACTGCCGTTGCGAGGGCGAGTCCGCCGGCAGCCGCACCAACCAACGTCGTCGAGTACGCATCTGCGACGGCCGGCCGCGGCAGGGTTCGAGCGAGGAACGTCCCCGCGACGATCCAGAAGACCGGGTCGACCTCGGCGAGCGGAAAGAGGAAGAGGCCGTTGAGCAGGTAGGCGAGCAGCGCTGCGCCGAACGCAGCGTCGGTCCAGGAGCCCCGGCGAAGACGCTCGACGGCACGGACGGCGATCGTGCCCATGACCAGCAGCCAGCCGGTCGCAGCAACCAGCCCGCCTGCCAGCGCAACGTCCAGCACGGTGTTGTGGGCCCGGTCGGTGAACGTGTCCCGGCCGTGGTCCATCACGTAGGCCTGGTCGACGTGTTCGCCGAAGACCACCCGATAGTTCTCGGGGCCGTGCCCGAGCACACCGAACGTGCCCGAGTCGGCCAGCGCCCGTGCCCCCACCTGCCATTCGTCGATCCGACCGGCGACGACACCGTCGGCGACGTCGCTCAGCGACCAGAGCCGTGCACCCGCCGGGGTGAAGATGGCGACCATCAACACGACGCCGAGACCGACACCGGCGGCGATGCCGGCGCGCTGCGGCCCGAGCGCGGCGCGGAGCTCCCGCCACCGGAGTACGAGGAGTGCAATCGCCACAAGCCCCAGGCCGACCCATGCGGCACGGGACTGCGAGCTCAACAAGGCGATCACGCCGACGCCGGCGGCCACGGTGGACAGCACGCGGGCCACACCCACCTCTTCGCGGGCGTGTGCGATCGAGAGCGGGATGCCGAGGGTCATGGCGGTGCCGAGAAACGCCGGCTGGCCCCATGGCCCACCGATGCGGTCGTTGGCGAAGTCCTGGTCGAGTGTTCCGATTTCCAGGATCTCGGCGATCGAGTACAGGCCGACGCCGAGCGTCGCCACGGTGATCGTCCGCAGCAGGGCCGTGGTTGCGGCCGGCGATTGGTGGACATGCCGGGCGGCCACCACGAACAGGCCAGCGAACAGCAGCCAGGTGAGGAGACCCAGGTGGCGGTCGGGTGTGCCGACCAGTGCGTGCCAACGGTCCTCGGCGGAGAGTGCCGAGACGACGAACCCGAGGCTGAGGAGCGTGCCGCCGAATCGAATGGTTCGAGGCAGCGGCACGGCGGGGCTGCGGACGAGCCCGAACCACACGACGGCGAATCCGAGTGTGGACAGCAGGGCGAAGCGCAGTGGGCCGAACCGGTCGAATCCCCATGGGTCGACCGCAAGGAAGGCGGCG
The DNA here is from genome assembly GCA_020628865.1 of Acidimicrobiales bacterium. Taxonomy (GTDB): domain Bacteria; phylum Actinomycetota; class Acidimicrobiia; order Acidimicrobiales; family SHLQ01; genus SHLQ01. Next base: position 107,082 of record JAHDEJ010000017.1, read on the forward strand.
AGGATCACGGGGGCGAAGCGCACCTCCGCAATGTACCGGTCGGGCTTTGATGGGTCGGGGCGGCCTGCGCCCCGACCCGCCAGTGGAACCTAGAAGGGGTTGCCGTTCGGGAAGATCGGCATGATTTCGCCCGGCTGTACGTGGTAGACGTCCGTGCCGAGGATCCGGTCGGTGATGCGACGACCGGAGACGAGGAGCACGATGATGTCGAGCAGGCAGAACGCCGTCAGGATGCCGCCGAGGATGTAGCGGGCGATGCCCATGCCGCCACCGATCGGTTGGTTGGTGGTCGCCGAGAGCAGCATTGCCCCCTGCGCCCGCTTGCCCGGGGTGAAGCCGGTGGCACCCGAACCCCAACCGAAGATGTACAGCGAGATGACCGTGCTGACCAGGGACAGCAGGGAGTCCAACGGCGAGCCGAGGATCAGGCCGACGATCGAGAACGGAATCGCGATGGCGATCGCGATCACGAAGTCGATCAGGAAGGCGACGAACCGGATGCCGAGGGGCGCCCGCTGGTAGCCCGTGGGCGCGTTCGGTGTCATGTCTTGCATGGGTTCTCTCCCGTCATGAGGGCGGGAACTGCCAACCCGCCGATGCGAGTTCTTACCAGATGCACGCCATCGATGTGCCGGTCGGCGCCTTAGAAGGGCTTTCCGCCGGGGAAGATCGGGGTGATGCTGCCGGGCTGCACCTGGTAGGCCTGAGCGTTCAGGATGCCGTCGCTGAGCCGCTGGTTGTCGCCCTTGAAGATCGCGGCCAGGAAGTCGGCGTAGCAGAAGACATTGATGATGCTGCCGAGGAAGTAGCGCACGACCCCCATGATTCCGCCGAGCGGCTGGTTGGTCACGGTGGAGAGGACGATGACCCCCTGCGATCGCTTGCCGGGGGTCTGGCCGGTCTCGCCGAGTTGCCACATGAACACGTAGACCGTGGCGGCGAGCAGGCCGAGGTAGGCGACGATGAAGAGGAGGGCGCCGAGGGCGTCGTTGATGACACCACCGATGCCGGCGATGATGAACAGCGGGATGGCCATCGCGATTGCGAGCACGCCGTCGATGAGGATGGCCACGAAGCGGCTCCCGATCGTGGCGGGTTGGTATCCCGGAGCGGTGTTCGGTGTCATGTCTTGCATTGGTTCTCTCCCGTCATGCGCGCGGGAAGTGTCCCCGCCGCCCGGTGTCTTACCAGATTCGGGGGTTGCTCTGTCGAAGCGGCGCTCGGATGGCCAGTGCGTCAGGACCCGAAGAGGGGTCTGTGGTAGCAAGGGCCCATGACGAGACCGAACACGTTGGGTGAGCTGAAGTCGAGCGGATGGGCGTCCGTCCCGGTGGCCGAGGAGCTGCGGCGCAACGCCATCGACCGCATCCGCAACGGCGACCCGATTGTCGCGACCGTGCTTGGCTACGAGGACACGGTGCTGCCGCAGTTGGAGAATGCGCTCCTTGCCGGCCACGACGTGATCTTCCTGGGGGAGCGGGGGCAGGCCAAGACCCGCATGATTCGTGGCCTGACCGAGCTGCTCGACGAGTGGATGCCGATCGTGCAGGGGTCAGAGATCAATGACGACCCGTACAACCCGATCTCGGCCCATGCCCGCGGCCTGGTCGAGGAACACGGCGACGACACTCCGATCGACTGGGTGCACCGTGACACACGTTACGGCGAGAAGCTGGCCACGCCAGACACGTCGATCGCCGATCTGATCGGTGAGGTCGATCCGATCAAGGTGGCAGAGGGTCGCTACCTGAGCGATGAACTCACGCTGCACTACGGGCTCGTGCCGCGAACCAATCGTGGCATCTTCGCCCTCAACGAACTTCCGGACCTGTCCGAGCGGATCCAGGTGGGCTTGCTCAACGTCCTCGAGGAGCGCGACGTCCAGATTCGTGGCTACAAGGTGCGCCTGCCGCTCGACGTGATGCTCTTCGCTTCCGCCAACCCCGAGGACTACACCAACCGCGGTCGCATCATCACACCGCTGAAGGATCGCTTCGGTTCGCAGATCCGCACCCACTATCCACTCGATGTCGAGACTGAGATGACCATCGTCCTGCAGGAGGCCGTGCTGCCACCGGCCGACGTGATGGACGTGCGCGTGCCGGAGTTCATGCTCGAAATCGTTGCGGAGCTCTCGCAGCAGGCCCGCCAGTCCAACCAGATCAACCAGCGTTCCGGCGTGTCGGTCCGGCTGAGTGTGTCGAACCACGAGGCGATGGTCGCGAACGCCGTCCGGCGCACGCTGATCTCCGGTGGCGAGACTGCTGTGCCCCGCGTCGCCGACCTCGGCGCGATCGCGGCGACGACCGGCGGCAAGATCGAAGTGGAAGCCTTCGAGGACGGCAGCGAAGGCCGCGTGATCGACGCATTGGTTCGCTCGGCCGTCCACACCGTGTTCGTGGACTCGGTCGACCCCGCACTGCACGGCCCGATCGTGGATGCGTTCGAGGAAGGCGTGACGGTCGACGTCGGGCCGGATGTCGGGCTCGACGCGTACGGCGAACTCCTCGCCCAGGTCCCCGCCCTGCAACCTGCCGTCGATGCGTTGCTCGACGGCGACGAGATCGATGCCAGCCATCCCGGCGTGGTGGCGAGCGCCATCGAGCTCGTGCTCGAGGGGCTCCACCTCGGAAAGCGACTCAACAAGAACGTGCACGGCGGCGCCGCGCAGTACCGCGGCCGGAGCTGACCGCGTGCGGCTCGAACACTGGGGTTCGACCGCCGCCGAACGGGAAAGCGTGGTGCCGGGCGATGAGCTGATCGTCGACCCGCAGATGAACGCCACGCGCTGCATCAGCGTGGCCGACCCTCCAGAGGTCGTCTTCGGATGGCTGGCGCAGATGGGGACCGGCCGCGCCGGCTGGTACAGCTATGACCTCATCGACAATTTCGGACGACCCTCTGCCACCAAGCTGTGTCCGGAGTGGGCCGTGGAACGCGCGGGCGACGAGATCCCCGCCGGGCCGTTGTCGTTCGAGGCGTCGGTGGTCGATCGGCCGAGCCGCTTCGTGATGAGCGTCCTCGACCGTCGCCTGCTCGGCCACACGATCGACTTCACGCTCGGCTACCGGCTCGACGCATGCCCGACGGGCACCCGGATCGTCACCCGGGCCCGGGCCCGGATCGACGGTCTGTTCGGCATCCCGGCGTCGCTGGCGCTGCGGGTCGGCGATGCGGTGATGGTGCGTCGGCAGCTCATCGGGCTTGCGCGTCGCTGCGGTGGTGAGGCCACGTCTGCTTGACTCGAAGGAGGTGGCGGCCGACGGGAACCCTGACGAGCCGACGAGCGGAAGGCGTGAACGATGGAGCGATTCCCGAGGATCCGGATCCCCCGATGGGTGGTGTTCCTCACCGCGATGGCCATTGCGCTGGTGTCGATGGGAGGTTCCGCGTCGGCGTGCGGCGGCTTCTTCTGTCTGAACGACCCGGTCGATCAGACGGGTGAACGGATCGTTTTCACCGTCAACGACGACGGCACGATCACCACACTGATCGAGATCCTCTACCAGGGCGCGGCCGAGGACTTCTCGTGGATCCTGCCGATCCCCGAAGCGATCGCCGCGGATGATCTGCAGGTCCCCGAGGACGGCCAGGACGTCTTCGACGAGCTGCACGGTCAGACCGACGTGCAGATCATCGCCCCGCCGATGCCGGACTGCGCGGAGGACATCATGATGCAGATGGCGTCCGCCGAGTCGGCCATGGAGGACGATTCGGGTGTCGACATCTTCGCCTCGGGCGAGGTGGGTCCGTTCGGATTCGATGTGGTGGGCAGCGAAGATCCGAATGCGCTCATCGACTGGCTGCGCGACAGCAATTACCAGGTGACCGAACCGATGGTCCCGCTGATCGATCACTACGTCGACCAACAGATGGCGTTCGTCGCCATGCGTCTGCTCGATGGGGAAACGGCGGAGTCGATCACGCCCATCGAGATCACCTACGGGGGAACCGAGCCGATGATTCCCCTCGTCCTGACTGCGGTGGCCGCGCAGCCGAACATGCCGGTCTGGGTCTGGATCTTCGGCGACGAGCGGGCGATCTCCAGCAACTACGCCGACCTCGAAGTGGCAACCGAGGAGCTGACGTTCAACGCGTTCGGGGGCAACGACTACACGTTCCTCGTGCAACAACGTGCGAATGCCCTGGATGGTCAGGCCTTCATCACCGAGTTCGCCGGGCCATCGAGCACCTTCGACTGGGAACACCCGTGGCTGGTCGCACAGGCGGCCGAACAGCCGTACCTGACCCGGCTGAACACCTACATCGATCCGGAGGAGATGACCGTCGACCCGGTCTTCACGTTCGACGGCTCGCTCCCCGACGTGAGCAACGTCCGCGATGCCTCCGACCTGCAGGGTCTGTACGGGTGCGAGCGTGACGGCGAAGGCGGCGGCATCCTCGATGCCATCTTCGGCGGACCCGCGAGCGACGCGATCGATCCGCGCGACGGTGGCGCAACCGTCGTTGCGTTCACCCCGAACGTGGAACCCGCCCAAGCGGAGAACGCGCAAGTCGAGGAAGCGCAGGGCGACGACACGGTTCCGATCGGAGAGGAAGAGCCGGCCGACGCAGACGAAGAAGGCGCTTCCGGCTGGATCGTCTGGCTCGGCGTCGCCGTGGCGTTCTTCGGCGCCGCGATTGCCTTCACACAGCTTCGGTCACGCAAGGACTGAGTGCTAAAAGTGCAGTCATGACCACGAGTGCGAATGCCGCGGGTTCCGATGCCGTCCTGACGCAGGAGCAGCAAGCCGCGCTGCTCCCGGGTGAGGTGATCGAACGACTCCGGGCGGGCAACGAACGCTACGTCGCCGGTTCCCTCACGTCGCGGAATCATCTGGCCCAACTCCCGGCCGCCGTGTCCGGTCAGTACCCGATGGCCGCCGTCGTCTCATGCGTCGATTCCCGGGTCCCGGTCGAGTCCATTTTCGATTGCGGAATCGGTGACCTGTTCGTCGCCCGAGTGGCCGGCAACTTCGTCAACGTCGACATCCTGGGCTCACTCGAGTTCGCCTGTCACGTGTCCGGTTCGAAGGTCATCGTCGTGCTCGGTCACGAGTCGTGCGGCGCTGTGAAGAGCGCCATCGACGGGGTCGAACTCGGCAACATCACCGAGATGCTCTCCAAGATCACCCGAGCGGTGGACGCGGCCGAGACGACCGGGGAGCGCGCCAGCGGCAACGCAGACTTCGTCGCCGCGGTCACCGAAGCGAACGTCCGAAACACGATCGAGCGCATCCGGACGGAGTCGCCGATCCTGGCGGAGATGGAATCCGACGGGCAGATCCAGATCGTGGGCGCCGTCTACGAACTGCGCACCGGCAACGTCGCCTTCATCGACTAGAGGTCGGTCAGTCGACGACGGCGATCGCTTCGATCTCGACGAGGCCACCGAGCGGGAGAGCGTCGACCGCGAATGCAGCGCGAGCTGGTCGGTGGTCGCCGAGCGACTCGGTGTACGCCGTGTTCATGGCGGCGTAGTCGTCGATGCTGTCGAGCAGCACGGTCGTCTTGACGATGTTCGACAGGCTGGCGCCTTCCGCTTCGAGCAACGCGCCGAGGTTGGCGACGGCCTGACGGGTCTGCGCGTCGATGCCGTCGACGAGTTCACCGTCGGAGAGGCCGAGCTGGCCGGACACATAGAGCGTGTTTCCGGCGCGGACGAGTGGGGTGTACGGGCCAACTGGAGTCGTCATGTGCCGCACACTAGCGAGTACGCTCCGATCATGGTTGGAGGAATCATCATCGTCGTTCTGCTGCTCGCCGTGTTCCCGGTGTCGGTCATGATGAGCATGACTGCCGTTGCGGCGCTGCTGGGCACGACCACGAAGAACGCCGTGGACAACGACCACGAAGACACCGAACTCCTCACGCTGTCCGAGACCAACTTCTACAGCTAGGCCTGAGCCGGACTCACGTCCAACGAGCCTGCCCGAAGCGGTAGCCGACCGAACGAACGGTCGAGATCAGGTTGGCGTGTTCCTCGCCCATCTTCGCCCGGAGGCGACGAATGTGGACGTCGACGGTGCGGGCGCCGCCGTAGTAGTCGTAGCCCCACACTTCCGAGAGCAGCACTTCGCGGCTGAACACCTTGCCGGGCTGGCTGGCCAGGTACCGCAACAACTCGTACTCCATGTACGTGAGGTCCAGCGCCTTGCCGTCGATCATGGCCTGGTAGGTCTCGACGTTCAGGCTGAGCGGGCCGTACGTGATGATCGCGTCGGTCTCGCTTCCTTCGTTTCGGCTCAGCATGAGGTCGAGCCGGGCCTCGAGCTCTGCGGGGTGGAACGGCGTGAGGCAGAACTCGTCGAACAGGTCGGTGTGGTCGCCCAACTCGGGGAGTGCCTCGGCGGAGACGAGGAGCAGGATCTTGGTCTCGGCTTCTTCGCGGCCGCGCAGCGTGCGAGCCAGACCGAAGGCGATCTCGGGGGTGTCGTCGTTGACCGTGATGACGGCACCATCCCAACCCTTGACCGGTTCGAATTCGCCCGCGGCGGCGACGTCATCGATGGCCTTCCAGGAGAAGTTGCCGATGTCGAGGACCTTCGCCAGGTTGGCGGAGGCATCGGAGTAGACGAGAACGGTTGTCATCAGGATCAGCTGCCGGTCACCACTGGGTCAGGTATCGGTCGAGTTCGAACTGCGTGACGTGACGGGAGTAGCGCTCCCATTCGGCTCGGCGGTTCCGTAGGAACCATTCGAAGATGTGATCGCCGAGTGCATCCTTCAGCAGCTCGGAGTTCTCCATCTCCTGCAGCGCCTCGTCGAGGCTGCGTGGGAGTGTTGCGACGCCGGCCTCGGCGGCCGCTTTGCGGTCGAAGAGGTTGACGGTGGTTTCCGGCTGGAGTTCGTAGCCCTCGGTGATGCCCTTCATGCCGGCGGCCAGGATCACGGCGTATGCCAGGTAGGGGTTGCAGGCCGGGTCGATCGCCCGGTACTCGATGCGGGTGGCGTTCGGCTTGTTCGGTTTGATGACCGGCACTCGCACCAGGGTCGACTGGTTGTTGCGTGCCCACGACACCCAGCGGGGTGCTTCGAGTCCGTCGTTCAGCCGCTTGTACGAATTGATGAGCTGGTTGGTGACGGCCGTGATCTCTCGCGCGTGACGCAGTGTGCCGGCGATGAATTGGCGTCCGACCTCGGACAGACCGTATTCGCTGTCCGGATCGTGGAAGGCGTTCTCTTCACCCCGCCACAACGACATGTGGGTGTGCATGCCGGAGCCCTGCACACCGTCGAGCGGCTTCGGCATGAACGTGGCGTGGACGCCGCGCTCCATGGCGATCTTCTTCACGACGAGCCGGAACGTCATGATCGAGTCCGCCATGGCGAGCGCCTCGGTGTACTGCAGGTCAATTTCCTGCTGGCCCGGTGCGTCCTCGTGGAAGCTGTACTCGACCGGAATCGAGAGCGCTTCGAGCATGTGTTGTGTGGTCTTGCGGATGTCGCTCGACACGTCGGTGGTGGTGAGGTCGAAGTACGAGGCGTTGTCCACCGGTTCCAGCGGCGTCGTCGTGTCGTTGTCCTTCAGGTAGAAGAACTCGATCTCGGGGGCGACGAAGAACGTGAAGCCGGCGTCGAGCGCCGTGTTGATGTTGCGGCGCAGCACCTGGCGGGGATCGCCGGCGAACGGACTGCCGTCGAGACGCTCGATGTCGCAGAACATGAGGCTGGACGGCTCGTCGTCGCGAGCCCACGGGAGCAACTCGAACGTGCGGGCGTCGGGGCGGGCGAGCACGTCGCTCTCCTGCACGCGGCTGAAGCCATCGATCGACGATCCGTCGAACTGCAGGCCCTCCTCGAACACCTTCTCGAGCTCGGCCGGGGGGATCGCAACGGACTTGTGCTGCCCGAGCACATCGGTGAACCAGAGGCGGACTAGCCGGACCCCGCGTTCCTCCACCGTCCTGAGGACGTAGTTCTCCTGGGGTTCCATGGCCATCAATGGTCGCATCGACGCGCCCGGAGAGCCACCTGAGCGGCCATCTCATTCACACTGCGTTAACACGGGGCGCGATTCACACTGCGTTAACACAACGGGCTGTTCAATCCAGATACCGCGCGGCTACGTTCGGAAATTGACTCATCAGCGAGGACGTGATTGGAAACATGAAGAGTAAGTTGGAATACATCTGGCTCGATGGCAACGAGCCGACCCAGACCCTCCGTGGCAAGACCATGGTCCGCAGCGACTTCGGTGGCACGCTCGAAGAGTGCCCGATGTGGTCGTTCGACGGCAGCTCGACCAATCAGGCCGACGGCAGCGATTCCGACTGCCTGCTGAAGCCGGTCGCGATCATCCCCGACCCGGACCGCAAGAACGCCTACCTCGTGATGACCGAGGTGCTCAACGCCGACGGCACCCCGCACGTGACCAACGGCCGCGCCACCATCGACGAGGCCGATGACGACGACGACTTCTGGTTCGGTTTCGAGCAGGAGTACTTCCTGTGGGATCCGGTCACCGATCGTCCCCCGGGCTTCCCGGCCAACGGGTACCCCGAGCCGCAGGGCCCCTACTACTGCTCCGTCGGCGCCAAGAACGCTCACGGTCGTGACGTTGTCGAAGAGCACCTCGACCTCTGCCTCGAGGCCGGCCTCAACGTCGAAGGCATCAACGGCGAGGTCGCCGCTGGTCAGTGGGAATTCCAGATCTTCGCCAAGGGCGCCAAGCGCGCCGGCGACGAGATCTGGCTCGGCCGCTACCTGCTCGAGCGCACCGCCGAGAAGTACGGCTACGCCATCGACTACCACCCCAAGCCCCTGGGCGACACCGACTGGAACGGTTCCGGCATGCACGCCAACTTCTCGAACGGCGTCATGCGTGAGGCCGGCGACGAAGCGGTCTTCACCAAGGTGTGCGAGGAGTTCGGCAAGAACATCGAACGGCACATGAGCGTGTACGGCGCCTACAACGACCAGCGCCTGACCGGTCTCCACGAGACCCAGTCGATCGACCAGTTCAGCTACGGCGTGTCCGATCGCGGCGCATCGATCCGCATCCCGATCGGCACGGTCGAGGACGGCTGGAAGGGTCGCCTCGAGGACCGTCGTACGGCCTCGAACGCCGACCCGTACAAGGTTGCCGCCGCCATCGTGAAGACCACGAAGGAGTCCGGCGTCTGACGCTCAGCGCCAGATCCTGAAATCTCAACGTGCCCTCGGCCTCGGCCGGGGGCACGCTTCGTTTTCGTTCGTTGGTCCCCATTGGCGATGCGAAGTTCGGCCGCCGGTAGAATTCGGGGGTGAACGTGCTCCGGGTGGCCCTCTGTCAGATCAACACGAAGGTCGGCGATCTCGCCGGCAATGCGGCCCTCATCGAGGAGTGGATGCGCAAGGCGGAACAGGAAGACGCCGACCTCGCCGTCTTCCCCGAACTCACCATCACCGGGTATCCGCCCGAAGACCTGCTGCTCAAGCCGGACTTCATCGCCGAGAACATCCGTGTGTTGCACGAGGTGGCGGCGAAGATCACCGGCCACTGCGCGGCCGTGATCGGTTTCGCCGACGGCGAGGGCCACGGGCAGTCGTTCAACGGCTTGGCCGTGGTCGCCGACGGGGAGGTGAAGGCCACGTATCACAAGCGGGCGCTCCCGAACTACGGCGTGTTCGACGAAGAGCGGGTTTTCGTTCCCGGCGACGAGCCGATGCAGCTGCACCGAATCGCCGGGATCAACGTCGGCCTGTCGATCTGCGAGGACAGCTGGATTGCCGGCGGGCCGATCCCGCAGCTCGCCGCCGGTGGTGCGCAGATCATCGTCAACATGAACGCCTCGCCCTACTACCGCCGCAAGACCGAGCGTCGCCAGCAGGTCATGGCCGAACGGGTCGCAGAATCGGGCGGCGTCCCGTTCGTCTACGGCAATCAGGTCGGCGGTCAGGACGAGCTCGTGTTCGACGGCTCGTCGTTCGTGCTCGACGCCGACGGCAACCTCATGGCTCGGGCCGGGCACTGCGTCGAAGAGTTGCTCGTCGTTGATGTCCCCGCCGTCGAGTCGACCGCTGCCCAGGAAGCGACCTTCCCCATCGTTGCGATCTCCGAGGCCACCGGCCGGGACGTGCACGCCGCCACCCCACGCATCGCGCCGCTGCCGAACGAGCTCGACGAGCTGCACGATGCGCTCGTGCTCGCCACTCGCGACTACGTCCGCAAGAACGGCTTTACCGACATCTGCCTCGGTCTGTCCGGCGGAATCGACTCGACGCTCACCGCCGCCATCGCCGCCGATGCGCTCGGTCCGGAGAACGTGCACTGCGTGCTGATGCCCTCGCGGTACTCGAGCGACCATTCGGTGACCGATGCCGTCGAGTTCGCCGAACGCCTGGGTGTCTCCCATCGCACGATCCCCATCGAACCCGCCCACGAGTCGTTCCTCGACATGTTCGCCGACTCCTTCGCCGGACGCGAAGAGGGGCTCACCGAGGAGAACCTGCAGTCCCGCATCCGTGGCGTCATCCTCATGGCGCTCACCAACAAGTTCGGCTGGCTCGTGCTGACCACCGGCAACAAGAGTGAGGCTGCGGTCGGCTACTCCACGCTCTACGGAGACACTGCCGGTGCCTACGCCGTCATCAAGGACGTCTACAAACTCGACGTCTACGCGCTGTCCCGTCGGTTCAACGAGCGGGCCGGCCGAGAGATCATTCCCGAGTCGGTGATCACCAAACCCCCATCGGCCGAGCTACGCCCGGACCAGCGGGACGACCAGAGCCTGCCTCCGTATGAAGCGCTCGATCCGTTGCTCGAGGCGTACATCGAGGGCGACCGCACCCAACGCGAGCTGATCGACATGGGCTTCGACGAGGCCACCGTTCGTCGGATTTGCCGGCTGGTGGACATCTCGGAATTCAAGCGCCGTCAGACCCCGCTGGGGGCGCGTGTGACCCGCAAGGGATTCGGCCGCGATCGGCGGCTGCCGATCACCAACGGGTACCGCTAGC
>JAHDEJ010000018.1:0-27756 GCA_020628865.1 Acidimicrobiales bacterium
ACCACCCACCCGCCAGCAGGCTCCCGTCAACAACCTGACTGGGAACTACATCTAGGCGGGTAGGTTCGGGGTGCGATCCGCACCGCATCAGAGCGACAATCTGTGGCGAGCCCGACCGACAGCCCGAGGCAGGCAGCATGACGGACATCAGAAGTTCGGTGATCATCGGCCGTCCGGCAGCCGAGGTGTTCGAGTTCGTGGCGGACATGGCGAACAACCCGAAGTGGCAGAAGGGCCAGGTCTCGTGCGTGTGGACGTCCCCTCCCCCGCGTGCCGTGGGCTCGACCTACGACCAGGAGGCGCGCTTCGCCGGCCGCACCATCCGGACGTCGTTCGAGGTGACCGAGTTCGAACCGGGCCGTAGGATCCGCATCGTGAGTACGAGTGGGCCGATGCCGATCGACGTGACCCGTACCGTCGCACCGGTCGGCGATGACCGATGCGAAGTGGCGGCCCATGTGCAGGGTGAACCGCCGGGCGTGATGCGCCTGTTCGGCGGCATGGTCGACAAGATGGTGAAGCGAAACGTCGATGCCGACTACACCCGGCTGAAGGCACGACTCGAGCAATAGCAGGGGTCGGCCTTCGCTCCCGCGTGGATCACGTACCGACGAACCGGCTGGACACACGGAGCGTCAATCGCCGCGATCTTCGTCCAGCGCTTCTTTCGTGGTCGTCTCCGACTGCGAGCGTTCGGTGTGAGACAGCCGACCCGCACCTGCCTCTCGGCCGAGCTGGTCCAGCTGTTCGAGTATCTCCACATCAACGAGATCCTGTGGCCGTCCTGTCGCCCGCTTGTTCGCCACCAGGTCGTCGGAGGAAATGACACACTCCGCACTCAGTTCGGTCGCCATTTGCAGCCGCTCGCTGATCGGTCGGCTCGCCCAGTAGCGGGTCCACGAGTCGTCAGGCTCGTCGAGACTTCGTTTTGTGGCGACTCGGGCGATCCGGTCCATGCTGCGCAGTGTAGCTACCGCCATCGACAACGTTTCGGGCGTGCGTCGCCGGTCCACGGGCATCTGGTGCCAGCCTGTCAACCGGTGCAATCCTCCTTTCGATCGTGAGTCCTCGACGCTGTGGCGTCATCGCCGCCACACTGGGCGCATGACATGGTTCTTGCATCGATGTTGAAGCCAACGGCCCAGCGCCTGGCATCTACTCCATGCTCTCGCTCGGCGCAGTCGCGGTCCGCGAAGGCCTGAAGGACCAGTTCTACGTCGAGCTCGCACCCCTCGAAGGCGCCCGCTGCATACCCGAAGCCCTGGCCATTTCCGGCCTGTCGCTGGACGAACTCGAAGCCACGGGCCTCCCACCACAGACCTCGATGCGAAGATTCGCTGACTGGGTGGCCGACACCACCAACAACGCCGTCCTCATCTCCGACAACACCTCCCATCCAGTTGTCGGGACCTCCGCCGTTGCGCGGCGCCACCTCGACATCGGCCCTGTCCGCCTTCACTCCACCGTTGGATAGATCTCGTCCCGGCGATTCAACAGTCCCGATTCAGAAACGACGATCTCGCCGGCAGCACACGCACCCGCGAACCACGCCAAATACTCGCCAAACGAATCCGCCAACCGCATATCCCTGTTCCCGCGAACTTCCCACAACCAAACCGGGCCATCGCTCTCACCGGACGCCACTGACTCCACATAGGCCACATGCCCATCGATCTTCAGAATCGGGATCATGCCGACGCCGCCATCGGGCCGGTCCCCAAACCAACGCAACTGTTCCGCCGAGGCCTCCAACGACAACCAGATGTAACGGAGCGCACCATGGTTCCCCGACTGACCATCGTGAACGAGCCACGCTTCGCGAACCGACCTCGGCAGTACCACTCCCAAACGGTCCTCGAAGTCGACCAGCGCCTCTTCAGACGAACCAGGGTTCAAGATGGCCGCAAGCTCCGGAACGTTCGCCGACAACCACTCACCAGCTCTCATCAGAGAGTCAGCCGGCTCTCCAGTCGCACCCGACACCGACTCGAACCCCCACGAGTCCATGCGCTCGATCGGCGGCGACTCGTACACCCGGCCCGCGTACCCCTCCTCATCGGGCCAGACCCAATCCGGCGAACCGACCACCGAAGAGTCCGTAGCTTCGACCGAAACCTCGCCGGACGCAAGGAAGTTCACTCGCATCCGAGCCACGAGTGGCAAGTCAATCTCGGCGCTCAGCGACTTTGCGAGCTTCTTCGTTCTGCGTGACGGAGAAATTCCGGCCTGGGAGCCACCTGAACGGACACTCAGCGCCCAACTCGAGGAGCCGTCTTCGAACTGAACCATCAGACGGCCGACATCCCATTCGACCGATCGTTCAACAAGGTCCGCAATGCAGGATTCGACTAGCTCGCTGAGAGAAGCCAATGCGCGGCTGTCTGGGACCTCTTCCATCTCTACCCTTGCAACCAGGGGACACATCTCACCGCCACTATGAGAGCTAATCGGCCGGGCAGCGCTCCACCTTGATCAGGCTTCCGCGCCGAAAGTTCCCAACGAGCGCCGCTCCCCACAAATCCACCGATGCCTCATCCATGCCTTGCCGGACAGCCGAAGTCTACGCGTAGTCAAGCACCAAGTACGAGCGACTCGAAACTGCGTCGGCGGCAAGCTCGGCAAGCTCAAGCAATAGGGGCGGGGCGCTCGACCTCACCCCAGTGCCAAGGTCGCGAAGCGAGGCCAGCGCCACATCCGAGTAGTGGTTCAGTAGGTGAACGAGCCGACCTTCGAGGCCCCATGGGTCACCCGCATTGAAGTCCGCCCTCGACAAGTCAAGACCTTGCCCCTTGACGAGCTCTACCTTTGCGCTGCGGTCCGGAGCGAACACGCATGGTCCGGGGCCCAACAGCAGCCAGGTCTTCTGCGCCAGAACCTCATCCGTCTCGATCTGCCCGCCAAGGCCAGCCGCATCGAGCTCGCGAAGCTTCGCCATCGTGAACACGACCCGCTGTGTTCCGGCTTCATCGGCCGACAATGCTGCCGGCGCAGTGTCGGCAATTCGTACATGGAGCTCGCGAAGCGGATCAGATCCAAGCCAATCGGCGACGTAGCTCATGACTCGCTCGAAATTCGATTGCCAATCAGGCGCTGCCGCATCGGAGAACGTCGTCAGCCGAGACCCGAGTCGCACAAAGATCAGGAGGTCCTCAGGCGCAAGAATCGACAGGTCGGCTTGCGATGACCTCGCGAAGTACTCGTGCCCGAAGACTGTCCTGAGAGTTTCGTTCGATTCGGCGTGCTCGGCGATCGCCCTGAACTGGTACTCGCTCCACCCGCTGAGGAGCCACCGATTGTGGAGATGGAGATCGCTGCCCACAACTACTCCCGATCGTGAGACACATTGAACGGTGACTCAAGGTGGGGACGCACGATCATGTCGTTCTGTCTCGCCAGAGCCACGGGTCGAAGAATGGTTGAGTGAGCCTCAGCAGTTGTGCTCGCCGAGCCTTGGATCCAGATTGCACCGATAGGAGTTCCTATTGGCCGTTCGTGAGCCGCCAGTTCGGAGCGATCTTCCACTCCACACGGAGATGCGCCACGTCCTCCGCCGTGGCATAACGCCAGGTGCCTTTGCGCTTGTGTAGATCGTCATTGATGACCGATTCGGGCGCTCTCACCGAGACCCCGTCGCCGTGATGGTACTGATCGACCGATGTCCAAACCGTTGCACATCCTCCACAGTTCAATACGATCTCGCCACCCTGCAACACGATTGGCTCGGCCGTACCCCCCTGGCAGTAGGGGCACAAGCCGACATAGAGGATGTACTTGGGCTGCCAGGTCCCCCAATGGTCAATCAGCGAGAGAGGTAGATCGGTCATGGCCGATCCGCCCACCACGGGTACGCAGTCACGATCTCGGATTGCTGATCCGTCTTGACGACGACGAGGAGGTCTTCGACGATCACAGCGACGTTGAGGTACAACACCATCTCAACAATCTACGCGTCCGACGCTCACGGCTTGAGCGTGTAGCCGAGTCCTCACAGCTCAACGAGCGTCGACTGCCCCATCGACGAAAGGTCTGAAGGCAACCTGGTCGCGGGCGACCCCGAGCGTCCTGAACGGCTCGATGTCGACACGATTTGTCGAGCCTCAGCACACGAGTGCTTCCGCGTCTGTTGCGTCAACTCTCCGGTCGCCAACGTTCGTACGTCAGCGCCGGATTGTCAACGAGCCGAAGTGACGAAAGCGTGGCAAGCGGTTGCGTGCGCTCCCAAACGACCTTCCGGTCGAGCCCGCACACGGCAACGATCCGGTTAACGAACGCAGGTTCGCCCCGCCTGCTGCGCCTGAACGTTCCAGCAACTTGCTTCTCGTTCGCCTCCGACCAGGTCATGGTCTGGCCATCGAAGTCGAGTGGCGAGACCGCCAAGAAGCTCTCGAACTCTTGAGTGGCCGCTTCGCTCGGAGAGTCCAGCCACATCGTTCCTTCGATCGCTCCCAGGCGAATGCCTGAGCTAATCATTTTGCCCCAATGATCGCGATCTAGGTGCCCTTCCGCATCCTGCAGACGCAACATCCAACCTACGGGATCCACGTCGACCGAATACCGGATTCTCTCGGCCTTCAACGCAGCGACCATGTGCTTCCAAAACGAAGCAAATATGCCTCCGCCGCCAAACCCAAAGGCACCCGTTCGCTCCCGCTCGACTGTCGAGTACTGCATGATGTGCAACCCGCCAGCAAACCCCCAGTGAGCGAAGGTCCAAGCATCCTCACCGTGAAGTCCGAACACCCCTCGCCGTATTCGTGAGTCGCCGAGGAGCCTCAAGAAAACTGGCATCGCTGGTTCGACAAGTATGATGGCGAAGTGTCGTTGCGAGAACCCGCCGCGACCCCAAAACCGACGTCGGCTACAGCGCGAATGGGAAAGTTGTTTCCGGGTGGCGGGTATCTGCTGGTATGGAATAGATCAGTCCGCTCTCCCGCCAGACCCCCACCACCGACACCAACGCCCGTGATCGTCAGGACCTCGCCAATCGACAGATCCGTCTCGCATAGAAAGAACGTCATCGTGAGAAGACGGCGGGCGACAAACCTTGATTCGGCTCCGGAGGGTTCGCGACGAGCCTCACTCGCATTCGAGCGCTCCGACAGAAAAGCCCTCGCGCAGAAAGGTCTCCCGGATGTGCAACAGGGCTTCAGCGGCGATTCCCAAGTCGGCCGTGTCCTCAGCAACAAGTAGCGCCTCGCCGTCAGACCACCGCGCGACAACCATGCGCGGCGCATCCCATTCTAGATACCCGGCACTCACGTCCTCACGCGTGACAACTTCATCAAAGACCACACACAGATCATCAATCCACGGCTCCCATGGACCTTTGGCGTCGTAAAAGTTGAACGAGATACAGATTGGGTAGCGCGGATGCTCGAATTGCCGAATGTGTCCTCCGACTGTTATGAACATCCGATTCGACGTCGGGCCCCAACCTTCAACGAGGCCCACATAATTGCGCTCGTCCTTGGGATACACGGATTCGACCTCGATCCTCGAGACGAACGACGTTGCGTCAGCTTCGGTCTGGAGATAGATACTCGGCCCAAGCCCCATCAGTTGGCCCGCAGGAACAGCGAGCTTCGCTCGCCGCCATCGAGGACGGATAGCTCAAGAACATCGTCGCCCGTTTGACCAAACACGGTTCGCACGCCATTTCTCCGAAGGTTGGACAGACCCAAATACAACCCGGCGAGACCGTAGCCGGTCCGCGTGAACAAGTGGCGAACCATCGCCACAAAGAGCGAGTTTCTACCCTCTCCCTCTTCAAAATCGACCGAGATACCCCCGCTCGATTTCGAAGATGATTCACTCGTGAGCTCAACGTTCGATCCAGGACAGTGGGCACCGGCCACCGCTCTTCTGGCTCAGTTCAGGCCTTTGCAGGCAGCAAATAGTTGATGCCCGCCTTCGTGCGGTCATGCTCCATGAACAGCCCGAGCGTGCGAAGGCAATACGCCATGCGCCGCGCATCATCCCGAGAGAACCCACCCATGCGCGCCAAGTCCGCCGTCGTGAAACGGTCCGGCAAACCCTCCGGAACCAGCCGCATCAAATCCTGCGGTGACTCGAACCGATGCGTCTCGTGGATCTCCCGCAACACCCGATCCTTGATCAAGCTTCCTTCACCGACCGTTTCGCAGCTAGCAGTCGCTATTCCGAAGCCATGCGGAACCACCCTCGCGCTAGAACTCCTCAGGCCTCGGCAGAATCGCCCACTTCACATCAGCCAGATGCAACTCGTCATCGCCAACTGAACGAGGCCCACCAGCAGCGATGATCGCCGCAATGTCCCCAGCGTTGGCATACCGCTCAACCGCCACCCGCGGATCCTCCGAATCGGGCACCCACCACAACGGAAACACCCGCCCCTCAGAATCCGAGGTGGCCTCGTGACCGTCCGGACACCGGAAGACCAACCGGCCAGACACCGACACCCACGCCAACACCCGATCCTGATCACACGCCGAACACCCACCCACACTCAACACATAGCCCGAATGATCAACTACGAAATCATCGGGCGGCGAGAGCGGATCTTGCGATCGGCCGGCGGCTCCAATTTTCCATTGAGGGTCGACAGCCCTGAGATCAACAGCGTCCTGAGCGAACGCACGACGCGCAGACCGAAAGTTCAAGTGCTCTCCACACACCACACGATCAAAGTCCGACCCGGACACAGAATCCGTGTCGATAGGCAGGTCACACCAAATCGAGGCACAGTTCCCGCACCAGAAGAGCAGCTTCCCACTCGCCATCACAACTGGTTGCACCGAGCTGTACCCGCCGTCGTTCGGGCACGGAATGATGATGATGTGGTCAGGCTTCATCACGACTCCGTCGACATGCGTATCTCATCGCATTGGTCGTTCGACAGGGGCTGAGTCCGCGACGGCCACCACGAGTCCAATCGCGCATCAACCACTGCTGGCCGAAGTTTCCACACACGTGATCCCATCGGCGGCAACCGAGCGGTTCCGCGTAGCACCGTCGCTTCGCGTCGATCGACCTAGGACCGCGATGACACGAACCTCGATATCTCCCCATCCAGTTCGAGCGTGAGATGGCCGCAGCCATTCAGGCAGATGTCGATTCGGCCGTCAGCCCGGGCTTCCAACGGGTCGACAACCCAATAGAACAACTGTGACCAGACGCTCTGCGCCGTGAGGGCCGGGAAACCGAATTCCTCCGCCAGTTCACGGGTCAGAGGTTCACCCGCCCGAATTCGACCGAGCAACCGTGCTCCGGCATCAACCCCATGCGCGAATCCGTTCGCCAGCTCCTCGGTGTTCGGTACGTGGAACTGGGTATTGCATCGCTCAGGTTGCGGTGGATCGAAGTCGAAGCGGTGCTGCTTACCGCCCTGGCAAGATTCACTGGAATCGACCTGCAGGAATCGCACGAGCGGACCGCCGCGAGAGGCCTGGAGGAAGAATCGACCGGGTAGATCGAACACCAGGAGACGGCTGCCCAGACGAAGGACGTCGGAGAGGAGGTCCGCAAGAATGTGCCGGTCCTTTGCCGCGATGTCGTTTCCGGCGAGCTCGGCATGCCATCGCCCCAGCCATGTCTCCGGCTCGTAGCCGCTCGTCGTCGCCTCGACCAAACGTGCGTACACGCCGCTTGCGAAAGTGTCGTTCGCAAAGGCCTTCTCCATCGGCTCGATCGCGACGCGCACCGCTGTTCGGTCGAGCCCGAAATGCTCGGGTTGCCAGCCAACCCTCGCGAGACCCTCTGTGATCACTGCCTCGATGGTCATGGTCCCGATATCGCCTCGATAAGCACATCTTGTGGAGAAGGCCCCCAGGTCGTGGTGTCCGCAGCATCACTGATCTGGATCGCATTAGTCTCCCGAACCCAAACAACTCGGAATCGACCTTCGACACCGAATACTTCAGCGAAATGGGGTCGCGTCTCACTTTCACCGCCTCCCCCTAAGTTCCAACATCCTGAAAGTCTGGCCAAACGCAGGTACTACTCCGAAGCTAGACGGTCGGGGTCGGACAAGTCGTTGACTAGTCCGCAACCCGACACATCGTCAGCGCGATAAAGGCTCACTCACTAGCCCTTTCTCAAGGAGTTCCTCGGCAAGAGCACTTCCGTAGTTTGCAATTATCCATGAGAGGGCGACTGGTTCGCCAGGCTCGCGTGATCGCAGGTAACCGTTGTCCGCTCGAAATCCTAGTATGCCAGCGACTGCGGCTCCGTAGATGAGCATCGCATCGGGAACCTTGTCATCGAGAAACTGCCGATCCTGAACATCGACAGCACTGGCAAAGCGTCTCTCAATCTCAGTAGCTGTTGTCTGCCAAGGCGAGTCTCTGAACAGCCTCGGTAGATCGTGCCCACGCAAGATTGAGGCGAGTTCCCATACCTTTGCCACTCAACGACTCCCAAAGGGCACAGCGATTACGTCGTAGCCTAGGTCTTCCCACAGTGACACTGCAGCATCCCAATTCGTCGCAGTGATTCCCGCACCGTCGCCAAAGCGGCCTGATCCGGCATTCACGATCACTCGATTCTGACTATCAAACCACGCTTCGCCACCTATCGACGCCGCACTACTGAGATTCGTGTGGACGATGTTCCCACGGGGTGTCGGAAAGGGCGTCGACTCGAGAGCGATGTTCACACCCCGGTCGTCAATGGTCCACAAGTACTTGTTGACCCCGTCTCCTCCTTCGACTCGCTGCCCAAGCGCCACGCTGGAGAAGAGACTGTCCGATCGAGTCTGCAACCCAAGAGCTTGATCGATTAGGACTCCCTCGTTCTCGAGGAGTTCACGAGCTGGGGGCTGCAAGTCTCGGATCCCGTTTTGGCTTGCTAGGTCATCAACGACCCGATCAAGATTGGCCGAATCGGCGAGCGAACCTCGCCCGAGCACTCCGGAGATGAAGTTCGGGGACCTCGGTCCGCTTGGGAAGTCGGATAGCACCACGTTGGCAACGTTCGGCAGATCCGCCGCATTCTCAGCGACCTGCAACGCCTCTACCGCTCGACCGTCTGCAATGAGTCGGTCCAAGACCCCGAGGAACCGCTGCCTACCGGAACCTGGTAATGCTGACAACACGCTCGCGAGGACTGGGGCACGTCCACTCTCGACTAGGGAGGCGTTCAGCCCACTCAACCTGATGACAACATCCGCATCGATCGGCACGCCGCAAAAGAGAGACGGCGTGTTGTTGTGCACCAGCAGCGGTTCCGCCGAACCAGTAGCGGCAACGAAGAAGTTGTGCTCCTGATCGACAGTCAAGTCCCACGCTGGTGCGGTAACACCGGCATCCCAGTCGAGCCAGTCGACCGTCACCGTCACACCGTCGGGCGTCAACAACACATCAGTCGTGTCCAAGTCCTGCAGCTCGACCCAAGAGTCGTCGGTAATCGACCAGAACCGGTGATCCTCCGTCACCGACATGGTGCTGCCGTCGGAGAAGTGCGCCTCGAGCAGCCAATCCGTATGTGGCAACGTCGCCGTCACCTCTCGGCCGACGGTTTCTCCCGTGTCGAAGTCATAGGCAAGCACCTGATCGCCAACCTGCACCTCAGCGATCGGCAACAACGTCCCGTCCGCCAACGCCACCAACGTGTCACCTGAGAACGAGTTGGCCGAACACACCGCAGCCAACAGCTAGTCTCTCAAACCACCGCCAGCATCAAAGATCTCGTCACCCCAACGTCCCCACGCCGACGCAGCCCGAGGATCCGTCTTGAACAACGCCGACAAACGGTCGAACTCGGCCACATCATCGACCTGCTCACGCAACAACGCGATGTAGTCATCGACCAACTTCTCCGCAGCCGGCACCGTCGCAGCACCGCCACCATCAACCAACGAATCAATCGCCCGCTGACGGCCCCGGACCGCAACAAACGCAGCATCGCCCGACGCCGACGCCACCACACCCGCAGGCCGCAGCGCCAGATCATCAGCTGCCTCGAACAGTCCAACCGCACGCAGATCCGCAACCACATCCGCCACGTCGTCGAAGCCTCGCGCCACTCGCGCTGTGGCCTCCAACGGCGCCAACGACGTCTTCACCGTCGCAGCCGCGTCATCCCCCAACGAACCCAGACCCCGCAGGTCGACCACCAACAACGCGCCGGCGAACGCTGCATCACCAAACTCGCCCTGCGACACATCGATCAAGATCACCGACGCATCAAGCGCCGCCGCCGACCGATACATCGCCTGAGCGATCCGAACCGAACGAGCGCCAACGATGAACGCACCACCGGTGATCGCAACCGACGCAATCTCCAACAACAGCTGGAGATCCTCGAGATCGAAGTTCTAAGAACTCCGCCTGGTCGTCGGTCCGCCTGAACAGGGGTCGCGTCTCACCTTCACCAATGAGAGCGGATCGGCCGGTCGCAGCTTGCGCTGAAACAAGTCCATCCAATCGCAGCGCAGGCAATGGCCCACGTTGCTTGAGACATCATCGCCCGACCCCCCCATCCGACTCGACCTCGCAATAGTTCGGCAGCACAACGCCAAACCACGTTTGGAGAAGGCGAAGTCGAGGGGCCTCGACAGTGACGAGCACGCAGATTCGCAACGACCTCCGCCACGTCATCGAAGCCACGCGCTACCCGCGCTGTCGCGTCCAACGGCGCCAACGACGTCTTCACCGTCGTAGCTGCGTCATCCCCCAGCGCACCCAAGCGCCGCTGCAACGAAACTCTAGGAAGAATCCACCTCGGGACGCGGCAGAATCGCCCACTTCACATCAGCCAGATGCAACTCGTCATCGTTGCCCGAACGAGGCCCACCAGCAGCGATGATCGCCGCAATATCCCCAGCGTTGGCATACCGCTCAACCGCCACCCGCGGATCCTCCGAATCGGGCACCCACCACAACGGAAACACCCGCCCCTCAGAATCCGAGGTGGCCTCGTGACCGTCCGGACACCGGAAGACCAACCGGCCAGACACCGACACCCACGCCAACACCCGATCCTGATCACACGCCGAACACCCACCCACACTCAACACATAGCCCGAATGATCGACAACAAACGACTCAGGGCCCGGGGACCCGATTTGAGTCTGCCCACCTACGGGCACTACCTCCCAGATTGGGTGCGTCCCTCCGAGATCAACTACGTCCAGGGCAACGGCGAAACGCGTCGAGTTGAGCTCGATCGAATGACCGCAAAATACTTGCCCGTCGTGATCGAGGTGTCCTGCCATGCTATCGAGAGTTATCTCGCGAAAGTCGCACCACATCGCATCGCATTCATTGCATCTGAGATATGGCTTCCCTGACGCGAGGATGAACAGGTCGACCCCGCCCACCGTGCAGTATGGGCACGTATCTCGTCGGACGAGATGATCTAGCATGCTATTGGGAACGCAGTGCGGATCTGGTCAACTGTCCCGCCTACGCGAACACAGAAGACACGGCTGAATTGACCATTGGGGTTGAGCGCGTTCGCAGGAATCGTAAATCCAACACCAGTCGGGTCAATGTCCGGATCGACAAGTTGAACATTTTGGTTCAAACCTCCGGTTCGAAATGCCTCGTCGACTGTCTCGAACGGGCTAGCAGTTTCGAACACACCATGAGGAACGTTGCGCACCCGTCTCCTCGTGTGATCGAGCACGTGATCCACACGAGTGTCGAAGGCCGCATTCGGGTCAGGGCCCCGGTAGATGAGCCCTTCCGGCGACTCGTACCAGGAAGGAACACGCGTCTCGCCAGGCAGCACTGGTCCGGCCGGTGGGTCGATCCGCAGTAGGTAACTTCGCCACTCGAACGTGTTCACGAGCCAATCGTAGTCTTCGGTGAAGTGGGCTAGATACTGCGAGTTACCCAACGCAGCATCGGAGACATCGGCACGCTGCGCCAACGCGGCCTTCGTTGCAGCGAGCGATTTGTCTGTCGCCTCCTTCGTGGTGAGGCCCGGAACCGTGTCGAGTGATGCGTTCCGAGCGATCGTCGCCCCGCGCGAGGCGTCCACCCAGGACTGGGCCAACACCGCACCAAACTTGATCGTCTCGTCATCAGTCAGCGACATGAGCATCGCAGCGACACGCACGGCATCGGCTGAATCCAACGCTGCGTCGACCGAGGACAGCTTGAGCGCTCCTGCGGAGTCGATCTTGATGTCGCACAGCGCTCGACAGTTGTTGACAAACTCGATCAGACCAGGCCCTTCGACAGGGTCGAAGACCTTGTTGCCCCACCGCACGTATGCGTCAGCTGCCCCAGGATTCGCGTCGAAGAAGGCTAGAGCCTCGTCATAGGAGGTCGTGTCAGCAAGCCTCGAGACAAGATCATCGAAGTATCGCTTGGCAAGGAACTCCGCTTGCTGATCGGTTGCGGCCAACGGGCGGAAGTCGAGTTCAAGCTCTCGAAGCATCTTGACTCGGGCGTACGCCAGATCGGCACCAGGGCTTCCGACTGCGCCACTCGCACGTCGTGCGATCGCCTCACTCACTTCAGCGAACCCGTGTTCGGCAAAGTCACTTCCGAGGTCTTGGAGGCGCGAATTGAGCTTGACGATCTTCAACGCTGGTGTTGCTCGCTCGACTGTCCGGCGGAACGCATCGGCGATCTGGTTACCGTCAACCAAGATGAGCAGGCTCGCGATGCCAGCGCCCTTCAAGTCTCCTTGGTAGAGCTTGATCGGGACCACAGGGATCTCGGCTGCGGCTCCTGCAGCGAAAAGACTTGAAGCGAGTGCAGCCGACCCACCGCTGAGAACGACGATCCCGCCGGCAACGGTGAACCCAAGACCGAGCCAACCCAAGATGTTCACAATGTCGTTCAGGTCGAAGTTGTTATCGACAAGCCCTTCACCGCGGGCTACCCGAATGATGAACTCAGCTTCGGTTCGAGAGATGTTGTCGATGTCACGGAAGATGTCGAGAAAGGCCTCGACATCTTCGGCGTTGATGATCCCATCGACCTCTCCGTCGGAGTTGATTCCGTCGATCACACTCGATCGCGTGGCGAGGAGCTCCCGCGCAAGGAGAAATACGTCGAATCGAGCCATATCGCGTTCGGTGATCATTCCGGGGTGGAGTTCGTAGGACGCGCTCAGGAACACGCGCTCAGCGACCCCGTTGAACGCCTGGTCCCCGAAGTCACGTACCGACAGCGACCTCCAGTTGTTTGGATCGCGATCCTGTCCGTTGCCGAACTGTTCCTTTTCTCTCCACCCGTCGTCGAGCAGATCAGACCGTGCGATGTCGTCGAAAAGGGACACGACATGGCCACCTTGGGCAGCCGTCAGCCGAGCCGGTTCACCCAGCGGGCCGGGTTCTTGCGCAAGGTCGAGAATCTCGACGAAGTCTCGCCACAGCAGACCCCGCGGCGCCCCGTCGAGCGGCACTTCGGGCGGCCGGTTTCCGGCGAAGCCGTCCTGGCCCTCGAACTGCACGGTGAGGAGATCAGCTGAGCCGCCAAATGCGAACTGTTCCCGTAGAAACTCGACTGCAATCTCTTGATCATCAGTCAGGAACGGGGTTCGCGGCCGGTTTACCTCGATTGAACGATCGAACTGTTCCCGACCACCGGCGAGCGCCTCCAGAGTGAGTTGCTCAAAGTCCGTCCGGGTGAACTCCTGGCCTTGGTCGGCGAGTCTCCTCACCAGCCCATCGAAATCGGCTGTGGCGACGCCGTTCTCGATCTTCAGGACTTGTTCAAGCGCTCCGATCCTCGAATCGAGCTCTGTCTGGAAACCACCTTCTGGATCCCTGACGAAGCTGTTTTGGTAGAACATCTTGACCAACCGATATGCGGTCGCGACATCCATTGAGACTGCACGTGAGCCCGCGTCGCTCGGGTCGAGTCGGTAGTAGTAGTTGGAGCGCAACTGCTCCAGCAAAGCCACCGCCTGATCGATGGTCCCAGGAGCGAAACGGCTTCTGAAGCGCGTGAATCGTTGAAGCGACCCCATCAGCTCGCGAGTCAACTCGAGTCGGCGATGGTCATAGCTGCGAACCTGTTGGTCCGAAAGCGACGACATCTGCCGTAGATTCTCGAGTGTCTCAATCTCAGCAATGAGCGCAAGCTCGACAGCGTCAATGTTGGCCAGGCGATTCAAAACACCAGCCTCATCCCCGAAGAGCAACTGGAGTCGGTCAAACTCGTTCCATGCTTCAGGCATCGCCTCGCGAGCCGAGAGGTTGGTCAACTCAGCTGCAGGACGCTGGTCGAAGATTGACCGTTCGAGAAGACCGAACACGTCGGACTCACCGACCGCCCACCGAAGTGCAGCACGTTCAACAACCAGATCTGGCTCTTGGGCCGCCTGAGGATGATCATCGGATTCCAGAATCTCAGCGAGCAGGCTTGATACATCCGCCAGACGGGATACCTTCCGATTCTGCAAAGCGACGGAGCCTCTGTCAGGCGCATAGCCCTCCAAGATCTCGCCACGTCCACCCGGTGCAGCCGGGTCCGCCACAGCTGAATCGACGAACGGTGAGTTTGGGTCGTTCGGGTCGCCTCGAAGCGTGTACACGCGAGTGAAACCGGCATCGAGCATCAGCCGGTACGGTTCGCTGAGAAAGTCAACGGCAGCGATGTCGATCGCGACCATTTCCTCGCTGTCCCAAAGAAGATCGCCATCCGAATCATGGTTCAGCGCAGATGTCTTCAGCCAATGCTCGCTGTTGTGCTCGGCGTCGTTCAGGTCTGCGACATCGCTTGCCCAGACGATTCCATCGACCAGTGGCACCCCCTCGGTCTCCTCGCAGTTGGTGAGAAGGTCCCTGTCTTCATCAGAATCGTCAACAAAGGCCGATTCAGAGATTCGGGCAGCGAGCGCATCGAGCTCCGTACTGCCAGCCGCCGGGAATGGGACCGACACTCCACCGCCTTCAAACGCCAAAGTACCGAGGCTCGCATCGTCGGTACCGCCGCCTACTGACATCGCATGAACCGCAATGTCAGCGCTTAGAAAGCGACGCAGGTCCGGCAGATTGTCAAACCCACCGTCGGACACGACTACGACCGCACCAGCACGACTCGACCCCTCTCCGCCAGTGAGAATCCGATACGCCTCGTCCAGAGCACCAGAGATCGAGCTACCAGACTGTGGGTTCTCGATCAGCTTACGTACCTCAGCCGCAATGTTGAACGTCCCGCCTTCACCCGAAGAGAAATCTGCCGATTCGCTCGCACCCCCGAGCGCCACCAAGGCGACACGATCTCGGCCTCCTACGAGAGTGTTCACGAGGCTCTGAATCTGCAGCTCCCGCTTCGTCAGAGTGAACTCCGAGAGTGGATCACTCGCATCAACCAGAAGCCCGCCCTCGAGATACGAGAACTCCGTCGAGCCGCTGGCATCGACAACGAACACGACGTCAACACCGGTACTTGCACACAGGTAGTTGGCAGCTGGAACCAGAGCCGGAGTGGCGCCCTTGCGCAGTGCGATGAACTTCGAGAAGTGGTCGACGGTGACCGACACCGTTGCGTTCGCGGCGTCGACTTGGAGGTCGGTGCCGTCGGGCACCCAGAGGCCGTACTCCTCGTTCAGCCACCAGACCTCGACCGGGTCCGGCTGCTGCGCCAGGACCGGGTCGATCGGGATCGTGATCCGGGCGGTCGTGAACTCGGTGACCGGCCCCTCGATCTCGAAGTCGACGATCTCCGAGGCCGCCACCGTCTCGATCGGATCGTCCTGCTCGACAGCAACCTCGGTGATCACGACCTCTTCGGGAAGGATCAGCGAATCGGAGATGATCTCGGTCGCTGCACCCGACGGCTCCTCGGTTTCGACCATGAACCGGGGGTCGGTCGCATCGTCGGGCGCTGCATCGAACGCATCGGGCGTGCCATCGAGGTCGCTGTCGACGCCGGCGTTCGGGTCGTTCGGGAGTAGATCCTCGGCATCCTCAACGCCGTCACCGTCGTCATCAGAATCGGTGTTGTCACCGATTCCGTCGCCATCGAGATCCGACCACTCGGTCGGATCACGCGGGAACGCATCATCGCCGTTGTCGACCAGATCGCCGTCGATGTCGGGGTCATCCACATCGGGGATGCCGTCACCATCGAGGTCGTTGACCGCGTCCTGGTTGTCGCCGACGCCGTTGCCGTTCAGGTCCTCCCACTCGTCCGGGTCGAGCGGGAAGGCATCGACATCGTCGAGGAACGTGTCGTCGTCGTCATCGGTGTCGGCGTTGTTGCCGACGCCGTCGAGATCCGTGTCGAACTGCTCCCCCGGATCGTTCGGGAAGGCGTCGGCGAAATCGTTGACGCCATCACCATCGTTGTCGTCGTCGAGCAGATCGCCGATGCCATCGCCATCGGTGTCGAGCGACACGAGCGAGTCGGTCGGGAACGCATCGTCCGCGTCGGGCACACCGTCGTTGTCGTCGTCATCATCCGCGTTGTCGCCGATGCCGTCGAAGTCCGAGTCCTTCGTCTCGGTCGGATCCTTCGGGAACGCATCATCAACATCGGGAACACCGTCGTTGTCGTCATCGGTGTCGGCGTTGTCGCCGATGCCGTCGCCATCGGTGTCTTCCCATTCGGTGCCGTCGTTCGGGAACACGTCGACGTCGTCGAACACGCCGTCGTCGTCATCATCGGGATCGGCATTGTCGCCCAGGCCACCGCCATCGGAATCGACCGTCTCCGAATCGTCGAACGGAAAGTCATCGTCCTCGTTGAGCACACCGTCGTTGTCGGCATCGGGATCCGAGTTGTCGCCGATGCCGTCGCCGTCGATGTCGCTGCTCTCGTTCGGGTCGAGCGGGAACTCGTCCAGCTCGTCGGGGATGCCGTCGTTGTCGTCATCGGGATCCTCGGCGTCGGGGACCCCGTCGCCGTCGGCGTCCTCCTCGTCCGGCGGTTCGACGATCTCCTCGCAGCCGTTGTAGGTCTCACCCCGGCTGCACGTGTCCGTGCCACTACCACCCGAGAGCTCGTCGGTTCCCCGACCACCGTCGAGCACATCGTCGCCCGCCTGACCACGAAGACGATCCGCACCGCGGTTGCCATAGAGCTCATCGTCGTTGGCCCCACCGATCAGAAGATCCGCACCCTTCCGACCCTTCAGCACGTCCCGGCCGTCCTGACCGCGCAGCTCGTCATCGTTACGGCCGCCGTAGAGCTCATCCGCACCATCGCCGCCCAACAGCAGATCCTGGCCCCGGTTGCCGTGGAGTTCGTCGGCACCATTGCCGCCGTCGAGCGTGTCGTTGCCCCGACGGCCGTACAGGAAGTCGTCGCCGCCACCGCCGTTGATCAGGTCCGCCCCACGTCCGCCGTACAACGAATCTGCGCCGGCACCACCGTTGATCTCGTCAGCGCCCTTGCCACCGAAGACGATGTCGTTGCCGCCACGAGCATTGATCACATCGGCGCCACCCAACGCACAAATCACGTCGTTGCCCGGCGTGCCGCGCAACGTGTCGCGGCCCGACGTGCCCACGATCGTGCACTCCGACGTACCCACGTACACCTCGACCTGCGCCGAGCCACACTGGTCGCCCCAACACGCCCGATATGTGCCCCGAGCGATGCCGCCCCAGCCCGCATCGGGCGTGAGCAGCAGCATCGGCGTGCCGTCCTCGGCGTCCAACACGACCGTGAACGTCGCCGCATTCGGTTGCCCGGTCACCGTCAACACCGGGTCGGCCTCGAACAGCTCGACACCATCGTCGTTCGCGATGACATCCACCTCGACCGACTCGTCCAACTCGGTGAAAGCAAGATCCGGCGAGACCAGTCCCTCCACGTCGCCCTGGGCCTGCGCCTGAATCGGAGCCACCTGCACCACGGTCGCCACCAGCGCCGCAACCACCGCCACGGCCACCCGCCGCAACACCATCGATTTCATCTTCTTCTCCGACTTCACCCGCGCTGCCACAACCTGCTCGCCTGCCCCGCTCATGGCTTCACCGGCTCTTCGCTCGACCGACCGATCCACAGCACTTCATCTGGCGGTCGCTCGGTTGCAATCAACGCGTCGACGTAGCTGTCCCGCTCACCGGCGACGAAACAGATCGCCTGGGCGTCCACCGTGTTCACATCGACAAGACACTCCGTCAATGGCAGACCAGGATCACCGACAATCGTGTCCTTGATGTCGTCGAAAGGACCAGTGTCGAACGTGTTCGGGTCGGTGTCCGGAGCGACGATCGCTACATCGAATGGGTTCGAGCCAAAGCTGTATTGGAAAACGCGAATTCGATGCGACGGCGGAAGCGTCCCCCCGAATTCGGCCTCATCAGCGACCGACAACACACCTTCCGACCCAGACAGCCAATAGCCAACACGCGGCTCCGTCACCGAGCCAACGTTCGAAACCAGCTCAATCCCGGCCGTCCCGTCGGGCGTAACGGTGGCGGAGAAAATCTCACCCGCAGGCGTCGACAGCAGCAACGCCGAGTCTTCCTCTCCACGCTCGACAACGGCGAAGGACGACACTTGCTCGGGCAGACCCTCGACGTCCGAAACGATCCCATCTATACCGATTTGAGAGAGCCTCCCAATCTCGCTGCGGCGATCGAAGGTTGACGAGCGCCAAGCAAGAAACACACGCCCATTCGACGGATCCGCGAAGAACTCCGATGGATACAAGGAAGGCTGTGGTGTGCTCTCCAGGACCACCTGCTCGCCGGTATCCAGATCGAACCGAGCGACCACACTGTCACCATTTTCCGTCGGCCAGCCCGCATAGATCGTGTCCCCCAAGACCGCCAGAGGAGCCGCATCCGCGTCGAACTCCGCCGGAACCGGCAGAGCCGCATCAACTGCCACGACTTGCGAACTCCAAGGCTCCCCCACCCCACCAGGGCCAGTCTCCTGACGGGTGATCACGTGGATGCCGAATTGGCCGCCTTCGCCGATGAGAAAAACCGGCACTGCGAAACGCTCCCGACCAACCGAACTCCGCCCCGCGGCAACGCTTGAAGCCAGATAGTACGAGCCCACTCCGTCGGGGAACGGAAACGATGAATACGAGGGAGTCCCTGAACTCACATCAAGCAGCCCGAGCGAATTGTCGAAGGCAAGGCCAACTGTGGAACGCACCGCTGCGATGTCGCCGGGGCGCCCTGGCGGACTCTCAATTGGATTCAGCTTCCAAGGGTCGACCTCGTCGCTTCCATTGCCGACATAGAGCTGCCAGCCGCCAGCGAAGCAGCCCGAGACAACGAGCTTGCCTGCTGTAATGAGCGACTCATCGGGGTTGCTGCAGGCAACCTCCTCCGAGCTCAATTGACTCAACCCACCCGCATCCTGCGCACCCACACTTGCTGCTCCAAGCGTCAATGCAAGCAGTGCCACCACGACGAAAACCAACGAACTTCGCACGCCATTTCTCCGAAAGTTGGACAGACCCAAATACAACCCGGCGAGACCGTAGCCGGTCCGCGTGAACAAGTGGCGAACCATCACCACAAAGAGCGAGTTTCCACCCTCTCCCTCTTCGAAATCGACCGAGATACGCCCGCTCGATTTCGAACATGATTCACTCGTGAGCTCAACGGTCGGTCCACGACGGCGGGCGCCGGCCGCCGCGCTTGTGGCTCAGTTCAGGCCTTTACTGGCCGTGAATAGTTGATGCCCGCCTTCGTGCGGTCATGCTCCATGAACAAGCCGAGCGTGCGAAGGCAATACGCCATGCGCTGCGCATCATCCCGAGAGAACCCGCCCATGCGGGCCAAGTCCGCGGTCGTGAAACGGTCTGGCAGACCTTCCGGAACCAGCCGCATCAAATCCTGCGGCGACTCGAACCGATGCGTCTCGTGGATCTCCCGCAACACCCGATCCGCCGTGCGATAACCGCCCCGGCCCCGACGGGCCTTGGGATCCGCCACCTGCACCTTCGTCACCGAACACAACACGACGTCGAGCGTCAGATTCGGATGATCCAACAACGTGGGAATGCTCACCAACTGCTCGAACACCGACATCACCGACGCCCGCTTCGGCGACTTCCTCGGCTTCGCCCCCGGCCGCTGCAACCAGCTCGTCACCGCAATCGGATGCACCAACAACATGCGATGCTCCGACAACAACCGGTCCAACTTGTTGCCCATCGCCGCAAACGAACCCGTCTGGATCTCGATCAGCAGATCCGGCCGCCAGATGTCGATCACGAACCGCTCCAACGGCACCTCGAACCGATCGCCGGGCTGCGCGTAGTGATCCTTCAACGCCGAGTGCAACGACCCCTCGTTCAGCGTGCCGATGTGCGGCTCCGCCCCCTCGATCTCGTCACCCACTGCAGCACTCACGACGCCCGAATCGTAGTCCGAACGACCCCCTCGCAACCGCGACCCGACCGTCAGCCAACCGTCATCTGTTCGTTATCAAGTCCACCCGCGTCGCGCCGTTGGAGTGTGGTCGGAACAACAACCGAAACAGCGGGCGGGCTGGGTTGTTGGCCTTCTGACTAACGGGGTTCCCCTTGGTACTGGCGGGTCCAAGGGGAACCCCCTCTCTCTCCAGCAGGGTTCGTGGGCATCGGCGGGACGCCCACGAACCCCAGCTGGATGACACGACCGGTTCCCACCCGGGCGTCGACGCTGACTACGGTCGAGCGCACGCAAACAGGGGGAACCATGGACACACCACTCGACGGCAAGGTCGCGCTCATCACCGGCGGATCCCGCGGCATCGGCAAAGCCATCGCCGCCTCGTTCCTCGCCCAGGGCGCGCAGGTGATGATCACCAGCCGCACCGCCGAAACCTGCGAAGCGACCGCAAACGAACTCGGCGACGGATGCCACTGGACCGCCAGCCACGTCGCCCGCGAAGAGGACGCCGAACGGGTCGTCGGCCACACCGTCAGCGAGCTCGGCGCCGTCGACATCCTCGTCAACAACGCCGCCACCAACCCCTACGCCGGCCCCGTCATCGACGCCGACGTCGCCCGTTGGGACAAGACCTTCGCCGCCAACGTCACCGGCACCCTCGTGTGGAGCCAGCAGGCCTGGCGCCAGCACATGAAGGACAACGGCGGGGCCATCGTCAACATCGCCTCCGTCGGCGGCTATGTCACCCACCCGCACATCGGCAGCTACAACATCACCAAGACGGCCGTCATCCAGCTCACCAAGCAGCTCGCCGCCGAACTCTCCCCCAACGTGCGCGTCAACGCCATCGCCCCCGGCCTCATCAAGACCGACATGGCCCGCTTCCTGTGGGAGGGCGAGAACGGCGAGAAGGCCGCCAAGGCGTATCCGCTGAAGACGCTGGGCGAGGTCGACGACATCGCCAACGCCGCGCTCTACCTGTCGAGCGACGCCAGCGGCTGGATCACCGGCCACACCATCGTCGTCGACGGCGGTGGCCTCGTCAGCTTCGCCCGCGTCTAGCAGCGAAACCGGCGGCGATCGCTACAACTTCTTCCGGGCGGCCTTCGCTTCCTTGAGCTGCTTCGTCAGCTTCTTCTGCGCCTTGCCCAACGCAGCAATCTGATTGCCCAGGCTGTCGATCCGCGCCTCGAGCTGCTTCTTCGCCTTCTTCTTGCGGTCCGCCTTCTTGGCCGACGCCTTCTTCAGCTTGGACTTCGCCTTCGCCTTCGACTTCGACGATCCCTTGCTGCCCTTCTTGGCCTTGCCGTCCTTCTTCGCCGCAGGTGCGGTCGCCTTTTCGGCAGCCTTCGCCTCCGGGGCCTTCGGAGCCGCCTTCGCCGGAGCGGCAGACGAGCGGGCCACCTTCCTTGCGTCGGCAATGACGAGACGGGCGCTTGCCACGCTCAAACCCTGCACCTCCGCCAACGCGCTCGGCGTGGCCTTGGCCACGGCGTCCACCGTGGTGATGCCTGCGTCGGTCAACCGACCCGCCAATGCAGGCCCGATTCCAGTGATGTCCGTCAGCTTCGCCATGTCACCGAAGGTACCGAACCACCCTCAGCAACACCAGAGCCCGGCGCAGGTCAGCCTTCGGGGCGCTTTGCGAACGCCAGAAGTCCACTCGGGAACTGGCGAGGGCCACGACGATGCAGGTCCACGTCGAACAGCGGCTCCATCAACAACCGCAAACCATGCTCCGTGAACCGCCAGAAGTCGGCCGGCTCATCGTGCAACGGATACGCAAACGGCACACCCATCACCACCGTGCCCCCCGGTCGAACCGCCGCATGCAACCGCTCGATCGCCTTCCGGGGTTCGGGAAGATGCTCCAGCACGCTGATGCACAGAATCGCATCGAACGGCTCGTCCACCTCGAACGTGGTCACGTCCAACACGTCGTGGCCGAAGTCCGGATTGATGTCGGTCATCACGAAGTCCGCCGCACCCGGAAACAACGGCCGCATCGAGTAGACGTACTCGCCACCCTCCGCCTTGCCGCTCCCGATCTCCAACACACGCTGCGGATTCGTCGAAGCAGCAAACGACGTCAAATGCCCCTGCACCCAGCTGCGGTTGCCCAACACCCGATGCACACCAGCACGCGCCAGCCGAGTCCCAACGTTGCCCATCAATCCTCCTGCGACGCCGGCGCATCGACCGGCCCCCGCACATCCTGCAGCAGTCTGCCACCCGGGCCACCAGGCACCACGACAAGCACCAGCAGAACAACCAACATGCCGACCTGCGCCGCGGCACGATCCACCACCGTCGCCGCAATCGCCACGTCCGCATCCGACCCGATGACCGACGCCATCCCGCCCGCCAACAACTCCCGCAACCCCAACCCGCCCGGCACGAAGCCGATCAACGCCGCCAGCACCTGACCAAGACTGAACACGATCGCCTCATCGATGCTCACCATCTGACGCACCACCCGAGCCGCCAGAAAGAGCCGCGACCCCGACACCAACACCGTCAACAACTCGATGAACACCAACGACTGCGCCACCGCCGCACCCGCCAGCCGCCGCACCCGCGCCGCCAACACCGCCAGCGCCACCGCACCGGCAAGCGCCACCAGCACCGCCACCGCGCCACCCGAATCCTCCCGCAACGCCGCCAACCCGCCGAGCAGCGCCGCCACGCTCGCCCAGATCATCGCCGCCAACACATTCGCCTCACCCGCCCGCCGCAACGACGCGCCCCGACGCATCAACGCAGTCGTCCGCACCGCAACCGCACCGGGCAACGGCAACAGGTTCGCCAACGACGCCACCACCGTCGTATGCACAGCATCGCGCCACGCAAACGGCGAACCCGCCGTACTCGCAATCAGTCGAAACTCCGCCGCATTCAACGCAATCGTCAACGGTGTCGTCACCACAACCAACGCCGCCACATAGCCCCACGCCAAGCCATCCGTCTCCGGCAACGAACGGAACGCCCGCACCGCCAACACCGCAAACAACGCCAACCCGAACACAAGCAGCGCCGCCCGAACCGACGGCCGCTTCGCCGCAGCACGCAGCTGACCAAGGCGATCCCTGAGCACCCCGACAACGCTGGTAGTTTGTCTGCCCATGTCAGGTCCTGAGGGTTCGGCGAAGGATCTGGACGTCGTCGCCCTCGCCACGACGTTGCCAGGCGAAGCCGGCGACGGAACGCCCGAATTCGTTCTCACGCTGGCCGCAGCGCTCCCGGCCAGTCGGGTGGTCATCGTAGCCCCACGCATCCGCAACGGCCGGACAAGCGACCACGTCGACGGCGTCGACATCCGCCGCGTCCCCTACGCCCGCGCCGGCAACGAGCAGGTCGCCGAAGACGCCATACTCCCCGCGCTCCGCTCCGACCCGAAGCTCCTCCGCCAGGTTCCCCGCCTGCTCATCGGACTCTTCCGGGCGGCACTCGCTGAAACCACCAGCCGCACCCCAGACGTCCTCCACGCCCACTGGATCCTCCCCGCCGGCCTCCTCACCCTGCTCATCGGCCGACGCACCGACACCCCCTACATCGTCACCGCCCACGGCGCCGACGCCTACGCACTCGACGGCCGCCTCGGCCGCATGCTCAAGCGGCTCGTCCTGCGCCGAGCGCTCGCCGTCTACCCCGTCTCCGCCGACATCTCCCGCCGACTCGCCCCGCTCGCCAAGGACCGCCTCGGACCCACACTCCCCATGGGCGTCGACTGTGCCGCCCTTCGCTCCGCCATGGGCCACCGCCTTCCCCAACCCGGCGTCGTCCTCTTCGTCGGCCGACTCAGCGACAAGAAGGGTGTCGACGTCCTCCTGCGAGCCGTCGCCGCCACCCCATCGATCAACCAGCTCCGCATCGTCGGCGACGGCCCCGACCGCGCCGCCCTCATGAACCTCGCCCGCACGCTCGGCATCGACGACCGCGTGCACTTCGTCGGCCACGCCAACCGCGCCACCGTGCTCAGCGAATACCAGGGCGCCCAGATCGTCGCCGTCCCCTCCCGGCTCGGCGCCGGCGGCGACCAGGACGGCACCCCCGTCGTCCTCATGGAAGCCATGGCGCTCGGCATCCCGGTCGTCGCCAGCGCACTCGGCGGCATCGCCGAACAGGTCACCGACCACGAGACCGGCCTCCTCGTCCAACCCGACGACCCCACCGCCCTCGCCGCCGCCCTCGACCAACTGCTCATCGAACCGGCGACCCGCAACCGGCTCGCCGCAGCAGCCGCCGACCACGCCGACGCCGAACTCGACATCGCCGTCATCGCCGGGCGCCTCGAAACCGACATTCGCTCGCGCCTCGCTGAGGCCGGCCGATGATCGCCGTCGTCCACGCTTACAGCGACGTCAACCTCGGCGACCGCCTCCTCGTCGAACTCACCGTCGCCCGACTCGCCCGGCTCGGCCTCACCGCCGACGACCTCACCATCGTCGCCCTCGACCCACACTCCTTCGACGGACTCGGCCGGGTCGTCGGCTTCGGGACCGCCGGCCGCGCCGTGAGCCCCGACGTTGCCGTCGCCGGGCTCCGCAGCGCCGGCACGCTCGCCGCCACCACCCTCGGCCGACCGCTCGGCGCAGCCGGCGCCGTCTTCGCCGAAGCCGACGGGTTCGTGGGCGTCGGCGGCGGCTACCTGCGCGCCGGCACACCCGTCGAACAGGTCGGCGTCCTCATCAACCACGTCCCCCAACTCCACGCCGCCGGCCGCAGCAGCGCCCCCGCCTGCTACCTGCCGCAGAGCATCGGCCCCCTCAACGGACCCGTCGGTTCACTCCTGCGCCGCAGCCTGCGATCGATCGACAAGGTGTGGCTGCGAGACGACACCTCCATCGCCGAAGTCGACCTCCCCAACTGCGAACGCATGCCCGACCTCGCCGTGCTCGACGTCGCCGACACCGGCGTGAACCCCGCCGAGGTGAGCGACACCATCCTGCTCGTCGCCCGCGAGCTCGGCCCCGACCGGCCCGACTATCTGGCGAAGCTCCGCTCACTCGCTGACCGACTCGGCGACTCGGCCCGGTGGGCGGTGCAGGCCGAAGGCGCCACCGAGAAGAGCGACGCACAGTTCTACCGGACGCTCGGCGTCGACGCCGTCGGCGGAACGAGCGCCGCCCTCACGAGCGAGCGGCCTGCCGTCGTCGTATCGGTTCGGCTGCACGGATCGATCATGTCGATCGCCGCCGGCCACCCCACCATCCACCTCAGCTACCAACGCAAGGGCTGGGCGGCCATGGCCGACCTCGGACTCAGCGAATGGTGCCACGACGCCGGCACCTTCGACCCCGCCGTCGTCGCCGAACAGGCCGAGGCCATCCGCACCGACCCATCCCGCTACTGGGCCCAAGTCGACGCCGCGCTGTCCACCCTCGCCGCCCGCTCAACCGAGCTCGACGAATCCCTCGCCCAAACCCTCCGCCTCTAGCCGGGTGGAGGCGGCCGGTCAGCGGGGCTTGATGAGGTGGAGGCGGGACTTCCAGACCGGCTCCAGGTTCACTTCGGGACGCGCCAGGAAATCGTCGACTGCCCGCTGGGCACCCGACCACGCCTCATAGTCGTCGATCACCAGCACGCCGCCCGGCGACAGCACCGGCTCGATCCGCTCCAGACACACGATGAGCGACTGATACCAATCACCATCCAGATGCGCCACAGCCACCGGCCCCTCCGGATGGAGCGTGTCCTCGAACAAGCCCTCGTGAAAGGTGATCGCGTTCGACTCCAGCGGATAGCCCATCTCCGCAAAGCTCCCCGCCACCACGCTCTTCAGATCCTCGACGTAGCCGTAGTACTGACGGCCGTCCTTGTCCGTCGCCTTCCCCGACTCGATCACCTTGTACCGCTCGTGCACGTCCTCGCCATCGGCATCGGTCGGCGGCGGAATCAACCCGAACGTGTCGTACACCTCCAACACCCGCTCCGGCCGCTTCGCCCCCGCCATCACGATCGCCGACCCGCCACGGGCCGTTCCCGCCTCGATCAACACGCCGGGCACGTTCTCCCGATCCACCCGCTGCACGGCCTCATGAAGATCTGCCAACGCGTCCTTGCGCAGGCGGGTCAAGCCTTCGTTGCGAACCCGGGTCGCCAGCTCCGGCGCCCGACGCTCCGCCGCCAGCACCGACACCACCTGACGGGCCTTGGCAAAACTGCGCCGATGCGCTCCCTCGCGGTTCATGACTCGGCGACCTCCGGTACCCGCCGACACCACCGTCGGACAGCGCCCATGATCGTACCGCCGCGCTCAACGACGACGGACGAACCCACACCCGCACGCAACCGAAGCGCTACGGAAAATGAATATGGCCTGGCCACGTCGCCGCAGGCATGGCCAGGCCAGGGATTGCCGCCGCCACCTCCGAACGTAGCGAAAATGCAACTAGTTGCAAAATCGGAGAATTCGGCCACCCATCGTGCTGCCGGCCGGCCGTGACAACCCGCAACGTCGCTCTCTACACTCGCGGCTCATGGCCCTGGCGAAGAGCGACAAACACGTCCTGACCGCAGCACTGCGGCTCCACCAACGTGGCGTCACCGAATTCCACGGCTACCCGCTCACCAAGGAACTGTCGGGCATCGGCAACAAGATGGCCTACACCACGCTGTACCGATCCCTCGCCCGCCTCGAAGAGCTCGGCATGCTCACGTCCAACTGGGAACTCCCCGAAGGACGCCAACAACCCCGCCGCATCTACACCCTGACCGGCGACGGCATCACCGCGGCAACCGGCATCCACGACGACCCGCTGCTCAACCCGGGCCCCGCCCTCGGCGAAACATGACCAGCCCGCTCATCAACACCGTCCACCGCGTCGCCACCTGGGGCGAACCCGACGCCGACGAGCGCGTCCAACTCTGGAACAACCACATCGACGAACTCCTCGACGACCCCAACCAACGGCCGGCCACCCCGCTGCACACCGCCGCCACCGTCAGCGTGGGTGTCGGCGCCCACATCTGGCGTCGGGTCACCGGACCCGGCACCACCGCTCTACCGGCCGGCTTCGCCCTCGGCTTCGCCGCATTCGGCCCGTTCCTCCTCTGGCAGAGCATGCTGCTGCCGGAGATCCCGTCCGTCCTCTGGGTCATCATGGCCGTCGCCCTCGCATCAAGCTCGGCCGTGTTGCTCGCCTCACCGTCGCGCCTGCGGCCGCGCTGGTTCGCCGCCGCTGCGTCCGCCGTCGGCGCCTCCGGTCTTGCCGCAAGCTGGATGCTCGAGGTGGAAACCACGATCGACCGGGTCGTCGTCGGCGGGTGGATCCTCGTCGCCCTCGGCGCGTTCACGATGTCGTGGGCGGCGCTCACCCATCATCGAGCGATCTTCACCCGCGCCGTCTGGTCGATGGCCGCCGGCTGCTTCCTCCTCGGCATCGGCCACACCGCCTGGATGAGCTCCCATCTCCCGACCGGGCTCTTCACCCTCATCGCCGGCGCCACCGCCACCGCCGGCATCCTCAGCCTCCGCTCCCTCCGCTGACCCCAAAGGTGCCTGGCACCTTCCGGGGTCGATGGTGCCA
>JAHDEJ010000018.1:27856-98728 GCA_020628865.1 Acidimicrobiales bacterium
CGCTCCCTCCGCTGACCCCAAAGGTGCCTGGCACCTTCCGGGGTCGATGGTGCCACGCTGACCCCAAAGGTGCCTGGCACCTTCCGGGGTCAATGGTGCCAGGCACCTTGGCGCTCAATCCCGCGTTCGCCCTGTCCCCACAACAAATCTCACGATGTAACCACGGTTGTGCAACCTGGCACCTTTTGCCCCCAAAGGTGCCAGGCACCATTCGTCCATTCGTTGGTTATTGGCGGTGGAGGGTGGCGCTGAGGTGATGTTGCAGCGGCTGGCCGACGGCACCCATGTCGACCGTGTACGACAGTGCATCGCCATCCACCGAGAGCGAGCGGCGCACCGCCGACACCTCCTTCGCCGTCGGCGTCGTCAACACGTCCGTCGCCTCCAACACGATCGACCCGGACCCCGCATCGACCGTGCCCGCATGCACCTCCACGATCCCGCTCGGCTGCACCACAACGAACTCCACCGCATCCACACCCACCGGCCGCAGATACCCCGACTCCGCATGCAACGGCAGCCCCGTCTCCGCATGCTTCGTCCGCTGCACATACGAGACAAACGGCTTGCCCACATGCCGGAACTCGACCTGCTCGTTGTACCCGAACGGCTCGATCGTCGGATACCGGCCCTCCCCCGAGCCATGCCACTCACCGAGCAGAAAGGACAGATGTGCGACGTCGTCATGCAGCGAAGGAGCCATGCCGCAGTCTCGCCGAACCCACCCCCACGTGCCACCCGACGCACCAGCAACCACACCCCGCCCACCTACGCTGAAACCACCCGATCACGGACCCGCGATGGACCCCACCGACCCCCTCACCAACCACACACCCGCCGGCAAGATCCGCACCCTCATACGCGGCGCCACCGGCCGCTGCTCCGTCGACGGCAACCTCCTCGTCAGCGCCCGCTGGACCAAACTCCCCGACACCTGCAGCCGCTGCGGAATCAAGCTCGAACGCAAAGAAGGACAGTTCGTCGGCGCCGTCGGCATCAACACGATCCTGTCGTTCGGCGTCATGCTCATCGTCATGCTCGCCGGAATCGCCCTCACCGCCCCCGACATCGCCGTCGGCCGCCTCGTCCTCGCCACCGGCGCCGCCGCACTTATCGCGCCGCTCTTCCTCCTCCCCCTCAGCAAGACCATCTGGAACGCCATCGACCTCCTCATGATCCCGCTCGAACCCGGCGAAGCGCCCCTCCTCGAACACGAACTCGCCAAGAAATCCGCCTGAGGCCGTATCCCCGCCGACCTCCCACACGATGTCCTTGATGAGAAGCTGGGAGGACAACCCCTCCCCGCACGAGGACACGACTTGGACCGCTTCCCCCGAAGCCACAGCGACGACGTCGGGCAGCCGCTGGACGCTGCCATCCAACTCGCGCGCCAAGGCGACCCGCTCGGCTACAACCAGCTGTTCCACGCCCACGCCGACGCCATCCGCGGCTTCGGCCGCCTCCGAGGCGCCCCCGACCCCGACGAACTCGCCAACACCGTCCTCTTCGATGCGTTCCGCGGCCTCCCCAACTTCACCGGCAATGCATCCGACTTCCGCTCCTGGGTCTTCCGCATCGCCCGCAACAAGATCGTCGACGCCCACCGGGCCGCCGCCGTCCGCCCCCGGGCCGCCGGCGTGACGCCGACCGACGACGACGTCACCCCCGCCGGCGGCGCCGACCTCGACGCCCTCCACCACCTGGGCATCGGCCACCTCGCGCCTGCGTTCCATCAACTCACCGACGAACAACGTGAACTGATCGTCCTCCGATTCGTCGCCGACCTCTCCCTCGACGAAACCGCCGCCGCACTCGACAAGCCCCTCACCGCCGTGAAGGCCATGCAACGGCGGGCCCTGGCGACACTCCGCCGAACAATTTCTCCCGGAGTGGTATCCCGATGACCGACTCCAACGATGTCCCGGGTGAGATGCCCACACCAGCCAACGACCCGAACGACTACCAGCCCGGCACCGACCCCGGCCTGGACGCCATGTTCGCCGAGCTCTCCCAGGCCGCCCACTCCGGCAGCCCGGTCGAGCCCAGCGACGCGCTGCGGTCGTTCGTGTCGATCGGCCGGGTGGACCTCTCCGATTCCGCCGCCGGCGGCGTCGTCCACGACCTCGGAACCGTGCCCATGGGCGCAAGCACGGAACCGGAGACTCCCAGGAGAAAACCCTTGCTTTCCACCTTCACAGCCCTGTTCGCCACCGCAACCGGGAAACTCGTGCTCACCGGCAGCCTCGCCGCCGCA
The DNA here is from genome assembly GCA_020628865.1 of Acidimicrobiales bacterium. Classification (GTDB taxonomy): domain Bacteria; phylum Actinomycetota; class Acidimicrobiia; order Acidimicrobiales; family SHLQ01; genus SHLQ01. The sequence continues at coordinate 30,111 of JAHDEJ010000018.1, forward strand.
AGCGTCGCCGGCGCCCACTCCACCGGCGTCGTCGACGTACCGCTCCTCCCCGAGGTGAACGAACCCGCCGTCGTCATCGTCCAGGACGACGAGGCCGCCGACGACAGCGCCGAGTTCGCGGCCCAGACCGACACCACCACAACCACCGTCCCCGGCGCCGACGACACCGAAGACTCGGCCGACGACCGGATGGACGACGACGTCGATTCGTCCGACGACAACGACAGCAGCGACGACGATGACACCTCGAGCGTCACGGTCACCATCAACGGTGAAGAGGTCGAACTCACCGACGACGAGATCGACGCGTTCCTCGACCAGTTCGAGGCCGACATCGAAGCGAACACCGAAGCCTGGGAGGCCGCCGTCGCCGCCTGCGAAACGGCGTTCGACACCATCGCCCCCGACGCCGGCGCCGGCTTTGATCCGGCCGACATCGACGCCTTCATGGCCCAGGTCGACGACGCCATGCAGGCCTGCTTCGACGCCATCGACGACGCCGGATTCGCCGGCCCGCTCAGTGGCCTCGACCTGGACGACATCGAGGACTTCGACTTCGATCTGGACCTCGACGACCTCGGCGAGTTCGACCTGGACTTCGACCTCGACGACCTGTTCGACGAGGACTTCCCCTTCGACGACCACGACGGATTCCCCCTCGACCCCGAGGCCTTCGGCGACTTCGACCTCGAAGGCTTTGACCTCGACGAGTTCGACTTCGAGGGCTTCGACTTGGAGGACTTCGGCGACGACTTCCCCTTCGGCGAGCTGCCCTTCGACCCGACCGATCCGAACGGCTTCGACCAATGGCTCCAGGACCAGGGCATCAACCTGGACGACCTCGGCTTCGACCTCAGCGATCTCGAGGGCTTCGGCGCCGACGGGTTCGACTTCGACGACTTCGGGGCATTCGATGATCTGATCGACCAGTTCGAAGACGACTGGGACGAGCTCGAAGACGATTGGGATGCGCTCGAGGACCAGCTTGACGACGACCTCGAAGAGGACGCAGCCGACGAGGACCTCGACGAGTTCGAGGACGACACCGACAGCTGATCGCCCCGCACGCCCGGGAGATCCCCCAGATCTCCCGGGCATGTGCGCGTACAGCCCCGGAATGAGCCATCCGACTGCCGCACCACGCCGTCGCAGATGGTAAACCGGGCCTTTGGCGGGATGGAACTAGGACAGGCGCACACCCTCGTTGAAACCAGATGAGCAGGAGACGAACTTCGGAACGTCTCGAACCACAATCACGACGCCCGACACGGGCGCGCCCCCGCCGGCCGCACCGTCCACGGAAACCCTGACCCCGCCGCCGATTCCCGGCCACGCCCGAATCGCGCCCGATGCCACGCCCACCGTCGGCGCCCGGGCCGAAATCGTCCTGGAAACCGACCTCGTCCTCATCCCCGACCCACCAGCCCTGCCGGCGCCAGCACCGACGCCGGCACACCAGCTCCCGGTCCTCGTCCATCCCGACGACCTCGAAGAGCCGGAACCGCCCGGCTACTGGAAGTGGGCGCTCGGCGGAGCGACACTCGGCGCGATCATCGCCGCCCTGCTCACCGTCTTCGTCATCCAACCGAGCCGGAGCGACCCGGCCGACGCAACCCTTCCCGCCAGCGCCGCCCTCGACGGTGTCGAACCGTCCCGAACGATGGAAGGCGAACTCCTCACCGAAGCGGACCTCGCACTCGCCCGGGCCAACCTCGACGACGCCCGTGTCCTCCCGGCCCTCGTCGCCGACACGCCCTATGCCCGAAGCCTCTACCGACTCAGCGGCTGGCCGGACACCGACGACGACTGCCAGGACGCCCGAACCGAGGTGCTGATCGCCGAAGCGACCGGGCCGGTCGAGTTCCGAGCCGACGGCTGCGCTGTGGTGACCGGCGAATGGATCGATCCGTTCTCCGGAGTCGTCCTCACCCACACCAACACGCTCGAAATCAACCACATGGTGCCGCTCGCCGAAGCCCACCGAGCCGGCGCCTGGGAATGGAGCGACGCCGAGCGCGCCGAGTTCGCCACCGACCTCCAGAGCACCCAGACGCTCGCCGTCGTCAGCACCCCCATCGACCAGGGCAAGGGCGATCGCCGACCAGACCAGTGGCGGCCGCCGCTGCGCTCCGCGTGGTGCGGCTACGCCGTCGACTGGATCGGCGTGAAGACCCGCTGGGACCTCGCCTTCGTGCAGCGCGAGGTCGACGCACTCGCCGACATGCTCGACACCTGCGTGAGCTGACCGCCGAACAATCCTCGAAGTCGCCCGGTTTCTGCTCAACCCCCGGCGCCGGACGTTCGATGCCTCAGACATGCTCGTCACCGCCTACGCCACGCACGTGGATCCGCCTGCGCTGACCTTCCCGCACACCCTGCTCACCCGCAGGGACCGAACCGACCCCGCGGTCCAGCACGAGTTGGGCGACGTGCTCGGTCAGCTTCGTCGCCGAGGCGACGGCGCCGCCCCGACACTGCGGGCCGTGCGCAGCCACCTCAACCACGTCCAGACGCAGGTGGCATTCGAAGTCGACGACCGCGCCGACATCGCCCCGCTCCGGGAATGGGCCGAACAATCGAACGCCCTCTTCTTCCTTCCGGACGACACCCTGCGCGACCCCGACTTCCGGGTGCTCTTCGACCCCGCCGGCAGCATCGATCACCGGGCGACCGTCCCGCGGTTCAGCCACGGCGAACAACGCAAGCTCTCGACCATCGCCACCCTCCACGCCTGGGGGGTCCACACGGGCGATCACCTCCCCGAACTCCCCGCCGACCCGGAGGTCCGACTGCCCGCCGTCGGCGACATCGTCGACCGCATGGCCTCGCTGCTCGCCGTCGCCGTCCGCAGCGAGTCCATCCGAGCCAACGAGCCGATGGGTTCCGCCGACATCGCCGCCACCCTTCCTCGCGCCATGCGCGCCCCGACCCCACTCGAAGACGCCTTCCTCAACCAGGACCGGCCGGACGACCAGCGGCTCGCCAACATGTTGTGGCGCTACGAGTGCGTGCCCGTCTTCCTCTGGACACTCGGGCTCCAGCTCGAACTCACTCCGCCGAACCGTCGATGCGACATCTCGCAGGTCACCGCCGCCGTCCTCACGTCGAACCTCGACGACGTGGAGGATCGGGGCTGGCGTCGTGACGTGGGCGAGATCCTCGACCAGGCCGACCTCATGTATCGCCTCCACTGGGCATTGCGAGACGCCCAGCTCACCGGTCAACGACCGCCCGAGAACGTGGAGGCGAGTGTGGTCCTCGAACGGCGATGGGCCCTGCAGTGGCTCCTCGATCCGACGGTGCCGTGGGACGAACTGAGCCTCGACATCTGACGCCGCTCCGGCCCGTGATTTCGGGGCGAAATCGTCCTTACCGAGCCTTCAGGAACACCTAAGTCACGCTTTCTGCTCTCTACAGGTTCTCTTGTTTCGGGTTCTCGATAGTGAACTCATCGCCGAACGCCGGCGGTACGAACCCCTCCCAAAGGAACAAGCAAATGAAGAACCTCAAGAACCTCGGTTTCATCGGCGCCGGCACCCTCGGTGCAGTCGCCGTCACCTTCGGAGCCGCTGGCATCGCCGGAGCCCAGGACGTCGATCCTGACCTCGTCGAGCCGGACGTCGCCGAAGAGGAGACCGTCGAAGAGGACGCCGGTGAGCGCAACGGTCGCCGGGGCAACCGTGGCCTCAACGGGGACCGCATCGCCCAGCTGATCGAAGAAGGTGTCATCACCGAAGAGCAGGCCGACGACCTCGACGCCATCCGCACCGCCGTGCAGGAAGCACGCGCCGAGATGCGGGCCGAGAAGCAGCAGGCCATCGCCGACGTGCTCGGCATCACGGTCGAGGACCTCCAGGCCGCCAAGGAAGAGGGTCAGACCCTCGCCGAGATCGCCGGCGACAACGTCGACGCCCTCGTCGACTACTTCGTCGAGCAGAAGACCGAGAAGATCAACGAGAAGGTCGCCGCCGGCGATCTGACCCAGGAAGAGGCCGATGAGAAGATCGCCGGTCTCGAAGAGCGCATCGAGTCCCGCATCGAGAACGGCGGCGGCTTCGGTCGCCGTGGCGGCGACGGACCCCGCAACGGTGGACCCGCCGGCGACGCCGACGCTGCCGCCGAAGAAGCGAGCTTCTCCGCATGATCGCCTGACCGCAGGATGACCTGCAGGGCCGCAATGGCCCCCGTCTCTCCCCACACGAAACCGGCGCCGGACTCCCCTCCCCGGCGCCGGTTTCGCGCGCACCGCGCGCACTCCCCCACCTTTGGGGGCTGCCCCCAACTCGTTGTTCACTCGTGCGCCGGCATGCGAAACCTCAAGTGAGCGCAGGGCAAAGCCATTCGAACACGACCCGGCCACCCACTCCCTGCGCGCACGCTGCCACTTCCGGGGGCTGCCCCCACCTGTGGTGCGGTGCGCGCTCTTCGTGGTTGATTGACGGAGTCAAGAACTCCGGGTTCGGCCCGCCGACCCGGTGATGGCACAGGCACACTGATGCCATGCCGAAGCGTCCTGTCCACGACTTTTGGGCCGACGCCGAGACCCGGATGGTCCAGCCATACGAGGCCAACAAGACCTACCTGTGCCCCGGCTGCAACCGAGACATCCCACCCGGCATGGGCCACCTCGTCGCCATCCCCCTCGACGCCGTCGATCTTCGCCGCCACTGGCACAAAGGATGCTGGGCCAACCGCAGCCGCCGCGCCCCGCTCAGCTGATGCGATGACCGAACCGTTCCGTCCACCCCGCGGCATCACCGGCTTCAACATCGACGACACCCCCGTCCAACGCCGGGAACGCACCGACACCTTCGAACGCTGGACCCACGCACTCGCCCAATCCCGCGGGCAACGCGCAACCGCACAGCCCACCACCGGCAACTACGACATCATGCGGTTCGACGGCGCCGACCTCTGGCTCGTCCACAACCACTTCCGGCCGCTCGTCGCCGCGCTCGACTCCGAACCCGTCGCCGGCTTCGCCTTCGCCGTGCAATGCGAGTTCGTCGACATCGACGCTCCCGCCCACCTCACCGCCTGGGGCCCCACAATCCTCCCGGCCGCAGACCTGCACCGCGAACTCGACGACGACGACTGGGCCAACTTCAGCCCGCCGGCCCGGGCCCACGCCGACCGATTCAAACCAACCCACATCGGCCACGTCATCTTCAACCACTGGGACTGAACCGCCAGCGGAACCCGCGAAGCCGGCGAACCGAACGACGTCAGCTGATGAACTCCGCCAGCTGCGCCTCGAGCTGCGCAATCCGAGCGAGCACCTCGCCCCGCACCCGCTCCCCATCCACCCCATCGACTCCGCCGGCACGGTCCATGTCGGCCAGCCGCTGACGCGAACCCTCCAGCTGCGCCTGCAGCACACGGTGGCGGGAAAAGAACCGGGACGAAGAGCGCGACATGCCCCCGACTCTATGGACGCCCTCTGACAGCGCCCGAAGGACGGCCGGCCGATAGCGTCGAACGATGACCACCCCCAGCGAGGCCACCGACACGGCACTCCCTCGCTGGCAGACGCCCAAGTGGCGGGCGTTCACCGCAATCGCGGTCACCTACATCACCATCGTCTTCGCCACCGCCTTCAGCTTTCTCGCCCTCCCCGCCATCGCCGAAGACTTCGACGTCACCCTCCGCGCCGTCGGCTGGATCGTCATCATCGAATCGCTCCTCGTCGCCGCGCTCCTGCTCCCCCTCGGCGGTCTCGCCGACGCAATCGGCGACAAACGGGTGCTCAGCATCGGCATCGCCATTTTCGGCGCCGGCACCCTCTTCGCCGGCCTCGCTCCCACCTTCGTCACCCTCATCGTCGCCCGCGTCATCATGGCGCTCGGCAACGCCCTGGTGCAGTCCGTCGGCACCGGCATGGTCGTCGCCGTGTTCCCGGCCAACGAACGCGGCCTCGCCATGGGCGCACAAACCTCCGCCGTCGCCATCGGTTCCGCCGGCGCGCCGCTCCTCGGCGGCCTCGGCCTCGCCGTCCTCTCCTGGAACACCATGTTCCTCCTCCTGCTCATCCCCACAGCGCTCTCGTACCTGGCCGCCCACACGCTCGTGCCCGACCACCAGCTGCGGGAGATCGACCCGGATCGCCGGTTCGACATCAGCGGCAGCGTGCTGTCCGCGCTCGCCGTCGCCGTCCTCGTCGTCACCATCAACAACCCCTTCTCGCTCGACTGGCTGTCGCCCGGCATCCTCGTCGGCGCCGCCACCGCAGCCGGCCTCCTCGCTGCGTTCATCCGCTGGGAACTCCGCACGGAACACCCGATGCTCGAGCTCCGCCTGTTCGCGATCTCCGTCTACCGCACGGCCGTGTCGCTGCGAGTCCTCGGGTTCCTGGCCTCGACCGTCACGAACCTGCTGCTCCCCGTCTACCTCCTCAGCTTCCGTCAGGCCGGTGCGGCGACCGCCGGGGTGATCCTCGCCGGCGCCGCCGTCGGCATGTTCATCGCCGCGCAGATCTCCGGACGGATGTACGACCGCTTCGGTCCTCGAGCCCCAACCCTCATCGGGCTCGGCCTGCAGACCGTGGTCAGCCTGGTGTTCGCCTTCTCCACCGACACGACCTCAATGTTCGTCATCGGCATCGGCACCGCCGTCTCCGGATTCGCGATGGGCATGTGGAACGTGCCGAACAACGGGGCGATGCTCGGCGCAACTCCCCCGCAGTTCCTCGGCGTGGGTGGAGCCTTCACGAACGTGACCCGCACACTCGGCAACGTGCTCGGCCAGGCGATGGCAGCCACCGTGGTCGCGGGCGTGATGGCGGCGCAGGGGTTCGACATCCCCCTCGGCGAGCTCGACGAGAACCCGGCCGCCGGAATCGCATTCAACGACGGCTGGCGCGTCGCCTACCTCATCGCTGCCGGACTCACCGTTGCCCTCATCGCCCTCGCCACTCGGCTCCCCGGCCGGGCCGAATCGAACGGACAGAGCTGACCAGCGGCGGATCAGCGATTCAGCGGATCAGCTCGGCATCGCTGCCAACAGCGCCGGTCCAGCAATACAGAAGCACGGTTGGCGTGACACCGAAATCCTGCGAGTGAACGTCCCACGGCTTGTTGTGGACGGCATCGCCGGGCACGGTCGGCACCGCCACGCCGGACGCTCCTGTGAAGGTCGGCTCGCCATGGAGCACGTGGTACAACTCTTCCGCCTCGTGGCGATGCGCCGGATAGTGCTGGTGCGGACCCCACACACCGATCCCGATCCGCACCGACGGCTCTTCAACAATCGCTCCCGGTCCGACCAACTGCACGTAGCCGTAGTTGTCGAGATAGTCGGCGCTCAACACGTCGAGGTAGCTGGCGGTTCGGCGCCACGGCAGCATTGGGGCGAGCCGTTGGAACTCCTCAAGCAAGGGGTCGATCACCGGGTCGCCCGTTGGCTGCACAGCCTCGAGGTGGCGTGCGACGGGTAGCGACACGGCTCCAACCGTCTCCGGTGAAGCTGCCCGGTCAAGTACGTCGAGCACCTCGGCGACCATCGGATACTCCGGCACCACCGATCGGCTGCGATGGAACACGGCGATGCGCGCCAGCAACTCGTCGATCATGTCCGCCACGCTAGTTGCCACCGCCCACTGGACGAACGTTCAGTTTGACCGTAGCGTTCGACCATGGCCGCCATCGCCGAACGCACGCCCGTACCCATCGCCTCGGTCGAAGCGCTGATCGTCGCCGTGCCCGCCGAGGGCAACGCCTTCGCCGAAGGCGAAGAAGAGACGCTGCTCGTTCGCATCACCGACGAAGACGGCACGTGCGGCATCGGCGAATCCGTGTGCACGCCCAAGGTCGTGCAGGCGATGATCGAGCAGGAGACCATCCACTTCTGGAGCCAGGGCATCGGCGACCTGCTCGTCGGCGCCGACCCCGTCGAAGCCCGAGCGCTCTACGACCGGATCTACCACGGCAGCTTCTACCACGGCCGCCGCGGCACCTTCATCCAGGCCATGTCGGCCGTTGACATCGCCCTCTGGGACCTCGCCGGCAAGCAGCTGGGCGTGCCCGTCTACAAGCTGCTCGGCGGCGCCCGCACCGACCGAATCCGCCCGTACGCCACCTGCTACCCGGGCGACATCTACGACGGGCCGATGACCCCCATCGTCGACGAGATCGCCCGCCAGGCCGAGATCGCCGTGGACCAGGGCATCACCGCCATCAAGGTCCCCGTGCTCTTCGGCGACACCACCACCGACAAGCAGATCGTCCAGTTCACCGCCGAGTGCCGGCGCATGGTCGGCGACGACATCGTCCTCGCGCTGGACTTCGGCTACCGCTGGTGGGACTGGCACGACGCGGCGTGGACCATGCGCCGCATCGAGGAGCACGACATCCACTTCGCGGAAGCGCCGCTGCGGCACGACGACCTGCACGGCCACGCCCGCCTCGCCGACGTCTCCCCCATCCGCATCGGTGGCGCCGAGTTCGCCGCCGGCCGCTGGGAGGTGCGCGAGTGGCTCGAGACCGGAGGCGTCTCCCTCGTGCAACCCGGCGTCAGCCGCGCCGGCGGCTTCACCGAGCTCATGCGCATCGCCGAGATGTGCGAGATGTACGGCGCCCAGCTGATGCCGCACAGCTTCGCCACCGGCATCACCGACGTCGCCAACTTCCATCTCCAGGCCGCATCGCTCACGATCCCCATGGTCGAGTTCCGCAGCAGTCGACTCGGCCCGTCCCGCCTGCGCACCGAGCTCGTTTCGCCGCCCGAACCCGAGATCGTCGACGGCTACGCCGAGCTGCCAACAGGAGCCGGTCTCGGCGTCGAGCTGAACGAAGACCTCGTCGCCGCACACACCAAGGTCAGCGGTACCCCGTGACCGAACCCGAGGTGCCACTCGTTCCCGCAGACGACTCTGCCTCCTCCGCGGCATCGAAGCGGTGGCACCACGTTCCCGACCAGCCCGTCTCCACCGCGCCGTTCCTGCACTGGCCGCTGCGGCCGGCCGCAATCGCCCGCCACCTTGCGAGCGCATGGTGGCCGCTCGGCACCCGGGTACTCATGCTGATCACGGCAATCGTGATCTGGAACTGGTTCAGCCCGACACTTGCGGAGGCCGAATCGTTCCGCCTCGGTTGGATGGCCGAGATCTGGGTTCGCAACGTGGTGCTGATCGCCGCGTGCGCAGGCCTGCCGCATCTCTGGCTCTACGTCCTTCGCCGCCAGGACGACGACCTTCGCTTCGATGCCCGGCCGCTCGGCAAGAACAAGCGGCTCTTCCTCTTCAACGACCAGGTCAAGGACAACGCCTTCCTGAGCCTCGTGCCCGCGCCGCTCATCGGCACGCTGTGGGAGTCGCTCGGGTGGTGGGCCTACGCCAACGGCCACGCCTCGATGATCTCCTTCGACGACAACCCGGTCTGGTTCATCGCCTTCTTTGCGATCGTCCCCGTCTGGTCGATCGTCTACTTCTCGCTCGGCCACTGGCTACTGCACCGCGGGCCCGCCTACACCCACGTGCACTCCTGGCACCACAAGAACGTCAACGTCGGCCCGTGGTCCGGCCTGGCCATGCACCCCGGCGAACACGTCGTCCTCTACGGAGACGTGCTCTTCTTCCTGGTCATCGCCTCGCACCCCGTGCACTTCCTGTTCGCAATGATGCACCACTCCATGGGCGCGCCCCTGAGCCACACCGGCTACGACGCGATGAAGGTCGGCCCCGTCACCCTTCCGGTCGGCGACTTCTATCACCAGCTCCATCACCGCTTCATCGAATGCAACTACGGCGGCCCCGAAGCACCGCTCGACGACTGGCTCGGCTCGCTGCACGACGGCACCACAGCCGGCGACGAGAAGATCGCCGCCCGCCGCCGCCAGCTGAGCGCCGCGAAGCGAGGCAACCAATGATCGCCGAGCGGCACGACTCCCCGAACGACATCGAGGCGCACAACCCGTTCCTCGGCAACAACCTCGGCATCGACGGGTTGCCCGCCGTGACCGCCGCGGCCATCGGCGAACGAACGATCGAGGTCTCGTTCTCCGATGGCGCGTCACACGACTTCCACCATCAGTGGCTCCGCCTCGCCTGCTATTGCCAGGCGTGCGGGAACCCCGCCGACGGCATCCGGTTCAGCACCGCCATCGACATCGACCCCGACGCTGCCCCAGCATCGATCTCCGCAATCGACAGGGGCCTCGAAGTGCACTGGACCGACGGCCACATCTCGACCTACGGAAACGACTGGCTCCTCCACCACGCCTACGACGGTGCCGCCGCCGAGCGTCGACGCACGTGGCGGCCGACGCTCTGGCGCTCCGAACTCGCCGCCGCCTTCCCCACGATCGCCTGGATGGATGCAACCGACGGCGCAGCCGGCCACCTCCGTCTCCTGCAACTCCTTCGGGACTTCGGCATCGTCCAGATCGCCGACATGGGTCCTGCGCAGGAGCGCACCGAGGAGCTCGCCAACCTGGTCGGGCCGATCCACGAGACCACCGTGTATGGCCGCATCTACGACGTGCAGGCCGAACCCGTCGCCAAGCTCGGCGCCAAAACCGGCATGGCCCAGGCCGTGCACATCGACGATGCCTTCTCCTATTCGCAGCCCGGCATCGACATTTTCCACTGCCTCGTCAACACCGCGGTCGGCGGCATGAGCACCTACGCGGACGGCTTCGCCATCGCCGACGCGATCCAGTCCGAGGAGCCCGACGCCTTCGAACTCCTCACGACCGTGCCCATCAGCCACATCCGCCGCCACCCCGGCGAGATCGACATGCGGAACCGGGGTCCACTCATCTCACTCGACGAGTTCGGCCGGCTCAGCGGCATCCGCTACTTCGACCGAGCCCTCGCGCCGCTGGACTGCGCGCCAGAGCTCATCGAGCCGATGCTCGACGCCATCCGCGCCTTCAACCGCCGCATGGTCGATCCGGCGTTCATCGCCCAGATTCGAGTGGCGCCCGGCAACGGCATGCTCATCGACAACCACCGAGTCATGCACGGACGCACGGCCTTCGACCCCTCCGCCGGTCGCCACATCCGGCTCTGCCACGTACCCCGCGACGAGTTCCATGGCCGCCTCCGAGAGCTGAGCCGCACGCTCGACCCCGCCCACCACGACCTCCACCTGCCCCAGGGTTCAACGCTGTCGTGACCATCTCGCTCGACGACCAAGAGCAGCGGTGGCTGGACGGTGCCGACGGCGCCGCCATGCAGCTCGCCATGCGCCTCGTGCTCGCGGCTGCGGAGGTGAGCGACGCCACGTCGTTCGTGCCGATCGAGATGGCCCACATCAACTCGTGCCACTACAGCGGACGACTCTCGCTCGACTTCGCCGAGTTCCTCCTGGCCGAGGGCGCCACGCTCGCCGTGCCCACCCACACCAATGCCAGCCTCATCTCCTGCACGTCGCCCCACGTCCGCCCCGAAGCCAGCACGCCCGACGAGGTCGCCGGTGCCCGGCGGGTGATGGAGATCTACGAACAGCTCGGCTGCTCCACGATGTGGACGTGCGCCCCGTACCAACAACCCGAAGGCCGCCCGGCGTTCGGAACGCATGTGGTGGGGTCAGAGTCGAACGCCGTGGGCTTCACGAACTCGGTCCTCGGCGCCCGCACGAACAAGTACGGCGACCTGCTCGACATCTCCGCCGCCATGGTCGGCCGGGTGCCGCTGGCGGGCCTGCACACCGACGAGGGTCGGCGAGCCTCCCACGTGTTCGACGTGGGCGACCTGACCGCCGCCGAGATCGCCGACCCCAACCTGCCGCACCTGCTCGGAGTGGTGCTGGGCCGCACGGTCGGCTCCGGCATCGGCGTGATCGACGGACTCGCGTCGGCCTCCGAAGACGAGCTCAAGGCGATCGCCGCGGGTGCAGCCGCCGCCGGCGGGGTAGACATGTTCCACGTTGTCGGCATCACCCCGGAAGCCCCGACGCTCGACGCTGCGCTCCACGGCGCACCAGCTGCGCAGCACACCACGGTCACCAGCACGCACCTGCGCGAAGCGGGAGCGATGCTCACCACCGCCGCCGCCGGCGACGAGTCGCTCTCGGCCGTGTGCCTGGGCACGCCCCACTTCTCCATCGACGAGTTCGTCGAGACGGTCGATCGGCTCGACGGCCGCCAGGTGGCCGACGGCGTCACCGTGATGATCACGACGAGCCGCGCCGTCGCCGCCGAACTGTCGCTCCGCGGACTCGCCGACACACTCGCCGCCGCCGGCGTGCAGGTCGTGCTGGACACGTGCACCTACTACCCGCCGCACCCGACCGGCCTCGACGGTCTCACCATGACCAACTCAGCCAAGTGGGCCTACTACGGCCAGGGCATGCTCGGCGTCCCCATCGCCTTCGCCAGCCTCGAACACTGCCTCGAATCCGCCATCGCCGGCCGGAGACTCCAGTGACTCTTCCCTCTCTCCCCCACAAGGTGCCTGGCACCTATCACCCCTTTAGGTGCCAGGCACCTACGAGGCGAATCGTTGATTTTTGGGGGTTTTGGTGCGCGAAGTGAACGCAAAGGTGCCAGGCACCTGGTTGGTGGATGGGGCGGTGCACGGGGAGGTCGTGCGGCTCGATGAGGCGCTCAGTTTCTGGGGAGGGTTCGACGCGGCGACCGGGCGCATCATCGACCAGAGCCATCCGCAGCACGGCACCTCGCTCGCCGGCAAGGTCGTCGCCATGCCCGGCAGCCGCGGCAGCTCGGGAACGCCCGGTGTGCTCGGCGAGGCCATCCGCCGGGGAACCGGCCCCGCCGCGATGATCATCACCAAAGCCGACATCAACCTCGTCGCCGGCGCCCTCACCGCACAGGCCCTCTACGACACCACCTGCCCGATCCTGCTCGTCGACACCGACACGTTCGCCGAACTCCCCGACCGAATGGACATGCCATGAAACCCGAGAAGTGGTCCGACCCCACCAAGAAGCTCTTCCCCCACCAGGTCGGCTTCACCGGCCCACCCATGGACTTCGACGCCGCGCCGTCCGACTTCCTGCGCATCAGCCCGCCCACCGTCGGCGCCCACGGCCGGCTCCTGCACGCTCCCGGCTACAGCCACCAGCTCGATCAGCGGGTCGACAACTTCCACCAACTGGAAGAGGTCGTGCATTGCTTCTCCAACGCCGGCGCCGACGTGGTCGGTCAGGTCGGCACCAACTGGGTCCACGCCGGCGGCCGGGACGTGCACGACATCCGCACCTACGTGGCCGAGATGACCGAGAAATACGAGACGCCGCTGCACATGGCCGGCCTCACGCTCGTCCAGGCGTGCGAGGCGATGGGCTACGAGAAAGTCGCCCTCAACTCCGTCTACTTCTGGCCGGACTGGCGAGACGGCGTCGTCCGGTTTCTGCGCAGCGCCGGCATCGACGTCGTCTGGTACGGCAACTTCGTCGACCAGGGCTGGTACGACGACCAGGAGGTCGTCAACGAGCTCACCTGGATCTTCCCCGGCGACCTCGCCCTGAAGTCGTGCCAGCACGCCGTCGAGCACGCGCCAGATGTTGACGCCGTGCTCGTCAACGGCATGTCCAACTACGTCAACGACGACGGCCTGCCGCAGCGATTCGTCAGCCTCGCCGCCGACATCGAAGCCGAGATCGACACCCCCGTCCTCGCCGCCGACATCACCCTCTACTGGCAGATCTACCGCACCCTCGGCGTCGCCCCCGAAGGCCGCCAGGGCTCGCTGCTCTCCACCCTCCAATCATGAACAACAACGCAACCACGGATGCTCGGGCGGAAGTCCCGACGAAAGGACAGCCAATGTTCCTCACCCTTTGGGCCACGCCCCGTTCCACGTCCACCGCGTTCGAGTGGATGATGCGACAGCGCGGCGACTTCGCCTGCCACCACGAGCCGTGGAACGAGCTCTACTACTACGGCGAGGATCGGGTCAGCGACCGCGACGCCCACGTCGAAGCGAAGCCCGGCCACAACTACGCGGCCACCTGGCAGGAGCTGTCCGACGGCGGCCGCACCGGCCACGTGTTCGTGAAGGACTTCGTCTACTCGGTCGAGCACACGCTGACCGATGAGATGCTCGCCGAGATCACCCACACGTTCCTCATCCGTGATCCGAAGCGGGTCGTGCAGGGGTTGGCCAAGCACTGGCCGGATTGCAGCTGGGACGAGGTCGGCTTCGAATCGCTGCACCGGCTCTTCCATCGCGTCGCCGACCGCGACGGCACGCCGCCACCCGTGATGCACTCGGCCGATCTGCTCGACGACCCGGCCGGCACCGCCCGCGGCTACTGCGACGCCGTCGGCATCCCGTTCATCGCCGAGGCGCTCGAGTGGGAAGCCGGCGATCGCAGCGAGGTCAGCTGGTACGGCGAAGGCACCGGCCCCTGGCACGACAACCTGCGCGAGAGCACCGGCATCCAGAAGCCGAAGACCACCTACCCGCCGCTCGAAGAGAACCCGCGCCTCTTCGAACTCTACGAACGAGCCGTCCCCCTCTATGAGGACATGCTCGCCCACGCGTTCTCCCCGATCAGCTAGTCAACCGAACACCGAAAGGTCCCACCCACAATGGAAATCTCCCTCGAAGGCAAGCGAGCATTCGTCACCGCCGGCGGTGACGGCATGGGCCGCACCACCGCGATGACGATGGCGAAACTCGGCGCCGAGGTCTTCACCTGCGACATCGATCCGAGCGGCCTGGCCACCCTCCCCGACGAGATCACGACCTGGGAGTGCGACGTCACCGACTCCACGCAGCTCGACGCGATCTTCGACGAGATCCTGCCCGGCGGGCTCGACATCATGGTCAACAACGCCGGCGTCGGCGGCCCGACAAAGATGGTCGAAGACGTCACCAACGAGGAGTGGGCCCACTGCATGGGCGTGTGCATCGACGCGCAGTTCTATTGCGCTCGCCGCGTCGCCCCCGTCTTCAAGGCCCAGCAGAGCGGCGTGCTCATCAACATGGTGTCGGCGGCCGGCATCCTCGGTTTCCCCGGCCGCTCGCCGTACGTTGCCGCAAAGTGGGCGGTCGCCGGCTTCACCGAGACCCTCGCGATGGAGCTCGGCCCCGACAACATCCGCGTGAACGGCATCGTGCCCGGCAACGTCAACGGCCAGCGCATGGAGAACGTCATCGCCGCCCACGCCGCCGCCGAAGGGCTCGACCCCGAGGATGTCCGCCGCATGTACGCCATCGGAACGTCGATGCAGTGCTATGTGGACCCGCAGGAGATCAGCGACCTCATCATGTTCCTCGTGAGCGACTACGGCCGCCACATCTCCGGGCAGATCATCGGCGTCGACGGCAACACCGAAACGCTCTACCCACGCAGCTGACGCTGTCCCCGCGCAGCTGACGTCCGGCCTGTTCAGCGAACCTCGACCGGGCCGAGCACCCGGTCGAGGTAGTCGTTGGTGAACGTGGCCGAAGGGTCGACCCGCCGGCGGACGGCCGCGAACCGATCCCATTCGGGGTACCGGGGGCGCAGGGTTTCGGCCGTCTGGTAGTGCCACTTGCCCCAGTGGGGCCGCCCGTCGTAGTCGTTCATGATCGCTTCGACCGCGCGGAAGTACGGGTCGTGGTCCGTGCCCTTGTAGCGATGAACGGCAATCCAGCCGCTGGCTCTGCCGTGCGCGGTCGACAACGGAATGTCGTCGGCGGCCGAGACCCGAACCTCGATCGGGAACGACGGCGCCTCCGGCAGCGAGGCCACCACATCCTGCACGCGCCGGAAGGCCTCGGGCAGTGCGTCGAGCGGGATGCCGTACTCCATCTCCATGAACCGGACGTGCCGGGGCGACGCGAACACGTCGAAGCTTCGGCCAACCCGTTCGGACGACGTCACCGCGCTGCCCAGCAACTTCTGCACCCGGTCGCGCGAGCCGGGAAAGCGGCGAACGGTGCGCATCGCCGCGCCGAACGCCAGATTCTCCAGGAGCAGCTTCTCGGCCTTGACCCGCCGCTCCGTGAACCGACCGGGCTCCTCGTTCGTGTGGTCGTTCCGCTTGACCAACGCACGTCGGGTTCCCGGCATCCAGAAGAACTCGGCGTGGGCGGCGCTGCTCACGAACCCGTCCCAGTCCGCCAGCAGGTCCTCCACCACCTCGGCGGTCTCCACCGAATGCAAGTTGAACGCAGGCACCGTCTCGAGTTCGACCCGCGTGATGATGCCGAGCGCACCCACGCTCACCCGGGCCACGGCGAAGAGCTCCGGGTCGGTGGTGGCGTCGCACCAAACCACCTCGCCCGTTGCGGTGACCAGCTCCAGCCCCGTGATCCCGGTAGACAGATTGCCGAGGTTCAAGCCGGTGCCGTGCGTTGCCGTGGCCGTCGCTCCCGCAATCGTCTGCACGTCGATGTCGCCCAGATTCGGCAGCGCACGGCCATGCGCATGCAACGCCAGGTTGAGGTCGGCGAGCCGCATGCCCGCGCCGACCAGCACCCGGCCGGTCGATGGGTCCATGCGCAGCTGGCTCGGCATTGCGTCGAGCTGCATCAACACACCATCGGTCATTGCCGCACCCGTGAACGAATGGCCGGCGCCGATCGCCTTCACCCGACAGCCGGCCGTCGTCGCAGCCGCCATTCGATCCGCGAGCTCGCCGACCGACCGCGGCCGTACGATCGCCGCCGGATCACACCATTGGTTACCCGCCCAGTTCTCGTTCACCCGCTCCCTGCCCATCGAGACACGGTACCGGGGAGCCAACGCACATCATTGACAACCTCCGACCAACTCCGGGACCCGTAGGTGGTGGTCGGTCGCTGCCTGAAATTGCGCGCCGACTGCAGCGAGCGTCCGTTCAGAAAATGGTCGACCGATCAGCTGAAAGCCGATGGGCAGGCCATCGGAGGCAAAGCCTCCCGGCAACGCAATCGACGGCAGACCAACCCCGTTGACCGGGAACGTGAATTGCGTGGTTGACGGAATGAGGGGGACATCATCGATCGTTTCGACGCCATGCGGAAGAACCTGATTCGGGTTGACCGGAGCGATGATCAGGTCCACGCCTTGATCGTCGAACACGTTGAGGTAGTCACGCTCGACGGTCATGCGAGCGGCTTGTGCCTGGGCGAAGGCGGTACCCGGAATGGCCGCGCCGTCCGCCATGATCGCCGCAGCCTCGTCACCGATCAACGCGCCCTTCTCATCCCGCAACTCCTCCAGAAGTGCCGCAGATTCCGCGAACACAATGGTCGCTCCAGACTCGAAGTGCGCTTCGGTGTTCGGCACACGAACCTCCTCCAGGCCCTGCAGGAGCAGTTCAAGCACGCCGATCGCGCGCTCCGCGACCGCCCTGACCTCCACATCCGTCACGAAACCTTCGAAGAAGGACTCGTCTGGAACCCCGAGCACCAGGCCCGAGGGAACCGCAGCCCGAGCAAGCGGCGTCTTCGCAGAGAAGGGGTCCAACGGCGAATAGCCTGCAATCACATCGAGGAGCACTCCACAGTCCATCGCGCTCCTCGCCATCGGACCGACGGTGTCGTAGGTCCAGGAAATCAGGTGAACACCGTCTCGTGGAACGGCACCTCTCGTCGTCTTGATACCGGTCGTACCGCAATAGTTGGACGGAATACGGACCGATCCTCCCGTGTCGGTTCCCAGTGCGCCGAAGACCTGACGAGCCGCGAGCGCTGCGGCACTACCCCCAGACGATCCACCCGTCATCCGGGCGGTGTCCCACGGGTTTCGAGACGCCGGACAAGACACGCCGTAGGCGAGCTCGTGAGTGTTCGTCTTGCCCACGATCACCGCCCCAGCCGCACGAAGCCGACCGACGACACTTGCGTCTCGATCAGGGGTGAAGCCGGTCAACGCATCGCAGTTGGCCTCGGTCGGCACGCCCTCGGTGAAGAAGAGGTCCTTGACCGCGATCGGTACGCCGTGGAGCGGGCCGATCGGCTCGGACGCGTCGAGCTTTGCTGCAGCCGCCAACGCCTGATCGGCCTGCACCGAAGCGAAGGCAGCGATGGCTGCGTCGGTCGCATCGATTCGGGCGAGGGCCGCCTCGACCAACTGGACCGAGGTCACCGACCGCGCTCGAACAGCTGCGGCCGCCTCGGTGAGGCTCATGGAATTGTGATCCGTCATGTTGTGTCTCCTTAGATGACGAGGTGTGTGGCGATTCGTTCGTGGATGTCTGGCTCGTCGGCATGTCCGCTCGCAACGACCTCGCCCTTTTCGAGAACAACGAACCTGGTAGCCAAACTCGTTGCGAGGGCCAAGTGCTGCTCGACCAGAATCACTCCCAGCCCGTCGTCGCGAGCCTGCGAAAGGTGCTTCCCGAGAAGGTCGACATTCGAGGGCTGCAGACCCTCAGTTGGTTCGTCCATCACGAGAATCGACGCGCCCGCACGGAGCGCACAGCCGGATGCGAGCATCTTCTGCTCGCCACCGGACAGGGTTCCGGCACGTTGCTGATCGCGGCCGATCAGCGAGTCCGGGAACATCTCCAGGACGTCCGCCTGTGCTGAAGCGTCTAGGCCGTTGAGACGAAGATTGTCACGTACGGTCAGTTCCGAGAACACGGCGCGCTCCTGATACACGGCCCGTAGCCCCGCCCGCACCCGCCGTGATGGAGGCCAGCGGGTCACGTCATTGCCTCCGAGACGCACCGACCCGGAAGTCGCCGGGAGCAACCCCATGAGCGCCTTGATCAGGGTCGTCTTCCCCACGCCGTTGCGTCCGACGATGGCAACGATCTCACCCTGTTCGACCGAGACAGACACGCCGTGAAGCGCCGGTACCGCTCCATAGCCTGCTTCGAGCCCTGTCGCTTGGAGCCGCATCAGTGCGCCTGGCCCAGGTAGACCGCTCGCACCGCCGGATCGCTTTCGACGACATCCACGGTGCCGTCGGCGAGCAGTGCGCCACGAGCGAGCACCGTGACCCTGTCGGCAACGGCGCGGATGAACGCCATGTCGTGCTCGACGATCAGGATTGGCAGGTCGAAGTCCGAGTGGAGCTGACGCAGGAGCTCGGCAGCACGAAGGCTCTCCGCAACCGTCATACCTGCGGTAGGTTCGTCGAGGAGAAGGACTCGACAATCACCTGCCATCGCCATGGCGATCTCCAACCACTGCTTCTCACCGTGCGACAGTTCGCCGGCCGCATCGTTCAGTCGCGCATCGAGCCCCGTCTGCGAAAGAACCTGCAGCGACCCCTGGGCCACCTGTGCCGACCATGACTGAGCCGCAAGCGCAAGCGGCCATGCCGTTGGACCCCATGCGGCAATGGCGATGTTCTCGGCAACCGTGAGAGGGTCGATCACCTGCGGCGCCTGAAACTTCCGGCTGATACCGTGTCGGGCGAACTGCCACGCCGGCTTCGACGTCAGCCGGTGCCCGAGCAATGAAACATCGCCCTCCTGGTGACTCTGCTGTCCGCAGAGCAGATCGAGAAACGTTGTCTTGCCGGCGCCATTCGGTCCGATCAGGCATCGGAGCTCCGGCGTCTCCATCTGGAGCGAAATGTCGGCCAGAACGGTGAACGAACCAAATCGTTTCTCAATGTTGGAGGCGTCGATGATCGGCGACGCTCGCTCATCGCGCTCGTCAACCGGCCGCTCGACAAGATCCGGTTCCAGGGTCTTGCGTGCGGGGCGCCCCACGAGCCCGAGAAGCGCGGGCACGAGACCCTGCGGGACGAGGATGACCGCCACGATGAAGATCAGTCCGGTCGCGAGGACCCAGTACTGCAACCATGCGTCCGCAAGAGCGGCAGACAGGAAGTTGATCAGAAGCGTCCCAACAACCGGTCCAACGACGGTGCCCCGGCCTCCGATGAGGGTCCAGAGGACAACATTGGTGGCAAGCGTGAATCCGAAGATGCCAGGCGAGACGAATCCGGTCCGGTGCACGTAGAGCGTGCCGCCCAGTCCGGCGATCGCCCCACCGAGCGTAAAGGTCCAGATCTTCAAGTGCGTCACGTGGTAGCCGCACGCCTCCATTCGGCGTTCGTTTTCGCGGATCCCGATCAGCACGGCTCCGAACGGTCGACTGACAAGCCAGGCCACAGCACCGATCGCAAGAATCGCCACCACCGAGATGACAAGGTCCTGCCCGCGGTCGGATGTTTGGTAGCCGAAGATGTTGAGGCGGGGAACACCCGTCAACCCCGTGAACCCGCCGGTCACGTCGCGCCATTGCTCGGCGATTTGTTCGAACATCAACGACAACATGAACGTCAGAAGGCCGACAACGATCAGCGAGAGGCGACGACGAAAGGCCGCAAGGCCGACAAGGTACGAGACTGCGGCCCCGACCACGACCGAGCCGAACACAGCGACCAGGCCGAGCGTTGGCTGAGCGATGCTCAGCTTCGCCGACAGATATGCAGCGACACCAAAGGGCAGGAGCTGACCCAACGAGAGTATTCCTGCCTGACCCCACACCAGGTCGAGGCTCACTGCGAGAACGGCGAGGCTCAAGAACAACGACAGCTGGCCGCTTCGGAACTCGCCGAGGGTGAGGTTCAATGCAACAGCTGCACCGAGCGACATCAGCAACCAGGCCTTCCGCGGAGTGGCGAGATTCATGCGACGAGTCCACTTCTGGACGATCGACCGAACTGGAGTACAACGACCGCCAGCAGCAGGGACACGATCTGCGCCAACACGGCGTCGGCGAAGTGGATCGCTCCCGTCTGAACAGCAGCGACGATGCCAGCGCCGAGAACGACACCCCACAGGCGACTGACACCACCAACGATGACGACGAGAAACGCACCCGGAAGATACGTGAGGCCAATCTGCGGCTCGACCGCCCCGAGCGGCGCCACGAGCGCGCCGGCCACACCTGCCGTGGCGGCACCGATCCCAAAGGCAAGGCTGTTGACGACACTCGTACGGATTCCGGCCGACTCCGCCAGCTCACGATCGGCGACGATCGCTTGAACCGTGAGTCCGAATTGCGAGCGGGTGAACGTGAGCAAGGTCACCACCACGACCGTCACGGCAACAGCGATCAGGACGAACCTATACGTCGGATAGAGGACGCCGAGCGCCGGAGTCGCACCGGGAACCGGGTTCACCACGGACCGGAAGTCTTTGGTGAAGATCAGCTCTGCGAGCTGGCGGAGCACGATCGACAACCCGAAGGTCGCAAGGATGGTGAGCTCCGGACGCTGGTAGATCCGCCTGATCAGCGCGAGCTCAATCATCCCACCGAGCAGGAGAAGCACGATGGCGGCGATCGGAATCGCAAGCCAATGGCTGCGTCCGGCCTCCTGGACCATGAAGGCGACGTAGGCGCCGACCATCACGAACTCGCCGTGTGCCAGGTTGATCACACCCATGAGTCCAAACACGATGCCCAGGCCGAGGGCGACGATCGCAAGGGTGGCGAATGATCCGACTCCGTTGAGAATTTCCGAGGTCAGTGCGTCCACAACGAACACGCTTCCTTTCCGCTTGGAGCGGAGGCGGTGGTCAGCCCGTCGGCCAACCACCGCCTCCTCTCTGGTTGTCCTGTCACCAGGAGGGATGGTCAGGACGGGTCGCAGGTCTCGTCGGGTTCGACGGCGGGGAAGGACTGGACGATCTTCTGCGATCCGTCCGCTTGGACCTCAGCGATGTGGATCGGCTGGAGAAGATGCCGGCTGTCGGTGATCGTCA
The DNA here is from genome assembly GCA_020628865.1 of Acidimicrobiales bacterium. Taxonomy (GTDB): domain Bacteria; phylum Actinomycetota; class Acidimicrobiia; order Acidimicrobiales; family SHLQ01; genus SHLQ01. Next base: position 51,657 of record JAHDEJ010000018.1, read on the forward strand.
GGTCGCCGGTTGGCGTGGTGATCGAGCGTCCCTCGAGCGCTGCGATGACGGCGCCGGTTTCGGTCGTGCCGGCATCGTTCGCCGCCGAAGCGTAGAGAAGCGCGGCATCGTAGATGTGGGAACTGAAGGTGGCATGAGGCGCCGCTTCTTCACCGAAGGTCTCGATGTAGCGCTCGACGAACGCCATGTTCGCCTCGCTCTCGACCTCCTTGAAGTAGCCGAGCGTCACGTACATTCCTGCGGTGATCTCGGGGCCCATCGCAGCAAGCACGTTCTCTTCATAGATGTTGGCCAGACGTGCGATCGTGTCCTGGCCGATGCCGAAGTCGACGGCCTGTGTCTCGAACGCCACGGCGTCACCGCCGACGAGGGCGGGGAAGAGCAGGTCTGCGCCGGAGCTGGCAATCTGTTGAGACACGGAAGCGAAATCCTGAGTGCCCAGCGGAACGTACTCTTCGCCGACAACTTCGCCGCCAATCGACTCGATGTACTCCCGAGCGAGCTCGAAGCTGCGCCGCGGCCACTGGTAGTCGTTACCGAGAAGGAACCACTTCTGACCGGCGGTCTCTTGCATGACCCATGGAATCGCGGGCGCCAACTGTTGGCTCGGGACTTCGCCCGTGTTGAACATGACGGCGGAACACTCGCCGCCTTCGTAGAGCGCCGCATAGATGTACGGCACGTTTGCCGCTTCGGCGAGGGGTTTGGCGGCAGCTCGGGTGGCGCTCGAGTGTGTGCCGAGGACGACGTCGACGTTGTCCGAGTCGAGCAGCTGCTCCATCGCCTGGCGGCCCACCTCGGGGTCGCTGGCGTCGTCAGCGAAAACGACCTCAACCGGGCGGCCGTTGATCCCGCCTGCTTCATTGAGATCTTCCTCGATGAGCTGACCGATGTTGCTCACGGGTGGGCCGAAGACTCCCGCTGGTCCGCTGTTCGAGAAGAGCACACCGATTCGGACGGGCTCATCGGAAGGGCCGGTCGATGCGTCGGAGTCATCGTCGGTCTCGGCAGCCTCGACGTCCTGCGAAGTACCCGCCGATCCCGAATCGATGTCCGCTGTCGTTGCATCGCTGTCGTTGTTGTCGCCGCGGCCGCACGCCGCGGCCAGCAAGGCGATCACGATCATGAACGCCGTGAAGCAAGTTGTCCATGGCCGCTGATGAGTGTCGGATCGAGATTCCATCTTTCGATTCCCCCAATATGTGAGTAAGTATTCACATATTGCACTCAGTGGAAGAAGCGGTCAAGCCGAGTCCGAGAGAATTGGTCTGCCGCGGTCGGCGCGCATCCGCCGCGCCGACCAAGGCGACGCGCGAGTCGGATCAGTTCAGGACGCCCGACGAAACGCCGGCAGTTCGTCGATGACCCTCACGCCATCCGACTCCGCACGACCCAACAACAGACGTTCAGGTTCAGCGTGCACCGACGGCAACCTCGGACCCGCTCCACGGGTCGCACGCAGTTCACCAAGCCACGAGCTGGAGTCGACTTCGCGCGCACTGCGGCACGCCCTCGCCCACCGATGCACCGCCTCGTAGACACCTTCTCCGGCGGCGGAGACAGGAGCCGAACAGTCGCCGAACCGAGAACGATACCGAGCCAGGAACGCCCGATTCTCCGGCGTGTCGAGACCCTGGAAATAGCCAAGAACGTTCCAGGTGCCCGTTCCCAACTCGCCGAGATGCTCGAGCACCGCATCGTCCATGAGTGGAGCGAAGATGCTGACCGAATCCCGCAGCCCGCTCGCAACGAAGGCGCGCTGGAACCGAACGTGGTCCTCACCGACAAAACTCGAGATGACATGGTCGCAACCGCTCGCCTGAACGGCTGCGATCATCGGCCCGAACTCACGAGCACCAACCGGCAGGAATCCCTCGCCGGCCACGCTTCCACCCATCTGCTCGACAATCCTCCGCGCCGTCGAGGCAACGGATCGAGGCCACGAATAGTCGTTCCCAACAAAGAACCAGCGCGAGCCGCCCGTCTCTTCCGCAAGCCGCGGCAGCGCACGATGCAACTGGTCCAGCGGCGTCTCCCCAAACCCGAACAGCAGCGGATGCCGGGGCTCCACCTCGCTGGTCGCCGTGTAGATGTACGGCATGCCAGCCTGGATCGCCAGCCGACTCGTTACGGCAAACGTCGCCGAGGAGTGCATCCCAACCACAGCGGCCAGGTTCGGGAGCCGGAGGAGCTTCTGAATCGCAAGCCGGCCCAGCGCCGGATCGGTCGCATCATCAGCGACCGCCAAGCGCACCCGACGACCGACCACTCCGCCCGAGGCGTTGATCTCATCGATCGCCAACTCTGCACAGTTGACCGTCGAACGACCGAGGATCCCTGCCGCCCCCGAAAGACTGATGAGGAGACCGAGCCGAAGATCCTCAGTCGACTCCGAAGGGTCGTCCTGCAAGAGACCGAGCGCTCCCCCCAGCCGCAGAATCTCGTCCTCACTGATCGTCACCCGAAGCCGCAGGCGCGTGCCCCCGGTGACGAGCGGATCAAGTCGACAATCGACAAGCCCGGACCAGGGCGACTCGTGCACGAGCTGGATCCGGCGCTCTGGAACGAGCGCTGCAACCCTCGCGGTTCCATCCAGGCCGGCGAGGCCGCCAAGCGGAACGGCGAGCCGGACCAACGCGCCCGGCGCAACCTTCGAAGCCTCTGCACCAAACAGCCACCCGAGGGTTGGGTCACCCTTTGCCGAAAAGAGAAAAGACGTCGCCGGGCGCCGCTGGCAGCCGAACTTCGTTGTTGAGAACCAGATCACCCATCTCGGACCGACCTACGCAGATCGCTCGTCGGCTTCACGCGCTGTCGCTTCCTCCATAGCCGCAGTCAACTGATGAAGAGAGTTCCGGTAGACCGAGGCCAAGTACCCGACGACGGCATCGGCGGGGCTGGACGTGATCGAGTACAGGCGGTAGCGGCCATCGCGTCGCTCGGAGACCAACCCTGCCAGCCGGAGAATTCGAAGATGCGCCGAGATTCCGCTTCGGGTGACGTCCTCGAAGTGGGAGGCGATGTCCCCTGATGGCATCTCGCCGTGCTCGCCAATCAAGTCCAGAATCGCCCGCCGATTCGGGTCGGACAACGCCGCAAAAATCTCATCGTCGTTTCGCTGCTGCACACTGACCTCAACCAACATGTGAGTAGATGATCACATCATAGATCCATTCAGCTGCCGCAGTACAGCGACGTGCCGCCTGCCCTCCACCGTTTGGTAGATACTGACTGGATGACCCCGTCGCCCGACACGATCGACCAACTGCCGACCCCCGCACTCGTCGTCGAGCAGTCCACGTTCGACGCAAACCTCGCCGCCATGGACACGGTCCTCCCCGGCACCGCACTCCGCCCCCACGTGAAGGCCTTCAAGAGCACGGCGCTGGCCGCCCGCCTCCACGCCGACGGACACACCGGCTTCTGCGCCGCAACACCCCGGGAAATCGAAGGCATGGTGGCCGCCGGCCTCGGCGACGACCTGCTGCTCGCCAACGAATCGCTGGACGTCGCCCGGCTCGGCAAACTCGCCGACCAGGCCCAGATCACCGTCGCGGTGGACAGCGACACAACGCTTCAGGCGGCGATCGACGGTGGCATCCTCAGCGTGCTGATCGATGTGGAGGTCGGCCTGCCCCGTTGCGGATGCGGTGTTGACGACGCCGGCCGACTCGCCGACGCCGCCCGAGCTGCCGGCCTCGAGGTGCGAGGTGTGATGGGCTACGAAGGCCACCTGATGATGGTGGACGACCGGGCCGAGCGAACCGACCGGGTCGCCGACGCGATGACCCAACTGCTGCGGGCACACGAGACCGTCGGCGGCGCAATCGTCTCCGGCGGCGGCACGGGCACCTTCGACACCAACACCTGGTGCACCGAGATCCAGGCCGGCAGTTACACACTGATGGACACCCACTACGACGGGCTCGACCTGCCGTTCGCCATCGCCGCCAGCGTGCTCGGCACCGTCATCTCCATCTCACCCAAGGGCTGGATCGTCATCGACGTCGGCCTCAAGTCGCTCGGCATGGACCACGGCGACCCGACCTGGCCCGACGGCGACGTCTTCTTCTGCAGCGACGAACACACCACGCTCGCCCCCCGTGATGGAGTGGCCGGCTGGAACGTCGGTGATCGGACCCGCCTGCTGCCGGCCCACATCGACCCCACGGTCGCCCGCCACGAAGCCATGTGGCTCGTCGACGGAGAACGAGTCGTCGACCGATGGGCCGTGGACCTGCGGCACTGGTGACCCACGGCCGTACGCTGCCGGAGTGTCCAACGCACGCCTCGGCCGCATCGCCGTTCTCACCGCGATCACGTTCTGGTCCGCAGGCAACCTGATCGTCCGCGGCACCGAGCTCACCGGCCCGCAGATCGCGTTCTGGCGCTACCTGCTCGCCTCGATCGCCTACGCCATCGGCCATCGCATCTGGGTCGGCCCACTGCGGTGGAGCGACTTCAAAACCGCCGCCCCCGTCGGCATCACGCTCGCCCTCGAGATCGCCGCGTTCTTCGTCGCCATCAAGGACACGAGCGTCGCCAACGCAACCATCATCGGTGCACTCACGCCACTGCTCCTCTTCGGCGTGGCCGCTCGCCGCTTCTCCGAGCGCATCTCGCTGCGGCTCATCATCACGACGATCATCGCCCTCTTCGGCGTCGCCGCCGTCGTGTTCGGAGCAGATGGCTCGGTCGGCTGGAACCCGCGGGGAGACACGCTCGCCGTCGTCGCCCTCATCTTCTTCGCCATGTACTTCGCCCTCGGCAAGGTGGCGCGAGAAACGCTGTCTGGCATCACGCTGCAAACCCACTCGCTACTCGCCGGCACCCCCGTGCTCTTCATCGTCTTCCTCCTCGACAGCGGTGGCATCCCGCTTCCCGAGGGCGGCCAGTGGTTCTACGTCTTCGGCCTCATCGCACTCCCCAGCACCGGCCACTTCCTCATCGGATGGGCCCACGAACACGTGTCGCTCACGCTCCTCTCTCTCATGACGCTCGGCGTGCCCGTGCTCTCCGTCGTCGGCGCACGCGTGCTCTACGACGAGACGCTCACCGCCGCCCAGGTCATCGGCATCGTCGCCGTGCTCGCCGTCCTCTCGTTCGCGATCGTCGAGACGGCCCGGATCGAAGCGGAAGACACCGCCACCACCTGAACGCCCGATCCTGCGCCGTGGTCATGGCCGCGCCCGACCGCCTACCATCGACCCCACGAACAGCAGCGAGGGGACACGCATGGCACCAACGATCACGCCACTTCCGCAGGCCGGCGCCGAGATCACCGGCGTCGACCTCGCCACCCTTTCGGACGACGACTTCACCGCCGTCCGCACCGCATTCACCGACCACGGCCTGCTCTTCATCCGCGACCAATCGCTCACCGAAACCGACCACATCGCCTTCGCCGAACGCTGGGGCGACATCAACATCAACCGGTTCTTCACCGCCCACGACGACCACCCGCAGATCGCCATGGTCGTCAAGGAACCGGAGCAGACCGGGAACATCGGAGAGGTCTGGCACACCGACCACAGCTACGACGTCGAGCCGGCACTGGGTTCCATCCTCGTAGCCCGAGAACTGCCCAGCAGCGGCGGCGACACCCACTTCGCCTCCATGTACGCCGCGTACGAGGGCCTCGACGACGAGATGAAGGAGTTCGTGCGCACCAACCGGGCCATCCACTCCGCTCGTCACGCCTTCGGCGCCGCCGCCTTCTATCGGGACGGCGACCAGGACGACTTCGAAGGTCGCTACAGCAACTCCGACGTGGCCGATGCCATGGACGATGTCGTCCACCCGATGGTCATCGAGCACCCGCTCAGCGGCCGACCGGCGCTGTACGTCAACCCCACGTTCACCATCGGCATCGAAGGCATGGAACGCGAGGACGCCCGACCGATCCTCAAGCAGCTGTACCGCCATGCCATGCAGCCACGCTTCGTGCAGGTGCTGGAATGGCGGCCGGGGACCGTCGCCTTCTGGGACAACCGGGCCGTCTGGCACAGCGCACAGAACGACTACCACGGCGAACGACGCATCATGCACCGCATCACGATCGAAGGGTGCGCGCTCAGCCCAGCGGCATGAGCTCACCCTCCGACGTGTCGTCGAAGGGGTCGACGGCAGGCGGGGCCGTTCCATCGGGGAACCGGAGTGTCGCAAGCCGTTCCTCTCGCAGCTCCTTGCCGAGCTCGCGGTAACGGGCCGAACACCACCCGAACGCAAGCGCCCACGCCAACGGGATCATCAGCAGCGGTTGGGCATCGCTGATGAAGAACGCTGCGCAGAAGACCACCAGGCCGAACGAGGTCGCCAAACCGAATCCGCCGCCCTTCGCCCGACAACGATCGGCGATGAAGTAGAGCGAGGCGAGGAATGCCTGCAGCGCAATCAGCGCCGCGGCGGTCCCGACGAGAAGACGGGTCGCACCCAGCCAGGCGGCGAACACCGCCAACACCGCTCCCGCGCACAGCGCGAGCAGCATGCCGAGGCTGACCAGCAGCCGCCAGATGGATTCGAGGGTCTCTTCGTGTGGCTCGAGGGGTCGGGCGTCCATGCCCGAACTCTTGCATTGGGCTGTTGGGAGCGCACTGGGGAGCGCCCCCCATTGCCCGACCACCCGGGCAGGTGTCAGCGCAGGGCCAGTACCAGCTCGACCACTTCGTCTGCGTACGCAGCCGGGTCGACGTCCTGACCGAGCAGCGCAGTGCGGACGATGATCGCACCGGGAACCGAATCGGCGAGCAGCTCGAGACAGGTGGCGCCGGGAGCGACCTGCGCCATGACGTTCATGAGCATCGGCCGGACCTCGCCCATGATGGAATCGACCAGCGCCGCCCGCAGGTCCTCGTGCTCCTGGATGGCGCTGAGGAACCCGGCGATCATGTCGCCACCGCCGATGTCGCTGGCCAGCACGGCGACGATGTCGCGGAGATCGGCGACCGGGTCCCCGCTCGGTTCGAACTCGATGACGTTCTTGTGGCGGATCGCCGCGGCGACGAGCTCCGCCTTGTTCGACCAGCGCCGGTAGATCGTGGCGAGACCAGCGCCTGCGCGGTCGGCCACGTCTTGCATCCGAAGCCCGTCGTAGCCGAGCTCGCGGCAGAGCTCGTTGGTCGCGTCGAGGATCGCGTCGGTCCGGTCGGAGGACCGGGGGCGACCTCGGGTCGAGGAGCTCGTGGCGGATGTCATAGGTCGATCATATACGGAAATGTTGCTTTTCGTATCCGGATGGATCATAGTGAAATCCATATTACCGGAAACAGTGATTTCCGGTAGAATAAGTTTCCGAAATCATCCCTCAGGAGGGGAACCCAATGACCAGCATCAGCGACAGCGCCGCAAGCGCTCCACCATCAGGGGTTGACGAGATCAGCCCACAACGCCGCACCTGGATCCTCGTCACGATGTGTTTGGCACTCATCGCCGTCGTCGCCTCGGTCTCCGGCCTCAACGTCGCCCTCAACGAACTGTCCGTCGAATTCGACGCCTCGACCTCCGCACTGTTGTGGGTGGTCAACGCCTACACGCTCGTCATGGCCGCACTGCTGCTGCCCATCGGCGAGATCGGCGACCGGATCGGCCGCAGCACCATCCTCACCGTCGGCCTCGTCGTCTTCGCCGCCGCCAACGGGCTCAGCATCTTCGCCGACTCGATCGGCCAGCTCATCGCGTTCCGCGGCCTCGCCGGCCTCGGCGCCGCCATGATCATGCCCGCCACGCTGTCCACACTCACCTCCGTGTATCCCGAAGACGAACGAGCCCGGGCCGTCGGCATCTGGGCCGGCTTCGCCGGCGCCGGCGGCATCCTCGGACTCTTCAGCTCCTCGCTGCTGATCGACTACGCCAGCTGGGAATGGCTGTTCGTCCTCCCGATCGTCATGGCCGTGCTCGGCATCGTGCTGAACGTGGCGCTCGTCCCCAACACCCGCTCGAGTGAAACCCACGCCCTCGACTGGGTCGGCGGACTCCTCAGCGCCCTCGGCGTCGGCGGCATCGTGCTCGGCGTCCACGAGGGGCCGGAGATCGGCTGGACGGAACCCATCACGCTCGTCGGCCTCGTCGGTGGAACCATCGCCATGGCCGCATTCGTCAGCTGGGAGCTCCGCCAGGACCATCCCCTGCTCGACATCCGCATCTTCCAGAACCGTCGACTGGCCGCCGGCTCCTTCTCGCTGCTCGCCCTGTTTGCGCTGATGTTCGGGGTCTTCCTCGCCTTCATCCAGTTCCTCCAGGCGGTCATGGGCTACTCGGCCCTCGGCGCCGCCAGCGGTCTGCTCCCGATGGCTGTGGCGATGATGGGCCTGTCGCCGATCGCCCCCGGGCTCGCAGAACGGTTTGGTTTGGGCCGTATCCTGCCGCTGGGCGCCGTCACGTTGGCCATCGGGTTTGCTGCGCTCGCCTTCGTCGGCGCCGACCCCTCGTACCTCAGTGTCCTTCCCGGCCTGGTCATCGTCGGCATCGGCATGGGGCTCTCCATGAGCCCGGCCACCACGGCGATCACCGAATCACTGCCGGCCGACAAGCAGGGTGTCGCTTCGGCGCTGAACGACACGGTCCGGGAGTTCGGTTCGGCGCTCGGTGTGGCGCTGCTGGGTTCGGTTCTGGCCGCCGGCTACGCAGGCAGCATCGAGTCGACCACGGAGCAGCTCCCCGAGGAGCTGGCCGAGCCGGTCGGCGAGGGCATCGGCCAGGCGATGGCCGTGGCTGCCCAGCTCGGCCCGGACGGTCTGCCGATTGCCGAGGCAGCCACGTCGGCGTTCCTCGATGGTTGGAGCCTGTCGATGATCATCGCCACCGGCCTCGCCCTCCTCGCCGCAGCCGGCACCGCCACAATGCTCCGAGGCACCGACGAAGACCCGACCGTCAACCTCACCGACACCCCCAAGACAGACGAACTCCTCCCCGCCTAACCACTCCCCAACCCAAAGACCCCGCCCCCGGGTCAGACCCCTAGCGACTGATAGGGGTCTGACCCCTAATCGCGTTTAGGGGTCAGACCCCTCTTCGGGATCGTCGGAGAGGATTCGGGGAGGGCGGGGACGACTCAGAAGCCGATCGACGTCGGTGACAAGGTCGTTCTCGACCAGACCCCGATAGCGTTCCCGACCGCCGATCTGCTTCAAGGTGAAGTCGAGCTCGAGCCACGGTTCTGGGGGACGCTCACCTCGGTATGCCGGGTAGCTCGACCATGGATAGGTGGGGAACTTTGGTCCGCAGATCGACGTCGGATTTCGATGGATGTAGCGGGTGAGCGCAGCAAGGTAACGCTCGGTCTCAACCAGAATCGAGCAATACCGGCCACGAAACAGGGCGCCGTCACGCTCATGTCGATCGTTGAAATGACGGGTGTACCCGCCAATCAGACGCTGCATGGCCGTATCGAGAACTGGCTCCGGCGTGCGGATCAAGACGTGAAAGTGGTTCGTCATGAGGCAGTACGCGTGGACCTCAATACCGAATTGGTCGACCACTTCGCCGAGCAGGGCGAGAAAGGCAAGTCGGTCATTGGCGGTCAGAAACGTCGCCTGGTGGTTCGCACCACGGTTCATCACGTGGTGCCACGCTCCCGCATACTGCCGTCGTGGCATTCGGGGCATCGTTATCTCCTGAGATGGTTAATCAACAGGGGAAGTGGTTGCACCCTAGACCGAACCGCGCCGTCGATGTCGAGCAACCGGGGTCAGACCCCCGACACGAGTTAGGAGTCTGACCCCTAATCGCGTTTAGGGGTCAGACTCCTGGGCGCGATTGGGGGTCTGACCCCGGAAGTTGGGACGGAGCGGGTGGGGGTTAGCGGGTGATGTTGTCGGCGATGGCGGCGGTGGCGACGGCTTCGGCGACGGCGATGGAGACCGAACGGTCAAAGACTGACGGGACGATGTTCGTCTCCGACAGCTCCGACTCCGGGAGCGCCGCCGCGATCGCATCGGCCGCCGCCAACTTCATGTTCTCCGTGATGTCCGTCGCCCGCGCATCCAACGCACCCCGGAAAATCCCCGGGAACGCCAGCACATTGTTGATCTGGTTCGGATAGTCGCTGCGCCCCGTCGCCATCACCCGCACGATGCCCTCGACCTCCTCCGGCGTGATCTCCGGATCCGGATTCGCCATCGCAAACACGATCGGATCCGACGCCATCGACTCCACAGCCGCAACCGACAGCACACCCGGCGCACTCACACCGAGGAACACGTCCGCACCGGCCATCACCGACGACAACGAACCCTGCAGCCCTCGCTGGTTCGTGTTCTCCGCAAACCACTGCTTCGAGCTGTTCAGATCCTCACGGCCGTCGTACACCGCACCACTGCGGTCCACGCCAACGAGGTGCCCGACACCCGCACCCAGAAGGATCTTCCCGATCGCCACACCGGCCGCACCGACACCCGACAGCACAACGGAGATGTCCTCCATCTCCTTGCCGACGATCTTCAACGCATTCCGCAGACCCGCCAGCGTCACCACGGCCGTGCCGTGCTGATCGTCGTGGAACACCGGAATGTCGAGATGCTTCTTCAGCTCCTCCTCCACGAAGAACGCACCCGGTGCCGCGATGTCCTCCAGGTTCACACCGCCGAACGTCGGCGCCAGCCGAATAACCGTCTCCACGATCTCTTCCGGCGACGACACCTCCAGACAGATCGGGAACGCGTCGACCCCAGCGAACTCCTTGAAGAGCAGCGCCTTGCCCTCCATCACCGGCATCGCCGCCTTCGGCCCGATGTCCCCCAAGCCGAGCACGGCCGAACCGTCGCTGACGATTGCGACCGTGTTCTTGCGAATCGTCAGATCGTCGGCCCGCAAGGCGTCCTTCGCGATCGCCGACGAGATCCGCGCCACGCCGGGGCTGTACGCCATGGACAGGTCGTCACGGTCACCCACGGGGCAGAGCGGCAGCACCTCGATCTTGCCGCCGTCGTGCATGGCGAAGGTGCGATCCCACCAGTCGATGAGGTCGACGGAATCCAGGTCACGAACCGCCGCAACCACCCGATCCTGATGTGCCTCGTCGGCACAGTTCACGACGATCTCGCGCTCGAGCGTCGGCCCCTTGGCCACAAACCCCTCGATCGCGAAGATGTTGCCGCCGGCCTCACCGATCGTCGTCGTGAGCTGGCCCAGCACTCCGGGCACGTTCTTCAGGCTGACCCGGAGGGCGATCGAATACTGGGTGGAGGTGGGGCGAGAGGTGGTCACGCCGAAAGGCTACGAAGCCCGCAGCGGAAGGACCATTCGAACGGCAACAACATTCCGCAAACGGCAATCCGTGCCGAGGCACAGGGATACGATCGCCCGATGCCCACCACCTCACCCACCTTCGGCTGGCTCTCCCCGGTCATCGGCAATCGCTTCAGCGACCACAAGCCGATCGTCGTCTACCAGGCCGACCACATCCTGCCGACCGTCAACGAGCACTTCGACTCGCTGTGGATCGCCGATCACTTCTACGGCATGGACGCCAAGACCGACCCGTTCATGGAGGCGTGGACGACGATCACGTGGTTGGCGGCGAAGTTCCCCGACCTGCAGCTGTGCCACCACGTGCTCGGTCATGGGTACCGGCCACCGGCGCTCACCGCGAAGATGGCGGCGACCCTGCAGGTGTTCTCCGGCAACCGGTTCATGCTCGGTATCGGCGCCGGGTGGCGGGGCGAGGAGTACGAGGCCTACGGCTACGACTTTCCGAAGCCGTCCGTGCGCTTTGCCCAGCTCGAGGAGGTCGTCCAGATCTGCCGACTGATGTGGACGGAGGACTTTCCGTCGTTCACCGGCGAGCACTACTCGATCGACGAGGCGTGCGCTCCACCCCTGCCCGAGGTCGTCCCACCGATCTGCATCGGGGCCAACGGCGACAAGGTGGGCCTTCCGCTCACCGGCCGGGTCGCCGACGTGTGGCACGGCTTCGCGCCCGACGACGACGAATGGACCCGCAAACGCGCGATCGTGACCACAAGCGCCGAGGCCGCCGGGCGGAACCCGGACGACATCGAGAATGCGGTCACGATCGAGAAGCCGCTGCCGGAAACCGACAGCGACTCCGCTGCGCTACTGGACGAGATCGGCCGCCGGCATGCGCTCGGCGTCCACCACTTCGTCATGGACTTCGGCCACCCGCTCTCACCCGAACCGATCCTTCGGTTCGAGGAACAGGTGATGGCTCCGCTGCGGGGCTGACCAGCTGCGGGTCAGTCCCGGCTGGCCGGGCCCTCGTCGCGAACGGCTTCGAGATCCGTCATCGCCGCACGAAGGCGGTCGATCCAGTCGGACTCGTTCTCCGACACGAGGCGTACGCACCAGGCGAGCGCCTCGCTGCGCGAACGGGCAACACCCGCATCGATGAGTGTGTCGAGCACGGCCCGGTCTTCGAGGTGCAACCGCGTCATCACCGGCACGCTGGCCGAGGTGAAGATGCGATCCTCTTCGCCGCACCGGACGGCCCAGCTCACCTTGCGGAGCCAGTGGGCTTCCGCCCGCTCCGCAATGCTGATGCGATGCTCGCGCGTGTCTTCGCGGAACGCGGCGATGCGTGCTCCGGCGGCCACGGCGACGTCGTCACCATCGTTGAGCTTCGGTACCGCCAACGTTCCGGTGACGATGATCTCGTCCCGATCGAAGACGACGGACACCGGCTCGGCGAACCAGTCGTCAGGAAGATTGCCGGCGAACCAGGCGCTCAGTTCTTCGGTGGTGGTCGGCGTGGGTTCGACCTGACGGCGGCCGCGGCCTCGTGGTCCGCGCCCCCGTCCTGATCCTGGTCCTCGTCCTGCTGCCATGGCGGCGGCCAACTTTCGTGCGTGGGGATGGTTGTGAATGTCGTTGGATCGCGTCACGCGATCTCCTTTCGAGAGTCTGTCATATTGTAAGTATGTAATCAACATTACGATCCACAACGTCAGGCTCCCCCGTCTATTCCCGAATCCCCAACCAATCCTTGGCCACCCGCCAACCGGCCGACTCCGGCACGATCAGCCGGAGGTGGTCTTCGTCCACCGTTGCCACAAGCACCTCCGAACCATCGGGCCACGGCGCCCGCGCATACACCTCGGGCACGAGGTCATCGAGCGAACCGGTCACCACCAGCACGGCAACGTCCGGTGCAGGCAGCGGGGCGGCAACGGCGTATCGCAGCGGAACCTCCGACGGATCACCTCCCAACAGATCGATGACGGCGCCGTTGCCCAAGCCAACCGTCGCCGCAGCTGAGAGGTCCGCAATCGGCGCCATCGCCACCACCCGATCGACCCCGACCACCGGAACCGGACGCATCACCTCGTCGTCCCATGCACTTCGAGCAGCGAACCCATCCCGGCCCGCCACCCACAGGGCCAGATGCCCACCGGCGGAATGACCGACCACCGTCACGTCATCGAGATCGAGCGCGACGCGCTCACCGATCTCGGCCAGATGGTCCACCGCAGCGGACACATGATTGAACGTGTGCGGCCAACCCCCGAACCGCTCCCCCGTCCGCCCGTACTCGACGTTCCACACGGCAACACCCCGTTCCACGAGGTCCGCGGCCAACGGCTCCATCAACGAGAGATCGCCCCCACCTCGACGCCAGAAGCCACCGTGCAGCAACACAACCACCGGCACCGGTTCGGCATCCTGCGAATGCCCGACCGGAAGATGCAACCGGCCGAACTCGCTCGGCGCGTCGCCATACACCAGCGTCTCGACCGACGGGTCGGCGGCCGCCACTCCCGCATCCTCATCTGCAGTCAGCAGGCGAGCGGCGACGAACAGCAGAGCCACGATCGCCGGCAGGCCGAGCCATCCCTGTCGCATGGCGAGAGCGTAGTTCGGCTGAGTTCGCTTCTGTCCAGCAGATCCGGCACCATGATCTGGTGACCGGCCGCTATGAGAGCTTCGACCGAGCGCGCTGGGCCAGCCTCCGAGCATCGACGCCCCTCACGCTCACCGACGACGACGTCGTCGAACTCCGAGGCATCAACGAGCGACTCGACCTCGACGAGGTCGTCAACGTCTACCTCCCGCTCTCCCGACTCCTCAACCTCCACGTCGCGGCGACCCAGAGCCTGAACTCGGTGACCGACACCTTCCTCAGCACCAAGCGGGAATCCGTGCCCTATGTCATCGGCATCGCCGGCAGCGTGGCCGTCGGAAAAAGCACAACGGCCCGTGTACTGCGCAAACTGCTCTCCACCTGGCCAGACCACCCTCGGGTCGACCTGCTCACCACCGACGGGTTCCTTCACCCGAATGCCGTGCTCGAATCGCGCGACCTGATGTCTCGCAAGGGCTTCCCGGAAAGCTACGACACGGGTGCGCTCGTGGAGTGCCTGCAGAAGATCAAGTCGGGCCAGCCCGCAACCGCCCCCGTCTACTCGCATCTCACCTACGACATCGTCCCCGAGGAGACGGTCACCATCGACCGGCCCGACGTGCTGATCGTCGAAGGACTCAACGTGTTGCAGTCCGGTCGGGGAAGTTCTGCCTTGTTCGTGTCGGACTTCTTCGACTTCTCCATCTATGTGGACGCCGAAGAGGATCAGATTCGAACCTGGTACGTCGAACGATTCCTCACGTTGCGATCCTCCGTGTTCCAGAATCCCCAGTCCTATTTCCGCAACTATGCGGAACTCACCGAGGACGAAGCGACCGAGGTCGCCATCGGCATCTGGAACGAAATCAACGCACCGAACCTGCGGGACAACATCGAACCGACCCGCATCCGCGCCGACCTGATTCTCACCAAAGGTCGTGAGCACGCCATCGAGCGTGTCGAGCTGCGCAAAGGCTGAGTTCGGCTACCATTTGCGCAGCGACGTGTTTCGTGCATGTCGCAGGGAAACGGTGAAGACAACTCGTTGTGCGTTTGGCGTGAAAATGCGCGACGGCTTCGCTGTACCCGAAATCAGCCACTACAACCCGGCGGGGAGAAGAACAGCCACACATGGATGATCAGCACAAAGCCAAACTGGCACAGGGCAGAAACGACGCCCGCGCCGTGAAGAATTACCTCGAGTTCCTCGAGAACAACAAGCCAAAACGGGGCCGCAAGCGCACTCCGGACACCATCCAGAAGCGCCTCGCCAAAATCGAGGCCGAACTGGACGACGCCGGCACGCTCCAGCGTCTTGCCATGCTCCAGGAGCAGGAAGACCTGGCCGCCGAGCTCGAGAAGATGGGTGAGGTCGTCGACGGCTCCGAGCTGCGCGCCGCATTCGTCGAAGCAGCCGCCCGCTACGGAAAGTCCAAGGGAATCTCCCGAGGCACCTTCCGCAAGATGGGCGTGGACGCCAAGACCCTCACCGAGGCCGGCGTCTGATCGACCGTACGCACCCGGGGCGCGGCGACGCCCCGGGCCGCGGTCACGTCCACAGGGATCGCTGATCGACGCTTCGCAGCGGACCTGCGCCCACTTGGTTGCCACCCCGGTCGATTCGCTGGTGCCGCCGCACGAGCAGGAAGACGGCCAGGCCGACCAGCCAGACATGGCCAACCGCCCAGTGCACCCGCTGGGCCAGGCCCGATGACCCCAAACCGGCCAGCGTGAGCAGGAACCATCCACCGCTCGCGACGGTGAGTGCGCCCCAGATTCCGCTGAAGCGGCGGAACGGCGCCCAGTCGAGCTCGTAGCCCATCGGCAGACGAACGAGCACCTGACGGGCCGTGAGCACGGGGAGCAACATCAACAACAGCACCATCCCGAGAGCGGCACCGATGTGCACCAGCTCGGCGAAGCGGCTCCAACCGGACGCGCAGCTCGTCGACGAGCCGACCTCGGGGCAGATCGGCATCAGGCCGACCACCATCCAGAGGAAGCCGAGCCACGAGAGCCCCCAGACCAGCACCTGGGAACCCGGCGTGAAGCGTCGCACGACGGCGGCGAACAGCTGGAGCAGGATCCAGCCGATGACGGTCACCGCCGCGTACCACCAGCGAGTCGCGTCGTCGCGGCCCAGCACCGAGATCGCATCGTTCATGTGCGAGTAGCCGTCGATCCGGGTCGCCAGGACGAAGGCGGAGACGAACCCGAGCAGCGTGACAAGCAGGCCGCCGCTGATCAACACCCGATCCCGGGCCACCATCGGGTCCCCGAACCCGCGCCGCCGGTCGTGACGAGTCGTCGTGACCCGCAATCCGCGCGGCTGCGGGTCGGCATTGTCGGGAACCGTGCCGGTCACGATGCCGACGCTCGTGTCGAAGGTCGGTACCCGTGGCCCGCCCACCGTGTGTTCCACGAGCTCGGAGCGATGGCCCTCGTACCGGTCGTTCAGCCCGGCCACGAGATCCGTGCCCGCCCGCAAGGGGGCCCGGGCCAGCAACACGAACCAGCCGACAGTATGTCCGATGAGCGAGAACAGGATTCGAAACAGCGGCCAGAGAACGGAGCCATGCCATCGAGGCGGCGGCCCGGCGGGAACCGGCACCTGCTTCGCCACGAGGTCGTGGCAACTGTCCAGTTCCTTGCGGGTGAGTTGTGAAGTCTGGCCGTAGGCGCCCACGGCGCCGACTTCCATGCGCCGGATCTCGTTGGTGAGCAGCACGCCGCGGGCCGCGTTCGCCCCGCTCTCCACCGCCGCCTCCATGCCGGCAACATCCACGGCCAGTTTCACGAAGTCGCCGGCGAGGTACAGGTTCTCCACCTCCGGGATGTTCGCCGGCGGGCGGCTGTCCCACGTGCCGGCGTCGTTCATCGTGAGCTTCTCGTCGCTGCTCGGAAGCGGCACGCATGCGTAGAGGTGACGCTCGGGGTCGAAGCCCAGGTACTCGGCGATCTCGTCGATGAGGAGGCGGGCGAAGGCCGGCTCCGGGTAGTGGTGCACGTCGAGCACATTGCCGGCGACGAACTGCAGCACGAGGCCGGGAGCGCCATCCAGGTGGTCCTTCCACCCTGGAACACCCGAGATCGGGAAGCCCGTCAGGCCGAACTCGGACTCGATCAGAGAGAAGTGCCGGCTGGTGAACCGGTCGGGTCGAAGATGCTCGGGATAGTCGTCGACCGAATCCGGGTCGACGAAGTAGAGGTCGATCGCTCCCATCGGGGCGCTCCGGAGATGGGTGAGCCGGGCGATCGGGCGAAGCGTCGCCATGTGGTCGTCCCGCTTGGCGATGTCCAGCAAGACGTCGGGCGGCAGCGCAACCACCACGTCCACGTCCCGCACATCGAGGCATTCGCCGTCGGCGAACTCAAGTGACGTGAGGAAGTCCTCATCACGGCGCATGCACACCAGCTCGCCGCGCTCCATCACGACACCTCGCTCGACACACCCCTCGACGATCGGGTCGATCAGGCAGGTCTGCAGCGGACCGTTCGGGGGCGTCCACGGGTTCCCCGATGCGAGCGTGGGAATCCACCGGCGAAAGAGCTGACGCATGGTGTACGCCGACGTGTGCCGGCTCGGATTGGCGAGCGCCTTGACGATCAGGTCCTGCAGCACGGAGGCCCGTTCGCTGCCGTTGTACCACCGGGTCGAGATGAAGTCCGGCACCGTCATCTCCTCGACGGTGCGTCCCGACGATGCGACCAACCCCATCGCCGTCAACACCATCGAGACGAGCGGCCCCCACTCCCACAAGCGCAGCTTGTTCGCAGGAATCAGCGCCTTCTCGTTGGCAACGCGGGATCGTGCGGCGTCGTCCCGCCGATCGCCCTCGAAACTGAGATCTTCGAGCGGGGGCATGAACAGCGCATAGTCGTCGGCCTCGGGCGTCTTTTTTCCCCGGACTTTCTTGCGGGGAAAGAAGTTCTCGGTTGCACCGACCTCGTCGACAAGCGTCCACAGCTCCCAGTACCAGGCCGGAAAGATGTGGTAGCCCTTGTCCACCATCGGATGAAAATCGTCGAGTTCGGCCGACTCCAGATACGGCTGGATCGGCCGTTTCTGCATCGGCCCACCGAACGAACGAGCCTTGCCTCCGAGCAGATCACGAGACTCGTACACCGTGACCTTGCGGCCGGCCTTTGCCAACCAATACGCCGCCGTCAGCCCTGCAAGGCCGCCGCCGACCACCACCACATCGTGCGAGTTGCCACGTGGACCGCCCGCTCCCCCCGGTTGAGAATCCACCGCTTGTCGTGCTCCCTCGTCCGCCCAAATCCGGTTTCAGCGCCCCCGTTGTGCGAGCAACGCCCGCTTCGCCATTCGCAACAACAATGATGCACTCAGTTGTTCATCGACCGGAGCACGGCTCGCGACAACATGTTCAAGCGTGATTTCTGGATCGATGCCGGTGTTTCGCAACACGGTCCGCCATGTCGGATGGCGACGTTCCAGTGCGTCGCCGAGCACGCCGGCGTCATCCCAATCGCCAAGTTCCGCCAGGACATGCGCAAGGATCGAGAGGACTGCGGGCTCCCATTCGGCGCTGTCACACGCGAGCGCATGGTCGGTCAGATCGATGGCCGCGTCGACGGCCGCTTGCTGATCGCCCCGCCGGGTTTGGATCGCCGTATTCACACATGCCGTGATGACGAGGTTCTGCGTATCGCCGGTGCGCTCAAGCGACGACAGGCAGGCGGTGATGTTCTCCTGCGCCAGCTCGAGGTCACCGACCGAGAGTTGGATGAACGCAGCGTGGCCGAGCGCATATGCCTTCACCAGGCTCACGCCAGCCAGCCCGGCCAGGTCGAGCAGCTCGCCGGTGAGCCGCAGCGCCTCGTCATGGTCGCCCTGCAACAGCGAGGCCCAGCCGAGGTACGGGTACGCGAGCAGCACGCCGAAGTGATCCTCACCATCCCGGAACGCGGCAACCGCCGAGTTCAGACGCTCCTGGGCTTCGGTCAGGGCCAGCGGCGGGACCAACCCGAAGTGCACCTGCACGACCGTATTCCGCGCAACCCAGTGGTCGCAGTAGGCGATCGCGTCGACCCGCCCGAGCTCCTCGTACCGGCGCCGGGCCTCGGCAAACAGCTCTGCCGACCGTTCGTATCGACTGTCGAGCGCGGCGGCCATCCCGGCGCCGCGTAGCGCCGCCGCAAGCACAGCGGGGTCGGCGTCCTCGGCCGACGCCAACACGCGAGCGAACCGGCGGTCCCCCTCGCTGGCGTTTCCGGACAGCACCCAATACAGCGCCAGGTTGCCGGCCATCCGCAACGCCTGCGTCGGATCGTGCACCACGGCATGATCGAGCGCCGCCATCAGGTTCTCGTGCTCCCGGGCGAAGCGATCCAGCCACGCCGGGTCGTGCTGCACGAGGTTGCTGCCCTCACGAGCCAGACCGGCGAAGTAGGCGAAGTGCAGCTGAAACGCCTCGGCAAGACGGTCTGCGGCATCGGAGCGGTCCCGAACCGTCTCCCGAATCACGGCGAGCATCCGGAACGAACCGTCGGGAAGACGCCGCAGGAGCGACTTGTCGACCAGGTCCCCGAGCAGGTCGATGGGCAAGGCGCCGGCCTGCGGATTGACCGCCGCAATCGCATCCAGGTCGGCGGCTCCGGCGAAGGCCGCCACACCCACGAGCAACTGCCGTTCCTGCTCGTCGAGCAGGCTGATGCTCCAATCCACCGTGTTGGCCAGCGTCTGGTGACGATACGGACGGTCGCGATCCCGC
The DNA here is from genome assembly GCA_020628865.1 of Acidimicrobiales bacterium. Lineage (GTDB taxonomy): Bacteria > Actinomycetota > Acidimicrobiia > Acidimicrobiales > SHLQ01 > SHLQ01. Next base: position 71,184 of record JAHDEJ010000018.1, read on the forward strand.
TGTGCCAACAACGCAATCAGCTCCGCTGAGCGTCGTGCCATTTCGCCGGGCGAGAACACATTCAGCCGCGACGCCGCAAGCTCGATCGCCAGCGGAAGTCCCTCGAGCGATTCCACGACCTTGCGGATCGCCTCGCGGTCCTCCGCCGAGAACTCGGCGTTCGCATTGCGTGTCGTCGCCCGGTCGATGAAGAGCTCGACCGAGGGGGACTCCGACGATTCGTCCTGCTCCTGCACGTCGAGCGGCGCCAGCGGCCACACGACTTCCTGACGCAGCCCGAGCACCTCCCGAGACGAGGTGAGCACCGCCAGCCTCGACCCGTCTGCGACCAACGAACGAGCCACCTGCGCCACGTCGTCGATCGCCTGCTCGCAGTTGTCGAGGATGACGAGCGCATCGAGCGACCGCAGGGACGCCCCGAGTTCCGCCGGGCCGTTGCCCATCGCCACCGTCGGCAGCCGCATGGCGCGGCCGATGGCCGAGACGACATCGTCGAGCGAGGTGGCGGACTCGAGCTCGACGAACCAGACGCCGTCAGGAAACTGCGCCTTGAGCTGGTGCGCGAGTTCGAGGGAGAGCCGGGTCTTGCCGACCCCGCCGGGCCCCAGCAGCGTGGTGATCGTGCCCGGCGAGAGTTGCGCGGGAAGTGTTGCCTGCTCGTGTTCGCGTCCGAAGAAGCGGTTTGCCACGACCGGCAGCTCATCGCGCCACTCGACCACGTGATGGACCGCGGGGGTGAGCTCTTCGAGCTCCGGCGCCAGCACGGTCCACACTTCGACCGGGTCCGGAATTCCCTTCAGCTCAGCCAACCGACGATGCATGAACTCGACCGGTGAGCGGGTCCCGGCCAACGATCGAACCAGGTCGCTGCAGACGATCTCACCGGATTCGGCCACCGACTCCAGCCGGGCGGCAACGACGACGGGAAGACCGAACATCTCACGGCCGCGTTCGACCACATCACCGGCCGAGATGCCGATCCGCAGCGCTGGCACCGCCACCTCGAAATCGATCCCACCGACCGCCGCCCGGAGCGCCGTCGCACAACGCAGCGCAGAGGACGCCGACGAGAACGACGTCAGGAAACCGTCGCCGTGGTTGGCGACGACCCGGCCGTCGTTCGCCGTGACGAGATCCTCCGCCAGCCGCTCGAACCGGACCAGCAGCGCATCGGCGGCCGCATCGCCGTGACCGACTCGAAACGATGTGGAGTCGACGAGGTCGGCAACCATCACCACCCGAGTGGTCGAGTCAGCCGTGCTTCCGCGCATCGCCTGCGAAGGTACCGCGTCCCCACCAGCCCGGCACGATCGGAACCGACCCGGACAACTGTTCAGGCCTCGCGATCAGGGGATGGCTGTGGTGGGCCTGATGTGCCGTCGGCTCCATCGTTGGGAACCGAATCGAGCACCGCCTTGCGCAACGAGATCGGCGCTGGGGACTCCGCCGCGGCCCCCAGCGCCCGCTCGACCTCCAACCCGAACACGTCGGACTGCGACTGCATCACACCGGTGCCGCGGTGGGAGCGGCCGTGGGGAGTGCGAGTGCGTGAAAGGCCCGCCGGGCCTTCGCCAACAGTTGTTGGGTCGTTACATGAGGACGATCGATCATGTGCGCTACCTCGGCCACCGGACGGCCCTCGAGGTAACGCAGGGCGAGCACGGCCCGCTCGGCACCGGGAAGGCAGTCGAGCGCATCGAGCACCTGGTCCGGGTTCCAGTCGGTGCCGATTCGCACCTCGGGTGCCGGTGCATCGACGGCCGAATCCGGCTCGGCCCGTTCGGCGACGAGGCGCCAGTGCGCCAGAATCCGGTTGCGGGTGCGAGTCAACAGCCAGGACCGGGAGAGCACCTCGCCCTCGCCCCGATCAAAGGTGTGGCGGGCGGAGCGAAACACATCGAGCACCACCGCATCGGCGACGTCCCGTCCGACTCGAGCGGCGGCAAACCCGTAGACCGGATCCAGGTGCGCATCAACGAATCCGCTGAAGTCGTCCGATTCGCTCATCCTGCCGTCCTTCCGCTGCCGCTGCGCTCATCGTCGCGGGTGGCCGGCCGGCCGTCGTCGCACCGGGACACGCGCGATGTGTGCACCGGTACATATTCAGGGCCCAGACACGCCGTCTCGGCGAAGAAAGCAGCAAACAACCGGGCACGGTGCAGTACGTTCTCGCTGTGACCCGCAGCTACACCACCGCCCTGAGCGACGAAACGATCGCCGCAATCCGGGACGCAGGAACGACCACGACCTACCCGGCCCGTGCCTGGGTCTTCTCCGTCGGCTCCGACTCCGGTTCCGTGCTGTTCGTCGAGTCCGGCCTCCTCCGCGTCGAACGGCCCACCTCGACCGGCCGAACCGTGCTCCTCGAACTCACCAGCGAAGGCCACACCCTCGGCGAGCTCGGCGCCATGACCGGCGCACCCCGGTCTGCCAGCGTGATCACGATCGAACCGAGCACGGTCATCACGCTTGGCGCCGACGCCTTCAACCGACTCGTCGAGACTCGCCCCGACCTCAACCGATACGTGATGCGGCAGCTGGCCGACCGCATCGTCGCCCTCACCAGTCAGCTGATCGAAGCGTCCGATCGCAGCGCCACCGCCCGGGTGGCCAGCCGACTGATCGAGCTGCTCGATCGATCCGACCGGCGAAACGACCGGGAGCCCACGATTCCGCTGCCCATCTCGCAACAAGAGCTCGGCCAGTGGGCCGGCCTGTCCCGCGAAGGGACGGCAAAGGCGCTGCGAGAGCTGCGCGAAGCCGGCGTCGTACGCACCCGACGGATGGAGATCACGCTCGTGCAGCCGGAGACGCTCCGCGAGCTCGCTCGTTCGGCCGGCCGACTCTGACTCAGGCGGGAAGCGGCGGCAAGGACCAGAGCAGCGCCGTCAACCAGAGTTCTTCGTTCGGGTTGCGGTTGAGCGCATCGGCGGCCTCGGTGAGTTGGCCGTGCACGTCCATGTGCTGACCCCGTTCCACCACCGGTTCCCGGTAGCGCAGGGCGAGCGTGGCCAACCCCATGCGCCATTCATCCGTGCGGTGCAGGCGAGCTTCACGTTTGTGGCGCGTCTCCAACGCCTTGCGCCCCGAGCCACGAGTTCCGGTCAGCTCCTCCTGCTCGGCAATCGCCTCGAGCTCCGTGGTGTGCCGGGCCTCCAACGGCTCCTGCGCCTCGTCGATGGCCGCCCGAATGTCCTGCACCACCTCGGACACGGCATGACCTGTGCCGTCTAGCCGGGCCGGCGCACCCCACCACAGATTCCGACGTTCGGCGAACGCCTCGTCGGACACGAGCAGTTCCGCTCGACCGACGTCGCCACCGCTTCCCTCCGCGGCCACCATCGCCACCTCGTGGGGCACACCCTGGGCCTCGAGTGCCGCAGCGATCGCCGCCGTGGTGACCGACGGGAAGTCGATTCGGGTGGACCGCGAGGCGATCGTGATGTGTTCGGGTGGGACCTCTTCGGCGAGGAGGATGAATCGAGTGGACGCCGGCGGTTCCTCGATCGGCTTGAGCAGCTTCGCAGCGGCCTCCGGAGTCGCATCGTGGAACCGGTCGATCAGGATGACCTTCGCCCCGTTCTCGATCGGCGAGCGCGACGCCGCATGCACGATCGCTTCCGCCTCCTCGGTCCGCAGCGTGTTGCCCTCGGGCTCGACGATGACCAGGTCGGGGTGGTTCTCGCTCGCCGCCAACCGCCGGGTACGTTCGCGATCCTCCGGCGCACCCACGTACTCACCGGCCAGCGCCGCCGCCGCCCGGCGTTTGCCCGAACCGCGAGGCCCGACGAACAGGTAGGCGTGCACCGGTTCCTGGGCCGCCGCCCGAAGCTGCTCGACCGCCCGCTCCTGCCCGACAATCCGGGCGAACGGATCGGTGATCACCTCGTCCATCACCCCAACCCCAATCGTTCCTGCACCACCGCGGCCACCCGGTCGGCCACCTCGCCGACCGACCCGTTGCCGTCGACGATCGCCCACCGATCCGGATGCTCTGCGGCAAAGCCGTGGTAACTGTCGCGGACGAGCGAGGCGAGATCGGAGCCAGCGGCCTCGATCCGGTCCAGGTCGTCACCGAGCCGTTCCGATGCCTCGTGCAGATCAACGTCCAGCAGCACGATCAGATCAGGGACCAATTCGCCGGTGCCGAACCGATTCAGTTCCAGCACGGCATCGACACCGAGCCCACGGCCGACACCCTGGTACGCCAGTGACGAGGCGACGTGGCGATCGGACACGACGTGGCGTCCGGCAGCGAGGGCCGGTTCGATCACTTCGGTCACGTGTTGCGCCCGGTCGGCAGCCATGAGCAGCGCCTCGGTCCGATCGCCGAGCTCGGGGAAATCCGGGTCGAGCACGAGCGCCCGAATGCGGGCGCCGACGGCGGTTCCACCCGGTTCACGGGTGAGCGTCGCATCGAGGCGCTCGGCCAGTTGGGCCGCCTGCGTGGACTTTCCACAGCCGTCTCCGCCCTCGAACACGATGAAATGGCCCCGGGCGTCGGCCTGCTGGTGGTTCTCCGTCATGACCCGTCCGAACCTACCAAGCGGATTCGTCGGATTCACCACCGCATCCGCCGATACGCTCAGGCCCATGACCGACGGTCCCGCCACCGACGACGACGCCGTGGTCGACCACTCGCCGGATATACCGCGCGGGTTTCCGGCGGTCGGCGAACTGGACTACATCGGCGCCCTCGTCCGTCGGGCGCTGCTCATCGCCGTCGTCGTCATCGCCATCTCGTTCGTGGCTCCGGGCCTCATCACCGACCTGCTGCGGGTGCTGAGCGACGCCGACCGCATCGGCACCATCCGCCCGCAGTGGTTCGTACTCATGGTCGCCATGGAGATCCTCAGCTTCATGTGCATCTGGTGGCTGACCCGAATCGTGCTGCCGAAGGTCTCGTGGTTCGTGGCCGGCACCAGCCAGCTCACCGCCAACTCCGTCAGCCGCATCGTGCCCGGCGGAGCCGCCGTCGGTGGCGCCACGCTGTACCGAATGCTCGCCGTTTCCGGCGTCAGCCCCACGCAGGCAGGTGGCGCGCTCGCCGCAACGTCCATCCTCTCGACCGGCGCGCTGGTGGCCATCCCCGCCATCGGCGGACTCATCGCATTGTTCGGCGCCCCGATCCCCGAGGACATGGCGCCGGTCGCCATCGCCTCCGCCGTCCTGTTCGTGCTCCTGACCCTCGTCGGCGTGCTCGCAATGCGCTGGACCCGGCCGCTGGAGATCGTCGGCGGCGTCGCCGACCGCATCGCCCGGGGCATCTCCTCGTTCCTCCCCAACCGGTCGTGGACCGTCGACCCGGCCGACCTCGTGAAGGAGCGCAACCGGCTGATCGACATCGCCGGCTCCCGCTGGCCCCAGGCAACCGCCGCCAGTGCCCTCAACTGGATGTTCGACTACCTGGTGCTCGTCGCCGCGCTCTACGCCGTCGATGCCGACCCCCGGCTCAGCCTCGTGATGATCGCCTACGCCGCCGGTGCCGTGCTCGGCATGATCCCCATCACGCCGGGCGGGTTCGGGTTCGTCGAGGTCGGCCTGTTCTCGCTGCTGGTGCTCAGTGGCATCAGCGCCCAGGACGCGACCGTCGCCACGCTCGCCTACCGCGTCGTGTCGTTCTGGCTGCCACTGGCAACCGGGCCGTTCGCCTGGCTGGCATTCCGCAAGCGCTACCCGCGCCGCACCGCCTAGCTGTCGGCTGCCTTCTTCTTCGCTGCCGCCTTCTTCTTGGCGGGAGCCTTCTTCTTGGCCGGGGCCTTCTTCTTTGCGGCCGCCTTCTTCTTGGTGGCTTTCTTCTTCTTTTTGGCCGGACCGGCAGCCCGACGGATCGCCAGCAGCTCGGCCGCCCGCTCGTCGGTCAGCTCCTCGACGGTGTCGCCCTTGCGCAGCGAGGCGTTGGTCTCCCCGTCGGTCACGTAGGGGCCGAACCGGCCGTCCTTGACGATCATCTGCTTGTCGGTCTCGGGGTCGACGCCCATCTCCCGCAGCGGCGGCTTCACCGTCTGACCACGACGGGTCTTCGGCTGCGCCAGGATCTTCAGGCATTCCTCGAGCGTGATCGTGAACAGCTGCTCCTCGGTTTCGAGGCTCCGACTGTCCTTGTCCTTCTTCAGGTACGGGCCGTACCGGCCGTTCTGCACCGTGATCTCGAGGTTGTCGGCCGGGTCAGCACCCACCACCCGCGGCAGGGCCAGCAACTTGAGAGCCTCGTCGAGCGTGATGGTCTCGGTGGTCATGGTCTTGAACAGCGACGCCCGCTTCGGCTTGTCCTCGCCGTCCACCATTTCGCCGAGCTGCACGTAGTCGCCGAAACGACCGGTCATCACGTAGACGTCCATGTCGGTCTCGGGGTCCTTGCCCAACGACTTCGGGCCCTTGGCCGCGTCTTCGATGTACTTGACGGCCCGATCGATCGTGAGCTCGTCCGGCGGGATGTCGTCCGGGATCGAGGCGGTGTCGCTCTCACCCCGCTGCACGTACGGACCGAACTTGCCGACGCGGGCGACGACCATCTCACCATCCTCGGTCACACCGAGGGGGATGGAGTTGACGGCGCGGGCGTCGATCTCGCCGAGGCGTTCATCGACCTTCGTCTTCAGGCCGAGGGTGTCCTCCTGGCCGAAGTAGAACTTCTGCAGCCACGGAATGGCCTCGCCCGTGCCGCCGGCGATGGAGTCCAGGTCCTGTTCCATGCGACGGGTGTAGTCGTAGTCGACCAGGTCCGGGAAGTGCTGTTCGAGCAGGCTGACCACCGAGAACGCGGTGAACGACGGAATCAGGGCGGAGCCCTTCTTCCACACGTACTCCCGGTCCTGGATCGTGCCCATGATCGACGCATAGGTAGATGGGCGACCGATTTCGAGCTCGGCCATCTTCTTGACGAGCGAGGCTTCGGTGTAGCGGGCCGGCGGCTGCGTTTCGTGTCCGCTGGCCGTGACGGCGTTCGCGTTCAACGCATCGGAAACCGCAAGGGTCGGCAGCTGGCCGCCGTCGGCCTCGTCCTTCGCTCCGTCGGTGTCCTCGATGTAGACGGCCCGGAAACCCTGATGGCTGATGATCGTGCCACTGGCCGAGAACTCGGCATCGCGGCCGTCGGTCGCCTTCGCCCCGACCCGGACCGACACAGTCTCGCCCGTGGCATCGGTCATCTGCGAAGCGACGGTGCGCTTCCAGATCAGCTCGTACACGCGGGCTTCTGACTTCGGCACCTCTTTGGCCACCTGCTCGGGCGACATGAACGTGTCGCCGGCGGGACGGATGGCCTCGTGCGCTTCCTGCGCGTTCTTGGACTTCGTGTTGTAGATGCGGGGCTCGTCGGGGAGGAACTTCTCGCCGAACTGGCTCTTGATGGCGGAGCGAGCGGCATCGAGCGCGGTCTGCGACAGCGTGGTCGAGTCCGTACGCATGTAGGTGATGTAGCCCTTTTCGTACAGACCCTGAGCGCCGCGCATGGCCATCGCCGAGCTCATGCCGAGCTTGCGACCGGCCTCCTGCTGGAAGGTGGAGGTCATGAACGGCGCGGCCGGACGGCGACGGTACGGCTTCGGCTCGACTGAACGCACCGAGAAGTCGGCACCGTCGAGCGCCTGCACCAGACCGTTGGCGCCGGTCTCGTCGAGCACCACGACCGAATCGGCCTTGGCCAGACGGCCGTCGTCGCCGAAGTCCTTGCCGGAGGCCACGCGCTTGCCGTCGAGCTCGAGCAGCTTCGCCGTGAACGACGCCGGCTCGCCCTTGGCGACTTCGCCCGTTACGGCGAACTCGCTCTCGAGGTCCCAGTAGCCGGCCCGGATGAACGCCATGCGTTCGCGCTCACGCTCCACCACGATTCGGGTGGCCACAGACTGCACACGGCCGGCCGACAGCCGCGGCATGACCTTCTTCCACAGCACCGGCGACACCTCATACCCGTAGAGGCGATCCAGCATGCGGCGCGCTTCCTGCGCATCGACGAGGTGACGGTCGAGTTCCCGAGGGTTCTCCAGCGCCGAGAGAATGGCGGTCTTGGTGATCTCGTGGAACACCATCCGCTTCACCGGCACCTGCGGGTTCAACACCTCGAGCAGATGCCAGGCAATCGCCTCGCCCTCGCGATCCTCATCCGTTGCGAGATAGAGCTCGTCGCTCTCCTTCAGCATGGACTTCAGCTTCTTGATCTGGTCCTTCTTGTCTGGAGAGACCACGTAGAGCGGCTTGAAATCATTGTCGACATCGATGCCCATCCGACTCCACGACTCGCCCTTGTAGGCGGCAGGAACATCAGCGGCGTTGCGGGGGAGATCCCGAATGTGGCCAATGGAAGACTCGACGATGAAGTCGTCGCCGAGGTACTCGGCAATCTTCTTTGCTTTGGCGGGGCTCTCCACAATCACGAGTGCAGTCACTGCTTCACCTTAGACATACGGGCCAGAATTCAAACGACCGGTTCATCCTTCGTCGCCCAACGCAGCAGTGCGAGGCCGCCGACGGCCGCGGCGAGCGACGCAGCGAGAATACCCATCCGAGCTTCCGTGTCGAAGACATTCAATGCGTCACCGTCGAATGCCAGACCCGTGATGAAGAGCGCCACGGTGAAACCGATGCCGGCCATCATGGCGACGGCCACGATCATCGGCCAGGTCACGTTGCTCGGCAGGGTGCAGAAGCCGGAGCGGACGGCGATCCACGATGCCAGCGAAACGCCGATCGTCTTGCCCGCCACGAGCCCGATCACGATGCCGAGAGTCACCGTCGAAGAGGCGGCGTTGCCGAGCGCTTCGCCCGAGAGTTCGATCCCAGCGTTGGCCAACGCGAAGATCGGGAGGATCACGAACGAGGAGAACGGATGGATCGCCGTCTCGAGCCGTTCGGCGACCGAGACCGATTCGCGCATGTGGAGCTGGGCGCGGCGGATGCTGTCGGCGCTGAGATCGTCCGGCTCGATGGCCACGCCGAACCCCTGACGGTCCTTCGGATCAACCAATGGTGTGGCGGGAGTGAGCAAGCCGAGCGCCACGCCGGCGATCGTGGCGTGCACGCCCGACTCGAGCACCGAGTACCAGATGACGATGCCGACGGTCACGTAGAACGGCGTGTACCAGATCCTCATCCTCTGAGCGACGAAGAGCGCCACGAGCAGGCCGATGCCGATCAGCAGCCACGTGAGGTTGATGCTTGCCGTGTAGAAGATGGCAATCACGGCAATCGCACCCAGGTCGTCGACGATCGCCAGGGTGAGCAGAAAGAGCTTGAGTTCGTTCGGCACCCGTTTGCCGAGCAACGACATGACGCCCAGGGCGAACGCGATGTCCGTCGCCATGGGGATGCCCCAGCCGTCCGATCCGGGTCCCGAAGGGTTCAAGGCGAAGTAGATGCCGGCCGGAACGATCATGCCGCCGATTGCGGCGATGGTGGGCAGCGCGGCCGCCCGCGGATCCCGGAGTTCGCCCGAGACGAGTTCCCGCTTGATCTCCAACCCGACCACGAAGAAGAAGATGGCGACCAGGCCGTCGTTGATCAGGTGCTCGACCGACTCGTCGATGATGCTGAGGTCGCCGAACTCGATGACCAAGTGCAGCTCGAGGAGGTCGTGGTACAGACCGCTCCAACCCGAGTTCGCCCAGACCAACGCAACGATGGTCGCGATCACGAGCATGATCCCCGACGCCGCCTCGATCTCCATGAAACGGAGCACCGGCCGACCCACCCGACGGGCCAAGCCACGATCTGAGCCCAGCCAGGTCAGTTTGCTTGGGGGTGAAGCGTTGCGAGACAACCGGCCAGATCCTCGACGTTGGTGGGTGACAAACCCGTTTGAAGTGAAGCGTTCCGCCGGGCGCCGAGGGTAGCGCATCGACACCACCAAGGACAGCAGCGGAGGCAACGGCCGATGGCCGTCGGCGTCAGGCCGGTTCGATCGACGTGTCGATGATGAGCCGCACGAGGGTGCCGTCGTCGCCGGTCTCGACGTCCGTGCGGTCGACGAGCGTCCGCATCAACGGCAGGCCGAGACCGTTCTCGAAGAAGAGCCGGTCCGGCGCTTCCGCATCGGGGGCTTCGACCACATCGTCCGGGTCGAAGCCGGGCCCGCGATCGCGGACGGTCACCTCGACCTGATGCTCGACCGTCACGCAACGCACTTCGATGCGGCTGTCGGTGCCGTTCATCTGATGCGCCTCGACGGCGTTCGTCACCGCTTCGGACACGGCAACCCGGAGGTCGTCGATCCGGTCGTCCCGGGAGTCGGGGTCGATCGACGCAGCCGCGGCGAGCACGACCCGAACGAGCGCGACATAGTCCGACTTCGCAGGAACCCGCAGGATCACCTCGTCGCCGACACTCATGGGGTGTTCCCATCGGCGGCGGGAGCAGCGACTGGAGCCGACGGCCCGGCTGCCGCGATGGCGGCGTCGAGGTCGGCGTGGAGCGTGAAGATGCGATCGAGCTCGCACAGCTCGAAGATGCGGCGCTGTTCGGGGAGCGGAACGACGAGCTCGAGTCGCCCGGCGCGGCTGCGGATGCGACGGAGGAAGCCGACGATCACGCCGACGCCGCTGGAGTCGATGAAATCGGATCCGGTCAGATCGAGGACGAGGTGGGTCCAGCCGTCGTCGAGCTGCTGGAGCACGGTGGCACGCAACGCGGGCGCCGACGCCATGTCCAGATCACCCACCACGTGCGTCACCGACCAGTCGCCATGAATGCTGACGCGCGTTCCGATCTGCACCCCGTCCACCGTATCCGCGCCCTCCTCCCTTGGTTGTCCGCCTCTAGCCTGATCGGATGACGTTGGACGCGGTTCCGATCATCAACCTGGGTGGTCGGGCAAATGCCATTCCCGAAGCCGACGTGGTGTCGCAGGTGGCCGGCGCGGCGGAGCGGTTCGGCTTCTTCCAGGTCGTGAACCACGGCATCCCCGAAGCGCACCTCGACGAGGTCTGGTCGGCGACCCGCGCCTTCTTCTCCCAGGACGCCGCCACGAAGCGGCAGCTCAACCGGACGAAGGAGAACAGCCGCGGCTACTACGACCGTGAGCTCACAAAGAACAAGCGGGACCTGAAGGAGGTCCTCGATCTGGCGCAGGTGCCGTTCCCGGACCTGCCCGAGGACCATCCGGACAACCATCATCCGGTCGACGGGCTGAACCAGTGGCCGGAGCTCGCCGGGTTCCGGTCCACGCTCACCCGCCACCTCCACGACTGCTACGACCTGTCGCTGTGGCTGCTCTCCGCGTTCACGATCGGTCTCGGCGAGGCGCCGAATCATCTGCGTGGTGCGTTCGATCCGTTGCACACGAGCTTCGTGCGGTTGAACCATTATCCCGTGGACGATCTGCTCGACGAGGCCGAGGCGGCCGACGTGACGCCGCTCGGCGACATGGCGCTGCATCATCACACCGATGCCGGCGCGCTGACGCTGTTGCTCCAGGACGAGGTCGGCGGGCTGCAGGTGCAGTCGGCCGAGGGCTGGGTCGACGTCGAGCCGACCCCGGGCGCGATCGTGGTGAACACGGGCGACATGATGCAGGTCTGGTCGAACGACCGATACCAAGCTGCGTTGCACCGGGTGTTGCCCCGCACGAATCGCACCCGTTCCTCGCTCCCCTACTTCTTCAACCCGAGCTACCAGACCGACTACGAACCGCTCCCGGGGTCGGTGGTCGCAGGGGACACGCCGCACTACCGGTCGATCAACTGGGGCGACTTCCGCCAAGCCCGCGCCGACGGCGACTTCGCCGACTACGGCACCGAAGTGCAGATCTCCCAGTTCCGCCAGTAGCGAAGCGGTCCCGGGGACTGTCAGTGGGGCCGCGTACGATGACGCCCATGGCCCTGGCAGAAGCTCCGCTCACTGGGGAGGAGACTGCCGACGCCACGGTCATCGACCTCTGGGATCACGTCGAGCAGCTTGACCACGAGGGGTTCGAAGCGGTCCTCGACGCGCTGCGGGAAGACGGCCGCCTGGTCCATGTGGAACGCCAGCCGGCCCGGGCCGCCCGCTACGCCCGCACCCGTGAACCGCTGTCGCCCGAGGTGGCGAAGGCACTGCGCGTGGAACAGTTGTGGACCCATCAGGCCACCGCCATCGACCTGATTCGCGACGGCGAGTCGGTCGTCATCGCCACCGGTACCGCGTCGGGCAAGTCCCGCTGCTACCAGATTCCCATCGCCGAAGCCGGCCCGAAATCCACCTCGCTCCTCCTCTACCCCACCAAGGCACTGGCGCAGGATCAGCTGCGCGCCTTCGCCGCACACGGCTTCGCCGACATCGTCCCCGGCACGTACGACGGCGACTCCACCCCCGAGCAGCGCCAGTGGGTCCGCTCCACCGCGAACGTCGTGCTCACCAACCCCGAGATGCTGCACAACAGCCTCCTCCCCTGGCACGAACGTTGGGCCACGTTCCTCAGCCGGTTGGACCATGTGGTCATCGACGAGCTCCACGTGCTGCGCGGCGTGTTCGGCACACACGTCTCCCACGTTCTGCGTCGCCTTCGCCGACTGTGCGACCACTACGGCTCCGACCCAACCTTCATCTTCACGTCGGCGACCATCGGCGAACCCGAGCGGCTGGCCAGCCAGCTGTGCGGCAAGCCGGTCACGCCTGTGCTGAACGATGGCTCGCCCCGCGGCGAGCGCACCATCGCGCTGCTCAACCCACCGCTGCTCGACGAGGCCAAGGGCCTTCGCACCTCAGCGAACACGGAGGCAGCCAGCGTGGCCGCCGGGCTCATGCGGGAAGGCCACCGCACCATCGTGTTCTGCCGCAGTCGCAAGGGCACCGAGCTCGTCACCGGCGACATCGGCTCCCGCCTGCCGAAGGGCGACGAGAGCCTCGTGCGCGCCTACCGGGCCGGGTACCTGGCGGCGGAACGTCGCCAGATCGAACACGAGCTGTTCAACGGTTCACTGCGCGGTGTGGTCGCCACCTCGGCCCTGGAGCTGGGCGTGGATGTGGGCGGGCTGGACGCCTGCGTGCTCAACGGCTTCCCGGGCACCGTCGCCTCCATGTGGCAGCAGATCGGCCGGGCCGGCCGTGGCCAGCAGAAGTCGGCCGCCGTGCTCGTCGCCGGCGACGACCAGCTCGACCAGTGGATCATGTCGCATCCCACGGAGCTGCTCGATCGTCCGCCGGAGACCGCCGTCATCAACCCGACCAACCCGTTCGTCCTCGGCCCGCACCTCGCCTGCGCCGCGTTCGAAAAGCCCATAGCCCACACCGACGATGCCTACTGGGGCGAGGCCCTGGACGATGGCATTCGAGACCTCGTCCTCGACGACACGATCCTCCTCAAGCCATCGGGCACCGGCGCACCGCTCGCCGTCTACGCGGGCACCGGCCGACCGAGCAATGGCATCGGCCTGCGTTCGGGCAGCGCCAAGGAGTTCCGCATCGCCGACAAACGGGGCACCCTCATCGGCACGGTCGACGGCGCCCAAGCCTTCACCGTTGCGCATCCGGGCGCCATCTACCTCCATCAGGGTCGCCCCTACCGGGTGGTCGACCTGGACCTCGACGACATGGTCGCCACCGTGGAGGACGCCGATGGCGAGGAGTACACGCAGGCGCGCACCCGGGTGGACATCTCCATCATCGAATCGGAAGAGGAGACCACGCTCGGTCCGGTCGCCGTGCACCTCGGCGCCGTCGAGGTCACGAGCCAGGTCGTCGGCTACCAGCGAAGAGAGGTGCGCAGCCGCCGCATCCTCGCGAACGAAACGCTCGAGCTTCCGCCGTCCACCCTGCGCACCCGGTCCTTCTGGTACGTGATCCCCACCGGCGTCATCGAACGGGCCGGGGTCGAGCCGGCCCAGGTCCCGGGAGCGCTGCACGCCGCCGAGCACGCCGGCATCGGCATGCTTCCGCTGTTCACGATCTGCGACCGATGGGACGTCGGGGGCGTGTCCACGCCATGGCACGCCGGTGCCGGCGGCCCGGCCATCTTCATCCACGACGCGTATCCGGGTGGCGCCGGCATCGCCGAGCTCGGTTTTGCCGAGAAGGACCGCCACTTCGCGGCCACCCGAGACGCCATCAAGGCGTGCAAGTGCACGGACGGCTGCCCATCGTGTGTGCAGTCACCGAAGTGCGGCAACGGCAACGAGCCGCTGGACAAGCACGCGGCTGCTGCGCTGCTGGATCAGATTTTGGATTGAGCTAGGCGCAGGCCTGCTCCACGCCATCGATGAACTCGTAGAGGAGCGCCCAGGCGTCCTCGGTCTGTTCGGCGAGGCTGTCGGCGTTGCCGGGGAAGAAGGCGCGGCAGCCCTTGGCTTCCTTGTCGTTGGCGAGGATCTCGCCCTTCTGGATCAGGCCGGCGACTGCGATGGTGTTGTCCCACACGACTCGTCCCCAGATCTCGAGCGTCTCGACCTGCTCATTCGCCGGGATGATGACGACCGGCTTCGGGCGGCCGGTGGTGGTGAGCGCGACTTCGCGCTCCTCGCCGCCCGGTGGGGTGTAGTCGAGCTGTGCCGTGCGGTCGAGCTTCGGCGGGTTCTCGGTAATGCCACCGGCCTGCACGAACATGGACTTGAGTCCGATGATGGTGGCGTCGGTGCCGAAGATGTTCCAGTCGAACCCTTCGCCTTCGACGTCACCGAGGAGCAGCACGACGTCGCCACTGTCGGTCACGTTGGCATCGAAGACGTCGTCTTCGAACCAGCTCACGACGTAGCCGGCTTCGAGGAGCTCGGTGTGGAGTCGGTTGGTCTGTACGTCGGCGGCCGGATCGGCCTGCTGCGAGACGACGATCAGGATGCGGTTGCTGGTGCGACCGGTGAGCACGGTGATGCTTCGGCTGAATTCGGATTCGTTTCCGTTGCCATCGACAGCGGCGACGGCGTAGGTGGCGATGATGCCGGGCTCGATGTCGTCCATGAGCTGCGGCTCGGTCGTCTCGATGTCGACCGTTTCCTCACCGGCCGTGCGTCGAACGATGTAGTTGGACACCCCAGAGATGTCGCGGGAGTCTGCCCACGAGATCGCGACGGAGGCGTCGGCGTCTTCGATGATGCGGGGGCGGCCGGGCGTGGTGGGCGGGTTCGAGTCGACGCCGACCTGGGCCGACACGTTCTCGCTGCGGCCGCTCTGGCCGGCCGGTGAAACGGCGGCGACGGCGTAGCTGAAAATCTCGCCGTCCTCGAGGCCCGTGTCGACGAAGCTGGTGCCGCCGACCTCGAAGCGTTCGGTGGTGCCGGCTCGGCCGACGCGGGTGATCTCGTAGCCGGTCACGTTCTCGGATCGGGACGCTTCCCACAGCAGTTCGATGGCACCGTCGCTGGTGTTCACGACGGTGAGGCCGATCGGCGGCGTCGGCGTCTCGTCGACGTCGGCGTCCTCAGCCGTCTCGAGATCGTCGAGCGGAACCGATTCCGGTGTGGTGTCCGGCGTGGTCGTGTCCGTGGTGGACGCCTCGCCGCTGGTGCAGGCGGTGGCCACCATGGCGAGGAGAAGGGCGATCGCAGTCTTCCGAGCGCGAACAAGAGAGAAAGCCATGGTGGTCCTATCGGCAGCCAAGGTGGGTCGTGTGAATCCGCCGGGGGTCAATTCTGCCGGACCCGGACACACGGGTGTTGGCAGCAGTCCTCCCCATGGGCACATCGGCCCATCGACGCCGTTTCCTTGCAAGCGCAAAGATCGTGAGCAGTGACGGGGGAGGTCCGCCGGTCTCGTCAACAGGCTCGAACCACCGGGTGCGCTCCCACCGTGCATCCGGTGTTTCGCGTCACGTTGGATCTGTACCCGTCTCACCCGTTGATGAGGTCTTCGCGCCGCATGGTTGCGTCGGCCTCAAGGGTCCGGGAGCCGCCGGCGCCGAGCAGCGGCAACAGCGCAAGCTGCGTCTCGATCCGGACGGTGACGAATTCAGCGCCGAGCTGGGTGGCCACCGACGTCGGACGATCGACCGATTGCGCAACCGCCGCCGAGGCAGCACCGGCAGCCCGCTCGGGTTCGACCGCCGCCGCCCGGGCGCCTTCCCGCGCCGCGTGTTCCAGCTGCAGCTGCACGACGAGCGCGGCGCCGAGGTGCAGCAGCAGAGCCGCACACAGGAGCAGCAGCGGGAGGACGAGGGCGAATTCGACCGTGGCCTGCCCTCGTTCCTCCCGCAGCCGTCCCCGCATCAGATGTCGCCCAAGATCGAGTCGACGACCGAGTCGAAGAGCTCACCGATCTTGCCCGTGCCCGAGGCCCAAGTCACGACGATTAACGCAATGGTCGCCGCTCCGAGCAGGAGCAGGGCGTACTCGACAGTCGATTGACCGCGGTCGCCCCGACGGTCGAACCACTCGTGGACGCGGTGGATGAGGTGAGCTGCGTGAAACGCAAGCATGGCGTGTCCTTCACAAGGAACGATGGCGGGCCAAAGGCCAAGAGCCGGCAGGTCGGTCACCTGCGAGACGGCAGCACAACGCTGCGAGACACGGCCACTCTCGCGCGGTCCTTCAAGCAACGCAACCGGTTTCCGCGCGAGGATCGAACCATGACCACCGCCTCGTCTTCCCGCCCGACCACGTCGATCTCACAGGTCATGCTCGAGTCCATGGACGATATGGCCGCACAACTCCTGAGCCGACTCGAGGGCATCGGCAACGAGGAGTACCTGTGGGAGCCGGTCGCCGATGTCTGGACCGTGCGCGACACCCCCGACGGGCCCACCGCCGATCTCGGCGACCGGGCGGCCGACCCTGCTCCGGTGACGACGATCGCCTGGCGGCTCTGGCACCTCGGTTCGGACTGCTTCGACTCCTACACGGCGCGGTTCCTCGGGCAAGCGGACGTGGAGCTCCGTTCGTGGACCATGGACGCCGCAGACGCCGTGGCCCGATTCGACGCCAGCTGGTCCAACTTCCGCACCGTCCTCGCCGATGCCGACGACTGGTTCGCCGAGATCGGCGACGCCTTCGGCCCGTGGCATCGCCATTGCATTGCCGACTTCGCCATGCACGCCAGCAACGAACTCGTCCATCACGGCGCCGAGATCGCCCTCCTTCGCGACCTCTATCGAGCCGAGCACGGCTGACGCTCACCGAAGCCCGGTCGGCACCGATGGATTGTCATGTCCGAATCGCCACCAGATAGCGCTGACTTCGATGAGACGTGGATGCGTCTCGTGCAGGTGGCGACGGCTGAGTGGACCGCGCTCGATCACCGCACCAACGAGGCGATTGAACTTCTACGGAGCCGCCACCCTCGGGCGGCCTATGACGTATCGATCTGGGTTCTGGAACGGGAGAACGAGCATTCGGGTGCCCTCGGCGTGGCCATTCTTTCGCTACTCCAGCTGAAGGAACTGAAACGTGCGAGAGCGACGGCGAGCCGCCTCCTGGAGGTCGCTCCCGAAGACTGGCGCTCCCACGTGCTGTCGTCCTGGGTGATGATGGCGGAGAAGAAGAAGGCCGAGGCAGTGGAGGTCGCTGCATCAGCGCTGCACCTCGCGCCGGCAGATGCTCAGGCCTATGCGGCTGTTGCGCACGTAGCTGCTCAGGTTGCACGACACGCAGGATTCGCACAGACAGCAGCGGAGCGTGCCATCGCACTTGACCCCGAGCTCATCGACCCGCATTTCACTCTGGCACTGCTGCGAGAACTCCAGGGAGACTGGGCCGGAGCCATCGACCGGTACGGGGAGGCGTTGCAGACCAGTCCCGGTGACCCCCGGGCGCTGATGGGTTTGGCCGAGGCACAGCGCTTGGCTGGACGCCGCGCCGATGCGGGCCGAACCTACCAATCACTTGCAGACGCTGCACCGGAGAGCGACGAGCTTCAGGATGTGCTCAAACCGGAAACGCCGTTGTCCGTGTTCCGGCTGCTTCGCTCGATTGCCGTCCTGTTCTTCGGCGCGCTGATCTTGATGCTTGTTGTTGCAGCGACCAAGCCGACGATGACCCTCCTTGTGATCACGCTTGTTGTCGCTGCTCTGACTGCGACTACACCAGTCCGTCGTGGCATCGCCCTGCGACTCAAACCCCGGGCCATGGCACAGGCAAAGACGAAGACCTCTTGGCCCGGCAGGAACCCTGACTTTGTTGCCGGCTTGGTCGCCTCCGGATGCCTGGTCGCACTGTTGGTCATCTCCATCGCATCGTCTCCGGGCTAGACCCAAAGGGACTGCGGAACGACTTGGACGAGATCAGTCTTCGTTGTCACACCCCCGACGTAGCTTCGGGGGTATGGCGATTGCGGATGTTGCGGCGAGTGGAGAAGGCGAGGCGGGCGACGACTTCGATGCGCTCGTCGCGGCTGCCCTGCCTGACGGTTTCGATTGGGACTGGCCGTTCACGCACGACATCGCCGACGATCTGACGATTCTTGAAGACGCCATCAGCCTGGTGGGCGACAATCCCCTCGTCCCCAGCTCATCGAGGGAGGCGGCCAACCGCGTGGCGCAGGTCGAGAAGTTGGCCACGCGGCTCGATGCCCTGCAGGCCCGCTTGCTGAGCGAGCTCGCCCAGTCCACCGCTTGGGAAGCCGACGGGCACCGCAGCGCCAAGGCAATGGTGAAGTTTCACGCCAACCTGTCCATCGCCGAGGCCACGGCCCGCCAGCAGTGCGTGGCCATGGTTCGTACGCTGCCGAAGATCGGCGTCGAATGGGCGGCCGGGCGGCTCGGCACCTGCCAGGTGCGCACGCTGGCTCGGGCCCACGCCAACCCGCGGGTACGAGACCACATGCCGGCAGCCGAAGACTGGTTCCTCGAACACGGTCTGGCCGACGATCACCGACTCTTTGCGTCGATGGTCACCAACTGGGTTCGTCTGGTCGACGAGGACGGCACGCTCGACGTGAACGAGCGCAACCATCGGAACCGCAAAGCCCGCCTCACGCAGGACTCGGTCGACCTCTCGTGGCGCCTCGAAGCCGAGATGGCTGCCCTGCAAGGGGCAGAGATGGACCGAATCCTCGAGGAGTTCATCGAAGCCGAATGGCAGATCGATTGGGCGGCAACCGTCGCCGAATGGGGCGACGACGCCTGCATCGAGAAGATGCCGCGCACGCCTGCACAGCGCCGGTGCGATGCGCTCCATCGAATCTTCCGTCAGGCCGTCGGGCTCCGCCTCGGCGAGACGACCGCCACCATCGAGACGAACATCGTGCTCGATCAGGCCACCTGGGAACGCTCGCTCACCCGGCTCGCCGGAGCCGAGGTGGAACCGATGGGCGGCGCCGAGGCGGCCGAACACCTCGACGACGGACACCGCTGCGCCACGATCGACGGCGTGCCCGTCGAGCCGGTCGAAGCCGCCGCCCACAGCCTTGTCGGCGCACTGCGCCGGGTGGTGCTCGACGCCGCCTCCGTACCCATCGATCTTGGCCGCAAGCGCACGTTCACCGGGCTGTCGCGGCTCGCCGCGCAGCTCGGCTCGACCACCTGCTATTGGCCGGGGTGCGATGTTGCCTCCAGCGCCTGCCAGATCGACCACCTCGACCCGTACACACCCCGCCCCGGGCCAGACCCCAACGGGACCCAGCCGAGTGGGGGCGGCGCCACCAACCCCCACAACTCGGGCACTGCGTGCGGCTGCCACAACCGGTTCAAAGAACGAGGGTTCACCGTCGTGCGCACGTCGACGGGTGGCTTCGAGGTTCGGCGACCTGACGGCAGCATCCTCGAACGAGCACAGCGCTGAACGCCCCGACCCCGGGGAAACGATCGGTCGCCGCGCGATACCATCGCAGCATGAGCGAAGATCGGCCGGAGGTACGCCTGTCGAATGCAGAACGTGAAGCCATCGTCGACCGACTGAAGGTCGCACAAGACGAAGGCCGCATCGACCTGCACGAGTTCGAAGAGCGCGTCGGCCAGGTCTACGCCGCCAAGGTGAGCTCCGAAATCGGGCCCGTCCTCGCCGACCTGCCCGCCGCCCAACCCCCGCCGCCGGCCGGCCCACCCATCTCGCAGCAGGCGCCGACACCACCGGCCAACGCAACCATCGATCTGCACGCCACGCCGGTCAAAAGCACCCGCTGGATGTTCGCCGTGATGAGCGGACGCCAGAGCCGGGGCCGCTGGTCGCCGGGCGCACCCAACCGCACCTTCACCCTCATGGGCAGCCAGACGCTCGACCTCACCCAGGTCGACGCGGTCGATGTGGACATCCGTGCCTTCACCATGATGGGCGAAACGAAGATCATCGTTCCCCCCGGCGCCCACGTCGATGTGGGCGGCTTCATCCTGATGGGCGAAACCTCGAACAAGACGCACGACGAAGAGGGCGCCTCGTCGCCACTGCGCGTCCGGGTCCGCTCCTACGGACTGATGGGCGAATGTTCGGTCCGCACCCCGGGCAAGCGGGACGTCATCCGCAAGATGATCAACAAGAAGATTCGCGAGCTGGAATAGGTCGGCTCGACCCCGCCGCAATCATCCATCCGACGGTCACGCCGATCAGGTTCGCCAGCATGTCCTCCCGGCTGAAGTCGCGGCCCGGAACGGCTCGTTGTCGAAACTCGTCGATCAGGCTGAACGTCAGGACCACGCTGGGCCACAGCGGAATGAACCGGAGGAAGCGGCGATCGCCGGCGCCGTAGACGGCGAGGGCAGTGAGCGCGCCGTAGACGACGACATGGCCGACCTTGTCCATGCCCGGCACGCGCAGAAGATCATTCAATGGGCCGGAGTCGGCGCCGCCTCCGACGGTTGCCCAAACGACGAGCGAGAGCACAACGCCGAAGGCGGCTCCCACACGAAAAGAGGATGGGTGGATGGAGGGGGTCATACCTGCACTCCACCAGATGTGGCCGAAAGACCACGCAAAGACGGCGGCGGCTACCAGGTGGCGACAACGGCCGGGGGTTTGCGGAAGATCAGCCCGAGCGGTGCCGAGCTCGCGGCAGCGTCGAGCTGCAGCCCCGGCAGCTGCTCCAGCACTGCTCCCACCGCCGCCATCGTCTCCAGACGGGCCAGGTGAAGGCCCAGACAGCCGTGCGGCCCCTGGACGAACGTGACGTGCTGACGCAGGTTCTGTCGGTCGATGTCGAACCGGTCCGGGTCGGGGAACACGGCTGGGTCGCGGTTCGCGGCCAGCAGCGACACGGTCACCTTGTCGCGTTCGGCAATCTGCGCTCCGCCAAACTCGAGCGCCCGCGTTGCGTACCGGTCGACCACCCCGGCCGCCGGTTCCAGTCGAAGCGACTCCTCCATGGCAGCGTTCAACAGCGACCTGTCGTCGAGCACCCGTTGCAACGTCTCGGGATGGGTGAGCAGATGCCACAGGAGATTGGCCGTCATGCCCTCGGACGTCTCGATGGCGCCGAACATCACCACGGCAACGGCGGTCGGGAGCTCCTCCGGGCGCAGGATCTCGTCCGCCTGAAGGGTCGTGAGCAGCTCCGACGATCCGTCGGCCAGCGTCGCCGCAACTCGTTCATGAATGTCGGCGATCGCCTGCTCACCCTTTGGTGGCACCGGGTTGCCGAGCGTCAACCCGACGATGGCATCGGAGATGTGGACGTACCACTCGAGTACGAGCGCAGGGTCCACGTTGGACAGACCGAGGAACCGGTTGATCGTGTCCACGGCCATCGGCCCAGCCAACGCCGTGCGCAGCTCGGCTCGACCATCGGCGGCGAACCCATCGACCAGCTCGGCGGCCACCACGTGGAGGTTCTCCTCGAAGCGCTCCCGCACCATGGTCGGGCGGAAGTGGGTGGCGAAGGCCTTCCGGTGCCGCTCGTGCTCCGGCCCGTCGAGCGACAGCATCGACTCGCCGATCACGGCGCCGGTCGTGAAACGCGGGTCGTCGACCGTGAAGGTCTCCGCGTCGCGCATGGCATCGACGGACAGGTCGCGCCGGGTCACCAACCAACCGTCGAGCGCCGGCAGCCACGACACCGGTTCGTGCTCCCGAAGCCGAGCCAAGACGGCGTACGGCTCCGCCTCCAGTTCGGCCACGGTCACGGCCGCGCCCAGCGGAAATTTGGAAGCCCGGGTTTCGTCCATGGCCGGTCAACCTAGCAACCGACCCTCGGCATTCCCGGAGCGTCAGCCGAGGCGCTCGTAGAGCAGGTCGTCGTAGTGCACCGTAGCCACGACCGTGCGCGGGCTGTCACACGTGTAGAGGTTCTCGGCCTCGAGCGTGATCCACGCCGCCTCCCGGTCGAACGACTTGTCCTGCCACAGCGAGGTGACGCCATCGAACTGCAGCGTGAACCCACCGGGCCCGTCGACCGACAACTCGTGGTACTCACCCGTGCCGGCGTCGAACACGAGACCGATCTCGTACCACTCGCCCTCCTGAAGCGAGGCCGTGTTGACGCGACGCCAGCCGATCTCATCGCCAAACGCAGCCCAGATGTTCCAATGCGACGTGCCCGGCCGAGCCTCGTACTGCACCCCGTAGGTCTGCGTGAGCGGATCGCCGCCGTCGGACCGCACCGTGTTCTGCACCGACATCTCCGGACCCACCTGGAGCGAGCTGCCGGCCCCCTCTTCGATCCGAGCACGGACGCTCAGCCGATGCAGGCCTGACACCGGCTCCGCATCGAGTCGACGGCCAAGAATCGGATGGTTGCTCAACGGCTCCGCCCCCCGATTCGCCGTGAGCTCCAACCACGGGTCTACGGCGCCAACCGACTGATAGTCGGCGGTGCCGGTCGAATAACACTCGACACGCGGTTCGATGATCTGTTCGAAGAGCGTCCAATCGTCCACTGAATCGAAGCCATCCTCGTAGATGGCGTACGCGACCGGAGCCTCGAAGACGCTGGCGTTCTGGAAGTCGGCCGGCTCCTCCGCGGCAGAGACGACACCGTCCACGGGCTCGACCTCCTGGTCCACCTCCGGCTCCCCCTCGAAGACGTCGTCGGTCATTGCCGGGACGATCGGTTCGGGCGGCGCGGCCTCGAACTCGACCACTGGCGCCGGTTCTGCTTCCTCCGGTTCGGGGGCAGGTTCGGCTTCCGCCGATGCAGGCTCCTCCGCGGTTGCGGGTGGCTCATCCACCTCTTCGACGACGGCGTCGATGTCCGAAGCGAACGCCATCGCTTCGGCTGGCTCGGTCGGTTCGATGTCGTCAGCTCCGACCAGGGCCGGGAGGGCCACGATTGACGATGTCGTGTCGAAGGGAACGGGATCGGCGTCGAACGCGCCGGCCCAACCCAGCGCGGCCACGAGCGCGGCGAACAACACGACCAGACGCCGCGAGTACTCGTTCGGATCGATCGGTTCCGCCATTGCTTGCCTTCAGCCCGCTGGGCTCCGCCGCCCAACCCCTTGGGTTTCGGCTCGCCGATTGCCGCACTTGACCCTCAACCAAGCTCCAACAGCGCACCTCCCACCACCGGGATGATGGCCATCACGATCAGCGCCGGCAGGACACACAGCACGAGCGGGACGATCAGCGTGACCGTGAGCCGCGCGGTCCGTTCCTCGAGCTCGGCCATCCGTTCGCGGTGCAGGTCGGCGACGTACATCTCCAGCGAGGACGCCCACCGGCCGCCGTCCTCGTCCGCCCGGAGCAACAGCTCGACCAACCGGGGCGACGCCACCACCGTGAGCGCATCGGCGAACGGCACACCGTGCGCCAGTCGCTCTCCCGCCGATCGGAGGCTGGCGCCGACGGTACCCCACCCGAACTCGCCGGCCAGGCCGACGGCCGCCCGCGGACCATGACCGGCAGCCGCAGCAATGTGCAACAGCGAAACCACAACCGGCAGGTCCTGGGCCACCTCCAACGCAGCGACGCGACGAGCCGACCGAGCCTGCAACCGACGCCGGAGCGCCCCGACCAGCAGAACGGCCAGCGGCAGTGCAAGGAGACCGGGCTGCACCAACGCCGCCGGTAGACACACCAGCGCCACCATCCGATCCGTCAATGACCCAGAAGCAGTCGGCACGCCGATGGGTTCGGGCAGTCGGGTCGGCAGGCTCATCGCAATCCCCGCAACAGCCGCCGCATCCAGAACACGCCGAGCACCTCGAGCACCGCACCGACGCCGAGACAGACCAGGCCGAGCGGCCGCACCCACGGTTCGGACCCTCGTACCGCCACCATCACGGCCACGAACACGATCGGAAGCACGCCCAGAACCTGGGCGGACGTGCGCGCCTGCGTGGTGAGCACCCGCCGACGATCCTCCAGCTCGACCTCCTGCCGGAGCTGCGCCGCCATGGTGCCGGTCGCTGCCGCGATCGCTCCGCCCTCCCGGACACCAACACGCAACCCGGCCAACAGCAGCCGCTCCGCCGACTCGGCCCCCGCCGACTCGGTAGCAAGTGCGTCGTCGAGCGGCCGACCCAGTTCGACCTGCTCGGCCAGCCGCCGCCACCGCCTGGCCGTCGGCAGATCGTCTGCGGCCGCTCGGGCGAGCGCGTCGGCGATCGACGCCCCGGATCGCACCGCTCGGGCAATCGCTCCCGCCCGTTCGGGGAGACGACGACGATCCACTGCCAGCAGACGCCGCTCCACCAGGGACGGGCCAACGACCGGCACCAGCAGCACCAGTGCTGCGGCACCTGCGGCGCCCGGCGCCCCCAACACTCGACCGCCCATCAGCCCGGCAACCGCCAGCGCTCCCGCCCACAGCCACTCGGGCGGTGTTCGGGTCTCGGGTGCGAACATCTGCACCACCGTTCGCAGTCGCTCGCCGAGCCAACCGGGCGTGGCCACCCCCACTTCGGCCGGGAGGCGCCGTGGCAGCGTCATGCCGCCCACCGCCGCGTCGGATCGCTCACGACACGCCCGCCGCGGTACAACGGCCGCGGGCACCACCCGTCGGCGAACGCCTCCGGCACCTCGGCCACCTCCAGCACCCGGCGCGTCGCGCCGTCGCCGCGGCCCATGTGCACGACCAGGTCGATGCACGCGGCCAGCTGCTCCCGAATCGCCCCGAGCGGCAGCTCGGCATCGCCGAGCAGCATCATCGTCTCGATGCGGCGCAGTGCGTCGGCCACCCCGTTGGCATGCACGGTCGACATGGACCCGGCATGCCCGGTGTTCATCGCCTGCACCAGGTCCAGCGCCTCGGCTCCCCGCATCTCGCCACAGATGATCCGATCCGGCCGCATCCGCAGCGCATGTCGGACGAGCGAGCGCATCCCGATCGCCGCCAACCCCTCGCCCTCGGCGCGGGTCTCCAGGCGCACGATGTGGCCCGCCCCCAGGTCCAGCTCGGCGGCATCCTCGATCGTCACGACCCGGTCGTCCCCGATCGACCGGCCCAACGCATTCAACAGCGTGGTCTTCCCCGAGGAGGTTGCGCCCGCCACCACGATGCAGGCGGACCGTTCCACCGCCCGTTCGAGCAGCTCCGTCGCCGGGCCGGCCAGGTCGGCCAGATCGACCTGACCGGTCGAGAACCGACGGATCGTCAGACACGGCCCGTCGACCGCCAGCGGCGGGATGATGGCGTGCAGGCGAGCTCCGTCCGGCAAGCGGGCGTCGACCGAAGGGTTCGCCCGGTCCAACCGCCGCCCCACCCCGGCCGCCATCCGCCGCGCCAGTTCGATCACCGCCTCGGCGTCCACCTGCACCTCCGTCCGCTGCAACTCGCCGCGGCGCTCGACCCACACCTCCCGGCCGGCATTCACCATGATCTCGGTGTTGGCCGGGTCATCGGCCAGCGACTGGAGCGGCCCGAGCCCGGAGACCATGGCCAGCACAGCGGCCGCTGCGTCCCGCCGATCCTGCACGCCGTGCACGGGGAGTTCGGCCGCCACCAGCGCATCGACCCGATCGGGAAGCGGCCGCTCCCCCAACCCTTCGGACCAGAGCCGCCGATGCACGGTGTGCGCCACCTCTTCGACCGGCACGCCGTTCATGCCAGCACGTCCGCAACTCGACGCAGCGGCCGCGGGAGCCGAGCGGTCAACAGGCCGGAATCCACCGCCCGAGCGACCATCGGATCCACGGCAACACGGGCGTCCACGGGCTGACCCAGCACCCCTTCGATGTCCACGGTCTTCAGCGCCCGGCCGCCCTCGGTCACCTCCACCACGTCGTCCACCGACAGGGCGAGCCGGCCGGCCCGCTTCAACCCCAGATAGCACGACCGCACCACCAGCGTCGTCCGATCCCCTGCGGTGACCACCACATGACGAGGATCGAACGGCCCGGGCTGCACCACACCGACATCGGCAACGACGAGGTCCCACAAGTCGACCGCACCGACGGCCAACTCCACGGCCCGGGCCGGGTTCGTGCCCACGCCCCCACCGCCGCCGAGCGGAAGAAGGTCGATCGCCTCGCCCACCGGTACGGACAGGGCCGCCAACGAGTCCGCACCGACGTCGGCCCCCAACCAGTCGGACACGCCAGCGGCCGACTCGAGGGCAACCCCGAGCAGATCAGGCTGGTCACCGCCGAAGTCCACGAGCAGCACCCGCTGCCCACGATCGGCCGCCCGAAGGGCAACGGTGGCCGCCAGAACGGAGACGCCGGCGCCTCCCTTGGCCGAGCAGAAGCTCCAGAACATGAGGTTCTCCCGCGCGCACTGCGCAGATGTGAGGCGGGGGAAGCTTCGCCCGTCACCCTCGCGCACTGTAGGCCCGGTTGCAACCTACATTGGGGCCATGGCCGTCGATCCGATCACCCCGAGTGCGCGCACCGGCGCGTTCTTCGATCTCGACAAGACCACGATCGCCACGGCCACCATGTTCGCCTTCAGCTCCACGCTGCGCGACGAGGGGTTGCTCGACTACCGGCTCGTCCTGCGGGCCCTGCACGGACGTATCGTCTTCAAGTATCTGGGCGCCGACCACGACCGCATGGAAGACATGCGCAACACCGCCCTTCGCATGGCCAAGGGCTGGGACCAGGCCCGCATCGCCTCCCTCGTCACCGATGCGATGGAAGAGGTCATCGAACCGATCGTCTTCCGCGAGGCCCTCGACGAGATCGAAGCGCACAAGGCGGCCGGCCATCCGGTCTTCATGGTGTCGGCGTCCCCCGAGGAGATCGTTCGCCCGCTCGCCCGCCACCTCGGCGCCGACGGTTCCGTGTCGACGATTGCCCAGATCGACGACGAGGGCCGCTACACCGGCGAGGTCGACTTCTACAGCTACGGGCCATACAAGGTCGACGCCATGGAAGCGCTCGCCCTCGAATACGACCTCGATCTGGACC
Source organism: Acidimicrobiales bacterium (assembly GCA_020628865.1). Classification (GTDB taxonomy): domain Bacteria; phylum Actinomycetota; class Acidimicrobiia; order Acidimicrobiales; family SHLQ01; genus SHLQ01. The sequence continues at coordinate 98,231 of JAHDEJ010000018.1, forward strand.
GCTGCTACGCCTACTCCGACTCGGTGACCGACCTGCCGATGCTCGAGGCCGTCGGCCACCCCATCGTGGTCAACCCCGACCGACCGCTGGCGAAGATCGCCGAGGAGCGAGGCTGGGAGGTGCGCACCTTCTCCAACAAGACGCCGCTTCGCGACCGCGTCGGCGAACACGCACGGACCGGCGCACTCGTGGCCAGCGCCGGCGCCCTCGCCGCCGGCGGCAGCTGGTGGCTGCGCTCGCGCCGCCGCAGCGCCTGAGCCGCGCCGATGCTGCGCCGCCTGCTCGATGCGCTCGCGCCTCGCCGCCCCGCGGTGATCGCCACCTGGCTGCTCCTGCTCGTCGTCGGTGCGGTCACCTACACCTCGCTGATTTCCCGGGAGGGCTTTCCGCCGGTCGACGTCCCCATCGCCGTGTCGGCCGGCAACTGGCTCGTCGACGACACGGAACGGGTCGACTCCGAACTCGTCATCCCCCTCGAACAACGGCTGAACCGACTGG
>JAHDEJ010000018.1:98828-104527 GCA_020628865.1 Acidimicrobiales bacterium
GAACGGGTCGACTCCGAACTCGTCATCCCCCTCGAACAACGGCTGAACCGACTGGAGGAGGTGGAAAGCCTCACCACGCTCGCCCGAGACGACAGCTACGTCGCCGTGCTCGAACTGCAGGATGGGCTCGATTCGGCGTCCGCCGAAGGGCTGCTCAACTTCTGGACCTATGCGAGCGTCCCCCAGGGAGTCGAGGCGGGCGTCTACCGCATTCGCAACGGCCTCCTGCTCGACGCCTACACGATGCTCATCGCGGTCGAGGGTCCGCCTTCGGCCACCGCGGCCGACCACGACCGGCGACTGCTCGACCTGGCCAGCGAGTTCCAGGAGTTCGGCGAGCTCTCCCGGGCCGACCCGTTCCTCCTGGAAACGACCCCGCCACTCGAGCTGGCCGACACCACGCCACGACAGACCGGCTTCTCGCTTCTACTCACGCCCGACCGAACCGAAGCCCGCGTCATGGCCACCCTGGCCATCGCCGGCCCGCCGGGTGAGGACGTCCGTTCGGTGTCCGAACGGGTCCGCACGATGCTCGCCGCCTCCCCGGCACTCACCGACGGCTGGTCGGCAACGGTCGCGCTGGACGTATCCGAATCGATCCAGTCCCAGATCGGTTCGCTCCAGTGGTCGGTGCTCTTCGGCATGGTCGTCGCCGCCGCCATCACCTTCCTGCTGATCTCCGGACGGGCCTCGCTGCTCGCCATGGCCTTCGTCGTGACCGTGGTGGGCGTGACCTGCACGGCCCTCCACCTCCTCGGCATCAGCCTCAACACGGTCTCCCTCATCGGACTGATCCTGAGCGTCGGCCTGGTCGTGGACGATGTCATCGTGATCGCCGACGCCGTCGACGCCGAGCCCGACGACCCCATCGGTGCCGTCCGCCGGATTGCGCCCGCCACGATCTCGGGGTCGATCACCACGATCCTCGTCTTCGCCCCGATGCTGTTCGTGACCGGCGTGCTGGGCGACTTCGTTCGACAGCTCCCGATCACCGTGATCGTGGCGCTCAGCGTCTCCCTGCTCTTCTCCCTGCTGCTCGTTCCGCCGCTCGCGGATCGAACGGGCAACGTGCGACCCCTGCTCACCCGTCCGGCCGCCGGGCTTGCCGCGCTGACCAAGCGGGGCCGAGCCGGACTGTTCGGCGCACTCGCGCTCACCGTGCTCTCCCTGGTGGGAACGTGGCAGCTCATCGGCCCCGTCGGTTTCGACATCTTCCCGCCCGCCAAGGATGGCAACGAGCTTCGGGTCGACCTCGAGTTCGATCCCGGCCTGACCGCCGACGATGCCCGCGGCCTTGCGGTCGACGTCCACGAGCTCGTCGCCGACGAGCTCGGCGACACGATGGAGCTCGGTTTCGTCCACACCGGCAATCGCCACCTCTCCCTCGCGCAGTACCGACTCACCTCGTTCCGAAACCGCTCGGCGTCTGCGGCCGAGCTGGCGGCTCAGGTGGAAGCGGCGACATCGGACATCCCCGGCGTCGATGTCCGAGCCAGCCAGATCTCGCCCGGTCCACCGGTGGAGGACTGGCCGTTCAAGGCACAGGTCTTCGCCGAGAACCCCGCCGACGTGATGGCGCTCGCCGCCGAGATCGAGTCGGCGCTCCAGACCGAAGCCATTCTCCGCGGCGACGGTTCCACCTTCCGCACGACCGAGACGAGGATCGAGTTCGTCGACGAGGTCGCACGAACCGATGGCCGCCGCTTCATCGAGGTGCAGGCCCGATTCGATGCGGACGATCTGTCCGCAGTGCTCGAAGCGGCCCGGACCCACGTGATCGACCGGATCGCCACGACGCAGGCGGTCACCTTCGACTTCGGACAGGAGGACGACAACGACGACGCGTTCGCCTCCACGAACATTGCGTTCGTTGCAGCGATCGGCATCGTCTACTTGGTGCTCGCGCTCCAGTTCCGCTCACTGCTCCAGCCACTGCTCGTCCTGTCGGCGCTGCCGTTCAGCCTGCTCGGCGTGTTCGTTGCGCTCTGGTGGACGGACAACACGCTCAGTTTCTTCGTGATGCTCGGGTTGATGGGGCTGGTCGGGATCGCACTCAACAACTCGATCCTGCTGGTCGATGCCGCCAATCGGGCCCGAGCCGCTGGAGCCGATCGACGCGATGCGATGGCCTCCGCGCTGCAGATCCGGTTCCGGCCGCTGGTGGCCACGACCCTCACGACGATCGCCGGGCTCCTCCCGCTGGCGTTGCTCGACCCCTTCTGGGAGAGCCTGGCCGTGACGATCATCGGCGGTCTCGTGTCCAGCACCGTCCTCGTGCTCGTGGCGCTGCCGTTCTTCTGGATGGCCCTCGATCGTCTGGTGAGGAACGGCGACTAGCCGGGGACGATGCGGAAGACGCCGCCGGGCTTGCCCAGCACGAGCAGTTCGCCGTCGGCGTCCAGGCCGAAGCTGGTCGGCTGACTCACGGCCGGGCCGTCCAGCGCCACGATCTCGCTGTCGCCTTCGGCGGCGACGGCCAGCAGCTCGCCGGTGCAGAAGTCGCTGAAGATGTAGGCGCCGTCGAGGCTCGGGATGTCCGAGCCTCGGTACACCTCACCGCCGGTGATCGAGCAGCGCCCACCGGTCTGTGGGTAGTCCACGTATGGCGACGCGTGGCCGTCCGGCTCGGCGCCGCCGAGGAATGCGTCGTCCCCCTCGCGGAGGTTCCAGCCGAGGTTGGCGCCGAGCACCTCGCCGCCGCGACGGAGCACGGTGATCTCCTCGAACCGATTCTGTCCGACATCGGCGATCCACAGGTCGCCGGTCGCCGCATCGAAGCTGAAGCGCCACGGGTTTCGGACACCCCACACCGCCACCTCGTCGGCGCCACCGCCGTCGACGAATGGGTTGTCGGGCGGCACGGAGATCGCCCCACCGTCCACCGCGAATCGAAGCATCGACCCGAGCAGCGTGTCCGGGTTCTGTCCGTGCTCCCACGGGTCGCCACCACCGCCCCCATCACCCAGGCCGACCCACAGGTGGCCGTCCGGATCGAACAGCACGTGGCCACCGTTGTGGTTCCCCGCCGGCTGCTCGACCCGCAACACCTCGGTCATCGTGCTGGCGTCGACGGCGTTGCCATCGACCGCCCAGGACGACACGACGGTGGTGCCGCCGGGGTCGGTGTGATTCGTGAAGAGGTGGCCGGCGTCCGGCGAAAGGGCGATGCCCAGCAGACCCTGCTCGGAGGCGCCCGACACCTGACCGCGGAGATCCACGCCCACGTCGGCGACGGCCGGCCCCTCGCCGCCGGGCAATCGGACCACGCGGCCGGTCTGCTCGGCCACCCAGAGATCTGTGCCGTTTGGGCCCACGATGACCGCCACCGGATTGTCGACCGAGGCAATCAGCTCGACATCGACCGGGGTACGCGCAAGGTCGACCGCCGACGGGACCCGCGGCGGCGCCGTCGAGGTCGTTGTCGCCGGAGCCGCCGTCGTCGCGGTCGTCTCGACCAACTCCTGCGTCTCCGTCGTTTCCGGTGTCTCCGGCTCGGGCGCCACGCTGCTTGTCGTCGGCGCACTCGTCGTGGCCGCAGCCTCTGTCGGCGGATCGGAGGCGCACGCTGTCGCGAGCAGGCCCACCACCGCTGCGGACGCGAACAACCGGAATCGATGCATGTCTCGACGGTAGGCGCGCCAGGTCAACGTGTGGTCGCAGCTTCGCAAGTTGTACGCAAGAGTTCTCAGACGCTGCGCCACGGACGAGCCGAACCGACGGCGAGCTCCCGCAAGCGGTGCATCCGTGGGACCACCAGATCGGCGATGGCCGCCGGACGGTCGGCGAGCTCGGCCACGGCGGCCTCCCGCCAGATCGCGCGGCCACCGGTGAAGCCCGAGCAGCCAGCGGCGAATGCGGCCTCGAGCTGCTGCTCGTAGGCGTCGAACGTGACGCCCGACGAGAGCAGCACCCACGGCTTCGTGGCCGTGGCGGTCACCTCGGCGCAGGCGTCGGCCCAACCAGACGGATCGTCGGGATCGCCGGGGAACTCGAGCTTCAGCACGTCGAGGCCCGTGTCGGTCAGCTGGCGGACCGATTCGACGACGATGCGTCGACGGTCCGGACCTTCCATCCCGAACGCCACCGGCTCGACGAGCAGCGGAATGTCGAGCTCGGCGCACCTGGCCGCCGTGTGGCGGCAGACCTCCACCTGCTCGGCGGCGTGTTCTGTGCGATCCGGGTGGAACGGCAAAAGGAGCTTGGCACCCGACGCCTGCATGCGCTTCGCATCGGTCAGGTCCCAGCCCGGCATCATCGTCGTCGGCCCGGCCCACGGATCGGACAGGTAGCCCTGCGCTTCGAGGGCGGCGAAGAAGCCCGTGTTCCCGGAGATCGCCCCGGCCTGGACGGCCTGCGGGATGCTGAACTCGGGCTCGAGCATCGCGCCGCTGGCGATCGACCCGACGCCCGAGAGCAGGTCGAGCTTGAACTGGACGATGTCGGCGTCCGCCGCCTCGCCCGGCAGCACGACACGGAGCGAGTCGCGGTGGTCGATGGCGAGGATGGCGAAGACGCCCTCGTCGGTGGCGAGGGTGTCGAGCCCCCGCATCTTTCCTGGGGTCATTGCGGCGGTCATGATGGCATGCCTCCGGGGTTGTTGAGGTTGGGGGTTTGCATGACGGGTTGGGTCCAGGCGCCGAGGTCGCCGTTCTCCCAGTCCTCGTGAATCCACGTGTACGCCTCGTGGAAGCACGGGGGCGTGACGCGCTCCTTGTCCACCAGTTCGCCGGCCAGGTAGTTGAGGAAGAACATGTTGGAGCCGGGGCACGCCACGCTCGAGTGGAAGCCCTTCGGCACGAGGGCGGTGTCGCCGTCGTGCAGGATCACGGTCTCGTCGAACTCGGCCTCCGGCGCCCAGTTGCGGTGCATGGCGAACCCGTCACCGGGGTCGAGGCGGAAGTAGTAGGTCTCCTCCAGGTACGGCGCGCCGTCCACGCCGTCGTGACGGTGCGGCGCCCAACCGGACCAGCAACCGCGGGGAACGTAGACCTCGTAGAGGATGAGGCGTTCGGCGTCGACCGGCGGGGCCAGCACGTGATTCACCTGGCGGTGCGATGCTCCGCCACCGCGCACCTCGCTCTTCATGTCCTCGGGCACGATGAGGCGGGTCGGGTAGATGCCCTCCGCCGGTGCCGAGCCGATGGCGAACTCGAAGCCGCCGTCGCCGGCGGTGACTGCCATCGTGTCGCCCGGCGTCACGTAGGCGATGCTCGGCATCTGTTCGAACACGCTCGTGCGAGCCAGGTCGTACGTCTCCGATCCGGCAATCACGGTCCCACCACCGGAGAGCGGCACAATGGCCGTCTCCTGGCCCGGACGATGATCGTCGTAGCTGGTGCCGGCCGCCAGGTGCACCACCCGGAAGCTGAGGAACCGCCAGTCGGCGGACTCGGGCGTCACGTCGAGGCGGATGCCGTCGCCGCCCGCGTTTCTGATCAGGCTGTCATCATTCATTGCTGCTCCCAGGGAAAGTGTCGGGGCACCGGTTCGAACGGTGCGGCCGGGCCCTGACCCGGCATGGTTTGGTCGAAATCGATGGACGAGCCGGACATCATCCCGGACTCGTCGCTCAACATGAAACAGATGCCTCGGGCGACTTCCTGCGGCTTGAGGAGCCGACCGAACGCCATGCCGGCCTCGGCGGTCTCCAGCCAGTCGTCGGGGGCATCGTGGAACTTCTTCTGCACGCCGTCCTCGGC
>JAHDEJ010000018.1:104627-116789 GCA_020628865.1 Acidimicrobiales bacterium
GCGTTGCCGAGGCCCTGCGAGCCTCCGGTGACCACGCAGGTCTTGCCCGCGAACGAGCCGAATGCGTACGGGTCGGACGGGTCGAGTGTCTGGTCCATCAGCCGATCTCCTCACACCGGACGGGGCGGCCCTCGTGGTACGACTTCCAGGCCGCAAGGCCGGCCACGAGCGGGGCGCGCCCATCGTCGATGGTCACCGGCATGGTGCCGCTCGCCAGTCCTTCCCGAAAGGCTTCCCACTCGGCGAGGTAGCTGGGGATGTACCGCTCGAGGAAGAAGTACGGGATGTTCTGCTGGCGGGTGCCATCGGCCGTGTGCAGCTCGGCCGTGTGTTCCCGCGGGTTCTCCGAGGCGGCCATGCCGGCTGAACCGAAGGCCTCGACCCGCTGGTCGTAGCCGTAGACGGCCTGGCGGCTGTTGTCGATGTACGTGAACGCACCGTTCTCGTGCGTGAGCAGCAGCATGGCGGTATCGACGTCGCCCGCCTCGCCGATGGCCGGGTCGATACGCACGGCCGCCTTCACGTAGACCTCGACAATCTCGCTGCCGGTGACGAACCGGGCCATGTCGAAGTCGTGGATCGTCATGTCGCAGAAGATGCCGCCGGACACCTTGATGTACTCGATGGGTGGCGGGGCCGGGTCCCGACTCGTGATCTTCACCATGTGCACGTCGCCGACGCTGCCGTTCGCAACCGCCTGTTGGACCGCGGCGTGGGCCGGGTCGAAGCGGCGGTTGAAGCCCACCTGCAGTGGCACGCCGGCCGCCTTCACGGCCGCCACGGCGCGATCCACCTCCTCGAGGTTCAAGGACACCGGCTTCTCCAGGAAGATCGCCTTGCCAGCCTCGGCTGCCGCGACCACGAGGTCGACGTGAGTGTCGGTGCTCGTGCAGATCGCCACCGCGTCGGCGTCGCTCGCCATGATCTCCTCGACGCTGGCCGCCGCCGGGACGCCGAGGTCAGCGGCGACTGCGGCCGCGCCCTCCGTGTACACATCGAAGACCGAATGGAGGCCCAGCCCCGGAACCTGCCGGGCGATGAGCTCGGCGTGCATCTTGCCGATGCGGCCGGTGCCGAGCACGGCGATCGTGGGTTGCTCACTCATGTGATGACTGCTTTCTCTGGCTGTTCGAGTTGGGTCTTGAAACGTTCGAGGAGGGTGCGCACCGGCGTGGCCGACCGGCCGAGGATGCGGTCGGTGCGGGGCGTCGTCAACGACGTGTCGTACGGGACAGGCGCGGCGAGCATCGACTCGGGGTCCGGCGGGCCATAGCGCAACATGCTCGGGTCGAGGTCGAACACGTCGCAGGTCAGCTCGGCCAGTTCGCGGCGGGTCACGGCATCGGCACCGCAGCAGTGGAAGACGCCGCTCGCCCGCTGCTCACCGATGGCCAGCATGGTCTCGCCGCACTCGAGCGCCAACGACGGAGTCGCCCGCATGTTGATGTCGTCGGCCTCCCAGACGGTGAAGGTCCGGCCGGAGGACAACGCGTCGACGATCGACGCAACGAAATAGCCGAAGCCGCGGTCCTGCGCCCGGGGCGTCTCGGGCCGGGCGAGGTGCAGGCCGTTCACTCCGCTGACTCGGGCGACGGCGCCACCGCGCTCCAACGCCACCATCTCCGAGGCCAGCTTGAGCGAGCCGTACAGGTTCACCGGGTTCGGAGGCGTCTCCTCGTGCGCTCCAGCCTGCGTGCCGTCGAACACCCAGTCTGTGGACACGAGCACGTAGGCAGCGCCGACGTCGGCCGCTGCCGCGCTGGTGTGCCGGGTGGCGCCCACGTAGGCGGCCCAGGCCGCCTCGCGGTCGCCGTACATGCGGTCCCAGTCGTTGAGGATCGCGCAGTTGAGCACCAGATCGGGTCGAGCCGAAGCCACGCTTTCGCGCACCTGCACCTCGTCGGTCATGTCCACCGGCACCACGTCGTAGGCCGCACCGGCGGGCGCGGCGAAGGACCAGCCTGTCGTCGTGACCGCGTTGCCGGCGTCGAGCGCGGCCCGCACGATGTTCGATCCGACGAAGCCTCCGCCTCCGGTCATCCACACCCTCATGACCGGCATCCTCCTGCGGGTGGATCATCCGGCCCAGAGGGTCCTCCGAAAGGATGGTTTCGGGAATCTGCTCTTGTCAGCAGGCGTTGGTGTCCTACATTGGAGGAGGTCATGTGGCGCACAAATTGCGGAGCCCTACGTGTACTGATCAACCGAGCTGGCGGCACCAAAGGCTCGGCATCGTGACCGCGCCCACCGAACGGATGGACTCGGATCGCCGTGTCGTTCCCGACGTTCTCCGCAACCTCGGCCTCGTCAGTGCGGTCTGGATCGCTTACTCCCTCGTGCGCAACATCAGCGCCGAAAGTCAGCTCCGGGCCATCACCAACGCCCGAAGCATCCTGGACATTCAGGAGCGCATCGGCCTGTCGCTCGAGGCCGACCTGCAGGCGCTGATCGACTCCACCGCCGTGTTCCGGGCCGCCAACCTCTACTACCTGGTGCACTTCCCCGTCACCGTGGCCGTGCTCGTCCTCGCGTTCGTGATCGACCGGGACACCGCCTACGTGCGCCTGCGCAACTCGCTGATCATCGTGACGAGTATCGCCGTGGTCGTTCACCTCACCTACCCGCTGGCGCCGCCCCGCATGCTGCCGGGCTTCATCGACACCGGCCTGCTCTACGGCCCGTACCCCTACGGGCTCCCGGGCAGCGAAGCCGCCAACCAGTTCGCGGCGATGCCGTCGATGCACGTGGCATGGGCGCTGCTGGTCGGCCTCACCATTCGTTCCATGGCGAATCGTCGAGTCGTGCTCACGATCGCAGCCGGGCACGTGCTGCTCACGGTCTTCACCGTGTTGCTCACCGCCCATCACTTCACGGTCGACGTCCTTGCCGGGCTCGGCCTGTCCGTCATTGCGTGGGCCATCACCCGGCCCTGCGATGCCGGGAATCATGTCGACGCTCCCGACACCGACGACCGACTGTTGATCTGAACCTCGACCTCGCCGCCGTCGAGTTCGGTGATCGAGTGCACGTCGAGCGATTCGCGAATCGGGCGGCGCGTGCCCGCGCCGGTGACGAGATCGAAGCGGCCGTTGTGCTTGGGGCATTCGATCTCGCAGCCGATCACCAGACCCTCAGCCAGATCGGCGTCGCCATGCGTGCAGATGCGATCGACCGCATGCAACGTACCCAGCGCGTCGCGGGCAAGAAGAACGGCCCGGCCCGCGACCTCGATCGCCTTCACCTCGCCCGGCTCGAGCTGCACGGGCAACCGCACCCGCCCGTCGCTGGGCCAGTCGAAGGCCTGCACGATCGGCCCGGGCATCCCCGGCACGTCGGGGACGCGACGATCGAGCTCCCACGACGGGTCATCGTGCTGTTGCCGGATGGCGTGGAAGATCTCCCGGTATGCGGCTGCCGTGGACGGCAGCGGTGCCGGCAGCTGATCGGCGATCTCGGCGTGGAGCTCGGGGAGCCGGTGATACGGCACCGCCGGGAACATGTGGTGCTCCACGTGGTAGTTCATGTTCAGGTACAGGAACCGGAAGACCGGGTTCATGTGGACGGTGCGAGTGCTGTGGCGATGGTCGAGCACGTCCTCTTTCAGACCCGCGTGTTGGGTGATGCCGAAGAACACCATCAGCCATGCGCCGTAGATCGTTGGTCCGCCGATCAACAGCACCGGATGGATCGACCAACTCGCCAGCGCCCAAACGACGGCGGTGGCCCAGATCGCCACGTAGACCCTCGCCTCCCAGACCACACGGCGATGGTCGGACTCGGGCACGAGGATGCGGGTCGTGGGGTCGAGCCGGCCGAACGCATGCCGAGCCGTGCCCGCCATCAGGGTCGGGCCGCCCTTCACGTTCGAGAACGCGAGCACCGCCTGCCCGAGTGAGGGCGGCCGGGGGAAGATGATCTCGGGGTCGCGGCCGACCACGATCGTGTCGGTGTGATGCCGGAAGTGGGACCAGCGCCAGAGGGTGGCTTCGCGGGCGATCATGAAGCTCGTCGGGTAGTAGACGAGGTCGTTCAGCCAACCAGTCTTGAACGCCGTCCCGTGGCCGCACTCGTGCCACCGCGCATCGGACGAACCGCCGACGACCGCGCCGTAGACGAGGAACGCGGGCACCGCCCACCACGTCCACCGCACCGACCACGCCAACACGCCGAGGCCGATGGCCAGGCCGAACCACAGCGCCGTGTCGACGGCCGCCCGCCGGTTGGTGCGGATCGACAGCTCACGCAGCCGCTGGGGGTCGATGGTGGCGTGGAACCAATCGCCGTCGGCCAGCCCCCGCTCCACCGCGCGAACCGACTCCTCCCCATCGAGCGAATAGTCGCGGCGGGGGGCGGTCGCCGTCATCTCCGATACAGCTCCGGCACGTCGTGGGCTTCGACAGCCACCGATCGACCCTCGGCGATGGACGCGAGCGCCGCTTCAGCCACGAGCTGCGCGGCGAGGCCGTCGACGGCCGACGGTCCGACTGCGGTCGGCCCCTCGAGCGACTCGACCCAGGCGCGGTCCTGGATCCGGTACGCCTCGGCGAACCAACCGAACCAGTCGTCGCCGATGGGCGTGCGATGATCGCCGTCGATGCGCAGACGCGGCCGCTGCGGCGCGCTCGTCATCACCATTCCCCGCTCGGACGTGGCCTCCACTTCGACCTCGTAGGCATACGTGTCGTCGCTGAACTCGACCGTTGCGGTCGCGCCGGACTGCAACCGCAGGACCAGCAGCACGTGGGCGAGCCCGCCGGGGCGCGGAATGGCGCGGGCGTCGACGTCGACGATCTCGCCCGCCAACCAGCGGACGGTGTGGATGTCGTGGATCAGCGACTGCACCAGCACCGTGGCCGGCGGACGGGCGTCGGCGTTGGTGTTGCGGTGCGTGCACCGTAGGTACTGGAGCGCGCCGAGGCCGGCGAGCTGCTCGGCCAGAGCGGCGTGGGCCGGGTCGACCTCCCGCATGAAGCCCACCTGCACGCGCCGCTCCCCCAGCTCGACCTCTTTTGCAATGACGGCGCGGGCGCCGTTCAGGTCATGGCTGAGTGGCTTCTCGCACAGCACTCGGCTGCCGGCACCGAGCGCTGCCAGTGTGAGCTCGGCGTGGGTCTCGTCGGGCGACGCGATGACCACGCCGTCCCAACCCGCAGCTGCGCAGGCGAGCGGGTCGGTGTTCCACGGGGCCTGCACCGCTTCCGCAACCGCCACGGCGTTCGGCTGGTACGGGTCGCACACTGCGCCGATGCCGACGCCGGGCAACGCTGCCAGCGTCTCCGCGTGGAACCGCCCCATCCCACCCGCGCCGATCACCGCTACGGCCTTCAAGCCATCACCCCGTTGACGCGGATCTCGACCGGAAGTGTCGAGCGAGTCACAGCCGTTGGCCTTTCTTGCCTTCCACCATGTCGGCTTTGGCGGCGAGGACGGTGTCGAGGTCACTGACCTCGGGGACGCCGACCTCCCAGAAGGAGCCGCCTTCGGTCCAGCTGTAGGCGTCGGTGACCAACGCGATGACGTAGGTGCGGTCGGCGTCCTTGGCGCGGGCGTAGGCCGCTTCGAGTTCGTCGATGCTGGTCACCGTCTCGCTGATCGCACCCATCGCCTCGGCGTGCTTCGCGAAGTCGACGGGCACCGGGTTGACGACCGTCGGGTTGTCCTTGATCAGGTTGTTGAACGGGTTGCCGCCCATGTTGGTCTGGAGCCGGTTGATCACGGCGAAACCGCCGTTGTCGCACACGATGACGATCATCTTGTGGCCGTGGATGACCGAGCTGTAGATGTCGCTGTTGAGCATCATGTACGAGCCGTCGCCGGTGAAGACGACGACGTCCTTGTCCGGCATCGCCATCGCGGCACCCCAGCCACCGCTGGTCTCGTACCCCATGCAGCTGAAGCCGTACTCGCAGTCGAAGCTGTTGAGGTGCTTGGCCCGCCAGCCGTTGTTGACCTCACCGGGGAAGCCACCGGCGGCCGCCAACGCAAAGGTGTTCTCGTCGGCGAGCCGATCGATCGCACCGACCACCTGGGCGTACGTGGGAAGCCCGCTGTCGCCCGTCGCTTCCTTGGCCGCGATCTTGTCGATGTAGGCGTTGTGCTGCGCGATCTCGGTTGCGAGCGTGGTGGACCAGTCGTCGGGCGCGCGGTAGTCGCCCAGACCCTCCCCCAGTTCGAGGAGGCCTTCCTTGGCGTCGGCGACGAGCGGCGTGGTGTGGCGCTTGGTCGCATCGAACCGGGCGGCGTTGAGGCCGATGATCTTCACGTTCTCGTTCTTGAACACGGTCCACGAACCGGTCGTGAAGTCGAGCAGACGGGTGCCCACGGCCAGGACCACATCGGCCTCGCCGGCCAGCGCGTTGGCGGAGGTTCCGCCGGTGACCCCGATCGGACCGCCGTACATCGGATGGTCCCATTCGAGGCTGGCCTTGCCGGCCACCGTCTCGACGACGGGAATGTTGTGCGCGGTTGCGAACGCAGCGAGCTCGGCTTCGGCGAGCGAGTAGTGCACGCCGCCGCCGGCCACGATCAGCGGCTTCTCCGCCGACTGCAGTGCGGCGATCGCCTCTGCCAACTGACGCCGGTCCGGGCGGGGCCGGGCGATGTCGTGCACCCGCTCCTCGAACATGGCGACCGGGAAGTCCCAGGCCTCAGCCCCAACATCCTGAGGCAGGCCGAGGAACGCGGGCCCACAGTCTGCGGGATCGAGCATGGTCTGGATCGCGTGTGGCAGCGACGTCGTCAACTGCTCGGGCCGGGTGATGCGGTCCCAGTAACGGCTGACGGCACGGAAGCTGTCGTTCACCGTCTGGGTCGGGTCACCGAAGTGTTCGACCTGCTGCAACACCGGGTCCGGCAGGCGGCTCGTGAACGTGTCGCCACTGATCAACAGCAGCGGAATGCGGTTGCTGTGGGCCACGCCCGCAGCGGTCACCATGTTCGTGGCGCCCGGACCGACCGAACTGGTGGCCACCATGATCTGCCGGCGACGGGTCGCCTTGGCGTACGCCACACCGGCGAGGGCCATGCCCTCCTCCGCCTGCCCGCGGAACGTCGGCAACGCCTCCTTCTCCCGCTCGAGCGCATGCCCGAGCGAGGTCACGTTCCCATGCCCGAAGATCCCATACACACCGCCAAACAGCGGCCCGACAGATCCATCCTTCAAAACGGACTTCTGCGCAATCAGATACTTCACAATCGCCTGCGAAGTCGTCAATCGAATCGTGCTCATGCGAATTTCCTTTGCTTGAGAGAACCGGCCGGATTCGGTGGAGCCGGACGAGCCGAGCGACGGCCGGCCGGGAGGTGATGGGCGGTCGAGCGAAGCCCGACGTTGTGGAGCGAAGCGGAGCTGGAGGGCGAAGCCGACGGTCCAGCGCCGGACGGACGGTCGTCGCTCGGCGGGGAGAAGCCCAACATCAGTCCTCCGCCAGATTCACGACGTCCTGCCACGTCCCCGTCTCGGTCGACTTCAGCAACGCCGCCTGCACGCTGACGTAGTCCACCGCTTCCTTGAAGCTCGCGGAGTGCTTGGTTCCGGCGGCCACTGCCTTGAGGAACTCGTAGTCCTCGATGGTGACGAGGTCTTCGAAGGCGATGCTGTTGGCGTCGCCGGGCACGAAGTTGCCGTGGTAGGGGTAGCGGTCGCCGCCGCGCACGGTCGTGTAGCCGCGGGCCTTGTCCTCGAGAAGGAACAGGCCCATCTCGTTCATGGTTTCGAGGTTCCAGTTGGCGGCGCCCTTGGTGCCGTACACGTCGAAGGCGTTCTGGCTCTCGGGGCCGATGATGCTGCGGCTGGTCTCGAAGGTGCCGATGGCGCCGTTCTCGAATTCGCAGAAGGCGCCGAAGTAGTCCTCGTTGGTGACTTCGCCGGTGGGGTCGCCGGGTTCGCCGCGGTCGTAGTGGGTGCCGCCGGGCTTGGGGAGGGGGCGTTCGGTGATGAACGTCTTCTGCATGCCCATGACGCGGGTGATGGGGCCGACGAGCATGTGGGCGAGGTCCATCGAGTGGCTGAGGATGTCGGTGCTGACGCCGTAGCCGGACTGGTCGACCTTGAAGCGCCAGCTGAGCAGGCCCATCGGGTCGCTGCCGTACATGGAGAAGAAGCGGCCGCGGTAGTTGGTGATCTCGCCGAGCTCGCCGTCCTCGATGAGGTTCTTGAGGTACTGGACGAGCGGGGCGAAGCGGTAGTTGTAGCCGACGCCGGTGACGACGCCGGCGTCACGGGCGGCCTTCTCGGCGCGCACGGTCTGGTCTGGACGACCACCGACGGGCTTCTCGCAGAAGATGTGCTTGCCGGTCTCGGCGGCGGCGACGCAGATCTCTTCGTGCAGCATGTTGGGCGCGGTGCAGGTGACGACGTCGATGTCGTCGCGATCCATGATGTCGCGCCAGTCGGCGACGGCGTCTTCGAAACCGAAGCTGTGGATCGCCTGGTCACGGCGTTCTTCCATGTTGTCGGCGCAGACGGCGAGCACGGGGTTGTATTCGCGGTCCTCGAACAGCTGCGGGATGCGGGCGTAGCTGCGGCTGTGGGCCTGGCCCATCCAGCCGAGTCCGATCACGGCGATGCGCAGTGGTTGACGTTCCATGGTTCTTCCTTACCTGATGGGGGAGTTGAGTTGTTCGCTGGGTCGTTCACCCGCCAGGCCCGCAGTGACCTGATCGAACGCCATGCGTTCCATCCGTTCACGTCCGGCGGTCGTGTTCGAGGCGATGTGTGGGGTGACGATCACGTTGTCCATGTGGAGCAGCGGATGGTCGGGGTCGAGGGGTTCGGGGTCGGTCACGTCGAGGCCGGCACCCATGAGGTGTCCGCGCTGTACGGCGTCGACGAGGTCGTCGGTGACCACGATGGAACCGCGGGCGGCGTTGATCAGGATCGAACCCTGCTTCATGCGAGCGAGGGCGGCTGCGTCGATCATCCCGATCGTGTCGGGAGTCGCCGGCACGTGGAGCGACAGAACGTCGCTCTCGGCCAGCAGTTCGTCGACCGTGACGCTGTCTTCGTGGAGTGGGTCGCTCACGATCACCCGCATGCCAATCGCTTCGGCCATGTGGGCGACGGCGCGGCCGATGCGGCCGAATCCGAGGAGGCCGAGGGTGCGACCGTTGAGCTCCATGCTGTGCTGGTGCGTGATGTAGTCGCCGGTGGCCGCCCGGAGTCGCTGCGCGGACGCGGTCAGTTCGTGGGCCACGGCCATCATCAGGGCGACGGTGTGTTCGGCGGTGGAGGTGGTCGGACCGTCGGGGGTGTTGGTGACGATGATGCCGCGTTCGGATGCGGCGTCGAGGTCGACGGCGTCGTAGCCGATGCCGATGCGGGAGAGCACCCGAAGGTTCGGCAACGCGTCGAGCACGGCGGCGTCATACGGTTCGCCGCCGGCAAGGATGCCGTGGGCTTCAGCGCGCTCGTCCAAGGCCGGACCCACCGCGGTGTGGCCGGCCGCTTCCATGTCGGCCACCAGGTGGTCGGGGCAGCCTCGGCAGAACCAGATGACGCTCATGCGACTCCCTCCGCGGTCATGAGTGGGAGCCGGGCGTCCATGGGCTGGCTCGACAGCTCGTCGCGGACCCAGTGGTGGGTGGGGTCGTCGCAGAACGCCATGCTGCGTTCGCCGCCGGGGCCGGCCAACACGTTCAGGTAGTACATGGTGTAGCCCGGGGCTGCGATGCACGGCCCGTGATAACCCCGGGGCACGAGGAAGACGTCGCCGTCGTGCACCACCACGTTCTCGTCGATGACCGGCATGCCTTCGTGACCGATTCCCGTGTATGTGCGATGCATGCCGAAGCCCTGGTCGGTGTAGCTGGTGCGGCCGGCTTCACCGATCCGGAAGTAGTAGATCTCCTCGATGTTCACCTCGCATTCGGGCGAATCGTCGTGCTTGTGTGGCGGGTAGGACGACCAGTTGCCGTCCGGCGTGTACACCTCGACGCACATGAGCTTGTCGGCGCCCGAAAACTGTTCGGGGCTGCAGAAGTTGTTGATCTGGCGGCTGGCCTGTCCCCCGCCGCGCAACTCGACGGAGACGTCCTCGGCCGAGCCGTAGTGCAGCTCGGTTCGTCGGGTGGCGCGGGCCGAGCAGAGAGCAAGCTCCACCGGCAGCACGCCGATCGCCTCGAGCGTCACCGATGTCTCGATCGGCACGTACGCCCAGTCGGTCACGCGGGAGAACACCGTGTCGCGTCCCTGCAGCTCGTAACGGGTTCCTTCCGCCGTCACCACGACGCCGCCGCCCGACAACGGGAGTACGGCGAACTCTTCGCCGCCGGTGTCGATCGTGCGGGACTCGCCCGGCTGCAGGCGCAGGACACGCAGCCCGCTGTAGGCCCACCCGGCTTCCTCGGGCGTGAGCAACACAGTGTCGGCGCCATCGGCCAGCGTGCCGATGGGACGGTGCAGTGTCATCAGTTGTCTCCGTCGCGTTCGGCGAGGAGCGCCTCGATGTCGGCGATGGTCGGCATGTCATCGGCGCACATCAGGCGGCCGGCCACGATTGCGCCCGCCGCATTGCCCCACTTGATGATGGTCTCCGGGTCCCAGCCCTCGAGCAGCCCATGGCAGAACGCACCGCCGAAGGCATCGCCCGAACCGAGCCCGCACACCACGTCGACCCAGTACGGGGGAACCGACACCCGCGTTCCGTCGGCGGTGGCGATCATCACCCCATCGGCGCCGAGCTTCATGACCGCCATCTCGAGACCCCGTTCGAGAAGCCGATCGGCCGCCTCGTTCAGGTCTCGGGTGCCGACGGCGATCTCGCACTCGTCCTTGTTGCCGATGGCGATCGTGACGTGGTCGAGCATCGGCGAGATCGCCTCGCTTGCCTGTTCCGGCGAATCCCAGAACATGGGCCGCCAGTCCAGGTCGAGCACGGTGTGGCTGCGCCGGCCCCGGATGGCCAGCAGCTGGCGCATCGTGTCGGCGGCCTTCTCGTCGGAGAAGCGGCTGGCCGGGAACCAGAAGATCGGCACGTTGGCCACCACGTCGGCGTCGACGTCATCGGGTTCGATGTTCAGGTCGGGCGCCCGCGGCTCGCGGTAGAAGATGATGTTCGGCTCTTCCGGCGGATCGAGCTCGGCAAACGCCAGCGGCGTCTTCAGGTCGGGGTCGACGGTCACCCACGTGGGATCGACGTCGAACGTGTGCTCGAGTGCGTGCTGCACGTAGTTGCCGAACTGGTCGTCGCCCACCTTGGTGACGAGCGCGGTTCGGCGACCGAGTCGAGCGGCGGCCACGGCAACGTTGGTCGCCGTGCCACCGATCGACTTCTTGAACGACGTGACGTTGCGCATCGGTTCGCCGAGCTGTTCGGCGTACAGGTCGACGCTGACTCGGCCAACGGTCAGCACTTCGAGCGCACTGGTCATGTGACTAGTCGCCGTTTCCGTTTCCGACGGCCGCGTTGAGCTCGTGCTCGAGCGCTTCGAGCTCGGCGCCGCCGGCCATGAGCTGGGTGAGGTCGTCGATGGAGATCTCGTCCTTTGCGAACGAGCCCATGGACTTGCCCCGGTTGAGGATCAGGAACCGGTTCCCGACCGGGTAGGCGTGACGCGGGTTGTGGGTGATGAAGATCACGGCGAGTCCCTGGTTGCGGGCCTCGACGATGCGCTTCAGCACCACGCCCGACTGCTTCACACCGAGCGCCGAGGTCGGCTCGTCGAGGATCAGCACCTTGGCGCCGAAGTAGCCGGCGCGGGCGATGGCGACGGACTGACGCTCACCACCGGAGAGCGTGCCGACGGCCTGCTCGGTGTCGCGGATGTCGATGCCCATCTTGCCCATCTCTTCCTTGGCGATGCGCTTGGCCTTCGACTGATCGATCCACTTGAGCGGACCGAGGCTCTTGGTCGGCTCGGAGCCGAGGAAGAAGTTCCGCCACACCGACATGAGCGGCACCATGGCGAGGTCCTGGTACACGGTCGCGATGCCGGCGCCGAGCGCGTCACGCGGCGAGTTGAACATGACCTCTTCGCCGTTCAGGCGGATCGTGCCCTCGGACTGCTGGTGCACGCCGGCGAGGATCTTGATGAAGGTGGACTTGCCGGCGCCGTTGTCGCCGAGCACGCACGTGACCTCTCCGGCGTTCACCGTCGTGCTCACGCCTTCGAGGGCGATGATGTTGCCGTAGAACTTCGAGATGTTGTCGAGTTCGAGCAGGT
>JAHDEJ010000075.1 GCA_020628865.1 Acidimicrobiales bacterium
GCCGGTGGTGTTGGAGAGCTACTTTCATCGGCTCGACTTCGATGACCGCCGGCGACAGATCGATTTGGTGAGGGGTTAGCAGACCGTGGACTTCACAGAACAGCTGACCGCAGAGGAAGCGGCCACGCTTCGCGCCGAGATGATCTCCACGTACGTGGAGCCCACCGTCCGAACCGTGTTCGCACGCGTTCCCGAGGTGCAGAGTGCGGTGCTGTTGGTGTCGCAGATGTGGTGCGATGAGGCCTACGACGCCGTGCACGCAGCGCTGCGATTCTCGCAACGGACCGACCCGAACCTCGATGTGTTCATGCAGTGGAGCCGTGCCATCGAGTGGGAGGATGACGAGGACTTCGAGGATTGGCGAGGGCTCGAGTTTCTCGTGGATCGACACGAGGACGTCGCCGCCGACTTCTTGGAGCGGATCGAGCGAGCGCTGGAGGATGAGAAGTCCTGGATGTGGTGGGACTCGAACGTTCAGGCGATTCCGGCCTTTGCGGCGTTCTGCGAGGAGGACTGCCATCAGGAGATGCCTCCGGGCCGGGCCGAGTTGCCGTATTCGATCTTTCGACGCACTGACGCGGGGATCGAGATGGAGGTCGTCGGCACGATGATCCGACCAGAGCAGGACGGCGTCCCGCCGGAAGCCGCACTCGAACTGGCTCAAAATCCGCCGCCACAGCAGCCAACCAAGCGCAGCTTCTTCGGGCGCCTGCGGAGGCGGTAGGTCGACCCGAACATCTACCTTTCGCCCGCAGCTCACCCGGCTGTTGCGGTGACGGCGCGGTACTCGCCAGCGAGTCGCCGTCGACTACGGGCACTTCCTGCACGATGGTGAAGACGAGAGGCAGCTCGGTCGAGTGGATCGACGAGGAGCCGAAATGAAGCCGCCGTGCAAGTTGGGTTATGAGAGGGCTTCGACCTCGGCAGTGTCGAGTCCAGCCACGTCGGCAACTGCCTCAACCGAGTACCCGTAGCTCAGTCATTGAAGCGACCGCTGAGCGCTCAGGCGGCGCGGCCGTTTCTCCGGGCAGCCTTTCGGAGCGTCTTCTCCTGGCCCTTGGTGAATTTGAGCTTCGTCTCCCAGTACTCGGGGCCGCGAGCCGGTGAGGTCGTTGTGGTGGAGGTGGTGTTCGTCTTCATGGGCTTCCTTTCACGGTAGCACCGTGGTCGAGCTCGGATTTCGGGCGCAACGTTCCGAGGAGGGTTCCGAGCACGGTTGCCGTTTGGCGTATGTGGGACTGGTTGACCTGCTGTTCGAAGAACCGGTCCTCGCCATCACAGATTCCTGCGAGCACGCCGACCTTCTCTTCGTGGTCCCAGATTGGCGTGGCAACAACCGAGCCTCGCTTGGCGAAGTGACGCTGCTGTTCAGACGTGAGGCGATCGATGGTGGGGTCGTGTACGTAGACCGTCCACTCCCATTTGCGCGGAAACCAAAGGTCAGGAGTGAGGAATGAACGAAACACAGATTCCTGGCTCTGAAGCGCCAGCTGCCGAAGTTGCTGCCGCTTCTCGTCGGTGAGCGACTCGAACGCTGCGAGCGAACGATCGGACCGTTCGTCCCTTCGCAGTTGGTCCACGACGATCAGCGCAGCGGCGGCGAGCCAGCAGAGGAAGGCCGCGTGGCGCCACGCCGGGGTGAGCGCCTGCACCCAGTCCGCGTAGATCGTGGCAGCTGTGGGTATCAGCACCACTACACCCGCCGCCATGAAATCGCGAAGTCGAAACTGCCGCCTCATGGACTCGAACCTACGTCGCCCCTCTGACACCACCCCGAACACCACAACCGGGCCGCCACCCGCACGTGTGTGGGGTGACGGCCGCGGTCAGGCATCGATGCATCTGGGGGCTGCGGCCCTCCGACACCATCGACGGGTTGGGCGGCAACGACCTGCTCCGTGGTGGTCGGACGAGGGTCAGGCCGAAGCGATCCATTCGCGCAGGGCGCTGCGGCTGATGCCGAATCTACGGTGACCGTTGCCAAGGCCCGCAGCGTCGATGATCTGTGATGCCGAGCATCCACCGGTGTCGGCGACCGTGTAGCCCGACCCGCCGAATACGCCCGATGCATCGGACCAGAACCGGTTTCGCTTCAGGCGAGCGGGGGCGGTGTCGTCGGCCAGGTCGGTTTCGGCGCAGCGATCGGCAGGGTCGTCGACGCCATCGTTGTCGTCGTCGGGGTCGACCACGTCGGGGGTGCCGTCGGCGTCGAAATCGACGAGGCAGTCGGCGGCACTCGCCGATCCGAGTCCGATGGTGCTGGTGCCCGCTGGGCATGGGGTTGTGGTGGTCGCGCCGACGGTGTCGACGTACGAACCGATCGCTGCGGGCTCACACGGCGCGTTTCCGGTTGCCGAGAAGGTGCCCGGCTGGCATGGGGAGCCGAGCGAAACGGTGATCGGATCGACCCAATTGTTGTCGTAAGAAAGCTCGGCGAAGGGCGAGCCACCCACGAAGACGCCAGCCGGAATGCAGTTGTAGTCGGGGCCTGGAGCGTTCGGGTCGGGATCACATCCGGGCCAGAAGATGGTCTCGGTTGCGTCGGCCGGCAGTGGGCTGACGACATCGACGGCGAAGACGACGCTCACGGTGTCTCCGGCGGCAATGTTGCCGACTTCTGTGGTGCAGTTGGCTCCGACCGTGGCCGGCAACGGTGAGCACTGAAAGCCGGGGGTCGATGCGGCGAGGTTCAGCACCGTGTGCCTCGGCACATACGCAGAGAAGAAGACCTGCACCGCCGTCGTGGTGCCAATGTTCTGAGCTGTCATCTCGAAGACGATCGTGTCGCCCGCGTCGAAGCTGCCGACCGGTTCTTCGACGCTGAGCGCCATGTCGAAGCCAGGCTGCGAGATCTGGGCTGATGCCGGTGCTTGGCCGAGGGCCAGAACCGAGGCCAGCAAGGCCGCTGTCGCCAGCAGAGCGGCGACGGCCCGTTGCAGTGTGTGTGATCGCGAGTCCATAGGAGATCCTTTTCGTTTGGTTCTGTCGTCGCATCATCGCAACCGACCGTTTCTCGACCGTTTCAGCGTCTCGGCATCGAGTGGCGTGGCTGGTCGAGATGCCCTTGAGCGACACAGTCAGTTCACGCTGAAACAAGTGGAATGCCGAACAAGATCACGTCTCGATGGAGACCAGAAGCAACTACCTCGAGCTCCGTGGTCTGGACGCCTGGAACGACCCATCCATGCCCTGGATGCAGCGTGGGACCGAGGATGCAGCGTTCGTCATGCAGCAGGTGCTGCAGAACCGCCCCGAGCAACTGACCGCGACGTGGCAAGAACGAATCGCTGCCTTCGAGCTACTGGTCGGAACCTCGCAAGATGGGTGTCGAGCGACACGCTGCGAATGACAACGAGTTGTCCCCGCCGCGTGTGCGATCGAACAACGATGGATGCACCACGACAAAAGGCGGATCCATGACCAAGTATCGACGGCTCTTTGCAGGCGCTGCGCTGGCCTCACTCATATCCGTGCTGAGCCCAACGGCGGCGTCGGCACAGATCGACATTCCAATCCTGATACCAGAGATCAACGAGCCGATTCCTGGTCTCGACGGGCCGACCCTTCCACCGACACCACCGAGGCGGGTCGGCGAGAACGTCCAGTGCCACAACGGTGTGGTGATGGGGAACTTCACCGACCTCGACCAGGACGACGACACCCTTCGCGTGTACGGGATCGTTGACGCAGACGCTCCTGAAATCCTCTACCCGGCCGTTCGGGCGTTCGGGATGTGGATGTTCGTCTCTCCCTACGACGGTGGGACCCAGGTGAATCTGGTTGCGTTCGACGACCATGGTTTCAGAACCAACCACCGGGCGATGCTGATGTGGGGCGATGGCACCTGCGTCGACCCATCCGGGGATTGGAAGTAGGCCCGGTGTCGACGCTCATGCCGATCTGGTTGACGCCGTTTGAGCCGTGCGGGAGCCTGTGCCCATGGCGGATATTGTCTTGATCACTGGGGCACCTGGCGCTGGGAAGTCGACGATCGGTCGTCTGCTCGCGGAGCGATTCGACCCGAGCTTCCACCTCAAGGTCGACGATCTTCGCGAGAACATGGTCAACGGCTTCATCCTTCCCGAGCCGCCCTGGACCGCCGAGCTCATTGCGCAGTTCGCCCTCGTGAGGCGGACGGCCACGTTCATGGCCCAGGACTACGCCGACGCGGGGGTGACGTTCGTGGTCGACGACACACCGATTCCCGAGATGTTCCCCGATCAGTACTCGACGCTCTACGAGGACCCTCGACTCACTCGGGTGCTGCTTCGCCCCGACGACGACACGATCATGGAACGGCTCCGCCATCGTGGTGGACCGTTCGATGAGCTCCTGCTCGAGCTCGGTACCGACGTCTTCAACCGGGAGCTCGCCAAGCTCCCAACCGACGGGTGGAACATCGTCGACTCGTCCGGCATGACCGCCGACGAGACGGCCGACTACGTGCTGACGCTCCTCTGACCGAACTCAGACGGTTGTGTGACGCCACCCCGATACACCAAAGGTACGGATCAGCCGGTGCTGTCAGACCCCGGTAGCTACGTTCGCTGATGCCTCGTGGAACGGCCGCCAGTTCCTCCTCGACTCAACGAACCAGAACTGAGACACTGAACATGGCCGTCACCGAACAAGACCGCCGCGACCTCTTCAACGGACTCGAAGAGGCCATCGGCACCGAACCGGCCAACAAGCTCATGGAACTCCTTCCCCACCAGCCCGCAGACCAACTCGTCACCCGAACCGACATGCACGCCTTCGGCACAGAACTCCGGGGCGAAATGGCAGAACTCCGAAGCGAGCTCCGTGGAGAGATGACGGAGCTCCGCGCCGACATCACGGAGCGATTCGCCAATGCGAAGGTCGAAACCCAGCGCCTGATTGTTGCCGGCATGGTCGGCAACGCGATTGCCGTCATCACCGCACTGCTCACCTGAGGCCCACTGC
>JAHDEJ010000045.1:0-7581 GCA_020628865.1 Acidimicrobiales bacterium
ACGACAGCCAGAGCGGCGCCCGCCCACGCACCGGGTGCTGGCGCCTCCCTCGTGGCAATCCACAGCAGCGGCAGCATCATGATTGGCGTCGTCGACGACAGAATCGTCGCCACGCCGACATCGCCCGTGTTGATCGCCTGCAGCAGCAAGGTCATGCCGATGACCATGCCGAACATGGACGACACGAGCAACTGTCCCCAGAGTCGGGGCGTCATCGGGGCGGGGCTGGTCCCACCGGTGACCCGGTCGAGCGGGCGGGCCAGCAACCACAGCAGCGGCGTGGCAATGAGCACCCGGCTGGCCGAAACCGCCCATGTGCCTGCGCCGGCCTCGAAGACGGGCTTGACCATGATCGCCCCGATGGCCTGACCGAGCGCACCGAGCAGGGCCCACCCGAACGCTGCCACCACGTTGCCCTCGATCGACTCCCACCGATGTGTCTGACCGGGCCGCGTGCCGAAGACAACAGCCAGGACCACGCCGGCGATGATGAGCCCCGTGCCGAGCACGCCGGCGGCCGACCACGGTTCGTCGAACAGCACGGCGCCGATCACGGCCGCCATCGGAGCGTTGGTCGTGAAGACCACCGCGGTCCGCCGCGGGCCGAAGCGGGCGAACGCCGTGAACAGGGCTGCATCACCAACGGCCAGGCCCACGACCGCCGATCCGAACAGGAGAAGAAGCCGGTCCCCCGGAAGCGTCGACCACTCGCCCGCCACCGTGGCGACGGCAGCCAGAACCAACGACACCAGCACCATTCGGAGACGGGTGAACCGAGGCCCGCCCAGCAGACGCGCCGGGCCCGCAGCGATGAGACCGCCGATGGCCCAACACACGGCTGCACCGAGGGCAGCGATCTCGAATGGCATGGTTGGACGACGCTAACGGGATCGAGTCCAATTGACGCATGACCTCGATCTCGTCCCCGCTCGTCGGCACCATCGTCCGCATCGCAGCGCCGGGGACGGCCGTACCGGCCGGAGGCGAGGTCGCCGTCGTCGAGTCCATGAAGATGGAGTACTCGATCGAGGCGCCGACCGACGGCGTCGTGCAGACGGCCGCCGTCGCCGTCGGTGATGCGGTTGCCCAAGGCGACCTGCTCGTCACCCTCGGCGAAGCCACCGTCACCGCTACGGAAGCAGACGACAGCGGCGACGCCGAACGAGCCGACCTCGCCGAAGTCGTCGAACGGCACGCCGCAGGCCTCGACGACCGCCGGCCCGACGCCGTCGCCAAACGGCATGGCACCGGTCGCAGAACCGCCCGCGAGAACCTCGCGGACCTGATCGATCCCGGCAGCTTCATCGAATTCGGTCCGCTCGCCATCGCCGCCCAGCGTCGCCGGCGCGAAATCGAAGAGCTGATCGAGCGCACCCCGGCCGACGGCCTCGTCGGTGGCATCGCCACCATCAACGCCGACCACTTCGGCGAAGACGGCACCCAGTGCGTCGTCGCCAGCTACGACTACATGGTCCTCGCCGGCACACAGGGGTGGACGAACCATCGCAAGAAGGACCGCCTCTTCGAGCTCGCCGAACGGCGGCAACTCCCCGTCGTCTTCTACGCCGAGGGCGGCGGCGGACGGCCCGGCGACACCGACTGGCCCGGCGCCAGCTGGCTCGACTGCCTCGCCTTCGCACTGTTCGGCGGGCTCGCGGGCTCGGTCCCGCTCATCGGCATCAACGCCGGCTACTGCTTCGCCGGCAACGCCGCGCTGCTCGGCACCTGCGACGTCATCATCTCGACCGAAGACAGCTGGGTCGGCATGGGCGGCCCGGCGATGATCGAAGGCGGCGGCCTCGGCACCTTCGACCCGAAGGAGATCGGCCCCACCGACGTGCACGTCGCCAACGGCGGGATCGACATCCTCGTGAAGGACGAAGCATCTGCCACCACCGCCGCCAAGAAGTTGCTCGGATTCACCCAGGGGCGCCACGACGACTGGACTGTGCCCGACCCCGACCTCGCTCGAGCCGCCGTTCCCGCCAACCGCAAACGGGTCTACGACATGCACGCCGTCATCGACGCCATCGTCGACGTCGACTCCGCACTCGAGCTGCGTCCCGACTGGACCCCCGGGCTCATCACCGCATTCGCCCGCATGGAAGGCCGACCCCTGGGCCTGATCGCCAACAACCCGCTCCACCTCGCCGGAGCCGTCGACCACGGCGCCGCCACCAAGGCCGGCGACTTCATGCAGCTCTGCGAACGATGGGGCATCCCGATCCTGTTCCTGTGCGACACGCCCGGCTTCATGGTCGGTCCGGACTCGGACGCCGAGGGGCTCCCCCGCTCGGCGGGAGCACTGTTCCGCATCGGCGGCAACCTGACCGTGCCATTCGGGCTCGTCGTCACCCGCAAGGCGTACGGCCTCGGGGCGCAGGCCATGGCCGGCGGCGGGCTCAAGGAACCGCTCTTCTCGGTGTCCTGGCCCACCGGTGAGTTCGGCCCCATGGGGCTCGAAGGTGCCGTGCGCCTCGGCTTTGCCCGGGAACTCGCCGAAGCCGGCGACCCGGCGGCGCAGGAGGAATTGTTCGAGCAGCTGGTCGACACCATGTACCAGCACGGCAAGGCGACCAACGTCGCCAGCCACTTCGAAATCGACGACGTCATCGACCCAGCGGACACCCGTCGCTGGGTCACTCGTCTGTTGCGCTGACCCGTCCGGTCAGCGATGGATGTGCAGCGGGAGCGTCAGGCGGCGACGTCGGCGCGAGCGCCAGCGGTCATCTCGGCGTGGAGCTCCTTGACCTTGGCCGAACCGGTCGTACAGTGCCGCCACGGGAAGACGGCGTGGATCGCACAACAGATGGCGGCGCCGAACAACTCCTTGGAGAAGTGGCTGGCCACCTTCATGTGCTCGAAGTAGGTCTCGTCGACCGAGTTCGGATGCTCCGTGAATTTCCCCCGAATGTCCATGAGGGCAGCGTACGGACATTCGGACGCAAGATGTGACGAAAAAGTACGCCGAAATGAGTGATCGGCAGAGTATTTGTTTCATCGTTAAGGCATCCGAGAGTACGATCTTTCATCATGGATCAGATCGACCGAGACATTGTTCGACTTCTGCAGGAGGACGCCTCGCTCTCCGTACGCGAAATCGGCGAACAGGTCGGGCTCACGGCAACCCCCTGCTGGCGCCGAATCCAGAACCTCGAGTCCGACGGTGTGATCACCCGACGGGTCGCACTCGTCGACCCCGCCAAGGTCAACGTCGGACTGACCGCACTGGTCATGATCAAGACGAACGAACACAACGCCCGCTGGACCGAACGGTTCCTCGCCAGCGTCGAGACCTTCGACGAAGTCGTCGAGGCATACCGAACCAGCGGCGAACTCGACTACCTGCTCAAAGCCGTCGTACCCGACATGGCCGCCTACGACGCCTTCTACCGACGCCTCATCGAACACGTCGACCTCTACGACGTGCGGACGACCTTCGTCATGGAGGAAATGAAGCACACCACGGCGCTCCCCCTCCACTACACCTGACGTCGCTCAGGTTGCGGCAAGCGCGGCGCCCACGATGCCGGCACGGTTCAACCGCTCGGCGGGCTTCACCGGCGTGCGCACCTTCGACAGGTGCTCCTCGAACTTGTGGAACGACTTCGAGATCCCGCCACCGAGGATGAACAGGTTCGGCCAGAACAACTTCTCCATCTCCTGGAGGAACTCCTCGAGCTCGCCGCCCCATTCCTTGTAGCTCATGTCGTTGTCGTCCTTGGCCCGCGACGACGCACGCTCCTCAGCGATCTTGCCGCCCATCATCAGGTGGCCGAACTCCGAATTGGGCACCAACTTGCCATCGGTGAAGATGGCACTCCCGATGCCCGTGCCAAGCGTGGCCAGGATGACCACACCGCCGACGCCGGCACCGGCGCCGAACTTCACCTCGGCCAGGCCCGCGGCATCCGCATCGTTCACCATGACCACGTCGCAACCGCATGCCTTCGTGAACAGGGCATCGCCGTCGATGTCCACCCACGACTTGTGCAGGTTCGCCGCCGTGCGTACGAAACCGTTCTGGATGACGCCGGGAAACCCAACGCCGACCGGACCCTTCCATTCGAAGTGGTCCACCAGGGCAGCCGCAACCTCGCCCATCGCCTCCGGAGTGGCCGGCTTCGGTGTGTCGATCCGATGCTTGTCGCTGACGATCTCGCCAGAGACCACGTCGACCACCGCCGCCTTCATTCCGGAACCACCGATGTCGATGCCGAGAATCCGAGTCATGCTGTAAAACCTATCCGCGCGCGAACCTGCCGCCGTTCCAATCGGCGACAGGTCGAGCGATGTGAACCTGACGGACTCAGTCGGCCTGCGGCACAGCCTGCTCTGCCGGAACCTCGATCTGGTCTGCAGCCGACTCCGACTGGGCAGCAATCGCCGGCGCACCAGCGTCGCCAACATCCAACCCGGCGGCGCCGCCACCGGCCACACGGTCACGCAGCGGACCCATGATGTCGACGCCAGTCGCCGTCTGAATCTGCTCGGCGATCGAGATCACCGAGGCCGGAAGCTGCTTCACCACACCGGGGATGGCACCGCCATCGCCACCGTTGTCGATCACGGTCATCTTCTCGATGTCGATGCCGTTCACCGTCGAAACGATCTGCTCGACGAGCTCGGGCAGCATGTTCAACACGAGAATGTCGTGCGCATCGTCGCCGGCGGCCCGGTACTGATCCGTCAGACGCTTGAAGACGTCGACCTGGGCCGCGCCTTCCTCCACGATGTGCGCAGCATCGGCACGAGCCTGCAGCTGGCGAGCCTCGAGGTCCGCTTGGGCGGGCAGCACGACGTCGGCCTGCAGACGGCGCTTCTCCAGCTCGATGCGCTCCTCTTCGAGCGCCTGCTCGGCGATCGTCTTCGCCTTCTCACCGGCCACACGGGCTTCCTCTTCGGAAGCGCGGGCAACACCGTCGAGTTCGGCACTGCGAACACGGAGCATGTTCTGCTCTTCGACGATCTGCAGGTTGGCCTGTGCCTGGGCGATCTCGGCCTTCTGACGAGACCGTGCCTCGGCCTCCTCGGCCTCCGCCTGCTTCTCTGCCTCGGTCACACGGGCGGACTTCAACACGTCGGCCGTACGACGACGACCAACCGCATCGAGGTAGCCGACCTCATCCGTCACGTTCTGGATCTTCAGCACGTCGAGCTCGAGTCCGAGCGTCTTGATGTCGTCGTCGGCCTCGTCGATGAGCACCTGCGAGAACTTCAGCCGGTCCTCGTTCACCTCTTCAGGCGTCAGCGTCGCGAGCACACCACGAAGGTTCGCCTCGAGGGTCTCCTTCGCGATCTGAGCGATCGACTGATGCGGCACGTTGAGAAAGCGCTCCACCGAATTGCCGAGCAGCTGATCGTTGCTGGATACCTTCACGTTGGCGATGCCCTGCACGTTCAGAGGAATGGCGCCCTTCGAATACGCATTGAGCACCGACACCTCGAGCGGAATGTTATTGAGGTCCATCCACGAAACCTGCTCGATGAGCGGGATGCGCAGCGTACGACCACCCTTGAGCGCCCGATAACCGACGGTCCGGCCATCCGACGTCTGACGGGTCCGCCCCGAAATCACGGCCACCCGGTTCGGTGGACAGATGATGATGAGGCTCTTCACGACGAAGATCACCAGGATGATCATCAGCGCAAGGGCCAGGCCCGAGATCAATGCAAATGGCATGTTGTTTTCTCCTTCAGGGTTCGATCGGTAGGTCAGTCGCTGAGTTCCGGGTCGGCCCGCATGATCTCGGCGATGCCCTGGTTCACGTTCACGATCAGGACCCGTTCGCCGCGGGCGAACGGCTCGGCCAGCTCGCCATCGATGGCGCCCGCAGTCAGTTGCACGCGCTCGCCGCCGGCGTCCAGCCACACCCGGCCGCGCTTTCCAGCCTCGATGGGCACGCTCACCGTTGCCAGACGACCTTCGAGTTTGTGGTCGCCGAAGTGCTGCGACATGTCGGTCTTGCGCAGGAACGAGAAGGCTGCAGCGTTCATGGTCGCCGCGATCACGCCGAGGACCGACGCAAGGATGAAGGTGGCCAACACGCCGCCGCCCACTGCCGTGCCGATGAGGCCGACGCCGCCGAAGAACGAGAGCAGGAACGCCCAGCTGCTGACGGGAATCTTGCGGAAGAGGGCAGTTGCGTCGCCCACGCCGCCGTCCGCCACGTCGAGGTCGAAGTCGGCATCCGCCGCCACTTCCAGCCCGCCGTCGATGTCGACGTCGAGCCCGCCGGCGTCGGCGTCGAACCCGCCGGCATCCGCGTCTCCGTCGGAACCGCCGAACGCGAAGAGGGCGAGCAGCGGCACCCCGAGTGCGGTGCAGAAGAGGTACAAGCCGACCATGCAGGAAGACTAGTGCTGGGCAACCATCTGTGTTCGCGATCGTCCTAGAGTGACGCGATGATGCCTGAGTTCGTCGTTCCCTGCGCTCAGCTCGAACCGACGATCGAGTGGTTCGAGTCGCTCGGGTTCCGCATGCAGCTCATCACCCCGGCCGACGCACCCGCCGTCGCCGTGCTCGACGGGTTCGGTGCGGCCGTTCGGCTCGACACCTCGCTCTCGGCCGGCGACACCGGGCTTCGCCTACACGCACCGGCCGGTACGGCGCCCTCCCGGCACGTCGGCCCGAACGGAACGGTCGTCGAGTTCGTGATGGACGACGACGCCCTCGCGCTTCCCGACAACCAGCCGCAATTCGTCATCGACCGACACAACGGTGCCGACGTCGGAATCGGCCGAGCGGGAATGCAGTACCGAGACCTCGTCCCCGACCGACACGGCGGCCGATGGATCGCAAGCCACATCTCGATTCCCGTCGGCGGGCCGGTTCCCGACTACGTGCACCACCATCACATCCGGTTCCAGATGATCTTCTGCCATGCCGGTTGGGCGGACCTCGTCTACGAGGACCAGGGGCCGCCGTTCCGCTTCTCCGCCGGAGACTGCGTCCTCCAACCCCCGCACATTCGACATCAGGTGTTGGAGACGTCCGACGCATTCGAGGTCGTCGAGATCGGTTCCCCGGCCGTGCACGACACGCTGCGGGATCACGAACTGGCACTGCCGACCGGGGTCGTCGACCCCGAACGGGACTTCGGCGGGCAGACGTTCGTGTGGCATCAGGCTGCGGGTGACACTGCGGAGTCGTGGCGGTTCGAGGGCTTCTCGTTCGAGGACTTCGGCATCGGCGACGCAACGGGAGGACTCGGCTCCGTCGGTACGGTCCGCACCGACCGCGGCTCGACCGGCCGGTTCGAGGCGACGGAAGAGTTCGTGCTCTGGTTCATCCGATCAGGCACGGCCACGGTGATCCGCAACGGCGAGGCTCACGAGCTCGCCGCCCGCGACAGCGTCACCCTCGCCCCCGGCGACCACTACGACCTCCACGCCGACGGCCCCCTCGAGTTCCTCGAAGTCCGAGTCCCCTGACCGCCACAGCAACAATCAGAAACGTTCGCAGGGGTGCTCCGCAAAGGGGCTCTGACCCCTAGAGCGCTCCAGGGGTCAGAGCCCTTTTGCGCGTGGACGCCGCTCCGCGCAGCAGGCGCGAGGGCGAGGGCGCCATGCGCCCGGATC
>JAHDEJ010000045.1:7681-28291 GCA_020628865.1 Acidimicrobiales bacterium
GTGGACGCCGCTCCGCGCAGCAGGCGCGAGGGCGAGGGCGCCATGCGCCCGGATCCGAGCCCTGGAGGGGCGAAGCCCCGGGTGTTACAGAATCTGGCTGAGGAAGAGCTTGGTGCGGTCTTCGGACGGGCTCTCGAAGAAGTGCTGCGGAGTGCCCACTTCCACGATCTCGCCCGACTCCATGAAGATGATGCGATCCGCGACCTCACGAGCGAAGCCCATCTCGTGCGTGACGACCATCATGGTCATACCGCCGCGAGCGAGGTCCTTCATCACGTCGAGCACCTCGGAGATCATCTCCGGATCCAACGCCGACGTCGGCTCGTCGAACAGCATCACGCGGGGTTCCATCGCCAACGACCGGGCGATGGCAACACGCTGCTGCTGACCACCCGACAGCTGACCCGGGAACTTCAACGCCTGCTCCGGGATACCGACACGATCGAGGAGTTCCATCGCCTTCGCCTCGGCATCCGGACGGCTCTGCTTGCGCACCCAGCGGGGCGCCAACGTGATGTTGTCCATCACCGTGAGGTGCGGGAACAGGTTGAACGACTGGAACACCATGCCGACCTCGGAACGGATCTGCTCGATGTTCCGCGTGTCGTTCGTGAGTTCCACGCCGTCGACCAGGATTCGACCGCCCTGATGGACCTCGAGCCGGTTGATCGTGCGAATCCACGTCGACTTACCCGAACCGGACGGACCCAGGACCACGACAACTTCGCGTTCCTTCACCGTGGCGGTGACGCCCTTCAGCGCCTGGAAGTCGCCGTACCACTTGTCGACACCCTCGCAGACGATCATGTCGTCCCGAGCAGCGAGTTCTTCGCTGACGGCCTGTGTTGCGTCGGAGATGCTCATCGGGAACCGACCCCCAGTCGTTGTTCAATACTTCGTGAATAGCGAGACATTGAGTAGGCGCCGATCCAGTAGACGACGCAGGCGAACAGCAGCGGCTCGAAGCGGTTCCCACGGAACACGCTCTGGGCCGGAATGGTGCGGTTGGCGATCAGCAGGAGATCGAACAGACCGATGATCGCGATCAGCGAAGTTTCCTTGTAGGTGGCGATCGCCTGACCGACGAGCGGCGGGATCGACACACGCAGCGCCTGCGGAAGCACGATCAGGCTCGTGCGCTGCGCAGTGGTGAGGCCCATGGCGTCTGCGGCTTCGAACTGCCCGCGACGCACCGACTGCAGACCGCCACGGATGTTCTCCGCCACGTAGGCCGACGAGAACAGCACAAGCGCGACCACCGCAGCGGCCAGCTTCGTGATCTCCATGCCTTCCGGCAGGAACAGCGGGATCACGGTGGCGAAGAAGAACAGCACGGTGATGAGCGGAACGCCGCGGCTGACCTCGATGAACATCGTGGACAACAGGCGGAAGATCGGCAGCTTCGACGTGCGAGCCAGCGCAAAGATCACACCGACGGGGAAGGCCAGCGTGAGGCTGAACACCGAGAGCACGAGGCTCATCAGGAAGCCGCCGATGAACGAGTCGGCCGGGATGCCATCGAGCGCCGACGGCGTGTTGATGACCGTGATCAGCGTGTGCATGGCGAACATCGCGCCAACCCACGTGAGCACGTACCCGCGCCGCACGCCGGCAACACCGGCGAAGTTGTGGGCGCCCAGTGCGAACAGCGCCAGGACGCTCACGCTCAGGCGGTTCTTCTGCTGCATGTCGAACCAGCCGCCGAGCACGTCGTACCAGCCGTTGAACGCCGCAATCCAGTGGAAGATCGCCACGAGCAGCAACACGAAGGCGACGACTCGACCTCGCTCACCAAGACCCGGCGTGGTGAGGAACCACATGATGGCGCCACCGACGACAGCGAAGCCGAGGAACCAGTAGAGGTCGGTCGTGAAGACGGTGCCCCAGTCCATGATCGGGGCTCGCAGGATGGCGAAGATGATCACGTACGGCGACAGGAACCAGCTGAGGTACAGGGCCGTCTTGATGCGGCTGCTGTCCGGCAGCGACAGACCGACGACGTACGCAATACCGAGGATCAGCCACTCGATGGTCCACGGGAACTTCGTCGAGCGAGCGACGGTGACGCCCTTCTCGGCGATGAAGCTTCCGTCCTCGAGCAGACCGTACTGACCGTAGGGAACCACCCACAGCGAAAGCACCGCCAGGCCGATGAACGCGTACACGACGTGATGGAAGTTGAAGTTGATGAAGCGGCGACGGTCGCCCAGCACGGCCGAAATGGCGATCGGCACGAGGATCAGCAGGGCACCGATGAGGAACACCCACCAGCGGCCCGACAACGCCTCGCCCCGGCCAACCCGCAGCACCTCGGCGGCTTCGTCGCGCAGGAACTCACCGGTCTCCGGATCGGTCTGGATGTTGTTCTTGATGAAGAGCGCACCAGCGATGACCGCTGCGCCAACCGCCATGGACCCGTTGAGGAGCTTGCGCAGCGCGATGTACGGCGTGTGCTTGCTCATGCCCAACGTCAGCCCGGCGAGGATGGCGATGATCGCGACCGAGATCCAGACCCGCTCGTAGGAGTCGGCCGGATACGCCTGGGTCATCATCAGGCGAATGTTGGTGGGCACCGCCCGCCAGTTTCGGGCCGGGTTGTGGAACGCAAAGTCCAACAGCCCGCGGAAGGCGAAGTAGGCGATGATCCCGAAGACCACGGTGAGGATCCCGCTGCCCACGGAGGAGAACAGGTTGTCCTTGATCCACTTCCCCGGGGGCACCGCCGGCTCGGGCGGGGGCAGCTTGGGGCCGTCATCGTCGGCGAAGACTGCTTCAGGGTCGATGGTCGGCTCGAGGTTCACCATGTCAGCGCTCCACGATTGCGAGTCGGACGTTGAAGAAGTTGACCACCACAGAGATGATCAGACTCAACGTGAGATAGAAGGCCATCCAGATCAGGAAGACCGAGAGCACACGGCCCGACTGGTTGATCACCGTGTTCCCCACGACGTAGACGTCGGTGTACAGGGCGGCGATGGCCAGCGAGGTGTTCTTCGTGAGGTTCAGGTACTGGTTGCCGAGCGGCGGCAGCGAGACCCGGAAGGCCTGCGGAAGGATGATGAAGCGCAGGGCCTGGAGGCGGCTGAGGCCGATGGCGTCGGCGGCTTCGGTCTGTCCCTTCGGCACGGCGAGGATGCCGCCACGGACGATTTCGGCGATGAACACGGCGGTGTAGAGCGTGAGGGCCGAGAAGATCGCCATGAACTCGATGGGCAGCGTCAGCGCTTCGAGGTTGTACTGCACGATGTTCGGGTTGCGCTCGTTGGGCACGACGTCGGGCATGGCGAACCCGAACGGCCCGCCCGTGCGCTCGTTGCCCTGGTTGTCGGTGCCGAACTTGTCGGCGGCAACCTGCCAGAAGTCGCTTCCCGAGTTGACGATCCAGGACGACAGGCCCGGCCAGATCACCCAGAAGAAGACGAGAGCGACGACGGCGGAGAGCACGCTGAAGACGATGCGGAAGTAGTCGTCGTCGGTCAGCTTCGCCAGGCCGGCCGGCGTGCGGCGTGCATCGAGGAAGCGCTTGATCCACAGCGCCGAGCCGCCGATGGCGAGCACCGAAAGCAGGATCTGGACGATGGACTGCGGCACGGAACCCCAGGCGTCGCTGATGGCCTGCAGCGGCACTTCGAGGAATCCCCAGATGCGGTGGGCGAACCACCCGATGAGGGCGAAGAGGAGCACGACGCCGGCGGCGACCGGACCTGCGAAGGTGTCGTTGCCGGTGGCGTCACGGACAGCCACCCGGTTCTTGTAGACGAAGCGAGCCACGACGGCGCCGATCAGCACCCAGATGAGCCACTGGTAGAAGCCGTCGGCGGCGAAGATGCGGGGAATCGAAACGCCGCGGGCCGAGGTGAAGAGCAGGCCGCCGAGACGGGCGGGCGTGTCGGCCTCGAGCCGGCCGAACTGCTGGAACACGACGACCCAGATGAAGATCTGCACGAGGAGCGGAATGTTCCGCAGCGTCTCGATGATGATGCTGGACACCCGGTTGGCGATCCAGTTGTTGGACAGCCGGGAAACGCCGAGCACGACGCCGAGGATGCTGGCCACGATGATCGCGGCGAGCGCCAGGCGGATGGTGTTGACCATGCCGACCCAGAGGGCACGGCCACCGGTGTCCGGGTTGGCGTCGATGCCGAAGGCGATGTCGAAGCCCTGGTTGATGTTGATGAAGTCGAAGTCGAACTGGACGCCCTTCTGGGCGAGGTTGTCCGCAGCCTGCTGGCCGAAGAACCAGCCGGCGAAGATCACCAACGCAAGAACGATGACCTGCAGCACCCACTTGATCACTGTGGTGTTGCGGTACAGGGGAACCCGCTCTTGCTGGGTCGCGATGAGAGATGAGGAAGAAGTCTCTGTCGTGGTCACTACTGCGTCCTCGTTGACGTGTGTGTTGCGAGCGAAAACAGCGGTGGGGAGCTGGAACCGGGTTCCAGCTCCCCACATCGAGCTGTTATGTGGTGGCGACCTTACCGAAGGGTATGGCTGCCGTCACATTGGGCTTTGAATCAGAGATGAACTCTGATCAGCGTGCCGGCGGGGCGTAGATGAGACCACCGTCGAGCCAGCCAGCGTTGGCCGAACCCTCACGGACGAGACCGATGCGCTCGGTCACGTTCGAGACGTAGATCTCGTCGTAGTTGCCGACCTGGCTGATGACGTTCAGGAACGCGTCAGCCGGGAGGTTGAGGGCGCTCTGGAGCTCGCCTTCGCCACCGAGGAGACGGAGCACCTCAGCGTCGAGGCCTTCGCCACCAGCAGCAGCCTTGGCCTGCTCGTCGGCAAGACGGTCAGCCGCGTTGCTCGAGTCGATGCCCTTCTCGTCAGCGATGATCGTGGCGAACACGACCCAGTTGATGATGTCGCCCCACTCGGAGTCGTTCTGCGGGTACACCGGGCCGAGGGGCTCCTTGGAGATCGGCGTGGCCGGGAAGACCACCCAGTCGCCGTCAGCGTTGTCCTCGTTCACGGCAGCCTCACCGGCAACGGCGGAGCCGTCCGAGGTGAAGATGTCGCACTGGCCAGCAACGAACGCCTCAACGGCGGTCGGGATGTCCTCAGCAGCAACGAGGGTGAACGAGCCACCGACAGCGGCGACGCCGTCGGAGATGTTCTTCTCGGTGGTGGTACCAGCGTTGGTGCACACGTTGGTGCCGTCGACGTCGGCGATGGTGGAGCTCTCGCTGAAGCCCTGGCTGCGGCGGCCAACGAGCTGCTGTCCGTCGTAGAAGGTGGTCGGGCCGAAGTCCATGGCCTGATCGCCCGAGGCGTCGCGGCCTTGGGTCCAGGTGGTGGTACGCATGAGGAGGTCAACCTCACCGGTCTGGACGGCGGTGAAGCGCTCGGCTGCGGTCAGCGGCACGAAGTTCACGGCGTCGCGGTCACCGAAGACGGCGGCAGCAACAGCGTGGCAGTAGTCCACGTCGAAGCCGGCCCACACGCCGTTGGCGTCCTGCTCGGCGAAGCCGACGGCGGACGTCGGGATGCCGCAGTTGACCTCTCCGCGATCGAGCACCGTCGCGAGGACGCTGCCCTGGGTCACGGTCACCGTGTCGGTGTCGCCGCCATCGTCGCCCGAGCTGTCATCGCCCGAGCTGTCGTCACCCGAGCTGTCGTCGCCCGAATCGGTTGCTGCGGCGTCGTCGCCACCGTCAGCGGTGTCTTCTGCTGCGTCACTGCCACAAGCTGCGGCAACGAGCGTGATCGCAAGCAGTACCGCCAGCAGGCGGAACAACTTTGTGTTCTTCATGTCCGGAATCCCTCCGTGGATTGTTTTCGGGCAGGCCACACCGTTGTGACCGCCCGCTTTTGCGTGTGTCACCATAGTCACATCGTTTCCGAGTGACGCGGTCGCGGCCGGAATTGTTCAACAGCTTGAAACACTTCATGGGTGATTGTGCCGACCGCTGGAGCGACTGGTTCGAGTAGCTTCCGAGCATGGAAACCCATGTCGTCGATCATCCACTCGCATCCGAGCGGCTGACTCGCATGCGTCGCGAAGCCACCGAACGTCCCGAGTTCCGTCGTGCGCTCGACGAACTCTCACAGTTCGTGGTCTACGAGGCATTGCGGTCGCTGCCCGCGACCACGATCGACATCGACACGCCGCTCGAGCCGGCAACCGGAACGACCATCACCGACCCGCCACTGCTCATCCCGGTCATGCGAGCGGGCCTCGGCATGCTCGACGCGGCGCTCCGCCTTCTCCCCGAGGCCCGCGTCGGATTCCTCGGCCTCAAGCGCGACGAAGCCACCCTGCTCCCCCACGCCTACGTGAACACCGTCCCCGACGACCTCGCCGGAAAGAACTGTCTCATCCTCGATCCGATGCTCGCCACGGGCGGTTCGCTCGTCCACACGTGCGACCTGCTGCGGGCGTCGAACGCCGGCTCGCTCACCGTCGCCTGCCTCCTCGCTGCACCGGAAGGGCTCGACACGCTCGCCGCAGCACATCCCGACGTCACCTGTTGGACGGCGTCGATCGACACGGCGCTGAACGACGTCGGCTTCATCCGCCCCGGCCTGGGCGATGCCGGCGACCGCCAGTTCGGCCTCGCCTGATGCTCGATCACGTTTTCATCGACGCCATCGGTGCCCTGCGCACCGCCCTCGAGCTCGCCATGCTCGAGCGCCAGGCCGTCGAAGAGCGGTTCACCACCGACGCACTCACGGGCGACACCCGATGGGACACCAGCTACATCCTTCCCGGGGAAAGCGTGCCGGCGTCCGTCCAGGCCGACGTGTCGATGCAGTGGCCGACATGGAGCCAGACCGCCTACCGCGGCTGGCACCTCACCGGCGAACTCAGCGACGTTCCCGAACTCGAACTCGAAGTCGTCTTCCGGCTGCAGGGCCTCGTCGTGCCACCCGAACTCGACGAGGTGCTCGTGCGGCTTCCGCCGACGTCACCGACCATCGGTGGCGGCGAGCTCGAACGAAGCGGCGGCCCGACGGTCGAGATCAGCTGGGACGACGACCTCGACGCCAACGAGACTGCAGTCGAAGTGTCCTACGCCGGAGCCGTGCCACTCCACATCGATGTGCTGGCCGACGGCAACCGGCTCGACGAACTGTTGGGCGTCGCCGGCGGCTGGATCAGCAGCACGCTGGTCTCGCTCAGCGACCTCTGAACGACTGCGACTGCTGACCGACCGCGATCAGAGCCCGCGGTGGATCTCGGGCAGGTCGTCGTACACGGGGTCGCGCTTCTCGGCCTGCGCCATGAACGACTCCATCATGTCGGTCGGCTGGAACATGCCGGTCTGCCACGTGGCGATGTAGTTCAACGAGTCCACGGTGGTGTGGTCCCGCGTGTAGTTGATCATTTCCTTCGTGCCGTGCACGGCGAGCGGCGAGTTCGCAGCGATTCGTCCGGCGATGTCGAAGACCGCAGCGAGCATCGTCTCCTGATCCGCGTACACCTCGTTGACGAGGCCGATCTCCTTCGCCCGCGAAGCCGGGAGGCGATCGCCGGTGTACGCCATCTCGCGGGCGACACCTTCGGGGATGAGTTTCGGGAGCCGCTGTAGCGTGCCGACATCGGCGGTCATGCCGATCTTCGTCTCGGCGATACTGAAGAACGCATCCTCGGTGGCGTAGCGCATGTCGCACGCGGTGACCATGTCGACACCGCCGCCGATCACGCCACCGTGGACGGCCGCCAGCACCGGCATCCGGGCGCGTTCGAAGCACGAGAACGTGTCCTGCAGATGCAGCACGTTGTAGCGGAAGTTCGCCCGGGCCCGACCGACCTCCACGTCATCCTGCGACAACGAGCCGTTGGTGAAGACGCTGATGTCCATGCCCGCCGTGAAGTGCCGGCCCTCTGCCGACACGACCATCACGCGAGACGCGCCCCGGTCGCTGATCTCGTCGACCAGCTGCGGCAACTCCCGCCAGAACTCGGCGTTCATCGCATTGAGCGCCTCGGGCCGACTCAACACCAGATGCGCGATGCCATCCGACTCCGAAACCGTGAAGCACTGACTTCCCATTACTTCGCTCGACACTTCCGGTCGAGAACCGTCGTCATCTGCGCTTCCCCCATGCTCGCTACCTTCGCTCGACACTTCCGGTCGAGAACCGTGTCCATCTGCAGATCCCCCATGATTAATGCGCGACCATGACGTTTTCGTCGCCGGCGCCGAGGTCGAAGTTCTCGTACTCCTCGGTCGTGTCCTCGTAGTGCTCGAACTCGATGACGCCGATCTCGGTGAACCGGTCGCGCAGCCAGCCGTCGCCGGCGTCGAGCAGACCGAGCTTGCGGCAGTTCGGCACGATCTTCGCAAAGAGCAGGCGCTGGAAGACCTTCATCTCCCACGGCATCTCGAGCTGGAACTTCACCATCTCCTTCGGGTCCACCCCGAACTGCTCCCAGACCTCCTGACGGAGGAACCGGTCACGCATGCGAAGCGCGGCGTCGAAGGCGAACTCCTGCCGCTCGCGGATCTCGGCGTGCGAGAAGGACTCGTACACCTCCTGCAGGCTGAGCACGCCGAAGGCCACGTGGCGGGCCTCGTCAGCCATCACGTAGCGCAGCAGTTGCTTGAGGAGGGGCTCGTTGGTCGTGCCGTGCACGAATCCGAAGGCTGCGAGCGCAAGACCCTCGACCATGATCTGCATGCCGAGGTAGGTCATGTCCCAGCGGCTGTCGTTGATGATGTCGTCCAGCAGCAGGCGAAGGTGCGGGTTGATGCCGTACTGACCGTCGAGCTTCTCGTTGATGTAGCGGCTGAACACCTCGACGTGCCGGGCCTCGTCCACCACCTGGGTTGCGGCGTAGTACTTCGCGTCGATCCACGGCACGGTTTCGACGATCTTCGCCGTGCACAGCAGCGCGCCCTGCTCGCCATGCATGAACTGGCTGAGGCTCCACTTGAAGGACTCGATGTCGAGCTGCTTGCGTTCGGCATCGTTCAGCTTCACCAGCGGCGACTCGGGGTTCTCGAAGAAGTACTCGTACTCGAGCGGGTCGACCGTCGGCTCGTACTTCTCGAGATCGACCTCGGTCTCCCACGGCAGATCGGTGCTGCCGTTCCACTGCGACCGCTTGGCCTTCTCGTACAGCTTGTCGAGCGCCGCCCGCTGCCCCTTGCCGTAATCCCACGTGAACAGCGCGTCGGCGTTGTCCGTGACCGCATGCACGACCTCGTCGGGGTCGACGTTGGCCCGGGCGATGTCGAGGATCCGATCCGGATCGTTGACATCGATGGCGTTGGGATCAGTCATGGTCATGAGGGGCCTCCGGTGGTGTGAGGTTGTGGACGCACGGCGGCGAGAAGGAGTGCGATGACCGTCTCCCATTCGTCGGCGTCCGGGGGTGTGAGCTGAAGAAGCTGCTGGGTGCGCATGCCGAGGCCGAGCGCCGTGCAGAAGATGGCGAGCGAGTCGATCGACAGGTTTCGGTCGATGTGGCCGTCGTCCTTGGCCTGCTGAAGGATCTTCCCGATGCGGAGGTTGTCCTCGTTGAAGCGGCCGCGGATGGTTTCAGCCAGTTCTGGATCACGTCGGGATGCGACCATCGCCTCGAGGAGCAGCCACTCCGAGGCGTCGCGGTCGTCGGTCAGGTGGGTGCCGAGCGAGCTCAGCAGTGCCGCACCGCCCTCGGGCGCTTCCGGGAGCAGTCGTTCGATCTCGTCGGCGAGGCTGTGTTCGAGCGCCGCCGCCATCAGGTCGGCCTTGCCCCGGTAGCGGGAGTAGATGGCTCCGGTGGTCACACCGGCCCGGCGCGAGATCTCGGCGACCTTCGCGCCGTCGTACCCGAACTCCGTGAACACCTCGGCCGCGGCTTCCAGCAGTCGGACCCCCAACGGGTCGAGATGCAGGGCTGTGTCCATCGTCACGCCATCACAATAACGGTGATTATCGAAGGGGTCAATAACGATGATTATCGAGAACCTGGACTTGGGGTCGCGTCTCACCTTCACCCAAACGGGTGAAAGGCGGGAACCGGGGGTCGCGTCTCACCTTCACCCAAACGGGTGAAAGTGAGACCTGACCCCGTTCACCCGAACGGGTGAAAGTGAGACGCGACCCCGTTCACCGTCAAACGGGTGCGTTCACCCGTGAGCTCCGATCCGGCTCCGCCGGTCGGAGCGGGCACGGCCTCCGGCCAGCAGGCGCGAGGTCGAGGGCGCCCAGCGCCCGGATCCGAGCCCTGGAGGCGGCGAAGCCGCCGGGAACGTCAGCAGTACTCGTTGAGGGGGACGAGGGGGCGGGCGCCGATGTGGGTGATGATCTCGGCGGCAGCGCAGCTGCCCATCGCGGCCGATGCCGCAAGGTCCTTGCCCTGGGCGAGGCCGGCGAGCACGCCGGAGGCGTAGAGGTCACCGGCACCGGTGGTGTCGATGCGCTTCGGAACCTGCTTTGCCGGAACCGTCGTCGTCTCGGCACCATCGAGGACGACGGAGCCGTCCTTGCCCATCGTGATGCAGGCACGCGGCGTCATGTCCCGCAGGCGGGCGATGATCGCATCCAGATCCTCGAGCCCGAACAGCGACTTCACCTCGTCGATGTTGCCGAACAGCAGGTCGACCCGATCGCTCACCAGATCGAGCCACTCGTCCCGGTGACGGTCCACCGCAAACGGATCCGACAGCGTGAACGACGC
Organism: Acidimicrobiales bacterium; assembly: GCA_020628865.1. Taxonomy (GTDB): domain Bacteria; phylum Actinomycetota; class Acidimicrobiia; order Acidimicrobiales; family SHLQ01; genus SHLQ01. The sequence goes on from JAHDEJ010000045.1 coordinate 18,297, forward strand.
CGACACGCCGTTGGAGCGGGCGACGTCCATCGCATGGCGAATCGCCGCCTTCGCCTCTTCGAGGTCCCACAGGTAGCCCTCGCAATACAGCGCCGACGCACCGGCCACCAACGACTCGTCGATGTCGACGGTCGTCAGCCGTGACGAAGCACCGAGGAACGTGTTCATCGTGCGCTGACCGTCCGGGGTCACCTGGATCAGACAGCGAGCCGTCGCCATGCCGGCATCGGCCGGGACGACGTCGTACGCCACACCGGCGGCACGCATGCCGTCGGCAAATGCGGCACCCAGCTCATCGTCACGGACCTTGCCGATGTAGGCCGCGGAAACGCCAAACGAGGCGACGCCCACCATCGTGTTGGCCGCTGAACCACCCGACTCCTTCAACGAATCGGGCATGAGCCCGGTGAGCTGCTCGGCCCGAGGCTCGTCGATGAGCGTCATCGAACCCTTGTTGAGTTCCCATTCGGTGATGAACGACTCGTCGACCGTGCCGATCACATCGACGATTGCGTTGCCGACGCCGACAACTTCGATTCCACTCATCCGTAGCGCTCCCTCGTGTGGATCGGCCCCGAATGGCTCTTTGCACACGGCCTCCGAAGGTACCATCAGAGCCGGGCCAATCCGAGGAAGAGGAACCGAATGGAACACCGCCTGCGCCGCCCGATCTCGCCGGAGGCGTACGACATCCGAATCGCACCGGACCTCGACGCACACACCTTCACCGGCACCACCCCGATGCAGCAGCGGGCCGCAGGCGAACTCCCAGGAGTGCTCGGCACGCCGTGACGCCCAAGTCGACCAGATCGCCCTTCAGCCGGCTCCGGGACCTCGAGGTCTTCGGCGTCGACTCCCGCTCGGCTCAACTCACGTTTCGCAACGTCGAGCCGGGCGCGACCCTGCACGTCTCCGGCCGGGAGCTGACGCTCGACCATCCGGCCGGCGCGATCACGGTCGACGGGCTGGAGGCCAACACGGACCATTCGGTCGAACTGCGATCCGGCACCGACACCACGACGACGTCCTTCCGGACCCGACCCGATCCGGGGCCGGTGCGCTCCCGCTTCGCCACGATCTCCGACATCCACCTGGGCCTCGACGGATTCGGCATCGGCAAACGCATCAAATCCAAGACCGAACCGCCGCACCCCCTCCCCTGTGCCATCGCCGCGTTGAAGGAAGCCCAGGAGTGGGGCGCCGAGATGCTCCTCATCAAAGGCGACCTGACCGAGTCCGGGTGGGTCGAGGAGTGGGAACTCGCCCGCAAGCTCTTCGCGGCAATCGACATTCCGTTCCGCATCACCGGCGGCAACCACGACGGCTTCGAACGAGCCGAGGTCGAACCCAGCGAAGGGATGGCCATCGCCGGAGCCGACTATGCGCCCGTGCAGACGGTCGACCTCGACGGCATTCGCCTCATCCTTGCGGAAACCTCCCTCCGACGGAAGGGCAACGGCCGCATCTCACCGGTTGCGGACGAGCTGGTCGCCGCTGCATCGGTCGACACGCCGGTCTTCATCGGCATGCACCACAACCTGCAGCAGTTTCCGTTCCCCTGGTTCTGGCCACCGGGCATCAGCTCCACCGACTCCGCGCCCGTCCTGGCCCGCCTGAGGGACGCCAACCCGAACATCTTCATGAGCTCTGGGCACACCCACCGCAACGCCCGCCTCGACTTTGACGAGATCGTGTTCACCGAGGTCGCCTCCACCAGCGACCACCCCGGCGTATGGGCGGGCTACGAGGTGACCGACACGGTCATCCGCCAGACCGTTCGGCGCATTGCCGACCCGACCGTCATCGAGTGGAGCGAGAAGGCCGCCGCCGCCGTCGGCGGGATCTGGCCGCGCTGGTCGCAGGGCCGGCTCCACGACCGCTCGGTCGACCTTCCGCTGCGACCACGCTGAACGCCACCACCATTTCGGCGCTCGCCGAATCGTCCGTGGCTACTGTGCGGTCATGAACCTCGACTTCACTGCGAACGAACTCCGCGTCCTCGGGTGCCTCATCGAGAAGGAGCTCACGACGCCGGATCAGTACCCGCTGAGCACCAACGCACTGATCAACGCGTGCAATCAGAAGACCAGCCGGGACCCGGTGATGGATCTGAGCGAGCGCGAGGTCGACGCCGCGGTGCTGGCGTTGCGAGAACGGGGGCTCGCCCGCAGCACGAAGCCAAGTGGATCCAGAGCCTGGAAGCACCGCCATGCCCTCACCGAGGTCCTTCCGCTCGACCCCGGCTCGATCGCCGTGCTCACCGTGCTGATGCTCCGAGGGGCCCAGGCACCCGGCGAGCTCAAGACGCGCACCGACCGCATGCACGGGTTCGAGGATCTCGAGCAGGTGGAGGGCGTGCTCCAGCGACTCGCCGACCGACCCGAACCACTGGTCCGAAACATCGGCCGGGAGTCCGGACAGAGCCAGGATCGGTGGGAACACCTGCTGTCCAGCGACCAGCCTGCCGTGCGTCCGGCACTCGCCATCGAATTCCATGAACTCCATGAGCGAGGCATCTTCACCATGCCGAATCCGTGGGACGCCGGATCTGCCCTGCTCCTTCAGGAGCTCGGCTTCCCCGCGCTCGCAACCACCAGCAGCGGGCACGGACGATCCATCGGCAAGGACGACCAGGAGGTCACCCGCGATGAGCTCGTCGCGCATGTGGCGGACCTCACCCGCCACCTGCGGGTTCCCCTCAACGTCGATAGCGAGCGGCTCTTTCCCGAAGCATCCGGCGGCATCGCCGAGACGGTCCGGCTGCTCGCAGAAGCCGGTGCCAGCGGATGCTCCATCGAAGACTGGAACCCGGCCACCAACCGAGTCGATGGCATCTCGGCGGCAGCTGACGCCGTCGCCGAGGCGAGCGAAGCCTGCGCCGCTCACGGCATCGTCCTGACCGCCCGGGCCGAGAACCACCTGTACGGCATCGACGACCTCGACGACACCCTCGCCCGACTCAACGCCTACGCCACTCAGGGCGCCGACGTGCTCTACGCCCCGGGCCCGGCCGACGCCACCACGATCGAGCTCATCACCACGTCTGTCGACCGCCCGGTCAACGTGCTGGCCCGCCCGAACGGGCCGAGCATCCCGGAACTCGGGGACCTCGGCGTGCGCCGCGTCTCCACCGGCGGAGCGCTCCACGGCGCAGCGATGGCGGCGCTCCGCAGCGCCGCGCAGGAGCTCCTCGACGCCGGGACCTCCACCTACGCCGTCCGATAGGGTGCGGACATGGAGCCCGTGAAACTGACCGTCTGGTCCGACTTCCTTTGACCGTGGTGCTACGTCGGGGCCGTGCGTCTCAACCAGCTCGAAGAACGTGTCGGCGACCGAATCTCCATCGAGTGGAAGTCCTTCCTGCTGCGGGCGGAACCCAAGACCGGCGATCGTGAGAAGTTCGTCGAGTACACGAAGAGCTGGCTGAACCCGGCCGCCCAGGAACCCGACGCAGAGTTCCAGGTGTGGGCGAGCGACGCATCCCAGCCCACCTCCAGCATTCCGGCACAGGTGGCCTGGCGAATCGTGCAGGACATGGAACCGGATCTCGCCGAGGCCTTCCACTGGCGGCTCCTTCGGGCCTACTTCTCCGAGAACCGGAACATCTCAGAAGGCGAGGAGCTCGTGGCACTTGCGGTCGAGGTCGGTGTCGACGAGGACCGCTTCCGTCAAGCCGCTGCCGAGCAGGGCGACAGCTGGGCCCAAGCCGTCATCGACGAACACAACGCGGCCATCCAAAACGGCGTCACCGCGGTGCCGACCGTCGTCTTTGCCGACGTGTTCCCCATCCCCGGAGCGCAACCGGTCGAGACCTACGAACGGATTCTCGAGAAGCTCGAGGCGAAGCGGGTCTGAGCCCGCTGTGACACGGCGCCAACCTTGAGTAGTGTTGCCACCCGCAGGCGGCTCACTCGACAGGTTCACGTTTCGGAATGCACTTTTCCGTCCAACCACAACTGATCAGACGGGACTCAACGGTCCCGCTGCGAATGATGTTCGCAGGCTGGATCGTTGCCGTCTTTTCCGTGATCACGGTCGGCGCCGTGGCCAACCGCGCCATCGCCATCATGGGCTTCACGCTGCTCGCCGGTGGCCTCATTGCGGCGACGCTGCAAAGCACCAGGATGTGGCGCATGCTCATCGGTGCGGCTGCCGGGGCGGTCGCCGTGTGGTTGGGTTACCGGTTCGCGATCGAAGACCGAATCCTTCCCGCCGTCCGCAGCGAGGAACCGCTGGACCTCGTCGACCGGGAACACCTCGGGGCGATCGGCGTCGGCCTCGGAGCGCTCGCCATCGGCCTCGGCGGCCTGCTCGAGGCGATGCGTGCCCAGAGCGAACCGGGCGAGTCCCCCATCGTCGTGCGCATCATCCTCATCGCCATCGGCATGTTCATCGCCGGAGCCGTCTGCGCATGGGCCGGCGTGTCTGCCGGTATCAGCGTCGTCGTCACCCTCGCCACCGGTTCCGCCCTCGCCGCCATGGCGTGGCTGCGGAGCGAACGCCCGCTCGCCGACTTTCAGCCCTCGCCGTAGAAGTCCCGCCAGTATTCGGTCATCCCCTGCAACGGACGACGGCCCGCCCACTTGTCCCGCACATATGCGGCGCTGAGCGTGAACTCGTCGGTGAAGCCCACCTCGGCGCGGTTCGTGATCTTGCCGCTTCGATCGGCGTGGGTCAGCAGGCTTCCGTCCGAACGATTGCGTTTGTGCCAGGCCCAGTTGTCGATCACCCAGATGGTGCGGTCGGCCTCCTGCGCCGTGGCGGCCAAGTCGGTTCCGTAGCAGTGGAACCCGGGCTGGTCGGGGTCGAATCCGACCGACCGGTCTCGGGTGATGAGGATGAGTTCGTCGAGCACGTCGACTTCCATCGGGAGATCGCCGAAGGTGCGGTATCCGTGTGGATCGGACCAGCGCCCGCGGCCGGTGTCACCGGCGTCGATCGAGCCGCGCAGACGGCCGGCGATTCCCGCCACCGCCCACTTCGGATCCCGCTCGTCGAGGTCGGCCAGCGCAACCAACGTTCGGTCCACCCAGCCCGCCGGCAGATAGACGTCCGGGTGCACGAAGAGCGCGGGGCCGCCGGACGCCGCGGTCGCCGAGCCGGCATACAGGCCGGCGATTCCGGACCCTGCGGCGTTCCCGCGGTTGTCGATGACCTCGAGATCGATGGCCCCGGACTTCACGTCCGGGCTCGCCAGCAGATTGTGTTCGAACTCGTCGAAGTCGACCACGACCGTGACTGCTCGCATGGGTTCGGCCGGTGCGGAGGGAGGCACGGCGTGCTCGTCGCCGTCGTCGTACACGAGCACCAACTCTTCGGTGCCCTCGCTCGAAATGCGTTGCTTGAGGGGGTGCAGGATCCGGACGCGGCGATCGCCGTGCTCACGCTCGATCTGTCGATGACGCTCTGGGCCGAAGAGGTCGTTCGGAACGGAGTCGCGGCGCTCGACGAGGCGGGCCAGCGTGGGTGCGACATCGTCCAACGCGCGAACCCATCGGACCCGACCGGGTGCCTCCAACAGGTCGACGGGAGCGTGGACCCGGAGGTCGATCCGCAGCGCCGCATCATGCAGCGGGCTCGGCGCCTCCGATTCGGGCAATCCCACCACGGCCACCACGAGGTTCTCCGCCGGCAGAAGGTCGAGCACCTCCAGTTCGTCGTCGATCAACAGCCAGGGTTCCACCGGTCGACGTTTGCGCACCCGCCCCAGGCGACGACCGCCACCGATACCGAGGTCGGCCCGAGTGCTCGACCGATGGCCCGGCAACGCATCGATGAGCGCCGCCCGGAGTGCGTCGGCCATCGACGCTGGACCGCCCACGGGCCCATACGCGAGATCGAAGCGAGTCCAGCCCGGGCCGGCCGTTCGAGATGGATCGATGCGGGTCCGCCCCGTGAAGATGAGCGCGACGTTGGGACGTTCTCCGGACACGTCAGCAGTCTCGCACACCGGGGAAGGTAGATTGCCGCCATGCGCGTGCTGGTCATTTCGAACGACGTGACGCCCGGGTTCGGTGTCCCCGTGGCCGCTCCGGGCATCCGAGCCGCCGGGCTCACCGCCGGCCTGCAGGCGCATGGGCACGACGTCGAGATGACCGTCCCCAAGCCCGTGCTCGATCGGGTGTGGACCCGGCCGACCCCGCCGAGCCCTCCCGCCGGGGTGAGTGTGGTGGATCCCACCGACCTGCGCACCTTCATCGAGCAACGTCGACCCGACGTCGTCGTCTTCACCAACGCGAACATGATCCCGCACCTCGCCCCCGTCGAGGGCGTCCGATTCGTCTTCGACATGTTCGCCCCGAAGATCCTCGAGCTCCTCTCCAGCGGCCGTACCGACCGGGACTGGGCTGCCGACGCCGCCCGCAAGGAACGGGCGATGGCCCTCGCCGATCACGTCTTCGTCAACGGCCGGCGCAAGCTCGGCTACGCCCTCGGCTGGCTCCTGCGGCCGTCGGTCCAACGCATCCGCACCGAACAGTTCGGAAAGCCGGCACTGATCGACGGCGACCCGATGCGCCACCTCTCCCTCGTCGAAATGCCCGTGCCCTTCCCAACAGGCATCGACCTTCTCACCGACCACCGCACGATCGATGGCACGCTTCGCATCGGAAACGCCGGCTATGCCCAGGCCTGGAGCGTCCTGTCCACTGAAGAACCCACGCAACAGCTTCCGCTCACCCTCGGCCACGAACTCCACGTGCTTGCTCCCAAACACTGGGGAGGATCCGACGACGGCAACCGGGCGCCACTCCCCCGAGGCGTGGTCTCTCACGACGGCCCCCTCGACTACCCGGCATTCGCCCGGTGGATCCAGTCCATGGATGTGATCGCCGACTACTTCGAGCAGAGCGCCGAGCGGCACATGGCGATGATCACCAGAAGCGCAGTGGCCCTTCGCTTCGGCGTCCCCGTGATCCACGGCGTCGACTCGGAGATCAGCGACATGGTTCGAGAAGCCGATGCCGGATGGGTCGTTGCACCGGGCGATGTGGATGGCTGGACCGCCGCCATCAACGCTGCCGCCGACCCCGAGCAACTCGCGCACAAGCGGGCCGGTGCTCGGCGGCTCTCGCTCGAACGCTTCGCTCCGGACGCCGCCCTGGCTGAGGCGGCCACTGCCCTCTCATCGCTCCCGTAGGCTTTGACCATGCAACGAGTTCTGGTCACGGGAGCCGCCGGCTTCATCGGATCCCACGCCTGCGAGGCCTTCGCCGCCGCCGGCTACGACACCGTCGGCGTCGACAACTTCGACCCCTACTACGACCGTCGCATCAAGCAGACGAACGTGGCGGCAATCGAGGCGGCCGGCGCCCACTTTCGGGAAGCCGACATTCGGGACGCCGAAGCCACCGCATCCCTGTTCGACGTCACGAAGCCCGACGTGATCGTGCATCTCGCTGCGAAGGCCGGAGTCCGCAACTCGGAGAAGTTCCCGGCCGAATACGTCCGCACCAACGTGAACGGAACCCAGAGCGTGCTCGACGCAGCGCGACGAAACGACGTCGAACGCGTCGTCATGGCCTCCACGTCCTCGGTCTACGGCTCCGCTTCGGCGATCCCGTTCCAGGAGGACGACCCGGCGGCAGCCCCACTCCAGCCCTACGCAGCAAGCAAACGGGCCGCAGAGATTCTCGCAGGTACGTATTGCTCGCTCTACGGGCTGCAGGTGACCGTCACCCGTCTCTTCACCGTCTACGGCCCTCGCGGCCGACCCGACATGATGCCGTACATGCTCGCCCGGTCCTGCCGTGACGGCACAGCCGTTCCACTCTTCGACGGCCCGCTCGAACGGGACTGGACCTACGTGGGCGACATCGTGAACGGGCTCGTCCAGGCGGCCGAACACCCGCTCGGGTTCGAGATCCTCAACCTCGGCCGCGGCGAACCCGTGGCCCTCGCCGAGTTCATCGACGAAATGGCCGCAGCCGCCGGAACGCCTCCCGTGCTCGAGGCCCGCGAGCGGCCCGCGACCGAGCTGCTGACGACCTTCGCCGACTCCACCCGTGCACGCGACCGCATCGGGTTCAACCCCACCGTGTCCGTGCATGAGGGCGTCGAACGGTTCTGGGACTGGTTCGCCACCACCGCCTGAATCAGGCGAGGAGTTCCAGCAGCCGACGGGCGGCCACCGACGGGTCGCTGCGCTGGCGCAACGGTTCGAGCGACGCGGTCAGCGCAGGAACACCACCGTCGTCCCAAAGGCGCTTCGCCGCGACAAGCGCGTTTTCGAAGCCGACCAACGAACCATCGAACAGCAGCGGGTAGTCCGCTCCGAGTGCGTCGACGTTGGCTGCCGTGTTCTCTGCAATCGGCACTGCCCCGAGCGCGAGCGTGGTGGCGACCTTCGTCCACGGCTTGTGATCCCGCCGGTCCCGCGTGGCGTTTCGGATGTCGGCATGGAACGGAACCGTCCGCGCCTGTGGCACCAGTGCGTCGAACGCATCGACCGAGGTCAGGAGCTGACGGACCGACGGAACGGCATCTGCCCATTGCGGGAGATTCTCGGGTGCACCGAAGTACGCCACCCCGAAGGCGGACGCGGTCGTCTCGCCGAGCATTGCTGCCAACCGCCGATCGATCTGATGGTCGACACGATGAATCGCATCGACCCGATGGAAGCACCGCTCCACCACGCCACTCGTCGCCGCCGTCATCGACAGGACCTCCGAAACCAGCTCGGTGGCCGCTCGTTCGCCAAGGTGCTCTTCGGGCGACTCCGGCAACGCCACCGGTGGCTTGTGGGCGCAGTAGTCGACGGCGTCCCACACGAGTCGGTTCCCGCCCAGCGAGAGTGCAAGCACCAGCTCGTCGTCCGTGACGACGTCCTTGACGAGAACAACGGTCGTGTTGCGCAGTGCGAGCAGGCTCGGACGATCGCTGACGGCAGACAACGTCCGGGCGGACCCGCCCACGTCGTTGACAGACTGCGCCTGCTGATAGCCGCGCATGACGGCCGAGCCGTACCGGGGCGAGGTGACGACGAACACGAGCGGTTCAGACATGCGGAATCCTGACCCAGTGTTCGTTGCGATGGTTGTGGAGCGGCAGGCGGGTCGGCTCGACGCCGGCGGACCACAGCGCAAAGTCGAGACTGAGCTGGTCGCGTCGCACGCCCTGCTCGAACTGTTCCCACCACGCGTCCATCGCCGAGACGAGCTCGGGCGTTCCATGCCGTCGGGCGAGGAAGCCGCCGTAGGACAGGACAGATGCAGCCGGATCGAACCCCGCTGCGCGCTGACGGTCGAAGTGGTCGCGAACCTCGAGCCACGAGGCGAAGCCCCGTTCGACGACCAGCCGTGCCTCCGCGACCGGCGTGGACCGCTCGCTGTGGCGCAGCACGGTCATCGGCCGATCGGCCGAAAGTCCGGCGGCCAACGGCCGGGGATCGGTCAGCAGGTGGAAGTTCGCATCCACGTAGATCGAGCGCTCGTGATCGGGAAAATAGAGGTGCGGAAGCATCTTCGGATGCCGGCTCGCCAACTGCGGCGGGCCGTCGAAGGACAGCCGCCGGGCGATCGGCTGCATCGCTGCCGGCAGCTGTGCCGGGTCGTCGGTGAAGATCACCACGTCCGCATCGAGGCCCAGCGCGTCGCGGGGGTCACTCGGTTGTTCGTAGCCACCGGTGACCACGGTGTAGACGACCAGCCCGTCGACCGAGCCCGCCGGATCGTCGATCGGGCGGGCCTGCAACGGCTCGCCCGCCATCGCCCGCATGGCGGCCGCTCCACGGTGGTCTCCGCTCGCCTCGAGCATCGGTGCCAACCGCGAGGAGATCGGGCCGTCCTTCGTTTCGCGAAGCAGGCGGAGGCGGTCGTCCGACTCGGTCACCCGCCAGGGACCACCGTCGAGCCTCGGAGCCGCCTCCACGCGGACCATCCGGGCCCGATGCGAATCCGGGTTGATGGCAAGCGCCCGGTCCGCCGCCGCCATCGCCGCTTGCGGTCGACCAGCGTCGAGCAGGGCCCGGGCCAGACCGAACCAGCCCTCTTCCTCGA
>JAHDEJ010000046.1 GCA_020628865.1 Acidimicrobiales bacterium
TTCAGCTGGCTGTGTGACGATCACCTCGTCTTCACCATCATCGAAACCGCACTTGTTGATGCAGCGCATCGGCTGGGGGATAGCGCGCTTTCGGTCGGCGATCCCGACCTCGCAAAATGGGCCGTCAACAAAGGCCTGGCGCTCGTTCCCGGACAGGAGGCGCTGTTGCGGGTTGTGATGCAAGCTTGCGCTGCAGTCGGCGATCAAAAGGGTATTGAAGAGGCCTATCGCTCGGCGGTCAAGGGGGCGGAGGAAATCTCTGTTGACGGTGATGTCGCAGCGGCAACCGATGACTTGCTCCGCGACTTTGTACACGAGTGAGTGGCTCGCACTAGTTCGGTTGCAGGCACCGATCGTGCAGTTCGATGACGGCGGCGCTGCATACTGACTCGATGCTGTACTCAACTACGTTGACGAAGTCGTTCTGGTTGTCGATTCGCGAGAGGAGCAGCGCAGAGTTGCATTCGTTTGAGGCACCGAGTATCCGGAGTCGGCTTCCGGATGTTTGGATACGGATCGTTGCGTCACCTCGTGTCATCCAGGTCATCGCGAGTATCCCGGACGGGTTCTCCACGGCCCTTCGTTCGGTGGAGAAGCCGAGTGCTTCCAGCCTTTCAATCGCAGAGTCGAGTTGCTCCAGGGCGGATGCATACCCGGCCTGAGTCATGTCCGTGAACGCGATACCGGACTCGAGCATCAGGAGCTGCCGTTCTGCGAACGCGCCGTTGTCTTGTGCGCATCCCTCTGTTGCCATCGTGCTGACACGCAGAAGACCTTCCTCAGTCCAGTCGGTTCCGTCGAATGCGTCGGCAGCCTCCAAGACCAGGGAGCGGGCGGCCCAGCGTTGATTGCTTTCGATGCGGTAGCCGATCCAGGTTGTGGCCGAGGCAAGCACGAGGAGCCCGACCAAGACGCGGCCTGTTCGTGAGTTTCGAAGGCGATGCGAGAAGGCGAATGCCAGGATTGCGATCGCGGTGATGCTCGTGGCGGCGATCGCGGCGGCGAGCCAAAGTCCCCAGCTCGGGAAAGCGGATGTACCCCCAGTAAGCATCGGTGTTCCTTCGGCGCGAGGGTGCCGTTGGTCAAGTCACGGCGCCGATGCTGCGAGGCCCTCGGGTAGGCGTGCGGGTATGGCATATGCGGGCCATCGCCTTCGGGGCCGTGCTCATCACCGCGGAGTGGGAGACCGTCATCTACGAGCTCGAACGCGACGGGCACAGCTGGCTCATCCGCACCATCGACTCCGAACCAGGACCCACGCCGAACCCCGGAACGGCCATCGCTGCCTTGCTAGTCGAGAACGTGATCCGGCTCGATCAAAAAGGCCTGGTGATCTCAGCGGCCCAGTGCTTGGACCACGTGCCGAGTGCATCGAGGTGGTCGAAGAGTTCCTCGCCGAGTGGGGTCAATGCGAATCCGGCTCCGTCGTGGCCGACGAGGCCCGTTGCTCGGAGCTCTTTCAGGCGTTGATTCAGGACCGAGGGGGAGACGCCATCGCAGCGCGACTGGAGTTCCCGAAACGTGCAGTGACCTTCGTGGAGCTGCCAGACCACACCCATTGCCCATGCCCGTCCCAGGAGATCGAACAGCGCCATCACCGGGCGGCCGGTCGTGGATCCGCGAACCGGCTGGCCGGGAAAGGGAATTGGTTGCGCCATCGTGGCTCCGTGATTCAGTCGCAGTAGCGCTATGGAATACATAGCGCTACGCTTTCGATAGCAACAGGTTAGCTCATCGATTGGAGACGTGATGCGGACGATCCACCGGCCCGACCCCGGCGAGTACGCCCCGTACACGACGGCGTACTTCGACCTTGTCCCCGATGAGGTCCTCGATCACATGGAGCGTTGCCTTCGGACGACCGTCGACTTCTTCGAGGCAATCCCGAAACCACTGCTCGACTCGCCGCATGCGCCGGGGGAGTGGACCGTGAAGGAGATCCTGCTGCACATCAGCGACGACGAGCGCATCTACGCCTACCGCTCGCTCCGGTTCGCTCGCAACGACACCACAGAGCTGCCGTCGTTCGATCAGGACGTCGTGGCGGCGCACTCGCAAGCCAATGAACGATCGTTGGAGAGTCTGCTGGACGAATATCGCACGGTGCGCATGGCCACCCTGTCGCTCTACGACGGTCTTCCGGAGTCTGCGATGACACGAACCGGAATCGCAAACGGCAGTCCGATGAGCGTTCGAGCAGCCGCGTTCCACATCGCCGGGCACGAGGCGCACCACCTCGAGAGCATTCGCCAGAACTACCTGTCGTGACGGTTGCGGGCGGCGAGTCTGCTCAGCGGTTGGGGTCGACGGGAGCGTCGGTCGTGACCCAGGCGCCGATTGCGTCGCAGTGCGAGTCGCCGGCGACCATGCCGCCACCAAGTTGGAACTCGGCGCCGGTGGTGGCGACGACGGTGCCCGAGGCGTCGAGAACGTCCACTTCGCCGTTGCGCTCCACGGCCGAGTAGCCGTCCGGCCACACGATCACGATCCGGCCGCCGGTTCCTGGCTCGCCGTTGTTGCTGGGCTCATCGTGATAGAGGCAGTTCAGCTCGTCGTCGTACCGCAGGACGAACGAACCCAGCGCAGTCATCGAGACTTCGGGACTCGAGGTGAGGATCTCGACGCCGCCCTCGGACGACACGTCGACGTCGCCGCACGCTGCCGCAATCAACGCGACGAGCGCAAAAGTCACCAGGATTCGCATGCGATCAGCTTTGCAGGCCGTTGATGGGTCGTGGGGGCGACCGGAAAGACCCTGCAATGGGGGCGCCCTCGGTCACACAGGCCTCCGTCCGGGCGGCCGCATTCGTACACTGGCCCCATGAGCGGAATGCAGACCAACCCAGTGACGAAAGCGGCGTTTCGAGCGCTGAATCGTGTGGTGAAGCCGGCGGTCAAGGCTGGGCTCGGGTCGCCCTTGCCGGTTGGGCTTGGCATCGTGGTGGTCGAGACGACGGGCCGCAAGAGCGGGAAGACCCGCGAGGTTCCGCTGCTGGCTGCGAGGCTCGGCGATCAGGTGCTCGTGTCCACGGTGCGTGACGATTCGCAGTGGCTCAAGAACCTCGAGGCGGACCCGGAGTCCGCAGTGTGGATGTGCGGCCGCCGTCGCAGCACAGAAGCGTCGACCCGCCGTGGTCCGCTGAACACGGTCGTGTTGCAGGCCGCCTGACGTTCAGGCGGTTCCGCGGAACCGCTCACCGGGTTCGAGCGAGCGTCGAGGATGGGAGCTCACCGAAGTGCTCCCGGTAGTCACGCGAGAACCGGCCGAAGTGGTGCAGGCCGCTGAGTGAGGCCGCCGACGCGATTGAGTGATCTCCTGCCTCGATCAGGCGGCGCGCATGGTTGAGGCGAAGCAGCTTCGTGAATCGTGCAGGGCTGACCCCGACCGATGCCCGGAAGCTCGTGTCGAGGGTTCGCCGCGAGACGCCGACGGCGCGTGCGAGCTGGGCGACCGAGATGTCGGCCGCGATGTCTTCGGCCAGGATCGAGCGCGCCCAACGAAACGTCTCGTGGCTTCGCTCGTTGCGCCCTGAGGCGTCACCGCGCAGCCAGTTCATCAGCGCTCGCCCCGCGTCTCGGCTGCGGGCCTCAGCGGCACGGCCTGCGTCGGCCGAACGAGATGGATCGAGCCCGGGAACCGATGCAACCACCAGCGACCGAAGCCCTGCGGCCAGCCCGGGATTTCGTGCTTGGCGGACACAGCCGGCGTCGCTGCCGTAGGTTGGATCCGAACCCGCCAGCAACGTCGCCGGTAGCGAGACGACCGCGGGGACGGCGCCGGCGGAAATGACGGTTTCGTAGGAGCCGCCCTCGGTCACCAACAGCACGTCGTCGGTCGTGAAGTCTCGCCCATTCACTCGGCTCAGGTGGGTGCCGCTCTCCATCAGGAAGACCGCGCTCACCTGGCCCGTCGGGCCCGCCCCCTCCTGATGCAACGCTCGGTTCGTCTGCTCGATCGCGATCGAAAGGTCCGGAACGTCATGCGTCAGGAAAGCGCCTTCGTATCGGCCGGGCTCGATCTGCTGGTAGTGCTGATCGAACCCGACGAGTTGTTCGGCCTGCGCGTCGATGTCGTCGAAGCGATCGAACGACACGAATGCGGACATGGCCGAAGCGTACGGTCGGCGCTGCGGAGCGAGCAAGCAAAAGGCCCCCGTTCCGGCGAGGTTTGCCCGAATCGGATAGCCGGCCCTCCATGCGCTCGTGAAAATCGAGACACGCAAGCAGAGGAGAACTCCATGGCAATGATCGACGTCCCCGCCGGCGCCACCGAGCAGCGGGTGAGCATCTCGACCGGCATCGAGCTTCGGGTCCTCCGCTCCGGCACCGGTCCGGCCATCGTCATGGCACCCGGATGGACCTGTTCCGCAGACTTCTTCAACAATCAGCTCGCCGGTCTGGCCGGTGACAACGAGGTGATCGCCTACGACCCACGGGGACACGGCGGTTCGGACAAGCCGCTCACCGGCAACAACTTCACCCAGCGCGGCGCCGACCTCGCCGCCCTCCTGGAGGCGCTCGACCTCGAAAAGGTCGTCCTGCTCGGGTGGTCGTTCGGCGTCTACGACGTCCTCGCCTACGTCCGCGATCACGGCACAGATCGTCTTGCCGGCGTCGTCATCTGCGACTCGCCACCGACCTGCCCCTTCGACGTGAATGACGCCGACGCATGGGGAGAGGCCGCACTGGCCATGGACGGGATCGTCACGTTCCTCCGCCTGGCCATCGACGCCCGGGAAGGGTTCTGGGGCGGATACGCGAAGTACATGATCGGCCTTGCCGAAGACGCCCCAGACGACCATCCCGACGTTGCCCGCATCGTCGAACTCGGCATGCAGACACCTGAACACGTGGCGGTCGCAACGATGGCAGACGGAGTCTCGACCGACCTGGCCGACGCCGCCCGGACGGCGGCAGCTGCCGCGCCGATGCTGGTCATCGCAAAGGACGAGTGGGCGGAAACAGCACAGACGTGGACCGAGTCGAACCTGCCGTCCGCCGAGTTCGCAACCATGTCCTGCCACATGGGGTTCGTCAGCAATCCCGACGACTTCAACTCGCAGCTTCGGAACTTCCTCGCCTCAACCTAGGGTCGGGCCGAGCGCAACGGAGAGCGGCGCGTCGTCGCCCGAGGCGTGCGCCGGTTGTTGGACCATCCGGCGCGCTCGTCATTCTCCATAGACTCCGAGAACCGGCGGGCGTCGGCCCGGTCGAGACAGGAGACCCACCGTGAGCATGATCGGAACCCGTGTCGTTCGCAAGGAAGATCCGGACCTGCTCACAATCGGCGGCATGTACGTGAACGATGTCGGCCCGGCCGACGCGCTCCACGTCACTTTCGTCCGGTCGCTCATGGCTCACGCGCTGCTCAACGAGATCGATGTGAGCGACGCCGCCAGCATGCCGGGCGTCGTCGCGGTGCACACCGCCGAGACCCTCGGCCTAGCGGCCCGGCCGCCGTCGAACCCGATGCTCAACCAGGAGATGACCCGCACCTGGCTCGCCACCGACCGGGTTCGCTACGTCGGCGAACCGATCGTTGCGATCGTCGCCGAAACCGAAACGCAGGGCATCGACGCCGCCGAGATGGTGTTCGTCGACTACGAGCCGCTCGATGCCGTCGTCGACCTGGGTGACGCCCTGCGCGACGAAACCCTCCTGTATCCGGAGGTCGGTACCAACACGACCTTCGTTCTTCCCTCCGGCGTGGAGGACGACATTTTCGCCGGCTGCGAGGTGACCGTGGAGCTCACCTTCATGAACCCCCGGCTGAGCGGCGCACCGATCGAACCGCGGGCCGGCGTCTGCGAGTGGGCCGACGTCGACGGCACCCCGAGGCTCACCTACTGGTCCTGCACCCAGTTCCCCCACGGTGCCCGGGATGGGCTCGCCAGCGGCCTCGGTGTCGACGCCGACCAGGTCCACGTCATCACCCCTGATGTCGGCGGCGGGTTCGGGGCGAAGAACGGCCAGTACGTCGAAGACCTCGTCGTTGCTGAACTGGCCCGCACCCTCAGCCGCCCCATGCGGTGGGCTGAGACTCGCTCCGAGAGCATGACCAACCTGGCCCACGCCCGATCCGTCGAGAACCGAGTGAAGCTCGGCGGTACCCGCGACGGCGACCTCCAGGCCTACGAGTGCCACATGATCCAGGACGCCGGCGCCTACCCGATGATCGGCGCCATCCTGCCCTTCCTCAGCCGCATCGTCGCCACGGGCAACTACGACATCCCCAAGGTGGCCTTCTCGGCCGAATCGGTCGTCACCAGCACCACACCCATCGGCGCCTACCGCGGTGCCGGTCGCCCCGAGGCCACCATCGCCCTCGAGCGCATCATCGACGTGTTCGCCGCCGAAATCGGCGTCGACCCGATCGAGCTCCGCCGCCGCAACTTGTTTGCCCCGGACGCCTTCCCGGTCGTCACGCCCACCGGCGCCGACATGGACTCGGGGGAGTACGAGGCCGCCGTCGACCTCGTGATCGACGCCGCTGACTACGCCGGCCTTCGAGCCGAGCAAGCCCGCCGCCTGGACGACCCGTCGGCCAAACTGCTCGGCCTCGGCTGGTGTGTGTACGTCGAGATCGCAAACCCGATGGGCGCCGGTGAATTCGGCAGCGTGCAGGTGCAACCCGACGGCTCCGCCATCGTCCTCACCGGTTCCTCGGCCCACGGCCAGGGCCACCACACCGCCTTTGCACAGGTGGCCGCCGACGTCACCGGTATCCCGTTCGACCGCATCGAGGTCCGCCACGGCGACACCGACGAAGTGAAGCGCGGCGGCGGAACCGGCGGCTCCCGCTCGCTGCAGGTCGGCGGAAGCGCGATCCACGAAGCGGCCACGAACCTCGTCGACGAGGCTCGCACGGTCGCCGCGCAGATGCTCGAAGCCAGCGTCGACGACATCGTGCTCGATACCGGCAACGGCACGTTCGCCGTGGCAGGAACCCCCGCCAAGTCCATCGAGTGGGCACAGATTGCCAGCCGAGCCGAAGAAGAGCGGGGCGCAGCGTTCGTCGCCGAAACGGACTTCACCCCGCCGGCCGCCACCTTCCCCTTCGGTGTGCACCTCTCTGTCGTCGAGGTCGACCGGGACACCGGCGAGGTCGTGCCCGTTCGTCACATCTCCTGCGACGACGCGGGCGCCATCGTCAACCCGACCATCGTCGAAGGACAGGTCCACGGCGGCGTCAGCAGCGGCATCAGCCACGCCCTCATGGAAGTCTTCCTCTATGACGAGGACGGCAACCCGATGACCGGCAACTTCATGGACTACGCCTTCCCCGCCGCCACCGAGTTCCCGAGCTTCGAGCGGGTCGCGTTGGAGACCCCGACCGACCGCAACCCGATCGGCGCCAAGGGCATCGGCGAGTCCGGCACCATCGGTTCGACCCCGGCCGTACAGAACGCCGTCGTCGACGCGCTCGCCCACCTCGGCGTCACCCACATCGAAATCCCCGTCACCCCGCATCGGGTGTGGCGCACCATCCAAGAGGCGACAGGCGGCGACGCCGCCGGCTGACCGTCGCGGTCACTCCTCGACGACGACCTGCTCCTGAATCCACCGGGCCGCCCGCGCCCCTCCGGTGAGCTCCACCACGCCACGGCCGGCGGCACGAATCACGCCGGAGGTGATCAGGCGACTGCGGTACACGGACACCCACGAACTGGTCTTGCCCAGCCGCTCCCGGATGTTCTTCACCGTGCCCCGCCCTTGCGAGTCCTCCGCCAGGATCGCCAGCACCTGCTTCGAGCTCGGCGAAAGCTGACGCCACGTGGGCTGCAACACGTCCATGATCGCCTGTTGTTCGGCCTCGTGGTGCGCCTCGTCCAACAGCTCGGGGACGATCGGGTCGCCCGGCTCCAGCCGATGCCAGATCTCGTGCCCGAGCAGTTGGACGAGATACGGATAGCCGAGGGTGCGGTCGGCGGCACGGAGCATGTCGCCACGCTCGTACGCAACATCGGCATCATCGAACGGCGGGCACAGCGCCTCCATCGACTCCGCCGTGGTGAGCGGCTCCAGCTCGAAGCGGGCGATGCGGCTGAAGAACGTGGCACCCCGCTCGTTGAAGATCATGTCCACGATCGACGGCAGAGCTGCGCCGGCAAACGCCACCTCCTGCACGTGCTGCAGGTCGTTGCCGAGCCGTTCGAGTTCGGCCGGAACTGCCGCGTGCATCTCGTCGACCGTCAGCAGCAGGCCGGCGCCGCCGTTGCCGACCACCTGCGCCGTGACCCGTTCGAGGAGCGGCTTCAGCATCGTCATCGGGTCGTCGCTCAATGGATTCGAGGGATTCGGGCGGGTGAACTCCAACTCGCCCTTCACTACGCCGGCGCTCGCCCCGGTGACGATCTTCGATGCCGCCCAACCGTTGCCGTCGCTCAGCTCGTCCTCGAGCAGCAGTAGGTCTCGGACGATCCGACGCAACATGCCGTCGTTCGCATCGACCGCCACCGTTCGATAGCCCCGCTGCTCGGCGATGTCGCGAAAGGCTGCCAGCAGGACCGTCTTGCCGAGGCCGCGAGCGCCCGTGACGAGCGAGTTGTGATGGCGGCTTCCGGGCCCGTTCGAGAGCCCCTCGCCGAAGAGCAGCTCGACGTGTTCACGGCCGACGAATGACGGTGGCCAGGACCCGAAACCGGGACGGAATGGATTGTTCAACATCTAACACACCTCTTCGCCGTTGTTAGAAATCTAACAGCGGGGTGTGACAGTGTTAGTCGCCTCCTGCCGGGTTCGTTGGCCTCCTGCCGGCGCTGGTTCATTGTCGGAACATGATGTCGACCGAAATCAGGCTCTGGGCATCGGCAAAGCCGGCAACCGGAAGGCCCGTCGACGCAAGGCCCGAACCGGCGTAGTGGCGGTTGCGGACGGCCATGTTGCCGTGCAGCGTCTCGGGCGAATCGTCGCCCACGTACTGCGCCGTGCACTTGGCGGAGTCGGCGAATGTGAGGCCGAGCGATGGGAGGACGTCGGCGATGCGGGCCATCGCCTGCTCGGTCTGGCCGACCAGATCCCGGCTGCCATCCACCGACCGTGCGTGCAGCCAGCTCATCGAACCCGCCCGCCGAACCGTCAGCACGACATCGTCGGCCACGGTCGTCTCATCAATCGTCGCTTCTGCTCGTGAAAGCACCAGGACACCGCGAATCGTCGACTCGTCGGCCACCTCCACGACGTGGCCATCGGCCGAACCCCGGCCCGCTTCGACGAGCGCACGATGCACGTCGCCCACCGACGCGGTTGGGGCATACCAATGCTCGCTCAGGCACACGGCTCCGCCGAGACCCGCGGCCTCCAGCGCGGCGGCGAGCGTGTCCAACGCAGCAGGGGCCCCGTCGGTGGCGTCGACCGTGACCCACGACAGCTCAGCGCCAGCCCGGATCTTCACCGACGACGAATCGTGCACCTCCACGACCCCCGCATCGAAGAAGGCGTCGCACTCGAGGAGCACACCGGGGTAGTAGAAGTGCGGCACCGCCACCGGGTCCAGCAGCACGCGCGAGCCGAACCGCTGCCGGAAGGTGTCCACCATGTTCGCGACGTCGTCGTCGGTAGAGGCGGCGTGATACAGCACCACCCGCTGCAACGCCGACGGCGCGAGTTCCGCCCGATCGCCAATGAGTTCGATGAAGTCGCACACCGCCACGCTCTGGGCCGCCAGGTCGTCGGCGTGCAGGACGGCACCGGCATCGTCCAGGGCCAGCTGGCCACAGGACCACGCCAAATCGTCGTCCTGCAGCAGCAACGACACCGGCACCTCGACCGGCATGCTCCAGAGCGCCTCCATCGGGACGAACCGACGGACGCCCATCGTGCTCAGTCCTCGCCGTTGAGGCGGGCCATCAACTCCGGAGTGAGCGCATCGACGATGCCGATCGCCTCCATGTTCTCCACGACCTGGCTCGGACGGCTCGCACCCGTGATCACCGTGGACACGTTCGGGTTCGCCGCGCACCACGCCAAGGCCAGCTGCGCCGGAGTGCAATCCAGCTCGCCGGCCACCGCGACCACCCGCCGAATGATCGCCAGCGCACGCTCTTCCTGCGCCCGCTGCGACAGGCTCGCATGGGCAGGCAGCGTCGCCCGGCTGCCCTCGGGAATCCCGTCGAGGTACTTGCCCGTGAGCAGGCCGCCGGCCAGCGGGCTCCAGATCGTCGTGCCGAGGCCGATGTCCTCGTACAGGCGGGCGAACTCGCTCTCCACCTTCGTGCGGTTCAACATGTTGTACTCGGGCTGCTCCATCACCGGCTTGTGCAGGCCGTACTTGTCGGCGATGCCCCAGGCGGCGCGGATCTCGTCAGCCGTCCACTCCGACGTGCCCCAATACAACGCCTTGCCCGAGCTCACGATGTCGTGCATGGCGAACACCGTCTCCTCGATGGGCGTGTCGGGGTCGGCGCGGTGGCAGTAGGCGAGATCGACGAAGTCCAGCTGGAAGCGCTCGAGCGAACGGTCGATCGCCTGCATCAGGTACTTGCGGTTCAGCGTGAACTTGGTGTTCACGTCGTCGACGATGCCCCAGAAGAACTTCGTGCTCACCACGTAGGTCTCCCGCGCCCAACCGAAGTTCTGCAGCGCCTGACCCATCAGCCGTTCGGACTCGCCGCCGGCGTACGCCTCGGCATTGTCGAAGAAGTTGCAGCCGGCGTCCCGGGCCGCTGCCATGGATTCGGTGACGGCATCGAGGCCCTGCTGGCCCCCGAAGGTCACCCACGAACCGTACGAGAGCGTGCTCACCTTCAGCCCGCTGCGTCCCAACCTGCGATACGTCATGTCAGTCATGGGCCGACCCTAGCGGTGAGGGCGTCACAGCGGCCGATCAACCGAAGATCGGAAGCAACGCTGCGAGATTCGGGATCGTGGTCGCCCCGGTGATGCCATCGAATCGACCCCTCGGGTCGAGGGCATACACCTGCATGCCTGCCGCGACCGCACCCTCCACGCCCGGCCGGCTGTCCTCCACCACTGCGCACTCGTGCGGCGCGAGGCCCAGCGTCTCGGCGGCACGGAGGAACACGTCGGGCGCCGGCTTCCATGCACCCACGTCGTAGGCCGAGACCAGTTGGTCGTCGGTGAAGTGCTGGCGCAGGCCCGCAGCCGAGAGGCAGAGCTGCATCTTGGCGACCGGGGCGTTCGACGCCACGGCGACAGGAAGGTCGAGGGCCGAGAGCAGCTCGCCGGCGCCCTCCACCGGCTGCAGCCCGTTGTTGATCGCTGCCGTCTGCCGGGCACGGAACTGTTCGAGATGATCGTCGGGCAACGGCCGCCCGGAACGACGCTCGATCTCGGCGAACACGACCTTCAGGTCGGCGCCGACGAACCGGTCGATGTCCTCCGGATACACCTCTGCGCCGGCTTCGACCGCCATCTCGGCGACGACACCGAGGGTGATCGGCTCGCTGTCGACCAGCGTGCCGTCGTGATCGAAGATCACACCGCGGATGCCGCTCATGCCAGTACGTCGGCGTAGTGGCGGGCGGCGACGTCCGGATGAGCCCGCAGTCGGATCTTCAGGTTGTTCTCGCCGAACAGCGGATGGACCGGATCGTCGACCATGCCGTGGTCGGCCTGACCCGGAGCTTCTGCCGCGAGAGCAGGCGGGAGCGTCAGCGGTTCGAAAACCGTCTCGAACCGCGGGTTCACGAAGTAGGCGATCGAGTGGCGGGTCACCCCCGGTGGCGGGCTCTCCACCCGATGCGGCGTCGCCCGCAGATAGCCGGAGGTGGCGGTCTGGAACATCTCGCCCAGGTTCATGATGTACGTGCCCGGGATCGGCTCGGCATCGACCATCCGCTCGCCCAGCTGCACCTGCAACCCGCCCACGTCGTCCTGCAGGATGAAGCTCAACAGGCCCGAATCGTGGTGCAGGCCGACGCCCTGGCCAGTGTCGGCCGAGGTGTCCTGCGCCGGATAGCGGATGATCTTCAGATGGACGTCGGAATCGGGCACGAAGCCGGGATCGAAGTGATCCATGGCTGGCCGAGGCCGAGTGCCAGCGCCCGGAGCATCGTCAGGCCCAACGCATCCATCTGCTCCATCCACGACAGCACCGCCGGCTTCATCGTCGGCAGGCTCGGCGGCCACTGGTTTGGCCCTCGGAGTCGAAGCCAGGCGGGTACCGCATCCACTGCGGGCGCCTCCTGCTCCGGGCCGAGATCGAGCTGGTCTCGCCAATCCGAGCGTCCCTGCGTGCGCTCATCGCCAAGGATCGTGTAGCCGCGAAAGGCCGGTGAGTTCTCGATCGCCAGCGACCGCCGCTCCGCCGCATCCAACTCGAAGAACGCTCGGCTGGCCGACCACAGGGCCGACTCCAGCTCGGCGTCCACGCCATGTCCCGTGAGGTACACAAACCCGGGGCCATGACAGGCCGCTCGCAGATCGTCGACGAAGCGCTGTCCGTCGGCGCTCGTCGGGTCCGCACGAAAGGCCGTCGCGTCGAGCACGGGAAGGTCGGTCATGGCGCCAACCTAGCGGCGACACGGGCGCGCCGGCAGCTGCAAGACTGCGGCCATGGACATCGACTACGGCACGATCCACGAGGATGAGTGGGCCGAGCATTTCACGCTTCTCAGTCAGGCGTTCAACGGGCCGGTCAAGGAAGAGCGACCGCACCCGTACCTCAGCGCCGACAAGGTGATCGTCGCCCGCAGTGGGGGAGCGCTCGTCGGTGCCGCCGCGGTGGCCGACTTCGGCCAGGTCTTCGAAGAGAACGTGCTCCCGATGGGCGGCGTCACCGGCGTGGCCGTCGCCCCGCACGCCACCGGCCGGGGTGTGGCCCGGCAGCTGATGACCGACCTGCTCCATCGCATGATCGAGATGGGTCACGTCGTCTCGCTGCTCTCGCCGTCCACGTCCCGCCTCTACCGCTCGGTCGGCTACGAGACGGCCAACACCTGGATGTGGCGTGCCCTCCCGCTCGATGCGCTGCGCAGCGACGTACCCGACGGCATCACGGTCGAACTGGCCGGAACCGAAGTGTTCGACGACCTCCGAGGGATGCACGAGGCGCACGCCCGCCGCTCGCACGGCTGGCTCATCCGGGACGAGTGGCTCTGGTCTCGCAAGAAGTGGATGGCCGAGAACTCCGAAACCCACATGCGCATCTGGGTTGCCAAGCGCGACGGCGTGCCGGTTGCGATCGGGTCGGTTCGCAACAAGGCGGACAGCAACGTGGCGTTCGCCGAGTACGACTTCCAGTTCCACGACGTGTTCGGCGAGCCCGATGGCCTCACGGCAATCGCAGCAACACTGCGCACGCAGAGCACAATGGCCGGCTACCTGCACACCACCCTGGGCCCGGCCGACCTTCCCGCGCTGCTCGACCGTCCCGAGGTTGCGGAGGTCCGCATGCAGGACCCGATGATGGGCCGCATCGTCGACCTGCCCGCGGCCGTCCCGATGCGGGGCGGCGGCCGCTTCGAGGGAGCAATCCACCTTCGAGTGCACGACCCGCTGCTCCCGCGCAACGACGGTGCATTCGTGATCGAGTGGAGCGGCGACGAGCTCGGCATAACCCCCGGGGGCGACGGCACGATCGAGGTCGGCGTCGGCGATCTGTCGTCCATGTTCAGCGGCTACCAGGCGCCCATCAGCCTCGCCGCTCGCGGTCGGCTCGGGCCTTCAGCGGGCGATGCCGACGTGCAGCGGTTGGGCCGCTGGCTGGCCTGCCCGACCCCGGTCGTCACCGACGCGTTCTGACCCCTGGCGCCGCTTCGCGGTCGCCGTCGATGCACCGCTAGTCTGCGCCGATGATTTTCGGACCGGGGCGATAGCGGATGGGTGTGCTGTTCGGCGCCATCGCGTCCGTCGCCATCGGCATGTCCGACCTGTTCAACCGTCGCGTCGCCATCCAGGCGAGCGTGCCGACCGTTGCCCTCTCCCTCCAGATCTTCGCATTGGTCACGGCGCTGACCTCGCTGCTCATGGTCGACAGCGTGTTCTCCTGGCGGGACGTCGCCGTCGGCGGAGCCTCGGGCGTGGCGATGGCGAGCGCGCTCGGCGCCTACTACGTCGGCGTGACCCGCTCGACCGCCACGGTCGTCGCTCCGATCGTGGGTGTGCTCTCGTCGGTGCTGCCGTTCACGTACACGCTGGCGACGGGTGCCACCGCCGGTCCGCTGGCGGTTGCGGGTGCCCTCATCGCCCTGGTCGGCCTCGCGCTCATCTCGTTGCGTGGCGTGTCTGCTCGTGGGGGAGCGGTGCAGACCGATCGGGAGGAGCCACGTGTCGAGAACGTCGGCGCGGGCGTGCTCTTCGGGTCGCTCAGCGGCACCGGTTTCGGGCTCGCGCTCATCCTCGTGCTCAACGCAGCGGACGCGGCCGGCACATGGCCGGCGGTCGGTGAGCGAGTGGTGGCGGCTTCATTGACATTCGTCGCCGCGAAGGTTCGTGGCGCCGCAATCGTCCCGCCGAAGGGTCTGCGGCTGACCGCCATGGTCGGCGGCCTCCTCGCCGGCTGCGGCACCGTCTTCTTCATCGTGGCGAAGTCGTTCGACCCGGTGAAGGCCGTGATCGCCACGTCCACCTACCCGGCGATCATCGTGCTCGTCGGCTACCTCTCGTTCGGCGACCAGGTCACCCGCCGCCAACTCTTCGGCCTCGCCTGCGTCCTCCTCGGAGTAGCCGCAGTAGCCGGCGGCTGACCAAAGGTGCCTGGCTGACCATAGGTGCCTGGCACCTAACAAGGCCTCAGGTGCCAGGCACCTCCCGGGAGCATCGAAGGGCTCTGACCCCTAGAGCGCTCCAGGGGTCAGAGCCCCGGACGGAAAACGTTGAAAAATCAAGGATTCGTCATGGTCACGACGATCAGGGGTCTGACCCCTAAACGCGATTAGGGGTCAGACCCCTAGATGGTCGTTGGTAGGTGCCTGGCACCTAACGGGGGGTTAGGTGCCAGGCACCTTGCGGGGGGAGAGGGTGACGGGGACGGCGTTGGGCTCCCACCAATCCTTGGAGCTGACCCGCTTGGCGCGGCCCGAACGGGCATCCCACCAGAGCGCCAGCCTTCGCAGCCGCGTGGCCGACAACCAGAGCCAGGCCCGGCCCTCCCACGTCGACGTGTCCCGCGTGTACGGACACACCCGGATGCACACCGAACAATCGCTGTTGATCTTCGCCCAGTAGCCGAAACACGCCTCGCCATCGACCGACCACTTCGTGATGCCCTCGATGTTGCTCACGTTGTGCAACACATCCGACGGCGCTCCGTCGGGAATCGCCGACGACGGACACGCATCGCTGCACGCCCGACAGATCCCGCACATCTCCTCAACACCGAACCGGATCGGTGCATCGATCGACACCGGCAAATCCGTGTGGATCTTCCCGAAGCGAACATTCGAACCGTGCTCCGGCGTGATCACGAGCCCATGACGCCCGTACTCGCCCAACCCGGCCTTGATCGCATACGGAATTGCGAGCGTCGTGTCGTTGAGCGTGGGCACCGCCTGATACCCGAGGTTGCGGATGTACTGCGAGATGGCCAGCAGCACGATCACGTCCTGGCTGTAGCCCAAACCGGTCGCCGCACCGGCCAACGCCGACGGTGCCGTGGCGATCAACGACGGATCCATCGCCTGGCCGATCACGATCACACGGTCGAGGGCCGGATCCATCTCGTTCGGCTTCGCCCCATTCGCCTCCCGCGAATACCGCTCGGTGTACAACCAGCGCTCATCCGTCTCGGCGATGCCGACCAGGTCGGCCCCGAGCGTCAGTGCAACCTGCTTCAGTTCCGCCGACTCTTCCTCCGGCGTGCCCAGGTCCAGCTGCTCGTCCGACGCATCCCGCAGCACGGACAGTGGATCGAGGAATCCTTCACGGCGATCTTCGTCCTCCTTCAGCTCGGCGAAGATGTCCGCCCCGTGCCACGCCGCATTCCGCAGCGCATAGTCCTTGCGGCGGAAGCCCCGCGCCTTCTTCCAGTCCACCAGCGGCCGGCGGTAGCTCTCGAAGAAGCGAGCCGTCTCGTCCGAGGACACCAGCGGATCCCACCACGACCGGTTGAACACGTCATTGACCTGACTGAACCGGCGGAAGCCCGACCCGATTCGCCAGCCGGCGTCCGGCCGATCATCGACGCGCACGCGTCCCGGTCGATCCTGCATGGCCATGCCGCCAGTTGAGCACGACTCACGTGGCCGCGACGACCTCACCGGCCCGACGGAGCCTCTAACCTCGGTGGATGGTCACCCTCACTGCCAGCGACGGACACGCCTTCGAGGCCTACGAGCGCCGCCCGGCGGACGCGTCGGCCGCGGTCGTGCTGATCCAGGAGATCTTCGGCGTGAACGAGCACATCCGCTCTGTCGTCGACCGATACGCCGAGCTGGGGTTCCACGCCATCGCCCCCGCACTCTTCGATCGGGTGGAGCGGGGAGTGGAGCTCGACTACGACGAGGTCGGCGTCGCGCGGGCCCGAGAACTGCGAGGCGGGCTCGAATGGGAGACGGCCATGCTCGATGTCGCCACAACCGTCGACCACGTTGCATCGACCGGACCCACTGCGGTGGTCGGATACTGCTTCGGTGGCTCGATCAGCTGGCTCGCCGCTCACGAGCTGCCGATCGCCGCGGCGGTCGGCTACTACGGCGGACAGGTTCACATGTTCCGGGATCGGTCGCCGGCGGTGCCGATCATGTTGCACTTCGGCGCAGAGGACGGTGGCATCCCACTCGACGACGTGCAGGTCGTCTCGGATCAGTACCCGGATGTGCCCGTTCACGTCTATGACGGCGCCGGACACGGCTTCAACTGCGACTTGCGCGGTTCGTTCCATCCCGAGTCTGCCGCGCTGGCGCACACGAGAACCATCGAGTTCCTCGACGCCCACGGTGTCCGCTGAGACCCCGTTGACCGGCTCGGCTCAGGCGGTGCGGCCGTAGAAGGTCTGCAGCGCAGAGTCGGACAGCGCCACGCCGGGCTCGTCGTTGTAGGCGAACACCACGAGCAGGCGGGTCACGTCGCCCTCCGTCGGGGTGACCCGATGCATCGAGTTGCGACCCCGGAACAGCACGAGGGCGCCCGGCTCGAAATGCAGCTCCTGCACCGGCACCTCGCCGTCGAGGATCCGGCCGACCTCGTCGAAGGCCTGAACACCGGCGGCTGCATCCCGAACGTCGGCGACGTATTCGAAACGGCCGCCGCCCTCCGGGGCCTGCAACAGCATCGTGACCGCAAAAGACGAGTTGTCGAAATGCCAGCCGAGCTCCATGCCGTCCGCAGCGAAGTGCACGTTGATCGACGACAGGTCATCGGCGTAGGAGTGGATCTCCCCGATACCGAGGACGGCGCACAGGAAGGCACGGAAGTCGGCATCGTCGTACACCTCGCGGAGCGGCGAGTCGGCCGGGATCTCGTCGTCGGCGATCAGGCCCTTGCTGCTCACGACCTGGCGATTGAACGTGTGGTCGTCGGGAAGGTCGGGGTTCGGCGGCGTGAGGTACACGTTGTGGGTCGACCCTGCGTAGAACGCGTTCGGTTCGTGCGGTGCCGATGCCTTCACAACGTCGGCAATCGCCTGCGGTGTGAAGAATCCCGGCAGCACCAGTGCGCCGGAGGCGTCCAACTCGGACTTTCGCTCGGCGACCCAGCCCGAATCGCCGATCGGGTTGGCGAGGAGGTCGATGTGCGGCGTGGCCATGGCTCAATCTTGGGGGACAGGATGCCGAAGGCCAAGCCGGCATCGATGTCGACCGCCGCAAGGCGAGCTGACAGGATGGGTGCAGCGATCCGGGGAGAAGAAGACGCATGAAGATCACGTACGACCGCACGCTGTGTCAGGGACACAACCGCTGTTATTCGCTGGCTCCCGAGCTCTTCGACGTGGACGACGAGGGCTACTCGATCCTGATTCTCGCCGGTCCGACCGACGCCCAGGTCACGGTGGACGTGCCCGCCGAACACGAGGACCGGGCCCGTCTCGCCGCCGACAACTGTCCCGAGTACGCAATCACGATCGCCGAGTGATCTCCCCGGCGGGTTCCCACCCATTCGGTTTCGGTGTTTTGCGTCCATGTGATGTGATGGATTCATGACGGCTGCCGCGTTCTTCGATCTGGATCGCACGCTGCTGCCCAAGGGCTCCGGCTCCACCATCGGCCGACATCTCGAAGCGGAGGGCATCGGCGCCAGCCCGAACGTGCCCGGCGTGGAACTCTTCGCCATGCTCTACGAGCAGTTCGGCGAGACCCGGCTGAGCATGGCGGCCACGAAGCAGTTCGTACGCACGGCCAAGGGTTGGTCGGTCGAAACGGTCGAGCGGGCGGCGGAGAACGCTGCCCTCGAGCTCTCTGACGCCGTGCCCAAGTACGCCATGATGCTGCTCGACGAGCTGCGAGCCAAAGGCATGCGGCTCGTGCTCGCCACGACCACGCCCACCGTGCTCATCGGTCCGCTCGCCATGGAACTCGGCTTCGACGACGTCGTCGCCACCGAATGGGCCCACGAAGACGGCCACTTCACCGGCACCACCGACGGGCCCTTCGTGTGGGGGACCGAGAAGCGCGACGCCATCGTCGCCTGGGCCCAAGCGAACGGCATCGACCTGGCCGAGTCCGCGGCCTACAGCGACAGCTATTTCGACGCACCCATGCTCGACGCTGTCGGAAAGGCCGTAGCGGTCAACCCCGACGCCCGGCTCGCCGCCGTCGCCGCGCTGCACGGCTGGGAGATCCGGCATTTCGACGCCCCTCCGGGCGTGCTTCGAGTCCTCGGCCTGGAACTGCAGGACCTGCTCCGGCCGTTCGCCCGCACCGAACTGCTCCCGACCATCGACTGGGACATTTCGGGAGTGGAGAACATCCCATCCGAAGGCCCGACGATTCTGGCGTTCAACCATCGCAGCTACTTCGACGTGATGGCGATGCACATGGTCATCGCCCGCACCGGCCGTCCCTGCCGGTTCCTGGCCAAACGCGAGATGTTCGACACGCCGCTGCTCGGAACCATCTCCCGACTGGCAGGTGGCATCCCGGTCGACCGCGGCACCGGCTCCGATGCGCCGCTTCGGAACGCAACGGAGGCGCTCGAGGCCGGCGAGATGGTTGCGATCGCTCCGCAGGGAACGATTCCGCGTGGCCACGACTTCTTCGACCCGGTGCTGAAAGGCCGTCCTGGTGCCGCCCAGCTCGCTATCGATGCGAAGGCCGACGTCTACCCAGTTGCGCTGTGGGGCACCGAGCTCGTGTGGCCCCGCAACAAGAAGGCGCCGATGTTCGACCCGCGAGACCGGCCGACCGTGTCGGTCACCGTCGGCGGTCCGGTCGACCTCAAACGCCGGAAGGCGACCACCGACACCAAGCGGATCATGACCGCGCTGACCGACCTGCTGCCGCCCGAGGCACGCGAGTACCGCGAACCCACCGAAGAAGAGCTGGCCCGCACGTTCCCGGCGGGGAAGAGCGCATGAGCGCAGACGATCGGGAGCTGCACTCCGGCGAACGGATGACGGAACTCGAAGCAATGATGTGGGCCGCCGAGCGCGACCCCATGCTCTCGTCCGCCATGGGCTCCGTGTTCGTGCTCGACCAGGCGCCCGACTTCGAACGCTTCACCGCATCGATGGAACGAGCGTCCCGCACACTGTTGCGCCTCCGCGAGCGAGTCGAAGAGGGCTTCGGGATCGCCCCGCCCCGGTGGGTGATCGACGCAGACTTCGACATCGCTGATCACGTCATCTCGGTGAAGCTGCCGAAGCCAGCTGGCCGCGAGGAGCTGCTCGACCTGGCTTCCGAACTGTTCAGCGAACCGTTCGAGCCGGGCAAGCCGCTGTGGAAGTTCATGGCGGTGAAGGGACGTCGCAACGGGAAGAACGCCATCGCCGGAGCGATCCTCATGAAGCTCCATCATTCGGTGAGCGACGGCATCGGCGCACTCCGCCTCGCCGAGATGTATCTCGACCTCGAACGAGACCCGGCCCCCGTCGACGACGCCGCCGCACCACCCGCGCCCACGCCCTCCGAGGAGCGAAGCCCGCTGACCGGCGCCCTGGACGACGTCGACCACGTCGTCCGCAGCCAGCTGGCCCGAGCCCGCACTGCCGCAGCCGAAGTCTCCCTGTGGGGAGCCGACCCGGACCGGGCGAAGTCGACGATGAAGAGCGTCGCCGACCTCTCCGGCTCCCTGCTCCAACAGTTCATGGGTTCCGACCTGGGCGACGCCGGCTCCGAACTCTGGGCCAACCGGTCGGCCGGCCGTCGCCTCGAGGTCTTCGAACTGCCGCTCGACACGCTGAAGGCGGCCGCCGCCGGTTACGGCGGCACGATCAACGACGCGTTCGTGGCCGGCTCCGTGCTCGCCGCCAACGGCTACCACGAGGCTCGATCCGCGGATCCCGGCACGTTCAACGTGAGCTTCATCATGAGCACCCGGGAAGACGAGAAGGCGGGCGGGAACGCGTTTGCTCCCGTTCCCTTCACCGTGCCGGTCGACCGGACGTCCGACCATCGCCAGTTCGAGCTGGTGAAGGCGGCCATGCACGAAAAGCGCGAGGCCGCCGGCCTGATGTCTGACGCGGTATCGCTCACGGCATCGCTGGTGAACGGCCTCCCGCCGGCACTCCTGAGCCGCACCGGTCGGTCGCGCTCGGCCCGCATCGACTGGGGCACCTCCAACCTGCGAGGCGCCCCCTTCTCGATCTACAGCGCGGGAGCGAAGATCGAGCACATGTACCCCGTGGGCCCAACGGGTGGCACCGCCTTCAACCTGACCGCCATGAGCTACAACGGCGTCATGCACTTCGGCGTGTACATCGACACCGCGTCGATCGACGACCCCGCCGAACTGCGTGACCGGCTCCAGGCCGCCTACGAGTCGATGGCAGCGGGGCCCGGCTGAGGGTGCAACGCTGCCGGCTCAGTCGGTGGGTCGCCGCGTGATCTCACCCTGCTGCGGCCGACGGAGCAGACCGCGGTAGGCCTCCTCGGCGCTGCGCCCCTCCTCGACGACCGCACAGACCTCGTCGCAGATCGGCAGCTCGACACCGTGCGTACGGCCGAGCGCAGCGACCACCGGCGCCGATTTCACGCCCTCGGCCACCTGACCGAGGTTCTCGATGATGTCGTCTAGCGTCCGGCCCTGCCCGAGTTCGTACCCGACCGAACGGTTCCGGCTCTGCGGGCTCATACACGTGGCGACCAGGTCGCCCATGCCGGCCAGCCCGGCGAATGTCTGCGCGTCGCCGCCCATGGCGATGCCGAGCCGGGTGAGCTCGGCCAATCCCCGGGTGATCACGGCAGCGAGGGTGTTGTCGCCGGTGCCCAGGCCGGCCGCCATTCCCGCAGCGACGGCAATGACGTTCTTCAGCGCGCCGCCGAGCTCACATCCGATGACGTCCGGGTTCGTGTAGACGCGGAAGAGATCGGTCGCGAACAGTGGCTGGAGATCACGGGCGGTGTCGACGTCTCGAAAGGACAGGACCGTCGCTGCTGCGTGGCCGTCGAGGACCTCCTTGGCCAGGTTGGGTCCGGACAGCACGCCCACCGGGCGGCCCGGCAGCCGCTCCTCGACGAGTTCGGTCATCCGTCGGGCGGACTCGCGGTCGAGGCCCTTGGCCAGCGATACGATCGGCGTGGAAGCACCGATCATCGGCTCGATCGCCTCGAGCGTCGTGGGGAAGCCGGCCGACGCCACGCCGAGGATCACCACGTCGGCGGAGCTCGCGGCCTCTTCGAGGTCGCCGGTGGCCCGAAGCGCTTCCGTGAGCGGGCGCCCGGGCAGGTAGCGCGGGTTCTCGTTCTGCTCATTGATGCCGTCGACCACCTCGTCGCGGCGGGCCCACAGCAGCGTGTCGGCGTTCTGGGCGCACAGATGCGCCACCGTCGTTCCCCAGGAACCTCCACCGAGCACAGCGATCTTCATGGATGGATCGTAGGCGGTCGGCGCTCAGCGCGTCATTGCGTCCCGGGTCTCATCCGAGATCGGCGTTTGCAGCAGGGCCGTGGCGAGGTCGATGGTCCGCTCGACCACGAGGGCGCGATTCGCCGAGGAAACGCCGCGTCGGCCGAGGCGGGCCATCTCCGTGTGGCCGAACTGCACCGCGCTGAACCGGGTGTGCAGTTCGGCGGCTTCAGGATCCAGAAGCGGCAGCACGAGCCGTCGCCAGCGGTTGAGCGAGCCGGGGCCGCGCCCGGTGCCGCCTGCCCGACGGACATCGGCCCCGGTGCCGCGGTTGAACAACTCGGCCGCGATCGCCAGATGGTGTCGGCCTGACGGGGTGGCCAGGCGCGCGCCCAACGGACGAATCAAAGCGGCGGCGTGATCACGCAGGACGGTCGGCGGCGCCTCGGCGAGCCCATCGAGCAGGGGAGCGCGATCGGCTTCGATCCGGATCCGCTCACGCTCGAGGACGGCGTCGAGCAGACCGTCCTCGTCGCCGAAGTGGTACTGCACCACCCGCGTGTTTCCCTGACCCGCAGCACGGCCGATCTCCCGTAGCGACGCCCGCCCGAGCCCGCGTTCGGCCCAGAGGCCGCCGGCTGCGTCGAGGAGCGCGTCGATTGTCGAGTCGGGTGCGGTGGTTGCCACGGTCAGAGCGGAAGGTCGCCGGTGGCGCGTCGGGTGGAACCCTCGTCCTTCCAGGCAGCGATCGTGCGTTGTGCGATGCGCATCTGGTGGATCTCGTCTGCTCCGTCGGCGAAGCGGGCCCAGCGGGCGTGCTGATACATGTGGGCGAGGGGAGTGTCGGTCGAGTAACCGAGCGCACCATGGACCTGAATGGCCCGGTCGATGATGCGGTTGAGGCTGTTGGCCACGAAGTGCTTCGCCATGGAGACCTCGCTCTTGAAGTCCTTGCCCGCATCGATCTTCGACGCGGCGTGAAGCACCATGAGCTTGCTCTGATACAGCTCCATCGTGGAGTCGGCGATCATCCACTGCACGCCCTGCTTCTCCGCCAGGAGCGAACCGTGGCTGAACCGATCCAGCGACCGGGCGACCATCATGTCCAGCGCCGTCTCGGCCTGGGCGATCCACCGCATGCAGTGGGCGAGGCGAGCCGGCCCGAGCCGGTACTGACCGAGCAGATGGCCCTGGCCCCGGCCGCCGAGCATCTGCGACTCGTGCACCCGGAGATCCTCGATGATGATCTCGCTGTGCCCCGTGCTGCCGTGCATGGTTTCGATCTGGCGCTTCTCGGTCCAGCCCTCCTGCGGGATGTCGATCAGGAAGGCGCTGTTGGCGGCCTGTGGGAGATCGGGGTCCTCTTCCGTCCGGCAGACGAGGATGGCGAAGCTGGCCCGGTGTGCATTGGAGATGAACCACTTGTGGCCGTTGATGACCCATTCCTCGCCGTCCTGATACGCCTGGGTCTGGATGAGGGTCGGATCGCTGCCGGCCACTTCCGGTTCGGTCATGGCGAAGCACGACGAGGTCTTGCCTTCGCAGAGCGGGCGGAGGTACTTCTCCTTCTGCTCGTCCGTGCCCCAGTGCTCGAGGGTGTGCATGTTGCCCTCGTCGGGTGCCTGTGCATTGAGGACCCAAGGCCCGTAGTAGCTCTTGGCTGCCTCGGCCTGCACCATGGCGTTGCCGACGTGGCCAAGCGCCATCCCGCCCCATTCCTTGGGCATGTGCGGCATCCAGAGGCCCTCGGCGTGAGCCTGCTTGCGCAGCGCGATCAGCTTGCCGACGTACGCCTTGCGGTCGGTCTCCTTGAGTCGTTCGATCTCCGCCTCTTCGGGGGCGACGACGTCGCTGATGAACGCGCGGACGCGGAGACGGAGTTCTTCGATGTCGGGAGGAAGCGTGAAGTCGATGGCCATGTTTCCAAGTTAACTCAGGTGAGTTGATAACTCAAGTGAGTTAGAAGTGCAGTCAGAGGGCCTTCCCCGGGTTGAACCGTCCATCCGGGTCGAACAGGGTGCGGACGCTCCGCTGGGTCGACAGCTGCAACGGATCCAACTCGTCCTCGATGAACTCCTTCTTCAACGTGCCCACGCCGTGCTCGCCGGCGATCGTGCCGCCAAGGTCGAGGGCCAGGTGCACGATCTCGCCGAATGCCGTCCGGACGCGCTCGACCTCGTCTGCGTCGTTGCCGTCGAACACGAGCAGCGGATGCATGTTGCCGTCGCCCGCATGGCCGATCGTCGGCAGCATCACGTCGTTCCGCTCCGCGATGTCGGTGATCCCCGCCAGTAGCTCCGGCAGCCGCTGTCGGGGAACGGCGACGTCTTCGGGGAGCAGCGCCTTGCCGAGATGTTCGAACGCGGGCCAGACCTTGCGCCGCACCTCGATCAACATGTCGCCCTCGTGCGGATCGTCCACGTGATACACATCGGTCGCCCCATGCGAGCGGCAGAGCTCCGCCATGGCCGCGATGTTCGCCGACGAATCGTCACCCGCCGACTGCATCAGCAGCAGACAGGCGGCGTCGACATCGAGGTCCATCGGGAACACCGCCTCGACCTGACGCAACGAGGTGCGGTCGACGATCTCCATGAGCGACGGTTCGTGCCCGGCGGTGAAGATCTCGACGATCGCCTTGCCGGCGGGTTCGAGCTCGTCGAAGTACGCCACGGCAGTGGCCGGCGGCGGGGGAGCCGGAACGAGCTTCAAGGTGATCTCCGTGATCACGCCGAGCATGCCCTCGCTCCCCACGAACAACCCGGTCAGATCCAGCCCGGTCGTCGACTTGATCGTCTGCCGGCCGGTCCGCAGTACCTCGCCAGACGCCAGCACGACCTCGAGCGCCATCACGTAGTCCCGGGTGACCCCGTACTTCACGCAGCACAGGCCGCCCGCGTTGGTCGCCACGTTGCCGCCGATGCTCGACATGTCCACTGACGCCGGATCGGGCGGGTAGAAGAGGCCATGCTCGGCAACCGCCCGCTTGAGGTCGCTGTTGATCACCCCCGGCTGCACCCGGCACGTGCGGTTCGTCGTGTCGATTTCCAGAATCTCGTTCATCCGGTGCATCGACAGCATCAGGCATCCGTCCGACGCATTCGCCGCGCCGGTGAGGCCGGTTCCCGCACCGCGCGGAACGATCGGCACGTTGGCAGCGTTCGCCGCCTCGATCGCAGCAACCACTTCGTCGGTCGATCGGGGCACCACGAGCAGCGCCGCCGACCCGCTCTTCTCGAACACGGCCCGATCGTTGCTGTACGCCTCCACCACATCGGGGTCCGCCTGAATGCGGTCGGCGGGCAGGCGAGCCTGGAGTTCATCGAGCAGCGACATGCGCCAAGTATGGATCGGCAGATCGGTGCAGGTCAGCCTCGGCTGGAGAACGACCGTCGTCGCGGGTTGGTGAACGGGCCGCCCCGCTGGGCCCGGCGCAGCGTCAACCAGACGACCGCAGCGAGGATGACCGACCCGCCGAGCAACGTTAGATTCTCCGGCCGCTCCGATACGAAGAGCCACACCCACAGCGGTGCGAGAATCACCTCGACCATCAACAGGAGGGTCGTCTCGGTCGACGGCACGACCCGCTGGGCGGTGTTGAAAACGGCCACCGGGAAGCCGAGCAACGCGCTCCCGGCCACGAACGAGATGGCGGCATCGCCAACCGAGATGTCCAGGCCGCCGGCAGCGGTCGACACCGTCAGGCAGACGACGACCAGCGTCAGGCCTGCCGTGATCGCTGGAACCGACGGATCGATCCGGTCTGCCCCTCGAACGATGGTCGTGTAGTAGCCCAACATCACGGGAATGCCGAGTGCGATCAGCGCCGCCGGCCGGAAGTCGTCGAAGACGTTGCCGGACACCATGATCGTCACGCCCACGATCACCAACCCCGCGGCGATCCGGGCATCCCGACTCATCGGCTCGCCGTTCAGCACCCGGCTGAACCAGGCCGCGGCGATGGGCGTTGCCGGTTGGAGGAACAGCACGAAGGCGACCGTCGCGAACTCGAGCGAGACGATGAACAACATGTTCATGCCGGCGAGCAGCAGGCCAATGAACATGTGGATGGGCTGAAACCGGCTCCGAACTTCACGCAATCGGTGGCGATTCTGGACCCAGAAGATCGCTCCCGTCATGGTCAGCATGCCGAGACCTCGAAAGACCAGGTACTCCCAGGCGGTGGCGGTCGACGTGCTGCGAAAGAAGAGTCCACCGAAGCTGAACAACACGCCGCAGAACAGCACCAACAGTGATCCCTGCAGGTGCGTCAGGTTGGGTTCAGTGCGCTCGCGATCGAGCGTCGGCTCGGACATCCGAGCACCCTACGGATGGCGCGGAAAGGCGTCCAGCGTTTGTTGTGCTCAGGCTGCTTCGGCGGTGACCGACTCGATCACCAGCTCATAGACGCGGTCGACGGGAAGGCCGAGGCCGGTACCGAGACGCTCGATGAACTCGGCGTCGCTCGGGGAGAGATCGCCCCCGGTGGAGCCGATCTTCGCCGCGAAGACAACCATCTCTTCCTTGCCCTCGGTCGTGAAGCTGCCGTTGAGGAACGAGATGCGGGCGCCGAGGTCGGCGGAGGCGATCCAGGCCACATCGCGCTGGAGATCCTCACTCAGGTAGTTGTCTCGGATCGTGCGTCGAATCAGACGAAGCGCTGCCCGATGGCGAGCGGGGTTGTTCGGCGCGTTTGCAACCAGCCACGCCCCGACTTCGCGGAACGCAGCGGACACCTGGTCGATCATCTGCGCGTTCGTCGGTCGGGCGAGCACATCGACGTCGAAGATCTCCTTGGTCTGCACACAGCGCACCGCCTTGGCGGTGACGGTACGACCCTCGACCACGTCAAGAAGTTCATACGGAGCGTCGGCGTTGAGCGAGGGGGAGAAGAAGACCCCGGAACCAACCACCTTGTGCTTCACACGTGCCATTCGTTGCTGCTCCGAATCACGAAATCAGACGCCCACTGTGGATAACGGCGCCTCTCGGTGCCGACTTAGACGTGTCGAGGAAAAATGGGTCGCACGACCCAGTCGGCGTGCATCGCAAACCCGAAAAACCACCGGATCTAGGCTTCGCACATGGCGACAACGACCGGCGTACTTCGACTCGACCGCGAACGATGCGTGGCGATCGCCAACCTCGTGATCAAGGTGGCGCTCTTCGCCTCGTTCTTCATTGCGATCGTCTTCCCGCCCGACGTCATCGAAGGCAAGGCGATCGGCTTCCGGGCACCCCTGTTCCTTGCGCCCGCCATCCTGGTTCCCGTGCTGGCCCGGGCGCGGAACTGGGATCCCTATCCGCACACCGCCGATGCCTTGCTCTCGTTGCCGTTCCTCGTCGACACGCTCGGGAACCTCCTGGGCTTCTACGACCGCTACATCGTCACCGACGACGTCCTGCACCTCATCAATTGGGTGTTCCTCGTCGGTGCGTACCATGCATTCCGCTTCCGGAACGTCTTCGAGCGTCAGGATGCAGTGCTCCTGGGCTACGGCTTCGGCGCCATCGCGATCGTGTGGTGGGAGATCATGGAATGGGCGGTTTCCGAAGACGGCTTCGGTGGCGCCGGAGGTCTCTCGCTCACGTACGAGGACACCGTTGCCGATCTGTTTCTCTCCAGCACCGGCGGCCTCATCGGCTCGGTGCTCGCTCTGGCCTGGCTGGGTCCGGCTCGACGATCAGTCGAGCACTGATTCGAGCCGCCGCAGCGTTTCATCGCGGCCGACCTGCTCGAGCATCCATCCGGCCGCCGGGCCGATGTGTGCCCCGACCAGACCGCCGTAGACGGCGTCCAGCCCCTCGGAGATCGTCAGACCCGCGTGGACACGCTCCCGGTGGATCAGCCGGTGGAGGTCGAGTCCCCTCCATCGGTTGTCGCGCGCCGAGAAATCCGTCAGTTCCTGATGGAGCCGCGCCAGATAGGTGAGCTGGCCGGGCTCGAACTCGCGGCGGGTGTGGTGACACGCCGAAAGGTTCGTCGGGGCGGTGGCCGCCTCGGGCTTGGCCTCGAACCATCGTCCGTTCAGGAAGCACCCGACCGGTTCGAGCAGCTCGTCGCCGGTGATCCGGCCGCCACTGCCATCGGAGAAGATCTGGGCGCCGCGGGTCAGACGCACGAGGGAGAGCGTGGCCACCTCGCCTTCGAGCGGCCGGCCGGTCGGCGTCTGGCTTGCCTCCGCCGGTGCGATCGACGCGCGCTCGATCGTCGCCCGCAGGCTCATGCCGAGGGCAAGGAACCAGCTCATCACTTGCAGCAACGACAGCGTGGGCCGGCCGACACACTCCCGATGGAGGTCGGAGGAGATGACATCCGGAAGGAAGCCTCGCTCCATGGCCGCCAGCGCTCGCTCGAAGCTCAGGTTGGCTCCGCCCGGAGCGCAGTCGAAGACGAGGCCACGATCGCGCCCGGCGATCGCCTCCGGCC
>JAHDEJ010000047.1 GCA_020628865.1 Acidimicrobiales bacterium
TGCGCTGGCTGGTTGAACTGGAAATGCGGGGTCGACATGCGAACGGGCCGAGAGCACGTGCGGGTGGCTCGGGCCTTGGAAGGGCTGCCCATCGTCCGGCGACTCTTCCTTGCGGGGGAGCTTTCGTACTCGAAGGTGCGGGCGATCACTCGAGTGGCGGACCGCTTCAACGAGGCCGAGCTGTGCGACCTTGCGCTCGAGGCGACCGCATCGCAGATGGAGGGCACGTGCGGCGGAATGAGAGAACGGGGTCCGCTGCCGGTGTGGGCCCCAACCGCCCGTTTCGAGGCACTGGGCGACCACGGGCAGCTGATGTTGGACCTGCCGATCGACGACTTCCGCCGCGTGAAAGAGATCGCCCTCGGTGCGGTCGATCGGCTGGTGGACGAGGTACGAGCCGAGTCCGGCGAGGCGGTGTCGCGCCACGACGTAATCGAGTCGTTGGGAGGAATGGGCGCGGTGCTGTCGGCCGTTATTGCCGGCCTGATCACCGGCTCGCTCGACGGACCCGAGGGCCCGTTCGAACACGTGATACTGGTGGCCGATGTAGAAGCGTTTCGGGCGAGCGGCGGTGCCGAGGCCACCTCAGTCGACGGCCCATGTGACGCGGAGGCGCCAGTCGAGACAATCGACTCGAGAGGCAGCGACGCGGCGGAGCCAGCTGAAGATACGGCGTCGCCACAGCCAGCCACACACGAGACCGCCTGTTGCGCCGGTTCCGCGGAACCGTCCGAGTGCACGTTGGCGGGGGAGTGGCTGCCACCCATCGTCGCCCGGCGGGTGGCGTGCGATGCCCGATTGCAGGCGGCGTTGGAGAACGCGGTGGGTGACGCGGTTGGGTTGGGCCGGGAATCCCGGGTCGTGAACCGGCGGCTGCGGCGGCTGTTGATGCGGAGAGACGGTGGGATGTGCCGGTTCCCCGGCTGCGGGATGCGGCGGGGACTGCACGCCCACCACGTGGTGCACTGGGCTGACGGCGGCGAGACCGAGATGGAGAACCTGGTGATGGTCTGTGGGTTCCACCACCGGTCGCTGCACGAAGGCGGATGGAACGTGGTGAACAAGGCGGGCAAGTTCGTGTTCTACGACCCGACCGGCCGCGCTTCGCATGTGGAGCGAATGGCCGATCCCGCCCCCGGCCGCCCACTGCCAGAGCGATCGCCACACGTGCGAAGTGGTTCCGCGGAACCGCTGGCCGGCCGAGGCGAGCGAATGGAAGTCGGCTACGTCGTGTCGACACTGCTCGCCAACGCCGAGCTCCGCCGAAAGCGAGCGGCCGCAGCGGCGGCACTCGTTCCGGTCTGACCAGTCGACGGTCGACGGGGCGAGGCGGTTCCGCGGAACCGTCGCTCCGCAGCCGCGCTCAGCTCGAGGAAACCGGCACGCCGTCGCGTTCCGCCCAGCGCACCGAAGCGATGAGACAGACGGCGAAGATCACGAACGCCACCGCGAACGGTGTTGTGGTGTTCGTGACCTGGCTGTCCACCATGGCTCCGAGGATGGCACCCAGAAAGATTCGAGCGGCGCCCGTGAGCGAGGACGCCGTACCGGCGAGTTCGCCCATCGGGACCAGGGCCTCGGTGTTCAGGTTGGGCATCAGGAACATGAACATCGCCAGCGAGATGCCGAGCAGGGGCATGAACAGCCAGAACTCGGGCCGGCCATCGGCGGTCATGCTGACGCCCAGCAGAATCAACGCCATGATCAGCACGGCCACCGACATGGTGTGGATGATTCGGATCGTCCCGAACCGTCCGACCACCCGTCCATTGATGATGGCGCCGACGCCGAAGAGGGTCGCCGTCGCTCCGAAGATGAACGGGAACTGCGGACCGCGATCGAACACCTCGTTGACGATGCGCTCGGAGCTTCCGAGGAACGACGCAAAGACCGCCTGCATGAACACCGTGGCCAGCGTGTAGCCGGCCGTGACCGGATGGGCGGCCACCGTGCGGAAGCCCGTTGCGAGCGACCGGAACTCGAGCTCGCGGCGATGGTTGGGGTCGAGGGTTTCCGGGAGGCGCAAGCTCCACAAGGCAATCAACGCCGACCAGACCACACAGAACCAGAAGATCGACTTCCACGAGAAGAGTGCGATCAGCCCGGCGCCGATGGACGGAGCGAAGACGGGCGCCATGACGAACACCGCCATGGTCTGCGAGATGGCCTTCGCCATCGCCGTGCCCTCGAACCGGTCGCGGATGATGGCGGTGGCCACCACTCGGGCGGCGGCCGCGCCGACGCCCCACACGAAACGGGCGGCCAGCAGCCAGCCGAGCGATGGAGCGAAGGCGGAAGCCGCAGCACCCAGCGCGTAGACGCCGATGCCGAGATAGAGGATCGGCTTGCGGCCGAAGCGGTCGGCGAGCGGCCCCCAGACGAGCTGGGCCAGAGCGAGCCCGAAGAAGAACGCCGTGATGACCTGAGAGACCTGCGTCGACTCGTCGCTCAACCCGAATTCGTCTCGGATGTCGTCGAAGGCTGGCAGCAGCAGGTCGATGCCCAGCGCCATCAACGCCATGATCGCCGAGAGAAGGGCGATGAACTCCTTGCTGCCGATGGAGCCGATCCCGCCGCCTGCAGCGGATGGATCCGCGGGGACGCCGCGAGCGCCCCGCGTGATTGCCATACCGCACCCTAACCCCGGCCGGGAGCGGGTCCTCTCAGGCCGTTCTCAGAACGTCTCAGGTTGCTCTCAGCCCCGATCCGTACGGTCGGCTCCCATGTCCACGGCCCCCATGTCCGTCGTTGCAGCGAGCAGCAGCCTCCACAACCTGCGCACGTTTCGCCGGTTCGAAATCAAGTTCGTCGTGCCCGAATCGGTGGCCGCCGGATTCCGTGAGTCACTACAGCCATGGATGGAGCCAGACGCCCACAGCCCCCTCGGCGGCTACGGGATCGAAAGCCTCTACTACGACAGCCCCGACCTGCGCTTCTACTGGGAGAAGATCGACGGCACCCTCTTCCGACGAAAGATCCGCATCCGCCGCTACGTGACGCCGAACGTCGCCACGACGGCAGAGACACCCGTCTGGCTCGAGGTCAAACAACGCTTCGATCGGGTCACGCAGAAGCGGCGTGTGCCGCTCCGCCTCGGCGACGCCGTCGCCTTCCTCGACCAGCGCGTTCGCCCCACCGAAGCCGTCGACCCGATCCTCGACGAGATCGATGTGCTCGTCCGTGAGAGCGGCCTCGTCCCCACCATCGTGACGGGCTACCACAGGAGCGCGTTCGTGGGCACCGACCACGAACCCGGTCTGCGCGTCACCTTCGACCACGACCTCTACGAACGCAGCACCGATCTTTCGATGACGACGACCGGCCCGGAGGGTCCCCTTCTTCCTCCGGGCTGGGTCGTCATCGAGATCAAGGTGAACGACCGGCTGCCCGGCTGGCTCAGCGACCTCATTGCCGAGCACGGCCTCACCGTCACCCGCATCTCCAAGTACGTGCAGGCGATCGAGCGGGCCGCCCTGGCCCCGCAGAGCGTCTTCCACCACGTCCCCGTCGCCTCACCCCAACCGACAACCGAAAGTGCGAGCCAATGATTGACGACCTCCTCAACTTCGAGGACCTCTCCGGGACCTATTCCGTCACCGACATCACCCTGTCCATGGTGCTGTCACTCGTGCTGACGGCCGTGATCGCCAAGGTGTACCAGAAGACGCACAAGGGGACGTCGTACACCCAGAGCTACGTGCACACGCTCATCCTCATGGGCATGCTCGTGTCGCTCGTCATGCTCATCGTCGGTTCCAACCTGGC
This sequence comes from Acidimicrobiales bacterium, assembly GCA_020628865.1. Classification (GTDB taxonomy): domain Bacteria; phylum Actinomycetota; class Acidimicrobiia; order Acidimicrobiales; family SHLQ01; genus SHLQ01. The sequence continues at coordinate 3,766 of JAHDEJ010000047.1, forward strand.
CCGGGCGTTCTCGTTGGTCGGTGCGCTCTCGATCGTCCGCTTCCGAAACGCCGTGAAGGAAACCCGAGACGTCGGCTACATCTTCTTCGCCATGGCCGTCGGCATGGCCACCGGCACTCGCTTCTACGTGCTGGCCTGCGTGGCCACCGCGGTCATCAGCCTCGCCATGGTCATCCTCACCCGGTTCGACCTGTACAAGCACACGGCCACCACCCAACTCCTCAAGGTGCAGGTGCCGAGCGACATGGCGTTCGAGTCGAGCGTCGACGGGCTGTTGCTCAAGTACACCGACGAGTCCTCCCTCGTCTCGGTCGACTCGATCCGGGGCGGTGCCCTCACCGAGGTGACCTACTCGATCCGGCCCAAGAAGAACATGGTGCTCTCCGACCTGCTGCGAGAAGCCCGAGAGCTCAACGGCGGCCAGAAGGTCAGCGTGCTCACCGGCTACGGACAGAACGACCTCTGATGCGACCCGGTCACCTGCGATGGCGCCGTCACTGGAAGGCGCCCGTCGTCTTCATCCTCCTGGTCGGCGCCCTCCTCGTGGCCGGCGCCGGCATTCGGGTCCGGCCGTTCGTGTCGGCCGGCGGTGCGCTCCCGCCGCGTGAGCCGATCCAGAACATCACGAACGACATCGACCTGTTCGACGACTCGCTCGTCCATCGCATCGACGTGAAGATCGACCCCGACGATCGAGCTCGGATGCTCGAGGCCTATCGGGAAGACGGCGAGAAGATCGTCGTGCCGGCAACGGTCACGATCGACGGTGTCGAGATCCCGGGGGCCGGCATCCGGTTGAAGGGCAATTCGTCGCTCTGGGGGATCAGTGACGGCGGCGAGTTCGGCGGACCCGACGTCGACGGCGAGTTCATCGGCGGTCCGGGTGGTGGCGACTGGGAGGCCTTCGACGCTGCGTTCAACGAGTGCATCGAGGACCAGGGACTCGGCGATCTGTTCGGCTCGTTCGGTCCGCCACCCGAGGGAGCCGAGGGCTTCGACCCCGACGAGCTTCCGGAGGGCGCCATCGTGATGGGCCCGGGAGATGACGTTCCTGAAGACGGGTTCGAGGACGGATTCGAAGGTGGATTCGACGGCTTTCCGCAGACGCTCCACCCGGCAACCGGCGACGACTTCGCCGCCCCCTACCTCATCGTGATCAACCACACGAACGAGCAGCTCCGCTACCAGGGCCGGTCGCAGATCGCATTGCGGACGGATGGCAACGGCACGATCCTCGCCGAACCGTTGACGATCGCCGCCTACGAACAGGCCGGCATTCCGGCACCGCAGACGGCCCTCACCGGGCTGAGCATCAACGGCGAGGACGAACGGCTCTACGGCGTGACCACCGTGCTCGACCAGGAGTATGTGGACCGCCACTTCGGCGGCGCCGACGGAGCCCTCTACAAGGCGACGGCCCTGCAGTCCCAATCGTTCGACTACGAAGGCGACGACCAGAGCAAGTACGCCGGCTTCGAGCAGGTCACGTCGAAGAACCGCCACGACAAGGCTCCGCTGATCGAGCTGATCAAGTTCACGCAGGACGCGACCGGCGACGAGTTTGCTGCCGGGCTGGCGGACCGAGTCGACGTCGAAGCACTCGCCCGGCTGCTGGCGATCAACAACCTGCTGGTGAACACCGACTCACTCGGCACCGGCCCCGGCGGCAACTACTACCTGTTCCACAACGCAACGGACGACACGATCGAGCCGCTCGGCTGGGACTTCAACTACAGCCTCGGCGGCCTCGATGGCTTCAACGCCCAACACGATGCCGATCCCCTGAGCGGCGGCTTCTTCGGCGGCGGCTTCGAGGACGGTGGTCTTGGGGACGGTGGCTTCGAGGACGGCGGTCTTCGTGACGGCGGTTTCGAGGCCGGCGGTTTCGGCGAGGAGGGGAGCGAGGCAGCAGGCCCCGACGGCGATATCGATGCTGCCTTCGCCTACTGCGACCGCAAGGCGGCCGAAGCGAGCGGGATGGAGGACGTGATCTTCGGAGGCCCGGGCGGAGCTGTCGGTGGGCCGGACGGCGAGGCCTTCCTCGACGAGAACGGCGAACCGATCGAAGGCGATCCGTTCGGTGGGGCCAACCGGCTCGTCGAACGGTTCATGGAGGTACCGGAGTTCGCCGAGCTCTATGCGGAGGTCCGAGCCGAGCTCGCCGAAACCCTCTTCACCTCCGGCCACCTGGCCGACGAGCTGGAACGTCAGATCGCCGTCGTGAACGACGCCGTCGCCCAGCGGCCGACCCTCGCACCGAAGGACGCCCTCGACACCCAGAACGAGTCGCTCACCACGTTCGTTGACGCACGAGCGAACCACGTGACGCCGTGATGATCTGGATCCGCAGTTCGCCGGTCGCGGTCGAAACATCGCTGGTACGCTGATTTTTCACCATTCCGCGCCCGCGGACCGAAGGATCTGAGCACCGCACTTGTCATCTGCAACACCGACTGCACACACCGTCACGATCAACGTTGCGGGCAATCACCTGATGACCGGTCTCCTGGGTGAACGCGACGAATATCTGCGCGTCGTCGAAGCCCGCTTCCCGAACACCGACATCCACGCCCGGGGCAACCAGGTCACCGTGTCCGGCGCCGAAGCCGAGGCTGCCGGCCAGGTCATCGAAGAACTCGTTCTCATGCTCGAGAGCGGCCAGCGGCTCGACAAGCGCACCGTCACCCGCGCCGTTGATGCGGTCGAGGAGGGGGAACGCCCGTCCGAGGTCTTCAACAGCCAGGTCATCCGCACCGGGGGCGGTCGCACCATCCGGCCGAAGTCGGCCGGGCAGCGCCGCTACCTCGAAGCGATCTCCAAGAACGTCATCACCTTCGGGATCGGCCCCGCCGGTACCGGCAAGAGCTGGCTGGCCGTCGCCATGGCGTTGCAGGCGCTCCAGGCCGGATCCGTCGACCGCATCATCCTCACCCGCCCCGCCGTCGAGGCAGGGGAGCGGCTCGGGTTCCTTCCCGGCGATCTCATGCAGAAGGTCGACCCGTACCTCCGTCCGCTGTACGACGCGCTCTACGACATGACCGACGATGAAGGCGTGCAACGTCTGCTGGAGAAGGGCACCGTCGAAGTGGCGCCCCTCGCCTTCATGCGTGGCCGAACGCTCAACAACAGCTTCATCATTCTCGACGAGGCCCAGAACACGAGCCCCGAACAGATGAAGATGTTCCTCACCCGCATCGGCTTCGGCTCACGTGCCGTGATCACCGGCGACATCTCTCAGGTCGACGTGCAGGGCGGCCGCAGCGGCCTGCTCGGCCTCGAACCAATCCTCAAGAACATCGATGGTCTGGACTTCGTCCGTCTCGGCTCGAAGGACGTCGTCCGCCATTCGATCGTGCAGGACATCGTCGACGCGTACGAAGCGGACGCCGCCTCGAAGTCGGCCGAGGAACGAAGTTGAGCGACGCTCCCGTCGTGGTCGCCATGGACGACCAGGACGACCATGCCATCGATCTGGATCGATGGAGCGCACTCGCCCGACGGGTGCTCGACGACGAAGGCGTGCCCGGCCCCGCCGAGCTCAACCTCACCTTCATCGGTCGTGACGAAATGACCGAGCTCAACGTGGAACACATGGGCGGGACCGGCCCGACCGACGTGCTCTCGTTCCCGATCGACCCGTTCCCCGAACCCGGCGCACCCGCCGACCAGCCCCGCCTGCTCGGCGACATCATGATCTGCCCGACGATCGTGCACGGACAGGCGCCCGGCGACCCTGACGACGAACTGGCACTCATGGTGGTGCACGGCATTCTCCACATCCTCGGCCACGACCACGCCGAGCCCGAGGAGACCGCCGTGATGAAGGCGGCCGAGGCCCGCCACCTGCAGGACTGGCGCACCCGATGAGCGGGACGCTGTCCATCGTTCTCCTGGTGCTCCTGACCTTGCTGCTGATGGCGCTCGCCGCCGCCGAGGCCGCGCTCACGAACATCTCCCAGTCGCGGGCGGAAGCGCTCGAAGAGGAGGAGATGGAGGGGGCGGACACGCTGGTGCGCGTGCTGGCCGACCGGACGAAGGTCGTTTCCCCGGTGCTGCTGCTGGCACTGGGCGCGCAACTTGCCTCTGCGGCCATCCTCGCCATCGCCGTGGACCGGCAATGGGGCGGCCAATGGGTGCCGGTCGCCGTGCTGCTCCAGCTCGTCGTGCTCTTCGTGATCGCCGAATCGGTGCCCAAGTTCTGGGGGCTCCGCAACATCGACCGGGCCGCCATCCTCGCCGCCCGGTTCGTCGGGCTTCTGCTGCGCATTCCGCCCGTCCGCTGGAGCGTGGCCATGCTCGTCGGTGTCGGCCGGTTGTTCTTCCGCAGCAAGAGCGCTCCGGCCGCCGCCGTCGCGTCGGAAGAGGAGATCGTCGCCCTCGCCGACGCCGCCGTTGCCGCAGAGGTCCTCGACGACAGCGAAGGCGAGATCATCCAGTCCATCGTCGAGTTCGGCGACACGCTCGTTCGCGAAGCCATGGTGCCCCGCCCAGACGTGCTCGCCGTCCCGGACGACACGAGCATCGACGACGCCATCGCCCAGATGGTCGAACGCGGCGTGTCGCGCATGCCGGTCTACGCCGACGATGTGGACGACATTCAGGGCATCGTCCACATCAAGGACCTCTTCGCCCGCGTCCAGCGCGGCCGCGGCAGCCACTTCGTCTCCATCGCACGGCGCCAGCCCTACTTCGTGCCCGAGACGAAGCGGGCCAGCGAGCTGCTTCGCGAGCTGAAGGGCCTGCCGGACTCCATGGTCATCGTGGTGGACGAGTACGGCGGCACCGCCGGGATCGTCACCATGGAAGACCTGATCGAAGAGATCCTCGGCGAGATCGTGGACGAGTTCGACCACGACGAAGAACCCCTGCTCGAACCCCTCCGGAGCGGGCAGTGGCGGGTCCACGGCCGCATGCCGGTGGACGAGTTCAACGACCTGCTCGGTGCAGAGCTGCCCGACGACGATTGGGACACCGTCGGTGGCCTCATCTTCGACGCGCTCGGCCGAGTGCCCGACGAGGGTGAAGACATCCTCGTCGCCGGCTACCAACTGACCGTCGAGCGGGTGGAAGCCCGCCGCATCACACGCGTCCGGGTGATCGAAGCCCCCACGCCCGCCCCCACGGAGGCCCACGCCGAATGACCGATTCCGCACCCGAGTTCCACTCGGGGTTCGTGACCCTGGTGGGCCGACCCAACGTCGGCAAGTCCACGCTGCTCAACCGGATCCTGGGGGAGAAGGTCACGATCGTGTCCGACAAGCCGCAGACGACCCGCAGCCAGGTGCGCGGGGTGCTCCACCGGCCGGGCATGCAGATCGTCTTCGTCGACACGCCCGGCATTCACAAGCCGAAGGGTCCGCTCGGCGAGCGTCTCAACGAGACCGCCGAGTCCACGATCGGCGACATGGATGCCGTGTGCCTGCTGATCGACGCCACCAAGCCCATCGGCCCCGGCGACAAGTGGGTGGCCGAACGCTGCCCCGAGAACACCATCGTCATCGTGAACAAGACCGACATCGCCAAACCCGAGCAGGTGCTCGAACAGCTTGCCGCGGCCTCGGACTTCTCCATGGAGGCGTACTTCCCGGTCTCCGCGAAGACGGGTGACGGTGTCGACCAACTGCTCGACCATCTGGCCAGCCGCATGCCCGTCGGCCCGCCCTACTACCCGGAGGACATGACGTCGGACTCGGCCGACGCCTTCTGGGTGGCCGAGCTCGTGCGCGAGCAGCTCCTCAACGTGCTGCGCGACGAGATGCCCCACTCCGTCGCCACTCGAGTGACCGAGATGGATTGGCCCCACATCCGCTGCGAGATCCTCGTCGAGCGAGACAGCCAGAAGGGGATCGTGATCGGGAAGAAGGGTGCCGTCATCAAGCAGGTCGGCATCGAGGCCCGCAAGCAGCTCCGTGAAGGCACCTACCTCGACCTCAACGTCAAGGTCGCCAAGAACTGGCAGACCGAAGTCGAGCTCCTGGAGCGTCTCGGCTACTGAGCGGGGACGCAGCGGTCAGCCACGGCGGCGGAAGGGCTCCAGATTCAGGGTGCTGGTGCCGGTGGCGACCTGTTGGGCGAGCGCTTCACCGATGGCTGTGGAGTGCTTGAAGCCGTGGCCGCTGCATGCGGACACGGTGGTGATGCGGGGCGAATCGGGATGTTCGTCGATGAGGAAGTGTTCGTCGGGTGTGTTCGTGTACAAGCAGATCTCCGCCCGGATGGCTCGTGGGGTGACGCCGGAGACCCTATGGGCGAGCAGCCGAGTGTGAAGGTCGAGGATCTCTTCGTCGCTCACCGTGCGCTCGGCCGAGTCGGGTGTGCAGAAGGTGCTGAACTGTTCGCTCACCGTCTTGAGGCCGGGGGTGCCGCCCGGGGGCGACGGGAAGAGTGCGACGTAGTCGGCGATGTCCTCGGAGATCCACATCACGAATGGATGGTTGTCGGTGGTCCAGGTGTCGAGGTCGTCGACTTCGTACCAGACCACCAATTGTCGGGTCACCTCGAGGTGCTCCCCGTCAACGGGTGCTGCGAGCTCTGGCGTCCACGGTCCCGTTGTCGCTACGACGCGGTTCGCTCGGTGCTCCCCGACATCCGTCGTGATGGTCACGCCGGCATCATCGGCATCGAGTGCCAGCACCGTTTCGTTGGTACGGACCGTGGCTCCCCCGGCACGAGCGAGATCGAGTTGGACGCGCACGGCGTCCTCACACATGACGAGCCCGGCGGTCGGTTCGTTTCCGGCCTTTTCATCCTCGGCGAGATGCAACTGGGGAAACTCGGCGGACACCTGCTGGGGGGCGAGGACGCGGAAGTCGATGCCGGCCGCCGCAGCGATGCGATCGGTCGCGCCGACGAAGTCAGTCCAGCGTTCCGCCTCGGCGGCATCGTCGGATGCGACGATCAGGCCACCGCACTGATGGAGGAGTGGCACACCCGTCTCCGCCTCCAGGTCCCGCCAGATCTCGTGTGACCGGGCGACCAGCGGCAGGTACTGCGGCCCCTCGCCCACGGCGAGCCGGGTGATGCGCGTCTCCGCATGCGTGGAGCCCATCGTGTGTGGAGGATCGTGACGGTCGAGGCCGAGCACCCGCAAGCCGAGGCGGGTCGCATGAAAGGCCACCGCCGCACCGAACGCGCCGAGCCCGACCACCGCAAGGTCGTACTGCTCGCCGCTGAGCTCACTCACCCTGCACCACCGCCTGGCTCTGGTTGTAGCTGATCGTCGGATACCGGGGCGGGTTGTCGGGGCCGTGGCAGCTCGGCAGGCACTCCATGGGAAAATCTGCGGTGGCGTTGAAGAAGAACGGAATCGAGTACCGGGATTCGGTGGCCGAGTTGTTGGCGAAGTGTCGCGTGCTCAACACCCGGTCGTTGGACCACGTCCGCAACAGTTCGCCGCTGTTCACGACGAACGCGCCGGGCACGGAGGGCACCGAAATCCAGCACTGCCGCTCCGCCGAGAAGATCGTGAGCCCCGGCGAGTCCTGAAGAAGCAACGTGAAGAACGTGGTGTCGACGTGTGGGGCGATGCCGAACTCGTCGGTGGCAGACGCAAGGTCGGGTGGATAGTGGGTCATCCGCAGCCGTTGGAACGGATGCTCGAACGCCGACGCAAAGAAGTCGGCCGGCAGGTCGAGGGCAACCGCCCACACCGGCAGGAGCCGCAGCGCCAGCGCCTCGACCCGGCGGTTGTACGCCTCCACCGTCGCCCGGAATCCGGGAAGCACGGCGTCGTCCAACCACTGGTTGTCGTCGAAACCCAGGTGTTCGTCCCGCTTCACGAGGAACGCCTCGTTCAGGTTGCCCTTGGCCCGCCGGGGGAGTTTGCGTTCGCCGACCGGCATCCAGCCGGAGCCTCCAACCGGATGCCCGGCCCGATCCATCAGTATCGGCTGCTTCAGTTCGTCGTCGAGCGCATGGAAGGCTCGAGTTGCGGCAAAGATCTCCTCGATCTCGGCGTCCGTCACGCCATGGCCCACGAGCTGATGGAACCCCACCCGCTCGCACGCGTCCCGAAGCACGTCGGCCGCATCGGCAAGGTCGGCTGGATCAGCGGACTCGAACCAGGGGCCGACATCGACCGTCGGGATGTCGCTCGGACCTGCCGGCACCGGCGCCGAGGTGTCCCACGAGGTTGCCTCGTCGTGCAGTTCGCGTTCTTTGGCGGCGGGATCGAAGGCAACCATCCCCGGACTGTATCGACCGCCGGCGAGTCAGGCCGTCACGCGGCGAGGTCGGCGATTCCACCCAGCTCGGACAGGGCAAGCTCGGTGAAGTCGTCGATCGGGATCGGACGACCGAAGTGCCAACCCTGCCCATGGTGAATGCCGGCTTCGCGGCACATCGCCTCCTCGACGATCGTCTCGACGCCCTCGGCCAGCGAGATGATGCCGAGTTCTCGGGCCATCGAGGTCAGGCCACGGAGGATGCTGCGTGCCGCCTCGTTCTCGGCCATGCCCCGCACGAGGGACTGGTCGAGCTTGAGCAGGTGGATGGGGAAGCGGGTGAAGTAGGCCAGCGCGTTGTGGCCGACACCGAAGTCGTCGAGTGCGATGAACGCACCCTCGGCCGCCATCTTCTTGAGCGTCTGTTCGGCGGCATCGTTCGGTTGGATCTCCGACGATTCGACGACCTCGACGAGCAGGTCGGCGCGGTCGAACCCGTAGCGGTCGCAGGTCTGGGCGTGGGCGTCGGCGCACCCGCTCCACGAGAGCTGCCCCGGAGTGAGGTTGAGTGCAAACGATTTCCCGACGAAGTCGGGCACGTAGCGGCGGACCGTCTGCAGGTCGCGGGCGATCCTGTCCATGGCCCATGTGGTGAACTGCGGGATTCGCCCGGTCGCCTCGATGCGTTCGATCAGCAGCGGTGGCGGCACCGGGCCGTGTTCCGGATGGTTCCAGCGAACCAACGCCTCCGCGCCAACGAGGTCGAGCGACTTCAGCTTTCGGACTGGCTGGTAGTGGAAGACGATCTCGCCGCGATCCATGGCGGCGTCCATTTCCTCGTCGATCGCAGCGACCAAGCCGACCTGGCGCCGAACGAGGTCATCGGCGATGACGATCGAACGCTCACAACCCTTGGCCGTGTACATCGCATGGTCGGCATCGCTCAGCAGCGTGGAAGTGTCGATGTCGGGCGAGTGTGGATACCCGACGCCGATGCTGAGGCTCGTCGCCACCCGGACGCCGTGGACGAGCGCCGGGAGCTTGCAGGCGAGCACGATGTCGGCTGCAAGTCCGGCGGCGCGTTCACCGTCGGGATCGGCGCTCACGATCGCAATGAACTCGTCGCCCCCGAGCCGACCCAGCCGATCGTCCGGGCCGAGCAACAGGTTGATGCGCTCTGCGATCTGGCGGAGTACGCCGTCGCCGGTGCGGTGGCCGTGCAGGTCGTTGATTCGCTTGAACCCGTCGAGGTCGATGAAGAGGATCGACGGCTTCCCGCCCGGGTGCTGGAACAGCCGGTCGAGCTCGTGCAAGGCCGCTCGCCGCGAGAGCGAGCCCGTCACATCGTCCGTCTCGGCCCGAACCTTCTCCGATTCGGCCAGCTGGTGCACATTGAGGAACGACGCGATGAGATCTGCGATGGACTCCAGCAGTTCAACGTGTGCGTCGCTGAAAAAGCCGGGCTTGCTGTTGGCGAGATTGATCGTGCCCAGGCATCGACCCCCACTCAGCAGCGGACCGGCGATGGCCGACCGCAGGCCGGCCTTGTTCAGTGCATGGGCGTCGGCATAGTCCAGCCCGGCGAGATCATCGAGAACGATGGTCTTCTTGCTCCGGAAGGCCTTGCCGACGATCGAGCCAGCGATCGGATGGATCGTCGGCCCCGAAAGCGGGACGGTTCCCCCGATGGAGCGAATGGCGAGGTTGTGGTCGTCGAGCGGCAAGGCGACCGAGGAGCGCTCGGCTGCGATGATCCTCGGCATCCAGCTCGCGGTGGCGCGCAGCACTGCCTCTTGATCTGCCGCCGCGGAGACCGCACGAATGAAGCCCGCTGGCAGGTGGACGTCCGCCACGTCACCCATGCACTTCCATCGGCACGAGCAACAGGGGAGTGAAGCGGAGTCGTAGAATGCGTCGGTGACCTCCCTCGCCGTCATGGGCTCGACCGGATCCATCGGAACCCAGACCCTCGACATCGTTCGGGCGTCCGGCGGTGAGTACACGGTCGTGGCCCTTGCCGTCGGCTCGTCGATCGACGTGCTCGAAGCGCAGGTCGACGAGTTCCGCCCCGAGCGTGTCGTCGTCGCCGACGAGTCGGCGTGGGCCGAGGCGAAGGCCCGCCTCGGGGACCGGGCCGACGTACTGGCGGGCGACGCCGGGCTGCGAGAGGCGAGCGCATCCGCCGACATCGTGATCAACGGGGTGATGGGTTTCGCCGGTCTTGCGGTGACGCTGTCGACACTGGAGAACGGCAAGCGGCTGGGCCTCGCCAACAAGGAGTCCCTCATCGCGGCCGGCCCGGTGGTGCAGCGGGCCCGAGCGACACCGGGGGCCGAGCTCCTTCCGGTCGATTCCGAGCACTGCGCCCTGCACCAGTGCCTGCGTGCATCCACCGAGGGCCGATCGGTCGACAAGCTCGTGCTGACGGCATCCGGCGGGCCGTTCCGGGGCCGAACTGCGGCCGATCTCGCCGACGTGACCGTCGAGAACGCGCTCGCACACCCCACCTGGTCAATGGGCCCGAAGATCACGATCGATTCGTCGACGCTCATGAACAAGGGCCTCGAAGTGATCGAGGCCCACGAGCTCTATGGCATCGACTACGACGACATCCAGGTCGTGGTCCATCCCCAGTCGATCGTGCACTCCATGGTCGCCTACACCGACGGCGCCACCATCGCTCAGCTGTCCGAGCCGGACATGCGGCTGTGCATCGGGTACGCACTGGCGTATCCCGAGCGGCTCGACCTTGCCTACGGCGCCATGGACTGGACGGTTGCGTCGACACTGACGTTCGAGCCGCCGGACCGCGCCGCGTTCCGATGCCTCGACCTCGCCTACGAAGCCGGCCGCCGGGGCGGAACGGCCCCCGCCTGGCTGAGCGCCGGCAACGAAGTGGTCGTCGATGCCTTCCTCCAAGGGCTCATGCCATGGACCGGAATAGCCGAAGTGAACGAGTGGTTGTTGGAACGACACGACGGTGGCGCCGCCGACAGCCTCGAGGCCGTACTCGACGCAGACCGACGAGCTCGCGACCTCGCAAACGAACGAATCCGTGGGAGTCTTTGAATTCATGACGAACGTCTACGATCCACCGTCCTCCCACGGCGTCGACGGCCCCGATGATGCCGCCTTCGACCCGCAGGACGCGCTCGACGGCGTGCACGAATCGATCCTCGAACCCGAAGAGGAGCTCGGCATTCAGTGGCCCCGGTTCGGTGCCCTCATCGCCCTGCTGCTCGGGCTGACCATTCTCGGTGGCTTCAAGGTGCTCTTCGTCGCACTCGCCATCGGCGGCTTCCTCGTCTTCCACGAAGCCGGGCACTATTTCACGGCCAAGTGGTCCGGCATGAAGGTCACCGAGTTCTTCGTGGGCTTCGGCCCCCGCATCTTCGCCTTCAAGCGCGGCGAGACCACCTTCGGCCTCAAGGTGCTGATCCCGGCCGGCGCCTACGTGCGCATCGTCGGCATGAACAACCTTGAAGACGTCGACCCCGAAGACGAGCCCCGCACCTACCGTCAGGCCGCCTGGCACAAGCGGGTGCTCACGATCCTCGCCGGTCCGGCCACCCACTTCGTCACCGCATTCGCGCTCATCGCCTTCACGATGTGGCAGTACGGCCCGTCGGTGCAGGACGACAACGCCTGGGGGCTCGACGTCGTCGATCCCGTCGGTGCCGTGGCCGATGCCGGCCTCGAGAACGGCGACCGCATCGTTGCCGTCGGCGAGTTCAGCACGGAGACCCGCGGCCGTTTCGATGCCGCGATCGCCGCAAACGCCGGCGAGCAGGTGCCCATCGCCTACCAGCGCTTCGAAGACAACACGATCCGCAACCTCACTTCCGTGCTCACCGTGCCCGCTGCTGCGGCGGCCGATGTCGAGGGATCGCTCGGCTTCGTCGAAGGCGAGCCGGGCTGGGACATCTTCGAGTGGGCGGTCGGCGAGGTCACGCCATTCAGCGCCGCCGAAGCCGCCGGCCTCGAACCCGGCGACCGCATCCTCGCCATCGACGACACGCAGACACCGTTTTTCTCCGACCTTGCGGCCATGGTGCCCGAGGTGCGGGGCGAAGAGGTCGTCCTGCAGGTGGAACGAGACGGCGAGCTGCTCGACCTCGAAACCCGCATCTGGGAACGGTTCACCGTCGAAGGTGCCGCCGGCTACGACGGGCTCTACCTGGGCGACATGGTCGTCTCGTTCGAGGGCCAGCGAGTCAACAACTACGCCGAATTCGCCGAGCTCGCCTCGGATCGTGTCGGCGAAACGGTCGAGGTCGAGGTCGTCTACGCCTCGGGTGTGCACACCGAGCGGATCCGCATCGACGAGGTCGTCACCGAAAACGCCGTCTCCGGTTTCCTCGGCGTGTCCAGCGGCTCCTACCGCGAACCGCTCGCATTCTCCGAGTCCGTCTCCCGCGCTCCCGGCGAACTCGGCAACATCATCCAGAGCATCTTCGGCGGCGTGAAGCAGATGGTCACGACCGAGAACGGCTGGCGCGGCATGTTCGCCCTCGGCCCGGCCGAAGCCGACCTGGTTGCCCCCGAACCGAGCGACATCCCGGCCTCCGCACTGCGGCCGCAGAGCTCGATCGACAACAACCGGCCGATCTCGATCATCGGCGTCGTCGGCCTCGCCAACCAGCTCGAGGTCAACGAGATCCTCGCCTTCCTCGCTGTGATGAACCTGTTCTTCGGCCTGTTCAACCTGGCACCGCTGCTGCCGCTCGACGGCGGTCACATCGTGCTCGCCACCTACGAGCGGATCCGATCGATCGGCCGTAGCTCGGCCTACCACGCCGATGCCGCCAAGCTCATCCCGCTCACCTACGTGGTCGTCGCGTTCTTCCTGCTGGTCGGCATGATCGCCATGGTTCGCGACATCGTCGACCCGATCCAGTTGTAGCTGCCGGCGTCAGTCGACGGCGATGTCGAGTTCGTAGCCGTACCCATCGGAGCCGGCCCATGCGTCGGGAGCGCTTGCGATGATGAGGTAGGCCTCTGTGGCGTCGACCGGAAGGGCGACGGTTGCGGTCGCCGAGCCGCCGACTGCGATGTCGATCGGTTCGACGTCGATTGCGTCGTCTTTCACGATCACCCACCGCAGGGCGAAGACGCCGTCCCCCTCATCCGAGCGGAAGGCGATGGTCGACGAGGATGCACCGGCCACGTCGATTTCCACGGCGTTGTATGCCCAGCCCCGGGGAATCAATCGTGCGGCGGGGCGGAACTGATCGACCTCATCGCCGGACGAGACCGAGAGGACGAACGGATTCGACTGTCCTTCCGCGCCGACAAGCTCCCACTCGACGGCGGCGCGATCGACTTGCTCGACGGTGAGATAGTCGAATCCGCCGGTCGAGCGGGCGGCGAAATCCGCAAAGTGTTCCCGGAGGGTCGAGATGCCGACCTGATCGGCCAGGTACTCCTGCGGCGAACGGTTGCCGGCTCGGTGGTAGCCCTTTGTGATCGTCTTTCGGTCGACTCCGGCCTCTTGTGTGAGGTAGATGAGCCACGTGTGCATGCCGTACTGGCGCACCTGGTGGGGCCAATCGAGAGGGTCGCCCGGTCGTTCGTTGTCGAAGCTGTGCCAGAGCGCCAGATGCGGGTTCTTCGGAATGGCGAACGCCTCGATGAACGCGTCCGGCGCGTCGCCGAGCTGATCGGCCATGAACCACTGTGCGGATGCTTCGACGTACCAAGCGGTGTCACCGCTGTAGGCGTAGCCAGGAGCAGTCGCCGCGTACTGGAAGATGTGGAAGCCCTCGTGACGAAGGTTGCTCAGATCGATGTGTGCGCCGACTGGCAGGGTCATGTACGGCAGTCCGTCTTCCGTTCCGACACCGTTGCCCCACCAATCAGGGAAGACATCGTTGCCCGGTTCATGGATGTAGATGTTGACGAACTCTCCGGCCGCGAGGTTTGGCGGATCGGTGAGGCCAAGCTGCGCAAGGGCGATCTCCCGCGTGTCGTTGAGGTTGTCGGCCATCGTCTCGGCGTCGGCTCGGAAGTCTGCGTCGACATCCCACCAGATCGCGAATGCACCGTCCGTATGGAGTTCCACCTCACTGCGCTCGGCGAAATCCAGAGAGGGAACGAGGTCGTGCGGTGGGAAGGGGGCGGTGCTCTCGCATTCGGCTCGAAGCGTGGACTGTTGCTCATCGAGGCAGGCGTCGGCATCGCCCGGACCTGCGAACAGGCGGTCACGGCGGCCGGCGTCGCCTCGCAGTTCGTCATTCCCAGCGCCACCGAGGATGCGATCGTTTCCAGCGCCTCCGAGGATGACGTCGTCGCCCGTGTTGCCGTTGAGTCGATCTCCTCCGGGACCACCGTCGATCCGGTCTCCGCGCTTGCCCCCGAGGATGCGATCGCGCCCATCGCCGCCACAGATCAGGTCTGCGCCGTTGTACCCGTAGATGCGGTCGTCACCGCCCAACCCGACGATGACGTCAGCGCGTTCAGTCCCGCGGAGTACGTCGTCATCGGCAGTGCCGACGATCGTGGCGGGCACGCCGAAACACGTGGGTGTGGCCTCGTCCTGGGCCGCAAGGGGCGCCGGGAGCAGGGCCGCAATCAACGCGACGAGGGTGAGCGCCCTCGATCTGCTGGGGCTCCAAACGGTCACGCCGACGCTCCTTCCACCGTCTACCCACGGTAACGCAGGCGCCAGCGGAGGTCCCAACTGCGCCCGTTGGGCACCGGGGAACGGGCGGCCGGGTCCTAGACTTTGTGTGTGGATTTCGATCGTTCCTTTGACCGCAAACCGACCAAGCAGATCATGGTCGGCGACGTGCCGGTGGGCGGGGGAGCGCCGATCACGGTCCAGTCGATGACCATCACGAAGACGGCGGACCACGAGGCCACCCTCCAGCAGATCTATGCGCTGGCCGGGGCGGGTGCCGACATCGTCCGCTGCACCTGCAACAAGCCCGAAGCTGCCGAGGGGCTCGCCCGGATCATTCCCCGGTCGCCGGTGCCGATCGTCGCCGACATCCACAACAACCACCGCATGGCGCTCGCTGCGCTCGATGCCGGCGTGCACTGCCTGCGGCTGAACCCGGGCAACATCACCGACCCGACCAAGATCAAGACGATCGCCAAGGAAGCCAAGGATCGCAACGTGCCGATCCGCATCGGCGTGAACGGCGGCTCCCTCGACAGTTCGCTCTACGACGAGGAAAAGGGCGTGACGCCCGAGGCGATGGTCGAATCCGCGCTTCGCGAGATCAGCTACTTCGACGAGGTCGGCTTCGACCTGGTGAAGATCTCGGTGAAGGCATCGAGCGTGCCGTTGATGATCGAGGCGTACCGTCAGCTCTCCGAGGTCACCGACTACCCGCTGCACCTCGGCGTGACCGAGGCGGGTCCGCCCCCGGCCGGCACCATCAAGGCCACGGCCGGCATCGCCACGCTGCTCGCCGAGGGCATCGGCGACACCATCCGCTACTCACTCACCGCCGATCCGGTCCTCGAGGCGAAGGCCGGCCGGACCCTGCTCGAGTCGCTCGGGCTCCGCGAACGCAAGAACGTCGACCTCATCGCCTGCCCGAGCTGCGGCCGCGCCGAAATCGACGTCTACAAGGTCGCCGAAGACGCCATGAACGCCTTCGAAGATCGCGAGATCCCCCTCCAGGTTGCCGTCATGGGATGCGTCGTCAACGGCCCCGGCGAGGCGCGAGACGCCGACCTCGGCATCGCCGCCGGAAACAAGCGCGGACACCTGTTCGTCAAGGGCGTCAACGTCGCCGTCGTCCCCGAGGACGAGATGGTCGACCAGCTGCTCGACTGGGCGATCTTCCTGCACGAAGAAGGCGTCGAGGCCACGATGGCCCGCGCCGAATCCACCCGCGACGCCGCGCGCAAAGCAGCCGAGGAAGACCGGGCCCGGAACCTCGACGAGCGCGGTGAAGACGCCAACGCCTCCGAAACCGCAATCGATCTCATCCGAAAGCGCTGACGCCGACGTGACCGAACCGGAGGCACCCGCCGAGGAGCTCGAACTCCGGGTTCCGCTGCAGGACGCCCGGGCGGGCCGGTTCCCGCCGGTCTGCGCCATGACCGGCGACCCCGCCGACGGGGCGATCCCGCTCAAGCTCGAGCGTTCGGCCACCAAGTGGAAGGCCCACACCGTTCGGGTGCCGCTGAGCGAAGCGGTGTTCAAGAAGTGGTCACGCCGTCGCTCCATCCACATCAAGGGCCGGGCCGTCGCCGCCGTCCTCGCCTCGGTCGCGATCGTGATCTGTTTCCGGAACGCCACGCTCGGGTTGAGTGTGCTCGCCGTCGCCGCCGCCGTGCATCTCGCCGACCTCTGGGGAGAGCGCACCAGCGGCGCCCTGCAGCCCACGCTCGTGCGCGAACGGGACGAACTCGTGCTCCACGGCGTCCATCCGGACTTCATCGCTGCGGTGGAGGCAGGCGACCGCTGAACGACCGGGAGTGGTCGCGAGGGCCCCATTGACCCGGTAGTATGCAGGACACACGCACCACTCGGGGCTCCGGCCCCCGGACGGCGTGGGCTCTTCCGGCCCACGCCTTTGTTGTTCCGGGAGCCGAATGCGCCGGCGCAACCGACGAGCACGAAACGGGGTGACATGAGCGAACGAACCGGAAACCTGATCGACCGCGTCACCGCGCTCATCGATCCGATCGCCGACGAGTACATGGTCGAGATCGTCGACCTGGACTACACCGGCGGTGTGCTGAAGGTCGTCATCGACCAGCCCGACGGGCTCGAGAGTGGTGTCCTCGTGGAGGTCACCAAGGCGATCTCCCGCATGATCGACGCCGAAGACCCGATCCCGAGCCGCTTCACGCTCGAGGTCACCAGTCCCGGCGTGGAACGGCCGCTCAAGACGCCCGCACATTTCAAGCGGGCCGTCGGCGAGACCGTGGCCGTGAAGACCAATCCTGATGTCGAGGGAGATCGTCGCTTCGAGGGAGACCTCGTCGACGCCGACGACAGCGGCATCACGGTGGCCACCGAAGGTGGCGACCGAACCGTGCGGTACGGAGAGATCCGTAGCGCCCGCACCACCTTCGATTGGGGTCCAACCCCCAAGCAAGGTGGCCCGAAGCAGAATAAGAACAAGAAGGAGTCCGCAAGCCGATGAACGCAGACATGCTCGAGGCGCTGCAAGCGCTGGCACGCGAAAAGGGAATCACCGTCGACGCACTGTTCGCCGCGTTGGCCGACGCGCTCGAGTCCGCGTACAAGCGGATGCCCGACGCCGAGGAATACTCGTGGGTCACCATCGACCCCGAGACCATGGACATCCGAGTGATGGCCCAGGAACTCGACGAGGACTACAACCCGGTCGGCGAGGAATACGACGTCACGCCGGAGAACTTCGGCCGCATCGCCGCGCAGACCGCCCGCCAGGTCATGACGCAGCGCATCCGCGAGGCCGAGCGCGAGCTCAAGTACGAGGAGTACGCGGGCCGCGAAGGCGACATCGTCACCGGCATGATCCAGCAGACCGACGCCCGCTACACGCTGCTCGACCTCGGTCGGGTCGAAGCGCTGCTGCCGCAGTCCGAGCAGGTCATGTTCGAGCGCCCCGAGCCGAACGCCCGGCTCAAGGCGTACATCGTCGAGGTCCGCAAGACCGCCAAGGGCCCGCAGATCGTCGTGTCCCGCACGCACCCGGGCCTGGTCAAGCGACTGTTCGAGCTCGAGGTTCCCGAGATCGCCGACGGCATCGTCGAAATCAAGGCCTGCGCCCGTGAACCAGGGCACCGCACCAAGATCGCCGTGTACTCGAACGACTCGAACGTCGACCCGGTCGGCGCATGCGTCGGCGCCCGCGGTGCCCGCGTGCGTCAGATCGTGACCGAGCTTCGTGGCGAGAAGATCGACATCGTCCCGTTTTCCGAGGACCTGCCCGACTTCGTCATGAAGGCGCTTTCGCCGGCAAAGGTGAAGGAAGTCCGCATCATCGAGGAGACCGGCACCGCCGAGGTCATCGTTCCGGACTTCCAGCTGTCGCTGGCGATCGGCAAGGAAGGGCAGAATGCTCGCCTCGCCGCCCGACTGACCGGCTGGCGTGTCGACATCAAGAGCGAAACCCAGCTGGCCCAGGAAGAGGCGTACGGCGACGTCGAGTGGGCCGAGGGCGAATGGGTCGTCGATCCCGAGACGGGCGAACAGGTCTGGAAGCCCGCCGACGGTGGCGAAGGCGTGTCTGCCGAGGAGTGGTCCGACCACACCGAGGGCGACGCTCCACTGTCCGAGACCGACGCCGCCGACGAGGCAAAGAACACAGATAGCGCTTCTGAAGAGGAATGAGCCTAGGCTGTTGGTCGCGGCCGGTGGTCGTGGCCGCGCTCGTCGTGTGACGCGCTCCGAAATCGCACCTCAATCAAGAACTTCACTCAAAGACTTCAAGGACTGACGAAACCAAATTGGCAGCAAAGATCCGTGTGTACGAACTGGGCCGAGAGCTGGGGCTCACCAACAAAGAGACCCTGGATCTTTGTGACGCGCTCGGCATCGGGGCGAAGAGCCACTCGTCCAGCATCGTCGACGCCCAAGCGGACCGCGTCCGGCGCAAGGCCGAGCGCGAAGGCCTGATTCGCGAGACGCAGCCCGAAGAGGAAGAGAAGCCGAAGAAGGCCGCCTCCACCTCGAAGAAGGCCGTCTCCACGAAGAAGCCGCCGCCCAAGAAGGCTGCGGCCAAGGCGGCGGAGCCCGAAGCGGAAGCCGCACCGGAACCAGCCCCCGCTCCCGAGCCCGAACCGGCACCGGAACCCGTCGCAGAAGCGGCGCCGGAAGCTCCGGCCGAGCCTGAAGCACCGGCTGCGGTGGTCGAGCCCGACCCGGCTCCCGTCGACCCGGATCAGGAACTGCCCAAGGGCATCGTCTCCTCCAAGAACAGCCGCCGCCCGGTGGCCGACGGCCCCGTGCCGCCGCCGCCCACGGCCACGCCCAAGAAGGCTCCGGAAGCCTCCGGCGACGCACCGTCTGCTCCCGCAGCACCGGCACCCGATGCCAAGCCCGCCGCGCCCCGACAGGCGCCCGGTGGCCCCACCTCCATCAGCGGCAAGCCGATTCCGCCGCCTCCCGGCCCGCCCCGTTCGCAGTCCGGCAAGCCCATCCCGCCACCTCCCGGCCGTCCCGGCGGTCCTCCCGGCGGTGGCGGTCAGCGCCCCGGCGGCGGCGCCCGCCCCGGCGGATTCAGCGGTGGACCCCGTCCGGGTCCAGGCGGTCCGCGCCAGAACGTCCCCGGCGCCGGTGGTCCTCCCGGTGGCGGCGGTGGCCGTCCCGGCGGTGGTGGCGGTCGTCCCGGCGGTCCCGCTGGCCGACGCCCACCGAAGCGCAAGGGTCGTCGTCGCAGGAACCGCGAAGAACTCCAGCCGATGAACATGCCGTCCTACACCAGTGAGGACGCACCGGTTCCGACCGGCACCATCGTGATCGAGCGGGCGACCACCCCGCTCGACCTCGCCCCGAAGCTCAACCGCACCGCGGCCGACGTCGTTCGGTTCATGATGCAGCAGGGCGAAATGGTCACGGCCACGCAGAGCCTCTCGGACGAGATGATCGAGATGTTCGCCGAAGACGTCGGCGCCGACATCACGCTCGTCAACCCCGGCGAGGAGCAGGAAGTCGAGCTTCGCAAGATGCTCGGGTTCGAAGAAGAGGCCGAGGACGAAGCCGACGTTTCGGATGCACCCGTGCGTCCGCCCGTCATCACCGTCATGGGTCACGTCGATCACGGCAAGACCAAGCTGCTCGATCAGATCCGCAACGCCAATGTCATCGACGGCGAGGCCGGCGGCATCACGCAGCACATCGGTGCCTACCAGACGGTCCGCAACGACCATCTGCTGACCTTCATCGACACCCCGGGTCACGAGGCGTTCACCGCCATGCGTTCCCGCGGTGCGCAGGCCACCGACATCGTGATCCTGGTGGTCGCGGCCGACGACGGCATGATGCCCCAGACCATCGAGGCGTTGAACCACGCCAAGGCGGCCGAGGTTCCGATCATCGTGGCGATCAACAAGATCGATCGCGAGAACGCCAACGTGAACCGCGTCATGACGCAGCTCACCGAGCACGATCTCATCCCCGAGTCCTTCGGTGGCGACACGATCGTCCAGGAGATCTCGGCGCTGCAGAACATCGGCATCGACGACCTGCTCGACCAGCTCATCGTCGTCGCCGAGCTCGAAGATCTCCGGGCCGATCCTGACGATCGGGCCCAGGGCGTCGTGCTCGAAGCGAACCTCGACATCGGTCGGGGCCCCGTGGCCACCGTGCTGGTGCAGCAGGGAACGCTCAAGGTCGGCGAACCAATGGTGTCCGGAGCGGCCTGGGGCCGTGTCCGTGCGCTCATCAACGACAAAGGCGAGAACGTCAAGGTTGCCGGTCCCTCCACTCCGGTGCAGGTGCTCGGCCTCAGTGAAGTCGCCGAGGCCGGCGACGAGTTCGTCGTGGCTCCGAGCGAGAAGGTTGCCTCCAAGGTGGCCGACACCCGCGAGCATTGGCAGCGTCAGTCGAGCCTTGGCACGACCTCCGCGGCCACGAGCGGTGGCGCCCGACTCGAAGACATCTTCGAGCAGATCCAGCGCGGCGAAGCTGCCAACCTCAACCTCATCATCAAGGCCGACGTCAACGGCTCGCTCGAGGCGGTCACCGACTCGCTGCGCAAGCTCGAGACCGACGAGGTCAAGCCGAGCTTCGTGCACCGCGGCGTCGGTGGCATCACCGAGAACGACATCGCACTCGCTGCGGCGTCGAACGCCACGATCATCGGCTTCAACGTCCGACCCGATCGCAAGGCCCGCACGCTGGCCGACGGTGAGAACGTCGAGATCCGTACCTACGAGATCATCTACAAGCTCCTCGAAGACATCGAGGCAGCGATGGTCGGCATGCTCGCTCCCGAGTTCGAAGAGGTCGTCACCGGCGACGCCGAAGTCCGCGAGATCTTCTCGGTGCCCCGCATCGGCAAGATCGCCGGTTGCTACGTGCAGAACGGTGTCATCACCCGCGGCTCCAAGGTGCGCTTCATCCGTGAGGGCACGATCATCTGGAAGGGCGACATCAAGTCGCTGCGCCGGTTCAAGGACGATGCACGCGAAGTCGCCGCCGGCTTCGAATGCGGCATCGGCCTGTCGGACTTCCAGGATCTGAAGGACGGCGACATCATCGAGACCTACGAGGAGCGCGAGATCCAGCGTTCGATCTCGTAGTCGTCGGCCTGCCATGCACGTGCTGGCCCTCGATCTTCGTTTGCGGCTTCCGCATGCCGACTCGCTCAAGGCGAAGCGTTCGGTGATCCGACCGATCACCGAACGCCTCCCGAACAAGCTCGGCGTTGCCGTTGCGGAAGTCGAGGACCAGAACGAACACCGGTTCAGCCGGATCGCCGTTGTCGCCGTTTCCGGGTCGGCCCGTCAGACCACGGAATTGATCGACGAAGCGGAACGTTTCGTGTGGAGCCGGCCGGACCTCGAAGTCCTCGACGCCGACCGCACATGGATGGAGGTGGACCGATGAGCTCACGCCGTCGCCACGTACAGAAGCGAGATCCGGGCGCGCAACGCAGCTCCCGTCTGAACGAACTCCTCCGCGAGATCATCGCCGAGGAACTCACCCAGATCGACGACGAACGGCTCGAGTGGGTCAGCGTCACCCACGTCAAGACCGACCGGTCGCTCGATCAGGCGATCGTGACCTTCACCGCCGCACTCGGCTCCGAGGACGACGAAGACGGGCTCGTCGAGGTGTTCGAAGAGCATCGCAAGCGACTGCAGGCGGCCATCGGTCGTCAGGCCCGCCTGCGGCGCACGCCGCCGTTGTTCTTCCAGCCGGACCACCAGCTCCGGGCCGCGGGCCGGATCGAGGAGATCCTGCGGGACACCCGGGGAAGCGATGGCTCGGAAGAGGAATGACGGCCCCACCGGCTTCGCCGTGGTCGACAAGGAGCCGGGGTGGACCAGCCACGATGTGGTGGCCAAGGCCCGCGGCATCCTGAAGACCCGCAAGATCGGTCACTCCGGAACCCTCGACCCTGACGCCACGGGCGTGTTGCTGCTCGGGGTCGGCAAGGCGACCCGGATCCTGCGGTTCCTCGATGGAGCCACGAAGTCCTATACGGGCGAGATCGTCTTCGGCACGGAGACGGCGTCGCTCGACTCCTCTGGCGAGGTGACGGCCACGCATGACATGGGTGACCGGATCGACGTGGATGCGGCGCGTACCGCGGCCGAGGCGCTCACCGGCGACATCGACCAGATTCCGCCGATGGTCTCGGCCAAGAAGGTCGACGGCAAAAGGTTGCACGAACTGGCACGAGAGGGAATCGAGATCGAACGCAAGGCCGTTCCCGTCAGCGTGTACCGATTCGAACTCGAAACCACGGAAGACCCGATGGTGCTGCGGTGCTCCGTCGACTGTTCCGCCGGTACGTACATCCGATCGCTGGCCGCCGACCTCGGCACGGCCATGGGCGGGGGCGCCCACCTCCGCAATCTTCGCCGGACCGCGATCGGTTCGTTCACCGACGATCTGGCCGAACCGCTCGAAGCGGTCACCGTTCGCCCGGCCGCCGACCTGCTCCGGGACCTGGACCCGGTCACCGTCGATCGAGAGATCGCCATCGACGTTTCCTTCGGCCGAATTCTGCCGGTCGAGCTGCTTGGGGGCGCACGCTCCGGCCCGTACCCTGTGCTCGACGAATCCGGTGCGCTGCTCGCCGTGTACGAGACCCATCGCAACGGAACCGCCAAACCCTCCGTCGTGCTCGTGGAGCCGACCAAACCCACCGAGCCACCCGATACCGAGGAACCCTCGTGAAGATCATCCGAGACTCCGACACGGAGACCGTCGACGCCTCCGTGCTCACCACCGGCGCGTTCGATGGCGTGCACGTCGGCCACCAGACGGTCATTCGAGAGGTCCAGCGCCGGGCCGAGGCCCGAGGCGTCGCCTCCGCCGTGGTCACGTTCGACCGACATCCCGCACTCGTCGTCCGCCCCGAGACCGCTCCGAAGCTCCTCACCCGCTTGCCCCGCAAGCTGGAACTGCTCGAGGAACTCGGCGTCGACGTGGTCTACGTGATCGAGTTCGACGCCGAGCGAGCCGCCACCACCGCCGACGAATTCGTCCAGCAGGTCTTCGTCGATCGACTGCATGCGCAGGAGATCCTGGTCGGGAGCGATTTCAACTTCGGCAAGGGCCGTGAAGGCACCGTCGCCACCCTCGCCGAGGCAGGGGAGCGGTACGGATTCACCGTGGAAGGGCTCGACCTGGTCCTGCACGACCCGAGCGCCACCGAGCACGTGTCATCAACCGCCATCCGTCGCGCACTGATCGGCGGCGAGGTCGAACAAGCAGCCGACATGCTCGGCCGTCCGTTCGAGATCTGGGGCGAAGTGGTTCAGGGCGACCAGCGTGGCCGCACCATTGGCTTTCCGACAGCGAACGTCGTGCTCCCCGATGAGATGGCCCGCCCGGCGAACGGCGTGTACGCCTGCACCTACGTGCTTCCCGACGGATCCACCGCCGCAGCGGCCGTCAACGTGGGCGTGCGACCGACGTTCTACGAGAACGCCGATGCCGCTGTGCTCGAGGCCCA
>JAHDEJ010000019.1:0-88139 GCA_020628865.1 Acidimicrobiales bacterium
CCAGCTGCTTGGCCGACGTGTGCGTGATCGGACGCAACCGCGTGCCCGCACCACCGGAGAGAATGAGACCCTTCACGGGCCGTAAGCGTACTCGTGGTCAGCCCGCGAACACGGGAGCGCACAACCCATCGAGTTCGACGATCTGCACTTCGTCTCGCCGGTCCCAGGTGACGCCGTTGTCCGGGCTCGGTTTCAGGGCGTACTCGCTGAAGACCATGTCGAGGGCATCGAACACCAACAGGCGGCCGATGAGCGGTTCGCCGAGGCCGAGGATCAGCTTGATCGTCTCGATCGCCTGCAGTGAACCGACGATTCCGGGCAGCACGCCGAGCACTCCGGCCTCGGCACAACTCGGGGAGAGTTCGGGCGGCGGTGGCGTGGGGAGCATGTCGCGATAGGTGGGCCCGACCCGGGGGTCGAAGACGCTGACCTGTCCCTCGAACCGGAAGATCGATCCGTGCACGATCGGGATGCCGAGCTTCACCGAAGCATCGTTGAGCAGGTACCGGGCCGGGAAGTTGTCGGCTCCATCGACGATCACGTCGTAGCCGGCGATGAGATCGAGCACGTTGGATGCATCGAGCCGGACCGGGTGGGCGACGACGTTGACGTCGGGGTTGAGGCGTCGAATGGTCTCGGCGGCGCTGTCCACCTTCTTCTGACCGACCCGGTCGAGATTGTGGATGACCTGGCGCTGGAGGTTGGACGCATCGACGACGTCCATGTCGACGATGCCGAGCGTGCCGACGCCGGCGGCGGCCAGATACAGGGCGGCCGGCGACCCCAGTCCCCCGGCACCGAGCAGCAGCACCTTGGCCCCGAGCAGTCGTTGCTGCCCTTCCTCGCCCACCTCGGGCAGGTTCAGGTGGCGGCCGTAGCGGACGCGCTGCTCGGTCGAGAGCGAATCGGGTTCGCCCCAGTCACGCCCGTCGTCCTTCCATGCGTTGAAGCCGCCGGCCATGCTGACGACGCGTTCGTAGCCCAGCTCGTTCAGGGTCTTTGCCGCGAAGGCGGAGCGGGTGCCGCCGGCGCACATCACGACAATGGGCTCGCTGCGATCCGGCAACCGGGCCTCGACTGACGTCTCGAGGAGCCCCCGAGGAATCATGACGGCGCCGGCGATGGCTCCTGCGGCGACTTCGTCGGGTTCACGGACGTCGAGCAGGCGGGCGCCCTCACCGAGCATGACCGCTGCACCAGCGACGTCAACCTCTTCGATCGCTTCGAGCGTCTGGGCGAGCAGTTCACGGAAACCGGCCATGGTCGCAGCGTACCTGCCGGTCAGTCCCCGACGATCTTCGGGAGCACCTCGCTGATCGAGCCCCGGACGACGGCGGCAGCGAGCCCGTCGAACGGCGTCGGTTCCGCGTTGACGATCACGATGGTGGCCCCGTTGCGGTGAGCTCGGGGCACGACGCTGGCGATGGGGTTGACCGTGAGCGTGCTGCCGACGGCGAGGAGCAGGTCGGCGGCGTCGGCCGCCTCCTGGGCTCGAGCCAAATCCTCGGCAACCAGAGCCTGGCCGAACGAGATGGTGGCGGACTTCAACAGGCCGCCGCACTCCGGGCAGCGTGGATCTTCGTCACCGGATCGGACGCGTTCGAGCACCGCTTCCATCGTGGTCCGGTAGTCGCAGTCGAGGCATCCGGCCTTGCGGGTCGTGCCGTGGATCTCCACCACCATGTCGGGGTCGACGCCCGCCATCTGGTGCAGCTCGTCGACGTTCTGGGTGATGAGCGTGTGCAGGGTGCCACGCTCCTGCAGCGGCAACAGCGCGCGGTGACCATCGTTCGGGTGCACGTTTGCCCAGAGCCGCCCTTCGGCTCGCAGCCGCCAGTTGGTCTTTCGGACGTTCTCGTCGGTCACGTAGAAGCGAATGTTCGAAGCCTTCTCCGCTTCGGGGTTCTTGGTCCAGAGCCCGTTCGGGCCACGAAAGTCCGGGAGACCGGAGTCGGTGGAGATGCCTGCGCCGGTGAGGACCACGATCCGCGAGGCGTCGCCGACCAGTCGGTGTGCCGTGGCGATCTCGGCCGGGTCGGCCGCAGGGAATTCACTCACGCAGACTCGTCTCGCTGCTGACGTTGTTCGAGCATGGCGATGCGGCCTTCGAGTTCAGCAGTGGCGGCGCGCTCGTCGAGTCCGAGGTAGCGGTACGCCGCACGGGCCGCCTTCAGCCCACGGAAGGCGACCTTCCGACTGCCTGACGGACTGGTCCATGGCTGCTCGACGTCTTCCGGGAAGGCCAGCTGTCGGACCTGCAGATCGAGACGATGCCACCGCATGATCTTCTCGAGATTGGTGGCGTCGATGGTCTCGGGATCACAACCCGTCGGCAGTCCGCTGTACAGCCCACCGTCGGCGTGGAGCTCGGGATGATGATTCTCGTAGACGTGGCGCGGTGGGCGGATCTGGTGCGGCCACTCCCCCGGGTACTGCGGCCAGCCGAGCGTGAGAAAGGGTTCCGGCTCGGCGAACCGTTCGGGCTGAAGCGTGGGGGCCACGGTGAAGTACGTCGACCACTCCTCCAGCGGGTAGGTGTCTGCATACGGGGCGAAGCGAGCGGCGACTGCTGCGTAGAGCGCCTTGTCGATGATCTGCGGCATGTGGCAGGCGTAGCTGATCGGGTCGGGAAACCCCATCTGCCGGAGGATGACCCACGTGTGGAGGATGCTCTCGTCGAACTCAGTGGCGTCTCGCCGCCAGGCACCCATCGTGTGGAACCAGCGGCGGCGGTGCCGGCCCTCCGCCACGAACAGCCCGAGGTCAATCGGCACGATGGGACGACTGTCGTCATCGCTCATGATGTAGGTGTCGGCGATGGCGTCGTGGCTGGCGGCTGCCGTGCGCAGCAGATAGTTCCGGCCGGTGTGTGGGAGCGCCCGCAGCTCCGCCGTGGTCCGCCCGGTGAGACCCTCATCGGTCAGCACGGTGGCGGTGTCTTCGAAACCCGCACGCATTCGTTCGGGGACGATCACGACGACGTCGTCGATGAACGGTGCGAAGTGGTTGACGTGCTCGAGCGTTTCGCGGAAGAGCTCGGGGCGGGCCGAGAGGTAGACGATCTGCACGTCGGTCAGTGTAGATCGAACGGGAATCGCCCGGTTCCGACGGCCGCGTCCATCACGTCTCGCGGGGAGCGCTTGCCGTGCCGTTGCAGCGCGCGCCGGCCGCTGATGGCGCCGGGCAGCATCCGGATGGCGTCCACCAGTGATCGCAGGCGCCACCCGGCGAGTCGACGGCGGGCGCCGGCGTCACCGTCACGGAACGAGGAGACCAGCAGGGATGCGGGGGTGAGCACGGCCTTGCCGAAGGCAGCCAACACATCGACCACCGGCGCGTTTCGCGCGAGCATCAGCAGCCGGTTCCGATGCTGCAGCACCTCCACCTGGCGGGTGCCCTGGGTGGCCTTGTCCGAGTGGCGGTGTTCGACGATTGCCCGGTGCTCGTATCCGGTACTCCAGCCGCGAGCCAGTCCTCGAAGCGACAGGTCGATGTCCTCGTAATAGAGGAAGTACGACGGCTCGAACCCTCCGATATCACGCAGGTAGTCGGCCGACAACAGCACGGCCGCGCCACACCACGCGGGTGCGTCGGCGGGCGCCATGGCTGCCCCATCGACCTCGGCAAAGCCGCGATTCTCGCCAACGCCGTTTGAACCGAGCCGACTTCCTGCGTTCTGGACGACCGTGACGGAATGCAGCTCGTCCTGCGCAATGGTCTCACGTGACGGGCCTTCGACGATCCGACCGGCGATCCGCCCGTTCGAGTTCGACCCGAACACCATGACCACAGCGGCGCCGTCATCGGATCTGGGGGCACGCAGTGTCGAACCTGCAGGGCATCTCCAGATCGGCGCGGTTGCACCGGGCAACCGGAAGGCCCCATCGACCGGGTGGCACTGTGTCGTCACCTCGACACCACCGACCTCGATACCGGTGATGGTGATGTCGCCTTCCGTAACCGGCAGTTCGCTGAACGGCCGATCGAAGATGATGCGCGGCGCCACGGCGCCCACGTTGCGGTCCGGGTCGAGCGCTCCGGCCATGGCTTCGAGCGCGTCTGGCCGGACGATGGCATCCGGGTTGAGGAGCAGGACCAGATCGGGCTCCGGAAGGTCCAGCACTGAGCCGTTCCCGAGCAGATCTGCGATCCCGTGGTTGTTGGCACCGAATCCTTCGTTGCTGTCCCGGTGAATGATGTGGACATCGTCGAAGTCCGCCAGGAGGCCGAGGCTGTCGTCGTGTGAGTCGTTGTCGACCACGACGACATCGACTGGACCCGGCCAGGTCGCAGCCAGGATGGATTCCACGGCGCGTCGCAGCAGCGAGCCGCCGTTGTAGTTCACCAGGACGGCTCGGAGTCGGCGTCCGTCGATGTTCATCGTCCGAGCCGCCGCCGGCCGGCGGCAACGGTACGACGCAACACCTGAACGGGCCCACCATCGTCCAGATGCATGCGAGCGCGCGTCAGCGCACGGCCGATCGGACGATCGGCTGCCTGGCCGGCGTTGAAACCGGTCTGCACCCCGGGTCGACGGTCGGCGGCCGGCTTCGGATTCTCGAGCCAATCGGTGAGCGGCCGAAGCGTGTTCTCCCACGATCGTTCGACACCCAGCCGGGCTGCGTTTGCCGCCATGTCGGCGCGCAGGGTGGAGTCTCGGAGCACGGCGGCGATGGCGTCGCCGAGGGCCTCACTGGAACCCGGATCGACGGTTCGAGCGGCACCGCCGGCCTCGAGTGCGGCCGTGAGCGGGTCGCCGCCGGTCGCCACGGTCGGGAGCCCGGCCGCAAGATGATCGAGCAGGCGGGTTCGGTGCGAGAGGCTCGTCTCGAGGTGCGCCCGGTGTGCGGCAACGCCGATGGTGGCGTCGGCGACCCACTCGAGCCGTTCCTCGTAGTCGACCCATTGGTTCACGAAGAGGACGTTCCGCCCGAACAGTCGGAGTTCGCGGGCCCGTTCGATGGCCTCGCCGCGGATCCCCATCGTCCCGAGTGTGGTGTTGGGATGTGGCCCGGCAAGGAAAACCAAGCGGGTGTCCGGGTTCTCATCGAGCGCCCGGGGCATGGCGTCCACCACGGCGATCGGGTCGAGCCAGTCGTGGAGTCCGCCCGCCCACAGCAGGATCGGATCGTCGGGACCGATCGCAGAGAAGGTGGACCGGATTCGTCCGGTTGCCGGTCGGGCGCCCTGCTCGACGCCGAAGGGCGCGACGGTGATCAGGCGCTCGAACGTGGGGTCGTCGTCGTGGTTGGCGTGGTTGCACCGGCCGGCGGCAGCCAGCCATCCCAGCCAGTGGGCCCGCTGTGCCTCGTTCGAACAGAGGAAGAAGTCGCCTCGACGGGCCTGCTGCTCGAGCGTGGTGCGGGCGCCTTCGATGAGATCCATGCGGCGAATGCGGTCGTCGCTCGACCGGTGGAGGGCCTCGACATGGAACGGATCGAACCAGTCGACGACGAGTGGCAGGTTCGATTCGAGGAGCTCCGGGTGGGCGATGGTCACGCTGCCCTGGACGATCGCCACGTCGTGGTCCTGAGGATGGATGGCGTCGGGACCGTGAACCGCCCGTCCGTCGACGGGGCTGACCGACTCCCCCGCGAGCGAGACGAGCGTGACGTCGTGTTCGGTCCCGAGCACGCGGGCGAGGTGGGCGGCCCGAATCGCCGGACCGGCCAATCGACGACCGATCGGTTCTGGAGTCGCCAGGAGCACACGGGCCATGGCTCGACACTACTGCCGCGCTCAGCGAACCGGAGACTGCCGACGGTGAGTGAAAAGCATGGAAAATGTACGAAATCTACCCGAAAAGACAACTGGTTGTCAGAAATCGTAGCTACGGGTCCGTAGCTTCATCTCTACTTCCCCTGAGTGAACACCACGACTTCTCACACCCCAGCAAGCCGACGCCAGGCGTTGGCCATCCTTCTCAGGAGAACCCACCATGCATCCCACTGCACCCGACTTCAGCGGCCGCGAGGAAGCACTGATCCTTCCGCTTCGCGATGACCACCTCGATGCGATCGGATTCGATCCCCGCTCGCACTATGCGGAGACGTTCTGGCTGCCGATTCTCGGTCCGAGCACGCTCTGGCTGCTGCGTTCCGTCGCCATGCGCTTCGACGTCGAGCCGGACGGATTCACGATGCATCTGGAGGAACAGTCGGCGTCCCTCGGCATCCGCTCGAACGGCGGCCGCAACAATGCCTTCCAACGGTCGCTGCATCGGCTGGTCGGCTTCAACATGGGTCGGACCGTCGACGAGCGCACGCTCGAGATCCGGCGGGTGATGCCGCCGCTGCACACCGGCCAGGTCCGCCGGCTGTCCACGCGACTCCAACGGTTGCATCACGACGCCATGCAGCGCCGAGACGAACACCGCAAGGAGGATTCGCACCGCGCCAGCAAGGTCGCCTACACGTTGCTCCAACTGGGCGACAGCCCCGACCTCGTCGAACAGCAGCTCGTGAGTTGGGGGGTCGATCCGGGCCCGGCACACGATGCCGTCAACGAAGCGTGGGCGGCAAAGGCCCGATCCGATCGGGCGTCGTCGATCCCGGCGGCCTGAGCACTGCGGTCAGCGCGAGCGCCATCCGTTTGCAACCCCCGCCAGTGTCAGAACTCCTATTCTCCTTTGGCCTCTGAAACGCGAAGGACGGTCCCCTGTCGAGCCCGAGGCAGAGACTCCGCCAAATCAGACTCGCTTCTAGTCCGAACTTAGGTCCCGCTTCTTGTTCTCAGGGAGCTGGTCGAAGAACGCAAGTCGCTTGTTGGGTCCCGCAATCGACCGCTCCACAATTTCGTTGAGGAACAAGAAGAGCACGTCCACGTCTTCACTATCGATCGTAAGGTCCAGCACCGCCGTGTGGGCTGCCTCGTTTCCGACGATCCGGACTACCTCCATTCCCTGCCAGAGATCACGAAGCTCGGTGCGTTCCGCTACGGACTCGACGCACTTGAAGAGCGTGTCCTTCGGAGGCTCGTTGAACGGATCGCCCTTCAGCAGCACCTCCAGCCCTGCCCGAAGCAGCGCTGCCGCTGCCGGAGGTGAAACGGGAGCGACGTGACGAGCTTGGTTGAAGATCGCCGCTACCTTCCTAGGCATCTCAGCGTGTGGTTTTGGCTCACGTAGCAGCACGGGATACATCTGAAGGGGCTCGACCACGTTCCATGTACACGTATGGTTCGTCTGGTCTTCCATGTCGGGCACACTGGAGTACGTACGCCGCAGGAGCGTCTCCCTGTTGCAACTACGACAGGAGATCGCCGACACCTCGTGCCACTCCAGCGACTTGTACTCGGTGAACATCGAATCGAACTGCTCAGACCTGCCGACGAAGTTGTGGTCGTGGCGAGCCTCCAGCCCGCACCAACCGCACGTTGATGTTTCGAGTCGTTCAAAGGGTGGAGCTTGCTGCCCCAATCGTGACACTGCCATAAGACAGACCGTATACCGCAAGGGTGACAACGGTGCGGGGCGTGGTCGCCAGTGCCAGAAGTTGTTGACGGCCGCCTAGCTCGCGGCTGCTAGGGAGTCTCCGACTCTCGACCGTATCGATAGCCGTGCTGGCGAGCTCTTTCGATCTGGTCCGCTTCGTGCTTGACCTCGGCCAGTGCTTGACGAGATTCCCGCCACAAGTGCCCCAACATCTTTGCTTGCTCCTCTGAGACTCTTCCGTTTCTCTTCTTGTGATCCCTCGCCCTCTTGATCATTGCACGAAGATCTTCCCGCTTAAGCTCGACCTTCTTCGATGCCTTCTCGACTCTCGCATCTAGCTCAGCGACCCGGGCAGTCGTCATCTTGTTCGCAACGGTCTCCCCCCGGAACCTGAGGTCGACGGCGGGGACGGCCGCCGGAACCAGCAGGACCAGATACCAGCATTCGGAATACGCGATGGCGGCGCAGAGTACGACGACGGCACTGACCAATGAGAGTTGCAGTCGGAATCTCATCTCCTGGTGAGATCGGACCCGGCCCTGATACTCGTCCCACAGGAACAGGCCGTAGTGGGTTGATGGCCTCTTGGCTGCGCCGATCCAGTCCCCCAGTCTTTGTGCAAGATCGTCCTCACGTCCAGCGCCTTCTTTACCCGTCCGCTCTTCGTACACCCTTAGGTCTTCCAACGCAGTCTCGACCCAGAGATCCCACATCGGCCAGCCTGGGCGGCGTTCGATCGCCCTTAGGGCTCGGTCGATCACTATCTCGTTCGCCGCAGACCCGATCATTGCAGCCACGAAGATCAGCATTCCGATTTTGAAGTTGTCCCCGAGAAAGTCGAAGAGCTCTCCTAGCCGCTTCGTCAGTTCCGGTTCGACAACTGGCCCGGGCAGCCTCGGCCATACCAGCCACACGATCGCCAGCACGCCAAACCCGCTAAGCAGCGAGGATCGAAGTGCTCTTAGTCCGCCGGTCAGAGCGCTTAGCACCTAGGCAACCACCGAGCGTTGAGTTGGTTGCGGAGTTCCTGACCCTCATATGGATGGGTGCCGGTGCGCGTGTGGCTGCCCTTCAACGTTTCAGCCACTAGATCCACAAGGGTCTCCGACCCCGGCTTCCCAGCCCGTTGCTTCGGATGGTCATACCCAGCCATGTCAGCACTTCTTCTCCCTCGGCGAACCTAACAGCGGCCACCGACACCGGCGCCACCGCCTGGCTTGACCCATATCTGTGAGCCAAGCCAGGCGGCCGCGTTGTCCTACAGCTTCTTCGGGATCACCGGCCGAGGCGTACGCCCGGTTCGGAGCGTCCGAAGAGCACTGCTCAAGGGGCCGGCCAGGCTGTGCGGCAATTCGCCGGTGCCCAGGGCATCCTCGATAGACGTGCAAAGGACATCCAGCTCCACCTCGGGCCCGTCTTCGAGCTGTTCCATCGCCGGGTCCAGCGTGGAAGCAGTGTTCGGGTCGTAGGCGGTGTGGAGGTACATCGACGCGTTCTCCACCGCCGCACGAACTCGAAAATACTCACCCGAGTTGGCTAAAGTGATGTAGTGTTTACTTGACTTGAAAGAGTCCGGCACTTGTGAGTGCTCCTAACTTGTTAGGAGACCCTGCGGGAACAGGGTCTCATAATTGCTGTGGTTCGTGAACCCCCGTCAGCCGGTTTTCCCGGTAGGCGGGGGTTCGCTGCGTTTCTGACAACACAGAGTGACGCCAGATCGCCAAGGAACGATTCTACATCCTTGTAATTACAGCCTTCAAGGTTTGCGGTGACCCCATTGCGGCTGACCACTCTTCGCGTTTGCCCGCGCGCTCCATGGCGGCCCGCCCGCCGCCACTCGGCCGCCAATACGGGCACGGAGGGTGAGTATTACAATTTCATTACGGTATCGAATGTGAAGTTCGTCACATCGATTTTTCACATAGTGTCCCCACCCCCACCCGAAAAACGCGCGAAAACGTACTTTTCGCCCACATTGGCATCAACTTCAACAGTTTGCGAGTAGTTGTTCAAGAACTACTGCGGTTGTCTCTCTCCCGGGCTCGCACGCCCCGCATGAAGGCTCGACACATCCAACACGTCGGCATCGCTGCCACATCACCTTGCGCCCCGCGCAGCGTCCCGGCCTCGTTCGTTCGGTCTTCAGCATGAGTTGTCATTACGCCAGAATGCTAAGTTATGCCTGCCGATTCTCGGTCCGAGCACGCTCTGGCTGCTGCGTTCCGTCGCCATGCGCTTCGACGTCGAGCCGGACGGATTCACGATGCATCTGGAGGAACAGTCGGCGTCCCTCGGCATCCGCTCGAACGGCGGCCGCAACAATGCCTTCCAACGGTCGCTGCATCGGCTGGTCGGCTTCAACATGGGTCGGACCGTCGACGAGCGCACGCTCGAGATCCGGCGGGTGATGCCGCCGCTGCACACCGGCCAGGTCCGCCGGCTGTCCACGCGACTCCAACGGTTGCATCACGACGCCATGCAGCGCCGAGACGAACACCGCAAGGAGGATTCGCACCGCGCCAGCAAGGTCGCCTACACGTTGCTCCAACTGGGCGACAGCCCCGACCTCGTCGAACAGCAGCTCGTGAGTTGGGGGGTCGATCCGGGCCCGGCACACGATGCCGTCAACGAAGCGTGGGCGGCAAAGGCCCGATCCGATCGGGCGTCGTCGATCCCGGCGGCCTGAGCACTGCGGTCAGCGCTTGTGGATGAGCTCGGCCAGCGCACCGATGCCATCCACGAGCGACGGGCCGGGGCGCACGATGAACCGATCGGCGTCGATGGCGTGCGTCCTGCCCGACCGGACCGCCGGGAGACCGGCAACCTCGGGCCGTTCAAGGACCAGTTCGAGTTGGGCCTCCGCCTCCTCCTCGCTGAACCCGCACGGGGCGACGATCAGCACGTCAGCCTCGGACGCGGCGACATCCTCCCAGGTCATCGCCGACGATCGACCGCCGGGATGGGCCAGCACGGGCTGACCACCGGCCGCTCGGATCTGATCGGGAATCCAATGGCCGGGCCCGTAGGGCGGGTCCGGCCATTCCAACAGCAACACCCGCGGCCGCTCGACGCGGGAGAGCTCGATGGAGGCCGCCACTCGTTCGCGCAGACGATCGACGTCGGCGAGCGCTGCCGCACCGGCACCGGCCCGTCGACCGAGTTCCTCGATACCGTCGAGCACCTCGGTCAGGTTCATCGGGTCGTAGCTGAAGATGTTGTCGGTGCAGCCGAGGTCGGCCACGGCAGCCTCGACCTCACCGGACGGCAACGCACAGACACGGCACAGGTCCTGGGTGACGATCAGATCCGGGGCAAGGCCGGCGAGGAGATCCCGATCGAGCTCGTAGAGCTGACGGCCCTCGGCCATCGCTGTCCGAATGATCTCGTCGATCTCGGCCGGGCTCGCATCGGGGGGAATGATGGTGTCGGTGACCTTCGGCGGAAGATCGGCCCCGTCCGGCATCGAACACTCGTAGGTGACTCCCACGATGCGATCGGCGAGCCCAAGAAACACCAACATGTCGGTGGCGGCCGGCAGGAGCGAGACGATGCGTTGTGGCGCATTCTTCGCTGCCGTCGTCTGTGTCATGCGATCACGATACGGGCAGTGGCGACATCCGGAGTTGCAGCAGTGACCTCTCGCCAGGTGATGTGCCGCTGTCATGACGAAGAGTCCGGAGAACGGATCGAGGTATCCGGCCTCTCCCCGGGCCACGGCCGCGTCGTGTGCGGCCTGTTGTTCGGGTTGCAGCGACGTCACGGGTGAAGTCTGCCAGCGGCAACGTCCGGTAGCGTGACCGGCGTGGTACCCAGGTCCATCGGTGGATTTCCGGTCGTCGGCATCATCGGCACGGACGGCGACGTGGTCGCCTACGCGGGCGAGCACCCCGAACATGGCACCGTGGCGATGACGATCCTGTCTTCGGTTGCGGCGAAGACTCCCGGCGCTGTGGAGGAGTACCTCAGCGAATGCGAGCGTCGATCGGCTGACCCGGCCGAGGCCGACGTACACATTGCGCACGGTCTCGATGGTGAGGTTCCCTATTCGATCACAAAGATTCGGGGAATCGCTCCGACCATCCATCCGTTGCCTCCACCCGTCAATCGCATGCGTCGCCGCCTCCTGCTCGCCCTTGCGGCAACGCTCATCGTCGCAGTGATCCTGTCGGTGCTCCGGAGCAGCGACGTTGCGACCCTCTCACCCGACGAGCGCAGCTGGGCCGTCGACCTCGTCGGCGAGTGGGACCGAACCGAAGCCGATGTGCCGTTGACCCTCACGGCGACCGATACCGACAGTCCGCTCGTCGTACGTGGTGCAGTCCAACCGGATGCGCCGAGTGCAGCTGCGGCACTCGAGGCCATTCGAACGTCCCTTGCCGCGGCGGAGTCCTTCGTCACGGTGGATCGGTTCGACGAGCCGTGGAGCACCGGCGCCGACGTCGTCGATGCCGATGGCGGCGACCGGCTCATCCGGATCGTGGACCGCCCCTGTGCAGCCTTCGTGCTGACCGTCGAGTCCACCGATGGCGCCTTCTCCCCTGAGGCACGCGCTGAAGCAGAAGCCCTGTCGGCAACCTTCCGGCGGATCGGCGTTCCCGCAACCTTCGAGAAAGGCGCAGAGGCACCGGACGGATTCGACTCGATCGACCAGAACGGCGTGCGCATCGCGCTTCCCGCCGATTCGCTCGTCGACGGCGACAGCACCGCCTGCCTTTCCGCCGAACTCGCCGACACGAACCAGACCGTCACACTCGACTGGGTCGCGGGAGCGGACGAAGCCGGCCGGTTGGCGGAATGGGAGGCCGACGTGGATGCCGTCGGCGGAACGGTCGTGTCCGAGGCCGTGACCGGCCGCGGCAAGCAGCGGCGTGTGGCCACGACGGACGGTGGCAGCCTCGTTCGGTACGTGGTCGAGGATGGCTCAGGTGTCTACAGCGTCGACTTCTCCGCCCCGGGAGTGGCCGAGCTGGGGGCCAGCGATCTCGTTGTCTTCGACCTGATTGCGTCGACCTTCGAGGTCACCGGGACGAGCGCAGATCCTTCGTGAAGTACCGAATCGTCGGCAACTCCTCATAGGCCATCCCGTTCCAGAAGGCGAGCCCGGCCTCGTTGTCCTCGAAGACGGACAGCCGGAGGTGCACCACACCCGCATCGAAAAATCGTTGCTCCACCGCGTCGACGATCGCCCGACCGAAACCGTTGCCGCGATGCTCGGGATGCACGGCAACCCGCTTGAGCCAGCCCCGGTGGTTGTCGTAACAACCCATGGCGACGGCGACGAGCGATCCGTCCATCTCACCGACGACGAAGAATCCGTCGTCTTCTCGTAGCCGTTCGAGCGCTTCCGCCCGATCGACCTCGGCACCGCCGCCCAGCCCGGCGGCCGACCAGACTGCGAGGATCTCCTCGACGTCGTCGACGGAGGCGGAGCGGACGTCCATCACTGCCAGGTGCGGGCCAGCTGCACCAGGGTGCGCACGCCGAAGCCGGTGCCACCCTTTCGGTTCTCAGGATCTTCGCTGTCGGTCCAGGCGGGGCCGGCGATGTCGAGGTGCACCCATGGGATGTCTTCGGCCACGAAGTTCTGGAGGATCAGTCCGGCCGTGATCGCACCGCCATGCGAGCCACCGATGTTCTTCATGTCCGCCACGGACGACTCGAACTGGGAGCTGTAGTCCGCGGGCAGCGGAAGCTGCCACACACGCTCGTCGGCCGCTTCGGCAGCGGCCTTCACGGTCGCGGCGAAGTCGTCGTCGTTGCTCATGAGCCCGGCGATCTTCGGACCGAGCGCCACCATGCATGCCCCGGTCAGTGTGGCCAGGTCGATGATTGCATCTGGCTTGGCCTCGCTGGCGAGGCTCAAGGCGTCGGCGAGGATGAGCCGTCCTTCGGCATCGGTGTTGAGGACCTCGATGGTCTTGCCGTTTCGGATCTTCAGCACATCGCCGGGGCGGGTGGCGTCGCCACCGAGCATGTTGTCGGTGAGGGGCAGATAGGCCTTCACCCGGACACCGACGTCGACGGCCTTCAAGGCGCTCATTGCGCCGATGACGGCGGCTGCGCCGCCCATGTCGCACTTCATGGTCATCATGCCGGCGCCGGTCTTGATGGAGAGACCGCCCGCATCGAAGGTCACGCCCTTGCCGACGAACGCCAGCGTGCTCGTGACCTTCCCCTTCGGGGTCCAGGTCAGCTCCACGAATCGCGGCGGGTTGGTGGATCCCCGGTTCACCCCGAGCAGACCGCCGAGCTTCGCCCGCTTGATCGCTGCCAGGTCCATGACCTTGCAGGTGAGCCCCGCAGACTTCGCCATCGCCTGCACGCGGGTCGCCAGCTCCGGCGGTGTGAGCGTTCCGCCGGGCTCGTTGACGAGCGTACGGGCCAGCATCTGGCCTTCGGCGATGGCTGCGCCGACGGCAAGTCCGTTCTTCACCGCGGCCGATGTGGTGCCAACGATCGTGACCTTCTTGAGGTCGTTGCGGGCGGGCTTCGACTTGTACGTCTCGAAGCGATAGGCGCCGAGTTCGAGTCCTTCGGCGAGTGCCTCGGCTGCCGCTCCCTGGTCGAGGCCGTCGATCTCCTTCACCGCATCGGCGATGAGCGAGAGTGCCACCTGCTTGTGCCGTCGGGTGGCCCGAGCGAAGCCGGCTCCCGCACGTCGCAGCGCGTTGGCGGTGAAGTCCTCGGCCGGCCCGAGGCCAACGGCGGCCCGGAGACCATCGGCCGTCTCCACGATCATCGTCTTGCCGAGGCTGCCGTCGAATCCGCGACTCTCGAGGACTGCGCTCGGCAGGTTCTCGGGAAGGTCTGCGCCCTTGAAGATGCCGATGCCGACGAGCTCGGCGGCGGCGGGTGCGGAACGGGCGGTGGAGAGTGTGAGTGCCATTCGCAAACCCTACCTGCCGAGCGTGCTGCGTCTTCTCACCAAGTGGGATGGAACCTGTGGTGTCCGCAACGGTAGGTTTCGGCGATGGCGCCGACCACTGACTGGAACCCGATCCTGCGGGAGGAGTTCGAGAAGCCCTACTGGGCACAACTCCAACAGTTCGTCGCAGAGGAACGAGCGGCGGGACCGGTGTTCCCACCCCATGAGGATGTCTTCGCCGCCCTCCATCTGACGCCGTATGCGCAGACCCGAGTGCTGATTCTCGGGCAGGATCCGTACCACGGACCCGGCCAGGCCCATGGCTTGTCCTTCTCCGTACAACATGGGGTCAAGACGCCTCCGTCGCTCCAGAACATCCACAAGGAACTCGAATCGGATCTCGGCCTGGCTCGTCCCGACCATGGCAATCTCGAGTCCTGGGCTCGCCAGGGTGTGCTGCTGCTGAACGCCACGTTGACCGTTCGGGCTCACGAGGCGGCCTCGCATCAAAAGCGCGGGTGGGAGACGTTCACGGACGAGGTCATCCGTGCGGTCAACGCAAAGCCGCAACGAGTCGTCTTCGTGTTGTGGGGCAGCTCGGCCCGACGCAAACGAGCGTTCATCGACACCAGCCGACATTCGATCGTGGAGTCACCTCACCCGTCGCCGCTTTCGGCCCACCGCGGGTTCTTCGGGAGCCGCCCGTTCAGTCGTACGAATGGCCTTCTCGAGGAAGCCGGGCTGGAACCGATCGATTGGTCGCTCTGATCCGGCGTTGCTGCTGGAGCTCGTTGACGATCACACAGGCGAGCGCCGCCCACACCAGGCCGAATCCAACGAATCGTGTGGCCGGCACCGACTCGGCAAATACGAGCCAGCCGACGAGGAACTGAGCGACGGGCACGACGTACTGCAGCAGACCGACGACGGCCAGGGGCGCCTTCCGTGCGGCGTTGGCGAACAGGATCAGCGGCATCGCCGTGGCCAACCCGGCGAACGACAACAGCAACCAGGTGATGGCTCGATCGTCTCCTCCCACCGACACGGAGGTGTCGATCCCGCGGATCAACAGAAACACGGCAGCGAACGGGGCCACGGCGGCCATCTCCATCGTCAGCCCGTCGACCGCGTCCCACGGTCCGGTCTTGCGAACGTAGCCATAAATGGCGAACGACACGCCAAGGGCAAGA
The DNA here is from genome assembly GCA_020628865.1 of Acidimicrobiales bacterium. Taxonomy (GTDB): domain Bacteria; phylum Actinomycetota; class Acidimicrobiia; order Acidimicrobiales; family SHLQ01; genus SHLQ01. Next base: position 15,488 of record JAHDEJ010000019.1, read on the forward strand.
GCGACCGCCGGTACGCCTCCTTGGAGCACAACCAGCCAGACGAGGCCGCCGGCCGCAAGCGCCACCGCGGCCTGTTGGAGGCGATCCAACCGCTCACCCAGCGCCACCACGGCGATGACCACGGACAAAACGGGACTGAGGAAATACCCGAGCGCGGCGCCGACCGCCTGATCGTTGGAGACCGCCCACAGGAAGACGGCCCAGTTCATGGTGATGCACACCGTGCCGAGGAGGCCGTAGATCCACTTGCGGCGGGTCATCGACCGGAACGGCCACCGGCGACGAGACGCCCACCAGCCGCCGAGCACGGCCACCCCCAGCAGGATCCGCCATGCGAGCTGGTCGACGGGATCGATGCTGTCCAGCTCCCGCCAGTAGAGCGCGCTGATCCCCCACCAGAGATCCGCAAGCAGAACGAGCAGGATCGGCCGTTGCACTCCTACGTCCGCAACAACGGACGGGTCAGACAGGTGGGCCCGCCCTCGCACGGAATGCACAGCCGGTCGGCGTCGAAGAGCGTCACCGTGCATCCGGCGTCGCGCATGAGCGCGACGGTGCCGGGGAATCCGTCGATCGCCAGAAGGTTGCGGGGCGCGGTGGCCAACACGTTGAGGTTGAGGCCGAGGCTGGCCTCGAACTCGTCGGCGGGCGCGTGGAGAAGCTCCCAGCCGCGGTTCTGCATCTCCTGATACAGCGCCGTCGGAACGAGCGGCGCGTGGACCAGCGCCAGGTCGGTGTCCAGCGGGCTGACGACCGACATGAGGTGGAGACAGGCGTCGGGTCCGTGGAGGTACGGCAGGTCGTAGGCCAGGACGTCGATGCCTGCGGGTTCGAGGATTTCCACCAGCTGGTCGATGCCGGCCTGGTTGGTGCGGAACCCTCGCCCGACGGCGATCGTGTGATCGTCCAGCCAGTAGCAGTCGCCACCCTCGATCAGCCCGGGTGGCTCGATCGTGCCGAGCACGGGAATCTGGTTGGCCTCGTAGAAGCGCCGATGGAGGTCCGCCTCGCCGACGCGGAGCGGCTTGCCGGGCGACATGATAACCGCACCGCCCGGAACGACGAATGACGGGTCGTAGGTGAAGACCGAGTCGGCAAGATCGTCGTCGGCTTCGGGGAACCAGACGATCTCCGCTCCGGACGCTGCGATCAGATCCACGAACGCCTGATACTGGGCGGCCAGAGCGTCGGCGTCGATCGGAGCGGCATAGTGCCAGCGCTCGCTGTCGGCGGTGAGGATCGCGCCGGGGCGACGCATGCCGACCCGACGGAGCGTGCCCGCCATCGAGGAGACGCCGAACGTGGTGTGCTCACTCATTGCCCTGCACCCGTTCGGCCATCGTGTCGTCGGCGGCCAACAGACCGTGTGCGACCGTCGGGGAGATCGCCGTGCAGAACTCCCCGTGCAGGTTCGCCACGGTCATCTGATGGACGAGTTCGGGGTCGTGGTCGACGCCATCGGGGCCGACTCGGTTGGTCGTGGCGCAGGCGTCTGGTACCAGGTAGGTGTCGAAGCCGAGGTTGCCGGCCATTCGCACGGTCGTCTCGACGCACATGTTGGTGAAGAAGCCGACGACGACGAGCCGGTCGATGCCCGCCCGTCGGAGTTGCAGCTCGAGCGACGTGCCGACGAACCCGCTGTTGACGTCCTTCTCGACGACGATCTCGCCGGCCATCGGATCGAATCCGGGCTTTTGCGCGCCGGTGTCGAGCGAGAACTTGAGCGGTGACGCCGCCTCGCGGGAGTCGTGGCGGGTGAAGGCGACCGTGCGACCGGCCGCTCGAAAGGCGGTGAGAAGATCGGCCATCACCGTCTCGGCGTCCGGGTTGTTTCGGCGGCCCGTCGGGCCACCCCAGTGCTCGAGCACGTCGACGCCAACTTGCACGTCGATGAGCAACAGTGCCGTGTTCGATCCGAACTGCGAAATCATGCCGGCAGCGTAGCGGTCGGCCCTCTCCCCCGCCCCCTCGAATCGCGCCTGGTCAGTTGTCGACGCCGTCGGCGCCGAGACCGATGGTGCGACACTCACGATCGCCCCAGCGGGCACAGACCTCGACCAGTTGACCGACCTGCGCTTCGTAGACGACGAGTTCGTCGGCGTAGCAGTGGTATTCGCCGACGACCTCGCTGAGGTCGATGGCGCGGGTGCCCGCGTCGACGGCGGCGCACTCCGCCCACGCCTCGCTGCTGATCCCACCCCGACGCTCATCTGCCGGCACAGCGCCCCACACGGCGAAGTCGAGTAGATGCCCGAGCTCGTGGTCCACCAGCCGATCGAGCCGGTCCGGGCCCCATGGGCGGAGATCGATCTGGATGATGCCATCGGACGGATTGTTGGTGACGAACGCTCCGACCCTCGGCTCCTCGATCGGCACGATCACAACTTCCGCGGCCAGCCACCCCCACTCGGATTCCGCAATGCGGTCAAGCGCGGCGCTGCGGATCTCGGGGGCGTCGTTCAACGAGGCGAAGTCACGGATCTCCGTCAGGAGGAAGTTCCCGCTCCCGACGATCATCGCAAGCGCCACGATCAACCCGGCCAGACGCGCCCACAGCGGGATGCGTCGTCGCTCCGTCGAGGGCCGAGCCGGCGTGCCGAAGTACTCGGCGAATTCTTCGTCGGTGAAGTCGCCGCCGGCGAAGTCCGGATCAGCCACGAGGTGCCGGAAGCTGCTGCTCGAGCGTGCTCGTCGACGCGAACAGGTCGCCGTACTCCTCGACCCGGTCGAGTACATCGTGTGATTCGAAGACGAGCGGTTCGCCGTTCGCTCCGTCGCTCACCTCATCCCAGCTGATCGGGGTGGACACCGTCGGCCGGTCCCGTCCGCGAAGGGAGTAGGGCGCAATGGTCGTTTTGTGCCGCGAGTTCTGGCTCCAGTCGATGAACACCTTGCCCGGCCGTTCCTTCTTCGCCATGTTCGACGTCACCGACTTCGGATGTTGTTTCTCGAGCAGTTGGGCGACGGCCAGCGCAAAGTCCGACGCGTGGCCGTGCTCGTGTGGCGTGTTCAGGGGAACGTACAGCTGCATGCCCTTTGAACCCGACGTCTTCGCCCAGACATCCAGGCCCACGGTCTCCAGCACGTCACGGATCTGCAGTGCCACCTGGGCACACTCCTCGATCGTCGCCGGCTCGCCCGGGTCGAGGTCGAACACGACCATCGTCGGCGATTCGATGTCGGCACATCGCGCCATCGGCGCATGGATCTCGAGGGCGGCGAGGTTGGCTGCCCAAACCAATGCGGCAGGCTCGTCGAGCGAGCAGTACTCGATTCCCCGGCCCTTGTCGCCGGGACCCGTGCACGTGCCGAGCCAGTCCGGCCGATGGCCTGGACACCGTTTGTTGAAGAACGGTTCGCCGGTCACACCGTCCGGCCAGCGTTTGAAGGTGATCCCCCGCTCGGCGATGTGCGGGAGCATGACCGGCGCGATCCGGGCGTAGTACTCGATCACCTGTGCCTTCGTGAACCCGACCATCGGGTACAGCACCTTCGACAGGTTCGTCAGCTTGAGCACTCGCCCACCGACCTCGGTGCGCACGGCTTCGGGCTCGGGCATCGCCTCAGGAGGCCTTCTTGGCCGGAGCCTTCTTCTTTGCAGTCGATTTCTTCGCCGTCTTCTTGGCGGCGGACTTCTTCTTGGCCGGGGCCTTCTTTGCCGCCTTCTTGGCCGTCGCCTTCTTCTTCGCCGGCGCGTCATCGTCCGCTGCGGCCTTGGCGGTCGGGTGCCGTGAGCGTGCGTTCTTGGCTTCGGCGACGCTGGCCTCGAGTGCGGCCATGAGATCGACGACGGTTCCGCCGGTGTCGTCATCGGCGGCAGCCACCACGACCGTTTCCTCGCCCGATGCCTTGCGATCGATCAGGTCGAGCACGGCAAGCCGGTAGGTGTCGGTGTGCTTGTCCGGTTCGAAGTCTGCTTCGAGAGACGAGATCAACTGGCGGGCCATGTCGATCTCCTTGTCGGAAACCTCGACATCGCCCAGACCGTCGAACAGCTCGACTTCGGAGGCCGCGACGATCTCGTCGGCATAGACCATGGTGGAGAGGATCAGCTTCCCGTCGACGGGCCGAATGGCGGCCAGGTACTGCTTGGTCCGCATGACGAAGCGGGCGATGCCGACCCGACCGGATTCCTCCATGGCGGCCACGAGCAACTTGTAGGGCTTCTGGGCATCAGGGCTCGGCGCCAGGTAGTAAGCGGTGTCGTAGAAGACGGGGTCGATGTCGACCAACTCGATGAATTCCTCGAGGTCGATGGTCTTGACGGCGTCGGGGTCCAATGCGGCGAGTTCGTCCTCGGTGATCGTGACGTAGTCGCCGCCGGGCAGCTCGTAGCCCTTGACGATGTCCTCGTAGTCGACCTCGGTGCCGTCGGCCGCAGACACGCGCTTCTGTTTGATTCGTGAGCCGGTTCTCGAGTCGATCTGGTTGAACCGAACGTTCTTCCGCCGGACGGCGCTGAACAGTTTCACTGGGATGTTGACCAGTCCGAAGCTGATGGACCCGGTCCAGATTGGGCGTGCCATGTCTCAAGTATCGTCCACGCGGCCCCCAATGGTTAGTTCGACGCTCTCAGGTGCCTGGCACCTAAGGCCCCGTTAGGTGCCAGGCACCTGAGAAAATTCGTTGGGGTTGGTGGTGTTGTGGCCCCGTTCGGGCGATGAGCGAGCGATGTTGGGCCGTAGCCTTTGGGACGTGATCGACCTCGACGCCGCAACGGTGATGATCCAGTGGGCCGCCGGCGGCCTGTTCTTCCTGTGGATCACCACACGCCGCCGCGAGGTCGGGCTCGGCTACGGCTGGTTGCAGCGCATCACCTTCATGAGTTTTGGTGTGATCGCGCTCGTGATCGCGTTCTACACGCACTGGATCCCCGTCCGCGACATCGCCAACGTGTTGATGATCGTCTCGAGTGGCGTGGCGCTCTGGGTCTCCTACGCCCGACGTTCCGCCGGTGTGGCCGGGCAGCGGGCCGTGATCGAAAAGCGGTCCCAGCGGGTCGCAGAGATGACGGGCATCGACAAGGAAGAGCAGCGGTTCGACAAGGACGCGCCGGAATTTCCGCCCATCCTCGATCTGATTCCTCCGATCTTCGGTCTCATCGCATGCGTCGCTGCGGGCATCGACGCCGCCGACCCGGCCTGGCTCGGTGTGGCCCGCATCGTCGTGGGAGCAGCATTTCTCGGTGCCGTGAGCGACGCAATGCTGCTCGGCCATTGGTACCTGGTGCAGCCGGGACTCGCCCGCGGGCCGCTCAACGAGCTCGTTCGCTGGACTGCGGCGCTATGGCCGTTCGAGCTGCTGGTCCTGTTGATCCCGACCGGAATGTGGTCCGTGCTGAACGGCACGATCGACGATGGATTCGCCGGTCAGCTCGGCTGGTTCTGGGCCGCCTCCACGGTGGCGACCATCGTGCTGTTGTTCGTGACCATGGCGGCCTTGCGTGAGAAGCAGTACTCGGCGGTGATGGCGGCGACCGGCCTGCTGTATCTGGCCATTCTGATGGCCTTTGGCATGGATCTCGTCGCCCGCGCCACGCTGCGCACCTGAGCCATCGGCCTCACGACCCCGCTCGTCCAGCCGACGGAGCGGGGTGAACCGAACGCCCGCCGCCACCCTCGGTCATCGCGCCTCCCTCGACGTGCTTCGTGGCCTCGCAGTGCTGCTCGTCATCGCGCTGCACTACGCCGGTCAGGCCCGACCGCTCATTCCCGGTGCCGGAATCGGCGTCAACGTCTTCTTCGTCCTGAGCGGGTTTCTGATCACCAGGCTGCTCATCGAGGAATCGGTCCGGGCGAAGCGGATCGATCTTCGGGCGTTCATGCGCCGACGCGCCGCCCGGCTCCTCCCCGCACTCGTGCCACTGCTCGGCTGGGTGCTGATCGCCGAGTTCGTGTTCGGCATCTACGGCGACCCGGAGGGTGTGCTGCGAGGTGTCGCTGCGACCGCGTTGTATGTCCGGAACTGGTTGACCGTCGCCGGCGCCGGGGAGCCGGCGCTCGGCATCGCCTGGTCGCTTGCCGTGGAGGAGCAGTTCTATCTGGTCTGGCCGCCGATCTTCGCGGTCATGGTCCGGCGCAGCGGTCTCCGGCGGATCCGATTCCTCGCCGACGTCCTCGTGGTGTTCGCGGTCGCTCAGACGGCGATCCGGTCGGCCGTCTTTGACCAGTCGACAGACATCCTCAAGTACGCCACCGACACGAACGGCATGATCGGCTTGATGGCCGGCTGCGTGCTGGCACTGCGCCTCGACATCGCTGCGGCCGACGGCGCTCGCCGCCGGGCCTGGCAGGTGGCGGCGGCCATCGGCGCAGCCACCCTCTCGGCGCTCGTACTTCTTGTCGGCGAGTCCGACCTGCTCCCCCAGGGCGGCTGGGCGGCGGCCGCCGCCGCCAGCGTGGCGCTGATCGGCTGGTCCGTCTGTTGTCTCCCGAGTTCGGCCGGGCAGCGGCTCCGAACGCTGCGTTGGATCGGGCGACACAGCTACGGCCTGTACCTGTGGCACCTCCCCGTCTTCGCGGTGGTGCTGGCCTGGCTGCCGGGTGCGGGGATCGTCGGCACCCGACTGATTGCCCTGATCGGCTCGTTCGTCGTCGCCTGGTTGTCCATGCGTGTCGTGGAAGCACCAGCTCGCCGCTGGATCCTCGCCCGCGGCGACCGCCGCGACGTCGATGTGACCGAACGGGTGGACCTTCGATCCGAGCCGTCAGCCGACGATGGCGAGCTCGTGATCGACGATGTTGAGCGGGTCGGGCCCGTTCGCTGACGCGACGACGATGTCCTCGATCCGGGCGCCCCACTTGCCCGGCACGTAGATGCCCGGCTCGACGGAGAAGGCGTTGCCCACATCCAACTGATCCGTGTTGCCCTCGACGATGTACGGCTCCTCGTGCGCCTCGACGCCGATGCCATGACCGGTTCGGTGGACGAAGTGGTCGCCGTGGCCGGCAGCGGCGATCATGCCCCGTCCGACCCGGTCCACGTCCTCGGCCGGCGTGCCGGCTCGGACCGCAGCGACCGAAGCGGCCTGGGCGTCCTGCAGCACCTGGTAGAGCTCGGCGAACTCGGCTGGTGGCTGGCCTGTGTAAACACACCGCGTGAGGTCCGAGCAGTAACCGACGCCATCGTCGCCGTACATGGTCCCGCCGAAGTCGCAGAGCACCACCTCGTTCTCACGGATCACACGGTCGCCGGCGTGATGATGCGGGCTGGCGGCGTTCTCACCGGCTGCCACGATCGCGAAGTTGACCTTGCCATGGCCTTCCTCGAGGATCTGGCGTCCGAGCTCGGCCGACACCGCAGCCTCGGTCTGCCCGACGAGCGGGATCTCGCCGGATCGCAGGCGACCGGCGATCCGGTCGACGGCGTGCGCGGCCGCCCGGAGCCGTTCGACCTCGTCCGGCGTCTTGACGGCCCGCAACGGCGTCATGACCTCGGATGCGCTGCGGAAGTGGAGTTCGGGCGACCGATCGAGCAGGCCGATCACGAAACGCGCCCAGGTGGTGTCGCCGATCGCCACCTCACGCGCACCGCCAAGCAGGGTGACGACATGATCGAGCGGGTCCTCGGTCTCGCCCCACGGCAGGAGGGTGAATTCGTCACGCTCGGCGACGAGTGGTGCTTCGAGCTTCGGGATGACGAGCCGGGGCTCGCCCTCCAACGGCACGACGAGCATGGTCAACCGTTCGAGCGGCATCGCCTCGTAGCCCGTGAGGTACGGGAGATCGGCGCCGACCGAAAGAAGCAGCGCGTCGAGACCCTTTGCGGTCATCTCCTGTCGGGCTCGTTCGATCCGGTCCGCGAACATCGGCTCTCCGTTCTGCTGCGGGGCGATTGGCCCACATGGCTTGGAAGAGAGCGTATGCGAGACCGACGCGTTCGGTCAGCCCCTGGCGGCGGCCTCGCCCTGTTTGGCGTGATAGCTGGATCGGGTGAGCGGAGACGCTTCGACATGGCTGAGGCCGAGCTCCTGCTCCCCGATGCGCTTCAGCTCGTCGAACTCGGTTGGTTCCCACCAGCGGGCGACCGGCAGATGGTTCGACGTTGGCCGGAGGTACTGCCCGATGGTGACGATGTCCACGCCGACGGCGGCGAGATCCGCCATCGTCGACACGACTTCGTCGAAGGTTTCGCCCATTCCCACGATGATCGAGGACTTGGTGACCAATCCGGCATCGGCAGCCCGGCCGAGCACGGCGAGGCTGCGTGCGTACGACGCCGATGGGCGAGCGACACGTTGGAGCCGGGCAACCGTCTCGATGTTGTGGTTCATGACGTCGGGGCGAGCGGCGTTGATGACGTCCAGTGACTCTGCGTCGCCCTTGCAATCACTGATGAGCACCTCTACCCGGGCGCCCGGGATGCGGTCCCGGATTGCGGCGACAGTGGCGGCCACGTGTGCGGCCCCGCCGTCGGCGAGATCGTCGCGGGCGACCATGGTGACGACGGCGTAGTCGAGCCCCATCTTCTCGACCGCTTCGGCGACCTTGGCCGGCTCGGCGGGGTCGGGTGCTTCGGGGTGACGGGTGTCGACCAGACAGAAACCGCATTTTCGGGTGCACCGTTCGCCGAGCACCATGAACGTGGCGGTGCCGTCGTTCCAGCAGTCGAAGATGTTCGGGCACCCGGCCTCTTCGCAGACGGTCACGAGGTCGAGGCTGCGCATGACGGACTTGAGGCGCCGGTACTCGGGGCCCATGTCGGCCTTGACCCGCATCCAGTCCGGTTTGCGGGAGGAGATCTGCAGGCCGCTGGTGACGCCGGCTTCGGCCAGCCGGCCGCTCAAGCGGACGGAGGTGCCTTCGAGGTGCGCTGTCGGATCGGGCTCGGATGCGTCCGGAACAGCGCCGTAGCTGCCCGGTCCGGAGCGTTCACCGGGCCCTTCTCCGCGGGAGAACGGTGTGAGGTCCTCCGGCCGATCGCGCCAGACGACGTCCTGACGATCGAGGGATCCTCCCCACGCCGATGCGGCGTGGTGGACGATGCGGTCGACGACGGTGCGCATGTCGACGTCGATGCCTTCGGCCCGGAGCGAGGTGACTGCCTTGTCGGGAATTCCGCACGGCACCATCCGTTCGAACCAGACCATGTCCGGGTCGACGTTGAGGGAGAAGCCGTGCATGGACCGGCCGCGGCTGAGGCGAACACCGATGGCGGCGATCTTTCGTGGATTGTCGGAGCCGGGAGCCACCCACACGCCCGGATAGTCGTCGAGCCGACCGGCGTCGGGCAGCCCGAGGTCGGCGAGGGTGTCGATCAGGATCTGCTCGACGGTGTGCACGTACGCCACCGTGTCGGCCATTCCGCCGCCGCGCTTGCCCGGCACCCACACGATCGGGTAGCCGACGAGCTGACCGGGCCCATGCCAGGTGATGTCGCCGCCGCGGTCGGCGGTGACGAGCTCGGCACCGACCTCGGCCGGGTTGACCAGCAGATGTTCGGTGGTTGCCCTGGCCCCGAGCGTGAACACGGGTGGGTGTTCGAGCAGGAGGAGATGGTTGTCGGGTGACGAGGTGTAGAGACGACGCTGCAGTAGCAGGGCGTCGTCCCAGGTGACGCGGCCGAGCCAACGGGTCCGCAACGGACGGCGGGTCCCGTATTCGGGATCCGGTCGTTCAATGCGGCGGGTCTCGGTGGCGGTGGTCGGCGTCAGGTGATCTCGGCTTCCCAGTCGGTGGTCTCGATGATGTCGCGGAGCTTCGCGAGGAAGGCGGCTGCGTAGGCACCATCGAAAGCTCGGTGGTCCCAGGCGAGGGCCAGCACACCAACGGAGTGAATGGCAATGCTCTCGCTGCCGAAGTCGTCGGTGACGACGACCGGCTTGCGATGGACGCCGTCCGTGCTGAGGATGGCGACCTGCGGCTGGTTGATGATCGGGAACTGCATCATCGTGCCGTACTGGCCTGGGTTGGTGATGGTGAACGTGCCACCGGACAGGTCGTCGGGCGTCACCTTCTTGGAGCGGGCACGGGTGGCGATGTCGACCACGTCCCGGCTGAGCTGCCGGAGGCGCTTGCCCTCGACGTTCTTGACGACCGGAGCGAGCAGACCGTCGAAGTTGAGGTCGACGGCGATGGCGACGTTGAGGTCCGAGTGCATGATGACGTGGTCGTCGCTGAGCGACGCGTTCATCATCGGGAAGTCGCGCATTGCGTCGGCGACGGCCCGAAGAATGAATGGCAGGTAGGTCAGGCTGAAGCCTTCTTCGGACTTCCACTCGGCCTTGTGACGGCGACGGACGACCTCGACGCCTTCGAAGTCGACCTCCATCGCGGTGAGGACATGAGGCGAGGTCGCCTTGGACATCACCATGTGCTCGGCCGTCTTGCGCCGGATGTTGTTGAGCGGCACAGACGCGCCGTCGGCGGCTGCGGCGGGAGCCGCCGGAGCGGGTGCTGCCGGAGCCGGCGGCGCGGGAGCGGCGGCCGCAGGGGTCGGGGCTGCCGGAGCGGGGGCGGGCGGGGCCGGGGCAGGTGCAGGCGGAGCTGCCGGCGCTGCGGCGGCAGCGGGCTCGCTGGGCGCAGCAGGCGCAGGCGGGGCAGCGGGCGCAGAACCTGCGGCCCGGGCCTGCACGACCGCTTCGACGTCCTTGCGGGTGATGCGACCACCGACGCCGGTGCCGGTGATGGTCGCGGGATCGAGCGAGTTCTCGGTGATCAGTCGGCGAACGACTGGCGACAGCACAAGGCCGGACAGATCGGCGGCCGGTGCCGCTGCGGCAGGCGCCGGCGCTGCCGGGGCAGCGGGAGCGGGCGGCGCGGGTGCTGGTTCCGGAGCGGCCGGCGGTGCCGGAGCCTCGGCCACGGGAGCCGGAGCGGCAGCGGCGGGTGCCGGAGCAGCGCCGGCAGCGGCAACACGGGCCACGACAGTGCCGACCTCGACGGTCTCACCTTCGGGAACGAGGATCTCGCTGACGACACCGGCGACCGGGGAAGGAACTTCGGAGTCGACCTTGTCGGTCGACACCTCGAAGAGCGCCTCGTCCTCGGCGACGGCGTCGCCAACCTGCTTGAACCACTGGGTGATCGTGCCTTCGGTGACCGACTCGCCGAGCATCGGCAGGGTCACGTCGGCCGCTTCGCCAGCCGGTGCGGGAGCGGCGGCGGGTGCTGCGGCCTCGGGCGCAGGAGCGGCCGGGGCGGGTTCCGGCGCAGGGGCGGGTGCCGCCTCCGGGGCCGGTGCTGGTGCTGCCTCGGGAGCAGCTGCCGCCGGGGCCGGTGCGGCAGCACCGTCGCCCACACGGGCGAGGACTGTACCGACGTCGACCGTTTCGCCCTCGGGAATCAGGATCTCGGTGATGACGCCGCTCACGGGTGAGGGCACCTCGGAATCGACCTTGTCGGTCGACACCTCGAAGAGCGCCTCGTCCTCGGCGATCGTGTCACCGACCTGCTTGAACCACTGGGTGATGGTTCCCTCGGTAACGGACTCTCCCAGGAGGGGAAGGGTGATGTCGGTCATTGCTGTTGGTGCTCCTTGTGGGATGCAGAAATGTCGTGGCGATAGTCGTGGCGCTGCGGCAACACTAACCGTGCAGGCCCCGGCCGGTCAGGGCCATCACGGTTTCGCCGAAGAGTTCGCTCATGGTCGGGTGCGGCTGGATGAAGGAGGCGACCTCGTCGACGGTGGCTTCCCAGTTGATCGCGAGGTAGCCCTGGCCGAGTTGTTCGGTGACCCAAGGGCCCACCATGTGCACGCCCAGGATTCGCCCGGCGGTGCCGTCAGCGTTCTTCTCGGCGATGACCTTCACGAGACCGTCGGTCTCGCCCACGATCATCGCTCGGCCGTTGCCGTTGAACTTGTGGGTCGACGTCACGATGTCGAAACCGGCTTCTTTGGCCGAGTCTTCCGTGTGGCCGGCGAAGGCGACTTCGGGGTGGCAGTAGATGCACCACGGGACGTTCTGGTAGTCGACCGGCTGCGGGTCCTCTCCGAGGATGTCGCGAATGGCCACCATGCCCTCGGCAAAACCGACGTGGGCGAGCTGTGCGGTGGCGATGATGTCGCCAACGGCCCAGACGCCGGGCACCGAGGTGCGGCAGTTCTCGTCAACGGGAACGAATCCACGTTCGTCGAGGGGCACGCCCACTGCGTCGAGACCGAGAAGGTCGGCGTAGGGGCGACGGCCGATGGAGAGCACGATCATGTCGACGTCGACGGATTCGCCATCTCCGAACGTCACACGCTTCTGGCCGGCGACGTCCTCGTGGCCCTGCACCATGACGCCAGTGCGAATGTCGATGCCGCGTCCCTTGAGGGAGCGTTCGACGACGCGTGCGGCGGCCGGGTCGACGCCCGGAATGATCTTGGGCATCGCCTCGAGCACGGTGACCTTGGTGCCGAGGTCGGCCATCATCGAGGCGAACTCGATGCCGATCGCGCCGCCACCGATGACGGCGGCGGAGCCGGGAAGTTCGGGCACGGCGAGCAGTTCATCGGAGGTGACGATGGAGGTGCCGTCGACGTCGAAGCCGGGGATGGTTCGGGGCACCGAGCCGGCAGCGATGATGAGGTTGTCGCCGCTGACCTGGACGTCGCCGGAGGCGCCGCCGCTGATGTTGACGACCTTGGTGTCGCCGACGGAGAAGATGGATCCGATGCCGTCGAAGACGGTGACCTTGCGGTGCTTGAGCAGTCCGGTGAGGCCGCTGGTCAGCGTGTCGATCACCTTCTGCTTGCGGGTTTGGGTGACGCTGAAGTCGACGGTCGGCTCGGACGTGGTGATGCCGAACGTGTCGGCGTGCGAGACGGCACGGAAGACCGCTGCGGTCTCGAGCAGTTCCTTTGCGGGGATGCAGCCCACGTGCAGGCAGGTGCCACCGACGCGGCTCTTCTCGATCATCGCAACGTTCAGGCCTGCGGCCGCTCCGTAGAGGGCGGAGGCATACCCGGCCGGGCCACCGCCGACGACGACTACATCAAAATGGTCCGACATGTTTCTCCTCAGTGAGGGACGGATTCCGATCGCCGCCTAGGCAGCGATCACCACCTGCACGGCAAAGGCGACAAGTATCACGACGCCCAGTGCCAGGGAGGTGAGAATCAGCTTCCTCGTGCTCATCGGCTTCCCAGCGTATGCACTGAGCGGTCGGGTCCGGTACGTCGATCGTCACAACGTTTCCGGACCGCGGAGACACCGTCCGATCGGGGCCCCAAAATGGGTGTTCCGGACCCCGGTTTTTGGCCTCCTTCGTCACTTCGCTCGACGGAGCGTGCCGTGGCACACTGGGGTCTCACGCAGAGTGATTCGATCGATGAACCCGCCCCCACTCCCCTCCTCGAAACCAACCCCGCTCGGCGACACCGGCCGCGGCGCGATCATCGCGCTCGTGCGGATGGTCGAGATTCGCGAGCCCGCAATTGCCCATCGGAGCGCCCTTCGCACGCTGGTGGCTGCCCGGCTCGCCGACGAGCTCCACCTGGACGATGTGGACCGTTCGCACGTCGTCGCCACCTCGGCATTGGCGGACATCGATCTCGCCGTCGCTGCCCCTCGGGAGGAGAGCGAGCGCGACCTCACTCGCTCCATGCTGGCCGCGAACCTGACCGAGCGGATCCCCGGACTTGGGCCGGTGGCGGTGGCCCTCCGACATCAGCTCGAATGCTGGGACGGATCGGGTGGCCCCGGCGGGCTCGTTGGCACTGACATTCCGATCGCCGCTCGGGTCGCCGCGGTCACCGACGACATCGTCGGCAACCCGGCGCCCGGTTTCGTGCCCACGTGGGGTCCCGCCCTCTCCCGGGTCGAACTGCGGGCCGGAGGTGCCCTCGATCCGACCGTCGTGGCCGCGCTGCGTCGCGCCGATCTCGGCGGGATCGAAGCTCCGCCGATCCCCTCAGCAACCATCATCGATCTCTTCGACGCCCACTCGACGACGGGGCGCGACGGCACCAATGGCGCAGCTGCCACCGACATCGCGACCGCGGTTGCAGCGGCATCCCGGGTGGACGATCTGCTCCAGCTCTTCGCCGACATCGCCCTGCGATCGATCGACGCCGCACACGTGGCGGTGCTTCGGCTGTCTCGCACCTCGATCGAGGAGGAGCCGCTGGCGATCGCCATCGACGCCGACGGACCACCGCTGGACGGCCGCCGGCTCGACTCCCTGGCCGAGTTCTCGATGCTGGCAGAGCTGCGGGCCGGCGTCCCCGTTCGCCGCGGCCCTGATGAGCTTGGCAGCGGCGACACGCCGGCCAATCGGGACCTCCGGGCGGGAAGCGACATCAGCGTTCCCATCATGTTGCGGGGCGAAGCCTGGGGCGTGCTCAACGCAGCGCGCCGCGGACTCGACCGGCATCTCGACAACCACGACCTGAGCGTGCTGCGACACATCGCAAGCCAGGCGGCGCTGGCGCTGGCGAACACCGTGCGCTGGGCCGAGATCGAACAGATGGCACTCCGGGATCAGCTCACGGGTCTCGCCAACCGCCACGTGCTCAACGCGGTGCTCGACGAGATCTTCGAACGCGACCCGGTGGACCGCCAGGACTGCGCCGTGATCATGTGCGACGTCGACGGCCTCAAGACCGTCAACGACAACGACGGGCACGAGTTCGGCGATCGTCTGCTCATCGATGCCGCCGCCGCCCTCCGAGGCGCCACCCGCGACCCGGATCGGACGACGATCTGTCGCATCGGTGGGGACGAGTTCTGTCTGGTGATCGACGGCGGCGCCCTGCTCACCGCCCACGAGATCTCGGACACGATCGAGCGACTGTTCGAACGCTCGGGCGGTTCGGACCGGCCCCGTTCGATCTCGTGTGGCATCGCGTTCGCCACGCCGGAGATCGAAACCCGCAGTCAGCTGCTTCGGGCCGCAGACCAGAACCAGTACCAGACGAAGCGAGCCCGCCGGGCCGCACGCGGCGAACCGATCGAGCCGGACGCTCCACGGCTGCCGGGCGATCGCCGGGCCATCCGCGATCAGGCGATCAGCGGAGGCTGAGCACCTCGCTGCCACCGGCCGCGGTCTCGACGAGTTCGAGATGGCCGTCGCCCCCGTGTGCGAGTTCCCATGCAGGGGTCAGGTTCGCGAGCCGGATGAGGGCGGCGAAGCCGGCCTGACCGAGCGGCTCGAAGTCGAAGCTGTTGCGCAGGAGCCGGTGCATCGTTTCGATGGCGTCGATCGGACGGAGGTGGGCGGTTGCGTTCGGGCGGAAGATCGGGAACACGAGCCCGCTGACCTGTCCCCCGGGGGAGAGTCGACCGGGGTTCACGAGTCGTGGGTCGACGTCCCAGGTGTCGTCCGACGCATCCGTGACGAGCGGCTCGAGTTCGGGGAACAGCGAGTGGGCGCCGGCGTCGATGCAGATCGACTTGTGGTACGGCTCCGCCTCGAGGGAGTCGACGTCGAGGGCGACGGCTTCGTCGGTGAGATACCCGTGTCCGCGTTGCACGAGCTGGGCCACCAGCGTGGACTTGCCGGCATTGCTCACTCCGGGGAAGACCAGCAGTTCGGACCCGATTCGTGCGCCGGCGGCGTGCAGGACCACGGCGTCTTCCACGAAGTCCAGCGGGCTCGCATTGCAATCCGACAGCAGCGTACGAAGGCACACGGATCGGCTCATGTGGCGGGCGATGGTGCGACCGTTCACGAACAGATCGAACCCGCGCACCGTCATTTCGATCCGGTACGACAGCACGCCGCGGCCGGCGGAGACGTCGAGCTGGGGGGCGGCGAGCGGCGAGAGGATCCGCGTGAGCTCTCCGCACAGAACGGGGTCCGGAACGTCGATCAGGATCGTCGCTCCCAAGGCGGTGAACGGGCCGATGGTCGACGGGCCTGGAGTCGTCGGCGCCGACTGCAGTCGGGGTAGACGGGGTGGTCGCAGCGCTGGCGCTGGCGGCCGATCGGTGTCGATGCACAGTCCGGACGCAAGCAGGTTCTCGACGACGGACTCGATGTCCTCGGCGATCTGCTGTGGGACCATCCGGAACTCGGCGCTCAGCTGCTGAACGATGGATCCCACCTGGATCGAGTCGTCGGTGAGCGCCCAGACCATCGCTGCAGTGCTGTTCAACACATGCAGTCGTCGGTCATCTGGGTCGAAGAGCAGAAGGTCGTCCCCGACCATGCCCCAACAGATGTTCGGGGCGGCCGTGATCGTCTGACCGGAGTACTTCATGTTGCCTCCCCATCGGTGGAGATCGTTCGTCGTTGCGCGCCGAGACCGATAGCGATCAGCACGAGCACGAAGGGCAGGACCTGGGCGCGCTGCCGGCTGAGAATGCCGAAGTTGCCGATGGCGGAGAACAGGAAGATGAACACCGACGTGAAGGCGACGGAGTGCAGCATGAGGCCGTTGGAGAGCAGCCGACGCCGTTCGGCCAGCAGGCCGGGGATCGACCAGGCGAGCAGCCCAGCCAGGACCATGCCTTCCAGTGCGGACGCGAACGCCATCACGTTGTTCGCTTCCCACGGGAAGGGTCGGATGAGCACGGTGACCGCCGCAAGCGGATAGTCGAGCGGCGAGTCAACCCGCACGACCTGGAACTGGGAGAGATCCTGCGACGTGCGGTTCTGGGCGAAGTCGAGGGCCACGCCGATGTCCTCGATACCGTCGATGCCTT
The DNA here is from genome assembly GCA_020628865.1 of Acidimicrobiales bacterium. Lineage (GTDB taxonomy): Bacteria > Actinomycetota > Acidimicrobiia > Acidimicrobiales > SHLQ01 > SHLQ01. The sequence continues at coordinate 32,058 of JAHDEJ010000019.1, forward strand.
CGAGTCCGAAGAGGTCGGCGGATGCGGAGGACAGCCACGTCGTCCCGATGGCGACGACGGCGACGACAGCGAGCTGGGCGAGGATGCGGGACCGGCCCCGTTCGTGACGAGCCAGCATGCCGACGACAAGGGCGCTGAGCACGATGAGTGCCACGTGCGGCCGGACCATGCCAACGGAGAACAGGCCGGCGAGGAGGAGCAGACTGCCGCTCGCCTGCCGGCGATAGACGCGACTCGCCCCCTGCATCGTCAGCCCGACCCCGAACAGGACGACCGATTCCTTGCCGATCGACGACGGCCAGAAGCTGAGCGCCGGCCACGCCATCACCAGAACGGCGAGCAGGCGGAACTGGCGCTGCGACACCGTCGAACGGATCGCCATGAGAAACAACACCTGACCGATGAACGCGAGCGCAGCGAACACCAGGTAGGTGGCGACATACGTCGAACCGGTGAACAGATTGATGATGCCGGACAGCCATCGAACGGCGCCCGTTCCGGGCACGGCGCGTCCGGCGTCGACGGAGAAGTCCAGCGCGCGGAGGCTGCGGGCGATTCGCTCGCCTTCTCGCTGATAGTCGACCGCGTCGACGCCTCCGAGGAGGCGCGGAACGGCAGCGAGCATGCGCAGGCCGAGACCGGCGAGGAGGATCGTGACCGTGCCCTTGCCGGCGGTCGGTTCAACCCAGCGTCGGAGCGCTGCGGCACCACCGACGGCGATCGCGGGTACCAGCAGGACGCCGGCGAGCGTGTCGGCGCGCTCGAGCACGCCGAGGACGCCGAAGAGCAGCGCTGCGGCAACGGTCGACACAAGCGCGACGATGCGCCAGCTGGTCTCTTCGTGATGGAGATACGGCCCCGTGGTGGGCCGCATGCTCAGCGGCGCGTTTCCACGCCGCCCGACCGTGATCCGCTTCGTTCCCGCCCGCTCACTCGGCCGAGGAATCGCTCGCTCGGTGGTGGACACGACCGACATGGGCTCAGTCGTCCCCGTCGCCGTCATCGTCGAGGGTCAGTTCGTCGTCGAGTTCGTCATCGGCGTGGTCGATGAGTTCGAGTTCGTCATCAGCATCGAGGCCGACCGCAAGATCGAGGTCATCGATCTCCGATTCGCCGTCGTCAGCGAGATCGATGTCGACGTCGGCGTTGCGACCCGAGAACAACCGGCGTTTCGGTTCGCTCGGCGCGCTTCGCTCTTCGCTGTAGTACGAGCCGTAGTAGTAGTACTCGTCCGATGAGCGGGCATCGACCGCGGTGAGGGCGAGACCGAGAACGTGCGCCCGGCGACGCTCGAGGATCTCGGCGGCGCGGTCGGCGGCATGCACGGTGGTCTTGCCGGCCCGAAGGACCAGAACGACGTCGTCGACGAGGTCGAGGAGATCGATCGCATCGTTCGTCGCAAGCACCGGAGCCGTGTCGATGATGATCAGGTCGTACACCTGGCGGGCCTGCTGGATGATCTTTCGCTGTTCGGCGATGACCTCCGTCGGCGGAGCATCCCGATCGTCGATGACGTTGGAGATGAGTTCGATTTCGTCGATAGCGGTCGTGTTGATGTCCATCGGGGTGTCTGCGGCGTCGAGGTGCAGGTGGAGCCGTGGGCGCCGGAAGTCGCAGTTGATCAGCAACACGGACTGGCCGGCTTCGGCGAGCATCGCACCGAGATTGGCAACCGTGGTCGTCTTGCCCTCTGCCGGACCCGGCGACGTGACGAGAACGACCTGACTGTTCCGGCCGGAGCGGGAACGATGCGCATAGGAGATCGTGCTCGCCAGCGCGCGGTGCTGCTCGGCGAAGCGGCTGCGAGGTGTGTCGACGGAGATGAGGTCGGTGCGGCGGCGCTTGCGGCGGCCCACAGCGGGTACCTCGGCGATGACCGGAAGGTCGAGCACCTCTTCGACCTGCCGCTTGGAGCGGACCCGGTTGTCGATACGGCTGAGGAAGCCGATCAGCGCAACGCCCAGCAGCAGACCGAGTGCCGCTCCGGCCGCGGTGCGCGGCACGGCGCCGGTCGGAAGGTTGGCGCTGACGACCGAGAGCGCCCCACCGGACGTGTTCTCCTCGACCTCATCGCCGAAGAGGGCGATGACGTTCTGTCCGAGGGCGGCCTTGTCGACGAGCTCGTCGTACCGGCTCTCCGAGATCACCTGTGAGGTTCCCTCCGCGGACCGGAGCGTTTCGAGAGGAACGATGGGAACACCGTCGGCTCGGGCATCGAGCAGCGAGGCGTTGGCGAAGATTCGGGCGCTCAGGAACTGCTGCTCGTCCTGTTCGAGCAGTGCGATCTGTCCTTCATCCTCGGCAGCGACTGCGATGGCGAGTTCCGCTCGGACGCCGGCGAGGTTCGCCTCCGCCTCGTCGAGTCGGGACTGGGCCGAGGCGATTGCGTCCTCGGCGTAGCTGGTCGCTTCGGCGTCGAGGTGGGCGAAGAGTGCGGTGGCGAAGGCGTCGGCGAGGACTTCGGCCTCGGCCGGCGTGGGTGCGACTGCGACGATGTCGAGCGACTCGCTGTCCGACCGGATGATCACGCGCACCTGCGTGGCGACCTGATCGGCGGTCAGACCAGTGGCGTCGGCCACCGCTGCCGGTACGTCGCCGACGGTGATGCGCTTGGCGAGGGTGTTCAGGTTGCGCACGCTGAGGACGGCCTGGGTGTTGGGCACGTTGCTGTCGAGGACCAGGACATGCGACCCCTGGTAGTGGTCGACCTCGATGGGTGCGACGGTGGCTTCTTCGGCCATGGCGGCGCTCACCCAACCGAGCGCGGCACCGAGCAGCACGAAGGCCACCAGCATGCGCCACCGACGCGTGTAGCTCCGGAAGGTTCGAACGGGGTCATCGCCGCCGATCCGGCCGCGCCGGTCGGGGTCGTGGATGACGACCGGTCGGTCATCGATCACCAGATCGGAGGACCTCGCGTGGGAGGATTCCGGGATCGTTTCTTCGGCGAAAGCCCTTGTTTCCATGTGGTTGTCAACACCCTGCCGCGTGCGCGGCGCTTCTCATTCGACCCTGTACAGGTGTCATGTCGGCCGGATGGCCTGCATCGTGAGCCATCGGGGGCACTTCGAGTGAGTCGTTTCGCCCGGTCCACCGCGCACGGTGCCTCTGCCGACGACCAGGGGCGGATTCGCGTCGTACATGTGGTGAAAGGGCTCGGTCCCGGCGGGGCGGAGCGCCTGATCCTGAATCAGCTTCGATCCGCCGACCGATCGGCCTTCGACTACCGCGTACTTCGACTCATCGAGGCGAAGGATCACCTCGTCCCCGAGATCGAGGCCTTGGATGTCCCGGTGGGTCTCGTGGGGTCGGGCGCCGGCTGGCCATTGAAGCTGCGGAAGATGTTGCGGGTGGAACAGCCGGATGTCGTGCACGTCCACTCGCCGGTCATCGCCTCGTTCGTGCGTCTGAGCAACCTGCTGAGTGGACGACGGTTTCGCATCGTCACGACCGAACACAACCGTTGGCCCCGCCATCATCGCCTGACCAGGCTGGCCAACCGCGTCACGGTCGGGCTCGACGATGCCACGATCGCCGTCTCCGACGACGTGTTGGCGTCCATGTCCCCCAGAGCGCGGCAGCGCACCCGGGCGCTGCGCCACGGCATTCCGATCGACGAGGTGCGCTCGGCCCGCGACCAGCGTGATGCGATGCGAACAACGCTCGGCATCGACGGTGTGGTGGTCGGCATCGTCGCCAACTTCCGGCCGGAGAAGGCCTACGACGTATTCCTCGCCGCCGTGCACGAAGCTGCGGGACGCAACGAGGACCTCCACTTCGTCGTGGTCGGGCAGGGTCCGGGTGAAGCCGATTTCCGGTCGGCGGTTGCCGCCGGACCCCATACGGAGCGCATCTCCGTCCTCGGGTATCGCGCCGACGCCCGGCAGGTCATGGCAGCGTTCGACGTCTTCACCCTCTCTTCGAGGCACGAGGGGCTGCCGGTCTCGCTGATGGAGGCGTTTGCCCTCGGGCTCCCCGTCGTCGCCACACGGGCCGGGGGTGTGCCCGAAGCGGTGCGCGACGGTGTGGAGGGCATGCTCGTTGCCGTCGATGACGCATCGGCGTTGGCCGACGGTTGGGTGCGGCTTGCCGAGGATCCGGCGCTCCGAGCCGAGATGGCTCAGGCAGCTTCGATGGCGGCTTCGAGTTTCGACGCAGCGTCCTCGACGAGGGAGATCGAATCCTCGTATCGCAGGTTGATGACCGATTCGGGTTGACCGCTGACGAAGCCGGCGGCCTGCAGCTGTCGTTTGTAGACGTCGAGCGTGAGGTCGATCACGCGGTTCTGATCGAAGTGCTTGTGGGCACGTCGAACGGCGGCCTGCGACATTGCAGAGCGCGTGCCGGGTGCCGAGGCGAGCTGCACGATCGCGCGGGCGAGCGGACGGGAGCGACCGACCGGGACGAGGAGGCCGGTGGTTCCGTCGTCGACCACCTGTCGACATCCGCGGATGTCGGTGGCGATGACCGGCACGCCCATTGCGCTCGCTTCCATGGCGGCTCGAGGTACACCTTCACGATGCGACGGCAACACGAACAGGTCGAGCGCGGAGTAGATGGTTTCGACGTCGGTCCGCTGACCGAGGAACTCGACGCCGAGGTCGCGCATGCGATCGATCGACGCGACGTCGACGGCGCCAGCCTTACCCGGTTCCATCGGGCCCACCACGAGGACCTTGATGTCCCTGTAGCCGGCTCGTTGGAGGTCCTCGATCGCGTCGAAGAGTTCGCGGTAGCCCTTTTCCCAGACGAGTCGGGCCACCGTGCCGACCACGATCGTGTCGGGCCCGATGCCGAGGTTTCGGCGAAGCCGCATGCCGCGTGCCCGGTTGGTTGCGGTGCGGGAGAACCGATCGAGATCGACGCCGTTACCCAGGTGGACGAGCTTGTTGCGGGGTGCGCCGAGCTGCCGGAGTTTGGTGACGTCTTCTTCGTTCTGAACGAGTTCCATGTCGGAGAAGCGGAGCGCAAGGGCCTCGGCCGCGTAGACCGCACCCTTGCGACGGAGCCGATCCGTCGGTTGGGCGTAGAGCCCGTGGACCGTGTTGACGACGATGGGCACACCGCGGCGGTGACCCATGAGACGACCGATCAGTCCGGGCTTCGGGTTGTGCGTGTGAAGGATGTGCGGCTGCACGTCGGCGAGCACGCTGGCGAGCTCTCGCGCCGCTCGAAGATCCGACAGCGGATCCATCGAGCGCGTGAACGAGCGGATCGGCACGTGGCGGATCCCGGCCTCCCGGATTGCGGCGACGTGCGGTCCTGGTGCGGACACGGTCGTGACGTCGTACCCCTCTTCGATGAACGCCTGCAGCTGTGGCGAGAGCAGCCAGTCGATGCTGATGTCGGTGGTGGTGACATGGACGAGGCGAGGGGTGAAGGTCATGCTGCGAGCCCCCGGTACCGGACCGTGTTCAGGACCCGACGGACATCGTCTTCGGCTCGCATGCCACCTTCGGTCTTGCGGACGAATCCGTCCCATTCGTCGGCGTTCTGGATCGGTGACCGTTGGAGTCGCCATGGGTCGGTCTGCCCGGGTTGGTTCGCACGCGTCCCGGCGAGGGCCGCAGAGTGGAAGCGGGAACGAACGGCTTCTTCGCTCTCCGGGTTGGCGAGGAGCGCCTTCGGATAGGCGAAGTGGAGTGGCGAGATGCCGATCTCCTCGCGGATTCGTCCGATCGAGGTGTCCAGCTCCAGTTGTGCGCTGAGGTGGTCGGTGCGATCGAGCAGGGCGTGGGTGTGCGTGTGCGACCCGACGGTGACGAGTCCGGTGGACACACACTCTCGAAGACCGTCCCAGCTGATCGGCTTCGCTCCGCCCGGGAATTCGCGGTCGAGGTCGACGTGGGCTGTGGCCACGAAGACGGTGGCGGGAAGTTCGAACTCGACGAGCACGGGGAGCACTTCGTCGACGAAGTCGGCGGTGCCGTCGTCGAAGGTGATGACCTTGGAGCCGTGTGGGCTCTCGGGATCGGAGATCACGTCCACGGCGCTGTCCATGTCGATCACCGAACGGCCTTCGGCGAGATACTGCATCTGGTCCCGGAACATTCCGCGGTCCATGTCGACCGGGCTCAGCGTGCGGCGACCGACGCGGTGATAGCTGAGGATGACGACACCGTCCGTTCGGGGCAGCGCAGCGTCAACCGTGAGGGCGAGACGTTTGGCGACTCGCCGCATCGCACTGGCGTCGTTCTGGTGCAGAGCTGTAACAGTCACGGTGTCCAATCGGCACCCCTTGTGCCGATATGAGGCGTAGGACTCACCGTTGGCAGCCACGCGAAAGGTGACGTTGCCCGGTGCCCGTGGTGGCCGATCGCGGCTGGGTACGATGCTGGCCGTGAGCAAGGACGTCATCATCCGAGAAGCCGGCGCCGGCGACATCGAACAGATCCTCGATGTCTGTTCGCAGGCACTCGGATGGTCGTCGCCCGAATGGGACCGGGAACTCTTCTTGTGGAAACACAACCGGAGCGCGTTCGGCCCCTCGCTCGTCCTTGTGGCCGAGGACGCAACCGGCCTGCTTGCGGTGCGGCCGCTCATGCAATGGCGGTTTCAGTCGCACGAGGGAGAGATCCGGGCGGCCCGAGCCGTGGACACGGCCACTCGCCCCGATGCGCAAGGTCGTGGGCTCTTCCGTCGCCTGACCGAGTTCGGTCTGGAACGGCTGCGGTCGCAGGGTGTCGCCTTCATCTTCAACACGCCGAACTCGAAGAGCCGCCCCGGATACCTCAAGTTGGGCTGGCACGACGCCGGCAAGGTCGAATTCGGCGTTCGGGTGAGCTCGCCGCTTGCGCTGCCCCGCATGATGCGGAGCCGGGTCGCTGCCACCAAGCCGAGCATCGAGACGCCGGACCTGGGGATGGACCCGGCCACCTTCCTCCGGACCCTGCCCGAAATTCCGATTCGGTCGGGTCGGCGCTGGCGCACGGCCCACACGCTCGAGAGCCTGCTCTGGCGGTACACGGCCGGCCCGGTGACCTATCGGGCGCTCCCCATGTCGGGCACCGCCGGCGCCATCGTTCGAGTGCGTCAACGAGGGCAGACCCGCGAACTCGTCGTCGCCGAACAAATCGGCCAGGTCGACGACTCGACCGAACGGGACATCCTGCTGTCGGCGATGCGCCAATCCGACGCCGACCATCTGATCGGTGCGACGAGCACCGCCGGCACGATGGCCACCAATCGTGTGGGGCCCGGCCTCACGATGCGTGAGGTGGCCGTGTACTCACCGGCAGCAGAGGACATGGCCTGGGCGCCCGGAGACCTCGAACTGTTCTGACCAGGCAACGCGTCTGGGTCAAATGATTCAACTACGGCATGGTCCGGCCGACCCGAACCGTGATGTTTCCTTCGTCCTCGAAGCGTGGCGGCGCTGGTCCCAGAATTCTCTTCGTGTCATCCACAACGATGGGCGGCTCCGGTCGCAGCCAACGCGAGCTCGACGCTGCACTGCGCGCCCGCGGGCTCGAAACGATGATGTTGGTGGACGACTGCTGCGGCCATCAGGTCACACGGTTCCTCCACGAACAGCTCTGGGACGCGTCGGTCCGTTTCCGGGGCACACCCATTCTCGAATCCTCGACCCGGTGGCTCCGTTCGATCCCCGGACGACGGACCCGATCGGTTCCCACGGACCGGGGCGAGGTTCAGGTCACCCACGCTCCCGAGAACGCCTTCCCTGACCTCGCGGTCACGTTCGAACCGGACGTGGTGGTTGCATCGAGCATCGCTCGGCCCACGTGGCGGGCCATCCGCGAGACCTGCAGCGTGCTCGGCCTCCCGACCGTTCTCTACCTTCGTGAAGAGACTGCGCTTCGGCATCTGGAGCCGGACAACGGCACCCACGACCTCGTCCTCGGCAACAGTCAGACGCTGGTCGAAGGAGCTCGACGGCACGGTGTGGAGGCGCACCTGGTGCCGTCCGTGGTCGACCTGTCCTCGGCTCGCTGCGAGACCAGCCGCCACACGGTGATGCTCGTGAACCCGAAGGAGAGCCACGGGGTGGGCCGCATCGCCGACCTCGCCCTGAACTTCCCGACGGTCCCGTTCGTCCTCCAGGAGTCGTGGGAGCTGTCGGCAAAGGAACATGCGTTCATCAATTCGTTGCTCCTCGACCACCCGAACGTCTCGTTCCGACCACGGGTGGCCACGCCGGCCGAGATGTTCCGCGACGTCGGTCTCCTGCTGGCTCCTCATCGCATCGACAACCGGCCCCGGACCGTGTTGGAGGCACAGCTCAACGGGATTCCCGTTGTGGCGACCGCCCAACCGGGGCTCGTCGAGGCCGTCGGTGCCGGCGGAATCTGCATTCCTGATGATGCAGATGCTGCTGCCTGGCGCGACGCCGTCTCCTCCATCTGGAGCAACCCGAGCCGCTACGCAGAATTGGAGCGAGCGGCCCGAGCCCATGCTGCCCGCCCCGAGGTGGATTCCGGCCACGTCGTCGGAACGTTCATCGATCTGATCGGTGAGCTGGATCGGAAGGTCGTGCTGTGACGCCGCTTTCCGTCGTGATCGCCTCGTACAACGCGGCAGACACGCTGACCCAGCAACTCGATGCACTTCGCAGCCAGCCGTGGCCGGCCGGGGGCGAGATTCTCGTCGCGGACAACCGGTCGACCGACGACACCGCTGCGCTCGTGGACTCGCTCGCCGACGTTCCCGTGAACATCCGTCGTATTGCCGTGAACGATCGAGCCGGCGCTGCACACGCCCGCAACGTCGGCGTGGAGCACGCGGCCCACGAGTCGATCGCGTTCTGCGATGCCGACGACATCGTGTCCCCCAACTGGGTGGCAGCGATGACCGAGGCACTCGACACCCACCAGTTCGTCGGCGGGCCACTCGAGTACCGGGAAGTCAACGACGCATGGCTGGTCGGTGCTCGAGGACGCCTTCTGCAACCCGAAGAGCCGGCGATGTTCGAGGGACTCTTCCCGATCGTGAGCTCCTGCAACATGGGCATCCGACGATCCGTGTTCCGCACGATTGGCGGGTTCGACCATGCCTTCGAACGAGTCGAGGATGCCGAGCTCAGCCACCGCCTCTGGGCGAGCGGCATCCGCGCCCACCACTGCGTCGATGCGCTCGTTCACTACCGCATGCGGACGACGGAACGAGAGATCTTCGAGCAGAGCCGGAGCTGGGGCCGCCAGTTGCCGCGCCTGCGATCGACTGCCGGCATCCGATCGACCGATCGACCGATCGACGGACTCAAGCGGTGGGCTTGGTTGGTTGCCGGGCTCCCCCGGCTCACAAACCGCGCCGGGCGTGCCCATTGGCTTCACGTCGCCGGGACCCGCATCGGTGCAATCGAGGGACGACGGCAGGTGGCCTTGTCATGACCGCCACTCCCGCCTGCTCGATCGTGATGCCCTGCTACAACGTCAGCGACACGCTCCCCGCCCAGCTGGACCGACTGGTTCCCCAGTTGGATCTTGCGGATGCCGAGCTGATCCTGATCGACAACAACTCCTCAGACGAAACGCTCGCCCTCGCCCGGAGCGCCTCGTACGCCAACAACCGGATCGTCGTTGCGACGGCAACCGACGGCCAGGGTGTCGCCTACGCCCGCAACGCCGGCGTTCAGCTGGCCCGGTCTGACCGATTCCTCTTCTGCGACGCCGACGATCTCGTCAGCGAACAGTGGGTCGAGTCGATGTCGTCCGCGCTCGATGAGGATCCGGTGGCAACCGGATCGCTCGACGTCGAGACGCTGAACGACGCCGAGCTCGCTGCGAGCCGGGGCCCGGCTCGTCGGCCGATGTTCTACGGCCTGTTCCCCATCGCCGCCGGCGGAAACATGGCGGTCCGTCGCTCCGCCTGGGACGCGGTCGGCCCGTTGAACGAGGACCTGCCCAGTCTCGAGGACATGGAATGGTCGCTCCGAGCGTCGCTCGAAGGGATCGACATCGGCTGGAAGCCCGAGGCTGCGATCGCCTATCGCTACCGGACCGATGCCGCTGCGTTGTGGTCACAAGGGTTCGCCTACGGACGCAGTCGGGCGCCCATCGCCCGGAGGCTCCACGAGGAGACAGGTCAGCGGCCGAGCATGTTCGCCGGGTTCCGGTCCTGGGTGTGGCTGGCACTCCACCTTCCGTTCGTCGTCCTGCCGTCGAAGCGGCCTTCGATCGCCTGGGTGGCCGGCAACCGGATCGGACAGCTCGCCGGGTCCGTCGATGCAAGGTTCCTGGTCCTGTGAGCCGCGCCGTGATCGGTGCGATGTGCACTTTCGACCGGGCCGATGAGCTCCAGAACTCCCTCGACGTGTTGGACGCGCAGAGCCGCGGGCTCGACGCGCTCGTCATCGTCGACAACGGCAACGATCCGGAGCTGATCGATCTCGTGCGATCGCACCGACTCGCACGACGCATTCCGATCGAGCTGCTCCGCCCGGGCAGCAACCTCGGCCCGGCCGGTGGGTACGGCCTCGCCTTCGATCACATCGACACCATCGCGGAAGACGACGACCTGGTCCTGATCCTCGACGACGACGATCCTCCCCCGAGCCCGACGATCGTCGAGGAGCTCGTCGACGAGGCCGAACTCGCCTTCGCTTCACCCGACGTGGCCGGCATCGGGCTTCGCGGCGGCCGGCTCGACCTGCGCCGCGGCATCATCGAGCCTCGGCCGACCGGCCCGATCGAGCAGGAGGATGCCGATCATCTCCACGGTGGTTGGTTGCCCCTCTATCGGGTCGGAGCACTCCGGGACGCCGACGCGTTCGACCGGAACCTCTTCTGGGGCTTCGACGACCTCGAACTCGGCCGCCGGCTCTCCCGCGCCGGGTACCGCATTCGTGTGGCCGGCGCCGTCTTCTGCGGTGTCGCTTCGCCGAACCGCCTGCATCGCTCGAAGCTCCTCGCCGAACGGTCGTGGCGGCACTACTACCGGCACCGCAACCTGCTGCGGGTGCTCCGCCGTGACCGCGCTTGGCGCGCCATCGCCACCACGATCGCCGTCCGGCTCGTCGCCAAACCGCTCGTCAACCTGCCCCGCTCCCCCCGCCTCGCCCTCTGGCACCTGCGAACCAACGCTGATGCCATCGTCGACGCCTTCACCGAGCACCCCCGTCACCACACCCGCCACAACCCCAGGACGTCCCCGTCATGACTCTTCCCATCCGCCTCATGGAATATCAGCGCTCGTGGAACATCGGCGACGAAATCCAGACGCTGGCGATCGCCCAGCACCTTCCGCATGTCGCCGGGTTCGTCGACCGTGATGAGCTGTCGGCGTGGACCGGTGACCCGTTTGCCGTCGTGATGCAGGGATGGTTCACCAAGGATGAGCGCACCTTCCCTGCAGCTGCGCAGATCTCCCCGGTCTGGCTCGGGTTCCACCTCGGCGATCACGTGCGCCACGTTCTCCATCGCGAAGAGGTGCGGGCCTCGTTCCGCGAATCGGGCCCGATCGGTTGTCGCGACGGCCGCACAGTCGACCTTCTGACCGCTGCGGGGATCGACGCGTTCGTGTCGGGTTGCATGACCACCACGTTCCCGAAGCGAACGGAAGATCCGGTCGACGGCGGCCGCATCTACCTCGTCGACACCACCGGCGTGCCGCTGCCGGAGCACCTGCGTGGACCGGACTCGGTGCGAGTCACCCATCAGGGCTCCGCCTGGTGGTCTCAGGACGCCAAGCGGGTGCTCGCCCGCGATCTGCTCGAGGAGTACCGGCTCCACGCCCGTCTGGTCGTGACGACCCGGCTGCACTGCGCGCTGCCGTGTGTGGCCATGGGCGTTCCCGTTGTGTTCGTCGGCGACATGGCCGACACGCGGCTGAGCCCGATTCAGGGGCTCGCCGAGATCATCTCGTTTCCCCATGAGCTCCGCACCGACACCCCTGCGAACCGGGTTCGTCGTCGCAGCCATTGGCTTCGGGAGATGAAGGATCGTCCGTGGGCCGGTTTCGCGGCCGACATCGAATCGGAGAAGGCGCGCCGGATCCGTATGATCCACGACGGTTTGCGTTCGGTCGGTGCGCTGGGGACCTCCGCTCCGGCCGCGTCTTCTGTCGCGGTATGAGTACGTCGACCGGTCGGCGCCACGTGGTGGTGGCGACCGACGAGAACTTCGCCATGCCGACCGCGGTGACGCTCCGATCGCTGTTGCTGAGCTGCGGTGACGGCTGGGCCATCACCGTGCTCCACAACGGCCTGTCGCTGGACGCCATCGACGGCATCATCGGTGCACTGCCGCCGACCGATCACGAGCTCTCCTGGTTCGATGTGAGCGACTTCGTGCATGGTGCGACGACCCCCTCGCATCTGCCGGATTCGACGTACTTCCGATTGCAGATGGGAGCCGCACTCGACGCCTCGATCGATCGGGCCCTCTACCTCGATGTGGACATGTTGGTCCGGCACGACCTCTCGCCGCTCTGGGATGTCGATCTCGCCGGCGCGCCGCTGGCCGCGGTGCAGTCCGTCAACTACCCGTGGGTGGGAACTCGAGGTGCGGTCGACGACTGGCAGGAACTCGGCCTCGATCCGCGCGCCCGCTTCTTCAACGCCGGTCTGCTGTTGGTCAATCTTGCGGAGTGGCGTGAGCAGCATGTTGCCGAGCGGGCACTCGACTATCTCCGGTCGCCGCACTGCGGCAAGGGTGCCGATCAGGAAGCGTTGAACGTGGCCACCTCAGGTACCTGGCTGCCGCTCGACCCCACGTGGAACCAGCAGACGCCGATGCTCGACAACCAGCACGGCGCGCATCTCTTCTTCGACGAATTGGCGATCGAATCGGCCAGATGCGATCCCGCGATCGTGCACTTTCAGACGCGTCCCAAACCCTGGCATCGCGGATGTGTGCATCCATGGCGCGACGAATGGATCGAGGTGGCTGAGGCCACCACCTTCCGTCCCATCACCGACCTGCGCGAGCGATCGATGACGGACGAGTGGCGGTGGCGGACCCGGCGCGCCGCCAGTGCCCTCGTGAAGGGTCGCTGACATGACGCCTCGCGGTGTGCTTCGTCCGGAACGCCGATCCCTTGCGTGCATCGTCGCGCTCACGTTGCTGGCGACCCTTGCGGAGGCGGGCTTCCTCCTGCTCGTCACCCGGCTCGGCCTTGCGCTCGGGAACGACGCCGCATCAATCGCGCTGTTCCAGAATCGCACGCTGGCGACCGGCGCAGCGCTCGGCGCAGCCACTGCACTCGCGGTCGTTCGCCTCGGCGGCGGCCTGGGTGCATCGTGGCTTGCGAGCCGGTCGCTCGCTCGCAGCGCCGTCCGGATGCGTACGACGCTCGCCCATGCGTGGCTCGATTCGGCGTGGGACCACAAGAACTCCCTCGCCCGCGGCCGGGTCCTTCAACTGCTGAGCAGCTACACCCAGACCGCGGCAAACGTGGTCACCGCCGCAACCCGTGGTCTCGTCGCCGTCGTGGCGCTCGCCGCGCTCCTCACCACGGCGCTCATCGTGCAACCGCAGCTTACGCTGGTGGCCTCAGGCGTCGTCGCGGTGTTGGGGCTCGCCATGATTCCCCTTCGGCGGCTCGTTCGCCGCCACACGACAGCAGCGGCAGATGCCCAGCTGTCCTACGCCACCACGGTCCAGGAGACCGAATCGTTGGCGATGGAGATTCAGGTCCTCGGCGTTCGTGACGCCGCCGCCGAACGGGTCGTGGAGCGCGCGGTGGATGCCGCCGGCACGCTTCGAGCCTCGCAATTCGCGCAGACCGCCGTGACCCCGACCTACCAGTTCATCGCGGCGGTGAGCCTCGTCGTGTTGCTGCTGCTCGGCCAGCGGTCCGGCGTGGACGACGTGGCGACGCTTGGCGCGGTCCTCCTCCTGTTGCTCCGCTCGTTGTCGTATGCCCAGTCGCTGCAGGTTGCCCGCGCGCAGTTCGTCGGGTCGAAGGTGTACCTCGACGACCTCAACAGCCACCTCCAGTCGTTCGAAGCAGCGGCCGCATCCACCGAACACGAGATGCAGATCGGCGCAGCGGACGGCGCGCTCGTCTCGGATGGCCTCACCTTCCGATACGACGAACACAGGAACGCCCTGCACGACGTGTCGTTCGCACTCCGGCCCGGCGAAATCGTCGGCCTCGTCGGACCCTCCGGTGCGGGCAAGTCCACGCTTGTCGAACTGTTGCTCGGCCTCCGGCCGTCGGCGGGCCGGATCCGTCTTGGCCAGCTCGCGTTGGACTCGGTCGACCGGGCCTGGTGGGCCAACCACGTCGCCTTCGTGCCGCAGGACCAGGAGCTCCTGACCGGAACGGTCGCAGAGAACGTCCGGTTCCTTCGGCCGAACATCACCGACGCGGATGTCCGCGATGCCTGCGCTGCCGCGGCGCTCCTCGATGAGATCGACGCGCTCCCGGATGGTCTGGAAACACACCTCGGCGAACGCGGAAGTCGCCTCTCGGGTGGCCAGCGGCAACGCCTCTGCATCGCTCGGGCGCTTGCGTCCCGACCCTCCATTCTCGTGCTCGACGAACCGACCAGTGCGCTGGACCACGCGAGCGAGTCGGCGGTCCTCGAAGCCATCCGCAACCTCCCGGACACCACGGTCGTCATCGTCACCCACCGGCCGGCGGCGCTCGACATATGTGACCGTGTGATGACGCTCGAAGCCGGACGCGTCATCGACCTCGCCGACCGGCAAAACGGCGAAAATTCAGTCCAACGACCCACGCTCGGGGCCTAACGACCCGGGTGACCCTGCCGATTGTTACAGGCGACCGTAACACGGTTGCAACACTGTAAACGGGCGGTAGTGGAAATGGGTACGCAGAATGCGAGTCTTGATCACCGGGGGCGCCGGCTTCATCGGCGCAAACCTCACTCGGGAGCTCACGGAGCGCTCGATTGGGGTCTCGATCCTCGATGACCTCTCCACCGGTCGACCGTCGAATCTGCACGGTCTCGACGCCGAGTTCACGCTCGGCACGATCCTCGACATCGACCAGCTGACCACGCTGGCCGCCGGCGTCGACGCCATCGTGCATCTGGCCGCACGATCCTCGGTGCCCCGGTCGATCAACGATCCACTGGCCAGCCATCACGCGAACGCCACGGGCACACTCAACGTGTTGGAGGCCGCTCGTCGAGTCGGCGGGCGACACGTGATCATGGCCTCGAGCTCTTCGGTGTACGGCGCAAACGCCGAGCTCCCGAAGCGGGAGTCCGCCGCCACCCGTCCGATGTCGCCGTACGCCGCGTCCAAGCTTGCCGCCGAGGCCTACGCACTCGCCTACGGCACGTCGTTCGGACTCCCTACGCTCGCCTTCCGTTTCTTCAACGTGTTCGGCCCGCTGCAGCCGGCCGGCCATGTGTACGCCGCCGTGATTCCTGCGTTCGTCGACGCCGCACTGCGGGGTCGTCCGATCACCGTGCACGGCGACGGCACCCAGTCCCGCGACTTCACTCATGTCTCGACGGTGTGTCGAACGATCGCTTCCGCGTTGGAGAATCGGGCGAGCTCACCGGACCCGGTGAACCTTGCGTTCGGATCACGGATCACCCTCAACGAGGTCCTGTCCATGATCGCCGACCGGGTCAATGAGCCCCTGATCGTCACGAACACGGAGAACCGCGCCGGCGACGTCCCCCATTCGCAGGCCGATCCCTCGCTGCTGCATAGCCTGTTCGGCGATGTGGAGCCCAAGGCGTTCGCCGAGGGACTCGACGAGACGATTGAGTGGATGCGGTCGGAGATCGCTCAGGAATCGGCGACGATCGACCTCTCGAACGGCCCGCAGTCGAAGCAGGCGGCATGACCGCGCGTCGTCGCCTTCGGGCGCTCGACCTCGGGCTGTTGCTCCTGGGAGCTCCGCTCTGGGTGCCGATCATGGTGCTCTGCGCGTTGGCCGTTGCCGTCGGCTCCGGCCGTCCGATCTTCTTCCGACAGGAACGCGTGGGCCGCGATGGCGTGCCGTTCCAGGTGTTGAAGTTCCGTTCGATGCGCGTCGCAGACGGCCTGGAGCAGCCGACCGCAGCATCGATCACCGGAGTCGGCGCGCTACTCCGGCGGACCTCGCTCGACGAACTGCCGCAGCTGCTCAACGTGCTCCGGGGCGACATGAGCCTCGTCGGACCCCGCCCGATGCTCCCCCGCCAAGTGACCGCACTCTCGACAACGCAGGCCGGCCGACACGGCGTCCGTCCCGGACTGACCGGTTTGGCCCAGGTGAGCGGACGCAACTCGATTCCGTGGGCCGAGCGACTCGCACTCGATGTCGAGTGGGCGACCACTTCATCGATCCGGGCGTACCTCCGCATCGTCGCAAAGACCTTCGCAGTGATCGCGACGGGCAACGGGGTCGACGGCAACGACGCCGATGATCCGTTCGTCCGGCTCGTCTACCTGCAGGACGAGATCGAGGAACCCCTCGCACCCGTCTTCGTGCTCGACACGACACCGTCCCCACGGCGCGAGCAGGTGGCAGCGTGACCAGCTCGATCAGCAGCCGCTGGGACCTGCGAGTCGATGTCGATGCCGACGACCTCACCATCACGCGCGATGTCGTCGTGATCGGCGCGGGAGGCCACGGTATGGAGACCGCCGACATCGTTCGAACGGTCGCCGACAGTTCGAGCGCCATCCGTCTTGCCGGCGTCGTCGACGATGGCCAGCCGGACCGTCAGCTGCTCGCACGACTCGGGTTTCGTTTCCTCGGACGCACCGCCGACGTGTTGGAACGCGACGACATCGAGTTCGTCATCGGCATTGGCGACCCGGGCACCCGTGCCCGCCTGGATGCGGCTGCGCCGGAGCGCGCCGCCCAACCGTTGATCCATCCGACGGCCACCGTCGGTTCGTTCACTTCGCTCGGCCCCGGCGTGGTGCTCGCTCAGGGCGCCGTCGTCACCACGAACGTGCGACTCGGCCGACACTCCCATCTCAACGTCGGGGCCTCGGTGTCGCACGACTGTGTCGTCGGCGACCACGTGACGATCTGCCCCGGTGTTCGTGTGACCGGTGGTGCAACGATCGGCGACCGAGCGTTCATCGGAACCGCTGCCTCGATCCTGCCCGGCGTTTCGATCGGGGCTGACGCAGTCATCGGCGCAGGCGCGGTCGTGAACCGCGACGTTCCCGCAGCGTCGACGGTGCGAGGCGTTCCCGCACGCTGACCGCCCACGGCGAGTACCTGCAGAGCCACTTTCAGCATCAATCGCCTGATCATGGCCGTGCGACGGTCACCCTGATGGAAGATCGTCATCATTTTTCAACACTCGGAGTGTGATTCGCGCCTAGCGTTTGGCTTCGATGATCGATCGGCGTGGTTGGGCAAGCATCGGGCGGGCGGGACGCTCCACGTTCGCCGCGCTCGGAGTACTCCTCGTTGTGGTCGCCGCTACGCCTGTACTCGCCGGCGCCTTCCAGGTCACCGACGAGCCGGTCGAATTCGAACACGCCATCGACGCGCACGAGGTGCTGGACACTGGCACGCCAGTCTGGTCCGTGCTGGACGGAGGCGATCGCCTTTGGATCGGTGGCCAGTTCGAGTTCGTCGGTGAGGTTCGGCAACGGAACATCGCCGCTCTCGATGCGACGACGGGTGCGCTGGACACGAGTTGGGATCCGGATGTGACCGGTCGGGTGGAGGCGTTGGCGCTCTCGCCCAACGGTGAGTGGCTGTACATCGGCGGCCGGTTCGCCACGGTCGATGGGCACCCGATCCAACGACTGGCTCGGATCAGCACGGTGACCGGGGAGGTCGACACGTCGTTCGCTCCGCAGCCGGACGCCGTGGTGCGGTCCATCGCCACCGACGGCACGTCGCTGTGGATCGCAGGCTCGTTCACGACGATGGCCGGTAGCCCGCAGGCGCACCTGGCGAAAGTCGACGCCGCCACCGGAGTCCTCGACCCTGCGTGGCGACCCGTCGTCGATGCAAAGGCGTTCGACCTGGAGCTCCATGCCGGCACCCTCTATGCAGCGGGCAGCTTCAGGGACATCGACGGTGTCACGGTCGGCCGCGTCGCCCGCTTGGACCCGACCACCGCAGCGGTGGACACCACGTGGCTGCCAGACGCGCTCCACAAGGTGTACGACCTGGCGCTTCATCCGGATGGTTCAGCGATCTACCTCGCCGGCGCCGGGCCGCTGAGCCGCGAAGGCAACTCCCTTCGTGCCTTCGACACCACCACGGGTGCGCTGCTGTGGCGACGCGTCAACGCTGGCGACTGGCAGGCGGTCGTGGCCACCGAAGACCTCGTCTACGGAGGGTCGCACGGCAACTACGTGTTCGCCGACAACAACGGCCCCTTCATGGAATCGCCCGACAACCCCAATGCCATCGAGCGACACAAGCTGGCAGCCTTCGACCCGAGCACGGGCGCACTCGCTGACTGGTCGCCGCATGCCAACAGCCTCGTCGGCGTGTGGGCACTCGATGTCGGCCCCTCCGGACTGTTGGTCGGCGGTGACTTCACGCGAATCAACTTCAAGCCCCAACCGCATGTCGCCCTCTTCCCGGTGGACGACGATCCTCCGCCGCCGCCACCTCCTCCGCCCCCTCCCCCGGAGCCTGAAGCGCAGACGTGTTCCGCCATCGTCTCGCCAGAAGGTGTGGTCACCTTGGGGTGGACGGCGATCGCCGGCGAGGACCGATACATCGTCCGACACAACGACTCCTGGCTCGCAACGCTTGGGGACGTCCTCCAATTCGAGCACGCCCCCGATCCGGGCACGCACCAGTACGTGGTTCGTAGCGAGCAGGGCCTGACACAGATCACGACGGCGTGCACGCCAGCGATCACCATCGAGCCGCCTCCGCCCGTCGGGCAACAGTGTGTTCGTTCGGTCGCCCCCGGAGGCGTGACGACGCTGACCTGGACGGCCATCGATGGCGAGGACCGTTACGTCGTCCGGCGCAACGGTTCGTGGATCGCGACGACCTCGGCGCTCTCGTTCCCGGCCGGGGCGGCCGCGGCCGACGACACGTTCCTGATTCGATCCTCGAAAGCCGGCGTCACCACCAACACCGAGTGCGGCTGAGCAAGCAGTTCTAGGCAGCGTCGGCGACGGTCTCGACCAGGGCGCCGTCAGACACATCGGCGACGACGCCGGATCGGCAGAGATCGATCATCGACTGACGAGCCACGTCGTTGTCCGTGCGATCGAAGTGCGCCAGTTCGTGCGGTTCGAGAACGGGGACCGAGACGTGCGAGATGAGCGGGTGTGCCCGACGGGTGTCGAGTTCTCCTTCGCTCACGAGCGCTTCGTGCATCTTTTCCCCGGGACGGAGCCCGGTGAAGACGATCTCGATGTCTTTGCCAGACGCTTCGACGAGGCGTTCGGCCACTTCGAGGATCCGGACGGGTTCGCCCATGTCGAGGACCAGGGCCTCTCCCTTGTCGCCGACAGCGGCGGCTTGGATGACGAGCTGGCAGGCTTCGACCGGTGTCATGAAGAAGCGCGTGACCTCAGGATGCGTGACCGTGATCGGACCGCCGGATTCGATCTGCCCGCGGAAGGTCCGCAGCATCGACCCACGGGAGCCGAGAACATTGCCGAATCGGACGCTGACCCAGTCACCGTCGTGCTGTTCCGCGTGCCATGAGGTGAGTTGTTCAGCGATGCGCTTGGTGTAGCCAAGGACGCTCGTGGGGTCTGCCGCCTTGTCGGTGGAGACGTTGACGAAGTGGCTGACGCCTACCCCGGCGGCGGCCTGGAGCACGTTGTACGAGCCCTCGACGTTCGTCTTCCATCCCTCCTCGGGATACATCTCGAGCAGCGGCAGGTGCTTGAGCGCAGCGGCGTGGAACACCACGTGCGGCTGGTGCTCGGCGAACACCTCGTGCATGCGTTCGGCGTCGCGAATGTTGGCGACGACGAGGTTGCGGGAGTCGAGCAGCGCATGGCCCTCGACCGACAGCTGCACACCGTGGAGCGCCGATTCGTCGCGGTCCAACATGATGAGCGTCTCGGGGAAGAAGCGGCTGATCTGTCGGCAGAGTTCCGAACCGATGGAACCGCCGGCGCCGGTGACGAGGACGCGCTTGCCGGTGAGATACCCGGCGATGGCATCGAGATCGGTCTGGATTGCCCGGCGGCCGAGCAGGTCGGCCTCGCTGACCTCCCGAATGTCTCCGAGGCCGACGCGACCGTCGACGAGTTCCTGGGTCGGCGGAAGAATGCGAACGTCGAGCCCGGCCCGGCGGGCCTGCTCGCTGACCACCCGGATCACGGAGGCTCCGGCACTGGGGATGGCGACGAGGAGGATCTTGGAGCCGGTCTGGCGGGCAACCTGGGTCAGGTCGGCGCGGGTGCCGAGAACCGGCACGCCCTGAATGCGCAGGTTCGCCTTGCTGCGGTCGTCATCGATGAGGGCGACCGGTTCGTAGGTGCTTTCCGGGGTGGTGAGCATCGCCCGGATGAGCTGGGCGCCACCGGCGCCTGCGCCGAAGACGATGACCGGCGTCATGTCGCTGCGGGAGGGACGGCTCTTCCGCTCGGTATGGACGCGGCGGGCCGAGCGAGCACCGAAGCTGAGATTGAGTGCGGCGAACGGCGCAAGGAGGCTGATGCTGAGCAGCGTTCCGGAGAGTTCTGCGCCGAGCCGGATGGCAGCGAGGATGGCGGTCACGAAGATGGTGGTGGCCGCCATGGCGATGGCTTCGTCGAACGACGCCAGACGCCAACGACGGTGATGGAACCCGAAGACGGAGCCGACGAGCAGATGCACCATGGCACCGAGCACGCCCATGGCGAGGGAATGCCCAGCACCCGCGCCAAGGGCGATTGCTGCCGCTGCCAGGCAAACGAAAATTGCGCCAAGATCCACCAACAGACGAAGGCTGAGAAAGGCGGCGGTGGTGGTCGATCCCGGGGCCCGAAGGCCCCGGGTCGACGACGCGCGCCTACTCCGCTCGCGATCTGCGTTCTCGATTCTCATGAACGTGCTCTCTCCCCAAGTGAGACCAACCAGAAGGCCTGTCGGTTGTGGGTCGTTCGATGTGAGCGAAAGGCGGGCAATTCGGCCCATTGGTCCTCAGCCGGTCTGTCTCATCTCGGGCTGGGACCAGTCGATACGGGACGGGAACGATCATGCAGACACTGCGAGAAGCCCCGCCCCGCCGCCGAGTCGGCGTTCGCCGTTCCACGGCGACGGCGCCGCGTGTCGACCATCGGGCGGAGATCGTCGTCGTGGTTGCGGCGATCCTTGGAGCGTTGCTGACGTCGTCGGCGCCCACGGGCACGTGGCTGTTCGATCTGTTGCAGCGGGGCGCGTGCATCGCCCTTCTTGCCGCGACGGCGACCCGAGCTCGTCGCTGGACGCTGTTGGCGCCGAGCAGCTTCGGCGCAGTGTTCGCCGCGCCATTGCTGGCACAGCTGGCCGCCGTCGCAGCGCTGGGCCTGGCCACATGGAACGTGGTGCAGGATCGCCGGCGACGAGTCGTGGCGGCATCAATCATGGGGCTCAGTGCGCCCGCGCTCTTCCTCCAGGGTGCGGATCCGGTGCACCGGCTGCTGTCGACTCATTCCGGTGATCCGGTCGGTACCAGCCTCCTCCTTGGCGGCTTGGCTGTAGCGCCAATGCTCTGGTCGGCGTGGTCTCGACTCCGCCGCCGGGATCGAGCACAGGTTCGAAAGATCGCCGGCCGTGTGGGGCTTGCGATGGTCGCCGCAGTTGCCCTCGTCGTGGTGGCTGCGGTGGTCGCGGCGGCACCCGCCCGGGATGCAATGGGTTCAAGCCGGGCTGCCGTGGCTGCCGCCGCCGACGGCGATGTCGAACTCGCCCGCCTCGAGTTGACCGAGGCGGCCGACGGCTGGCGCTCCGCCCATCGCCGACTCAACGGGCCGTGGCTGCTTCCCGCTCGTGCGATCCCGATCGTCGGCCAACACGTCACGGCCGCAGGCACCGGCGTTCGTCATGCGGCCGAGATCAGCGCCGCTGCGGTGCAGGTGGCCGATGGTGCCGACACCGAGACCCTGGTCGTGGACGGCCGGGTGGACACCGAGATGCTGGGTGCGTTGGTCCCGACGACGGCGCAGTTGGCAACGGCGGTCGACCACGCCCACGACGCCTTCTCGGCCGTGACCTCCCCGTGGCTCATCGCTCCGTTTGGCTCGGCCCTCGATGCGGCGACCGTCGAGTTGGCCACTGCCGCCGACGCAACGGCTGCAGTCGCTGCGGCGGCGGATTCAGGGCACGACCTCTTGGCCACGCCGACCGGTTCGACGATTGTCGTGATGTTCAGCACTCCGGCGGAGGCCCGCGGCGCCGGCGGGTTCGTCGGCAACTGGGCGGAGTTCCGGGCGGTCGACGGCCGGGTCGAACTCGTGGAGCAGTACCGGTCGAAGCAGCTCAACGATGCGCTCATCGAGTCGGGTGCGCAGATCCGGGGCAACGAACCCTTCGTGGATCGGTATGGCCGCTTCGAGGTCGAGCACCACGTGCAGGACGTGACCCTCTCCCCCGACTTCCCATCGGTCGCCGCAGTCACCGCCGACTTGTACGAACAGGCGACCGGCGAGTCGGTCGACGCCGTGATGATGATCGACCCGTTCGTTCTCGAGGCGATGTTGGCCTTTTCCGGCCCGGTGGATGTGGGCGGACTCACCCTCAGCGGTTCGAACGCGTCCAACGAGCTCTTGCGAGGACAGTACGAACGATTCGCCGAAGAGGACGACGAGCGGACCTCGCTGCTGAACGACCTTGCAGCGGTGGTCGTGGAACGCTTGCTGGCCGAGCCGCCCGACCTCCTCTCGTTCGCTCAGGAGATGGCACCGTTGGCACAGCAGAATCGTGTTGCCATGTGGTTCGCGTCGGACGGTGACGGCGAACGTGCCTCGGCGCTGGGCCTCTCCGGAGCGTTCCCGACCGACGGCGACGACGTGTTGGCGGTGGTGCACCAGAACGCTGCGCAGAACAAGATCGACTCGTTCCTTCGCCGGTCCGTCGACGTGACGACCACACTCGACACCGACCTCGGGACGGTGCGCCACGACGTGCAGGTGGAGCTCGAGAATCTGGCGCCCGCGGACGGTCTCCCGCCGGCGATCATCGGTTCGAACGATCAAGGTCTTCCGCTCGGCACGAACCGGATGCTGCTCTCGATCTATTCGCCGTTCCCGATCTCGGGCGCCCGCCTCGACGGACAGCCGGCTGCGGTGGAGACGCAGCAGGAATTCGGCCGCCTGGTGCACACGCTGCTCATCGACCTCCCGGCGAACTCGTCATCGACGCTGAACTTCGAACTCGTCGGATTGGCCGTACTGCGAGACGGCTACGACGTGCACATGCCGATCCAACCGCTGGTTTCGACCGATGAGATCGGCTGGACGGTCCACGCCAACGGTGCGATCGAGGAGATGCCGACGGGCTGGAACGCTGGAGCCGACGGCGCTGCAGTGTTGGAGGCGACGGTCGACGCATCCACCCGGTTCCGGTTCGACGTGGGTTGATGTTCCCGGCAGAGCCGAATGGCCCAGTCCTGGCACTCATCTGCCGAGGCGCCAATCCGATTGGTCTGATGTGAGTGTGTTCCGCCGTTTTCTCGCCGCGTTCAGCGTTGTCCTGTTCTTCGGGACATCCGCCGCTTCGCCGGCGATGGCCCAGTACGGCGGCGTGTCCGGGCTGTTCGTGATCACCTCGCCGGACGAGCCGGGCGTGGCTGACTTCAACGGTCTTGGCTGCTCCGGCGGCGACGAGGTCGTCCTCTACCTCCCCGGCATTCCGCCGACGGCCAACGACCCAGCTGCGGCTACGTCCGTGCCCGGCCGTGTCATTGCCGTCACCACGGCGCTCCGCAGCGCCGATGCGCTCGTCGACGGGACCTTCTCCTTTCGAGACGTCGAACTGCCGACCGATCTCGAACCGGGCTTCTATGCCTTCCATGCCCGCTGCGGCACCCTCGATCTCCTGGTCGTGCTCGAGGTGACCGCAGGAGGCGGTGTGGTCGTCACACCGCAGGATGAAGTCGACGAGATTCGGGACCAGATCGTGAATCCTCCGGCGACACTTCCGTTCACCGGTCGGGAATCCAGCCGGCTCGTGTCGCTCGCTGCGGCGCTGGTCGTCGCCGGTGCCGGATTCGTCGTGGTTGCGCGTCAGCGCACCGAAGACGAAGCCTCCGTCTGAGCCTCAGGGTCCAGCGGCAAGAGGGATTTCTGGGTCGCACGGCTCATCGCCGGGCCGCGTCATCCGATTGACACGCATGCGCAATCCCGCCGACACACTCGTTGCCATCCTCGGCCAGGGCTATGTGGGCCTGCCGCTCGCCATGCGTGCGGTCGAGATGGACTTTCCTGTCATCGGTTTCGATGTCGATGCTTCCAAGGTCGCTGGCCTTCGCAACGGAAGTTCCTACGTCGAAGACGTGAGCGACGAAGCGATCAGGGAGGCGATCGAGACGGGCCGGTATCACCCGACCACGTCTGGAGCCGACCTCGCGGACTTCGACATTGCGGTGATCTCGGTGCCCACGCCGCTACGGGATGGAAAGCCCGACTTGTCCTACATCGAGAACGCCGTGGACGAACTGTGCCCACACCTTCGCCCGAATGCCACGGTCATCCTTGAATCGACGACCTACCCGGGTACCACCGACGAGCTGGTCGCCGGCCGAATCGAGGAGCAAACCGGCCTCGTCGCCGAGGTGGACTTCCACCTCGGCTATTCGCCGGAACGAATCGATCCCGGAAATCCGATCTGGAATCTGGTGAACACGCCAAAGGTGGTTGCCGGCGTCGGTCCGGAGTCATTGCGGGCCGTCCAGTGGTTCTACGACCAGTGTGTCGACAAGACCGTTCCTGTGCGGAGCACGCGCGAAGCGGAAATGACGAAGTTGCTGGAGAACACCTTCCGTCACGTGAACATCGCATTGGTCAACGAACTCGCGATGTTCGCTCACGATCTTGGGGTGGACATCTGGGAAGTGATCGACGCTGCGGCAACAAAGCCGTTCGGCTTCATGAAGTTCACCCCGGGCCCAGGCGTCGGCGGACATTGCCTACCCGTCGATCCGTCGTATCTGTCGTGGGCCGTCGAAGAGCGGCTCGGGAAGACCTTCCGATTCGTCGAACTTGCGAATGACGTCAACAACCACATGCCCGACTACGTCGTCCGTCGGCTGCAGGCGGGTCTGAGCGCCCGGCAGAACCTCGAAGGTGCCGATGTCGTGTTGGTTGGGATGGCGTACAAGCCCAACACCGGTGATGCGCGCGAGTCGCCGTCCGCCGACGTCGCTCGGCGCCTCATCGATCTCGGGGCGAACGTGCGCGTTGCGGACTCCTGGGTGGATCACGACCGCCTTCCAGCTGGAACGGTCGAGGTCGATCTGACCGAAGACGAGTTGTCGTCCGCCGAGGCGGTCGTCGTACTCGTCGACCACGACGATGTGGACCTCGACTTGATCGCAGAACACGCGTCGTACGTCCTCGACTGCCGCTCCGTGGTCCACGGCGAAGGTCACATCGACACCCTGTAGAAGCCGTGACGGGCTGAGGCCCGTCGCTACGGTGGTCGCATGGACATCGCGATCACCGGTTCGTCCGGCCTCATCGGAACAGCACTGACCTCGGCGCTGCGTGCGCGCGGCGACCGCGTGATTCGAGTGGTTCGGCGCGCCCCTGGCACCGACGAGGTGCAATGGGACATCGACGCTGGAACCATCGACGCAGCCGGACTCGAGGGCATCGACGGCGTGGTCCACCTCGCAGGCGAAGGCATCGGCGAGAAGAAATGGACCCCGGAGCAGAAGCGCAAGGTCAAGGAGAGCCGCACGAAAGGCACCGCACTCCTCAGCGAGGCGCTCGCCGGCTTGGACAAGAAGCCCGAGGCGTTCATCAGCGGGTCAGCGATCGGCTACTACGGAAACCGCGGCGATGAAGTCCTGATCGAGTCGTCGATGCCGGGCAACGATTTCCTCTCCGAAGTGGTCACCGCCTGGGAAGACGCAGCCGACCCCGCTCGGGAGGCCGGCATCCGCGTGGCCCACATCCGGACCGGAATCGTGTTGAGCACCGAGGGCGGTGCGCTGAAGGAGCAGCTGCCGTTTTTCAAGCTGGGCATCGGTGGCCGATTCGGCGATGGCAGCCAGTACTGGAGCTGGGTGTCGATCACCGACCAGGTCAACGCGATCCTGCACATCCTCGATACCGACATCTCGGGCCCGGTCAACGTGACCGCGCCGAACCCCACGACGAACGCCGAGTTCACCACCACGCTCGGCAAGGCGTTGAGCCGCCCAACGCTCTTTCCCACCCCCCGCTTCGCCGTCAACCTACGATTGGGAGCGGAGTTGGCGGAAGCGCTGCTCTTCACCAGTGCGCGGGTGCTGCCGGACGTGTTGCAGAAGTCCGGCTTCACGTTCACGCATGAGACTCTCGGCGAAGCGTTGGAGGACATCTTGTGACCACACCGATGGACGTGCCTGCGGGCGGAGTCGACATGGAGGCGCGCCGAACGAGTTCCTCGCGCCTGATCAAGGCGTCTCCGCAGGAGATTTTCGACATTCTCGCCGACCCGTCCAACCACGTGTTGATCGATGGATCCGGCACGGTGTCGGCCAGCAAGGGCGACCCGGAACGGCTGGAGCCCGGGGCTCGGTTCGGCATGGGCATGCGGCTCAAGGTGATTCCGTACCGGATTCAGAACACGATCGTGGAGTTCGAGGAACCGAACCTGATCGCCTGGCGGCACATGGGGCATCACCGGTGGCGGTACGAACTCGAAGAAGTCGAGGGCGGCACGATGGTGACCGAGACGTTCGACTGGTCCACCTCGAAGGCGCCCGTGGTGCTCGAGAAGGCCGGGTATCCGGCCGCCCATCTGCAGAACATCCGTCGGACGCTGGACAAGCTGGCGGAGCTGGCCGAGGGCTGATCGGAATAGACGATCGCCGGGCACGGTTTCGTCCGACATGGCTACAGCAACGTTCAATGGACGCGTGATTGCCGAGAGCGACGACATCGTCGTCGTCGAGGGCAACCCCTACTTCCCGCTCGATTCGCTCGACAAGGGCGTCGTCACGACGACAGAGCACACCACCCATTGCCCCTGGAAGGGCGATGCGGCGTACTACACGATCGAGGTGGACGGTGAGGTCGCCGAGAACGCCGCCTGGTACTACCCCATTCCGAAGGATGGCGCTGAAATGGTCGCCGACCGGGTCGCCTTCTACCCTGCGGTGACCGTCGCTCAGTAGCCCAGCCGCCGCCTCCGGCGGGGCCAAATTGCAGACCGGGTGCTACGAGCGGATCTCGCCGTTGGAGCCGCCGTTCGCGGCTGCGTCGACGGCCAGCTGGTCGGCGATCTCATTCCATTCGTTGCCGGCGTGTCCCTTGACCCAGGTGAAGGTCACGTCGGCTTGTTTGTAGGCGGCGACGAGCGGCTTCCAGAGGTCTTGGTTGGCGACGTCCTTCTTCTGGCTGTTCTTCCAGCCGCGGCGTTCCCACCCGATCCACCACTTGTCTTTGAAGCAGTTGACGACATAGGTGCTGTCGCTGATGATCTCCAGCGGACCGTCGAGGCTGGTCACCGCATGCAGGACCGCCTGCAGTTCCATGCGCTGGTTGGTGCTCGGGTTCTCCGCACCGGACGCCCAGCCCCCGCCGTTCGGGATGACCCATCCCCAGCCGCCGGGGCCCGGGTTCCCGGAGCAGGCGCCGTCGGTGTAGACCTGCCGGCGCTCGTCGGGGGATGCCGGATTCGCCGGCGGTTCGGGATCGTCGAGGGGGAAGAGGGTGTCGCTCACCCTGCCAGCATGACCGTTCACGGACCGAAGCAGGTCGTTCACGGAGTTTTCACCCGAGAAAATACGGCAAAAGTTTCCGTTCACCGGACTTGGTGAGAGACTGAGCACATATGCAGGACAACTTCTCGCAGCAGCTCCCCGACATCGACCCCGACGAGACGCAGGAGTGGCTCGATTCGCTCGACGCTGTGGCCTCGGGCTCCGGCAAACAGCGGGCCCGCTTTCTCATGTCGAAGCTGATGGCTCGTTCACAGGAGATGCAGATCGGCACGCCCCCATCGGTGTGGACGCCGTACGTGAACACGATCCCCACCGAGGACCAGCCGTTCTTCCCCGGCGATGAGCACATCGAGCGTCGAATTCGTGCGTTCATCCGGTGGAACGCTGCGGCGATGGTGGTCCGGGCGAACAAGGCTGCGGACGGCATCGGCGGTCACCTCTCGTCGTTCGCGTCGTCGGCGTCTCTGTACGACGTGGGTTTCAACCACTTCTGGCGCGGCAAGGACGACGGCCTCCCCGGCGACCACATCTACATGCAGGGCCACGCTGCCCCCGGCATCTACGCCCGGGCGTATCTGGAGGGTCGCCTGACCGAGGAGAACCTGGATCACTTCCGGATGGAGATCGGCGGCAAGGGCCTGTCCAGCTACCCGCATCCCCGCCTGATGCCAGAGTTCTGGGAGTTCCCGACGGTCTCGATGGGCCTCGGCCCGATCAACTCGATCTATCACGCCCGTTTCGCCCGCTACCTCACGCAGCGCCGCATCGACGACGCATCCCGTGGCAAGGTCTGGGCATTCCTGGGCGACGGTGAAACGGACGAGCCGGAAACGCTCGGCGCAATCTCGCTGGCCGGCCGTTCCGGGCTGGGCAACCTGATCTGGGTCATCAACTGCAATCTGCAGCGCCTCGATGGTCCGGTGCGAGGCAACTCGAAGATCATCCAGGAGCTGGAAGGCAACTTCCGCGGCGCCGGCTGGAACGTCATCAAGGTCGTGTGGGGCTCCCGTTGGGACGAGCTGCTTGCACGTGACGTCGACGGTGTCCTGCTGAACAAGATGAACACCGTGGTCGATGGCGAGTTCCAGCGCTACGCGGTCGAGGACGGCAGCTACATCCGCGAGCACTTCTTCGGCCCGGATCCCCGCCTCCGCAAGCTTGTCGAGCACCTGTCGGACGAAGACCTGCGCAACCTTCCCCGCGGCGGTCACGACTACCTGAAGCTGCACGCGGCCTACAAGGCTGCCGTGGAAGAGACCGAACGCCCAACGGTCATTCTGGCCAAGACCATCAAGGGCTGGACGCTCGGCCAGGGCTTCGAGGCCCGAAACAGCACGCACCAGCTGAAGAAGATGAACAAGGATCAGATGCTGGAGATGCGCGAGCGTCTGCACCTCGAGGACGAGATCCCTGAATCCGAGCTCGAAGACGGGATTCCCCCGTACTTCAAGCCGGCGCCGGACTCCGAGGAGATGCAGTACCTGCTGCGCCGCCGCCAGGAGTTGGGCGGCGCGCTGCCCAAGCGGGTCGTTCGCACCCGACGACCCCTCGATCTTCCGGCCGAGTCGATCTTCGACGATCTCGACAAGGGTTCGGGCGGCCGCGAGGTGTCGACCACCATGGTGTTCACGGCAACGCTTCGGAACATGATGCGCGACCAGGCCTTCGGCCGGCGTGTCGTGCCGATCATCCCGGATGAGGCCCGAACGTTCGGCATGGACTCCATGTTCCGCGAGTTCGAGATCTACGCGCCGCACGGGCAGCTCTACGAGCCGGTCGACCACGAGCTCCTCCTCTCCTACTCGGAGGACACGGATGGTCAGATCCTTGAGGAGGGCATCACCGAGGCGGGAGCGATGGCGTCGTTCATTGCGTCGGCCACCAGCTACGCCAACTACGGCGTACCCACCGTGCCGTTCTTCACCTTCTACTCGATGTTCGGCTTCCAGCGGGTCGGCGACCTCATCTGGTCCGCCGCCGACTCCCGGGCCCGAGGCTTCCTCATGGGAGCAACCGCAGGCCGCACCACGCTCATGGGCGAGGGCCTGCAGCATCAGGACGGCCACAGCCACCTGCTCGCGTCGACCGTGCCGTCATGCGAGGCCTACGACCCGGCCTACGCGTACGAGCTGGGAACGCTCATCAAGGAAGGCCTCCGTCGCATGTACGGCGAGGGCGCCGAGGCGGGCGAAGACATCTTCTACTACCTCACCATCTACAACGAGAACTACGAGATGCCGGCCCGCCCAGATCACGTGAGCGACGAAGACATCCTCTCCGGCCTCTACCAGTTCGCCGACGCCCCGGAGCGCTCGCACCGCTCGGCAATCCTGTTCAGTGGACCGACCCAGGGTGCGGCCCGCGAGGCGCAGGCCGAGCTGGCCGAACACTTCGACGTGGGCGCTGAACTGTGGAGCGCAACCTCGTACAAGACGCTGCGGGAGAACGCCCTCGAGGCCGAGCGCCACAACCGGTACAACCCGGGCGCCGACCCTGCGTACCCGGACGTCACCGTGAAGTTGGCGACCGTGGGTGGACCGATCGTTGCGGTGACGGACTACATGAAGACCGTTCCCGACCAGATCGCCCGCTGGGTGCCCGGCCGGTATGTGGCGCTGGGTACGGACGGTTTCGGCCGTTCGGACACCCGCGAGGCCCTTCGTTCGTTCTTCGAGATCGACACGCCCAACATCGTGGTTGCCGTGCTCTCTGCGCTGGCCGACGAGGGCAAGATCGATCGTGCGGTCGTGGCGCAGGCCATGGAGCGTTACGGCATCGACCCCGCGGCCGCCGACCCGGCACACGCCCACTGACTTCGACCGCCCGCGG
Source organism: Acidimicrobiales bacterium (assembly GCA_020628865.1). GTDB lineage: Bacteria > Actinomycetota > Acidimicrobiia > Acidimicrobiales > SHLQ01 > SHLQ01. Next base: position 62,545 of record JAHDEJ010000019.1, read on the forward strand.
CGGGGCAGGTCAAACGTCTCAGGAAGGACGGGTCGACAGCTCGTACGCTGGTCCGGTGGCTCAGATCCTGACCGAGGCGGAACCGACAACGTCGGACGACGGAGAACGCTCACCCGACACACGTGAACGCCGTCCGAAGTGGTTGCGTTGGCTTCTGCTTTTGCTTCCTTGGACATGGTTCGTCGTCCGCGGCCTGCATCCTTGGTTTGAGTTGGTCGCGATTCTGTTGCCGGTTCTCACGATTTCGGCTGCCGCCGCCGCCCTTCTGGTGGCGACGTATCGACGCGATGCACTGTTCCTGGCGATGATCGCTTCTCTGATGTTGTTCTATGTGGTGGCAATCGTGCTGCCTGGACGACCGATCGAGTCGCCGAGGCCGGCAGAGACCACTCGATTTGCCGCAATCAACGTCGCCTCGCGTTGGTTCAGCGACAACGACGTCGGGTTCTTCATCTACGAGCGTGAGCCGGACATCTTCGTCGGTATCGAACTTCGTGAGCCTCAGGACGAAGATTTGCGCAGTCGCTACGAATTTGCGATCAGTGATCTGGCGGGCTTCGCGCCGAACCCCCCAACCGGGGTGACGATCGAGGACTTGGCCTCCACGTATCGGGAGAATGACGCTCCAAGTATCGGCATCTACTCCCGGCATCCGATGGTGCCGTTGCCGGATCCGATTGTGGACCAGGTGGCTGGCGGGTTGCCCGGATTCAGAGTTCAGATCGCAACCGAACAGGGTGATGTCATCGTCTATGCGTTGCACGTCCCGCGGCCCGGTAGCGGTGGCGGGCCATATGAAGTCAGCGTCTCCGAACAACGCGAATTGCTCGACGCAATCAGCTCGTCCATCGCAGCGGAAGAACTCCCCGTCGTCGTCATCGGCGACTTGAACATTGCCGACCGAGGACCCGCGTTTGCCCGGTTCTCCGAGGCGTTCACAGACGTGATGCGCATCGACCGGTGGGCTGGTCCCACTCGCCATGGCGATCTCTGGCATACCGCATTGCGGCTGCGGATCGACCATCTCCTGGTCGGTGACGGCCTCTGCGCCACCGCGGCGCAGGCGCCAGACGTCTTCTTTACCGATCACAGCCCGATTCAAGCCGACATCGGCCCCTGCCCCGCGACCTGAGCGGTCGTGATCGGCGGATAACATGCACCGGACAGAAGGACAGCGGAAATGATGTACGAGAAAGACGCCAAGGGTCGCGAGACTCCGGGGCTCGAGGATTATCTGGCCGCCATTCGTCAGAGGAAGCTGCTGATTCTCCTGAGCGGCCTGCTTTGCCTGGTGCTCGCAACACTGTTCACGACGACCCGGACGCCCACGTACTCGGCAGGTGCACGAGTCATCGTCAACCCGACCGCGGTCGGGTCGATCGATGGTCGATTGGTCCGGCCGGTGTTGGAACGCGAGCGCGAAGTGATCGACTCGAATGCAGTAGCGGATCGGGTGGCAGAGCAGATCTCCCTGGGCCAGAGCGGCCGCTCGTTGCTGGGCGATCTCGAAGTCGTATTCGTTGACGACTCGGACTCGCTGGAGATCCAGTACACCTCGACGGATCCGGAATTGGCCCAGCGAGTCGTCAACTCGTTTGCCGAGCAGTACGTGGCTCGACGGGTGGAGCAAGCGCAGGTGTTGGACGACAACACACTGAACGAGTTGCAGGGAAAGATCGACGAAATCGATGCGCAGGTGGCCGATCTCGAGCAACAGATCGTCACTGCGGGTGCCGAGCGGTCGCGTCTCATTGCGTTGGACATCGACGCAAGTGCGGTGACCGATCAGATCACGAGTTTCCGTACCTCGATCTCGTCGCTGCTCGCCGATCGCAGAACAACCCGCAACGACCTGGCCGACGCTCAGCTGAGCCAGCGCACCCGTGTCGCTCCGGCCGAGGTTCTTCAGTTTGCGTCTGTGCCGGAGGTTCCGAACGGGTTCAGCGACCGGATTCTCCAGTTCGTGGGCCTCTTCTTCGGTCTTGGCGCTGGTGTCGCCATGGCGTTCGTCCTTCACCGGTTGGACCGCACGGCGCGTGAGTCTGGTGACGTCGAGCTGGCACTTGGTGCCAACGTTCTTGCATCGATTCCACAGTTCGGAGTGGGCAATCGGTCTGGGAACGCGGCTGTTGTCATGCTCGCCGGGGGCCGTTCAGCAAAGGTGCAACGGGCGCGAGAGTCCTTCCGTCGGCTGCGATCGTCCGTGCAATTTCTTGGCACCAGCCGGGATGCAGACACCTATCTCATCACGAGCGCCCGACCGGCCGAAGGAAAATCAACGGTGTCCGTGAACCTTGCGGTGGCGCTCGCACAGGGTGGAGCGAGGGTGTGCCTGGTCAACGCCGACCTTCGGCGACCGACCGTGGAACGCATGCTTGGCGTTCCCAACGTCCGGGGGCTGTCGAGCTGGCTGAACGACAACTCCATCACCGACATCATGGTGCCGGTCGACGGCACACCAGGTCTGGTGCTCGTGCCGTCCGGCCCACCTCCCACGAACCCCGGCGAATTGCTCGCGACGGGCGGCCTGAACGAGTTGATTGACGAACTCAGTGAGCAGTTCGATGTCGTCGTCGTCGATGCGCCGCCAGTGCTCAGCGCGGCCGATGCTTCGACCATCGCTCCTGCGGTGGATGGCACATTGATCGTTGTGGACGGCCGTCGGACCGACACCGACACGCTTCTGCGGGTACGCGGCGAACTCGAACGTACGGGCGGGAAACTGTTGGGTGCGGTGCTCAACCGCGACAGCACCGAGGGCGGACCTCGACTCAGTCGGGACCGATATGCGTACGAGCGGGTTTCGGCGGCCCGAGCCACCAGCTGATGACACTGACTGCGAGCTGGGCGGAGCCGTCCTCCGACTCGTTTGTCGACTCTCGACCGTCCAATCAGTTCCTCAACCGCCCGGGGTGGTTCGAACGAGCGGGCGTGTTCGTCGCGTTGTTCACCTATGCCTGGGGCACCCCGTTGGAGTGGTTGGCTTTCGCCACGGGCGGGTCGGTCGAGTCGAGCGCGCTGACGCAGCTGCTGTTCCTCGGTTTTCTCCTACTTTCGGTCGTTTCGTTGAATGGGAACTGGCACATTGCCCTCAAAGCGGCAAAGGGCGAACCGCTCATGGCTGCGTTTGTGGCGCTTGCGGTTGCCTCGACGGTCTGGTCGACCGCACCCGCCGAGACGCTACGGGAAGGAATCACGCTCTCCGTCGCCTACGTGTTTGCGTTGCATCTCATCGTGAGGTTCTCGATACGAGAGATCGTGACAATGCTCGCCGCGACCTTCGCGATCGGAGCGATTCTCAACCTTGCCTTCGTCGCCATCTTCGCCGACCTGGGCAGCCTCTCCGTTGGCACGGACGGCAGCAGGGGTTGGAGCGGCATCACGGGTAACCGCAACACGCTGGGCCGCGCTGCCGTGCTCGGCTTCGCCGTGTGCGTCATCCAGGCACGAACGGTTCGAAGCTTGGTGTGGTGGCCAGGCTTCGCCCTGTTGAACGCAATGCTCGCCATCGGTTCGAACTCTGCGACGACGCTCGGAGCTCTGGGCGGCATCTGCATTCTCGGCACGATCTTCGTCGGATTTCGCGGACGGAAGACCCTCTACGGAGCGACGATGGTCGCGATGGGCATCGTGTTCTCGACGCTAACCGTCCTTGCGGCAACGAACCTGGCAGCAACCACCGGGTTGATCGGCCGGGACAGCAGCTTCACAGGTCGGTTGCCGATCTGGATCGACGCATTCGTGTACGGGGTCAGTGAGCGCCCGCTGCTCGGCTACGGACGCGAGGGTTTCTGGGGTCAGGGATTTCACGATTTCGACGTACAACTTCGGACGAACGAGAACTTCAACACGCCGCATGCCCACAACGCGTGGGTGGACGCCTGGCTTGAGGTCGGACCGCTCGGTGCCATCCTGCTGACGGCGATCATCGTGCGAGGGCTGCTGTGGGGCACGCGCCGGATTCGGGCGGTACCCACCGCGATCGGCATGTTTCCCGCAGTGATCATCTCCCTTGCGGTCGTCTATTCCGCAACGGAAGCGGGATTCATCAGCAGGTCCGTCCAGTTCATCATGTTGATCGTCGCGGTGACGGAAGCTTCTCGCCAGAAAGGCGTTGCGGAGCCCTGGGAGCCGCGATCCGGCTCACTGCCCGATCCCGTCGACCGATGACGATGCGGCTCATCTCCGTTTGCATTGCCACCTACAAACGTCCGAAGGGTCTCGGTGATCTCCTCTCCAGCATCGACGGTCAGGTGCTTTCCGATACAACGGACGTCGAGGTCATCGTCGTGGACAACGACCCTCGGACTGCGGAACCAACGGTCGAGGCTCACGCGGCAACGGGCCGCTTCCCGGTCCGATACCTGACGCAGGCATCGCCAAACATTAGCTTGACCCGCAATGCTGCTGTCGAGGCTGCGGAAGGCGAGTTGATCTGGTTTGTCGACGATGACGAGACGGCTGATCCGCACTGTCTTCGCCGGCTCGTTGAGACGCTCGACACGTTTTCGGCGGACGTGGTCTTCGGTCCGGTCCTCCCATCCTTCGCGTCCGAGCCGCCGGCGTGGCTTCGGCCGCTGTTCGATCGACCCATTCATGAGACGGGAACACCCTCTCAGGCATTCCGCACGGGCAACACGCTCGTCCGCGCGAGCGCGCTGACCCGAATCTCGGGCCCGTTCAACCCGAACTACGGGCAAACTGGCGGAGAGGACTCGTTTCTCTTCCGCCAGTTGCATCGAGACGAACTCCGACTCGTGAACTCCTCTGACGCGATCGTGACGGAGACCGTACCGGTAGAGCGTGCGACATGGGAGTGGGTCCGGCTTCGAAATCGTCGACAGGGCCAGATCTACAGCCGCCAGATTGTGGAGCTCTCCGGCAGTCTTGCTGCTCCGGAGAGCGTCATCATGCTCGGAAAGGCTGCCGCTCAGGTCGTCGGTTGGCCGATCGTTGCTGCCGTCACCTGGACGAACCGTGGGCGCCGGGCTCGCTTCCTGTCTCGAATGTGGGTGAGCGTCGGCAAGCTCGAGGCAGCGGTGGACCTGGTGCGAACCCGACGCGCCCCACACATTGACCGCTCAACACTGCACCACACGGAGTGAACGAGTCTCACTTTGTGCGAGTTCTTCGCCGGATCCGACGCGGGCAACATTTATTGCGATAAGGTTGCAAATCATGCGGAGTGCCGGGGTTTTGAGCGAGCGTTTGCCTCAAAGTATTTCATTTCCGAGACGAACATCACTCAAGGCGACCTCACGCTGCGTCGAACTCTTCGCAATGTTCAACCACACTTCGGAGCTTCGGCAGTGAGCCGTCCGCAGTCCCCAACAGCCAGACGCCGGTTGGAGCGGGTCCTTCTCGTCTCACTCTGCGTTGGTGCCCTCTTGGGATTGGCCTTCACTTCGGGAAGCGAGGGGGCACTTCAGCGTGCCCTTGGACGATCCGTCGGCCTGCCAACGGTCACAGGGCCAGACGCCGCCGACCGGCAGTTGGGCACGCCTGCCGAGGATGGCGACGTCCCGGTTGCGCTGGCCGCCACCGCAACGAACGCTCCCTCGCGGCCCACGCCCGGGGACTCCGGTTCCGCAACACCCAACGTGAACCGGGTGAGCGGCGGCGAGACGGAATCGGTCCCTGCCACGACTTCGATCCCTGCTTCGGCCCCGGACGCTGAGGTATCTGCGAACGCTGATGCCGGTTCCAACGATGAGGTATCCGAGGTTGCTGCAGCGGCAACGCAGCCCGCCGCGAGCACACCGACGACGACCGCCGCCCCGCGAACGACAACCACCACCACCGCTCCGCAGACCACCACCACGACCGCGGCGCCGCGAACCACGACTACCTCGTCGGCGCCCGTCGTGGAGGCGCCGACGGTCGCACCGGGAGGCTGGGTGAACCCCGCCGCCACCGGGCACCGTCGCTCCAACCTGCACGACTTTGCTCCCGCGAATGATGGAGCGCACGGCGTCACCATCGACGACGACTTTCTGGCTGAGCATGCCGGCGCCGCTTGGCTGACGTATGAGGGGGACCGGCCGGTCATCTCCGGAATGGAAGCTCGCGGCCGCTGCCTCAACATCGTCACGACGATCACCCTTCGCGACAGCGTGGTCGAGTGCCCCACCCGGGTACAGAACGGATCCTGGGGGTACATCGGCGACGTCGACGATGCTCCAGCGATCAATATTCTTGGCGCCGACGATGTGTTGATCGAATACAACACGATCACGTGCAGCGGGTTCGACGGCGATATCTGCAGTCGCTCAGTTCGCGCCGCTGGCCACGATGCTGTGGTGCAGTACAACGACCTCTCGCTCGCACGTGGTGCGGTCAGCCTCTACCACGGAACGGTTTTCCGATTCAACTACGCCCACGACATGGCATTCGGCTTCGACCCGAAACGGGCCGACAACCCGGACGACAACATCACCCATAACAACATCGTGAACAACCAGGGCTACAACAACGCTCTCGTCCACGGCAACTACATCGTTGCCCGCTACGGCCGTGTCTCGGCCGAGCCGAACCGATACCGCAACCCGCACTACAGCAACGTGTACCCGGATGGGCTGGTTTCGATTGGTGATCCGATCAACGGCTACGCCTTCACGAACTACCTGATCAACGGTGACGGCGACGGTATGCGCATCACCGACAACTACGTTGTCGGCTCTGGGCGGCCGTTCCTGTGCAGTGCCGGTGACCGCCAATCCAGCCCCACGTGCGCCGATGACATCAGTGGAAACGTCTTTGCCGACCCACTGTTCGAGGAGTTCGGATGGCAGGTGTTTCGCGATCACAAGCGAACCGGCACCATTTCGGGGTCGTGCAACACGACCTACATCGGTGGCGTCTACGAGGTCCTGCCAGCATCAATTTTCGGCGACGAGAACACCCACGGTACCCAAGGATGTTGATCATTCTCTAAGAATGCTGCCCGGTGGTCGGCGCTGCTGTGGCCGGTCGCAGGCGGTACGCTACGCTACGCGGTGTGCGAATCAGGCGACACTGCGGAGCAGTTGACAGGCCCGCTGGGTCCCCGAACGCGCTGATGGTGCATTGCGTGGTCAGATGATGGACGAGGGCGCCGAATTGTGGCGGAACCAGTGCGTCGTCGGCAACGACCTACCAGACCTTTCGAAGATCGGACTTGAGCGAACGGCGATCGGCTCGTTCGACCTCTGGGCCTCGCCAGAACTGCCGTTGCAGATCTCCGGCCCGGTGATCGTGATCGGCCATGCGGCGCTGCTTTCCGGCGCCCCGTTGGTCGAACACTTCGCCGATCTGTCTCCGGCTGCATCGGTCGCAACTGTCGCGGAGCGAACACTCGACCTGGCTGGGCGTTTTCTTGTTGCGGCATGCCTCGATGACGGCCTGCGGATCATCGTCGACAGCGTCGGGAGCAAGCGGGCCTACCTCTCGGCCGACGGTGCCACAATGGCCACCCTCGAGATCCTTCTCCAGGTCGTCGATGCGCCCGCGCGTCCCCGATCCGAGGCTGCCAGGCGGCTTCACGCGAATCCGAATCTGGCCGCGCGCGAGTTCTCCAACTTCGGAGTGTTTTCTCCATGGTCGGGCTACCGCCGACTGCTTCCGAACCGAGTCGCCAATCTGTCAACCGGCACCATCGAGCTGTGCGGCCCGGCAAGCGAGCGAGTCGACGCGTCGCTCGCGCGCACAGTGGATCTGGCGCGCCAGACAGCGACCGCGTTGGCGACGCTCGGACCGATCGAACTCGGGCTCACCGGCGGTTTCGACTCGCGCCTTGCCCTTGCTGCTTTCGACGCAGCTGACGTTGACGTGAGCACCTTCACCTTCGTCGGCGCGAACCCCAAGACCGTTCAGGACGCCGAGTCGGCGGAAATCGTGGCCGCGGCTGTCGGACGCCCGCATATGACCGTGAAGGATCCGGTGCCGGACCCGCGCATCCTCGAGATGCTCACTGCGACCCAAACCATGGTCCGGTCACTCCCCCACATCCTCGGGCACCTGACGTGGCTGTCGGAAAACGGACAAGGCCGCTTCTTCGTGAATGGCAACAGTGCTCCCATCGTCCGGACTCGCTACGGCTACGTACCGCCGAACCTCGGGCGCTGGGCGACGGCGCGGATCGTGCTCGGACACGATCCGGACCCACATGATGTGGAGGGGTTCGACGAATGGTGGGACGACCGTTTCGCGACTGCGGCGGGCCGGTCACGCCTTCCACCGACTGTGTTGTTCTACTGGGAACAACGAGGTGCAATCTGGGGTTCGCATGGGCTGTCTGAGAAAGACCTCTTCATCGATGAGGCCAGCTTCTTTTCTTCAGGTCGTTTCCTTCAGGCAATGCTGAGCTTTCCCCAGCACTACCGATCAGCGCTCCGTTCCAGCCTGTTCCTGGACCTGATCTCCGAGCTGTCGCCGCGCCTTGGCGAGCTGGGTGCACCGACCCGGAAGTCGTGGCCGCGCCGCGTCTATCACCTGACCCCTGCGCCGCTCGTCGTTCGATCAATCCGTCCTGGGTGGGGCGAGGCAAAGTAGTGGCTCGTTTCCGGTCGGACCTCTTCTCTCGATTTGAGAGCCTTGCGACGGTGGTCCTTGCCATGTGTTGCATCGCAGCTGTCGCGATCCTGCTGATCTTCCGGGGTGGCGATGAAACCGGGCTCTCGGACCTCGGCACAGCGGCGGATGGGTCCGCAGACGTGGCCGTCGCTCCCGCGGAAACGACGACAACGGCGGCCCCGACGACCACAACGACCACGGCGCCGACAACCACGACGACGACCAGCACCACCACGACAACAACAACCGTTCCGCCTCGTCCGACACGGGTCATCGTGGGCGATGAGACCGTGCCAATCACCTTCTCCCCATATGGGTGGGTCATACCTGAGCCGAGTCTCGGTGGTTTGCCGCTGGGCGCTGACCCCTCCCGCCTTCTGCCATTCGTCGAACCCAACGACGGTCCATTCGGTGTCCTGATCGACAACGCGTTCCTGGACGAACACGAGGGAGCAGAATGGCTCGGAGAAGAGGACGGCATTCCCGTCATCGACCGGATCGATGCGTCGGACCGGTGCCTGAACATCATGACCACCGTGATTCTCCGGCGGTCCTTTGTGTCATGTCCGACTCGCGTCCAAAGCGACCTGTGGGGATACGCAGGACAGATCGATGATGCGCCAGCCGTGAGCGTGCTCGGCGATGATGCTGACGGCTCCATCATCGAGCACAACACGATTACCTGCAGTGGCTTCGACGCAGATATTTGCTCCCGAACGGTTCGGATCGGAGCCAGAAACGTGATCGTGCAGTTCAACGATCTCTCGCACGCTCGGGGAGGGGTTCAACTCTTTGACGACGCGACGGTTGTCTTCAACCATCTCCACGATTTCAGCTTTGGCTTCGATCCTTCGCGAGCGGACTCCGTTGATGATCGCGTGACACACAACAACGCGGTGGGGAATCTGGGCTACCCGAACACCATCGTGGCCGGGAACTTCATCGATGCGACGTACGGTCGTGTCTCTGAGTCGCCGACCGAATTTGTCAGCCCGTATTTCTTTGATGCCTACGAGGGTGGCGTCGTCGAGCTGGGAGATCCAATCAACGGCTTCGCGTTCTCGAACTATCTCATCAACGACAATGGCGACGGCGTTCGGTACGAACGCAACTACGTCGAGAGCACCGGCCGTCCCTTCCGCTGCAACGACTCGCGCCGCCATGACGACTCCGTGTGCTCAGCCGGCATTTCGTTCAACGTGTTTGCGGATCTGCGGATCGATGATTTCGGGGCCGAACCGCCCTTCCGAGACTTCGACGGGAACGGCACCCTGCTCGGCGGATGCAACTTCGAACTCGCCGGAGAGGAGCTCGTTCCCCTGCTCCTGAGCGACGAGGATCCCGACCCCCAGTGCACCGAGCAGCTTGAGCTCTCGACGGACGCGCAAGCGCAGTTCGTCGAGGACCTTGTGTCGTTGACGGTCGACTTCGGCTGACCATGCAACGGCTGATGAAGCGCCTCGCTTCTGGCGACGCGAAGTGGGGGTTGCTGACTGAGGTCACGACACTGGGCGTGGCGTTTCTGACGTTCATCGTCGTTGGCGCGCGCTTGGGCCCTGGGCCCTTTGGATCGCTAGCGGCCGTGCTTTCCACGATCGCGCTCGTCAGTCCGCTCATCACTGCGTCTCCGGAACACGTGATCGTCCAACGGGTCGCCCGAGGAGAGTCCGTCAATGTTGCCTGGGCCAAGGCCACAGGAGTTCTGACGACGGTGGCGATGCCTGCGGCCGTCGTTGTGGTCCTCATCAGCATCGTGGTGTCCCCGGAGATGACGGCAGCTGCGGTGTTGATGATCACGGTTGCGGAGATCACGTTCCTCAACATCGCACGTGCTGCGATCCGGACACATGAGGCTCGAGGCGCGAGCAACGTCGGCGCATACGTGGCGATTTCCATGCTCGTGACGCGGGCAATCTCACTCGGCCTGTTCTTGACGCTCGGCGATCAGACGCTCGGGCTGTGGGCTGCCGTCCACCTCTTCGGCAGCGCGCTTGCGGCGCTGTATTCGTCTGCTTCCATTTGGAAACTCGCACCCGGAGAACGCCGCCTCGAGCGGGCAACGTGGGAGGACTTCCGGCTTGGGCTCCCGTTCTCGCTGCATGCCGGGCCGAGTGGACTTCTCTCCAACAACGACAAGATGGTGCTTTCCGGCGCTGGTCTTTCTGTCGATGCTGGTATCTACGCCGCGGCATATCGCGTGGTGTCGATCGGCGGCCTTCCGTCCCGAGCGGTCTTGAGAACGAGATATGCGTCGAACTTCCGACCGGAGAACCAGACACCAGACGCATCATTGCGAAACGCCCTCTCGATTGTGAAGGCCACGCTGCCTGCCGGTCTGTCCTCCTGCATCGGCCTGATCGCGCTTTCTCCGGTGGTCTCGATTGTGCTCGGAGACGACTTCAGCAGCTCGGTGGACGCCCTGCGTTACCTTGCGTTCCTTCCACTCGTCCGAGCGGTGCTTACCCCAGGCGCCGACGCACTCACAGGTACCGGCCGTCATCGAACTCGCATCTTTGGGACGCTTGCCGCCGGCCTCATGAACCTTGTTCTCAATCTCATCTTCATTCCGACCTATGGCTGGCAGGCAGCCGTCGTGACGACTTTGGTTGCTGAGCTGTTGCTTCTTGCGTGGATTTGGACGAGCCTTGCCGCACCGGTCCTGCGGGCGGGACGGTCGGGTTAGTATCACGCGATGATCCGCGTCGCCCAGATCGTTTACGACTGCATCCCCAACGCCGGGTCGGATCCTGGGATCGGTTGGCACAGCGTCGTCTGTGCGAGTGCCGAAGGCTTCGAAGTTCACGCAATCACAAAGGCCTCGAACCGCCGGGCCATCGAGGCCACCGCTCCACTCCCGGGTGTGACCTGGCACTACATCGACGCGCCAGAACGCTTCGGGCCGCTGAAGGTCGGACGGAGCTTGGGCGACACGATCCATCTCAGCCGTTGGCTCCCCAAGGCGCGAGATCTCTGCACGGAGTTGGCAGAGGCCGACAAAATCGATCTCACGCACTTCGTCACGTTCACCGCTCACTGGATGCCGGTTCCCCTGGCAGAGGTTCCGGTACCTCATGTCTTCGGGCCCGTCGGCGGAGGCGAGCGATCGCCAGCTCAACTGCTGGATCGACCGGTGGATCGCGCGTCGGCCGGGGCCCGGAACCTGTTCCAAACTGCACTCACGCGCACGCCCACGTGGAATCGGCTGCTCAAAGCGGACCGAACAATCGTGCTCTCCGCAAGCCGGGCGACCACGGAACGTCTTCGCTCCCGCGGTGTGGAGGTCTTCGAGACCTGGAGGACAGGTTGTCTTCCGAATACGCTCATCGCCCAAACGGATGCCATCGAACCGGACCGGAACAGCGGCACGACCATCGTGATGTCCGGTCGACAGCTACGGTGGAAAGGTCACGACTTGGCCATCAACGCCATGCCCATCGTGTTGCAGAGACATCCAGATGCGAGCTTGTTGATCCTCGGTTCGGGCCCAGAGCACCAGAACCTCGTCGACGAAGTCGCAGCTGCCGGGCTCAACGAGCACATTCGCTTTCACGACCAGGTGGACCGCAATGTCGAACGAGCGATCATCGCCGGAGCGGATTGCTTTCTGTTCCCTTCGCGACGCGACACTGGCAGCACGCTCGTGCCGCTGGTCCAGGTGATGGGTGTCCCGATCGCCGCGTTTGCGACTGGGGCGCTTCCCGAGGCAACGGGCGGGCATGCAAGTCTGGCAGATCCAGCAGCGCACGAGTCCCCTGCGCACGCGTTGGCGTTCGCGATCCTCGGTGCACTCGAGACGGACGAGGCCGCCTTGCAAGCGGCCCGCAACCACGCAATCGATAGATTCGGCGAGGAAAATTCACGCAAAGCGCTGCGGCGTTGGTACGAAGCCGCCCTCGCTCCTCGATAGCCTGCACATGGGCAACGGCGCGGATCAACGTTCTCCACCAATTGCCGATTCAAAACAGGAATCGTCGCCAACCGATCACGGAGCAGCAATGTCAGTCATCATCGTCACCGGGTCCGGCGGACTCATCGGTTCGCAGGCCGTAACCCACTTTGCGTCGGAAGCAGACGTCATCGTCGGGATCGACAACAACATGCGCCAGGAGTTCTTCGGCGAGGAAGCATCGACGGATTGGGTGGTCAACGATCTCTCGAGTCGCCTCGAGAACTACCGGCATGTTGCGGTCGACATTCGGGACAACGATGCCATTCAGCAGTTGTTCGCTGAGTACGGATCCGACATCTCGCTCATCGTGCACACCGCCGCTCAGCCCTCCCACGACTGGGCGGCCCGGGACCCACACACAGACTTCAGCGTGAATGCCAACGGCACGCTCAACCTCTTGGAGGCGACCCGACAGCACTGCCCTGACGCCGTCTTCATCTTCACCTCGACCAACAAGGTCTATGGCGACACACCGAACAACCTGCCGCTCATCGAACTGGAGAAGCGATGGGAGCTCGATCCCGCTCACCCATGGGCTGAGCACGGTATCCCCGAAGAGATGAGTGTGGACCAGTCCACTCACAGCCTGTTCGGCGCTTCCAAGCTGGCTGCAGATGCCCTGGTGCAGGAATACGGCCGTTACTTCGACATGAAAACCGCGGCCTTTCGCGGAGGTTGCCTGACCGGTCCGGACCACTCGGGGGCAGAGCTGCACGGCTTCCTTGCATACCTGGTCAAGTGCACCGTGATTGGTCGGCCGTACACGGTCTTCGGCTACAAGGCGAAGCAGGTTCGCGACAACATCCATGCGTCCGACCTGATCAGCGCATTCGACCACTTCTACCGAGCTCCTCGCGTCGCCGAGGTGTACAACATCGGCGGCGGCCGAGCCATCAATTGCTCGATGCTCGAGGCGATCGAGATCAGTGAAGAGCTCTCGGGCAAGAAGCTGGATTTCACCTACTCGGACGAGAACCGCATCGGTGACCACATCTGGTATGTGAGCGACATCCGCCGATTCCAGAACCACTATCCGGATTGGCAGTTCACCTACGATCTCAAGGCGATCATGGCCGAGATCCACGACAAGATGGCCGAGCGTTGGTTGGCCGAGGGTGCCGACGCATGACCACGGTGGCTCGTCCGGAAAAGGTCGACGTCTTCGGCGTCGGCCTGTCGGTCACCGACTATGCCGATGCAACCGAGCGCATCGTCGCCGCTGGCAAGGCCCACGAGTCGTTCGGGATGAGCGCGCTCGCCACGCACGGGCTGATGGAAGCCGTGCACGACGAGTCGTTCATGGAGGTCGTCAACGGCCTCGACATGGTCACGTGCGATGGGCAACCTGTGCGTTGGGCGATGAACATCCTGCACAAGACCGGTCTCACCGACCGGGTCTACGGACCCGACCTCACGTGGAAGGTGTGCGGCGCCGCCGCCGATGCAGGTGTCGGACTCTATCTGTTCGGTTCGACCCCTGAGACGTGTGACGCCTTCGTGGCGGCGATCAAGAAGGAATGGCCACACGCAATCATCTCGGACGTGCAGCCCGATCGCTTCCGCGACGCGACCCCCGAAGAGGACGCGGCCGATGTGGAGCGAATGAATGCCTCCGGCGCCGGCGTGGTACTGGTCGGCCGGGGCTGCCCTCGACAGGAGCGTTGGGTCGGTGCGCACCAGGGCCGTGTGAACGCAGCAATGATGGCCGTTGGAGCCGCCTTTGACTACCATGCCGGCCAGCTGAGAAAGCCTCCTGCGCTCATGCAGAAGTACGGCTTCGAATGGCTTTGGCGACTTGGCCTCGAACCGAAGAGGCTGTTCAAGAGGTATGCCGTGACGAACTCGCAATATGTTCTGGAACTCGGTAAGGCAGTCATCGCCCAACGGCGTTCGTCCTGAATCGTCGATTGCTCGTGGCTCCGAAGTTTTCTCTCCCCGCGCGACGTCTCCCGAGCGGCGACCGCCCGCTCGTCACGTTCCTGTTGCGGAATCTGAACCAATACCGCCTGTCGTTCTACGAACTCCTTCGCGAAGGGCTCGATGCCGAGGGCATCGACCTTCGACTGGTCACCGCATCGGGGATGGTGGAAGACGCTGAAAAAGGCGATGTGGCCTCCCTCGAATGGGCGGAGCATCGCCCGTTCAAGGAGGTCAAGATCAAGGGCGTGTCGCTGCTCTGGCAGCCGGGGTTCGATCTCGCCCGCGCGAGTGATCTTCTGATCACCGAACAGGCTTCGAAGCAACTGTTCAACATCGTCCTTGCCTACGGCCAAGGGCTCTTGGGAACTCGGCACGCCTTTTGGGGCCACGGTCGGAACCTCCAAGCCTCTCACGAAACCGAGAGCGGTACAGGCGAAGGACTCAAACAACGCCTCACCTCGCGCGCCCACTGGTTCTTCTCGTACAACGACATGTCCACGGATCTCGCAGTCGACGCAGGCATGCAGCGAGATCGTGTGACACCGACGATGAACGCAACGGACACCAAGCGAATTCGCGATGCGTTGGCTGGCGTTGACGCAGCGAGAGTTCGAGACGACTTCGGCTTCGGCGATGGGCCGCTTGCCCTCTTCATGGGGGGGCTGTCGCCCAAGAAACGAGTCGACTTCCTGCTGGAGTCTGCCATCGCAATTCGTCAGCAGGTGCCAGATTTCGAGTTGGTGGTCATCGGCGACGGGCCGGTTCGAGACCTGGTCTCCGATGCCTGCGAGCGCCATCCTTGGATTCACTGGCTTGGCGCCATGTACGACGAGAGTCGGGTCGCTCCGGCCTCTGTGTGCTCAGTTCAGCTGATGCCAGGTCTGGTTGGTTTGAACATTGTTGATGCCTTCGCCCTCGGAATCCCGACGGTGACGACAGGTATCGATTGGCACAGCCCCGAGATCGACTATCTCCAACACGACCGGAACGGCCTCATGTTGCCGGAGGATACCTCTCCTGACCACTTCGCCGACGAGGTCGCCCGGCTCCTGGGCGACGGGCCCCGGGTGACGGCGATGCAGGCCGAAGCGGCACTGTGGGGCGAACGTTTGAGCTCGGAGGACATGGCCGATCGATTCGTCCAGGGGATCCTCGAGGCTCTCGCCGCCCCCCGGAGGTCGTGAGGCCAACCCGTTGCGACACGGCTGGTAACGTCGAGGCTCGCCGACAAGCGGAGTGGGGTAGCAATTGATCACGATCGTGCCGACAGCGGGACTTTGCAACAGAATGCGGGCGGTGAACGGCGCCGCATCGCTTGCTGCCCAGGCGTCCGTTCCACTCCGGGTTGTGTGGTGGGCAACCTGGGATCTCAATTCGTCCTACGGACGGATCTTCGACCGAAGCCTCCTGCCCGGCGAACTGATCGAGCGGTCGATACCATCTCGCGCAGGCCAGAAGTTGCTCGAGCTCGAAGAAGTGGCACGGAGCAGACTCCCGTCGAAGTCGCTCGTGATTCCTTCGGCAGCATCTGGGCCGTCTGAGTTCGATCCTGCGGCCGTCGTCAAGGCAGCGAAGAGCGGACAGTCCGTTTGGATTCGCAGCCTCTCCACGCTCGACGATCACCCCGAGCCGTTTTCGATGTTTGCTCCGTCGGATGAAGTTCGCAGCTTGGTCGACGCGATTCCAGCAGTCGATCAGGAGTCACCGCCTGTCGGCGTTCACATTCGTCGGACCGACAGTGTGCAGTCAATCTCGAACAGCCCGATGAGCGCCTTCGAACGATTGATTGATGCCGAAATCAGCTCCAACTCGGACCAGCGATTCTTCGTAGCCACAGACGACCCGGATTCGTTCCGGCACCTGCAAGAGCGCTACGGCGATGCGGTGAGCGAGTACCCAAAGCGGAGTTATGCGCGAAATGACCCGAACGGTGTGGTCGATGCCGCAGTCGACTTCTGGGCGCTAACGCAGTGCAGGAAGATTCTTGGCAGTTTCTACAGTTCGTTCACGATGACCGCAGCTGAAGCCGGTGGCGCAGAGCTCGTGATGGCACTCGAGGAGTGAATCAGCGGGTTGCGACCACCTGGTCGTACACCCACGCGTACGTACGTTCCATGCCATCGCGGAGGGTCGTCGACGGTTCCCAACCGAGCACGTCATTGATGAGCGTGTTGTCGCTGTTCCGCCCCCGCACGCCCTGCGGCGCAGACAGGTCATGGACGCGTTCAACGGTGATGCCAGCAATCTCTGCCACAAGGTCCACGAGACCGTTGATGCTGATGAGTTCGGCTGAACCGATATTGAGCGGTTCCCGGAAGTCGCTGTTCAACAGCGCCTTGGTTCCGTACACGCAGTCGTCGATGTACATGAAACTCCGAGTCTGAAGTCCGTCGCCCCACACGTCGATGGTGTGATTGCCGCTCAACTTGGCTTCTGCGATCTTGCGGGAGATTGCAGCGGGAGCCTTCTCGCGTCCACCCGTCCAAGTGCCGTTTGGACCGTAGACATTGTGGTAGCGGCCGGAGCGGGTTTCGAGCCCGAAGTCTTCGTAGTAGTGGCGACACATCCGTTCGCTGAAGAGCTTCTCCCAGCCGTATCCATCCTCTGGCATCGCCGGGTACGCATCCGCTTCCTTCAGCGCGGTCACGTTGGGGTCGGTCTGCTTCCCTGCGGCATAGACACATGCCGACGAGGCGTAGAAGTACTGCGAGACATCGGCATCCTTGGCCGCCATCAGGAGGTGCGTGTTGATCAGGACACTGAGCATGCAGAGTGCCCGGTTGTTTTCGATGAAGCCCATACCGCCCATGTCGGCGGCAAGGTTGTAGACGACGTCGACACCGTCCGCCGCAGCGATGCACGCTTCCTTCTCGCCGAGATCGGAAACGATGTTCTCCACGTGATCGTGTACCTGGTACCACTCGGCCAACGGCTTGATATCGACCGAACGAACCTCAAACCCGTCGCCGAGAAGGCTCTCCACCAAATGGCCACCGATGAAACCGCCACCGCCAGCAACAAGTGCCTTTTTCACAATTCAACCTCAGAGTTCTGGGGCGCGTTGCACGCCGTGAGTATCCGTCGCCAAGAGGCGACCGGCGGCCCCCATTGCCACCGGCTGTGACCGCCGCCAGCCGAGCTGCCACCCGGACGTAAAAACCCTAGCGCTGATGTATGAGAAGGCTCCAGATCCGTTCGACCCATCTCCTCACATTCAGTCTGATCGCACCGATCTACACCCAGCGGGAGCTGTCGAATGAACGGGTTGGGCGTACGTAGACAGTAGAGTTTCAGATTGTCCGACGTTGGAAAGCGGTCATGGCCGAACCGGTAGCTGAACTACAACTGAGCGACTATCTCGATATCGCTCGCCGCCGCAGGTGGATCATCGCTGCGATTGTCCTCATGGCACTTGCAGCCGCCATTGCCGCATCGGCCGCCGCCACTCCGCAGTACCGGGCTCAGGCCCGTGTCCGGGTGGAGACGGCATCCGCCAACAACATCTTGGACGACGCAACGAACCTTTCGAGCAGTGTGCGAAACCGCAACCTCCAGAACGAGGTCGAGTTCGCAAATTCGGATCGCGTGCGTGAGCGTGCGTCGCAATCGTTCGGTGAGAACATTTCCGCCAGCGTTGCCCCGGCCGACAGCTCGGACACATTGACGTTCAGCGTGGTCGACAGCGATCCCGAGCGGGCCGCCAACATCGCAAACACCTTCGCGAACGCCTATGTCAGCGAGCGGTCCGTTGCATCGGGTGAGCGGTTTCTGAACGCGGTCACCGTGATCAACGAACGGTTGGCAGAAATCAGCGAAGAGCGACTCTTTCTCGAGCGTCAGCTCGAGACCACGAGCGACGAGTCGAGCGTCGCAATTCAGATCGCCACGCTCGATGCAGAAGAGGCGCGGCTGCGCTCACAGCTGAACGAGATCGACGTGCTGAGCCAGGTGAGCCAGAGCGCGTCTGTGGCCATTCTCAATGCGGCGAACCCGCCCGGTTCTCCATTCGCACCGTCGTGGACCCGCAACATCGCGCTTGCGCTGGTGGCCGGCATGATCCTGGGTGTCGGTGCGGCGCTGCTCAGGGAAACGCTGGACGACACGGTCGTCAACAAGCGGGATTTCGAACGTGCAGCGGACGGCACGCCGGTGCTTGGCGTGATTCCGAAGCCGTGGAACGGTCGGCGACGCGGCAGGGACCGCCGCCTGATCGCCAGCCGAACCGGGGCATTCACCGAGGCATTCCGCTCTCTTCGCTCGGCGATCGAGCTGGGTCAAGCCACCGGCGGTGACGTCCGTTCGATCCTTGTGACGAGCGCGAATCCGGCCGAAGGAAAGTCCACCGTCGCCTCGCACCTGGCACTCTCGTTTGCGCGAGCCGGAGCGAACGTCCTCGTGATCGACGCCGACATGCACAACCCCACGCAGCACGAGATGTTCGGTGTGGAGAACGTGAACGGCTTGGCCGAACACCTGGCCAACATCGGCGAAGCGGAAATCGTGACCGAGCAGGGTTCGGGCGAAGGTCTGCTCTCGATCATCCCCGCTGGTACGAGCGCCTCCCCCCCGGCCGAGCTGCTGAGCTCCATGGCAGCGCATGAGTTCATCCAGAAGCTGTCGTACGCCTACGACCTCGTGATCGTCGACTCTCCCCCGCTTCGCCCGGTTGCCGACACGCTGCCGTTGGCACGAATCGTCGACGGCACGTTGCTGGTGGGCATGCGCGGACAGACCAACGCCAAGGAAGTCGATCAGGCCATGGAGTTGTTGGCTCGGGCGCAGTCCCGTCCCCTTGGCGCTGTCTTGAACGGCGCCGACGAGGCCGACGGTGGCTATGGCTATGGGTACGGCTACGGCTACGGGGCCAACAAGAAGAAGTGAGCCGTCGCTAGCGGATCGTCGGGCTGGAGCCTCGCCGATCCAGCCAACCCACGGCAATGGCCATGGCTCTGGGGTCGTGGCGAAGATGGTGCCGTGCCCCTTCGATGATGCGCAGGTCGGCGAGTCCGTGGGCGTCGGCGATGGCCCGTGCGTCGAGCGGCGGTACCGCATCGTCGTTGCTGCCGTGGAGGACAAGCAGGGCGGTGTCCTCGGTGAGCTTCTCCGCTGCCCGCACCGTGGAGACTTCTTGCAGCTCTTTGGCCCAGCGATTGAAGTCCGGTGGGAACGCCGGGTCGCTGATGGCCTGACACAGGCGTGCGTGCGACAAGAGCTCTCGGGGGCGACCCGCCCAGTCCTGGAAGTCGGCCGGTGCCGCCACGCAGATCACGCCTTCGATGTTGCCGTCCGCCGCAGCAGCATCGACCGAGAGTGCGCCTCCGGTTCCGAAGCCAAGCAGGTAGATGCTGTCGTTGACGCCTTCGGTGGCCCGCAACGCGTCGATGGCCGCGCGGAGGTCCCGGCGCCACCCGAAGAGCGAGAAGTGTCCCTCGCTGCCGGCGAGACCGCGGAACGCGAAGGTCAGCGCATGCATGCGCGCCTCGCTGGCGATCCGGTCGGCCAGCCCCGGGAAGGTGTTGTAGGAATTCGCTCCGCCGCCGCCGGGATCGGTGGGAAAGCCGGGAACGACGACGACGCCTGGGCATTCGAAGTCCGATTCGGGGCTCGCCAGCCAGCCTTCGAGCTTGCCGACGCTGCCCTGAATGTTGCGTTCCACGGTCGGGCTCAGACCGAACGGAGGCGGTATCCCCGGTTGCGGGCCTCGGCCAGCGTGTCAGGTCCGAATGTGGCTACGAGTTCGCTCTCGACGAGCTCGTCGATGATCGCTTCGTTGTCGACCGCATCGACGTCGTAGACGACCTGGGTCCGCTTGTCGCCGATGAACTGGTGCTCTGCGTACTTCTTGGGCCGATCCATGAGCGAAATCGTACTCAAAAATGAGGGAGGTGGAGCAGCCGTGGCCACTCCACCTCACCCCAATATTTCGTTCGCTGGAAAAACCGATTCAACCTTGCGCCTGCGATACAGGTGCGGTCGGGTGGAACGACGTCCGACGGTTCACATCGGCGGTGTCTGACACTGTCTCTAGCACGGACAGCGAGTCAACTCTCGCGACGTGGTCCAGCGGGTCCGACCTAGCGGTCAGACACCTCCAAGGTTCCATATCGAGTATTGATCTGGACCACCCCCTTTCTTTGGTGAGCCCAGAATATCGCGGGGAGGCTCGCCGTGCTGGTCGGGGCGGTCACTCGTTGACGTCTGCCTCGTCGCCGATCGCTCCGATGTCCCGGAGGTAGCGAAGGAACTCGTCGACAACCACGGTCACGTGGACGGCGTCGAGATCGGCTCGTTGGCTGACGGCTCGGGCAACGGCATGATCGACGGCGCTGATCTCATCACCGACGGCTTCGTCGGCCTCGACCCAGTCTCCACCGAGTTCTTCCCCAAAATCGCTCGCCATGCCGAGCGAATCGAACCAATCGAGCACCCAACGGATGATCTGGTCGACATCCGTGTGCGAGAGGACGGCCGAGACCTCGTAGGGAATGGCCTCGGCCACCGCCTCGACGGCGTCATCGACCTCGAGCAGCGCCGGAGCGATGGTTTCCTCGAGTTCGATGGAGACGCGCGAGACCGCCGCTACGGCCACGGCAACCACCGCAGCGATGGCAACCAGTATCAGGAGGATTGGGACCACGGCCGGCCCGGCGTTCGATCAGATGCCGATGCGCTGTGCGAGAAGCTCGCGGTGGTACGTCGGGTCACCGAACATGAGCTCGGAGCTCTTGGCCCGCTTGAAGTACAGGTGTGCCGGGTGTTCCCAGGTGAAGCCGATGCCACCGTGGATCTGAATGTTCTCTGCGGCCGAGTGGAAGTAGGCCTCTGAGCAGTAGGACTTGGCAAGGCTGGCCATGGCCGGAAGCTCGTCGTTGTCTTCTGCGGCGCACCAGGCGGCGTAGTAGGCGGCCGACTTTGCGGACTCGACCTCGAGCAGCATGTCGGCGCACTTGTGCTTGATGGCCTGGAACGAGCCGATGGGCCGGCCGAACTGCACGCGAACCTTGGCGTACTCGACAGCCATGTCGAGCACCATCTGGGCTCCACCGACCTGCTCGGCAGCGAGCGCCACGGCGGCACGGTCGAGCACCTTTTCGATGGTGGCCCAGCCGGACCCGTCGGCGCCGACGAGGCGGCCGGGTGTGTCGCTGAGCTCGATCTTGGCCTGCTTGCGGGTCTGATCCATCGTGGCGAGGGCCGTGCGGCTCATGCCGGCGGCGTCACCATCGACTGCGAACAGCGAAACACCTGCTTCAGTGCGAGCGGCCACGAGGACCATGCCGGCCGTGTGGCCGTCGATCACGTAGTGCTTCACGCCGTTGAGCTTCCATGCATCGCCGTCGGCGGTAGCGGTTGCGGCCACACCGCTCTCGTCCCAGCGGCCGCTCTCTTCGGTGATGGCGAGGGTGGCGATGAGTTCGCCGGAAGCCATGGCCGGGAGGTAGTCGCCGGCCGCAGCGTCATCGCCGGCAAGCATGAGCGTGGAGGTGGCGAGCACGGCGCTGGAGAAGAACGGGGCGCACAGCAGTGCACGGCCCATCTCTTCGAGCACCACGATCATCTCAACCCAGCCGAAGCCCTGGCCGCCATGTGCCTCGGGAATCATGAGGCTCTGCAGGCCCATCTGCTCGGCCATCTGGGACCAGACCTCGGCGTCGTAGCCGGACTCGGTCTCCATGAGTTCTCGTACCGTTGCCTCCGAGGACTTCTCCTCGAGGAACTGGCGGACGAATCCGCGAAGCTGGTCCTGTTCTTCGGTGAAGGCAAACTGCATGGGCAGATGTTACCCGCTGGTATCGGGCCGGGTCGACCCCGGTGGGCGACGATCGGAACGCGATCTGTGCGGTCGCTACGATCGGGCCATGAGCATCGACCTGACGACGACCCTCCACCACGCCGATTCAGGCTTCGAGATTCACAAGGTCGTGGTGGGCCCGGTCGACAACAACGTATTCGTGCTGCGCTGCACGGAGACCGGCGAGAGTCTGCTGATCGATGCCGCCAATGAGCACGAACTGCTGCTCGAACTCGCTCAGGCGCTCAACGTCCGCCGCATCGTGGAGACGCACGGCCACTGGGACCACATTGCCGCCATCCCGGCGATGCGAGACGCCGGCTACTCCGTGGGCGTGACCACCGAAGACGCATCGATGCTCGACAGCTACGACGAGATCCTCGAGGACGACACCATCATCGAGGTCGGACGACTGAAGCTCCGCACCATCCACTCCCCCGGCCACACACCCGGCTCGATGTCGTTCAAGCTCGAAGGCGCCCCGATCCTGTTCACCGGCGACACGCTCTTCCCCGGCGGACCCGGCGCAACCAAGTTCCCCGGCGGCGACTTCCCCACCATCATGCGCTCCATCGAAGACCGCTTCTACCGGGTGCTCGGCGACGACACCCTCGTTCTCCCCGGCCACGGCGACGACACCACCATCGGCAACGAGAAGCCCAGCTTCGACGAGTGGGTTGAACGCGGTTGGTGATTCGGACCGTGGGAGTTTTCGTCTGTTACATAGACTCTTCTCATGGCCGCTCCGTTGTTTGAACTCACCGATCTGAAGATCTCCACCGCTGATGGTGTGGAGATCGTGAAAGGTGTCGACCTCGTCGTGAACGCAGGCGAGGTGCATGCGTTGATGGGGCCGAACGGGTGTGGAAAATCCACGCTTGCCTCTGCCCTGGCCGGAAGCCCCGAGTACGAGATCACCGGCGGCTCGGTGAAGCTGCACGGCGACGACATCGCCGAATGGGACCCCGACATCCGGGCCAAGGCCGGCATCTTCCTCGCCTTCCAGTACCCGCAGGCCATCCCGGGCGTGTCCGTCCGCAACTTCCTCCAGCAGGCGGTGCAGGCCCGGACCGGCAAGGACGTCTCCACCATCGAGATCTTCATGTCGTTGTCCGAATGGATGGACAAGCTGGACATGGACACTGCATTCATGGACCGCTTCCTCAACGAGGGCTTCTCCGGTGGTGAGAAGAAGCGCAACGAGATTCTGCAGATGGCGCTGCTCGAGCCGGAGATCGCCATCCTCGACGAAACCGATTCGGGGCTCGACATCGACGCCCTGCGCGTCGTGGCCGACGGCGTGGGTGCCGTTCGCGAGAAGAACTCCACCATGGGTGTGCTCGCGATCACCCATTACCAGCGGCTGCTCGACCACCTCCAGCCCGATCACGTCCACATCATGGTCGAGGGTCGCATCGTCCGCAGCGGCGGAATGGAACTCGTCGAGACCGTCGAATCCGATGGCTTCGACGCCTTCGCCGAGGTCGGCTGATGGCTCTGGACGTTGCTGCCATCAAGGCAGACTTTCCCGTCCTCGCTCGGCTCGTCGACGGACAGCCGATCCACTACATGGATTCGGCTGCGTCATCGCAGAAGCCGACGGCCGTCATCGACGCAATGGAGAACTACTACCGCAACGGCTACGCGAGCGTGAACCGCGGCGCTTATCAGCTCGCTCGTGAAGCCACGCAAGCCGTCGATGCCGCTCGCACAGCCGTCGCCCGCTTCATCGGTGCCCCGCACGCCCACGAGGTCATCTTCACCAAGAACGCAACCGAGTCCATGAACCTGTTCGCGCAGGCGTGGGGCCGGGCCAACCTCGGTGCTGGCGACGTGATCGTTCTGACCGAGATGGAGCACCACGCCAACATCGTTCCCTGGCAGATGGTGGCCGCCGAGAAGGGCAGCGAGATTCGCTGGATTCCGATCACCGAGTCCGGCGAATTGGACCTGACGGACCTCGACCGCATCCTCGATGGGGCGAAGGTCGTTTCCGTGAGTGCCATGTCGAACGTGCTCGGCACCATCAACCCGGTTCGGCGCATCGCCGATGCCGCCCACGCGGCCGGCGCCGTCGTGGCCGCCGATGGCAGCCAATACGTGCCGCATCTCCCGACCGACGTCGTCGAACTCGGCGTGGACGTCTTCGTCTTCACCGGCCACAAGATGCTCGGCCCGACCGGCGTCGGTGTGCTGTGGGGGACGACGGAGCTGCTGGACGCGATGCCGCCGTTCCTCGGCGGTGGCGACATGATCCTCACCGTCACGAAAGAGGGCTTCACCACCAACGAGCTCCCGCACAAGTTCGAAGCGGGAACGCCGAACATCGCCGAGATCATCGGCCTGGGCGCCGCGGTCGAGTACCTCGAGGGACTCGGCATGGAAGCGATTCGTGAGCACGAGGTCTCGCTGACCGCCTACGGTCTGCGGGCCCTCAAGGAGGCCTACGGCGACGACATTCGGATCCACGGCCCGTCGGAGCCCGCCAACCGGGGCGGCATCTTCTCGGTTGAGTACAAGGACGTGCATCCGCACGACCTCGGCCAGATCCTCGACAGCCACAACGTCTACGTCCGGGCCGGCCACCATTGCGCGAAGCCGCTGTTGCAGACGATGGGAATTCAGGCCAGCGCCCGAGCGTCGGTCTACGTGTACAACGATGAATCCGACATCGATGCGTTCGTTGCCGCCCTCGCCGGCGCCGACGACATCTTCGGATTCTGACGAGAACGGAGCGAGCCGTGGCCGGACTGGAAGACCTCTACAAGGAAATCATCGTCGACCACTACAAGAACCCGCGGAACAAGGGCACGCTGCCCACGCCGCCGGCGGTCGAGGAGCCCGGAACGAACCCGTACTGCGGCGACGAGGTCGTCGTCTACGTCCAGGTGGACGACGGCGTGGTCTCCGACGTCGCGGTCGAAGGCCGGGGATGTTCGATCAGTCAGGCGTCGTTGTCGATGATGTCCGAAGCGATCAAGGGCAAACCGGTCGAGGAGGTCCGCGGGCTCATCGACGAGTTCAAGGAGATGATGACCGGCGCCGAGCCCGACGCCGGCGACGTCATGAAGAAGGGCGAGCTCGCTGCGTTGACCGGCGTGCGCAAGTTCCCGGACCGCATCAAGTGCGCAATCCTGTCGTGGAACACGCTCGGTCAGGCGCTCGACAAATCAGACGACAACGCCTGACCCATCGTGTGTCAGCCGTCGTTTTCCAGACGGCGACGGATCGCTGCGTCCTGCGCCGCCTCGAGGCTGGCGACGTCGTTCAGGTTGACGTAGTGCCCGGAGAGCTCGAACGCGGCCACGCTGTGCCCTTCGCGGATGAGGTCGTCGATGAAGTTCACGAACTCGATTGATGGACGACCGCTGTCGTAGGCATCCT
>JAHDEJ010000019.1:88239-95462 GCA_020628865.1 Acidimicrobiales bacterium
TTCTTCTTGATGAGCTCACGATCCTCAACCGACTTGACGGTGCAGACCGCGCTGTGAGCGTCGAAGTCGAATTCGGCGAGTTCACGATGGTTGGAGTCGAGATAGAACTCGTCTGCCAGCATGACGCAGCCGTGACGTCCCGCAAGGTACGGCTTGGCCAGAAGGACCGACCATGCCCAGCCCTTGTCCAGGTTCTGGTTCTCCACGTAGGTGATCCGCACGCCGAAGTCGGCGCCATCACCGAAGTGCGACACGATGGTCTCGGGCATGTACCCGAGGATGATGACGATCTCCTCGATGCCCATGTCGTCGCGCATGGTCTCGATGAGGCGACCGATGTTCGGCTTCCCGTCGATGAGGAACATGCCCTTGTGCTGTTCGTAGGTGTACGGTCGGGCCCGAATGCCGCTGCCGGCCGCCGGAATGATTCCAATCAACGAAGATGACACGGGGATCCTTGGTTAGCTGTCGAGGGATCGCTGCGAGTAGAAGTCGCGCACGAGGGTGAGAAGGTCGCCGATGGACGACAGGTTCGTTCGGTTGGCCATGACGAGCATGCTGAGTTCGAGGTTGGCAATCTCGAGGTTCGAGCGAACGACCGGATCCTCGATGTCTCGGATATCGGCAACTCCAGCAATGCCAAGGGTTCGGCGTGCCATGGAGCAGGCGGCAAACCCTGCCGATTCCTGAAGTAGCTGAGCCATGAACGCGTCTTTGAGTTGTGCGTCTTCCTCAGCGCTGAGCAATCCGGCGGTGAGCATCGCGGACTCGCCTTGTTGATCCCACAGCTCACGGAACCGGGCGGAGAACGTGTCCCAGATCACGACGATCTGGTCGAGCAGCCACTCCCGGTATTCGGCGCCGCCTGGCAGGTGATGATGTGCGGTGCAGCACAGGATGAAGTTCGAGATGATCTTTCCAACGTCGAAGCCGAACGGGCCGAAATAGGCAAACTCCATGTCGATCACGAAGGTCTCGTCCTGGTTGACCATGAGCGAGCCGGAGTGCAGGTCTGCGTGAAGCAACGCATCGGTCTTCGCCACGAAGAGGTCTTTGAAACGAAGTACGTCGAGTTTGTAGGCCGCGTTGTTGCGGAGGTTGGCGTCGGCCCACGCCTCGGTCTCTGGGCTCTCGTAGTTCGACTCGTGCGTCATGTACGGGAACGTGAAGATGAAGTCTTCGGTGAGCTTGCACAGCTCGGAGTTGAGCGTGAACCGATCCATCAGCTGGCGACGGTCTTCGCTGTCCATCCCCCAGGCGCTCGTACGGAAGAGCGTCTCTGCCATGAAGACGCCAATGTCGGTCGCAACCTTCGGGTAGGTGACACCGTCGATCATTCCGAGTCGCAGAATGATGTGATCACTCAGGTTCTGCATGACGAGTGCGCTCATCTCCTCGTCTGCGTGGAAGATCGTCGGGACGAACTCAGGAACCAGTTCGTTGTAGAGCTGCAGTGCCCGAATTTCGAACGTCATCCGGTCTCGGCTCAGCGGCCAGTCTTCACCGGCGAGGCGGAGGTACGGCACCGCTTGTTTGAGGATGACGGAGCGGCCTGGTTCGTCGCCGTTGGTGACTCGGTAGACGAAGTTGAGGTTGCCGTCGCCGATCTCGTCGATGACGAGGTTCGAGGTCGTTCCCAGGACGTCAACAACGTTCGGAAGACTCATGAGGTACTCGGGGACGCTGTCCCGGTCGAGAATTCTGTACATGTTGTTTCTCAGTCGACGGGGGCGAGCGCACCGACGCCGCCGGGGATGCCGGCGCGCTGGATCTCTTCGAGGACAGCGTCGTGCACGAGTCCGTTGGACACGAGCATGTCGGTCTTGTCCAGCTGCCACGGATCTCCGTTGAAGTCGGACACTCGACCGCCGGCTTCTTCTGTGCACAGTGCTCCGGCGGCAACGTCCCATGGCGAGATGTTCAGCGTCGTGAACGCGTCGACGCGTCCTGCGGCAACCATGTAGGCCTCGACGGCGGCGGAGCCGATCTTGCGGAAGTCCTTGTTCTTTTGATGGAGGGCGTACTCCATTCGGGCGAAACGACGGTTGTCGGGGTCGCCTCCCGGGCAGCCAACGATGTACGTCCGGCCGAGTTCGGTCGTCTCCGAGACTCGCACGGGGCGGCCGTTGATTGTGCAGCCCTGGCCCTTTCGCGCAACCGCCATCTCCTCGATGAAGGGCGCAAAGATCACACCCGTGATCGGGACGTCTTCGTACGCAAGACAGATGGAGACGGCAAAGAACGGGTTGTGGTTGAGGAAGTTGCTGCTGCCGTCGAGCGGATCGATGATCCACTTGTAGGGGCTGCCGTTGTCGATATGACCGGTCTCTTCGGTGAGTAGGTCGTGGTCCGGGCAACGATCGGTGATGAGATCGATGATGATCTTGTCCGCCTCGTGATCGTTGGACGACGTCACCTCTTTGGAAAGACTCCGATTGCTGACGGAGAAGACGTCGGCCCCATAGATGGAAGCGTGGTGCTGACGGAAGTTTCCGAGGAGTTGCTTTCCGGCCAACGTGGCCGCTTCGACAGCGATGTCGGCGAAGTAGTGCATGAAAAACCCCTTGTTGAGGCCGCTACGGCCGGGATCTTTTCAGCTTAGCCGAATGCGTGGATTGACGAATGAGTAGCTGGACCCACGTCACGGTGCGATGCGGTCACCGCTCCCTTGCCTCAATTTTCTTACGGTGCGCGCGATTCCGACCGCAGGCGCACGGACTCAGCCAGGCGCTCCATGTCGGCATCGACCATCATGGTCACGAGGTCTTCGAAGCTCGTCTTCGGCTCCCATCCGAGCACCCGCGTCGCCTTGCTGTGGTCGCCGATGAGGAGGTCGACTTCGGCTGGCCGGTAGAACTTCGGGTCGACCACCACGTGGTCTTCCCAGTTGAGACCAAGGTGGCCGAAGGCGACCTCGCAGAATTCCCGGACTGAGTGTGTCTCAGCGCTGCAGACCACATAGTCGTCGGCGACCTCCTGCTGGAGCATCATCCACATGGCTTCGACGTAGTCGCCGGCATAACCCCAGTCCCGCTGTGCTTCGAGGTTGCCGAGCCGAAGCTCACTGGCCAGCCCGTGTTTGATGCGGGCTGCGCCATCGGTGATCTTGCGGGTGACGAACTCGAGGCCGCGCCGAGGGCTCTCGTGGTTGAAGAGGATGCCCGACGAGGCGTGCATGTCGTAGCTCTCGCGGTAGTTGAGCGTGATCCAGTGCCCGTAGACCTTGGCCACGCCGTAGGGGCTGCGCGGGTGGAACGGCGTGTCTTCGTGCTGCGGTACCTCGCGCACTTTGCCGAACATCTCGCTCGACGATGCCTGGTAGAACCGAATGCCTGGGTCGACCATGCGGATCGCATCGAGCATGCGGGTCACGCCGAGGGCCGTGGTTTCGCCGGTGAGCACGGGCTGGCCGAACGAGGTCTGCACAAAGCTCTGCGCTGCCAGGTTGTACACCTCGTCCGGCTCGTGTTCCCGAAGGACCTGAAACATCGAGGCGCCATCGAGCAGATCGCCCGGCGCGAGCGCGATGTCGTCCTGGATGTGGTCGATCCGCTCGAAGTTCACCGTGCTGCTGCGTCGCAACATGCCGACGACGTCATAGCCCTTCTCGAGGAGGAATTCGGCCAGATATGACCCGTCCTGTCCGGTGATTCCTGTGATCAACGCCTTTGGCATGCGTGCATCGTAGACTGGCCGGATGGGCAAACGTTGCCGTGTGGCAGCGTTGGGGGCGACGTTCGCCCTGCTCGTCGCCGCCTGCGCTGCGACCGACCCAGAAGACAATCCGCAGGCCGTTCGTGCGGCCACGACGACCACATCGACGTCGGTCGCACCGGTGCAGTTCCCGGACAGCCTTGCCGACGCCAGTTTCGTGCGAGCCGAGTTGCCGAGCGGGCCCTGTGTTGCCGGCGACGACGCCCAGGTCGCCCTCTTCGATGCGGCCGATGGGCAGGAGTTGTGGAGCTTCTCGATTCCGCGCCCCGGCGGCCTGACGGTGTTGAACGGCAACGCCGCGTTCTTGAGCTTTGCCTGGGATCGGGAGCAGAGCCCAGGGGTAGGCGCGATCGACCTGGCGGGTCGAGCACCGCTGTGGCAGCGCTTCCTCGACGAGCTTCCGGAACAGATGGAGCGGGCCGGCGACGGCCTCGTGGTGGTCACCCGCTCCGCCATTCGTTCGCTCGACCCGGCCGACGGCTCGGACAACTGGGTCATCGGCACCGAGTTCGATTTCACCGACGTGGTGATTGAAGACGATGTCGCCTACGTGTTGAATTCCGTTGGCGTGAACGGCATCGACCTCACGTCCGGTCGGCGGCAATGGCAGTTTCCCATCGAACGACCTGACGGTCTTGCAGCGGCGGATGGGTTGGTCGTGATTGCGTCGGGAAGCCGGATCGCCGCGGTCGATGTGGAGGCGGAAGCGCTCATTTGGGACGATCGGGTGAACCGCTTGGGCGCAGGCGAAGTGTGGGTATCACCGTCCGCGGTGTTGGTGGAGTTGGCACCGGCAGAGTCGCCGGCCGGCGGCATCCTTGCCATCGACGCAGCGACTGGTATCGAGCGATGGCAGTTGGACGAGGTCGATGAGATCTTCTGGACCGGCGCCGACCAGATCGTCACCTCCACCGCTGCTCCCGAGTTCCGGGGTAGCGAGGCGTGGGATCTGTTCGCGATTGATGTTGCCTCTGGCGAGCGTCAATGGTCGATGCCGGTCTCCGCACCAGCATCGCATTCCGTTGTTGGCGTGGCCGATGGCCGAGCCGTCGTCGTGGATCCGCATCCAGCGGTCGCCGGAGTGAGCCGGATCCGACTCATCGACACTGCGGACGGCAACGTCGTGTGGGAGACGAGCTCCGTGGAGGCGATCGACGGCGCGTCGATCGAGGTCGGGTCGTTCGTGACCGTGCATCGCACGACGGACACGCTGGTCGGCGAGCGTGGATTCGCCGCCCTGATCGTCTCGCCGAACCGCTCGTGGGGCGTCACACAGCCCGATGGCGTCGAGCAGGCGCCGCTCCTCACACCCCATGGCCTGTTCGTGGTCTCGGGCGAGACCTCGGCGGTCTGCATCGGCCGAGAGCTCCACACCCCGGGCAGAACCCCGCTGGCCGACGAGTCCGAAGTGGAACTCAGCTCCGAATAGCCGCTAATCGCGAAGTGCTTGCACCACGCCGTCGACGAAGTTGTTGACCATCTGCTCGATCGAGAGCGATTCGATCGAACCCTCTGCGCCCTCGGTGAGTTGTTGGAGGAGCTCTCCATCGTTGAGCAGGTCGGCGACAGCCTGGGCGTAGTCGGCCGGGCTCGGGTCGCCTTCGACGATCAATCCGTTCACCCCGTCGACCAGATACTCGATTTCTGGGCTGTGCCAATCGATGTCTGTGGTCACCGTGGGGAGACCGAGCGCAAAGCCGTCGACAACATTGAGCCCAACGAGGCCGGGCATCAGCTGGAGCGAAGCAACACTTGCGTAGCGCGCCCGCTCATCTCCGTAGATTGCGCCAAGGTGATGGAACCACTCGAAGCGCTCCGACGCCTCGCGAACGAGGTTGCCGGAGCTTCCGTCGCCCATGACCACCATCTGAAAGTTCGGCACGCGAAGTCTGATTTCCTCTGCTGCTTCGATCAGGTACTCGGGACGCTTGTGCGGGTAGACACCTCCGATGAAAACGCCGACGGGACTCGAGCCCAAGGCAAGTTCTCTACGAACATCCGTGGTGGTGGCCGCCGGAAGTTGGTTCCGGACCGTTCGCAGCCGCGTGGTATCTGTCGAGTTCATGACCGAGGTGATTCGGTCGCGGTTCATTCCCAATGACGTGGCCGCATCCGCAGAGAGGTCGTTGTACGCGAAGAACCACCACGCCCGTCTTGTCATCCATGCCTTCAGCCCTTCGCCTGCACCACCTTCCACGGACGCCTGGAAGTTCCGACCGTGACCCCAGAAGGCGTGCCGGAGCCCGCGGCGCCGTTGCGCCAGCGAAATGACGACGTTGAACAGCTGCTTGCTCGCCTGCTCGGTGATGATGAGATCGGAGCTGCGCAGCTGCCGTACAACCGGTTGCCAGACGAGCGTCCGCTTCCCAACCACGATCGTTCTGATGGGACGGTGCTCGGCCCAATCGAGACGGGCGACGTCGCCTTTCGCCGCGTCTTCAGCGAGGCCCTCTCCAAGAACGAGTTGCAGCTCAATTCCCTTGGCTTGCAGCGCTGGACGGAGACGCTCGAAGAACGAGACCCGATAGTTGTGGCAGTTCTTGAGCACGATGGTGACGACAGGCGGACGAGCGCCGCTGCGGCGAAACCTGAACATGTGTGGTGATTCCTCGGGCAGTTGGGGTCAGAGGCTGGAGCCCTGACCGACGTTGGTCACCCGCCGGACAACCGTCGCTGCCTGCGGAACCAACCTGCATGTGCGGATTTCCCGCACGCACCTGCCCGTGGAACCAAAGACAACGGTCGAGAACCTAACAGGACGCAGCGTGCGCCACCAAGTCACCATCACGAGCGGACAGTGTGGCTCCGTTTCGGCCCTCCAGGGCCGTAACGGCCACGTAGTGCACGGCGGCGTTTCGGAGCGAAGCGGAGAAAGGCCAGTAGTGGCGAGGCCTCTGACCGGGGAACGGCTGCGTTTCGGCCCCCAGGGCCGAAAGGCAAGTAGTGAGCGAAGCGAACGGCTACTAGCCCTCGTGGAGATTGAGGCGATCGGCGAAGGTGGTGTCGCTGAAGGGGTCGAAGGTACCGAGGTCGTCTTCTTCGGGTTCGTCGTTGCTGACCCATTCGGCGTAGCCGGTGCGTTCGAGTTCTTCGGCGAGTTCGGCGCCGCCGGACGTCTGGATGATGCCCTGGGCGAACACGTGGACGTGATCGGGTTCCAGTTCTTCGAAGAGGCGCTTGTAGTGCGTGATGGCGAGCACGCCGAGCGGAGCATCGGCGTTGTTGGTCTCCTCTTCGATGCGGCGGGTCACGGCTCGCATGGCGTCGACGTCGAGGCCGGAGTCGATTTCGTCGAGGATGGCGATCTTCGGTTCGAGCACGCCGAGCTGCACGGTCTCGTTGCGCTTCTTCTCGCCACCGGAGAGGTCCACGTTGAGCGGACGGTGGATCAGTGCTTCGGCCAGGCCGATGCGCTCTGCCTCGGCGGCGATGGCAGCCTTGACGGCGCCGGCGTCGCGGCCGGCTTCGGTGGCGGAGGCGGTGAGGAGCGCCTCGAGCGATACGCCCGG
>JAHDEJ010000019.1:95562-111416 GCA_020628865.1 Acidimicrobiales bacterium
CGCGGCCGGCTTCGGTGGCGGAGGCGGTGAGGAGCGCCTCGAGCGATACGCCCGGTACCTCGGTCGGATATTGCATGGCGAGGAAGAGGCCGGCCCGGGCCCGTTCCCACGCGGGAAGGGCGAGCAGGTCGACGCCGTCGAGCGTGACACTGCCGCCGGTGACCGTGTAGCCGGGCTTGCCTGTGATCACGTGCGAGAGCGTGGACTTGCCGGAGCCGTTGGGGCCCATGACCGCGTGGACCTCGCCGCTGCGAACGGTGAGGTTGACACCCTTCAGGATCTGCTTGTCGCCAACGTTGGCCTTGAGGTCGGTGATGATGAGTTCGCTCATGAGTCCGTGTCTTCCGAGAGGGTGATCCACACCTCGGTGTCTCGCACCTCTGTGGCGTGGGTGGCAACGGCGCGGATTGCGGGGAAGGTGAGTGCTTCACCGGTTCGCAGCGAGAAGAGCGCGCCGTGTTTTGGGCATTCGATCGTGCAGTCGTCTTCTTCGACGATGCCGTCGGACAGCGACACCTTTGCGTGAGTGCAGGTGTCGTCGATGGCGAACCATTCGTCGCCGATGCGGGCGACGGCGATTTCTCGGCCGTCGATCTCGTGCATGGCAATGTCGCCGTCGTCCACCGAGGTCACGTCGCAGAGCTTGATTGCATCGCTCATGCGGCGACCTCCTGAGCGGCGCGGTCGGCGGCAAGCGCCGCATCGATGGTTGCCTGGAGTTCGGCCTTCACGGCGTCGACCGGCATCTGGCCGATGACCTCGGCGAAGAAGCCGGACACGAGCAGCTGCTCGGCAATGGTGGTGGGCACTCCCCTGCTTTCGAGGTAGAAGCGCTGATCCTCGTCGATCTCGCCGACGGTGGAGGCGTGGCTGCAGGACACCTGGTTCTGTTCGATCTCCAGGTTGGGCACGGAGTAGGCCCAGGCGTCGTCGCTGAGTTTGAGGTTGCGGTTCGTCTGGAAGGCGTTGGTGCCGGGGGCGTCTTCGGACACCCGGATGAGGCCGGTGTAGACCGACTGGGCTGCGCCGGTGACGGCGCCCTTGAACAGCAGGTTGCTGGTGGTGTCGGGGGCAGCGTGTTCCTGGAACGTGCGGAAGTCGAGCATCTGGTCGCCGTCGCCGAAGTAGGCGGAGAGCAGGTCGCCGCTGGCGCCACGGCCGATGAGCCGGAAGTTCGCCTGTGTACGGGCGTACGATCCGCCGAAGGCGGCGACGGAACTGATGACGTGGGCCTGCTGATCGGCCTGCGACGTGTGGGTCTCGAGCGAGATGGTGTTTCGGCCCAGCTCCTGCACGACGAGGTAGCCGACTCGTGCGTCGGGCGCGGCATCGATCTCGACGACGGGCAGTACGAGCTGTTCGGCGTCGCCGGATCGACGACGTTCGAGCACGGTGACGGAGGAGCCTGCCGCAGCTCGAATGATGGTGTGGGGGCAGCTGAGGCCGCTGGCGGCATCAGCCCACGTGTCGATGACGATCAGCGAGTCGACGGCGGCAGCACGTGGTACGTCGATGAGGACGACGTCGCCGACGTTGGCGTCGTGGAGGAGGCCAACAGCATCGAGGTTGGCCCGGGTGGCCCCGTAGAGCGAAGCGCCGTCGGTGTGGTCGGCCAGCGACTGGACCGTGGCCTTGCCGAGATCACCGGCGGAAATCGACACGATTTGGCCGTCGACCACGTCGACGACCGTGGCGCCGTCCGGCACGTTGTCGATCGACGGCCGTGACGCCGGCGAAGTGGCGGGGCTGAAGGCGCCGAGGTCGACGTCGGAGATGCGGCTGTAACGCCAGACCTCTTCCTCGTCACTTGGGGCAGGCGTGTTGCCGTACTCGAGCAGGGCGTTTGCTCGGAGATCGGACAGCCAGGAAGGGGCGGAATCGACGGCTGACATATGGCCACATCCTACAGCGGCCGCTGTGGTTCTCGATTGCCGGAACCCGGGGTTCAGAGCACCTGGCTGAGGCTCAGTTTCCGCGGCGTCGCCGGTCGAAGAAGCCCTTCAACCGGCCGCCCTTGCGGCTGGCCGCCTCGCGTTCCGCCTGCACCTCGGCCTTGATGCTCGGCCCGGCTGCGTTGACGATGTCTTCGGCAGCGTCGAGGAGTGCGGCGATGCTGTCGTCCTCCCCCAGCGAGGCGGGCTCATCCGGGGTCTTCGGCGTGATGAGCGTGCCGTGGCTCCAGTTCACGTCGGCCATGCGGCGTTCGTACTTCGGGCAGTCCTCCGGGCAGCGCCACGGGGCTTCTGGTGCGAGATCCAGATCGCACTTCCGGACGGTGTCGCCACTCGGGTAGGTGCGGCTTTCGAAGTACTTGCAGTCCTGACGCATCGGCATCTGACGATTGTGCCGCATCGCCACGCCAAAGACGAGGGCTCTTACAGACTCTTGATCAATCTTGATCTGGGCTTCATGTTCCCTGCGAGGACCCGCCGAGCATCGTGGTGACAGTCTTCAGCAGGTACACGAAGTCCTGCCGGAAGGTGATGTTCTCAACATATTCGGCATCGACGTGGAGTCCGTCGCGTAGATCTCCGGTCAGTCGCAGGTCGGAGGTCTGGAACGGCCCGGTCATGCCGGGCCGCACATCGTGGCGTACGTGGTCGGCATAGCCACGGGCGACGGCGACTTCGGCGATTTCTGGTCGCGGGCCGACGAGGCTCATGTCTCCGCGCAGGACATTCCACAGCTGCGGGAGCTCGTCGAGGCTGAGTTTCCGGAGCAGACGCCCCAGCCGGGTGTGACGTGGGTCGTCATCAGCCTTGTGCTGAAGACGTCGGTCGTTCTCGATCGAATCCTGGCGATGGCGGCGGTCAGGCCGCATGGTGCGGAACTTCCAGATCGTGAATCGATCACCATTCTGCCCGATTCGTACCTGGCTGTAGAAGACGCCGGAACCGAGTTTGAGCCGAACGAGGAATGCCACCACGACCACGACCGGAAGCGCGATTGCAGAGAGCACAAGACCGACGGTGACGTCGAATGGCCGCTTGTACCGCCGTTCGTACACGCCTCGGGCGCGAACCAGCTGGAGTTTCGGCTCATTGCTCGTGGCAACGGAAGGGGAAGGTAGGGGCGCGTCCGTCATTTCTGCTCTGTGATCACCCGCCTCGTCACATCAAAATCGTAACGACCACGGCGAGTGTATTCATGAGGACTTTGCCTCACCCAGTCGGGCGGGGCCGTTTGGCCTAGCCGACGGATCCTTCCATCTGCAGTTCGATGAGGCGGCTCCACTCCACTGCGTACTCCATGGGGAGTGTGCGGGTGATGGGCTCGATGAATCCGTTGACGATCATGCCCATCGCCTGCTCTTCGGAGAGGCCACGGCTGCGCAGGTAGAAGAGCTGTTCGTCGGCGACCTTGGAGACGGTCGCCTCGTGGCCGATGATGGCGTCTCGGCTGCCGATCTCCATGTACGGGTACGTGTCGCTGATGGAGTCCTCGTCGAGGATCAGCGCATCGCACTCCACGTGGCTCTTGCAGCCGTGGGCGTTTTCGTCCACGTGCACAAGGCCGCGGTAGCTGGTGCGTCCGCCGTCGGAGCTGATGGACTTGCTGACGATCTTCGACGTGGTCTCCGGAGCTGCGTGCACCATCTTGGCGCCGGCGTCCTGGTGCTGACCGTTGCCGGCGTAGGCGACCGAGAGGACCTCGCCTGAAGCCTTGGGGCCGACCATGACGACGGCCGGGTACTTCATGGTGAGGCGGCTACCGATGTTGCCGTCGATCCACTCCATGTGGCCCTCGGCGTACACCTTGGCCCGCTTGGTCACGAGGTTGAACACGTTGTTCGACCAGTTCTGAATGGTCGTGTAGGTGACGCGAGCGCTTTCCTTCACGACGATCTCGACCACGGCCGAGTGCAGCGAGTCGCTCGTGTACACCGGGGCGGAGCAGCCTTCGATGTAGTGCACGGAGCTGCCTTCGTCCGCAATGATGAGCGTGCGCTCGAACTGGCCCATGTTCTCGGCGTTGATCCGGAAGTAGGCCTGGAGCGGCTGGTCGACGTGCACGCCCGGCGGCACGTAGATGAAGCTGCCGCCCGACCACACGGCCGAGTTGAGGGAGCTGAACTTGTTGTCGTTCGGCGGGATGACCGTGCCGAAGTACTCCTTGACGAGCTCGGGGTGCTCGCGCAGCGCCGTGTCCATGTCGCAGAAGATGACGCCGAGCTGCTCGAGGTCTTCACGGTTGCGGTGGTAGACGACCTCGGATTCGTACTGGGCGGTCACACCGGCCAGGTACTTGCGTTCGGCCTCGGGGATGCCGAGCTTCTCGTAGGTGTCCTTGATGGCGTCAGGGATGTCGTCCCAGTCGTCCTTCACCGATTCGGTGGGCTTGATGTAGTAGAAGATGTCGTCGAAGTAGATCTCGGACATGTCGCCGCCCCAGTTGGGCATTGGGCGCTTTTCGAATCGCTTGTAGGACTTCAGGCGGAAGTCCCGCATCCACGCGGGTTCGCCCTTCATCCAGGACATCTCGTTGATGATGTCCGTGTTCAGGCCCTTCTTGGGCTTGTAGATGTAGTCCTCGGCATCGCTCCATCCGAGGTCGTACTTGCTGAGGTCGACACCGATGTCTGCTGTGGTCATGTCCCTAGTGTATTGCTGACGGCGAGTTTTCTCTGCTCGTTCGGACGCCATTCACCACCGGCAGCGATTCGGCGGGCCGTCAAGCTGGATCGGACGGAACTCGAGGACGGTCCGCTCCAGCCAGCCGACATCGCCCACGGGCTGTTCTGCGGCCAGATCATTCGTGACGTACTCGACCCCTTGGTATCGGTAGGTCATCGAAGCTGGCTCCTCCCAACCGGCGACTCCGAGACGGAAGTCCTCGAACTCAATCACCGGCCAAGCCATGCCTTCCAACGGCTCGCCTTTCCACCAGAGGTCGGTCTCGAGGATTTCGACGACGTCGTCTTGGTGGCCGAAGACCGTGATGTCTGGAATCAAGTAGTGGTTCGACTCACCCAATTCGGTTCTGACGTTGCTGAACATGTTGAAAACCCCGCCGGTACGCAGCCCGATGTAGGGAAGCAGCGCAAAGGCGACGACCAGGGCGAGTCCGACGAGGCTCTTGGCCTCGACGGCAAGCGGTGTGCCCTTGTCGTTTCGATTCCGAAGCGCGAGGTAGCCAACCCCTACTGCTGCAAGGACGACGAGCGATGCCCCGGCGAGTTCAAGTGAGTATCGAACCCGCCCGAAGACGAGCGAGCTGGCAATCGCAGTGGCGCCGAGCCCGAAGTAGACGAGGCGGACCTTCACGAGCAGCCGCTCCCGCCCTACCCACGAGCCGGGAGCAAGGAAGAGTGCCAGGCAGGCAACAGCAATGGCCGAGAAGTCGTGCAGCGCAATGGAGGCAAGGGCCGCGTGGGCGGCTGCAGCCACAGTGATTCCTGCCCAGCGGTACTTTGCTCGGATCAGTGCGGTAGGGGCTCCGACCTCCCATGCTGCCGTAGCCACCAGACCGACG
The DNA here is from genome assembly GCA_020628865.1 of Acidimicrobiales bacterium. GTDB lineage: Bacteria > Actinomycetota > Acidimicrobiia > Acidimicrobiales > SHLQ01 > SHLQ01. The sequence continues at coordinate 101,035 of JAHDEJ010000019.1, forward strand.
GACAGCCATGCCCAGCCTGACGGGTTGGCGTCGACCCCGCCCCGGGATGCGAGTTTGTCCAGCATCAACAACGAGCAGGACACCTCCGGATCGAAGAACGCCCGATTGACTTTGTGGAGAGCGGCAACGAGATAGAGCCCGATCAACGTCCATGAGATGGTCAGCCGCATCCATGGCCAGCTATTGGCACTTCGACGGTTGTCGCTCATCAGGCCGATCAGGATGATGACGGCGAGGATGGCAGCAAAGTTCGAGTGATTCGCCTTGTCGTCGATGTCGAGGAGAAAGTGGCCGGCCACAACCAGGGTCGTGATGGCCAACCGCGATGACGTCGTTCGAGCCAACAGCGCAACAAGTAAGCCGGCCATGGCGAGGTACCAGCTGGCGGGCTGTCCGAGGTTCTCGGAGAAGATGATCAACATCGCGCCGGCGAGCAGCGTCGAGAACGCGTCTGCATCAGCGGAGGTGTTGATCGTCGCGTTCACAAGTCGTAGTAGGGACTGGCCTGCAGCCGGAACAGATCTGCGTAGCGGCCGTCAAAGGCCATCAGCTCCTCATGCGATCCGATCTCGACGGCCTTGCCCTCGTGCATGACCAGGATTCGGTTGGCGCTGCGCACAGTTGAGAATCGGTGGCTGATCACGACCGTAAATCGTTCGGCCGCGTCAGCAGCGAGAGCGATGTAAAGCTCGCTCTCGGAGCGGGCGTCGAGCGCCGAGCTTGGCTCGTCGAGTATGAGCAGCTCGGCATCCGAATAGAGCGCCCGTGCGATCGCGACCCGTTGCCATTGCCCGCCCGACAGCTCGGTGCCTCCCTCGAACTCGCGGGCGAGCACCGTGTCGTACCCCTGCGGCAGCGAAGCGAGAAAGTCGTGTGCGCCAGCGGCGCGAGCCGCAGCCTCCGCACGAGCTTGGTCCGTGGACGCTGTATCGGCGAGTGAGATGTTCTCGCTCGCGGTGAGGGCGTATCGATTGAAGTCTTGAAAGACCACCGCACACTCCGTCACCTCTCCATTGCCGAGCGGTCTCGAGTCGATTGCGATTGACCCAGCCGTCGGGCGGTAGAGACCGGCGATGAGCTTTGCAAGTGTCGTCTTGCCAGATCCGTTTTCCCCGACGATGGCGAGGGTCTCACCTCGCCCGATGGACAGACTCACATCGTCGACAGCGAGTCGCTCGTTCCCCGGATATCGAAACCCAAGATTGCGGAGCTCGACTTCGCTAGTGGGCCGAATCCGGTGGTTTGCTGGTCCGACTTCTCTGGGTGAGTTGAGGAAATCGGTGACATCTCGCGCGAACGCCGATGCCTCCGCCAGATCATTCAAACCCGTCGCCACGCCAGTCGTCCGTCCACGCACCTGTTGCAGCGCAACCACGGCCACGGCCGCGTCGGCGAAGTCGATGTTCCCGGTGAAAACCAGGCCGAGAAGGCCCGCGACTGCGAGAGTCGACAGTGCAGCACTTGCAAACGCACTGATGATTGACACGTTCAGCCGTCGCCGCACGAGTCGCTCGGTCAGGCGTTCACGAGTGTCTGTGAGCGTCGTGACGCGCTCCGCCAAGAACGGCCGGACTTCGCTTGCGTGCAGTTCCGCTGCAGCCGCGCGATCGAAGAGCAATTGCTCCAGCCAAGATCTCCGACGATCCTGGGCGGTCAAATCGAAAGCGTGTCGGTAGAGGGCTCGTGTGTTCACTCTGGATGCCACGAGCAAAGGAAAAGCGGCGAGAACCGCCACAAGGAGGACGGCTGGCGCGAGTGCTATGAGGACGGCTCCGATGGCCACGAGCTGGAGACTCATGGCAACGAGGTTCAGGGCTCCCCAAACCAGCTGGAACAACCGCACCCGATAGCTTGCGCGGGCCCGGCCGAGGCGGTCATGAAAGTCGGCGGATTCAATCTCCTCAAGCCGAGCACGTTCCACCACTGCGAGCAGCGACAGGTTCGTGCGGTGGGCAACGCGCTCGACCACGAGTGTCCGGAGCTCTCGCGTCGCCGCCGTCACCACCCCTGACACGCCCAGAGCCACGCCGAAGACGAAGAGCGACGACACCAGCTCAGCCGTCCAACCGCCGCCGCCATCCTCTGCCACAACGGGAAGGACTCGTGCGAGCGCACCCAGCTGTACCGCGATCGCAACGGCGCCCAGCACCTGCAGAACGACCAGGCCGATAGTTGTTCGAGAGGAAGCCGCCCACGCAGCCCGGAAGGCGAAGCGGAGACCGTCGAGGCGTTTCGCCGGTGCGATCGACATGACCTTGTGTCTATCGGCGCAGGGAGCGCTGGCTCCAGAAAAACCAAGAAGGGCCGGACACGATCTCCGTGTCCGGCCCTTCGAGAGAAGTCTCAGGAATCGTTGTTCCCGTCGTTGCCAATGCCCTCTTGGTCGTCGCCAACGGTCATCTTCGAGTTGGCCGTGAGGGCTCGCAGATCGCCGAGATCCGTGATCACGGGTGCTGCGTAGTTGAGCAGTTCGTTCGCCATAGCGTGTGTACACCTTTCGAGTGTGACCACCCCACTGCGGTCACGAACACCAATATTGTCACGCGAAGTGCCAATATGCAAAGACCTGCGTCAAAGCTCGCGCGCTGCGGCGCATTTCTGACCCAACGGAAAGACGCGAACTCCGTTCAGGAGTCGCCGCCGCCTTCCATGTCGTCTCCGACGGTCATCTTCGAGTTCGCGGTGAGCGCTCGGAGATCGCCGAGATCCGTCAACTCAGGAGCTTCGTAGGGAAGTCGTTCGGGAGTGTCATTCATGTTCGCCTCACTTATCGAATCGACGTGCCGCCGATGTCTTCGATCCCACCGACCACGGTGTGGCCTCCGACTGCGAGCGTAACACCACTGAACGTGAGGACTCGATTTTCGACATTCCGTTGGGCAATATTGCTCAGGGGCGCCCCTAGGTCCAGTGGCGGGCCCAGGCTTCGACGGTCGCCAACACGCTGACGAGCGCGGCAGGCCCGTTCTCTCCTCGCCGCAACCTGGCGAGTGCTCCGTCAAGCCAACGTGCGTCCACCCAACCGTTTGCCACAACGGCGCTGTCGTCAACGCTGGTCAGGATTCCTTCGGCCGCGAGCCGATCGACGTACTGACTGGTGAAGTCTGCCTTGCTGCGCCGCTCGGCAACAGAAGCTGGCAGATACCGGCCGAATACTCGCCGATGCGCAGCCCGAGGATCGTTGGGATCTGTGCGCACCGGCTCAGGGATGGCCAGGCAGAGCTCCACCAGTTCGGGGTCGACGAATGGATGACGAAGGTCGATTTGCTGGCGAGCTGCGCATCGCTCGGACGCCTCCAAATACTGATTCGGAATCTCGCCATAGGCCCATCCGGCAAGTTCGTTCACTGTCATCCCCGTTCCGTCCATTCGAGGCCTCGTGATGCGTTCCGCAAGACCGACGCGGCGGATCAGGTCTTCACGGAGCCACGAACGCGGCCGCACATTCCGTCCGCTGGGCACCATCGATGGGACGTACCAGGTGACGAGCCGACGCGGGCCCCTCGTGAGAAGTGCTCGTGCTGCACTGGGAGGGTCGAGGCCGAGATGGTGCTGGGCAGCGACGTACGCGCTCCGCAATCGCCCCTGCGCAAGCAGTGCCCAGGGCAGCTGATAGGAGTGGCCCAGGCGTTCGTCGCCACCCTGACCGGTCAGGGAAACCCGAATACCACGATTGGACAGTGACGCGAGCTCGTGACGCCAAGGCCCGAGATGCGGGAGGCAGGGTCGGTCGGCGGTTGCGGCCGCATCCGAGAGCATCCACGGTTGCAGCTCGACGTCCCATGGTGTGATCTGGGCGTCGACGTCGTATCGCTCGAGGGCAGCTCTCCAGTACTCCGTCTCGTCAGTTTGGGTCCCGGAGTAATCCCGTATCGCAGCGAGCAGGTCACGGCCGTTGCGCAACGAGGCGGAAACACCGAGGACTGTGGTCGAATCCAAACCGCCACTGAGCTCGACGGCGGTGGTTCCGGTATCAAGGCGTCGCTCGACCGCAGCCACGAAAACATCGTGCAGCTGAACGTCCCATTCGTCGGGCGACGTGGCGTCGCATTCGAACATCGACAATGCCCCGTGCTCGATGCGGTGCCTTCCCTGAGATCCGACGATCCGCGTTCTCGGTTCGATCCGCCGTACGCCGGACCACATGGTCTCCGTGCGGTTCACGGGAGCACCGCTGAGGTATTCGGCAATCATGCCCTCGTTGGTTCTCGGACGCTCCAGCGACGCCACGTCAACCAACGCGGCTGCTTCCGACGCAAAGAGCAGGCTGTTCCCGTGTTCGCGCCACACCAGAGGCTTGAGCCCGGACCGGTCACGTCCGGCGACCATGAGTTCACCTGTTGCGCCAAGCACGAGTGCAGCGAAGTCTCCAGTGACTCGATCAAGCGCGTGCGGTCCCCACTCGGCCACTGCCGCGGCAACTTGTTCGGCGGAACCTGCCTCGGGGGCCAACCGCAACTTCGCCTTGTCCGCCGCTGGGAGCTCGCCGAAGCCGTGCACCGCCGCGACCACGTCCTTGTGGCGGCCGATCGAGCTTCCCTGAAGCACACAAATGGCGGCCGCACCAAGGTCGAGCACTTCGGATACGGCTCCTCGATGCGCAAGTCTGCGCGCCATGGATCGGGCGAGCTCTACCGATTCGGCACTGCGGCCACCGGCCGTTCGGGTGACAGCCACCAGTCCGCTCATGCGTGACGTCCTGCGGTGCGATGGCTCCGGGCGGCGAGTGGGGCGGCTACGGTTCGCGCATGCCAGGCGAGAAGTTTCACTTCGAATACTCCGGCGTGCTGTTCGTCGCTGATGAGCGGCTGGCTGGCGTGCGGGAAGCGCTGCCTTCGGAGCAGGCGATTTCGATTCGCTCGAAGTCGCCGTCGATTCCTTGGACGGACTTGGTGATGAAAGGCGACCTCTGCCGGCACGAGGGTGCGCTCATTGGTCGGAGCGAAGGAGAGGCCCGATTTCGATTCGATGGCGCTGAAATCGAGATCGGATGGACCGAGGGGCTCACTGCGACCCGGCGAACGCAGGTACTTCTCGACTGGATCATTCCGTACATCCTGTCGGATCGGGGCCAGCACGTCCTTCATGCAACCGCAGTTGAGATCGCAGGCGCCGCTTGGGGCTTCTGCGGCCGCTCGGGGCTTGGCAAGTCGACGTTGGCGGTCGCTTGTGCGCAACGTGGACACCTGCTCCTCGCAGATGACACATTCGTTCTGGATGAAGAGCAATCGACGGTCTGGCCCAGCCACCCCACCGCTCGCCTGAAGTCCGACTCGCTTCGAGCTGTAACCGAAAAAGCGTCTGACGGATCGGGAGAGAAAACCGTCATTGGTGATGAAGATCTCGCGTTTGCCGACCACCCAGTGGGACTCGGTGGAGTGTTCCTTCTTCTCGATGACGCAGAGTTTGAAATCGCCCCAGCAGCTGCTTCCGACATCCCGACGCTCCTTGAGCAGACCTACGTCCTTCCGGGCCACGGAATCGCTGCCGCACTTGACGGTTCGGCCCGACTGATCGAGAGAGGTCGTGTCCATCGACTCTGCTATCCGAGAACGTTCGACGAGTTGTCGTCCGTGGTCGACCGAATCGTGGCGTTCGCTCATGCGAACAAGGACGGCTCGTTGTAGTTGAGGTGGTCCCCGAACCATGGGCGAGCAACGACCGAATACGCATAAATGCGATCGCCGTCACCGGTGTGCGGGCCGCCGCGATGTGGAATGCGATAGTCGAACAGCAGCGCTGTACGGGGTGCCATTTGGGCTGCCACTGCCGGTGTCGTCTCGTCGGGGTCGACAAGCCACGAGCCTGGGTAGAACTCGGTGGGACCGTACTCGGGGCCAAAGCCGGTGAGCGGTACAAAGATCGTGAGCGCATAGGCGGGCAGTGGAAGCGGCTGTTCGGGAAAGAGGCCGCTGCCACCATCGCGGTGAATGTGCTGGGCTCGGGCTCCGGGTTGGGAGACCACGATACCCGACACGAGATGTCGGGTCGTAGGGCCGAGGAGCGCCTCGACCGCGGAGCCGAGCGGTTGGAGTTCTCGCAGAACTTCCCACCAACCGGGGCTATGGGCGCCGTCCAAACGTAAGTCCAGGCGGCCCGGGCTTCGCCGCATGGCCTCGCGAAATCGGATCTTGTCGTTGCGTGGGTCGAGTCCGTGACGGCGAATCTGCTCGCTGAACTCGTCATACTTCTCGGCTGCGAAATTGGACCATTCGTCGGCATTGTCCTCGGAAACGATGTTTTCGAGCTCGGCGACTCCTGAACGCACGACAGCCGATCGGATGGGTGCGACAGCTTGCTCTCGTGAGCAGTCGAAGCGTGGCAACTCGCTCACGAAGGAGTGGTCACTCGGCAGCGTCGATGGGCACGAGCTTGACCAGTCCGCGGTCATCAAGATCGATCACCAGCCCGAGGAGGTCTCCCTCGATCGTCTCACGATCGGCGTCATAGATTTCGACGAGCTTGGATACGGTCTCGCCAATGCTCGAGGAATCTGCCGCGGTCTGCACCATTCTGAGCGCTGTTTCATCGAGGCCGATGTAACGCTCCGTATCGAGATCGAGCATCACGCCCGTTTCTTCGACAGGTCGGAGTAGGACGTGGTCGGAGAGTTCAACGCGCGTCGTGTTCAGGTCGATCACTGCCGCCGCCTTTCATGAGGTCGCCAAGAGCCCCAAGGTAGACGGCGCGCGCAGCGGAGGACAACGGGTCGGCCGGACCCGTTCGATGCCTAGTTCATGGGTATTTCGTCCCCGAATGCCGCCCATCTTTGCGCCACGTCGTCGGTGTCGTTGATGACTGCGCCGTCGACTTCAACCCAGGCGTGGGCACTGGAGGGGTTGGTCGGGTCCACGCCGATCCGCAAGTGGGGCTGCTCTCCCGATCGGCGGAGCATGGCCTCAAGAAGCAGAGATTCGGCGACACAATCGATTCCGATGACAACCAGGGGTCGGGCATGGCTCACGCGGATGAGCTCATCACCCACAGCCCCAAGGCTGTTTATTGCGGGAACCGGCCATCGCTGGAGAACTCTTCGGGTTCGGTTGAAACGAAGCACTTTGAGCAGTCCTTGCGTGACGACGAGGTTCGCCGCAATGAGCAACCGGCGCATTACTCGGCCCGAAGGTGCCGTTGGAGACCAAGCGCTTCGTTCACGAATCGAGCGGCCGTCTCGCGGGATGGGAATACACCAGCATGCGAGCTCCAAACGCTCGCCTCGATCGTTGCGGCGTCTGCACCCGCGGCGAGGAGCGTCGCAACCGTGTTCAACGGTGCCCCGGTCTCTTCCTCGCCTGTCGGAGGTGCAACATCGCGATTTCGGAGGAGCGAACCCAAAAAAGTCGACTGCTTCCTGCCTGACTCACCATTGAGGGACACTTGCCAATCAACGAGGCCCAGGCGCGGCCGAAACGTCAAGGCCACCACGAGCGTGTCGTTGTTCGACACCGTCGTCGGTTCATGGAGAGGGAGTATTGCCACGGCACGGTCGATCGGATGGTCGCCGCCGTTGGACATCCACACGCCGGACGCAAGCTCAGCTTCCCAAGTGAGGGCGATTCCGTCGATTCGTCCGGCCGTGGGGTTGAACGCCGCTTCTCCAGACCGGGCCTCCATGTCGTCGGTGTCGACGGGCCCGATGAGGGTGGCTTCTTTGGCAAGCGGGCTGACTTCGTTGTCGTTGCACTGTGCGACGGTGTTGACCGTCGCAGTCACGAGGGGTTGCAGATCGAGATGTTCAGTGTTTTGGAGCCGGGTGATCCGCCGATTGAGCGACGACATTTCAACCGGTGCGCCCTTGACGATGTAACGGCAGGGCATGAGTGCTCCGTCGGGCCGTAGGTGGCGGCGACGTGCGTCTGCCAGCAAACGTGGCATCTGGGCCTCGATCACGGCGCCGAAGAGCTGGTCACAAACGACGACGTCGGCGGGTTCAGGCAACTCGGCGGTCAGCGACGACTCGGCGATGATCGTGATTCGATCCGAATAACCAGAGGCTTCGACAATTTGCGACGCGAGCGCTGCGATCGGCCCTTCTTCAACCGCATAGACGTGGCGAGCTCCGGCCTGTGCTGCAAGAAGGCCGAGAATTCCCGTGCCCGCTCCGAGGTCCATCACAACGGAGTCGGGAGTGACGACCGCTGCGAGCGCAGTTCTGTATGCCTCGGTCCTGACGTCGTCCAGCACGTAGCGCGAGTGCTCGATCAGCTTGTTGTGACTCATCGGCCGTTCCGATCGGCTATTCCAACCTTGTCTTCAGCCATCTCGTCACCGGTCTCTCATTCGGGCATCGGCTTCGCCGATTCAGAAAAGTGGACCGTTCCGCCGTGACCCATCGCAGCGACATACAAGCGCTGCGCGGCGTCGCGGTCCTCGCGGTTGTTCTCTACCACGTTGGCGCCTTGCCCGGCGGTTTCCGCGGAGTGGACGCCTTCTTTGTGGTCTCGGGCTTCGTGATCGGTTCTCGCCTGAAGGAAGAGCTCGCCGGTTCGGGTCGGATCGATGTGCGCCGGTTCTTCGGGCGGCGCATCATGCGACTTGCCCCTGCGTTGGTTGTGCTACTTCTCGTGGTCTCGGCGTTGGGCGGGCTGCTCACGCCGATCGGGGCTTCTGGAACGAGCCGAAGAACTGGTCTTGCTGCGCTGGTTGGAGGCGGCAACATCTTTCTCGAATGGGCGGGCAATGGGTATCACGACGTCGATTCGAACCGAAATCCGCTCCTCCATACGTGGTCGCTCGGGGTTGAGGAGCAGTTCTACCTCCTCGCTCCCTTCGCCCTCTGGCTCGCTCATCGATTCCGTGTGCTCACGGTGGGAATCGTGTGCGTGGCTGGGTTGTCGTTGGCGCTGTGGATGGCGCTCAGCTCTGGTGTCGACGTCCTTTGGTTGGATGGCGGGCCCCGCACCTCCTTCTATTCCGTGTTCACACGAGCTTGGGAATTCGCGATTGGGGTCGCCCTGACATCCGTCTCGAAGACCGCTTCACTTCCAGGCCGTTTGGCGGGCGGATTCGCTCTGGCAATTTCGTTCTGGGTTGGAGAGGACACGCTCCTGGCCACGTTGCTGGCCGCCGGTGCAACGGGCAGCCTGCTCGTTTTCGGCCGCCAGACAGCTGAGTTTCGCGTGTCGTCGATGCTCGAGTGGCTTGGCGACCTGTCCTACTCGTGGTACCTCTGGCATTGGCCGCTGATCGTTTGGTGGGGTGCGACAATCCCTACAGCCGGCTCGGCACGCTGGATTCCGGCTGCGATTTCGTTGGCACCTGCGGTGCTCTCGTACCGCTTTGTCGAGTCGAGGTTTCGTGACCAGCCGTTTCGAGGTGCCGTCGTTCCGCTCGGAATGGCGGCGTCATTCGCTGCAGTGCTGTTTCTGTTGCAGCCAATCACTCTGGAGGCGACCGACGAGCTGCAGGCGTTCAGGTTCGACACTCGCGCTCACCTCGACGCGACCGCCGGGTGTCGGGGGACGCTGTTGAGCGAGGTCGTCGGCACAACATGCCATTTCAATTCGGACGGCGAAGGTCTGGTCGTCTTGCTGGGCGACTCGAATGCGGGCCACTTCACCGAACCGGTCCTAGACGCTGCGGAAGCGCAAGATCTCCAGCTTCTGGTGTCCACTGCCTCGGCTTGTCCACCGGTTCTCATCGAGTTTGTTGTTGGCCGCTCGGCGTGGGATGGGTGCCGTCAACGAGTCGAACGGAACCTCGCCACTGCTGTGGAGCTCAGCCCCGACATCATCGTCCTTGGCTCAGCGGCCGGACTGTATGTGGAGTCGGATGAGTTCGCACTGTCCTCGGGCAGCGAAGCAATCAATGACCCCGACGCCAAGGCAACCGAGCTGACAGAGGGGCTCGTTCGAACGATCGAGGCACTGTCGGCGACTGACGCAAGAATCGTGATTCCGTTGCCGCTCCCGCGCCATGAGAACTGGGATGTTCGCTACTGTTCGCCCGTGAGACTGTTCGCCGATCAGGCGTCTTGTGAACGCACCACCCCTGCAACAGATGTCGCCGGATACAACCAGCGGGCAACGGAAGCAATCCGTGCTGCGGCCGCCGGAAACGCCAACGTCCATGTACTGAATCTCGAGCAGGTCTTTTGTGATGCCTCGCTCTGCCGGACCAGAAGCGGGGATGGTTGGCTGTACCGCGACGGCGGCCATCTCACCATCCGTGGAGCGATGGAGACGCGAAACGGATTCCTCGCGGCAATGAGCAGAGGCCATGGTTGAGCAGGTCATCCGCGATCTTGTCGCCGGTCGGCCGCTTCCGAAGAGCGGGATCGCTCCTGCCGTGGTGCAATCAGCGCTGCGCTTCGAGGTGGGTGAGCTGCTGCTCGGCGAAGCTGAGGCGCAGGGCATCGAGATCGACCCGGATGGCCGACTTCA
>JAHDEJ010000076.1 GCA_020628865.1 Acidimicrobiales bacterium
ACCTCGCTCGTGCGACTGAGCTCGGCGCCCGGGAAGAGCTTCCGAAAGCGGCGAGTATTGCGGAACAGCTCGTCACGTCCCTCGTGGTAGTCGTTCGGGTCGGCGAAGATCACATCGTCGGACACACACTCGGCCAGCAAGGTGCGGCGCAGCTCGTCGTCCCGCTGGCTCCACATCTCCAGGTAGCGGTGCAGCGCTTCGGGAACTTCGGACTCGCTCATGGTCACCTCCGGTCGTTGACGAGACGCTAGTGCCACTCGACGGTCTGCGCCTCGACTAGAGGTCGAGCCGATCCCAGAACGACGCCATCGTCTGGAGTTCGCCCTCGGTGAAGTTCTGGAGGAAGAGCTTGCGCACGAAGGTGTGGTGCTTCCGGGCCGTCGCCTCGAAGTGCTTGCGCCCGTGGGCCGTGATCGAGGCGTACGCACCCCTTCGGTCCTCGGTCGCTTCGATCCGTTCGACCAGGCCGGCGCCCTCGAGCCGATCCACGAGCCGACTCGTTCCGCTGTGGGTGAGCACGCTGTCGGCGGCGAGTGCTTGAATCCGAAGGCGCCCTTCGTCGGATCGGAACAGCCGCATCAACACCTCGTACTCGGCGTGGCTCAGTCCGGCGGTTCGACGGAGGTTCTCCTCGATCAGCTTGTTGAGCCGCCCATGGCTGCTGACGTAGCCGCCCCACGCCGCGGCCTCGGAGGGGCTGAAGAAGTCATCCACGAGCATCGAGCATCATCAGCCGCGACGGTGCCGTCAAGTGGGGCGTGAGCGGGGCCACGTGTCAGCGATTTCGAGTCCGGGGTTTTATTTGCGTGCGCATACACTTATTGTGTGCGTGCGCACACACATGAAAGGCGACGCCATGACTTCCGTACTCACCCGTCCGTCCAAGGGCGGCATCCCGCTCTGGGTCAACCTGATGCAGGGAGCGCTCATCCTGATCATGGCCGCCCAGGTGGTCGAGCTCTTCTTCGACCACGACGCGCTCGCCGAGGCCGGGCTCTCCACCGAGGGCGACCCGAGCCTCAACCTGCTCTACACAACCGGCGCCCGCCTCACGGTCATGATCATCATCTCCGCCTTTGTCATGGTCACCCAGAACGCAACCCAGTACATCGTCGTGTTGATCATGAACGTGGCCCGCGAGGGTTTCGAGATGATCATCGACCCCCTCTACCCCGTGGCCAACGCGGCCGCCCCGCCCATCGTCGACTTCGCCATCCACGTCGTGATCGTTTCGATCGAGCTCGCTGCCCTGGTCACCGTCACACGCATCCAGCGCCGAGAGGTTGCCTGACCGGCGCTTCCTGCGGGATCGTGGTGGATCGGGCGGGGATACCCACGCTCGACGCGGAACCGAGCGGAGGACCACGTGAGCGACCAGGACGACCTGCAACCCTGCGACATGATCATGAAGGGGGGCCTCACGTCGGGGGTCGTGTATCCGGGCACGATCCGGGAGCTCGCCAAGACCCATCGCTTCGTCAACCTCGGCGGCGCATCCGCCGGAGCGATCGGCGCTGCGGCCGCAGCCGCCTGCGAATACCACCGCCAAACCCAACCTGCCGGCACACCCGGCGGCTTCGAGCGACTCGACGCACTCCCGACCGAACTGGGCGAGAGCATGCTCCACATGATCCAGCCGGCCGCACCGCTCGCCCGATTCTGGGACTTCGCCATCGACGAAATGCGTCGGAGCAGCGGCGGCTCCACCGGACGGATGCCGATGCTCGCTCGGCTCGTGCTGACAGCGACCAAGGCCCGCCTCGTGCCGGCTCTCGTCGCCACCGCCGTGATCCTCGTCGTCGCAGTGCTCGTGGCATCGCTCGGTGGCGGATGGACCGCCTTCGCCGTGCTCACCGGCCTGCTCGCGCTGCTCGCACTCGATGCCGTCCTCGTCACGCGGTTTCTCGGAGACGCCAAGAACGCGATCGAAGCCAACAACCTCGGCATCTGCGACGGCCACACCCCACGGCCGGGAGCGACCGTCGCACCGATCACCGATTGGATCGACGACCTCTTCTCAGAATGCGCCACCGGAACGACGGGCACGGTGCTCACGATCGGTGACCTGTGGGGTCCCGAAGGCGTCCGGGCCTACCGAGGCGCCATCGATGCGGGCACGACCAACCCGGTGCCGCCGGCCGTCGCCCGGAGCCGATCGATCGACCTGCAGGTCATAGCCACCAACTACTCGATGGGTCGCCCGCACGGCTTCCCCCTCGAAACCAACACGTTCTTCTGGTGTGAAGACTGCTGGTCGTCCTACTTCACGCCGGCGGTGCTCGAGCGGCTGAAGTGGAACCACACACCTGAGGAGGACGGCACCACAACGATCGAGGGAATCGAACCCAGCGACCGACCCTGCCCGCTCCACCCCGACCAGCCGCTGCGTTACCTGCCGGGCGAGGCCGACCTCCCGCTCATCGTCGGCGTTCGGGTCAGCCTCAGCTTCCCGCTGCTGTTCAGCGCCGTGCCGTTCTACACCGTCGACCGCAACCGGAAGTGGGGTTCTCAGGACATCGAGCGGGTCTGGCTGGCGGACGGCGGCATGTCGTCGAACTTTCCCATGCACTTCTTCGACTCCCTCGTACCCAGCCGGCCGACCTTCGGCATCTCGCTCGAACCGGAGCACCCGGACTTTCCCGGTCAGGAGGTGTACTGCCCGTCCACCCCTCGCAAGGGCAGCAACCCATTGCGCATCACCGACGTCACGACGATCGGAGCGATGCTCAAGGCGATCATCAAGACGATGCAGAACTGGGCAGACAACACCCTCCTGACGCTGCCCGGCTACCGCGAACGCGTCGTGCAGGTTCGCCTGGCCCCAGACGAGGGCGGGTTCAACTTCACGATGCCGCCAGAGACGATCACGGCGCTGAGCCAGCGCGGCGCCCTCGCCGCGGAGAAGCTCGGCGACTTCGACATGAACACCCACCGATGGGCGCGATATCTGTCGTCGATGTCCCTGCTGCAGGGCGCCGTCCTGCGCATCGACGACGTCGCAACGGACGTGGAGGTGGGCAAACCGCCGGTCGACCTGAACGAGCCGAGCTGCGACCACCAGTACATGGATCCGCCGAGCAAGGCGTGGGCCGAGCGAAACGAGGCCGGCCTCGCGGCGCTGCAGGCCTTCGCAACGACGTTGCGTGACGAGCTCAACGAGCCGTACAGCGAACATCATCCACGGCCCAAGCCCGACCTGCAGGTGAGCCCCCGGATCTGATGGCCGCACCGTCCCGCACGTTGCTCATCGTGCATCACTCCCCCGGCGCCGCCCTGCCAACCATGCTCGACGCCGTGCGGACCGGCGCTGCGGCAGACGGCATCACCGGCGTCGACATCGAACCGGTTCCGGCCCTCGACGCATCTTCCAGCCAGGTTCGCGAGGCGGCTGGGATCATCGTCGGCACGCCGGCCAACCTCGGATACATGAGCGGTGCGTTGAAGCACTTCTTCGACACCGTCTACAACGATTGCCTCGAGCACACGACGGGAACGCCGTGGGGCATGTTCGTCCACGGCGAAAGCGACACGACCGGAGCGACCACCTCGATCGACCGCGTCGTGACCGGCCTGCAATGGCAGAAGGTGATCGCCGACGTGACCGTCATCGGCGAGCTCGACGGACCGGCGACGGACCGCTGCTGGGAGCTGGGCGCCACCGTCGCCGCCCGAGTCATGGAGCGCTGAGCGCCGACGACAACCCAACCTTCGATGGATGTTCAGCTCCAGGGCCCGTCTCTACCGTGAGCAGCACACACCCAAATCGGAGGAACCATGAGCGTTGCCATGATCATCACGTCGACCGTGCAGCCCGGCCAACGAGACACCGTCCACCAGCTGTGGCTCGAGCACCTCGCTCCGGCGGCCGAAGCCAACGACGGACAGCAGGTCGTCGTCTGGTGCGACGACGACAACGACGCAGACACGTTCCACCTCTTCGAGATCTATGCCGACCACGACGCGATGGGCGCCAACGCCCAATCGCCGGCGTTCGCCGGCTACATGGGAGCCGTCATGCCCCTGCTCGCCGGCGAACCAACGGTCCGGATGGCGTCACCCCGCTGGACCAAGGGCGTCTGAACCATGCCCGAGACCCCCGTACCAGGCGGCGATGAGCTGCGCCCTGGACGACAGACCCGTCTTGCGGAGCGCCGCATGCATGTGGTCCTTCACCGTCGCAAGCGAGATGAACAGGGCTGCAGCGATCTGGGCATTCGAGTAACCCGCGGCGGCCAGCATTGCGACCTCCCGCTCACGGGCACTCAGCGACTGCAGCCGATCGTCGGCCCGCGGCGTGATGCACACGACCTCGGTCCCCTCGTGCCGCTGGACGGAGACCTCGACGCCGGCCGAACGCACCGCCGAAATCGACTCGATCGGCA
>JAHDEJ010000077.1:0-1288 GCA_020628865.1 Acidimicrobiales bacterium
GTCACGCCCGGTGTAACAGCCGGGCGAGGATTGGAACATAGTTGTCGACGTCAACCCGCCTGCTTCGATAGCTGTCACGCCCGGTGTAACAGCCGGGCGAGGATTGGAACGTGAACCTAAACGACCATCCTGAACCTTCGTCGAGGGTGTCACGCCCGGTGTAACAGCCGGGCGAGGATTGGAACCCTTAACTGCGCTGGACCCGTACAGCCGGTTATGGAGTCACGCCCGGTGTAACAGCCGGGCGAGGATTGGAACTTGTTTTGCTTGGGTTATGTCCATGTGAACAAACATACGTCACGCCCGGTGTAACAGCCGGGCGAGGATTGGAACTGTTGTCAGCGTTTGCATCGCCTGTTGGATGCTTTGGGTCACGCCCGGTGTAACAGCCGGGCGAGGATTGGAACGCATTGACAGGCACCGCATCGAGGGTCGCACGGGTCAAGTCACGCCCGGTGTAACAGCCGGGCGAGGATTGGAACAGTGTCTTCATCAAACACGTGAGGCTGCTGGTTGGGTCACGCCCGGTGTAACAGCCGGGCGAGGATTGGAACGAAATAGGTGTCCCGTGCGGCCAGCATTCGAGACAGTGTCACGCCCGGTGTAACAGCCGGGCGAGGATTGGAACGTTGGATCGAACAGCAAGACATCGACGAGCTACTTGGTCACGCCCGGTGTAACAGCCGGGCGAGGATTGGAACGAGAGATTGGGCGCGTGATACGTCCGGCGCTTTGGTGTCACGCCCGGTGTAACAGCCGGGCGAGGATTGGAACTTCAGCCATCCCGTACAGGTCGGTAGGTTCCCCGCGGTGTCACGCCCGGTGTAACAGCCGGGCGAGGATTGGAACAACAACAACAGTAGTTTCAGATTTGGTTGGTTCGGTCACGCCCGGTGTAACAGCCGGGCGAGGATTGGAACGTAGTCGTTGGCTTCGATGAGCCGGTGTTCCATACGTCACGCCCGGTGTAACAGCCGGGCGAGGATTGGAACAACGAACCTTGAGTATTATCACGTGTCCACCAATCAAGTCACGCCCGGTGTAACAGCCGGGCGAGGATTGGAACTGGGCGACTACCGTTATAGGGACATCTGCCACCACGAGTCACGCCCGGTGTAACAGCCGGGCGAGGATTGGAACTTGAACGACAGGCCATAAGAAAGCAAAGGCATCGTGGTCACGCCCGGTGTAACAGCCGGGCGAGGATTGGAACAAAGTCCCATCAGTCAACATACCGAAACTCGGGAAGGTGTCACGCCCGGTGTAACAGCCGGGCGAGGATTGGAAC
>JAHDEJ010000077.1:1388-4316 GCA_020628865.1 Acidimicrobiales bacterium
GTCACGCCCGGTGTAACAGCCGGGCGAGGATTGGAACACCAGCAACGGGCAGCTACGAAAGAAGTTGACCAAAGTCACGCCCGGTGTAACAGCCGGGCGAGGATTGGAACGGGGCCAACTCCGGGATGCTGTGTATAGTGGCTGGTCACGCCCGGTGTAACAGCCGGGCGAGGATTGGAACGGTAGCCCACCGGTCGGCGTCAACCCGGTACACGGCGGTCACGCCCGGTGTAACAGCCGGGCGAGGATTGGAACTGCTTTTTTTTCTTCGTGGTTTGCGGGGGGGGGCGTGTCACGCCCGGTGTAACAGCCGGGCGAGGATTGGAACCCGGTGTTACGGTACCCCGTGTTACGGTACCCCGTGTTACGGTACCCCGTGGTCACGCCCGGTGTAACAGCCGGGCGAGGATTGGAACTCGTTGAGCTGCGGGTGATTGTCGAATGGTGACGGGGGTCACGCCCGGTGTAACAGCCGGGCGAGGATTGGAACTGGTGCCTTGGTTGCAGGCCAACGCCGCTAAATTCGGTCACGCCCGGTGTAACAGCCGGGCGAGGATTGGAACGACGCTATGCCGAAGATTCTGCGGGTGATAGCGGTCACGCCCGGTGTAACAGCCGGGCGAGGATTGGAACTGTAAATTTTTTTGTTGTACGGCTGGGGGTGTTGTGTCACGCCCGGTGTAACAGCCGGGCGAGGATTGGAACTGGCCTCCTGGGGGCGGACACGTCTGATCTTTCGGTGTCACGCCCGGTGTAACAGCCGGGCGAGGATTGGAACCTCGTCAAAGGCCGCTGTGACGGGCCCGAAGCCGCCGAGGTCACGCCCGGTGTAACAGCCGGGCGAGGATTGGAACATCAGCGCTCAACTCGAACTGCCCTATCTGGCTTTATAGTCACGCCCGGTGTAACAGCCGGGCGAGGATTGGAACAACCCCAACCCCGATAGCGGTATGTGACCTACTCGAGTCACGCCCGGTGTAACAGCCGGGCGAGGATTGGAACTGTAGGACTTGTTGAGGCCAGCCTTGACCGGCCGGTCACGCCCGGTGTAACAGCCGGGCGAGGATTGGAACAGCTACACGAAAGTGATAGACGGCCGGGAAATTAAAGGGTCACGCCCGGTGTAACAGCCGGGCGAGGATTGGAACACCAGCAAACAAGACGGCGTCGTGTCCCACAAACGTGTGGTCACGCCCGGTGTAACAGCCGGGCGAGGATTGGAACTAGCCAGCTATCTAACGTGAACCAGGCCCCGGCCCCGATCGCGTCACGCCCGGTGTAACAGCCGGGCGAGGATTGGAACGTCAAATCGATAGTTTCCCATACCCGGCCCATGCCCGTGTCACGCCCGGTGTAACAGCCGGGCGAGGATTGGAACATGCTGTATACCGGTTTGGTTGTCAACCCCCAGAGTCACGCCCGGTGTAACAGCCGGGCGAGGATTGGAACATCGTCGACGACGAGACAGGACGCAAATCCGCCACGTCACGCCCGGTGTAACAGCCGGGCGAGGATTGGAACGATTACATATAGGACTAGTTTTCGTCCGATTCTGGGTCACGCCCGGTGTAACAGCCGGGCGAGGATTGGAACGCCTTCTTGGTTGAATATTGGATACAGGCCGTGGGGTCACGCCCGGTGTAACAGCCGGGCGAGGATTGGAACCTCAACGCCGTCAACTCAGTTCTTATTCTCGCTCAGGTTGTCACGCCCGGTGTAACAGCCGGGCGAGGATTGGAACATCATCCACCAGGTCAAACGTGCAAGCCAAAATATGGGTGTCACGCCCGGTGTAACAGCCGGGCGAGGATTGGAACTATGGTGTGGGACGCGGCTGCTCGTTGGGAAGCGTCACGCCCGGTGTAACAGCCGGGCGAGGATTGGAACTTTCAAAGATTCGAACAGGTCGGGGTTGATTTCTTTGGTCACGCCCGGTGTAACAGCCGGGCGAGGATTGGAACATCCCGACGTCGTGGGCGATTTATGGGGGTCGTGTCACGCCCGGTGTAACAGCCGGGCGAGGATTGGAACCATGAACTTATTGAGCGGTACCCGGAGGCGGCACCGTTGTCGTCACGCCCGGTGTAACAGCCGGGCGAGGATTGGAACGGCGTAACCCAACTAGCTAAGGACACCCCGAAATGGTCACGCCCGGTGTAACAGCCGGGCGAGGATTGGAACCGTCATACTCGGCTGAAATCCTGGCGACCTGCATAGTCACGCCCGGTGTAACAGCCGGGCGAGGATTGGAACTAGTTGAAAACTGCAACCCAATCGAGCGTTACTAAGTCACGCCCGGTGTAACAGCCGGGCGAGGATTGGAACGATATCCCAGGCTGCATGAGCAGCGTAAATATCTTGCGTCACGCCCGGTGTAACAGCCGGGCGAGGATTGGAACTTGTTCAGCTTTGCGGGCTTCGACATTGACGAGCAGGTCACGCCCGGTGTAACAGCCGGGCGAGGATTGGAACCGGTTTAAACCAGTCGACCAAGACATGGCCGGAATGCGTCACGCCCGGTGTAACAGCCGGGCGAGGATTGGAACGCTATCGCGGCGGTATTGCTGGTTGTGCTGTCGCGTCACGCCCGGTGTAACAGCCGGGCGAGGATTGGAACATCATTTCAACCAGCCTAAACAAGTCGTCACATCGGTCACGCCCGGTGTAACAGCCGGGCGAGGATTGGAACGAATGCATCCCAACTTTGGAAGCGACTTTCCGCCAAGTCACGCCCGGTGTAACAGCCGGGCGAGGATTGGAACTATCATCAAATCTGCGTGTTGTTTCATGTCGCGTATCGTCACGCCCGGTGTAACAGCCGGGCGAGGATTGGAACTTTTGTGCTGCCGTGATACGGCTGTACGGGCCGTGTCACGCCCGGTGTAACAGCCGGGCGAGGATTGGAACGGCAAACCAAACTTTGTGGTC
>JAHDEJ010000078.1 GCA_020628865.1 Acidimicrobiales bacterium
CGGCGATGAGCGGCACGGCCTGGCGCTGCATGTTGGCGCCCATGAGGGCACGGTTGGCGTCGTCGTGCTCGACGAACGGGATGAGCGCCGTGGCGATCGAGATGATCTGCTTCGGCGACACGTCCATCATCTGGACCTCGTCGGGGGCGACCGCCGAGATCTCGGTGGTCGCACCGAAGAAGACGTCCTGTTCGAGCTGGAGACGCAGATCCTGCAGCGAGGCTGCCTGCGGCGAACGACGCACGAGGACACGGTCCGCAAGGAAGCGGCCGTTCTCGTCGACCTTGGCGTTGGCCTGGGCGACGACGTATTCCTCTTCCTCGTCAGCGGCGAGGTAGACGATCTCGTCGGTGACGCGGCCGTCGACGACACGACGGTACGGCGACTCGATGAAGCCGAACGGGTTCACACGGCCGTACGTGGCCAACGCACCGATCAGACCGATGTTCGGGCCCTCCGGCGTTTCGATCGGGCACATGCGGCCGTAGTGCGAGAAGTGGACGTCTCGAACCTCGAAGCCGGCACGCTCGCGGGAGAGACCACCCGGGCCGAGCGCCGACAGGCGGCGACGGTGGGTGAGGCCCGAAAGCGGGTTGACCTGGTCCATGAACTGCGACAGCTGGGAGGTTCCGAAGAACTCCTTGATCGCGGCGACGACCGGACGGATGTTGATGAGCGTCTGCGGCGTGATCGCCTCGACGTCCTGGGTGGTCATGCGCTCGCGCACGACGCGCTCCATGCGGGACAGGCCGATGCGGACCTGGTTCTGGATGAGCTCGCCGACGCTGCGGATGCGGCGGTTTGCGAAGTGATCCTGATCGTCGAGGCGGTAGCCGGGCTCGCCCTTGGCGAGGTGCAGCAGGTACGAGCAGGTGGCGAGCACCTCGGCCTGGCTGAGGACCGGCTGGTCCTCGTCCGGACGCTCGAGGTCGATCTTGAAGAGCTCTTCGAGCTTCTCGATTTCCGGACCGAGCTTGCGGTTCAGCTTGTACCGGCCGACACGGCTCAGGTCGTAGCGACGGCTCTCGAAGAAGGCGTTGCGGAAGTAGTTGCGGGCCGATTCGGCCGACGGCGGCTCACCGGGGCGAGCACGCTTGTAGATCTCGATCAGCGCTTCTTCCTGGGTGGGAGCGAGCTCCCGGTCCTTCTCCCACTGGCCCTCGAGGAAATCGAAGTGGTTGACGAACTTGTCCAGGAAGCCCGGTGCGTTCTCCTCGTCGTAGCCAAGGGCACGCAGCAGAACGAACAGGCTGAGGCGACGCTTGCGAGCGACACGGGTGCCGGCGGTGACGTCCTTGCCGGGCTTCTGCTCGACGTCGAACTCGATCCACTCGCCGCGGTACGGGTGGATGGTGCCGGTGACGAGCTGGTGCTTTGCGAGGTTACGCAGTCGGTACCGCTCGCCCGGCTGGAAGATGACGCCGGGGGAACGGACGAGCTGCGACACGACGACACGCTCGGTGCCGTTGATCACGAAGGTGCCGCGATCGGTCATCATGGGGAAGTCGCCCATGAAGACGGTCTGTTCCTTGATCTCACCGGTGTTGGAGTTCATGAACCGGGCGCGCACGAAAATCGGCGCGCTGTAGGTCATGTCCTTCTCTTTGCACTCCTCGACCGAGAACTTCGGCGGTGGGCGCAGATCTTCGTCGGTGGGATCGAACTCCAGCTCGAGCTGAAGCGTCTCCGAGAAGTCCTTGATGGGGCTGATGTCTCGGAAGGTCTCGGCGAGACCCTCCTCGAGCAGCCAAACGAAGGATTCGCGTTGGACTGCGATCAGATCGGGAAGTTCGAGGGCCTCGTCAATATTTCCAAACGAGTAGCGATCGAGGGCAACAGAGCGTGAGGACACTTAGGTCTCCTGGCGACGGAGGGCGACGTCGGAACGGTGAAACGTGACGAAACGGAGGTCCCTGAACCACGCACCACGGAAGGGTGCGGACGCAAAAAGACACCAGGACGCCACGACAATCTTGCAGCCTAATGGCAAAAGCGGGAAATGAGCAACTCACACGCGCACGCCAAGACCGACCCGCTCATGCGGGACGTGGGCATACGGTAGCGAGTCGCTCACCCGAAGGTCAAGCGAAGCGCACACGGCCCGGAGGAAAATCTCCCCCGGACCGTGCTTCGCCTGCGAAGGAATTACTTGAGTTCGACGACGCCGCCGGCTTCCTCGATGGAAGCCTTGGCCTTTTCTGCGTCGTCCTTGGAAGCCTTCTCGAGGATCGGCTTCGGGGCTCCATCAACGAGCTCCTTGGCGTCCTTGAGGCCCAGTCCGGTCAGCTCGCGCACGACCTTGATGACGCCGATCTTCTTGTCGCCAGCGGCGGACAGGATCACGTCGAACTCGCTCTGCTCGTCGGCAGCGTCGCCGCCACCGTCGGCGGCGGCCGGAGCCGCACCCATCATCACGGGCGCAGCCGCGGTGACGTCGAACTTTTCCTTGAATTCGTCGATGAGTTCCTTGAACTCAAGAACGGTCATGTTCTCGATGCTCTCGAGAATCTCTTCCTTGGTAGCCATGTCAGCTCTCCTCTTTCTCGGTCTTACTCTTCTTCTGAGGTCTCGTCGGCGGACGCCTCGGCGGCATCCGCATCACCAGCGTCGGCTTCCGCCGGCGCATCTTCGGCCGAGGCGTTGCCGCCCCCACCAGGTCCGCCCTTGTCGGCGAGCTCCTGCATTGCATAGGTGAGCTCGCGGAGCTTGGAGTCCAGCAGACCGGCGAAGTCGCCGAGGATGTGCTCCATCGCACCGGCGAATTCGGCGAGCAGGACCTCGCGGGGCGGAAGATCGGCCAGGGCCTTGATGCCGTCGACATCGAGCGCCTTGCCGTCGAGCACGCCGCCCTTGAGGACCAGCGCGTCGTTCGTCTTTGCAAAGTCACGCAGCGCCTTGGCCACGGCGGCAGCGTCGCCGCTCGAGCCGTCGGGCTTGTCGCCGACGAACGCAAGTGCGGTCGGGCCGACGAGCATGTCGTCGAGCTCGAGACCGAGTTCGTTCGCCGCCAGCTTCACCAGCGTGTTCTTGTAGATCTTGTATTCGCCGCCAGCCGGGGTGAGCGTCTTGCGAAGCTCGGCCATGGCGGGAACGTTCAGGCCGCGGTACTCGGTCAGCATGACGCCGTCAGCGCCGTCAAGCTTCTCCTTGACCTCGGCGACCACTGCGACCTTGTCGGCTCGTGGCTCTCCCATGTTGTTCCTTCTTCCTGCTCATGCGCCCGAAAACTGCGATGGGCGCCCGCCGAAGACCAGCGAACGCCCACGGGCACCCGAACTCGGCTGCCTGGAGTTGTCCACCTGCTCCGGATTTATGGCTGGGCCACCGGAGGTCTTCGGCTTCGTTGTGTTGAATTGCGAACCGTGAGTACGTTACCGGGACCTCGCCCGGTTGCCACCCACGGCCAGATCAGATGCGGGACGTGTCGAGCTTGATGCCCGGACCCATCGTCGAGGACATCACGGCCTTCTTGACGTACTGGCCCTTGGCGCCAGCCGGCTTGAGACGGTGCAGTTCCTCGAACACGGCCTTGATGTTGGTCTGCAGATCCTCGGGCGAGAAGCTCACCTTGCCGACGGGCACGTGCACGTTGGCGAACTTGTCGGTGCGGAACTCGACCTTGCCACCCTTGAACTCCTCGACGGCCTTCGCCACGTCGGGGGTCACGGTGCCCGTCTTCGGGTTCGGCATGAGGCTGCGCGGACCGAGGACTCGACCGAGCTTGCCGACGATCGGCATCATGTCGGGCGCAGCGATCGTCACGTCGAAATCGAGCATGCCGCCCTCGACCTGCTCGGCGAGATCATCGGCACCAACGAACTCGGCGCCGGCATCGCGGGCGGCCTGCGCGGCTTCGCCCTGGGCGAACACGGCGACACGAACGGCCTTGCCGGTACCGGCCGGCAGCGCCACGGTGCCACGGATCATCTCGTCGGCCTTGCGGGGGTCGACGCCGAGGCGGACCACCAGATCGACGGATTCGTCGTACTTGCGCTTCGGGAAGGAGGTGACCAACTGCGTGGCCTCATCCACTCCATGCTGGCGATCGCGGTCGAATGCCCGCATCGCGTCGTTGTACTTCTTGCCTTTCGCCATTTCGGCTCCCTCATTGGTTCCGTCCGCTGATCGAGGTGAATGCAGCGAGACTGTTTTGTCCTCGAGGCTTCGCCTCGAGCTGACTTCACCCGAGCCGACAGGCGACCCGAGCTGACTTCACCCGAGCCGACAGGCGACCCGAGCTGACTTCACCCGAGCCGACAGGCGACTTGGGCAGAACGTGAACTAGCTGA
>JAHDEJ010000020.1:0-26799 GCA_020628865.1 Acidimicrobiales bacterium
GCCAGATGTGCTTCGTCACCTGCGATTCAGTAGTCGAACTCAGCGTTCGCCCAGGTTTGCGGATCCACATTCACGGTCCAGACGCCACCTTCTAGCGAAAGAGATACATGCTTCAAGAAGTCCCGGCCGAGGATCCCGTCAAAGTAGCCAAAGATCTTGCCCGTTCCGACAGAAAATACCCGCCATGACGTTGCGTGTTCTCCCGAGGTGCAGAAGGGGTCGATTCGCGCGTGGAACGCCATGCTCTGGAACACACCACCCGGACCGATGACGTCTCGGGGAAACTGCTCAGTCGGAGATACTCCGAGTTCACGCAGGATATCAGTGGTGCAAAAGCTGGAGGTAGATCCGGTGTCCAGCAGAAACGAGCCCGTGGTCCATTTCGGCTGGATTGGATTGTTCAACTGAACATCCAACCACGGACGCCTATCCGCCAACTCTCCCGTGTTCTTGCCGTTCACGTGCGTGAGGATAACCGTCGACATCCGGGCATCCAGACATCGGGCGAGAAATATTCTATTGGACGGTCAGAGCGCCGGACATAATCGGCTGCGGATCCACATCGAGGATCTGGGCGCCAGCACCAGCGCTTTGCCAGCAGGCAGCTGCGTCCGAATAGCGTGAGAACCGCTCTTCGGACCCATCAGCAAACCGAACGATGAACTTCTCATCGCTCCGCTCTTCGGTGCTGTCTATGGACTTGTCCATTGTGGGGGTGCCCTTCTTAACTCCGTAGACTCGACCCAATCATCGTGCCTGTGGAAAACTCCTTGCACCTGCAAACGAAGTACAAGAAGCAAATGTTTCATAGCAGAGTAGCTTCCGAATCGGAAGAGCCGGCAGCGACCTGAAGCAAAATCTCGGCGAGAACTCACTGTAAGTGATTCGAATCCCTCAGAATACAGCACTGAGCGGCGCCAAAGCGAGGCGAGCGAGCGCGCCGGCGAATTACATTGACGAAGTTACCCACATGTAACTTCAGCATTTATCCACAGCCTTGGGGCCGGCTTCCGAATGTTCGGATTTCTTCTCCAGGGGGTCCCGCAAGGCCGTTCTGTAACGGTGAACGAGCGCATCCGCTGGGCGACTCGGTCTCCGCTTCGAGAGCCGATCGCCGACTCAGATACGCTGAAAGTATCACTATCAGGAGTTTGCTCGTGACTAAGACCCTTGTCCTGTACTCCACCGACGCCCGAGCGGGCGCCGAAGGAGCCCGCCCCAGCCAGGTTGTGACCTGCGACGGCTACACCGTCGTCGGCGATCGCCTCGTCATCGCCCAGTCACCGGGCCATGCCCCGAAGATTCCCTTCGTCAATCTCGAACATCAGGCGATCGTCCTCGACATCGTCCCGAACGTGCAGGACTCGATCAAGCCTGACGTCGGCATCATGCGCGTGAACATATCGATGGCCAGCCTCGGCGACAAGCCGTTCAGCTTTTGGGCCAACCAGATGTTGCCACAGCCGTCGGGTATCCCGATCTTCGGGCAGCCTGACGACGCCAAGATCCGTCTCGTCCATCTTGATCCGGAACGGGTGGCGTCGCTGACCCATTCGGATCCGGTCACCGCTGAGCAGCTCGCCGAAATGGAGGCCGAGATGGCCGAAGCCGCAAAGCTCGCCAAAGCCGAAACCGAACAGGCCGAGAGCAACGACGACGGGTCACCGGAGGGCGACGAGGGCGAAACGACAGAAGCCATCGAAGAGGCCGCCGAGACAGGCGAGGAGGCCTGACATGGCGATGATCCGACTCAACCACGGCAACGGCACCTACACCGAGTTCCAGGGTGACCCGAAGGCCGTCGCCCGCGAAGCCGCCGACGACATCCGCCGGGGCCGCATGGTCCTGAACCGTCAGACCGGCCGCACCGAGTTCACGTTGGGTGTCGTCGAAGGCGGCAATCAAGAGCTGCTCGACGGCTACGTGTTCCCCGACGGCGTCACCCTCGCCGAAGTGCAGGCGTCGACCGAACCGATCCCGCCCGGCGAACCGATCGAGCCGGATCCGGTGAACAGCGACGATCCGTCCGCCGCGGTCGAAGCGCAACTCGCCGATGGTACCCAGCCGGCCGCCGACGACGACGATCAGCTGGTCGAACCGCCGGCCATGCTGACCGTTGAGATCGTCCCGGGCACCGGCGGCGCCGTCAACATCGTCGTCGACAACCCGCTCGATCACGAGGTCGTGCTGTGGCGTGACACCGGATCGACCGGAACGATCGCGGTCGCCGCGAACAGTCGACTGAACCGCCGGTTCAAGAACCACGGCAAGCCTGTGCACGTCCGGCTCGGATCAGAAGACGGCGAAGAGCTCGCCTGGTTGCCCGGTGAGCTCGAAGAAATCTCGGCCGACGAAGAATGAGCAACAGTCGTCGAAGTCGCCGACGCAGGAACCCGCCTGAGGGCACCTACCGGCAGTTCGGCGGCGTCTGGAAGCGATACGACGGGCGACGATGGGAACGGCTGCCTCGCCAACGGGGCAGCCGTCCGTCGTTCCTGTCGCCACCGATGCTTGACCGGATGCGCCGGGCGACGGCCGGCGCTCTCGCCGGCCATCGGGCCCGCAGCGGGAAACCCAACCCGAACATCCGGGTCCGCGAAGCCGAGTAGCAGCGAAGAATCCATTCACCTCGACGGTGACGGCTACCGTCGATCCTGTAGCCCCATACCACCGGCACAGCTGGGGGCGAGTTCACTCGACTCTCTCCCCAGAAGGTGCTCAACATGGGTGTGTTCCTCAGGCATTGCCTCGCGAACCTGTGCGACGATCCGACCGATCCGCAGCCGCCTCCAACCGGCTTCGCGATGATCACGCTCAAGTCGCAGGTCGACGTCACGTGGGCCCACGACACCGTCAACAACGTGTCGTACCCAGTTGCCGAAGGCTCCGAGTTCGTCGTCGAAGCCCAGATCGATCCGGTCACCGGCTGTTGGCAGACCCCCTGTGAGCTGCCCTGCAACTCGGACCTGACCCCGGCCGGCACCTACTACGAGGTCGTCGAGGTCATCAACGGCGCTGCCTGCGGCCCAGCCGAGTTCGTTCAGTTCGACTGCGCGAACGTCGCCTACGCCAACCCGACGCTGCTGCCCGACGTGTCGCTGTCGAACCCGTCGCCCGCCGGCGTCAACGCGATCACGCAGCTGATCGCCGACAACCTTGCGTTCCAGTTCGTCGACATCCCCGGCCTGACCCTCACCGAAGCCGGTGTCGGCGTGGCCGGCGACCCGCTCATCGTCACTCCCGCGTTCCAGCTCGACCCCGACGCCAACAACGCGTTGACGATCACGGCGAACGGGCTACTCGTCAACGTCCCCGACCAGGTCGTCGTCGCCCCCGACGCCGCCGGCGTCGTGAACCGGCTCACCGAAACCGCGGCCGGACTGCTCGTCGACCTGCTCGTCGACGTCGACGACACCGAAACGCTGAACCTGGCGCTCAACGGCGCCGGCTCCACCGCGGATCCGTGGATCATCACCGGCGACGTCGTCGTCGACCCCGACCCGGCCAACATGCTCGTCGCGAACGCGGCCGGCCTGTTCGTCCCGTCGGCCGGTTTCCTCGGCGCCACCGACACCGACACGATCCAGCTGGTGCTCGGCGGATCCGGCACGGCCGCCGACCCGCACGCCCTTACGGCCAACGCGATCCTGAACCCGGATCCGAACAACGCGCTCACCCAGTCGGCGCTCGGCCTGTTCGTCGCCGAGAATCTCGTCGTCGACGGGTCCACCGCGTCGATCAACTCGACCGTCACCGGCACCGGCACGACCATCGACCCGTGGGTCGTGACCGGCGACGTCATCATCGAAGGCACCAGCGGTGACAACATCCTCGTTCAGACCATCGACGGTCTCCGGGTCCCGTCGTACAACCTGCAGATCGCCGACACCACGTCGATCAACACGTCCCTCATCGGTGTCGGTACCGCCGCCAACCCGTGGATCGTGTCCTCGGAACTGCGCCTCGACCCGGCGTCGACCGCCACCATCGCGATCACCGCCGATGGCCTGCGCGTCAACGAAACGCAGCGAGACAATGGCCTGATCCTCGCCGAAGGCGACGGTCTCGTCGGCAACGTGACCGGCACCGGCACTGACGTCGACCCGTGGCTCGTCACCCTCAACCTCGACCTTGAGGGAACGTCGGGGCTCGTCGCCAACCCGACCGGCCTGTCCGTGCTCGTCGACCCCGCCTCCACCTCCGACATCAGCCTGTCGGCGGCCGGTCTGCGCATCGACGAAACGCCGCTGCTGCTCACCGCCAACGGATCGAACCTTGCGATCACCCAGGGCGGTGTCGCCGGCCACGTCGCCAACATCATCACCCTGTCTGGAGACGCCGGGAACGTCTTGTCGGCCGGATCCGACGGTGGCATCTATATCGACGCGCCGACGATCTCGGCGTTCCTCGGCTCCGACGTGTTCTTGAACAACTCGGCGTTCGACGCGGCCACCAACATCTTGACGCTCGACCTCTCCGACGGGAACAGCTACCCGATCGATTTGTCCGGCCTCGTCCAGTCCTACGCCCTGCAGGTCACCGACTCGACGTCGGTCAACCTGACGTTGACCGGCGACGGTTCGACCGGCACCCCATGGGACATCACTGCGACCGTCGAAACGGCGCCCGGTGGTGGCCTCAACGCCGGTCTCACCGGCCTCGAGATCGCTGTCGACCCGGCCTCCACCGCGGTCGTGACGGTCGGCGCAGGCGGCCTTCGGGTCGACCAGACACCGGTCATCCTCACCACCGACGGGAACGCCACAGGTGTCGCCCAGGGCGGTGTCGCCGACCACACGATCGACATTCGGCTCCTGTCCGCAGTGGCCGGCAACGCGCTCGGCCTCGGAGCCGATGGTGGCCTGTGGCTCGACATCACCGCGTTCGACATCGGCAACGTCGCCCCGCTCGACACCGCCTGGATCGACACGACGATCACCGGCACCGGCGCCGCGGCGACCCCGTGGACCGTGTCGTCCATCCCGATCCTCTCCCCCGACGGTGACAACGTGGCGACGCTCGCCGCGAACGGCATCAAAGCCGTCTCGTTCGAACGGCTCACCTGGTCGACCGCCGTGTTCGCCCCTGCTGTGAACCCGCTCGGTTCGTACATCTTCGCCGACGGCAGCCTCGTCGACGCAGCGATCGTTGCCGCCACCGCACCGGTGGGAGGCACCGAAACGTGGGAGCTCCGAGTCAACGGTGCGCTTGCCTCCACAGGCGTGCTCGCGGCCGGAGCGACCACCGCAACGTTCCCCGCCGTCGATTTCCCGATCGCAGTCGGTGACGGCGACGTCGTCACCTGCGCCCCCGCCGGGGCGGCGCCACCGACCCCGTCGACCATGACCACCGTTTCGGCCCGCATGACCGGAGGAATCTGATCAATGGACTATCCCGTCCCAACCACCATCCTGCTCAACGGCGCCGTGCTCGGCGTCGGCGGCTCCTGGCCCGACTTCGACCTGCGTACGCGGTCGAACGATGTCAACCAGATCCTGCGGCTCGGCACCGACGGCGGCCTGTTCCTCGAGCTCGACGCCGCCGTCGACAACATGGCGTCGTGGGCGGCAGGAACCGGCCTCTACGTGGCCACCCCGACCCTCGACGCGCTTGCGAACGTCGCCACGGCCGGAAAGAACGTCGGTGACGTCCTCGCCTGGGACGGCGCCGACTGGGCCGACCAGACGCTGTCGATCGACAACCTCGCCGACGTCGACATCACCACCACCGCGCCGACGGCCGGTCAGACGCTGCTGTGGAACGCCGGCAACGGCGAGTTCGAACCCGGCGACATCCCGGTCTACACCGGTGGCGCCACGAACTCGATCACGGTCGCCAAGTCCGCGGCCGACGTGTTCACCGCCAACCTGAACGTCGACGCAGACCCCAACAACCTCCTGTCGGTGTCGGCAGCCGGGGTGCTCGCCACCGCGAACCTCGCCCAGCTGCTCGACGTCGACGCCCCCGCACCGACCGACGGGCAGACCCTCACGTGGGTCAACGCCAACAACCGTTGGGAACCGATCACGCCCGCCGCTGCGATCGTCTACACCGCGGCCGGTACGAACTCGATCACCCACCAGAAGTCCGCCGCCGACGTGTTCACCTCGGACCTGCGGGTCTCGGCCGCCGCTGGCCAGCTCCTCACCGTCACCGCCGGCGGTGTGCTCGTCACCGCATCCACGGCGGACCTCACCGACGTGTCGGCCACGGCGCCGACCGACGGGCAGGTACTCGCCTGGAACAACGCGGCGACCGAATACCAGCCAGTCACCCCAACTGTGTACGGCCGGGCCGACACCGACTCGATCGCGCATGACATCTCGGTCGGCAACGTGTTCTCGTCGGCACTGCGACTCGACGTCGATCCGAACAACCTGCTGTCCGTGTCCGCCGCCGGGACGCTCGCAACGGCGACGACCCGTCAGCTCACCGACGTCCAAGACGTCGCCGCGACCGATGGCCAGTGGCTCATCTGGTCGAACGCCAACGGCCGCTACGAACCCGGCGTCATCGCGCTCGGCGACATCGCGAACGTCGACCTGGCCACCGCTGCGCCCGTACCTGGGCAGCTGCTCGGCTGGGACGGCACGAGCTGGATCCCGACGAACGCCGGCGCCGACACCCACTTCCTCAGCGTCGACCTGACCGGCACCGCCGCCCGCAGCCACGCCTTCGGCGGGTTCGCGCACACGTGGACCAACGTCGGCGCGTTCACCACCACCACGGCATCCCAGACGCACAACGTCACCGGCGACTTCGTCGTCGACTCGGCCAACGGCGACCTGCTGTTCACGTCCGCCGCGAACGGCCTGTCGCTCCTCGCCGACGCGCTCAACATCGTGCTCGACGCCACCTCCGATCTGCAGATCAACGGCGACCCGGGCACCGCCGGCCAGGTCCTCACCTCCGGTGGCGCCAACACGCCGCCC
Source organism: Acidimicrobiales bacterium (assembly GCA_020628865.1). Lineage (GTDB taxonomy): Bacteria > Actinomycetota > Acidimicrobiia > Acidimicrobiales > SHLQ01 > SHLQ01. The sequence goes on from JAHDEJ010000020.1 coordinate 6,933, forward strand.
ACATGGCAGGCCCCGAACCCGCCGGTCGTGCAGCTCGACTGGGGCTACGCCGACTACTGCGACACGCCCGCCGGGATCCCGCCGATCACCGCCATCGAGGCCGGGACGCTCACCCGCCTGGCGATCGCCGCCACCACCGCACCCGCCGCCAACGAAACCTGGCAGGTGTCGGTGAACGGCATCGCAGTCGCCGAAACGATCACGTTGGCCGCCACCGCGCTCGTCGCCACGCTCACGCTCGCCGTGCCGGTCGCAGTGCCCGCCAACGCTCTCATCACCGTCGCGCCGACCGCCGCCACACCGGGCACGCCATCGACGTACGGGACCGTGTCCGCTCTCATCGAGGTCTGATCCATGCCCCAGATTCACTGCTCGACACCCGCCGCCTGCGGTGACGTGCTGTCGGGTGTGCCCGTCTACAAGCTGGTCGCCACGATCGCCGTCGACGACACCCACGCACCCCAGGTGACCGTCGGGGTCGCCGAAACCGTGAGCGTGTCAGCCAACGACACGGCCGCCGGTGGCGTCATCACCTACGTGCTCGAGCCGACGTCGCTCGTCGGGCTCAGCGCGGTCACACCGCCGGTGTCGACCGACGGCAACTTCGACGTCACCGCCGACGGATCGCTGTGCGACTGGGAGTTCACCTACGAGATCTACCGGGACGGCGTCGCCACCGGCGAAACCGCCACCGTGGACGGCAAGATCGCCGACGGCACCTACTTCGGGCCCAACGTCGTCACTGACTCGTACTTCGCGAACGAGCCAGGAGCGATCGTCGTGCCCGGCAACCCGGTCGGCGACTGGTTCTCCGACTCGGTGTTCGAACCCACGGCAGCGAACGGCGACCAGCTGCCCAACGACGCATCGATCACGTTCCGGACGATCCCGCAGGCCATCGCCCCGTTCTGGAACCTGCCAGCGTTCGCCGGCGACGCCCCCAACGGTGTCGCTGCCGGCAACACGGCGCTCGACTCGAACGGCCACTCGAACGCCGGCGTGTACTTCACGGGCCCGCCCACCTATTCGCTGTTCCCCGGCCAGTTCCGGGTTGCCTACCAGACGATCCCGGTGACGCCGGGCGTCGCCTACCAGGTGTCGTGCTACATCACCTCCACGCTCACCTCGTTCGGTGGCGGTGACCTGCCGCAGCTGCTGTTCGACATCGACGGCCGGTTCGCCGAAACCGGCGGAGTGCGCGACGCCATCACGACGCCGCCGCTCAACGCCTGGCAGCGGATGGAAAAGACGTTCGTGGCCCCGCCGGGCAAGACGTCGATCGAGATCGGCCTGTGGGACTTCCGCACGTCGGGGTTCGGTGACGACCTTGGTCTCACCGCGTTCGAAGTGAAGTCCAAGGCGCTGTGTCTGGCGGCGGGCGCTGTCGCAGCCGTCGACGATGCGATCGCCGCACCGGCCGCGGTCGGCACCGCGTTGGCCGTCGACATGTCGAACGGCGACACCACGATCGCTGGGACCAGCTGGCATGTCGATCCGAACAGTTTCGTCGGGGTCGCCGAGGTCCAGCCGCTCGTCTCCATCACGGGCCCGGCCGACGTCTATGTCGACGGCACCGCCTGCGACTGGTCGTTCGAATACGAACTCTTCGTCGATGGGTCGCCGACCGGTGAACGAGCGACTGTCTCCGGGTCGTTGGCTGCGGGCACCTACTACGGGCCCAACATGCTGGGGAACCCCGACTTCGCTGACATCCAGCCCGGCGCCGACGAGCAGGAATTCCCGGTCGGTACCGTGCTGCCCGGCGGATGGCAGTCCGACTCGATCTACAAGAAGATGGACCACCTCCGCTATTTCTCCGACCTCGGCGGCGCGGACGGCATCGACGACGGCGAGATCACGTTCCGGCTTCTGCCCGACGATGACGGCCTGTTCATCACCCAGACGCCCAGGTTCCTTGGCGACCTTGCCAACGGTGTCGCCGGCTTCTACGACACGACGCTCGTCAACGGCTTCGGTGTCCCCGAGATGTCCTATCTCGACTCGAACGGCCATTCCGAGCTGTTCCACTTCCCGAACCCGCCCGGCCATTCGCTGTACCCGAACCCGTTCCGGGTCGTCTACCAGACGGTGCCGGTTACGCCGAACACGACCTACCGGCTTGTCGGCTACGCGTTGAACAACTCGACCGACGAAACGACCGCGAACCCGATCCTGCAGTTCGATGTGGACGGCGCGATGGTCGGCCCGGTCTACGACATCGACGAGGGCTTCCCGACGACGGGCGCCGCCGATGCCGGCTGGATCCGGATGGAGCACACGTTCACCACCGGCCCCGGCCAGACCACCGCCGAGGTCGGCATCTGGGACTCCCAGGCCAGGAGTTTCGGCGACAACCTCACGCTGACCCGCCTCTACATGGGCGAACAGTTCACCTGCCCGTAGCCGCGAGCAAGGCGCCGCCCGAAAGCGACGCCTTGTTCATCTCCGCTACGTGGCTTCGAGGATCGCTGCGATTCCGGCGGCGAGCACCCCGAGGGCTGCTACCGCTTTGATCGCCAACGCGACCCAACGTTGCTTGTGCGTCGATTCACTCTCAATTTCTGGCATGCGCCTGACCTTTGTTTCATCCAACAAAACAATGGCGTCAGGCCATCAGTGCGACGCCACCAGTGTCGCGCACGTTGCGGCGAAGAAGTCACCGCCCTGTTCCACGTGAAACATCATGATGCCAAATATGTATCGTAGGGTCGGGGCATGACCTCCCCACAGAACCCCGACACCGCCGCCCCACGGCCGTTGCGCGAGACCTACGCGGCCCGCTACTACAGCCTGTTCTCGGCGCTGCTCACCCTCCTCGTATCGGCCATCGTGGCCCGGCTCCTCGACATGGATTTCAAGGAAATCCTGATCCTCGCCGGCGGTATCGGCGCCACCGCGCTCGGCTCCGCGATCCCGACCGAGCGGTCCGTGTGGTCCCAGCGCTCCTACGAGCGCGACATGGCAGCCACCGCGACCGAGGCGCAGCTTCGAGGCGCCCAGGATGCCGAGCAGCGGATCAACAGCCAGCTCAACGACATCGGCGAACAGTGGGAGAACCACATGGAAATCGTCGACGTTGCCATCGGGACGCCCAACGACGATGACTGGCTCGACGACCCGGCCGAAGTCGAGCTCGACCTGAACGTTGGCGAGCCTGACTTCGAAGGCGAGTGATCGCCCATGCCAGAAGTCATCGAATTCGGCATCCCGAAGAAGTCGGCCGCGGTCAACCTCGGCCGACTACACCCTGAGATCCGCTACCGAGTCCGGGTCGCGTTGGCCACTGACGGCCTCGAACAGGCGCGCTCCTCGTCGGGTGCACGGCCAGAGGTCAACCAGATCGAGTACCGGCGCCGCTACATCGCCTGGCGCAACTATCAGAACGGCACTGGCCCCAAGGTGCCGTGGGCGCCGCTGGCCGCCGACCCGAACCGGGTGTGGCCCGACGGCCGACGCGGATCAGCGCACATGGTGCAAAAGGCGGGCGGCTACAAGGTCGGGAACTTCCCGAACGAAGTCGGCTGGGCGTACGCCATCGACATCGGATTCTGGGGCAACCCGTCGCTCGCCGACAAGAAGCTGCTCGAGACCGTCCTGCGCCGGCACGGCATGGTCCGCAACGTCCCATCGGAATGGTGGCACTTCGTGCCCATCGAGGCGGTCCCTCCCTACAAGGCCCGCTACCCAATGAGCGCGCTCACCGGGTTCGGTGATCGCAGCCAGCGGGCCGTCGAGTACCAGAATCTTCTCGCCCGGGTGACGATCGGCGGCAAGCCCTTCTACACCGGCAAGATCGACGGCGCCTTTGGAAAGATCTCGCGCGACGCCGCCGAACGCTTCCAGATGGCGCACGGCCTGGCCGTCAACGGCGACTGGTCGATCGACGATCGGGCCAAGGGCCTCGCGGTGCTCAAGTCGCAGAGCTCACCGTCCAAGCCCCGCATCCCGGCGGCGACGAAGAAGCCGGCCGGCAAGCCCAAGACGAAGCGGGCCAAGATCCGCGACGAGATCAAGACCGCCCGGGCGAGCCTCGATCGGCTCGAGGCGTTGGTCCTCCCGAAGAATTCATAGTCATGATGTTCGACGGCTATCGTCGCTGGTAACGACACAACGGCTCCCATACCACCCGGCTGCCGCCGGGGGTGCCCCAACGAAGCGCATTTCGCGGAGGTAACCCCCGATGACCATCATCCCCAAGTCCATTGTCGGTGTCGCCACACGACTCACCGAGCAGGACGACTGCGACATTCCGCTGACCACCCCGAACCGGATGCTCGCAGACAACGGGTTCATCAAGGTCAGCTTCGAGCCCGACGTCGAGGACGGCGCCGAAATCATCAGCTACCTGGCCGACGGGTCGATCTGTGTGCAGGACATGGACGACCCGCGGATCAAGGGCTGGAAGACGACGCTCCAGATCTGCCTGATCAATCCGCTCTACTCGACGATGCTGATCGGAGGAGCGACGCTCCTCGATGAGAACGCCGAGGTCAAGGGCGGCGTGTTCCCCGGATTCGGGGCGCCGGGCAAGCGCAACTCGAAACAGTTCGAAGTGTGGGCCCGCAACGCCGACCGGTCCGGTTGCATCAACGGTCAGCGGGCCCGCTACGTCCGCTGGCTCGCCCCTCGGACCGTCGCCTGGAAGCCGTCCGACGCGCTGACGTTCGAAAAGGGCGCCCATCAGACGCTCGGTTTCGAGGGGTACGCCGAAGCGAACGAGAACTTCACGCCGGTCCTGGGCCTCGACCCGGCCGTCGACGAGAACGCGCCAGCCGCCGATCAGGACAACAACCCGCCGGCAGGCACCGCGTTCGACCCGGACCTGAACTACGCCGACGTGCTGTCGTTCCGCAACCACGGCGGCCTCGGCTTCGTCGGATCGAACACGCTGCCTGCCTTCGCTGCCGCCGGATCGTTCGCGGCGTAGGCGTGAGCGGCTGGATCGACCAGTGGCACTCCGCTCAGGCATCGAACCCCGGCTTCGCTGAGAAGCGTGGCGTCGACTCGAGCTTCGATCCGTTCGGAGACATAGAACCTCCCGCGTTCGTGGGAGTGGATGACCCGCGGGCGGCCAACGTCGACCCCTCCATCGGCCAACCGTCCGCGGGTCGCCCAACCGCCGATGACGCACCGCTCGAGGGGCCATGCCACCTGTGGTGTGGCCCCGACCACGTGTCCGAGCAGTGGCGGGACCATCCGGCCCTGCCGTGGGTGGTCCGCTACGCCAGTTTCCTCATGTGGTCCGAGTCCGGCCGACAGTACGGGGTCTGCGAGCGGGTCGTCCGCCCGGGCCCGAACGCCATCTGGTGGCCCGAGGACTGCACGCTCGGCCCGATGGTCCGGCTCCCCGGCCCGATCGCCGGAGTCATCGAGATCGTCGAGAACGGCGAACGGTGGGACCTGTCGCGGGTCCGCCGGTACGGCCGGTACGACCTCGAAATGGTGTCGCGCCAGGACTGCTGGCCGTGCGAGAACGACCGCGAGCGGGACCCGTACAAGCTCGACGTGAAGCGCGGTCCGCTCCCCGCCCGACCCCAAGATGCCGAGTTCCCGAAGCTGCCGGCGTGGGCCCAAACCCAGCTCGACCGGTACGGGCTCACCGCCCCGCCCGGCATCGGCGAAACCGACGTCTGCGTGGCGTTGATGGCCCGCCACCCCGAGCTCGGCAAAGAGATCGCTGTGCGCGAAACCCGGCCGGCGTGGGCCCAGAAGTGGCTCGACAGTCAAGGTCTCGACGTCGTGTGGGGCACGTGCGATCACTGCCGTGATGCCACCGGCAGCCGCCGCGACGCCACCGGCAGCCGCCGCGACGCCACCGGCGCCCGCTACGTGTGCACCGGCGCCGCGACCGCCACGTCAACAATGACCGCGACGATGCTCTCGACCGGCTGCTGCACCCCCGATGTCGGATCGACCGCATGCCCCTGTTCGGCGCACATCGTGTCGGCCCAATCGGTGTGTGCGCCTCCGGAGATGCCGGTGCAGACAATCAAGGTGTCGCCCGACATGAGCCCGGCGCTGCTCAACCACATGCTCTCCGACCCGTCGCGCAACATCGAGCTGATCTTCGAGTCGCCCGAAGCCGAAGACGCCTGCGTGGCGGCCGGGTTGACCCGCTTCCACAAGCGTGACACCCCCGACCTTTCCGCCCTGACGCTCTCGGCCCGCCCGATCGAGCTCAAAGCCGCAGCGCTGACCGCTCAGGCCGCGGAACGCTACTGGGGGCACGCCTGGCTGATCCGTTACCTGCAGGGTCGGGTCGTGCCCGAGCACGTCCAGTTCCTGACCGGAATGCTCGTCGATCAGCTGATGATCGCTCAGGCGGGCGGCGATTGTCAGCTGCCCGAGCACATGACCCGCATCGTGCGCGGCGGCGTCACCGTGTCGTACAACCAGAGCCAGAAGAACAAAGACGCCAAGGACCCGGCCTCCCAGACCGTGTTCGGCGTGCAGGCGATCGACATGTGGCTCGCCCAGGTCAACCCGCGCAAGCTGCGCCGCCGGGCCCGAGTGTTGCGCGCCGATGACCCTCGTCGTGCCGGATCTCGGAGTGTCTGATGTTCGACTACACGGCGCTCGCAGACATGGCGGGCGGGATCACGCTCGCCGCGGCTGACGCCCTCACGGCGTCGAAGCTCGGTGCGCCTGCGGTCACGATCACCCCACACGGCCGACCCAAAGACGACTGCGGCGATTTCATCGGCACATGGATCGAGGGCGGCCAGCCGACCTTCGAAGAGCAGTGGCCGAACCCGGTCAACGAAGAGATCGGGTTCGACTGCAAACGAGTCCAGTACGTACCGGCGCTCGTCCTGTCGTTGCGCCGGCCCTGCCAGCCGATCCTGACCGGCAACGCCGCCGCCCCGTTCCCGCAGCCCCAGGCGATCACCCAAGCAGGCGCTGACCTGATGGTCGACTTCATGGTGCTCGTGTGCGAGATGCCCAAGCGCGTCCAGCAGGTCGTGTCCGAGCGGCAGGCCGACCTCGACCCCGACGTCAACATCGCCCGGGTGATCCCCGGCGCGATCACCCCGCACGACAGCGGCGACATCGGCGGCTGGGACATGCGGTTCCGGATCGAGCTGCTCTGCCCCTGCGAGTGCGAAGACTGCGTCGAGGCGGCGACATGATCTCCACCGCCATCGACCTGTCCGACATCGTGTTCGACCAGCTCGCCATGGGCCGGCTTTTGCGCTCCGAGGACGGCCCGACGGGTCAGCACATCCTTGAGCTGTGCCGTGACGTCGAAGCCGAAGCGAAATGGCTGACCGACGACAACATGGTCGGCGTCGACACCGGCCTGCTCAACAGCTCGATCACCCATGTGCTCGCCACCGAGGGCGGCGAGATCATCGGCCTGGTCGGCAGCAACGTCGAATACGCGCTCCACGTCCACAACGCCGACCGCCCGTACCTCGAAACGGCCCTCGAGACCGTGATGCGGGAGGCGCAGTGAAGAACCCCACGCCGATCGCCACGCGTGATCTGATACTCCCTGAACATGATGATGGTTGGAGGACCAATGCCAGTGCATGCAGCAAGCCCGCCGGACGAGACGCCCGAAGCGCCACCGATCCCAGCGCCCGTCGACGAGGCGGAACGACCGGAACCCAAGCCCGGCGCAGAAGGGTGGGAGCCGCCCGAGGGCACGAAGTATCTGGACATCTTCGACGAAACGTTCCTGCTGCAGCCCGAGATCCCCGGCCTACTCGCGAACGAGATGGCGGCGCTCGTCGGCACCCCGACCGAGGAGCTCGACGACGCAGAAGTGAACGTGTTGGTCCGCGACTTCATGCGTCACGTCCCCCAGCCGCACGAACGACGCCGATTCCGCAAGTTCCTCATGGACCCACGTCCCGATGGCACCGTCATCGGCATGGAGGCCTACATGGAGATCTATCAGGCGGCCTGCGAGGCGTACTCCGATTTCCCTACCGAGGCGCCGTCCGACTCGCAGGGTGGCTGAACGACAAGCCGAACCGGGCGCTGCTCGACGGGCAGCTCCTCATGGCCGGCGGCCCCGGCCTCGACGGGCTCACGTTCCGCCAGCAGCTCAACGCCGCCTACGCGTTCCTGTGGGCCGACACCGACCGGTCCGAACAGGGCATCGGTGAACGCAAAGAACTCAAGGCGCTGTTCCGCCGTCCCCTCGTCCAAGACGACGACGGCAGCCTGCCCGACGAGCTCGTCGGCCAGTACGCGCCCGACTGGTGGGACGAGTCCGAATCCACGCCACTCGAGGGCGCCCACGACGTCGCTGTGCGCACCGCCGGTGATGCCTGATGCACCAGGTCGCCGAAGCCCACGTCAAGATCCGAGGTGACACCAGCTCCGTAGAGGGCGACGTCCGCTCGGGTGTTGGCGGGGCGATCGCCGGATTCGCGAAGAAGGGTGCGGTCGCCGCCGGTGTCGGTGTCGGCGCCAGCCTGATCGGCGGCATGAAGTCGGCGTTCGACCTCAACGACGCCAAGCTGCCGCTCGCGCAGGTGGCGTCGGGCCAGGGCCTCGAGATCGCCAAACAGGTCACCGACGACATGGTGGCCCAATTCGGCATCTCGGGGGTCGAGGCGGGCGACGCCGTTTTCTCCGCGCTCTCGGCCGGGTTGAAACCCGAGCAGCTCGCCCGGGAAATGGAGACCATCGGCAAGGCCGGCATCGGTCTGGGCCTCGACGCGCAAACGTCGGCGAACATCGCTGCGCTCGGCCTCAACGGCTTCGGCGAGAACGCCGAATCGACGTTCGCCAAGATCGCGGCCGCGTCGGCTGACGCGCTCGGCGATGCCGGCACCTTCGCCGCGGTCATGCCCGAAGCAGGCGCCGCCGCAGCGTCGATGGGCGTGTCGCTCGAGGAAGTCGCGGCGCTGCTCACCCAGAGCTCGAAGACGACGCAGGACCTGAACAAGTCGGCGACCGGGTCGAAGAACCTGTTCAACGAGCTGAACAACACGACGACCGGCGTCGGCAAGGCATTCAAGGAGATGGCCGGCGCCAGCTTCTCCGACTTCATCGCGTCGGGCGGATCCGCCACCGACGCCCTGAAAATGCTGCAGGAGCAGGCCGACGCCAACGGGCTGACCATCGCCGAGATGTTCTCGTCGGTCGAAGCGAAGCAGTTCGCCACCGACGCGATCAACGGCATGGACGAGGTCGAAGCCCGCATGCAGCGGGCCGCCGACGGCTCGTTCTCCGACATCGATGCCCTCTACCAGAATCAGCGGCAATCAGCGGCGCAGCTGTTCAACGAGCTCAAGGGCAAGCTGACCGTCGCGTTCTCGCAGCTCGCGACGAAGGTCCTGCCGGTCGTGTTCCGGGTCATGGACCGGGTCGGCCAGGCCGTCCAGTCGTTCATCGACAACGGCGGCATCGAACGGGTCGAAGCGACCCTGACCAACGTCGGGAACACGATCCAGACCTATGTGGCGCCCGTCCTGGCCGCGTTCGGTACGTGGTTCGTCGAATCCGGAATGCCGCTGCTGCGCTCGTTCGGCGAGTTCATCTCCGTCGAGGTGCTCCCCGTGCTCGCCATGTTGGGGCAATGGTTCGTCGAAGAGGCGCTCCCCCGGCTGAGCCAGTTCGCCGAGTTCGTCACCGGCGTCGTGATCCCGACGATCGGCGAGATCGCCCGGTATGCGCTCGACATCATCATCCCGGCCCTGCAGGATCTCGGCACCTGGTTCCAAGACGAACTCGTCCCCCGAGTGCAGGCGTTCGTCGACCAGGTGACGACGAACCTTGGGCCGACGATCGAGGCCGCCCAGGACTTCTTCCGCAACGGGCTGTTGCCGGCGATCTCGGCCGTGGTCGGCGTGATCCGCGACCACCTGGTGCCGTTCCTGATGCGCATCGTCGACGCGATCAACGACTACGTCGTCCCGTTCGTCCTCGACCATCTGATCCCCGCGTTCTTCGATGTCGTCACGTTCATCACCGGCGAGGTCATCCCTGTTCTGGCCGATCTGGTCGGCTGGTTCATCGACCAGATCATTCCGGCCATCGAAGACATCGGCACATGGCTCGGCGACGCGATCATCTGGTTCTCCGACACCGCGGTCGCGATCGCCGATTTCGTCACCGACGGCATCGACGCGTTCAACGATTTCAAGGACGGCGCGCAGCGGGGCATGGAGCGGGTCCGCGAGTTCATTCAGCCCGTCGTCGACCTGGTCCAGTCGCTGATCGACAAGGTGCGCGACGCCGTCAATGCCGTGTCGAACCTGCCAGGCGCCGGCCTGATCGGTGACGCCGCCGGGTTCTTGTTCGCCGACGGCGGCCTCGTCACGAAAGCGACACGAGGCATCGTTGGTGAGGCCGGGCCCGAACTGATCCTGCCGCTCACCCGGCCGCAGCGGATGCGCGAGCTCATGGCTCAGGCCGGTGGCCCCGTCCTAGCTGCGCTCTCCGCTGCCGGCGAACGCATCGGTTCCGGCGACTCGACGTCAGGCGCCAAGGTCATCAACTACAACGTCCAGGCCAACGACCCCTGGGCCGTCGTCACCGAAATCGAACGCTTCGACGAAGACCTGGCAGGAGCTGGCCGCTGATGCTGCACGACTACATGGTGTTCGGCACCGACACGACACGCACCGAAATCGCGAACCTCGACCGGTTCCTCACGTACGGCCGGCTCTTCACCGGCTCCGCATGGCAAGGCCTGCGGCCCCGCAACCAGTTCTTCTATCCGGCCATGTTCGGCAACGCCGGCCCGTACACCGATCCGGTCACCGACAACGCCCCATGGATCCCGCCAGGTGGCGGTGTCGCCGAAGCCGAAGGGTTCGGCGGGTTCATGATCGAACGGGTGCAGGGCGGCGGCGGGATCCCGTTGTCGCGCCAGACGTTCCCCGGGTCGTCGGGTGGCGCCATGTTCGGGCCCGGCCGGATCGGCCCTCGAGTCCACAACTATCGGGGATGGATGGTCGGCGCCGGCGAGCTCCAGCTGGACTACGGGTTCGAGTGGCTCTCCCAGACGTTGATGGGCCAATGCCTCAACCCGTTCGAGCGCACGTCGGCCCGCTGGTTCGCTGGCCGGCCGGACACACGGGCCGGTTGCGCCCCGATCACCGACCTTGGCGCTGCGGGCAACGATCCGATCGTCTGGCAGCGCACCGCCTATGGCGTGCAGCTGACCGGCGCGCCCGAGGTCGTCTCGAGGTGGGCGACCCAGGGCTGCTTCTCGATGTATGAGGTCGCGTTCCAGCTCACCTACGCCAACCCGTTCGTCTACGGTTCGCCGGCGCCGGTGATCAACAATCTCGACCTCACCGTCAACCCGGTCGACGTCGAACTGTCGTGCTGCGACGAGACGCCCGGGTTCGCTCCCCCGTGCTTCGCTGAACCGTTCGACCCGTCCGAACTGTCCGGCCAGAACTGCTGGTGCCAACCCGACCGGGTGTTCCGCAACGCCGTGACGATCGCGCCGATCAACCGGCGACGGTTCGCGCCCGAGGTCGCGATCGTGTCCGGTCCCGGCGGCGACACCTACAACGTGCGGGTCGCGTTCTACGAGAAGCGGCCCGCTCGAGGCGGCGACCCAGCGGATCCGGCATGGGATTCGTTCAATCAGGCGACCGTCGACTTCTACGAATGCAGCCGCAAGCTTGGCGTCATCGAGGTCCCGTTCATCCCGGCCGGCGCCACGTTCCTCGCGGACGGGCGCACCAACGAGATCTCGATCACGACGGCCGCCGGCGATGTCATCACCCGCCAGATCGCGCAGGGCGAAGCCGGCCAGCCCATGCACATCCCGTCGTCGGACGGCTGCCACGATCTCGTGGTCGTCATCGAGACTGACACGGCGGTGCCGGTCGTCCCGAACCCGCCCGGCACCGCTGCCGGCACCGTCGCGAACATCGTGCGCCACGACCAGTACATGACGTCGGGCGGCGCCTGATGGCCACCCGGCTCGGCACCCTCGACCAGATCAACGTCGCGATCCGGCCCCGTGGCGGCGGCACCCCGCTCGGGACGTGGCGGGCGCTCCCCATGGACGGCGCCGGTTTCGAACTGATCGAGAACGACACGTCCACGTCGAAGTTCATCATCCCGGCCGGTGGGCTCATCTCGCCCGCTGGCGTGATCCTCGATCGACGTGTGCTCGAGGAAGTCGCGGCGTGGCGTCACGAAGTCCAGATCGTCGCCGGCGGCACGGTCGGGCTCGAAGGGCCGATCACCGACGCCAAGATGATGGGCGGCGGGATCAAGGTCGAGTCCGGCGACTTCACCGCCTGGTGGCAGAAACGGCCAGTCAAAGCCATCGATCTGACCGCCGACATCGTCGACGTGTTCGCGGCGATCAACGGATCCGCGATGGAAGACGACCAGTCGCCGAACTTCGGAATCCATGCATACCCGTCCGGGCTGACCGTGACCCGCCGGATCGACGCCGACGACTATCGGATGGCCGGCGACGTCCTTCGAGAGCTCGCCCGCACCGGCGCCAACTGGATTGGCCGCGGCCGCACCATCCACGTGCGCGGCCCGATCATCGGAAGTCCATCGTTCGCGCTCACCGACCGAGACCTCATCGGCGAACCCGTCGTGCACAAGCCGGGCAAGACCCAAGCGAACCGGGTGTACGTGACCGGCAAATCCGGTGCCGTTGGGTTCGCTGAGGACACAGCATCGCAGGCCCGCGACGGCCTCCTCGTCCGCCACTTCACCGAGAACACGATCCCCGACGAATCACTCAACGCCGCGGCGGCGTCGCGGCTCGCCCAGCTGGCCAACCCGATTCATCTGATCATCCCGAACGCCGCCCAGATCTCCCCCCACGCGCCCGTCACGTTCGGTCAGCTGCTGCCCGGCAACATCGGCACGATCACGATCGGCGTGAACATGGTTCCGATCACCAGGACATTCCGGGTCGCCAAGCTCAAGGTCGGGTTCGACGGGTCCGTTCGAGCGACGTTCTCGCCGGTCAATGAGGAGCTGATCCTGTGAGCTACAACGACGGCATCGAAACCACCGCGGAGAAGTTGGCCCGCATGGAACGTGAGATTCGGGCGCTCCAAACGATCGTTGCGAAGGCCCCCTCGGACGAGTGGCGCGCCGTCGAGATCGGCTCCGAGCTGCGCTACCTGTACGTCCCGTCCGGCACGGTCGGGCCCGCCATCGGAACGAAGTGACGACACGTCATGAACATCATGATCCACACGCACGAAAGTAGGGTTTGAACACATGGGTACGCTCCTCGACACCTCCTCGATCGACTGGCAGAACGGCGCCGCGTTCGGTGAGGCGCTACCGATCGTCCGCAAGATCAACCCCGGCGACGGCGACCTTCACGGCAACGACGAAGCGCTCCATTGCTCGCCCGACGGGCTGTGGGTCGAACCGCACCCTCGGGCCCCAGTCGGCGATCAACGCAACGTCGTCACCCACAACAACCTCGGCGGGTCGGTGTTCGCGTCGGACACGATGACCTTGACGAACCCCGACGCCTACGACAAGCACGCCCTGTTCACCCTGTGCGGCGTGATCAAGGATGTGCCGGTCGCTGCGCTCGGCGCCACCCATGTGCTGCGCTTCGGGATCGATGACGACACCGAAGAGGTCGTCCGACAGGCCATGCCGTATGCGCCAGGCAACGCCCGGCTGGTCCCCTCGATCGCTTCGACCGTCCGCACCATTCAGGTTCCGGCCGGATCCGGAATGGGTACGCCGGACGCGCCGCCGGCACTCCTCGTCCGCTTCGGGCAGAACTGGGAAGCCCGACCGACCCAACCCGGACCATACGGCGAATCCCAGCTGATCTGGTCCTACGTGATGGGGTGAACAATGGTTTGTGAACCACAGCCCGCCGCCGGCGAGTGTGCGGTAGCGACGATCGACTATGCGAACAAGGCGTACTCGATCGACGCTCAGGTGCTCGGCCAGGATCTGGCCACCGAACCGAACCGGCCGCTCGTCGGCGGAGCGTACGGCGGGAACCTGGTGCGCGCCGCAGACGGCCTCCGACTCAACGAACCACGCCCGGTCGGCCAGGTGTTCTCCGTGTCCGACAGCGGCGAAACGTCGGGGCTGTCGGCGATCGCCCGCGACGACACCTCCGACCCATTGCAGCTGTCGTTCGATGTGACGAACCCGTCGACCGCGCACGAGATGATCGGCGGCGGTTTCGCGTCGATCAACTTCGACTTCGACTTCGAGTACGGGGCATCGATCCCGATCCTGCGGATCTACGGGACGAACACGGCGAACAACGGCCTGGTCTATCTGCCGTTGCCGGTCGAACCTGTGGCCGGGAACACCACTCGCGCGGGCATGTCGGTCACCGTCGCGATCGGGCCTCGAGCGCCGATCGACCCGGGCGAGTCGTGGGCGGACACGATCAGCTTCGAAGTGCTCGCCGGGCTGACCCCGAATATCAACATCCGAAAGTGGACTGCCCGAGTGGAAGGAATCCTGCTGTGAGAGGACTGTGCTTTGGGACGATCACGTCGATCGCGGCGAACGGGGTGCAGGTTCTGTCGAACCTGGTGGCCCGACTCGTCGTGCCTGCAACCAAAGCGTCATGGCCGTACGGGTCGTGGTTTCCGCCAGACGGGATCGACCCGGGCACCGGCCTTCGGAACAACCAGATGGGCATTCAGGACAACTTCATCGGCCGGGGCATGTGGGGCCGCGGCCGCAAAGACCCGGCAGGCCTGTCGCAGCAGAACGTGCGCGGGGTCGACGGCAACCCGACGATCGCCGACATCACCTCGGCCGGCTTCGGGAACCAGGTGCTGGTCGGCTTCGGGTCGACCGCTCAATGGCACTTCGGGAACAACGCGACGACCCGCACGTCGACGGCGACGCCGGCCGAGATCGGCGGCGTGCTCCTCCAGTCGTCCGGTGCCGCCGGCCAGGTGTTCTACACGCCGATGAACATCCCAGCGATCCGGGTCGAGGCGTTTGGCGGGATCATCCGAACCCAGGTTTCGGGCGGCAACGGCACCCGCGAGGTTCGAACCACCGGGGGTGCCTGGTGACGCTACTGCACTTCGCCACCGAATTCGGCGGCTTCATGGAGGTCGCGACCGACGGCGAGTTCGACACGCCCGACGGGATGAAGCCGATCAGCGAAGCCGACTTCACGGCTGCCGTCGTCGAGCTCGACGTCCGCAGGGACGCCGTGTTCGCCGAGCTCGAGAAGGGCGGAAAGCTCGACATTGTGGCGTTGACCGCGCTCGAGGTCGACGTCGACGACGTCCCCGACTCTGCCCGGATCCGCCGGGTATCCAACGAAGGAGAGGCCGATGGCCACAAGCAAGAAGAAGACGACTGACGTCGACCCGAACGAGATGGTCACGGTCACGGCGCTCGCCGGCGTCCGGCATCTCGATCGAGGCGAAGTGGGCGAGATGCCGCGGGCCACCGCCGAGCGGTACGCGAACAGCGGATGGGTCGCCATCCACGTAGACGCCGAGAGCGCCTCTCAGCCGACCGAACCGCCGCCGGGGGCCGATGGGAGCCAGAACCCGCCAGAAGCGCCCCAGGGTGCAGCCAGCGGCCAATCCGATGGAGGTGACGCATCATGATGGTCATCAGCAAATGAGGTCAGACCGTCACCACCGATCAGGCGGTGTTTGGTGCCGCCGGGTCCGGCGGCAGTGATTGCGGGAAGCTCGTCTTCTTTGCGAAGGGGCAGAACGGCGACATCGTCGGACCGTTCGAAGCGTTCCAAGAAGCGAAGAAAATAGCGCTCCAGAACAAGGGCTGGTCAGTCGCTTCGGAGCGTACGTCCTGCTGAAAGCGGGTGGAGCACACGGCAGCGCAACCCTCGGCCTTCGGGCCGGGGGTTGCGTCGTTTTCGAGGTGTCCTCCGCTGTACCCGGACCCGACATTTTGATACGTTGTATGCATAACCAATCAGAAGGGACCACCCCCAATGACCGACACCATGAACCCCCCAACCGACGTCGACGACGAAAAACGTCGTGGCGCGATGGAACGAATGGCCATCGAGGCTCTCGAGTCTGGCGAACTCGACGACAGCGACGTCGCGCTCGAGGACGAGGAACGCATCAGCAAGATGATGTGGGCGCTCGCCTACCTCAAGAAAGATCTCGCACGAGTCGAGGCGCTGATGGACACCGAGTACAAGGCGCTTGCCCGGTTCCACGCCGAAGACCTGGCCATGTTGGACGAACGGCGCGACGACCTGACCGCAGGCCTCGCCAAGCGCATCGCCCACCTCTCCCACACGATCGAGTCGTGGCATCGAGCAGTTTTCGCCGACGCCGAGATCCGCAAAGCCCGCAAGCTCCCCATCTCGGTCCCCTTCATGGGCGGCGTGGCGTCATCGCTCGCCGGGTCGGTCCAGATCGACTACACGGACGAATCGGCGCTCATCGAGTACCTCGAGAACAACGGACTCGACCACATGGTCGACGTGAAGAAGTCGGTGAAGAAGTCGGCGGTGAAGTCGGCGTTCCTCAACTCAGACAACGAACTCGTCCACGTCGTGCCGGGTGAAGACGACGAACTCGTCGACGTCCCCATCCCAGGCGCGGCGGTCATCGTCAACGAACGCACCTTCACCGTGAAGCCGAAGGAGCTCTGATGGCAGTCACCGAAACCCCCACCACCGACAACGACGGGGTCGAAGAGGCCCAGGTGGTCGAAGAGGCTGAGGTCCTCGTCCCCGACACCCCAGAGTCGATCGACGACACCGAAGCGATCGTCGAAGACGACACGCCCGGAACCGACCTCGCGACCGTCGAGGAAGGCATCGTCGAGAAGGCGTTCCGCGAACACCCCGACGCCACCCTGATCCGTGAAGCGAACGAGCTCGCTCGCACCGACGTGTTCCCGGCCTACCGGAAACAACCGGAGAAGATGTACGCGATCGGCAAGGTCGGTCAACGCTACGGCTGGGACCTCGCCCAGTCGCTCCAGCAGGTCTACATCGTGGAGGGCAAGACGACCCTCGGCGCCGAGACGATGCTTCGTCTGATCCGCGAGCACGGCCACTTCGTCGGCAACGCCGAATGCACCCGTGAGTACGTTCGGATCACCGGACGTCGTGGCGACATGGACGCCGACGACCCGATGGCGACGATGACCGTCGAATACCACTGGGAAGAGGCAGTCGAGGCCGGGCTGTCGACCAAGGCGAACTGGAAGAAGTTCCGGTCCGACATGATGTGGGCTCGGGCCGTCTCCCGGCTGGCTCGGCGGCTGTTCTCCGACGTCACGCAGGGCGCCTACGTGAAGGAAGAGGTCGAGGCGTCCCTGACCGTCGTGGACACGGCGGGCCCGGAGAAGATGTTGGACGTCCAGACCGGTGAGCTCGTCGAGATCAACCCTGCGGTCACCCCGGAGAAGACCGACCCGACGATGGTCAACGAGGCGCTCCGCAAGTTCGGTCAGGTCCCGACCGACAAGCAGGCGAAGCTCAAGGGTTGGATGGCGAACTTCAAGCTCAACGGGGAACCCCGCGGCTGGAAGATCTCGGTCGAGTCGCTCCCCGACATCCCCGGTGACGTCGTCCAACAGCTGATCGATCTGTGCGACAAGGCGATCGACATGGAGAACTCGGACAACCGGGCACCCGACTCCGAGGTCGACCCGGCGCAGCTTCCCGACAAGGACGAGTTGTACGCCGAGTTGAAGGTGATCCACGACAACCTCGACGACAAGGCTCGAGACCTGTTCGAGACGTGGTGTCAGGAGAAGAGGCTGAACCCGTTCTCGAAGCGGCTCGGCGTCCAGACCCTCGTCCAGCAGGCGATCTGGCTCAAGGCACACGCCGGAATCGAACCATTCGACGTCGCACCCGCCGAGGAGGCCCCAGATGCGACGTGAGCGCCCCGAACCCGATTCGGGCGCCATCCACATCGGCGACGCCCTGCAGCGGCTTAGCCGAGCGTTGGGCCGGCCAGCGGCCAAGAAAGACCACACCAACAATGATCTCCGACATCCGTCGAGGCAAGCGGTGGGGGTGGCTCACCGGCATTACACAGAAAGAGAATCATGGGATTTGATAACACCGTCATCATCGTCGGGAACATGACCCGAGACCCAGAACTGCGGTTCACCCCGTCCGGTGCCGCAGTAGCGAACTTCGGGGTCGCATGGAACCAGAAAGGCCGCGACGGCCAGGAGGACCGCGTCTGCTTCTTCGACGTCACGTGCTGGCGTCAGCTGGCCGAGAACGTCGCCGACTCGTTCCAGAAGGGCGCCCGGGTCGTCGTCTACGGCCGGCTCGACCAGCGCTCGTGGGAAACCGACGCCGGCGACAAACGATCGAAGGTCGAGATTGTCGCCGACGACGTAGCGCCAAGCCTCAAGTGGGCGACTGCCGAGATCTCGAAGAACGAACGCAGCGGCACGCCGCCCGGCGGCTACGCCGGCGACCCAGGCGGCGGCTCGGTCGCCAACCAGCCCGCGGCAGCGCCGACCTACGATCCGAACGAGGAACCGTTCCGCGTTGACCTTCACGAGTGGATGCCCGGGCACTGGGGCACCTACCCCGAGCGTCTCTTGCCGTGAATCTGGCGTACCTTCGGGAACACTGCTGGCAGAAGTAGGCGACACGACCGGCCCCCGGGTCCGAGTGAGGAGGTGGTTCCTCGCCCGGCCCGGGGGCTTTCGCGTATCAAACCAGGTACAAGTCGCAGGACCTATTTGCCAGGTGCGAGTGGTTTCCCATGATTAGTTCATGACCAAAAGCACCAGCCTCCCCGTCCTCCTGATCGCCACGTTGTTCGTGTCGATCCTCGGCCTCGCAGCACCTGCCGGCGCCGCAGAAACCATCCACACCTGCTTCGGCGAGGAAGCAACGATCGTCGGCACCGACGGCCGCGACCACATCCGTGGCACTCGAGGCCGCGACGTCATCGTCGGCCTCGGCGGCAACGACGTCATCCGAGGCCTCGGCGGCGACGACCTGATCTGCGGCAACGAAGGCCACGATCGGATCTGGGGTCAGGCCGGCAACGACATGATCAACGGCGGCTACGGCCGGGACCGAATCCAGGCCGGCGCCGGCGACGACCTCGTCAAGGGCATGCAGGCCCGTGACCGGATCTGGGACGGACCGGGCAACGACGTCGTCCAGGCCGGCGGCGGCAACGACATCCTGATCGAGGGCACCGGTTGGGACGACATCCGCGGCGGCGCTGGCACCGACACGATCCGCTTCGCCAGCGGCGACCGGATCTGCAGCCAGCAACAGATCTGCAACGACGGGAAGGCCCGGGTCGCTGAGAAGCTCGTCGACCTCAACGCAGCGATCACGGTCGGCGATTCGGTCAGCCTCTCTGACTGCGACGTGACGACCTGCGACGTCACCTACTCGGCCATCGGCTACCGCTCAGATCCGGTTGCCCAGGTCACCATGGTTGTCCACGATGGCCAGGGCAACGAGGAGACCCGCACATACGAGGTCCGCTTCGAGAGCCTGAGCGCCGGCGAGTCGGCGACGAAGACGATCTCGCTCCAGGCGCCTTGGGGGATCATCACCGCACAGGCACAGCCGAAGTAGCGGCACATTTCACACGGCCGACGAGCCCGGACCCCGAGCCACTGGGGTCCGGGTTTCGTCGTTTTCGGGCTGTCCCCAAACTGTCCCCAACTGTCCCCGTGGGGACAATTCGCCTCACAGAGCGAGATGTTGATACGCACTTGATACGCACAGAGTGGCAACATCATTGATTTTGCGTGGGTAGACGTGTATCAAGTTGATGCATGTGGAGTATCACTACTAACCTCCTGAGACTCCGGAGCCGTGAGCGCAGGTTCGAATCCTGCCGAGGGCGCGTCGTTCGCTTCGCTCACTTACGGCCTTTCGGCCCTGGGGGCCGAAACGCCCTGGACCGAGGCTTCGCCGAACTCGCGGGCCGAAGCCCTCGCCTGGTGAAGGGGTCGCGTCTCACTTTCA
>JAHDEJ010000020.1:26899-102800 GCA_020628865.1 Acidimicrobiales bacterium
CCTGACTGGGTGAAGGGGTCGCGTCTCACTTTCACCTGACTGGGTGAAGGGGTCGCGTCTCACTTTCACCTGACTGGGTGAAGGGGTCGGTGAAGGGGTCGCGTCTCACTTTCACCGTTTTGCCTTTTTGGCGATGCCCGGGTGGTTGTTGATGGTGCGAGACTGGCGTTCCTGGGGGGAAGAGTGAGCCGCTTTTGGAATGCTGCGGGTTCTTCTCTACTCTCGTGAACAGATGGAGAAACTCCATCGGGTCGGAGTAGGAATGAGCAACAACGACACGCCACAAAACGGTGACGTGTGGAGCGACGGCGGGGAAACGTCAGGTGACGAGTCCGGCGATCGCTGGGGCAAGGAGTCGCGCAGTCGTGGCGACCATCCTGCCGGCTCAAACCGTCCGGCCGATCCGCTGCCCGCTCCCCCGCCGCGGGAAAACAACTCTGCGCTTCGAGCACGGCTCGACGCCGAAACCGCAGCCCTTCGCCAGCGCGAAGCAGACCTGGCCGCGCTGCGCTCCGGCCTCGACGTCGAAGAAGTCGAACTCCGTTCCGTCCGCTCCGACCTCGACGCACAACAGGACGAGCTCCGCGAGCGCGTCCGCACGCTGATCGACGTTCGCGACCAGACGTCCCGCGAAGAAGCCGCAATCGACACCAAGCGGGTCGAAGTCGAGTCTGAACGAAACCGACTGAATCGTGACATCGTCGACCTCGAACAACGACGAGCAACGCTCGCCGCCGAAGAGGCATCGCTCGCCGAGCGGATCAGTGCAGCAGATGCGGCGAATCGCTCAGCAGAACTGGACGCCTCGGCATCCGACCTCTCCGCCGAGCAGCGACGGATCCAAGCGCTGCGAGACGAACTCGCCGAACAGGAACAGGCCGTCGTCGAGGCACGCGAACTCTTCGAAAAGGAACTCGACGAACTCACCTTCCGTCGCACCAGCCTCGAGGACGACGAAAAAGAACTGGAACGGCAGCTCGACGACCTCCGTCGTCGAACCGCCGAACTCGAAGAGCTCAACGCCGAGGTGGCCTCGCAGGAAGCCCTCGTCGCCAGCCGCAATCAGGAACTTCGCAGCCGAACCGAGAGCTTCGGCGAGATCCGCCAGCAGATCGACGCCGAGGCCGCCGATCTCGAAGCTCGCCGGACTGCGCTCGAGCTCGAACAGGACCGCCTCGCCGAACTGACCGCAGAAACCGTCGAGCAGCAGCAAGCCCTCGGCGAACTGTCGACCCAGATCGACGGTGAGCGGTCGCGTCTCGTCCACGAGCAGACCGAGCTGCGTGCCGACCAGGACGCCCTCGCCGAGCAGCAGGCACAGATCATCGCCCAGCGTTCCACGCTCGATGCCGAGACCGAGAGTGTTCGCGAGCGTCGCCGCGACCTCGATGACGAGCTCCGCCAGCTCTCCGAGGACCGGGAACGCCTCGAGGTCCAACGAGCCGAACAGGACGCCCGACATCTCCTGCTTGCCGAGGCCGCCGCAGAGCAGTCGCAGGCCGAGCTGACCGACCTCGAAGCGCAGATCTCCGAGCGGGCCGAACAGCTGGCCACCGAGCAGACCCGTTTGGACGAATTGGCCGAGCAGCTCGAACGGCAGCGCCTCGGCCTCGGCGCAGAGGCCGACCAGCTGGAAGGCGCCCGGGCCGATCTCGAGGTCGAGCGCAACGACATCGAGGCGGAGCGCTCGGTGCTCGCCGCCCAGTCCGACGAGATCGACCGGCTCGAAGCCGCCATCAACGAACGACGGATCACGGTCGAGTCCGTCGCCGCCAAGGCAACTGAGCTCGAGCAACAACAGGCAGAACTCGACGAGCTCGAACTGGCCCTCTCCGACCGAGCCGCAGTCCTCGAAGAACAACGCGAGGACCTCGATCGCAACGCAGTCGAGCTGTCGCAGCTCGAAGAGCGGGCGGCATCGCTCGACGCCTGGCGAGCGAAGCTCGAAGAGCAGGCCCGAATTCTCGTAGCCACAGAATCGAACAACGAAGACCGCACAGCGGAACTCGACATCGAACGCAAGGAGCTCGAGGCGCTCACGCTCGAACTCGAACGGGCCCGTGCAGTGCTCGAAGTCGAGCGAGCGGCACTCACCCCCGACGAGCTCGATGTCCGCACCCGCATCGCCGAAGTCGACCGTCAGCGAGCCGACCTCGAACTCGAACGGCTCGAACTCGGCCGCCGACGAGGAGAACTCGACGCGGAACAGCGCGACGTCAGCCGCATGGAAGTTGCACTCGACTCCCGGCGCGGCCTGCTCGACGATCGTCGGGCCGAAGCAGACGCCCTCTCCGACGAGCTCGACGAGCGGACCCGCCAGCTGGCACTTCGCTCCGACGAGTTGCGGCTGGAGGAAGCCCGCCTCGAGCAGCGGGAATTCGCATTGCGTGAGCGGATCGAACAGCTCGACCTACAGGATGCCGAAATCGAGCGTCGCCGACGTGAGCAGGCCGAACATGTCGCCCAGCTCAACCAGCTCGATGACGAGATCCGGACCACGGCCGAACGCATCAACGAGCGGGTGGCACAGCTGGCCGCGAAGGAAGAGTCGCTCGGCGAGCGCGAACGCTCGATCGAGCGGACGCAGCGCGAGCTCGACATGCGGGCGGACGACATCGCCACCCAGCAGGAGTCCCTCGAGCGCGCGGAACGCGTCCTCGCCCGTCTCGAGAACGAGCGAGAGGACGTGGACCGCGAATTCCTCCTTCTCGCTTCCCAACGGGAGAAGGTGACGGCAGACCGTGAGGCGCTTGCCGGCCGGGCGGAAGAACTCCGTGTCATGGCCGAGAACCTCGATGAGGAGCACGAACAGCTCACCGAAGAACGCGAAACCGTGCAGGCGCAACGCGCCGCGCTCGCCACCCAGCGCGAAGAGCTGCACTCGCTCGAAACCAACGTGCGCAGCCGCTTCGATCTTTTGCATGCCGACCATCAGGCGATCGAGCACGAGACCGAGCTGCTTCAAGCAAAGCGGTCACAGATTGCGTCCGAGCGAGCCTCGATCGAGGAAGCCAGCGAACGCATCGAACGCCGGCGCACCACGCTCGACAGCGACCGGGAGTTGCTGGATTCCGAATCGACGAACCTGGCCGACGATCACAACCGGACTCGCTCGCAGCGCAATGCGCTCATGGCCTCAATCGAAGAACTTGCCAACCGGGCTGAAGAGCAGGCCACCGTTCGGGAACACCTCCGAACCGAGGACGCCGAGATGGCCGAAACGCGGGCCAAGTTGCGGGCGGAGCGGGCCGAACTCGACCGGGAACGGGCGGCCAACGAAGCCGCTCGGGACGAACTGACCGCAGATTCCGTTGCGTTGCGTGACGTGGCCGAGCGTATTGAGGCGGAGCGTGGCGAGATCGAAGCCGAGCGAACCCGTCTCCGAGCCATGTGGGACATGATCGAGAATCACCGTCAGCAGGCGTCCGGATTCCTTGCGGCCCTGGACCGGGATGACACGGGCGAAACGGTGATCGATCTCACCGAAAGCCGCGACGACTCAACCATCTGAGCGGGGCGCGAATACGCGCTCCAGATGCGCTCGAAAGACGCCGATTCACCTATGCTGCTCCCTGAGCAGATCTGAGAGCGAGTTTCGATGTCTGAAGAAACTGAGAACAACGGACCTGGCGACGACGTTGTGGACGGCATCGTCGAGGACGGTGGCCTTCCCGCTTGGGAGGGTTCCGGCTCGAGCAGCAACCCGTTCGACGCACCGCAAGAGGCCGAGCTCGAGACCGTCGAGACCACCCCGTCAGACCTTGGAATCAGCTTCGACGCCGGAAACGCCGCTGACGAGGTCGTCGAAGCCAGCCCGGCCGCCGAGCTCCGCCGCATGCGCCTTGAGCGCACCAGCGATTCCCTCGATACCGAAGAGGAACTTCTCCGCAATCGCCAGGATCAGCTCGTCCGCCTGCGCGAACAGGTCGAAGCCACCCAGGAAGAACAACGGGCCGAACTCGAACGAATCGAAGCGACCCGCGCCGAACTCAACGGCCTCGCCGACGACATCGAGCGCCGCCGCGCCGAGGTCGATGGCTACCGCCAGGAGCTCGTGACCGCCGAAGAAGAAGTTGCCGAGCGTCGCGCCCAGATCGAAAACGACGCCCTTCTGCTCCGAAACGAGCGGTCGGAGCTCGAAGGCGAGAAGCGTCGCCTTGCGATGCTTCGCGAAGAAGCCGTCGCCGACGACAAGGCGGCCGTCGAGTCGCTTCGCGCCGCTGTCGAGTCACAGCGTGAAACGCTCCAGTCCGAGTCCGCTGCCTTGTCCACAGCGTTGCGCAAGGTCGAAGAGGACGAGGCACAGCTGGCCCAACGGGCCGAAAAGTCCGCGGCTGACGCCGAAGGCATCGAGTCGCTTGCGGCCGAGATCGACGAGCGCAAAGCCTCACTCGAAGCCGACTACGAGTCCGCGGTCGCGCAGATCGAAGAGCGCAAGGCTTCCCTCCAGTCCGAGGTGGACGAGCTCCGCGCCGGCATCGAGAAGCAGCGCGACGAGCTGAACACCGAACAGGCCCGGATCGACGCCGATCGTGAGAGCCTGGAAGAAATCACACAGCGACTCGAGGCTGAGAACGAAGAACTGGCACAACTCCGCCGGGTGCAGGACGAAGTCGCTCAGCGACGCGAAGAGCTCACAACGCAGCAGCAGGAACTCGACCAGGAAACCCGGGCCGTCCGTGACGCAATGGCTGCGCTCGACACCGACAAGGAATCGCTCTCCGAAGCCGAAGCAGCCGCCCTCGATGCTCGCAGCGCCAGCGCCGCTGAGCTCTCCTCGTCGCTGGACGCCAAGGAAGCCGAGCTGGCAGAGCGGTCATCGGCCCTCGATGCGCTCGCCGCCGAACTCGACGCCCGTTCGACGGAGCTCGAGACCTCCCGCTCCGAACTCGAGACGGCACAGGCAGCCGTCGCCGCCCAGCTCGAAGAAGTCGACACCGCAGCGATCGAAGCCCGCACGGCCGAAGTTGCCAAGGCCCAAACCGAGCTCGAAGCAAGCGAAGCCGATCTGAAGCGCCGGCAGGGCGAAATCGACGCACTCCGTCGGGCCATCGCCGAATCGGCCGATGAACTGGCCGCAACCGAGGCCGCGTTCGCCACACGGGAGCGGGAACTCGCCGAGTCGCACAAGCGTGCGCTCGCCACGCTCGAAGCCGACTTCGACTTCGAACGTGAACGCCTGACCGAAGAAGCCGAGGCCAAGCGGAAGGAAGTCGCCGAGGTCGATGCGCTCGCCGCAGATCTCGAAGTCCGCAAGGAACGCCTGGCATCCGTCACGGAAAGCCTCGACACGCAGGCCGCAGAGATCACCGAGCGCCAGTCGCGCTTGGACACGGTGGCGGCCGAGCTCGGCAGCCGGGAGACCGACCTCGACACCCGTCGCTCGCAGCTCGACGCAGACGCAGCCGCCCTCGATGCGCGCTCCTCCGAACTGGACGAGAAGCGAGCCGGCCTCGACGCCGCACAGAGCGTGATCGACGAAGGCACCGCCGAGCTCGTCAAGCTGACCGAGCGGCTCCAGACGGTCGACCAGGAGAAGCGTGAGCTCGACGACGACGCGGCGCTTCTTTCCCGCCAACGGGCTCAGATCGACCATGAGCGGGCGCGTCTCGCCGGCGAAACCGCCGTTCTCGACGACGAGCGCTCCATGCTCGCCGACCAGCGCGAGCACCTCGATGCCGAGCAGGCGCAGCTCGACGGCCTCCGGACCGCCCTCGCAGAGCAGCGGACTCAGCACAACGAGCAGAATGAGTTCCTCAGTCGTCAGCAGACGCAGC
Source organism: Acidimicrobiales bacterium (assembly GCA_020628865.1). GTDB lineage: Bacteria > Actinomycetota > Acidimicrobiia > Acidimicrobiales > SHLQ01 > SHLQ01. The sequence goes on from JAHDEJ010000020.1 coordinate 32,677, forward strand.
TGGTCGAACGCCGTCGTCAGCTCGATGAGGAAGGCGACATTCTCGATCAGCGCAGCGCACAGCACGATCGTGACCGTGCCGTCCTCGACGACAAGCTGGAGACGCTCGCCCGCCAACAGACCGAGTTCGAGCAGGCCAAGAGCCGTGCCGAGGCCGAGTCGGCGAACTTCAACGAGTTCCAGGCTGGCCTGAACTCCCGCCGAGAGGCGCTGAAGGCCGAAGAGGCAGAGATCCGCAAGCTTGGCGCCATCGTTTCTGAGCGCCGCGAGAGCCTCAACAACCAACAGGCCGAGTTCGACCAGCTCCAGACCGAGATGGCTTCAAGCCAGGCCCGTCTGGAGTCGCAGCGTTCCGACAACGTCGACGAACGCAAGCGTCTCGATGCCGAGCGAATTCACCTCGACGAGATCCGCAAGCGGCTCTCGGCCGAGAACCGTGAGCTCGAGGCCGAGCGGGCCCGCATCGCCGAGATGTGGTCCCTCGTCGAGCAGCATCGCCAGCAGGCACGTCAGGTCATCAGCGCCCTGGCCGTCGACGGCGACCAGCCCGGCATCAACATCGCGGAGGGTTAACAGCCGTCCGGCTGACGCCGTTCATTCATAGGTCTCGAGGCTGAAGGCGCTGCGGTACGCAGATGCGAGGTCATCGTCGAGATGGCACGTGAGCCAAATCATGGCGCCCCACCGCTCGTCCAAGGTCATCCCGGAGGCCACGAAGCCGGCCTTGAGTTTCGCGACCAACACTCGTCGGTTGTTCACCATGTGATTGCTGGTGATGCGGGCATAGCCAAGCGCTCTGGCGTAGGCCACGTAGTTCCGAAGGAACGCAGAGTAGATGCCTTGATCCTGTTTCTCGGGGAGCAGACCAGTCCACACCATGAACAGGGTGTCGGGCTCTCGTTGTTCGCTGAACGACCAACCGATGGGCTGATCAGTTTCGTCGTAGAAGATCAGCCACTCTCGATGAACGTTCCAGCTGGTCGCCAGATTCTCTGGCGGGGGCCGAAACTCGGCGAGTCCGAGCTCAGCCATCGGCGTGAACACCTCGGCCGTCAGCGCCCCAGCGACATCCCAGAATGTGGCTTCATCGACGGCGCGGACAGTACATCCAGACGGTGCCTCAAACGGAAAGTACTGATCACGCACCACGTCGTTTGGTTCCGCCATCGATCGCCGCCTCCCCGAAGCGAAACAGTACTTCAGACAACGTGCGCCAGCGGGTGAAAGTGAGATCCGACCCCTTCACCGCAACTTCGCGACAACGATACGTTGCCAGCAAGGATCGATCCGGCTCCGCCGGTCGAACCGGACAGGCCGCCAGGCAACCGCAGCGCGAGTCGAGGGCGCCCCAGCGCCCGGATCGAGCCTGCGGCGGGCGACGTTTCGGCCCTCCAGGGCCGAAACTCGGTTAGTGAGCGAAGCGAACGGCAGCTAGCCGTCGAGGACGTCGGTCTTGACGGTGGAGGCGTCGAACTGGCAGGGCAGCGAGACGCTCTCGAGGAGCTGCCGCTCTTCGAAGGAGAGGGCGGCCGGGTCGTCCTTGAGCTTGTTGTCCAGGTCCACGAACTCGGCGTAGGTCAGCTCGGAGGCGACCGTGTGGAATGCGCACTGGCAGAACTCAGCCGGGTTGGACTGTTCGCCTTCGGTCAGCGACGTCTCGCACGCCTCGATGAACTGCGTTTCAGCTCGACCGTCCTGATCGGCGTAGGAGTTCGGAAGACCCTCACTCGTGCAGGCGGCAGCAAGCAGCGCGATTGCGAGGAGGAGCAGAGTGAGACGACGTGCCATGCCGCCCAATTTACCGGCCTGAGGCGAGGACCAGCGCGCGTGTGAAAATCGAGTCGAGCATCTCCTCGGTCAGCCGGCCGGTGAAGGTGTTCTGTTGGCTCACATGAAAGCTGCACAGCAGCGTCAGATCGTCGTCGATGCAATGTTCGGCGCCGTGACCGAACTTGGGTCTCGGAGACATCTCGAAGTGTTTGGCAACGGCGGTGGTCCCGATTCCGCCGAGGCTGACGACGACCCGGAGGTTGGGCAACGCGGCAAGTTCCCGGGTGAGGAACGGACGACAGGTGTTCTGTTCCTGCGCGGTCGGCTTGTTCTGCGGCGGCGCGCATTTGACTGGTGAGGTGACCCACACGTCGTTCAGTTCGAGACCGTCGTCCACGCTCACCGATTCCGCCTGATTGGCGAGCCCCGCACGGTGCAGGGCCCGGTACAGCCAGTCGCCGGATCGGTCGCCAGTGAACATCCGGCCGGTGCGGTTCGCTCCGTGCGCGGCTGGAGCCAGACCGACCACGGCGATACGGGCCTGGGGGTCGCCGAATCCGGATACCGGACGTCCCCAGTAGTCCTCGTCGGCGTATGCCGCCCGCTTCTCCCTCGCAACGGTCTGGCACCAGTCAACGAGGCGAGGGCACTGGCGGCAGGCAACGATCTCTTCGGCGAGTGCGGACAGGTCCATCACTGCGAAGCTACTGCCGGTAGCGTGAAACCCAATGGCTGCAAAGACCTCTCCGAAACCGACCGTGGTGCTCTTCGTCCGTCACGGGCAGACCCCCACCACCGGAAAGAAGCTTCCCGGGCGGGCACCCGGCCTCCACCTGGCCGAGAAGGGTGTCGGCCAAGCCGAGCGAGCGGGTGAGCGCATTGCCGCACTGGGAAAGGTGGCCGCCGTCTACGCCTCGCCGATGGAGCGCACCCAGGAAACTGCTGCGCCGATAGCAAAGGCCTGCAAGCTTCGTGTCCGCACCCACAAGGGGCTGATCGAGGCCGACTTCGGCAACTGGACGGGCAAGAACCTGTCCGATCTGCGAAAGCTGCCCGAATGGAAGACGGTACAGAGCTACCCGAGCGGATTCCGTTTCCCGGGTGGCGAGTCCTTCCCCGAGATGCAAACCCGCATGACCGGAGCCGTCACCGACCTGGTGAGCCGTCATCCGGGCGAGACCATCGTCGCCGTGTCGCACGCCGACACCATCAAGGCCGCGGTCGCCGACGCACAGGGCACTCCCCTGGACCTCTTCCAACGCATCGTCATCTCGCCGTGTTCGGTCAGCGCCGTCATGTACACGGCCACCGGCCCGATCGTGCTCTCGGTCAACTCGACCGGAGACGACCTGTCCACCCTCGTTCCAAGCTGAGCACCATCAATGGCATCCTTCGAAATCGCTGACGTCGACTCGTTCACCACCGGGACCGTTGGCCCCAAGGGGCAACGAACCTTCTATCTGCAGGCCAAGGCGGGCTCGTCCATCGTGACGCTGAAGCTCGAGAAGCAGCAGGTGATGGCGATGGCCGAGTACCTGGCCGAGCTCCTGTCGGACGCTCCGGAGATCGGCGCTCGGGACTGGACCACTGCGCCCGAACTGATCGAACCCGTCGAGCCGCTCTGGGTGGTCGGAGCCATGGGCGCCGCCTACGACCCAGACACCGACGCGATCATCGTCATGGCCGAGGAGGTCTCCGAGGAAGAGGAGAACGACAACGTGTCGGTCGCGACCTTCCGTCTTGCCCGGGCCCAAACCGTCGCGTTCGTGGAACGAGCACGTGAAGTGGTCGAGGCCGGCCGCCCACCCTGCACGTTCTGCGCCCGCCCCCTCAACCACGGCGAAGATGGCTTCTGCCCCTGTTGGAACTGATCGGTGACAGACGACAGCCCGTTCCGTTCACGTCCTCCCTTGGCGACAGCCGACGCACTCGCGCTGCTCGCGGAAGCCGAAATCGAGCTGCTCGGCAGAATGCCGTACTCGTCGAACGGCACGTTTCTGGTCGACCTGACGACCGAGGACGGCGACGTTCCCGCACAGGCCATCTACAAGCCCGAACGCGGTGAACAGCCCCTGTGGGACTTTCCGCCGTCCCTCTACAAGCGGGAAGTCGCCGCCTTCCTCCTGTCCGAGCAGCTGGGTTGGGGGCATGTGCCGCCGACGATCGTGGCCGATGGCCCGCTCGGCGTCGGCTCGCTGCAGCTGTTCGTGCCTGCGGTGTTCGAAGAGCACTACTTCACGATGCTCGAAGACGACGCCAAGCATCCTGCGTTCCGCCAGATCTGTGCCTTCGACATCGTCGCCAACAACACGGACCGCAAATCCGGCCATGTCCTTCTGGGCGAGGACGGCGCGCTGCACGCCATCGACAACGGACTCAGCTTCCACGCCGAATTCAAGCTCCGCACGGTCATCTGGGACTTCGCCAACGAGCAGATCCCGACCGAAGTCAAGGAAGGTCTCGAAGCCCTGCTCGACGACGGCTTGAACGACGACCTCGCCGCGCTCCTCGACACATTCGAACGCGACGCCGTGCTCACAAGAGCCCGGGTCCTCGCCGTCGAAGGCGCGTTCCCCGACGACCCCACCGGCCGTCGCTGGCCCTGGCCGATGGTCTAGAGCCGTTCGTCGCCTAGCGGCTCCTCACTACTCAAGTTCGGCTTCGCCGAACTTGGCCTTCCACTGGCTACGTCAGATTCCGGGTCTGACCCCTACATGCGATTAGGGGTCAGACCCCTGATTGACGTTGGGGGTCTGACCCCCTTTGGTGGGGCGAAAACGACGAAGGGCCCCGCTGCTTGGCAGCGGGGCCCTTCGAGCGGCTTGTCAGCGGGCCTTGAGGGCCTCGAGAAGCTTCGGGACGACCTTGTGGACGTCGCCGACAATGCCGAGGTCGGCGACACCGAAGATCGGGGCCTCCTCGTCCTTGTTGATCGCAATGATGGTCTTGGAACCCTTCATGCCGACCAGGTGCTGCGTGGCACCGGAGATGCCGAGTGCGAGGTAGACGTCGGGCTTCACGACCTTGCCGGTCTGACCCACCTGGTAGCTGTAGGGGACCCAGCCCGCATCGACGATCGCACGGGACGCACCAGCGGCACCACCAAGCACCGTGGCGAGATCCTCGACCATGGTGTACTTGTCGGCTTCGCCGAGACCACGACCGCCGGACACCACGGTGCCGGCCTCGTCGAGCTTCGGACCATCGGACTCTTCAACGAAGCGGTCCTGCACCCGGGCGGCGCCAGCAGCGCCGGAGTCCGGGACGGCCAGAGCAGCGACGGACGCAGCTGCGCCACCGGTCTCTTCGGCCACGAAGGACTTCGGGCGGATCAGCGCAATCTGCGCCTTGCCGCCGGTGAAGGTGGTCTTCACGTTGGTCGTGCCACCGAAGACAGGCTCGGTGCCGACGAGTGCGTCACCGCTGACCTCGAGGTCGACCACGTTCGTGATCACCGGAGCGTCGACGGCAACCGACAGACGAGCGGCAACATCGCGGCCGTCGTAGGTCGTGCCGGCGAGCACGGCGGCGGGGCCGGAGCCGGCCTCGATCGCACCGGCGATCGCTGCGGCCACGTGCACGCCCTGGAGGCCACCGGCGAGGTCGCCCGTTGCGTGAACGGTGCTGGCGCCGTTGGCGCCGGCCGATGCGGCGATGGCGTCGGTTCCCTCGCCACCCACGACGACGTGCACGTCGTCAGCGAGCTCGCGGGCCTTGGCCAGGATTTCGGTGGTCATCGAGGACAGACCGCCGTCTTCGGCAACCTCTCCGTAGACCCAGATCGTTCCCATTCCCATGATCAGATCACCTTCAGTTCTTCGAGGAACGCAACGATGCGCTCGTGGGCGTCGCCCTCATCAACAATCTTCTCGCCAGCGGCACGCTCTTCGGCGGCCTCGATCTCGACGATCTCCTGGCCACCGCCGGCCCACCCGACGGAACCGGCGTCGATACCGAGATCGGCGCAGGTCTTCTCCTCAACGGGCTTGGACTTCGCAGCCATGATGCCCTTGAAGGACGGGTAGCGGGGCTCGACAACACCTGCGGTCACGGAGACCATGCAGGGCATCGGGCAGGTGACCGAGTCGTAGCCGGCCTCGGTCTGGCGCTGGACGCTGACCGAGCCATCGCCGACCTCGATCGACTTTGCGAACGTGACGGACGGGAGGCCCATCACGGCGGCGATCTGCTCGGGAACCGTGCCGGTGTAGCCGTCGGAGGATTCCGTGGCGGCGAGCACGAGGTCCGGCGACTTGCTGGCGATCGCGGCGGCGAGCACCTTGGCGGTACCGAGGGCATCGGTGCCGGCGAGCGCATCGTCGGAGACGAGCACGGCGTCGTCGGCGCCCATGGCGAGGGCGGTGCGAAGACCGGACACCTCGTTGTTGGGGGCCATCGACACGAGCGAGACAGTGCCGCCACCGGCGGCCTCAGCCAGCTGGAGGGCCATCTCGACGCCGTAGCTATCGGATTCGTCGAGGATGAGCTTTCCGTCTCGGACGAGGGTCTTTGTTGCTGGATCCATCGAGCCGGTCTCTGCCGGATCAGGGATCTGTTTCACACACACGACTACGTTCATTGCGTCGGGTGCCCCTTTCTTCGTTGGGTGTCCTGCGGAAGCGCAGGAAACTTCGCACAATGCTTCAGCGTACTGGGCGGTAACCTCGGCACACTCGCCCCAATCAAAGGAAAAAATGCGGATCCTTCTGATTGCTAACGCTTCAGCATCATCGGTCACCGCACGCACTCGTGTGGTGATTCAGAAGGCCCTTTCCGCCGACCACGACGTCGAGCTCGCCGAAACGGCCCGTCGTGGTCATGCAACGCGGATTGCGAAGGGCGCGGCGGCCGCCGGGGTGGATGTCGTTGCGGTGCTCGGCGGTGACGGAACGCTCAACGAAGCTGCCAACGGCGTTGCCGGCAGCGCAACGGCGCTCGCTCCCCTGCCCGGAGGATCCACGAACGTTTTTGCACGCACCCTGGGCCTGCCGGACGATCCGGTGCACGCCACGGCCGTCACGCTGGAAGCGCTCGATGCCGGTTCGGTGCGTTCGGTCGGACTGGGCTCGGCGAACGGCCGGTACTTCCTTTTCCACACGGGCGTCGGCTACGACGCAGCGGTCGTCGAGCAGGTGGAGAAACGCGGCCAGCTCAAGCGATGGGCCGGCCACCCGTTGTTTGCGTTTGCGGCGATCGACACGTGGCTGCGCCACTACGACCGTTCGACACCGCATTTCGAGGTCGAGTTCGCCGACGGCTCCGTCCTCGACGACGGCTACTTCGGCATCTGCCTGAACACCGATCCGTACACGTATCTTGCCGACCGCCCATTTCGGGTGGCCCCGGCGGCGACCCTCGATCGGCCGTTGAGCTTTCTCACGCTGCGATCGATGAGCGCCACCCGCCTCGCAACGTTGGCGGCTCGCACACTTCGATCAGACGCCGGCGTCCAGACCGGACGAGGCGTCGACGTTCGCTCCGACCTCATGAAGGTCATCGTGCGAAGTGAACGACCGTTCCCGTACCAACTCGATGGCGATCACCTCGGCGATGTCACCGAGATCGAGTTCCTTTGGGAGCCCGACGTCCTGCAGTTGGTGGTGCCCGACGGACGCGACGTCCCGCGCCCCGGACCGATCCTCTGAATCAGCCGATCAGGTTGCGCAACACGTCGGGCGTGTTCGTGATGATGCCGTCGACGCCCAGGTCGATCATCTCGGCCATACGGTCCGGGTCATCCACGGTCCACGGGTAGACGAGCAGCTCCGCCTCGTGGGCGGCAGACACGAAGCGAGGCGTCACCAGCGGATCGTGCGGGTTGATCGATGCATGCGCGTGTGCGCTCGCTCGGCCCACCGAAACCTCCACACCCACGCGGTCCATCGTGATGAATCCGGTGGCGAGGCGGTCGTCGAGATCGTGAACCCGGTTGACGGCACCCATGTCGAACGAGGTGAACAGCAGGCGATCTCGAGGAACGATGCGCAGCGCCTCAGCCAACGTCGGTTCCACGATTGCGTGCTCGTCGTCGTAGTCCGGCTCATTGGGATCGTTCTTGATCTCGATGTTGATGCCCATCTCGCCGCAGGCCTCCAATGCGGCCGCCAGGTTCGGGATGTGCGCCGGAAGGTCTGTGGCGGCCATGTCGATGAGGTTCGTTCCGTCGATGGCCGGGTCGTGATGGACGATGAGCGCCCCGTCTGCCGTGCGACGGACATCGAGTTCGACCCAGTCGGCCCCCATCGCCGCCGCACCCTCGAAGGCTTCGACGGTGTTTTCCCGGTACTGAGCGGAGGCGCCACGGTGCGCAATCACGAGAGTCATGCCGCAACGGTAGCCGTCATCGGTGCCGCACACAGGAGACCGATGGCCCCTTCTCCTGGCCCCGGCGGCCCCCAAATTACATCGATGTCACTTGTTGTGGTGAAAGGTTCACTTTCTGCGAGAAAATGCTTGCCACGCTCCGTGCCCGGAACTACATTCTGCGTAGTCGCTTCGACTTCTCGGGCGTGCTGGGCGGCACGGGTACGAGTTACGAAGCAGATGCGTGGAGGAAACGTGTCGGTTACAACCCAGACGAATGCTGCAGTGACGACCTCGATGGTCTCGCTCGAACCGAAGATCTGGCGCAACAGCGCCGCCTGCCGGGACACCGATCCCGATCTGTTCTTTCCGGTCGGCCAGACCGGGCCCGCGATCGATCACATCGCGTCGGCCAAGGCCGTCTGCTTCACCTGCGACGTGCGGGTCGAATGCCTGGAGTACAGCCTGATGACCAATCAGGACGCAGGCATCTGGGGTGGCACCACCGAGGACGAGCGACGCAAGATCCGTCGCGAGCGCCGCAAGCAGCGCCGGGCCTGACCCTCAGTCGCCGACGGCCAGGTCGTAGACCCGGCGCTTCGGCACGCTGAACCGATCCATCACGGACGCCACGGCGTCGCGGGTCGACGCACCTCGACGGAACTCCTGATCGAGGGCGTCCCGCAAGGTGGCGTCGTCGACCTCCGTCGGCGAAGCCCCGCTGACGATCACCACGAACTCGCCGAGCGGCTCTCGTTCGGCGAGTTTGTCGCGTGCGCCCCCGAGCGAACCGCGCCACACCTCTTCGTGCGTCTTCGTCAGTTCCCGAGCCAGAACCACGCCCCGCTCCTCCCCCAGGACCGTGAGAAGGTCGGCGACGGTGCGAGCCACCCGACGTGGGGACTCGAAGAACACGGTCGAGCGCTCCTCGGTGAGAAGTGCGTTGATTCGTTTCGCTCGGTCCGCCCCCTTCCGTGGCAGGAACCCCTCGAAGCAGAATCGGTCTGACGCAAGACCGCTCACCGAGATCGCCATCAACACGGCAGATGGCCCCGGAACCGCCGTGACCGTCTGACCGGCATCCACGACCGCCTGCACGATGCGATGCCCCGGATCGGAAATGCCGGGCATCCCCGCATCCGACACCAACACGACGCGTTGCCCGTTCGCGATCCGATCGACCACGTTCGCTGCGGCCGCCATCTCCGTGTGCTCGTTGCACACGATGAAGGGCTCGTGACCGATGCCGAAGTGTTTCAACAGCGCCCCGGTCCGCCGCGTGTCCTCACAGGCGATTCGGTCTGCGGACGTCAACTCGTGCAGCGCCCTCGGTGCGAGATCGTCGAGGTTGCCGATCGACGTGGCGACGAGGACGAGCGCAGGCGTTGGCTCGGCGTCAGTCATCGACGCCATCGACCGGTTCGAGTTCGCCCTTGATCTCCAACTGATCCCCGACCTTCACATTCCAATGTGCGAAGCGCCCGGCTTCCACCTCGATCGCGCAGCGGGCCCGCCACACCGGTCGGGTCACCCGTCGGCCGGGCAACGTCACGATTCGCACGACACGAAGCTCCTTGTCGCAGAAGGCCACATCGATCGGGAAACGCATCCCCACGGTATGGACGCTGCGCGTGCGTTCGAGCAGCAGCGCACCATCGTAGGAATCGCGTCCGAGGAGGCCCCGGCTGCGCAGGCGCAACGAATCGGCACGGTCAAGGGTGGCGAGCACCGTTCCCTCGTGGACCAACCAAGCCATGCATGAATCCTAGATTGCGGACGACGGCGCCGAGACGACGTCTGCCGGTCAGACGTTGAAGCGGAACTCCATGACATCGCCGTCCTGGACGATGTAGTCCTTGCCTTCGCTTCGGACAAGACCCTTGTCGCGGGCGGCAGACCACGAACCCGCTTCGACGAGCTCCTGCCAACCGATGGTCTCCGCCCGGATGAAGCCGCGTTCGAAGTCCGTGTGGATCACGCCGGCGGCCTGCGGTGCGGTCGAACCGGACCGGAAGGTCCAGGCCCGGCTCTCCTTCTCGCCGGTTGTGAGATAGGTGCGCAAACCCATGATCTCGTACGCCGCTCGGAGGAAGCGGGGCATGGCGCCTTCGCCCAGCCCGAGTCCTTCGAGCATCTCGGCCCGCTCGTCGTCCTCGAGCATCGCCGCTTCGGCCTCGAGCTGGACACAGGTGGCGATGACTTCGGCTCCACCCAGCGCCTCGCTGACCGGCGCCGCGATCGCCTCGCCGTCGTCGAGCTGGTCGTCTCCGATGTTGACGACCGCAAGAACCGGCTTGTTGGTGAGGAAGAAGTAGGGCTTGAGTTCCTCGCGCTCGGCTTCCGAGAGCTCGCTCTTGAAGATCGGGGTGCCTTCGCCGAGGATGTCGACGACCTTGCGGAGCATCGCCTCGTCGTCGGCCTTGGAGCGATCGGTTCGAGCGATTCGAGCCACCTTGTCGAGCTGCTTCTCGGCCGTGTCGAGATCGGCCAGCGAGAGCTCGGTTTCGACGATCGCCAGGTGTTCGAGCGGATCGGTGGGGCCGGGTACATCTCCATCGGAGAACGCGCGGAGCACGAACACGATGGCGTCGACTTCACGGATTCCGGCGAGAAACTTGTTGCCGAGGCCTTCTCCCTGGCTTGCGCCCTCGACCAGACCGCCGATGTCATTGAATTGCACGCTCGCGTGAATGATCTTCTTCGAGCTGGACATTTCGGCCAACGCATCGAGGCGGGCGTCGAACACCTTGGCCACGCCAACGTTGGGATCGGTCGTCGCAAAGGCATACGGAGCAGCGAGCGCTCCACCACCGGCGAGGGCATTGAACAAAGACGATTTACCAGCGTTGGGCAACCCAACGAATCCGAAGCGTTCCATTGCCCTCGACGCTACCGCCCCGCCGCCGCTGCGCCCCAAGGGGCCTGGCACCTTTCACCCCAAAAGGTGCCAGGCCTCTTTGGCACCCGAAGGTGCCAGGCACCGTGGCGGCCCGAAGGTGCCAGGCACCATTTGGTAGGTTCGGCGCATGGAGGCAATCGACGCGTTGGAACGAGCCGTGTACCTGCTCGACCGTGAGCTGGCGCCGTCGAGCAAAGTTCGTGCCTTCCAGAACGCACGCCGAACGATCGAAGCGCTCGACCCAGACGAAGTCGAAACACGAGCCAGAGCCGGAACGCTCACCGACCTCGATGGCATCGGCTCCTCCACGAGCCGGGTCATCATCGAGGCCATCAACGGCGACACCGATGGCTACCTCGCCGACCTCGAACGCCGAACCGAGATCCCGCTCGGTGTCGGCGCAGAGCTGCGGGCGCAGCTGAAGGGCGACTGCCACAGTCACAGCACCTGGTCCGACGGTGGCGCGCCGCTCCGAACGATGGCGAACGCCGCCAAGGCGCTCGGGCACGAGTACCTCGTCGCCACCGACCACTCGGCCCGGCTCACCATCGCCCACGGCCTGAACGAAGCGCGGCTCCGGAATCAGTTGGAAGAACTCGACGCACTCAACCGGGAGATGGCGCCGTTCCGCATTCTCTCCGGGATGGAGGTGGACATCTTCGAAGATGGCAGCCTCGACCTCAGCGACGACATGCTCGGTCAGCTCGACGTCGTCGTCGCCTCGGTCCATTCGAAGATGAAGATGCCCCGGGATGCGATGACCCGCCGAATGGTCACGGCCATCGCGAACCCGCACGTCGACATTCTCGGCCACATGACGAACCGGAAGGTCTCCGGAACCGGACGGGCGCCCTCCGACTTCGACGCCGAAATCGTCTTTGCCGCCTGCAAACAGTTCGACACCGCAGTCGAGATCAACTGCCGCCCCGAACGGCAGGATCCGCCAGAGGAGCTGCTCGAACTGGCGGTCGAGTGGGACTGCTGGATCTCGATCGACACCGATGCCCACGCGCCGGGCCAGCTCGAATGGCAGGCCTACGGCTGCGACAAAGCCGTGCGCTGCGGGGTGGATCCGGATCGCATCATCAACACGTGGAGCGCCGAGGATCTCCTCGACTGGACCCGGAGCAAGGCGGGCTGACCACCCGATGCCACACCGATACGCACCCCTTTTGTGGGAAAACGTACGAATCGCAGCCCAGGTGGCGGGATACCCGAGCTGCGATTCACAAGTAGTGACGCCCCTGGGAAGCACGAAGTCGCGAGATTTTGCGCGAAATCATCCAACCGTGCTTCGCATCATCGAGTAGTGAGCCGGACACAGCGCCCCTAAGCTTGTCCCCTATGTCGAAGCGCACGCAGAAGAAGAAGCTCAAGGCTCGCCGCTCCAAGGCGAACCACGGCCGCAAGCCCAACATGGGCCGCAACAGCTGATCCACTCCCCGGACCGAACGCCACAATGTCGTCGATCATCGGCGTCCTTGCTCTTGGGCTCACGGTCCTGGTGCTGCTCATCGCGGCTGGATCCCTCCTTATCGTCGGATCCATGCCCATCGCACGCCTTCGTCAGCGTTGGCGCGCCCGCGCCGACAACGAGTCCTGACACGCGCTCAAACAGTCTTCACCCCCGACCTCGCCACTCCGGCCGCCTTTGTTCCCGCAGTGTGACGATTGTCGGGATTTCGACGTCCGCGCTACGTAATGCGACGCGATTCGCTAGGTTGACCCGCAACTTTCAATGACGGCGACAACCGGTCGTCGGCGCGAACTGCCGGAGGGGCACAGACACATGCGCAAACAATCCAAACTCCTACTCACGCTGTTGGCGGTCCTCAGCCTCATCGCAGCTGCTTGTGGCAGCGATGCATCCGAGACGGCGACCGACGTGGTCGAAGAGGCCACCGAGGCTGCTGACGAAGCCATGGAAGAAGTTGCCGAGTCCGACACCTCCGTCGGCCTCGTCTACGACATCGGTGGCCGCGGCGACCTTTCGTTCAACGACTCCGCAGCCGTCGGCCTCGACCGTGCGGACAGCGAACTCGGCATCGCCTTCTCCGAGGCCTCGCCCAACGACGACGGTTCGAACCGCGCCGAGCTGCTCCAGCTGGCCGCTGACGCCAACCCGATCGTGATCGGCGTGGGCTTCCTCTTCGCCGGTGACGCCGCTGCCGTGGCCGCCGAGAACCCGGACACCAACTTCGCCGTCATCGATGACGCCATGCTGAACTTCGACGTCGATCCGCCCGCACCGGTCGGCGACAACGTCGCTGGTCTGGTCTTCGCCGAAGAGCAGGGCTCGTACCTGGTCGGCGTCGCCGCAGCCCTGAAGACCGAATCCAACCAGGTCGGCTTCATCGGCGGCGTGTGCTGCTTCGGCCTCATCGAGAAGTTCGAAGCCGGCTTCCGTGCCGGTGTGGCCTCGGTCGATCCCTCCATCGAGGTCGTCGCCGAGTACATCACCGACGCCCCGGACTTCGACGGCTTCAACCAGCCCGACCGTGCCCAGGTCATCGCCACCACCATGTACGAAGATGGCGCCGACATCATCTACCACGCTGCTGGTGGTGCCGGTAACGGCATGTTCCAGGCCGCCAAGGACTTCTCCGAGGACAACGGCAGCAAGGTGTGGGGCATCGGCGTGGACTCCGATCAGTTCAACACGATCGGCGCCGTGGACGAGAGCCTCCAGGAGTACGTGCTCACCTCGATGCTGAAGCGTGTCGACGTGGCCGTCTTCGAGATCCTCAAGGCCCAGGATGCCGGTACGTTCACCGCCGGCCCGAACGTCTACGACCTTTCGGTCGACGGCGTCGGTTACTCGACCACCGGCGGTTTCGTCGACGACATCGTGGACGACCTCGAGGCCGCCAAGGCGTCGATCGTTGCCGGCGACGTCGTGGTCCCGACCGACCCGACCGAGGTCACGAACGGCTGATCCAGCCGCTCGATCATCGTGAGCCCGCCGCCGATGGCAGCGGGTCCTTCCGAGACCGGACCTTCCCGATTCTCTCCTCACGGAGCGATCGGGTAGGGTCCGGTCTCGACCGTTTTTCGGAGGATGAAACGCATGACCGCGGCGATCGAGTTGACGGGCATCACCAAGCGGTTCCCCGGTGTCATCGCAAACGACAACGTCAATCTCACCGTGGAGAAGGGCGAGATTCACGCCGTCTGCGGCGAGAATGGTGCCGGTAAGTCAACCCTGATGAAGATCCTCTACGGCATGCAGGCGCCGGACGAGGGCACCATGAAGGTCAACGGCGAGCTCGTGAACTTCAGCTCGCCGACGGACGCCATCGACCGCGGGATCGGCATGGTCCACCAGCACTTCATGCTGGCCGATCAGCTCACCGTCCTGGAGAACATCATCCTCGGTGCAGAGCCCACCGTGAGCGGCGGCCGTATCAACTTCAAGGAGGCCGAGGCCCACCTCAGCCAGGTCGCCGACGAATACGGCCTCACGATCGACGTGAACCAGATGGTGGAGTCGCTCGAGGTCGGCGAGCGGCAGCGGGTCGAGATCATCAAGGTCCTCTACCGGGGCGCCGAGATCCTGATTCTCGACGAGCCGACCGCGGTGCTCGTCCCCCAGGAAGTGGAAGCCCTCTTCGAGAACATGCGGGAGCTCAAGGCGAGCGGTGCCACCATCCTGTTCATCGATCACAAGCTCGACGAGGTCCTCGAGATCTCCGACAGCATGACCGTGCTGCGGCACGGCAAGACCGTCGCCACCATGAAGAACGACGGCGTGACCGCCCATGAGCTCGCCGAACTGATGGTGGGCAGCGAGCTGCCCACCCCCGACACCAGCGAATCGACCGTCACCGACGACGTTGCGCTCGAGCTCAAGGACCTCACCGTCCTCAACGAAGACGGGCGTCAGGTCGTGCACGACATCAACCTCCGAATTCACCGAGGCGAGATCGTGGGCATCGCCGGCGTCGAAGGCAATGGCCAGGGCGAGCTGGTCGATGCGATCATCGGCACCGCCGACATCGCGTCGGGCACCGTGTCGTTCCACGGGCGCGACATCACCCGCGAGTCGGTGCGAAAGCGGCGGGAAGCCGGACTCGCCTATGTTCCCGAGGATCGGCATCACGAAGGATTGCTCCTGTCCTCACCGCTGTGGGAGAACGCCGCACTCGGGCATCAAACCCAATCGCCCTACGGGTCCAATTGGTGGCTCGACCGTGACGGCGCCCGAGCCCAGACAGAGTTGATCCGCGAACAGTTCGACGTGCGCACGCCCAACATCGATGTGTCTGCACATGCGCTCTCGGGCGGCAACCAGCAGAAGCTCATCATCGGCCGGGAGCTCACATCCGACCCCGAAGTGCTCGTGGCGGCACATCCGACCCGCGGCATCGACGTCGGTGCGCAGGCAGCCGTCTGGGACGACATCCGCGCCGCTCGCCGCAACGGCCTGGCCACGCTGCTGATTTCGGCGGACCTCGACGAGCTGATCGGCCTCTCGGACACGATCGTCGTCATGCTGCGGGGCGAGTTCGTCGCCACGCTCGCCCCGGCCGACGTGACCCCCAGAGACCTCGGTGCGTACATGACCGGCGCCGCGTTGCAGAACGGAGGAGCCGCCTGATGCGCAAGCTCGCCTTCTCATTGGCCGCACCTGTCGGTGCGTTCCTCCTCACCCTCGTGGTGTCGACGATCGCGCTGCTGGCGTTCGGCTCGAGCCCCGCCGAGGCCTACGGCGACATGCTCAGCCACGCCGCCAAGCTCGAGACGCAGGTCGACATCCTCAATCGGGCCACGCCCTTCTACCTGTCCGCCGTGGCTGCGGCGATCGGGTTCCGGATGAACCTGTTCAACATCGGTGTCGAGGGCCAGTACCTCATGGGGTTCCTGTTCGCTGCCCAGGTCGGTGGCCTCATCAGCCTCCCGCAGGTCCTGCACATCTTCGTGATCATGGTGGTCGCCATGATCGTCGGTGCCCTCTACGCCGGCATTGCCGGCGTCCTCAAAACGACCCGCGGCGTCAACGAGGTCATCTCGACGATCATGCTGAACTCGATTGCCGTCGGCGGCCTCATCGCCTGGCTGCAGCAGGAATGGCAGGCCGAGCTGGGCGAGAACTTCTCGTCCACCGAACTCGGCACGAACGAAATCGAGGAGTCGGGTCTCCTCCCGACCATCAATGGCCTGCTCGAGATCTTCACGAGGGAGATCGGCCAGGGCAAGGAGCTCACCGGCATGCTCCTGATCGCCGTACTCGTGGGCGTGCTCTATCACGTGCTACTCAACCGCACCCGCTTCGGTTTCGATCTGCGAGCCAGCGGCATCAACCCGTTCGCTGCTCGGGCCGGCGGCGTGCCCCCGAAGCGCATGGTGCTTGCTGCAATGATGTTGTCGGGCGCCGTGGCCGGCCTGATCGGCATGGTCGAGCTCGCCGACCGCGGCAAGTTCCCGCCGGACCCGATCCAGGGGCTCGGGTTCCAGGGAATTGCCGTGGCGCTTCTGGGAAGGAACAACCCCGGCGGCATGGCGTTCGCCGCGTTGCTGTTCGCCTTCCTCGATGTGTCCTCGGGTGTGCTCGACTCCACCGGCGCCGCATCCCGAGAGATCGCCGTCATCATGCAGGGCATCGTCTTGCTCACCGCAGTGATTGCCTACGGCGTCGCCAACCGGCTCCGCGAACGGGACGAGGCGCGTGAAGCCGCCGAAGCGTTGGCGGCCGAGCGAGAGGTGGTGCCGGCATGATCGCCAAGCTCAACGACCTTCCCGCATGGGCCCGCTGGGCCCTGTACGCCGCCTTCGGCGTGCTGCTGCTCACCATCGTGCAGTCCATCAGCGACACCGAACGACTCACCCAGGTCGCCACCGCCCGCGAGATGCTGCGCTTCGCCGTGCCGATCTTCCTCGCCGGCCTCGGCGGACTCTTCTCCGAACGTGCGGGTGTGGTCAACATCGGCCTCGAAGGCATGTTGATCCTCGGCATGTGGTTCGGCGCCTGGGGCTCGATCACCTACGGCGCATGGTGGGGCCTCGCCATCGGCATCTTCGGAGGCATGCTCGGTGGCCTCCTGCACGCCATCGCGACCGTGACCTTCCAGGTGGACCACATCATCTCCGGCGTGGCGATCAACATCCTCGCGCCGGCGATCACGCGCTATCTGTCGGAAGAGATCTGGGCCTCCCCCACCACCTCACCCCGAACCAGCGCCGTCGGCGACTGGGACGTGCCATTCCTGGCCGGTGGCACGGTCTTCGGCTGGGAATCGCCCGACCTGCTGCTGACCATCTCCCAATGGGAGATCTGGTATCTGTCCGACCTCGCGCAGCTGTCGCGCGGACTGTTGCGCGGCACCAGCTGGGTCGCCATCATCGCCATTGCACTGGTGCCGTTCACCGTCTGGCTGATCTGGCGGACCCGGTTCGGTCTGCGCCTTCGGATCTGCGGTGAGAAGCCGGCGGCCGGCGAGGCCCAAGGCATCAACATCATCCGGTACAAGTACATCGCCGTCATCATCTCCGGCGGTCTGGCCGGTCTGGGCGGTGCCTTCATCTCGACCGAGCTCTCGGGCCTGTTCCAAGGTGGCAATTCGGCAGGCCGTGGCTTCATCGGCCTGGCGGCGTTGATCTTCGGCAACTGGCGACCGGGTGGCGTACTCCTCGGCGCGCTGCTGTTCGGCTACGTCTTCGGCCTCGACCTGCGGGACCTCGATGGCACCGCATCGCACGCCATGCTGCTGGTCAACGCCATCGCCTTCGCGGGCGTCGGCCTGTGGGCCTTCACTCGCCGCAGGAAGGCCGACACGATCATCGCCGCGATCCTCGGTGTGGGTGCGCTGTTCTGGTGGATCGTCGCCGACACGGTGCCCAGTTGGTGGTCGAACACCCTGCCTTACGTCGTCGTGCTGCTCGTGCTGGTCTTCTTCGCCCAGCGCCTGCGAATGCCGGTGAGCCTGGGCATGCCGTACCGCAAGGGTGAAACCTGACCCATGCGCAATTCCAGCTTCGAACAGGACGGGTTTCTCGTCATCCCCGACGCCGTCAGCACACAGACCCTTCGTACGATTCGTCGTCGGATCCGGGAAATGGTCGACGACTTCGACCCGAACGGTGTGTCCACCGTGTTCTCGACCAACGACCAGAGCCACTCGCGAGATGATTACTTCCTCACCTCTGGCGACCAGATCCGGTTCTTCTTCGAGGACGGCGTGCTCGACGACGACGGCCATCTCCTCGTCGACAAACACCAGTCGTTGAACAAGATCGGGCATGCGATGCACGACCTCGACGACGTGTTCCGGCGCTTCTGCCGCTCGACGCCCTTCGCTGACGCCGCCGACGCAGTGGGAATGACCGATCCGCGGCTCCTGCAATCCATGATCATCTTCAAGAACCCGCACATCGGCGGAGAAGTGACCCCGCACACCGATCACACCTTCCTGTGGACCGAGCCCCAGAGCGTGATCGGGTTCTGGCTCGCCATCGATGCGGCCACGGAAGAGAACGGCTGCCTCTGGGCGCTCCCGGGTGGGCATCGTCTGCCGGTGAAGTCGCGCTTTCGTCGGACACCCGACGACGCCGCCACCGAGATGGAGGTCTTCGACGAACAGCCCTACCCGGACGAGGGATGGGTGCCGCTCGAAGCCGAACCGGGGACACTCATCGCACTCCACGGCTCGCTCCCGCACCGTAGTTCAGCGAACACCAGCGATCAGTCCCGGCTCGCCTTCACCTTGCACTGCATCGAAGGGTCTGCGGCATATCCGGCGGACAACTGGCTTCGTCGGGACCTCCCGGCCAGCGGATTCCAAGCAGCCAACTGCTGACGGCTCGGTCACCCGAGTGCGTCGATTCGCTCCTGGAGGGCCGAGCCGGAGAGTGACGACGTGGTCGAGATTTCACCGGAGTCGTCGATGAAGGCGAACGCCGGCTGGTAGCTGATGCCGTACCGGGCCCAGATGGCACCGCTCTCGTCGTTGATGTTCGGAAAGATCCCGACTCCCGTCCGGTCGATGAACTCCTGCATCGCCGACTCGGAGTCTCGGGCTGCGACGCCGATGATCTGCACCTGGGGGTTGTCTTGCTGCGCCTGTGCGACCGCACCGGCTTCTCGGAGACAGTTCGGTCACCACGGCGCCCAGAACCAGAGCACGGTGTCCTGACCCTCGAGAGAGTTCAGGTCGAGCTGGCCACCCCCGACGAGCGAGACGTTGTCTGCTGGAGCCGACGCCTCGGTGGTCGACGTCGCCTCCGCCGTGGTTGTTGGAGCAGCGGTGGTCGTCGCTGCCGGCTGCTCGGTCGTCGAACCGGTGTCGGCATCCCCGTCGGCCAGATCGTCCGTCGCTGCGTCAGCGGCGACGGGCGCCGTTGTCGGTGCGGTGGTCGTGGCTTCTCCGGGTGCCTCGGTGGCGGCCGTTTCATCCACTGGGGCCGATGCCGCCGGAATCGTCGTCGTGGCTTCGGCCAGCGTGGTGGACGAACCTTCGCCTCCGCAGGCGGCGAGGAAGAGGAGCGCGGCGCAGGCAGCACGCCGTGGTCGAGACAACGTCACACCCCCAGCTTCGGGAGCCCTGGCGCCTCGCACAAGTCAGACCGGCCAGAGTTTCGCACTTGGCAAGATCCGGTCACACCGCGACGGGGACCGCGATGACCACGACATTGTCGTCGTAGCTGCGCAGCGACGGATTGAACGATCCGCCGCAGGTGATGAGCACCAGGCGCTCATCCCCGTCTTCCCGGAACAGATCCTCGATCGGCAGCGCTTCCTTCGTGTACTGGATCACCTCGGTGACCTCGTAGGCAAGGGTCGAGCCCTCGTGGTCCACGGTGAAGACCTGACCCGCCTGCATCTGGTCGAGGTTCCGGAACACGCCATCGACGCCGTTGTAGGCGATGTGACCGGCCAGGACGGTCGAGCCCCGTCCACCGCCGATTCCGGCACCGAACTGGTACCAACCGATCGCTTCCGCCCCGGGGACTTCGAGCTCGCCGTTGTCCTCGATACCGACGGGCTCGATCGCTGCGTTCTGCACGTCGAGATCCGGGATCTCCATCGACAGTGGGCGGAATCCGAGCGGCTCGCCGACGCCGACGAGTGCTTCCTCCGGAAGCGCCGACCCGAGTGGTTCGACGATCGAGGCGAGCGGGCTGCGATCGCTCGCCGTCGATGTCGCATCGTCCGGATCCTCCGGGATCAGGACGTCGGCCGTGACATTCGACGAGCTCGACGGCTCTTCGTTTGCCTCGGCCTCGGAGGGCTCGTCGATCACGGTCGACTCGGGCTCCGGAACGTCTTCTCCCCCGGCTGCAGCGGGGACGGAAGACGAAGAGCCGTCCTCCCCGAGCTGAGCAACGAACCATGCGATGCTCAACCCGAGGAGGAACGGAATCGCCCAGAGGGCGTACTTCTTCATTGCGTCGATCGCTGGGGATCAGCGGGTTCCGGCGAGGGTGCGACGGCCACCGAGGGCGACCAGGACCATGAGTCCGCCGACGAGGGCGGCGACCGGGAAGCTGCTGTTCGAGACCGGGCTGTTGCCGGTGTTCACGACGTCGGGAAGGGCGCCCAGGCCGTCGATGACCTCGGTGAGCACGGTCAGGTTGCCAGCGTCGAGCGAGCCGACGGCGTAGACGATGAGCGAGGAGCCCTCGGCGACGGGGAGATCGGCCGGACCGATGACGACGGGCTCGGTGGCGCCGGTCGGGACGACCTCAGCGCTGATGGTTCCGGCCGGGAGGTCAGCGCCACCACCGGCGCCGTTCGGCACGTTGGTGAACGCTGCGGCACCGTTGGCGAGGATGTCGACGGCGGGAGCGGCTGCGGTGTGGCGGACCACGAGACGGCCGTTACCGGCGGCGATTTCCGAGATGTCGTTCTCGAACACACCGACCGTCGGGGCGCCGTCGGCGTCGAGGTGGGCGATCACGGTGTAGTTGCCGCTGGCGGGAACGTCGAAGTCGCCAACGTCGATGGCGACGGTGTCGGTGCCGGCAAGCACGACCTGCAGGCTGTCGAGGGTCTGGCCGGCGAAGCCGGAGAGGTCCTGGGTGTCGCCGAAGGAGAAGTCTTCGATGACGGCAGCGCCGCCAACGGTGACGTCAACATCGGTGTCGGGGATGCCGTGGATCAGGTGGATGCGAGCTGCATCCTGAGCGCCGGCGGCTGAGGGCAGCAGCACGGACACCACGAGGGTGAGCAGCAAGGCAAGACGAAATTTCATTTGGTAACTCCTGTCAGTGTTTGGAGCTACTACGTCCGGCCTGCAGCCTTCGGATGCAGATTTAGTACTAAATCTTTTTCAGCAGTGAAATCCGTGGGATTCCGATCACATCACGACGACTGACCGAAGCACCTCGCCGGCTTCCATCTTGTGGAACGCCTCCTCGACCCCATCGATGCCGATCGTCTCGCTGACGAATCCGTCGAGGTTGAGGCGGCCCTGCAGGTACAGGTCGATCAGCATCGGGAAGTCCCGGCTGGGCAGGCAGTCGCCGTACCAGGAGGACTTGAGCGAGCCACCACGTCCGAAGACCTCGATGAGCGGCAGCTCGATCTTCATCTCCGGGCTGGGCACACCGACGAGCACGACGGTACCGGCCAGGTCGCGCGCGTAGAACGCCTGCTCGTACGTGACCGGCAGACCGACCGCTTCGATCGCCACATCGACACCATTGCCGTCAGTGATCTCGCGGATCTGCTCGACCACATCGCCCGACTTCGCGTTGATGGTGTGCGTTGCGCCGAAGTCCTTGGCCCACTCGAGCTTCTTGTCGTCGAGATCGACGGCGATGATCGTGCTGGCTCCGGCGATGCGGGCGCCTTCGATCGCAGCATCACCCACGCCACCGCAACCGAACACGGCAACGGAATCCCCTCGGGACACGTTGCCGGTGTTGAGCGCGGCGCCGAGGCCCGCCATCACACCACAGCCGATGAGGCCGGCAACCTCAGGCCGCACGCTCGGGTCGACCTTCGTGGCCTGCCCGGCTGCCACGAGCGTCTTCTCGGCGAACGCGCCGATGCCAAGTGCCGGGCTGAGTTCGACCCCGTCCAGCGTCATCTTCTGCGTGGCGTTGTGCGTGTTGAAGCAGATCTGCGGTTTGCCGCGCTTGCAGGAACGGCACTCACCGCACACGGCGCGCCAGTTGAGAATCACGAAGTCGCCCGGCGCCACATCGGTAACGTCGGGGCCGACGGCTTCGACGATGCCGGCTGCCTCGTGCCCCAGAAGGAAGGGAAATTCATCGTTGATCGCACCCTCGCGGTAGTGAAGGTCCGTATGGCACACACCGCACGCCTTGATCTCCACCAACGCCTCGCCCGGACCCGGGTCCGGCACATCGATCATGACGACCTCGACCGGCTCGCCCTTCGCCTTCGCCACGACGGCCTTGACCTGCTGTCCCATGTGCATCTCCCACACCAAATGATTCGGATCGCCCGAGATCCTAGGCGGACGATCGGCCCAGCGCCGAGACCTGTGCAGATGCGGGGTCAAACCGCGTGACTCAGTGCCGGCGTGTCCGCGACTCATCGATTCACGAGCCGGGCAGGCCGCTGGGCAATTCGACTATGGTCGCGGCCCGTGGCGGTTGGGTTGACCGGAAGAACAGAACTCCGAGCCTCGCTGTGGGCACGCGTGCAGTCCGGTGTCTCGCTGCTGCTGACCGGCCCGGCCGGCGTCGGGAAATCGCGGCTTGGAGCGCAACTTCTCGACGACGCCGCCGACACCGGTTGGTCGACCCACCTCATCTCCGCCACGCCGGCAGTTCAACCCGTCTCGTTCGGCGCGGTCCACGAACTCCTGTCGACAGAAGAGCTCGACAACGCGGCCCTCATGAACAAGGCCGTCTCCACGCTCGTCGAGCAATCCGGGGGACGACGGCTTCTCGTCGTGGTCGATGACATCGACAGCCTCGACGCAGAAAGCCTGGCGCTGGTCGACCGGCTGCTTCGCACCGGGATCGCCACCGTCGTCGCCACGATGCGGTCAGAGAACCGGGACGATGCCCGACTCGGCCATCTCTGGAAGGACGAACTCCTCGAGATCGTGGAGATCGATCCGCTGGAACGAGCCGCCACCGACGAACTCACACGTTCGCTCGTGGGCGGGCCCGCCTCGACCGCACTGCTCGACGAGGTGTGGGAGCTGACCGAAGGCAACCCCCTCTTCGTTCGGGAGCTGCTGTTGGGTGCACGCAACCAGAATCGTCTCGCGCTCGACGACGAGGGCCGCTGGAGCGGCACGCAGCATCTCACGACGACCAACCGACTCTTCGGCATCGTGTCGAACCGCCTCGAAGGACTGGCCCCGCCCGAACTCGATGGCATGGTCATCATCGCGTGCAGCGAACCGATCGATCTCGTCGCCCTCGACGATGTCCTCGCTGCCGGCGTCGTCGAAACGCTCGAGGCGAGCGGTTTCGTCTCGATCATCGGCTCTGCTCCCGGCCGGATCATGGCCAGAACCGCCCATCCGATGATGGGCGAGGTCCTCCGCGAGGGATCCGGGCGGGCCCGGCGCCGCACCCTGCTCGGCCGACTCGCCGAGCGGATGTTGAGCAACCCGGCCGCCCTCGACCCCGACAATCGCCAACGCGCCCTTCGCTGGGCGCTCGACGCCGGCATCGACTTCGACCATGCCCTCCTCCTCCCCGCGGCCGAACGCGCGCTCTTCCGCTTCGACAACGTGACCGCAGCAGCGCTCGCCGGTCCGGCCCTCGAGTTCACACCAACGAGCCGAGCCGCCCAGATCCTCGCTCGGGCCCTCTTCCTTACCCGGGCCTACGACGCAGCCGCCGAGGCCGCTCAGCGCGGCATGCTCCTCGCCGAAACCGAGGAGGATCGGTGCGTTCTCCTCGTCGCCTGGGCCGACATCGAGATGTTCGGCCGCACGAACTACGACGGAGGAATCGTCCGTCTACGGCACGAGCTCCCGTCGTTCGAGCAGCCCGAGTCGCGCGCCGAGATCGAGATGCGAATTCACGTCGGCACGACGCTCACCGGCAACCTGCTCGACACGATCGATTCCGCCAACGAGTTCCGGGTCGACAACGAGATGCCGCTCGCGGCACGGGTCCATGTGCTCACCGGCCTCGGCTACGCAATGTTGATGACCGGGCGTTGCTCGCCGGCCGAGCGGCAACGACTGCTCGACGGCCTGGCCCTCACCCGAGATGACCGGGAGTACTGGGTCCACAACCTTCTGGTGAAGCTGCTCATCCTGCTCGCCGACGCGCAGGACGGTCATCTCGTCGCCAGCGCCGAGCAGGCGCTCCGCGAAGCCGAAGACGCAATCGACGCCTCGGAGCGCGGAGGATGGCTCCTGATTCCGGCGCTCACCGCTGCAATCGATGGTGGCGGCACGTCGGCCATCGAGCGCGGCGAGGCAGCGTCCGAACTCCTGGCCGTCAGCGACCCCTACGGCGTTGCGCTTTGGATCGACGGCATCATGGCACTCGGCCACGCCCGCAACGGCGACACGAGCCGGTCGGCCGAGATCGTCGACGCTGCCGAGGCGGCGAATCCAGATCCACAAGGCCGGCTGATCGTCTTCATTCGAGCGGCCCGTGCATGGCAGCAGTATCACGATGGCGATGTCGACGCGGCCGCGGAGACGGCGATCACGGCGGCCGCGCACGCCGCCGATGAAGAACACTTCTTCCTCTCGGCGATCGTCGCCCACGAAGTCGTGCGCATGGGCCGCCCGGAGCTCGTCGTCGACGATCTGGAGCGCTGGGCCGAGGGCGGCGACAGCGTCGTCATGCGCTGCTTCGCACGGCACGCCCGAGCGCGTGTCGACGGCGATCTCGACGCCCTCACCTTCCTCGGGCAGCGGTTCGTGTCGATGGGTGCACCGGCCGTCGGAGCCGAAGCGCTCGCCTTCGCAGCGATGACGTCGACGCCGCCCGACCCCCGGCGGCTGACCCTCGCGCAGACCGCCGCAGTCGATGCCGGCTGGCACGAGTCCACCATCTTGGGCGAAGTCGACTTCGTGTTGAGCGACCGAGAGTTGGAGATTGCCCGGGCAGCCGCAAGTGGCCGGACCAACAAGGAGATCGCCGCGGAGCTGTTCGTCTCCTACCGAACGGTCGGGAACCACTTGCATGCCGTGTATCGCAAGCTCGATGTGTCGACCCGGTCGGAACTCGCCCACTTTCTCGATCTCACTCGGTTGGACGACGACACCATCGTGCTCGTCGACGACACCGAACTTGTGGTGGGTTCGAGCTGAGGAGCGGTGCCGGCCCTGTCCCACCGACACCACTCAACCCAGTTCCCGCCGAGCGTCGCCATCCCGCCGCAACGGCCACCCATTCATCTTCGACCGCCAAGAACACCGGTCACAGCGCCCACCCCAGAATGAGTACCAAGCCGACCGGCCATGAGTACGACCCGAAGCCCGGGAGCTGGAGGGCGAAGCTCGGGAGCTGGAGGGCGAAGCCCGGGAGACGCCGCCAGGCGACGAACGGCCTAGTTCGGCGAAGCCGAACTCGAGTAGTGAGGAGCCGCCAGGCGACGAACGGCTTAGACGTCCAGGTAGCGGCTGACGGCGAAGATCGACCCGATGGTCGCCACGGCGGTGCCGATGGCAATGACGGTGAGCGAGATCACAAGGAACTCGCTGTCGGTGACGCGGAAGCCCTCGAGCAGTCGGAGGTTGTCCGACTTGGAGAAGTCTTCGATCAGGTAGGTCCGAACGAACGCGAGGCCGGGCAGCGCAATGAGCGCGCCAATCACCCCCTGCACGAGCCCTTCGATCATGAAGGGAATGCGGATGAACCAGTTGCTCGCTCCGACGAGTTTCATGATCTCGATCTCGTTGCGTCGAGAAGCGATTGCGATGCTGAGCGTCGTCAGGATCATGATGACGGCCGCAAGGATCAGGGCCACGCCGGCCCAGAGCGTCGATCGGCTGATCTTGTCGGCGTTGGTCTGGATCTCCCGGATCACCTCAGACGCGAACACGACAGTTCGGACACCCGGTCGGGACTCGAACGTCTGCCCGAGCGCGGCAACTGCTCCGGCGTCGGTGTCGGTCGGTCGAATTCGGTAGGACGGTGGCATCGTGTCCACCGAGATCGTGGCGAGGAGCTCGGCGTCGTCGGCGAAGAACTCGGTGAACTCCTCGAAGGTCTGTGCCTTGTCGACGTACTCCCAGGAGTCGATCTCCTTGCCTTCGCTTTCCGCAAGGAGCGTTTGGATGGCCTCGTCCTGGCTCGGTTCGGCGTCGGCCTTCATGAACACGACGAATTCGATGCCGCCCTCCCAGCGCTGGGTGGCGTTGTCGACGGCATCGGCGACGAGGCGGGACGAACCGAACAGCGACAGGGACGCACCCACGACGATGATCGATGCGAGGGTGAGGGCGAGGTTCCGCCAGATGTTCTGGCCAGTCTCGGCGAGGAGGAACCGGATCTTTCCGATCATCGGTACTCGCCTCCCTTCTGATCACGGATGATCTTGCCGTCGGCCAGCTCGATCACCCGGCGCCGCATGGTGTCCACGATGCCGCGGTCGTGCGTCGCCATCACGACGGTCGTTCCGGTGCGATTGATGCGGTCCAGCAAACGCATGATGCCCACCGCCGTCGACGGATCGAGGTTTCCGGTCGGCTCGTCGGCGAGGAGGATCAGCGGACGGTTCACGAACGCACGGGCGATCGACACACGCTGCTGCTCGCCGCCCGACAGTTCGTCGGGCATGCGATGCGACTTCTCCGAGAGGCCGACCAGGTCGAGGATGGCGGGCACCTGCTGTTCGATGACATGACGAGGCCGGCCGATCACCTCGAGGGCGAAGGCCACGTTCTCCGAGACCGTCCGCTTCGGGAGCAGACGGTAGTCCTGGAAGATGCACCCGATGTTGCGCCGCAGGAAGGGGACCTTCCAGCTGGAGAGTCCGACGATGTCCTTGCCGGCCACGTAGACCTTGCCCTCGGTCGGCTTCTCCTCCCGATTGAGGAGACGGATGAACGTGGACTTTCCGGAACCGGACTGACCGACGAGGAAGACGAACTCTCCCTTTTCGATGTCCACGTTCGCGTTGATCAGCGCCGGAGAATCCGGGCTGTACTCCTTCGAGACGTTTTCGAGTCTGATCACTTGGATCCCTCTCCGCCGCCCTCAGCTCTGTTCCAACGAAGATACGCCTCCATGAAGGGGTCCAGGGCCCCTCCGAGCACGGCGTCGACGTTGCCGGTTTCATGCTCGGTCCGGAGGTCCTTCACCATCTGGTACGGCTGCATCACATAACTGCGAATCTGCGACCCGAACCCGACGTTGGATTGTGCTCCGGTGATGGCGGCGATCTCTTCTTCTCGCTTCTTCCGCTCCAGATCGAGGAGCTTCGCGGCGAGCATCTGCATCGCACGGTCCTTGTTCTGGTGCTGGCTGCGTTCGTTCTGGCAGCTCGTGACCACACCCGTGGGGATGTGGGTGATCCGAACGGCCGAGTCTGTGACGTTCACGTGCTGGCCGCCGGCTCCCGACGACCGGTAGGTGTCGATGCGGAGGTCCTTCTCGTCGATGTCGACCTCGTCGGCCATCGCCTCGAAGAACGGTGCGACCTGCATCGCTGAGAACGCCGTCTGACGCTTGCCCTCGTTGTTGAACGGCGAGATCCGAACGAGTCGGTGCACGCCGTGCTCGCCGTTGAGGAGTCCGTAGGCGTGGCGGCCACGGATCATGAACTCTGCCTGGTTGATGCCCGCCTCATTGCCGTCGGACGCCGACAGCAGTTCGTAGTCGAACCCGCGGTTCTTGGCCCAGCGCTCGTACATGCGCAGCAGCATCTCCGCCCAGTCCTGGGCATCGGTGCCGCCCTCGCCGGACTTGATCAGGCAGACGGCGTCGCGTTCGTCGAACTCACCAGTGAACAGTGCCCGAAGCTCCAGGTCGTCGAGCTGGGTCTGCATCGAGGTGACGGTCCCGTCGATCTCGGCGAGCTGGGACTCGTCGTCCTCCTCCTGCGCCATCTCGAAGAGCACCTCGGCATCATCGAGTGAGCCGGACAACGAGTCGAACAGCGCAAGGTCGTCGTTGACCGACGAGAGCTCGGTCTGGACCTGACGAGCGGCGTCAGCATCGTCCCAGAGATCCGGTCGAGACATCTCCGCTTCGAGCTGGGGTTGGCGCGCTCGAAGCTCGTCGATGCGCAGGTAGCCCTTGGCCTCGCCGAGCCGCTGACGGAGCGCGGCAAATGTGTCGGAGTAGTCCTGCATGTGTCCTCAGCGTCCGTGGCAGTGTTTGAACTTCTTGCCGGTCCCGCATGGGCACGGCTCGTTGCGACCGACGTTCTCGAACTCGGTGTTCACCTTGGGCGTCTTCGACGCTGCAGGTGCCGGCTGCGGCGTCGCCGCCGGTGCTGCGGTGGGAGCGCTGCTCGCGCCGGACGCGTCGGCCTTCGTGGCCGTCGCCTCGATCACCGGGGAAGCCGGCGCAGCTGCCTTCTTGCCGGAGGCGTTGGACGAGGCGTCGTCCTCGTCCTCCTCCTTCTTCACCTCGACATGCATGATGTAGCGCACGAACTCCGAGTCGATGTTCGAGACCATCTGGCCGAACATGTCGTAGCCCTCACGCTGCCATTCGGTCGCAGGATCCTTCTGCCCCATGGCCCGCAGGTGGATGCCTTCACGCAGGTAGTCCATCGAATACAGGTGCTCACGCCACTTCTGATCGATCAGCCGGAGCATGATCTGGCGCTCGACCTGGCGCATCGTCTCGGGGGTGACGACCTCTTCCCGCTCCTCGTACCGCTTGACCGCATCGGCGGCCAACATCTCGTAGAGCGCGTTCTGGTTGGGCTCTTCCGCAAGCTCGTCGGCATCGATGGTGGTCGGCCAGTAGCTGGTGACCTCCGTCTCGAGCGTGTCCACATCCCACTCTTCGGGATGCTCGGCCGGAGCGTGGGTCTCGACGAGGCCGTCGACGACCTCACCGATCGCGCCGAGCACGTCTTCTCGAAGATCGCCGCCTTCGAGGATCTCACGGCGACGCTCGTAGATGACCTTGCGCTGCTCGTTCATCACTTCGTCGTACTTGAGGACGTTCTTGCGGGTCTCGGCGTTCTTCGCCTCGACCGTGTTCTGCGCCCGCTCGATCGCCTTGGTGACCATCTTGGCTTCGATCGGCACGTCGGGCGGCAACGCCCGGTCCATCACGTAGTTCATCGCTCCCGTGGCGAACAGGCGCATCAGATCGTCTTCCAACGACAGATAGAAGCGGCTTTCACCCGGGTCGCCCTGGCGGCCGGAACGGCCACGCAGCTGGTTGTCGATCCGACGACTCTCGTGGCGCTCGGTACCCAACACGTACAAGCCGCCGGCTTCGAGCACCCGCTGACCTTCCTGGTCGCACTGCTCGGTGTACTTGGCCAGCAGGTCGCTGTAGCGGGCATCCCATTCCTCGGAACCCGGTTCCAGCTGCTCGCCGCGGCAGTCGCGTTCGGCCAGACCCTCGGGGTCACCGCCGAGCTTGATGTCCACGCCGCGACCCGCCATGTTCGTCGCCACGGTGACGCCGTGGAGACGGCCGGCCTGCGCCACGATCTGGCCCTCACTGGTGTGTTGCTTGGCGTTCAGGACCGTGTGCTTGATGCCCCGCTTCTCGAGCGTCCGGCTCAGCTTCTCCGACTTCTCGACCGAGACCGTACCGACCAACACCGGTTGACCCGTGCGGGTCCGCTCCTCGATGTCGGAGGCGACAGCGTCGAACTTGCCGTCCTCCGTCTTGAAGATGAGGTCGGGCTGATCCACCCGGACGACCGGCTTGTTGGTCGGAATCTGCACGACCTGCAGGCCGTAGGTGCCGGCGAGCTCCGCGGCCTCGGTCTGTGCCGTGCCGGTCATTCCTGCGAGCTTGTCGTACTGGCGGTAGTAGTTCTGCAGCGTGATCGTGGCGAGGGTCTGGTTCTCCTCTTTGATCTTCACGCCTTCCTTGGCCTCGACCGCCTGATGCAGCCCGTCGGACCAGCGCCGGCCCTCGAGCACACGGCCAGTGAACTCGTCGACGATCTTCACTTCGCCGTTGTCGACCAGGTATTCCTTGTCCCGCTTGTAGAGCTCCTTCGCCTTCAGCGCAGCGAGCATCTGATGGACGAGGTTCGCGTTGGACGCCCCGGGGTCGTAGAGGTTGTCGATCCCGAGTGCCGCTTCGACGGAGTGGATGCCCTGCTCGGTCGGAGCGACGATCCGCTTCTCCTCGTCGACGTCGTAGTCGACATCGCGCTGGAGGGCTCGGGCGATGCTCGCGAACTTGTAATAGGTCTGGGCCGCATCGGCCACCCGGCCGCTGATGATGAGCGGCGTGCGGGCCTCGTCGATCAGGATCGAATCGATCTCGTCGACGATGCAGTAGGTGTGGTCTCGCTGGACGCGGGCGGCGGCCGTCATCGCCATGTTGTCGCGCAGGTAATCGAAGCCGAACTCGTTGTTCGTGCCGTAGGTCATGTCGCAGGCGTACTGTTCGCGCTTGAACGCCGCGTTCCCGCCGCCGGGGATGACGAGGCCGACCGTGAGGCCCAGCCACTTGTGAAGTCGACCCATCTGCTCGGCGTCGCGCGCCGCCAGGTAGTCGTTCACCGTGACGACGTGGAGACCCTTGCCCGTCAGGCCATTCAGGTAGGTCGGGAGCGTGGAGACGAGGGTCTTGCCCTCACCGGTGCGCATCTCGGCAACCCACCCGAGGTGCAGCGCGACGCCGCCCATGAGCTGCACGTCATAGTGGCGCATGCCGAAGACCCGAATCGAGGCTTCGCGCACGACGGCGAACGCTTCGACGAGAAGGTCGTCCATCGACGCACCGTTGTCGAGACGGTTGCGGAAATCTGTCGTCTTCGCCTGCAACGCATCGTCGGAGAGCGCCTGAATTTCGGGCTCCATCGCGTTGATGTCGGGCACGAGGGCCTCCAACGCGCGGAGCTTCTTGCCCTCACCGGAACGAAGGACCCTGTTGAAGATGCTCATAGCCCAATCAGGCTACCGGGGTCCAACCCGAGGGCCGTGTCACGAACCGCTTTCTCGCGAGACCCTCATCTTCCGCTGGTCCCCCAACCGGCGGAAGACGAGATCGTCAGGCGGCGTCGATCTGGCCGACGTCGCCGTCGTCGCGCAGATACACGACCGCAGAGCGTCCGGTTTCCGCATTGGTGAAGAGGAAGAAGTCGTGGCCCAGCAGCTCCATCTGGAGTACGGCGTCCTCAGCCGTCATGGGCTCGATCGCGAACTGTTTCTTCTTCACGATCTTCGAGACGTTCTCCTCGACGTCTGAGACGGGTGCCGCCGTCGGCACGGGTTCGTCCGTGCGAATGGACATCTCACCGGAGTTCTCGTGACGGTGCATTTTCGTCTTCAGCTTGTGGAGCTGGTGTTCGAGCTTCTCCGCCGCCAGGTCGATGGCGGTGTAGGCGTCGGGTGCCGTGACCTTGGTCCGCACGTGGTGGCCCTGCCCCTCGAGCGTGACCTCGCAGATCTCCTTGTCTGCTATTCGGGGGTTCTGTTCCTCGCAGAAGTGCACATCAGCTCGTTCGAGACCGGGCACATATCGCTCCAGCCTCCCGATTTTGGACCGGGTCAGGTCTTGCAACCGGTCACTCACGACGGTCCGTCGAGAGCTGATGTTCACCTGCATGGGCAACCTCCGAGTTGTGTCTGTTGTCACATTCGACTGTATCGGCAACTGTGTGTCAAAACCGGAACCTTTCCTTCACGCCGGAGTAACCGCCAGGACACACAGCTCGACGGTGCCCGCTCCGGCCGCGCGAAGCGCCCGCGCACAGGACCGGGCCGTCGCCCCGGTCGTGGCCACATCGTCGACCAGCAACACCGTCGGGGCAACGCCGCGGACCGCCACGAAACCATCGGTCTCGAGCCGCTCCGCCCGTGATCTGGCGTGCTGGACGCCACGATCGGTGCGCCGCAATGCCTGACGCATCGGCACGTCGAGGCGACGGGACAGCGCCCGACACAACAATTCCGGAAGGTCGTAGCCGCGCTCACGCCGGTGCCGCGGGGAGGCGGGCACCGGGACGATCAGGTCAAACCCGGAGGGCAGGGTTGCGACCAGGGCGTCGACCAGTGGGCCAAGCGCACGACGACGGTTCCGGAACTTGAGCATCCGTACGAGCCGGGCACCGCCATCGCTGTAGGCGAAGACGCCGTGCACATGGTCGAGGTCCGGTGCGAGATCGAGCAGCGGGGGCGCATCGAGCGCCTCCCGGCACGAACCGCACAACCCACGGGCCGGCCGATCGCACGACGAGCATCTCCCTACAAAGACCATCCCCCGACCCTAGAAACCCACTCTGACACCCTCGCCAACCACCCCAAGCGCGCACTCCACCACAACCGGGGGCAGCCCCCAAACCCCCACCACCTCCCGAGGTCTGTCCCCGTCTGTAGCCAGACGGCCACTCCAAGTGTTGCCGGGATCGTTTTTGGCGGACGAAGCGGCGAGAGACCGTCACGGTCAGGGCCGGCAGCCAGCAATCAAGCAACATGCTCACGCAACGCGGCCATTCAACTACAGGTGGGGGCTGCCCCCACTTGCAGTTGAGTGCGCGCGGAGGGTGGCCCCTTGCGCCCGAATTGCGACAGCTGGAGGCCGAAGGCCGGGAAGATCCGCAGCGCGGGTCGAGGAGCCGCAGGCGACGGATCCCGCCTGCGGCGAAGATGGTGATTCGAAGGGAGCGGCAGAATCGACGGCGAAGCCGTCTGCCGCTCCCTTCGAATCAGTACCGGTAGTGGTCGGGCTTGTAGGGGCCTTCGACCGGGACGCCGATGTAGTCGGCCTGTTCCTGGCTCATCTCGGTGAGGCGAACGCCCAGGTGATCGAGGTGCAGGCGGGCGACCTTCTCGTCGAGCTGCTTGGGGAGCACGACGACCTCCGGAGGCGGACCGGCGTACTTCTCGGCGTTGGCGTGCAGCTCCATCTGGGCGAGCACCTGGTTGGTGAAGCTGAACGACATCACGAAGCTCGGGTGGCCGGTGGCGTTGCCGAGGTTGAGCAGTCGACCTTCGGAGAGGACGAGCACCGAGTGGCCGTCGGGGAACACGTACTCGTCGACCTGCGGCTTGATGTTCGTGCGCTGCACGTCGCTCATCTTCTCGAGGCCGGCCATGTCGATCTCGTTGTCGAAGTGTCCGACGTTGCCGACGATGGCCTGGTGCTTCATGCGGGCCATGTGCTCGGCCATGATGATGCCCTTGTTGCCCGTGGTGGTGATGAAGAGGTCGGCGGTCTCCATGACGTCTTCGAGGCGCATGACGTCGAAGCCCTCCATGGCGGCCTGCAACGCACAGATCGGGTCGACCTCGGTCACGATGACCTTGCAGCCCTGACCCTTCAGCGATGCAGCGCAGCCCTTGCCGACGTCGCCGTAGCCGAGGACGACTGCAGTCTTGCCACCGAGCATGACGTCGGTGCCGCGGTTGATGCCGTCGACGAGGCTGTGGCGGATGCCGTACAGGTTGTCGAACTTGGACTTGGTGACGGCGTCGTTCACGTTGATTGCCGGGAACAGCAATTCGCCGGCTTCCTGCATGTGATAGAGGCGGTGCACACCGGTCGTGGTCTCTTCGGAGACGCCGCGGATGCCGGGGGCGATCTTCTGCCAGAACTCGTTGCCCTTCTCCGCCCAGATCGAGCGGAGCTGCTCCATGAAGACGCCCTCTTCTTCGGAAGCGTCCTCCGGCGTCTCGGGGATGGCACCGGCCTTCTCGAACTCGAGGCCCTTGTGCACGAGCATGGTGGCGTCGCCACCGTCATCGAGAATCAGGTTCGGGCCCTCGCCGTCAGGCCAATGGAACAGCTGCTCGGTGGCCCACCAGTACTCCTCGAGCGTCTCGCCCTTCCAGGCAAAGACAGGGATGCCCTGCGGGTCGGCGGCGGAACCGTTCGGGCCGCACGCGACAGCGGCAGCGGCGTGGTCCTGGGTCGAGAAGATGTTGCAGGTCACCCAACGGACGTCGGCACCGAGTGCCGTCAGCGTCTCGATCAACACCGCCGTCTGGATCGTCATGTGGAGCGAGCCGGCGATGCGGGCGCCGGCCAGCGGCTGGCTGTCGCCGTATTCGGCGCGCAGCGCCATGAGGCCCGGCATCTCGTGTTCGGCGAGCCGGATTTCCTTGCGGCCGAACTCGGCCAGATCGAGGTCGGCGACCTTGAAGTCATTCGTCATGGTGTGTTTCTCCTGATTGCGCGCAACCACCGTCGCGCGATTCGTCACGTCAGGCTGTGACCCACTGGTCCGAGAAACGTCTGTTCAGCCCACGTCGAGTGTAGGCAGCAATCGGTCCCGCACCGGCGGTTCGTGAGCGTCGACTCAGAATTCGCCGAGGGCAGCGACGAAGGCCAGTTCATCGGAGCGGACCGAGTACGACGCAGTCGACGCCGGGACCCAGGCCGACTCGCCGGGTACGAGTTCGATTCGTCGCTCGCCGTCCTCGACCACGGTCGTGCCCGCGATGCCCACGATGATTTCGGGACCGCGGGTCGAGCGGAGTTGTTCGCCCGCCGCGATACGGGTGAGTTCGAACTCTGGCGCCGGGGTGCGGTAGGTGGTGACGGGTCCGTCGACACCCAGCACGTCCGGGTGGAGCGCCACCGGCTCGACCACGTCGAGCAACGCAGGAACGTCCATGTGCTTCGGGGTGAGACCCCCTCGCAACACGTTGTCGGAGTTCGCCATGATCTCGACGCCAAACCCCTCGACGTACGCATGGAGGTTTCCGGCACCGAGGTAGACGGCTTCGCCGGGCTGCAGCACCAGGCGGTTCAGCATCGCTGCGGTCAGCACACCGGGATCGCCCGGATACTTCTGGTCGAGCCGCACGAGAAGGTCTGCCTCGCCGCTCCACTCCCCTTCCACGCCACGACAGGCGTCGGCGAGCGCCCGAACGATGGGAGCAGCCTCGTCCTTCGACAACTCGAGGACCGTCCGGAGGCCTGAAGCGATGCCGCCGGAAAGCCCGTTGAGGACGGGTGCAAGTTCGGCGACGTCGAGACACTTGAGAAAGCGGGTCGTCTCCTCCAGCTCACGAAAGCCGACCATCGCTTCGAACGGTGTGAGTGCGGCGATGAGCTCCGGCTTGTGATTGTCGTCGCGGAAGGACCGGTTCGGCGCGCTCCGATCGATTCCTGCCGCATCCTCGCGTGCGCATCCTTCGATGGCTTGCGCGATGGACGGATGCACCTGAATGCTCAGCGGTTCCGCTGCGGCGAGAAGCTTGAGAAGGTAGGGCAGGCGATCTCCGAATCGATCGCGGCTCGCCGCACCGAGTTCCGCTTCCGGTGCCGCAGCGATTCGCTCCGTGAGCGGCTGATCGGCGTGGTCCGGAAGCAGGGACGGGTTTCCCGGATGGGCGCCGAGCCAGAGTTCCGCCTCGGGTTCAGCGCTGTTCGACTCGCCCCGCAGCGAGGCGAGGTGGGTGGTGGAGCCCCATGCATAGTTCTGAACCATGCCCGCCAGGTGTTCCATCGCTTTCCTCCAGTGTTGGGCCGCGCCCGCCGCCGTCAGGCGTCGAACGTGGGAGTGATGCCCTCGGCGTCCGCCAGCGCGGTGAGGCGCTCGTGTTCAGCGTCGTCGAGCGTTTCCGCCTTGTCGACGAGCATGATCGGGATGTCGTCCGTGATGCTGTAGCGCAGACGCAGCCGGGGGTTGTAGAGACTCTGCTCGCCTTCGAAGTAGAGCAATGGGCCCTTGTCTTCAGGGCAGGCGAGGATGTCGAGAAGTTGCTGGTCGAGAGCCATGGGCTCAACCTACCGGCCGCCGAGCGGCTCAGGCCGCCATGTGGCTCTGGACCTCGGCCACACGGTCGGCGACAGCGATGGCGTCCGCAGCCTCGAGGTTCAGACGCAACAGCGGTTCGGTGTTCGACGGGCGCAGGTTGAACCACCAGTCGCCACAGTCGACGGTGAGACCGTCCATGCGATCCTGGGTGTGGTCCGAGTACGCGGCCGACACCTTCTCGATCACCGCGTGGACATCGTCGACGCGGGTGTTGATCTCCCCCGATGCCTCGTAGCGACGCAGGCTGGCGACCATCTCGGTCAGCGTCTGGTCGGCCTCGCACATCGCCGCAAGCACGACGACCGCAGCGATGAGGCCGGAGTCGGCCCGGAAGTTGTCCCGGAAGTAGTAGTGACCGGAGTGTTCACCGCCAAAGGCTGCACCGGTCTCCTTCATCACGTTCTTGATGAACGAGTGCCCCACGCGAGTGCGAACGGGCGTGCCGCCCATCTCGGTGACGAGCTCCGGAACGACCTTCGAACAGATGAGGTTGTGGATGATGGTTGCGTCGGTCTCGCGTTCGAGCACCTGACGGGCAACCAGCGCCGTCGTGAGTGAACCCGAGACTCCCTCCGCCTGTGCGTCAACGAGGAAGACGCGGTCAGCGTCGCCGTCGAAGGCGAGGCCGATGTCGGCGCCGGTCTCGAGAACGCGCTTCTTGAGGTCGACCTGGTTGTCCTCGTTGAGCGGGTCGGCCGGATGGTTCGGGAAGGTGCCGTCGAGTTCGGGGTACATGATCTCGAGGTCGAAGGGCAGCCGATCGAAGACGGCCGGGACGACGAGGCCACCCATGCCGTTGGCGGTGTCTGCGATCACCTTCAGCGGCTTCAGCTTGCTGACGTCGATGAAGGAGAGGACGTGGTCGGCGAAGTCGTCGAGCATGTTGCGTTCGGTCATCGAGCCAGCGGTGTCGCCGGCAGGCAAAAGCTCGCGGGCCATCTCCTTGATGGCGTCGAGGCCGGTCTCGCCACCGATCGGTCCGGCGGCCTTGCGACACATCTTGATGCCGTTGTACTCGGCCGGGTTGTGCGACGCGGTGAAGACCGCTCCGGGGATGTCGAGCGTGCCGGACGCGTAGTACAGCATGTCGGTGGAGACGAGCCCGATGTGGATGACGTCGACGCCCTGCGACATGGCGCCTTCGGCGAACGCCTGCGCGAACTCCGGTCCGGTCGGGCGCATGTCGTGACCGAGCACGATCGAACTCGTCCCGTCCTCGTCCGCCACGAATCGGGCGAAGGCGGCACCGATGTTCCGGCTCAGATCGGCGTCGAGCTGCTCGGGGGCGAGGCCCCGCACGTCGTACGCCTTGAAGATTGCATCGATGTCAGCCATGTGGTGTTCCCTGCTTCTGCGCGGCGGGGGCCGCTGTCGCCAATGCTCTCATCTTCGGCATCCTCCTGGAATCGGTGAAGGCTCGTAACCGGAACGTCATCAATGCGCCTCGGCCGTGTTCGGTGCCGGCAGCGCAGGCAGTTTGTCCTCGCTGTATTCGCCACGGGCGGACCACCGTCGGATGCGCCCGAGGTCGGCGAACAGCTCTGCCGTGTCGGAGAAGATCTTCACGGTGGACCGCTCGGTTTCGGCGATGGTCATCGGCACTTCGATCAGCGTGAGGCGCCAGCGTTCGACGAGGTGGAAGATCTCGATGTCGAACGAGAACCCGTTGAGCCGGGAACTGGAGAAGACCAGCTCGGCGACGTCACTCCGGAAGCCCTTGATACCGGCCTGTGTGTCGCGGTACTGCCCGAGAAGGAGGACCATCGTGGCCAGATTGACGAGCCGACCGCCGATGTCGCGGACGAGGCCGGCGCCCGTGTGCGTCATCAGGCGGGAGTCGTGCCGGGAACCCACCGCCACATCCCAGCCGTCCTCGAGTTCGCCCATGATTCGGATGACTTCCGGCGGGCCGTACGCAAGATCGGCATCGAGAAAGACCCGGCTCCGCCCGTTCGCGGCGAGCATTCCGGCACGCACGGCACCACCCTTGCCGAGGTTCTCGGGAAGCTCGATCGCCCGGGCGAGTCCAGTGGCGTCGGCGGCGTCGGCGGTACCGTCGCCCGACCCGTCGTCGACCACCAGGATCTCGAAATCCGTGGCTGGGAGAATCCGGGCGAGATGGGTGTGAAGGCGTTCGACGGTGCCGGCGATGCGTTCCTGCTCGCGGTAGGCCGGTACGACGACGCTGAGCCGAAGCGGATCCGTCGGCGCCGCACGACGGGCGGGCTGTTCCTGCTCACCTCGAACGATGCTGAAGAGAATCCACCGGTTGGAGACCGCTCGAACACACGCAGCCGCCGCAATCGCAACGGCCTTCGCCAGCCAGTTCCGGTCGTCGAACAGACCGAGGACGCCAAGGTCGACGAGCCCGGCGAGGACGGATGACGAGATGAACGCAGATGGCCGTTGGATCCATCGAAGGTTGGGATCGTCCCGCAGCGTGAACCGACGATGTGCGGAGATGCCCACGACCGCCGCCGCAGACAGGGCAGCCACATCTGCCGCCCACCATCGGAATGAGGTCGAGAGGATCAGATAGGTGCCGAGGTCGACGGCGGTGGCAAGCAGCGCAACGAGGATGAAGAAGCGGAGCGAACGTGGACTCACGGTGTTGGGATCAGCTGAGGATCGGTCGACGTGTCGATTGCTTCGGCATCATCGCTGCTCGCGTCGGGGGCCGGTTCCTCTTCGCCCTGGTGCCCATCGGTCGCTTCGTCGGGCGCATCGTCGTCGGGTCGGGGCCGGACTCGGGTGCCGAGAACGATCACACCTGCCGCGCCTGCTGCGGTGAGGAGCAGCGCGAACCAGTCGACGCCGGTTCGGCCGAAGGTCAACTCGACGTCGTTCTGCGTGGGCACGACGACCATGAAGTTCGGCGCCACCCGGTACGGTCCCTCCGCGCCGTCCGCAGACCAGTTCGGAAAGTACGACGTGCGCACCAGAACCGGATGGCCGACCTGGTCGACGGTGAAGCTGATGCGATCGGTGTCGGTGACCACGGAAGACACGGTGACGGCCGTGTCCACACCTTCGACCGGAAGAAGGTCGGCCATGGTCGGGGCTTCCGCCGGAATCGAACCGGCCAGGCGGGTGCCTTCGGCCTCGTAGCGGTCCACGAGTGTCTCTGCAGAGATCGACGGCCAGGCGTCCGGCCCGGACGATGCGGGTCGGGCACCGTCGGCGGCGGTGGTGAACCACTCGACGCCCACGTCGAGCCATTGGTCCTGGTGGTTGCGGACATCGTCGACCACGACAGGAAGTTCGGCCAGCGGCTCCACAAGCGCGCTCTCCAGCGAGAAGACGACCCACGGGGATGCGCTCGTCACCTCGGTGAGTTCCGGATGCGCCCGTGCAGCGGAGATCGACTGCGGCGAGAACGCCAGGTAGTAGCGAACGCCGAGTTCGTGGAGGCGATCGACGCCCCGATCGATGTCGAAGTTCTCGTACGGCAGATCGCGCATGGCGCGCGACGGCCCGCCGACAGAACCGCCATCACCGACGGATCGGGACGGGGCCGACAGATCGCTCTGGAGGAGGAAGTGGTAGGGCACGGTCGGCGTGGCCTCGAAGTAGAGGCCCTCCATCGAACCGATGCACCCGTCGGTCCACATCGGTAGCAGCATCATCGCCATGGTCGTGCCGTAGCGGTTCAGCTCCGGAGCGAACTCCCACATCGCGCGTCCACAGCCGACCTGCTCCCCCACACCGAGCATCGTTCGCTGCACGTACTGATATTCGAGCCAGCCGCCCTTGCCGACATCGCCGGTGGCGCCATCGTTGCGGGTCTTCGCTTCCAACCCCGAGAAGTTCCATGTGGACCAGCCGGGGATGAAGGACACGTCGTCCGAGGTGATGTCCAAGCCGGCGAACGACCATGATCGGCCCGCGTCCGTCTGGTTGATTCCGCCGAGGGCATTGAGGGCGAGGCCCAGCAGGACGAAGACGGTGAAGAAGGCGCCGACCGGCGCGGCCCAGCGTGCCGTGGTCAGGTCGGGAGCCGAAAGCAGCGGCGGGTTGGCCGCCATCCGCTTCTGTATCGAACGGAGCGACCGCTCGGCGAAGAAGACGAGCGCCACGATCGACCCGAAGAGGACGGCAGCCCAGAAGAACGTGTCGCTGATGAAGAACGACGAGAACGTCACGGAACCCTCGCCGTTTCGGAAGCCCTCGAGTCGAACGTCGCGAGCAGGGCTGGCCACCAACAGGCCGACCGCAGCCACCGCCGCCACGACATGCCCCCGGCGAACGATGCGAGACAGCTGTCGAGGAAGTTCGGTGAAGACGAACAGGAGCAGCGCAACGATGGCGAGCACCCGCACCGAGTAGGCGGCGGCGCCCTCGAAATACGACCCCTCACCACCGGGCTCCGGCCAGATCCGGCCATCGCGTACGCCCGGTATCGCAAGAGCCACGACCCCGAACACGAGCAGACCGAGACGGGTGATCCGCCCGGCGCGGGCGACCGAACGGATCGCAAGCGCGATACCGAGGCCGGACAAGAGCGTGACGCACAGGTAGTAGAACGGGAGGATCCGAGCGTTCCAGAGACGGCCGTCCGGGAAGTACACGAAGCCGAAGGCCATGACGGCGGCGGTGCCGGTGAGCACCCAGCCGAGCATCACGCGGTGCCGAATCGACAGCAGCACGCCGACCACGGCCAGCACCAGAAGCACGGGCAGCGGCGGATAGTCGCTCAGTACCTCCGCCGGGTTGAGGCGGCTGCGGGTGATGAGCGGCGAGTGGATGATCTCGATGCGCTCCCACCCCATGTCGTTGAGGTAGTCGGTGCGGGCCCAGAACGGGAACACCCAGAACGCCGAGACGAGCGCCGCCAACGTGCCCGAACCGAGCATCCATGGAAGCGCGGCGTAGTGCGGCCGCCAGTCCCCACCGGTGACCCGCGCCCGAATGGTGAGCGCGAGGCGCCCGAGCATCAACACCACGACCGCCGCAAGCAGGAAGAACGCCGGCAACAGATGACACAGCCCGGTGAGCGCCATGGCGAGCGCCGCCCGCACCTTGTATTCACCGGTGCGGGTGCCCCGGATGATGAGGCCGAGCGCCACGAGCGAAAGGGTGAGGGAGATCGACGCGGCGAACTCGCCGGCCAGCGTGGAGGCGATGTTGCCTCCGTAGATGTTGAATGAGCGGTCGAAGGCGAACCCGAGGCTCGCGATGGACAGCAGGGCGGGACCGGGGGCTCGAAGCCCCGCAAGATGGCCGAGCGCCCATGCGCCCGCGGGAAAGAGCACGACCCCGCTGACCGCCACCAACTTGAAGGCGACGTTGTACGGAATGCTGATCGCCAGCGCCGCACCGAGCACGGCGATCCCGGTCAGAAGCGGTGCAAAGCGGCGGAGATGGTCGGCGGTCCAGAACCGGGCGACGACGGCAGCCAGCACCAGAACCACGATCGCAGCGAGAACCGGGTGGAGACCGACATCGAGCACGACGATCGCGAGCGCCGGAATCACCATGTAGAAGTGGAAGGCCGGGAACCCGGAATACCAGTCCGGCGTCCACCCCGTGAGGCGCAACCGCGGGAGCAGTTCATCGCGGAGAAAGGCGGGGCCCCAGACATGGGCGCCCATGTCGCCGCCGGTCGGCGTGGAATCGGTGAAGATCAGGCCCGGCTGAAGCTGCAGGAAAACGAAGATGCAGCACGCGGTGACGATCGCTCCGGTGAGGAGGTGCTCGCCCCATCCGGCCTCTGGCTCCGGTTCCCCCTCGGACGCAGTTGCGGGGGCGGGCACCGGCTCGCCGGCGTCAGCGATCGGAGATCCGTCGTGACCGAACGGTTCGGTCGCGTCCAGGTCGTCGGACGCGATCGGATCGGTTGCGGGAGCGGAGTCGGACTCGGGCATCGAGGTTCCGTCGACCGTTGCGTCCGAACCTTCAGGGACGTCGGCGCCCTCGTTGAGGCCGGCGTCCCCGGCGTCGTTTCGCATACCGACCCATGTTCCCACTCCGGGAGGGTCGGGTGGTGTTCAGGCGTCCGCAGAATTCGTCGCTGCGGCGCCTGCGTTGTGGATCAGGCCGTGCCCGATGCCTTTGCAAGATCGTCGAGCACGCCGGCGAGGCTCGCACGGCTTCCCTCGTGTTCCCATTCGCGCACATCGCAGTGGGAGCAGGAGAAGAGCGTTCGCGGCTCCTCCGCAATCTCGAGGGTGAGCGCCACCATGGTCCGCTCGCAACGAAGACACTTCCGCTCTTGTCCAGTCGCCGTCATCTCATTACCTACTCTCCGTAGTGAACGGAGCCCCATCGGGATCACACGGTGGGGAATGAGCGGTTCCATCACGATCGATGATGAATTGAACCGATCGAACCAAGAGCGCGCGGGCCGTTTGCCTGAACGGCTGAATCGGGCGACTCAGCTGCTGGCCAGCAGCGCCGTGAGCGTGAAGGCGTTGAACGTCATGTGCGCGATGATCGGAGCGCCCAGTCGCCCGGTGCTCCAAGCCAGCCAACCGAGGACGACGCCGACCAATGCCAGCGCAGGCAACTCGATCCACGACATGTGGACGGCGCCGAAGATCAGGCCCGCGAAGCCGATACCCAGCACCGGCCCCAACCGTTCGACGAGTCGATGCTGCACGAGTCCGCGGTAGAAGAGTTCTTCCACCACCGGCGCGCCGACCGCGACGAACAGGTAGATCGCCGCGACCTCGAGCGGGGTGTCGACTCGATCGACCAGCGACAGCGCCCGACCGGACAGCTCGAGATCACCGAGCAGCAGCGTGATGACGTAGTACAGGACGGGAATCAGCGGCACCTGCAACAGGACGCCGGCCAACACGCCGGTCCCGATGTCGGAGAGCTCGAACTCCATCCGCCATCCGGGCGTGGATCGGCCCATCGCCTTCGCAAAGAGCCAGGTGCCTCCCAGAAGACCGATCCACGCCGGCGTGAGCGCGAGCATCTGCCACAGCAATGGGATCGTACGATCGGCGGGCTCCAACCCGGAGGAGACCTGACCGACGACGCGGCCGATGTGACCGCCGGGTCGGGTCGGAGCGAACGACGTCCAGTCGCCGAGCAGCAGGACGCCGACGAAGCCGAGGACGCCGATGAGCTGCCCCATGATCCATCCGAAGGTCGCCTCGCCGAGACCCCAGACACCTGTCGTCGGCGCGCTCGACTGCTCCACGTGGATGATCTTCGCAGAGCCGGAGACCCGACCCAAATCGCCCGCAGCCCGGGCAGACGATCAGCTTGCGTGCAGTGCGTAAATCCCGCGGGGCGGGCGATCGTCACGCAACTCCCAGCCGCTCGGTGCGGTGGAACGGTCGGCGTGCGTCACGCAAAGATCGTGGGTCATCGGGTGTGCCTCGCCGTGCAGCGGCTCGATCCACACCACCCTCGACTCGTAGTCGTAGGACATCGTGGCAGCGGCCGAAACGGAACAGGTGGGTCGCGCGCATGTTCGATTCACGTGGAAAACGGTAGCGGGCGATCACCGGCGGAGGGTGTACCCCGCCGGTCGACACGGTGACGACCGGTTCCCGACATCCCTCAGCGATGCCAACCTCCTGCCGATGGGGAACAGATTGCGCGACGGACGCGTTACAGCTTCCAAGGTCCTCCACTCGACCTCCCGAACGACACGGAAACAACTAGGGTATTTTTCATGGCCAACACCTCTCCAAAGCCGCCATCCCCCACCGCTCCCGAGCGCTCCAACGCAACCAAGTGGGGTTCGTGGGCGCTGTTCGGTATCGCAATCGTGGTGATGATCGCTGTCCTCACGGCGCAACAGCCCACGGGCGAGCCCGTCACCTACACCGAATACATCGGATGGCTCGAGGAGGGACTCGTCGAGAGCGTCGTTCGAGACAACGTCGACGGCGACATCACCTTCACGCTGATCGATGGCGAGCTGTACTCCACCGTCGGGCC
This sequence comes from Acidimicrobiales bacterium, assembly GCA_020628865.1. Lineage (GTDB taxonomy): Bacteria > Actinomycetota > Acidimicrobiia > Acidimicrobiales > SHLQ01 > SHLQ01. The sequence continues at coordinate 76,301 of JAHDEJ010000020.1, forward strand.
CGTCACGGCTTACGAGGAAGAGCTCGCCCTGCTCCAAACCAACGTCGAGTCCGTCTCGGAAGACAACCCCAACGGTGGCGTCACATTCAACACGCCCACGGAGTCCATCTTCACGTCGCTCCTGTTCTTCCTGCTTCCCGTCTCGCTGCTCATCGGCTTCTTCTGGTGGATGCAACGTCGGGCCCAGGGCCAGATGGGCGGAATCATGTCGGTCGGCCGCTCGAAGGCCAAGACCTACACCACCGAGCGGCCCGGCACGACCTTCGACGATGTCGCCGGCTACGAGGGCGTCAAGCGGGAGATCACCGAGGTCGTGGACTTCCTGAAGACGCCGGACCGGTTCGCCGAGATCGGCGCCCGTACTCCGAAGGGCATGCTGCTCGTCGGTCCTCCCGGCACGGGCAAGACGCTGATCGCCCGTGCGGTCGCCGGGGAAGCCGGCGTTCCCTTCATGTCCGTCACTGGTTCGGACTTCATGGAGATGTTCGTCGGTGTCGGCGCATCCCGCGTCCGCGACCTCTTCGAATCCGCTCGCAAGATGGGTCGAGCGATCATCTTCATCGACGAGATCGACTCCATCGGCCGCAAGCGCGGCGCCGGCCTCGGTGGTGGGCACGACGAGCGTGAGCAGACCCTGAACCAGATGCTCGCCGAGATGGACGGCTTCGAAGCCTCCGAGGGCATCATCATGATGGCCGCCACCAACCGTCCCGACATCCTCGACCCCGCCCTGCTGCGGCCGGGCCGCTTCGATCGTCAGGTCGTCGTGCCGCTCCCCGAGCTCGAAGACCGGGTCAAGATCCTCAGCGTGCACCTCAAGGGCAAGCGCACCGATCCGGACGTCGACACGAACCTCGTCGCCCGTGGCACCCCGGGCATGTCCGGCGCCGACCTGGCCAACCTGGTCAACGAAGCCGCCCTCTTCGCCGTTCGCGCCGGCGACGACAAGATCGCCATGCGTCATTTCGAATCTGCTCGCGATCGGGTGATGCTGGGCATCGAACGCTCCTCCATGGTTCGCAGCCAGGAAGACCTCGAGCGCACCGCCTACCACGAGGCCGGCCACGCCCTGTGTGCCGCTGTGCAGGACAACCACGACCCGGTCCACAAGGTCACCATCATTCCGACGGGCATGGCCCTCGGTGTCACGATGACGCTTCCCACCGAGGATCGTCACTCGATGGACAAGGACGATGCCGAGGCCTACATGGTCATGGCCATGGGTGGACGCGTCGCCGAGAAGCTCGTGTTCGACGAGTCGTCCTCCGGCGCTGCCAATGACTTGCAGCAGGCCACCAACATCGCCCGCCGTATGGTCACCGAATGGGGCATGAGCGACGTCGTCGGCCCGATGTCACTGTCGGACAGCGGACCCGTCTTCCTCGGCGAAGACATGATGCAGTCCAAGTCCTACTCCCCCGACACCGCTCGTCTCGTCGACGAAGAGATCCGCAACACGCTCGTGCGGGCCGAAGACCGCTGCCGGGACCTGCTCATCGAGTACCGCAACGGCCTCGACCTCATCGCTCGGGCACTCCTCGAACACGAGACCATTTCGGGCGACGAGGTCTACCGCCTGCTCAACCTCTCGGGCGCCAACATCACCTCGGTCAAGGACACGTCCTTCACGACCGACTCCGTGACGGCGGCGGCTGCCCAGGTGACTCCTCCCCAGGACAGCACCGAGGACGACGCCACCGAGGCAGCAGACATCGACGAGCCGGCGAACTCCTCCGCCGACTGACGCATGCTCCAATTCGCCATCGTCGGCGCCGTTGCGCTGTTGGCGCTCGGCGTCGGTTGGTACATGCAACAACGCAAGCCGGATGCGCCCAGCGCCCCCGTGCGACACGTCGTGCCGGAACAGCTGGACCGGGCGGACTTCGCCCGTCCGGACGCGCCTTGGTTGACCGCCGTCTTCACCTCGGCCACCTGCGAGACCTGTGCGAAGGTGTGGTCGGCGACCGAGCTCTTGGAATCGGACGAGGTGGCCACCCAGAACGTCGAGGTCGGGGCCGACAAGGCACTCCACGACCGCTACAACATCACCGCCGTACCACTGGTCGTCATCGCCGACAGCGACGGTGTCACCCGGGCCTCGTTCCTCGGCCCGCCGAGCACGGCCGACCTCTGGGCCAAGCTCGCCGAGCTTCGGGCCTAGTCGACGAGCGGTCGCTCAGCCGAGCGGCAGGAGCGGCGCCCACGATCGAGAGCTGAGGCCCGTGACCTCGCGGGCGGCGACGAGCGGTGTGCTCGACCGGAGCTGCAACGAGTAACGGCCGGTCGCGAGTTCGGCGAGCGGGATTCGGGCGGTCCTCGTCGGGCCAACCTCCAGCTCGACGACCCGGGACGAACCGCCAGCGGCGATGGTCGCCTCGACGCGGGCGAAGGTGTCGGGCGCAGGGTTGTAGAGGTGCAGGGCCGAACGATCGTCTCCCTCGAGGACCTCCACGACCGAGAAGAGTTCAAGCGATTCGAGCGCCTGTCCGGCGGACGCGGCGAATCCGGTCGTCGGGGCCTCCGGCAGATCGATGAGCTCGGCCAGCGGGTCTGGTTCTTCGAGGGCGGGCCGCTGTTCCATTCCCGCCACCAGGCGGGGGCCATCGATCGAACGCACGACGAGTGTGAAGTTCTCGATGCCATCGAGGCGCCCGACGCCTTCGAGCTCCACCACCTCGTTCTGGCCGCCGCGCAGGGTCAACTCGAACGGCTCGACGAAGCGCTCCGCACCAGCCGGCCAGACCTCGACGTCCGCGCGGATGATCGTGTCGCCCGGGTTCACCACGACGAGTCGTGCCGGTCCGAGCAGCGTGGAGACTCCGGGGAAGGTCCAGGTTTCTGCCGGCGCCGGAGCGCCGCTGACGATGCTGAGACCGGTTGGATCGGCCGAGCCATCGAACGATTGGATGGCTTCGGCGATCACCCGGCCGCTCCGGGCCCGAACGAAGCTCGAGACGGTCTCCGCCGCCGCCACGACGTCTGCGACCTCGACCAGGCGTGATGATTGCGACGGGATGTGCAGCGCGTTCAGGTCTTCGGGTTCACGGATCCCGGCTTCGGTGACGAAGTCGATGTCGACGACCGCATCATCGGGGAACGGGTTGAAGACGACCAGTTGCAGACGGGCGCCCGGAAGCGTCGAACCGGTGGGAATGACCCAATCGGCCGAACCCTCGGTCTGGCAGGCGCTTCGTGCGACACCGCTCGGCCCGGAGACCACCTTCTCGACAACGACGCCGCCCCCTTCGACCTCGACGGCGATCGACACCAGGGCGGACTCGGGTGCGAGATCCGCCAGACGCAGATCGATCGACGATTGCCCCTCGATCTCCCGGACGAGGTCGTCCGGCTCATCGCCGGCGATCGGTTGGAGTCCGCCCCGGAAGACGGAGATGACAGCCGTCTTCGTGTCGGGTCCGGTGTTGGAGAGAATCACCTGGCCATCGGCCCCACCGCCCTCATCCGCAGTGGCGGCCGCGCAGAACCAGGTGGACGAGCGGGCATCGGCCGGGGCAACCGCCGGGACCGGCGAAACCGTCTCGGTGGTGACGACCTCGACGGGATCGCGATCCTGGTCGAGGACAAGACCGCCGACGAGGAGGCCGATCACGACGACGAGTCCGGGGATTCGAAATGCGCTCATGCTCGCTCCGCCCGCGCTTCGACCAACCGAACCTCACGTCGTTCCCGACCGACGATCCAACGGCGCAGGAAGACGAGAACCGCCCAACCGAATGCCTGCACGCCGAGCACCATGCGATGCACTTCGCTCGTGGCATAGCTGAACCGCGCGTCACCGACATCGGTGACCGATTCGGTCTCGAAGCCCATGCCGACCGACCCGATGTCGAGGCGTGGCATCGTGGTCCCGCCAACCGTCAGCGTCCAACGTTCCGACGGTTCCCAGGCGGCGTAGACGTTGCGGGTGGTGCGCACCTGACCGGTCCAGGCATCCGGACCGTCACGGTCGACAACGACCGGAGCCGGATCGTCGAGCCGGAGGTTCTCGAGCACGGCCGGGGCCACCGCCGCATGCAGCGGCACACGGGCGGTGTTCTCGTACACCACAACCGCCGGGTTCACGACGCCTGTCCGCACGAGGTCGAGCTGCGAGGCGAAGCCGGCAGCCCGGGAATCGGCCACGGCGACCCGCCGGGACGGCTCGGGCACCGGCGCCTGCTGATCCATCACCACGAGGTAGCGGACGCCGAATCGGGCGAGCTCGCGGCCGAGCCGGCTCGTTCTGCCGTCCAGCCCCGCCGTGATCGCCTCGGTGAGCACGCGGTCGGCCTCGCCGCCGCGGGACGGCCACAACGCACGGATGTCGGGCGGGCCGTCGAGGCTGGAGGTCCACGCCAGCCCGTTGGCTGTCGGGGTTGCTGCGGCACCGAGCACGTGGGCATCGCCGATCCAGAGCACTCGATAGGCGCCGTCTTCAGGCGGGGCGGCGATCGATCCGTATGCGTTCGTCAGGTCGACTCGAGCGAGCTCCCATCGACCGCTGAAACTCCCGTCGGCGAGCGGCAGCAGGGCGAGGGCGAACCCGATCACGGCAAACAGTGCGGGAAGCAGCCGACGCGCCTTCGCCCCGGCGAGGTCGATGTCCAACACCATTGCGGCAAGTCCACCGAGCACGGCCATGGCCATCGCCATCGGTGCGAGCAGCACCTCGTCGACCGGAAGACCGACGGGGAGCCAGCCCCGTGCCCCCGCCCACGCAAGCGCCACGGCAGCAAGCACGACGCCCCACAGCCGCATGCCCCACGTGAATCGGAGACCGCGGCCGGAGACGATGGGGAGCAGCGCAGGAGCAAACAACGCCCAGCCGAGCACGGTCGAACCGATCGGCCCGGTCGCCTGGGTGAGCAGCTCGATGAGCGAACGGTCCGATCCGCCGCTGGTCTGGGCGGTACCGAAGTCGGCCCAGCTGGTCAGGTCCAGGAGGTGCGGAAGATTGAGCAGAGCTGCACCGGCGAGCGCCACCGCGGCGACACCAAGCAGGGCCGGGACGCCGCGCATGTCTCCGGCGAGGAATGAGCCGAACACCAGACCGACCACGACGACGAGGAACGTGACGCCCACCCAGGGAACGAAGGCACCGACGAGCGTGAGGAGTGCAAGCAGGCCGACGACGCTCACCGATCGTCTTCCGGGATGTTTGAACACGACTGAGCCGCTCACCCCGATCAGATGGCGCAACACCCATGGCAGTGCGGCGAACAGGAACAGCGCACTCAGGCTTCCGCCCGAGATCGCGTTGTACGGCACGGGTGACGCCGCGTAGAGGAGCGCAGCAGCGACAGGAGCCCGGTCCGAGTCCGTCCGAGCGAACAACCGCCACATACCCAGCACGCCGAGCGGCAGTGGCAGCACGATCAACAAGGTGCGCAGGAGTCCCGCCTGTCCGAAGGTGAGGAGCCCGGCGAGGTCCAGCAGCGGTTGGGCAAACGGCGCGAACCCCTCGGATCCCATGCCGTTGGTCCGCCAGCCACTCCACCAGTCGGCCGTGAGCGTGCCGAGGTCGTCCGGGAGCAATCGGAACTCGCCCACCGCCGGGATCGATCTCGTGAGCAGGTGACGGGCACCGAACGCCAGCAGGAGAATCAGAATCGAAGCGCCGGCGGCCCGGACTGCAGAGACCGTTCGTTCGCCGCGTTCGGACGCCTGCTCCCGTGCGGTGATTCGGCGGTCCACGCTCTCCGAGAGACGAATGGACCCGCTCCGACGCAGCAGCCGAAGTTCGTCATCGCCTCGTGAGCGCACCTCCGCCAATGCGCCTCTGGCGGCAAACAGCGATGGGAGCCGACGCAGGTTCCAGAACCACGCAGCGGGGATGGATCGGAGCTCGGCGAGGTCGAGGCGCACGAGAGCCACCGCGAACTCGATCGTGTGCAGCACGACAAAGCTCAGAACGAGCCGTACGAGGCCGAAACCGGATGGGGCCAGAAGCGCCGACCGCATGTGATGTCGGCGGGAACGGAAGGTCTCGTCGGCTCCATCTCGTTCGGCGAACGCCGCCCGGTGGCGAGCGGTGGCCGAAGAGGCAATCACGATCGTCGATCCGGCGATTCGGGCGCGGAGCGAGAGGTCGTGCGCCTCGCCATGCCAGTCGATCGCCTCGTCGAATCCACCGAGTTCGTTGAAGAAGTTGCGCCCGACGAGGAGGGCCGCCGTCGACACGCCGAAAACCTCGGCGACGCGGTCCTGCTGACCCTGATCGAGGTCGCCGGGTTTCACCACGGCGAGTGTCTCGCCGAATCGGTCGGCGTCGAAACCGGCTGGCACCAACCGGGTGGTGTCGTTCCAGCTGACGAGCTTGGGTGCGATGAGCGCCTTCGGATCGGACCGCCGCAGCCACTCGCGCACGAGCGCCGAAATCGTGCCGGGCTCGAACGCCACGTCGTCGTGGCAGAGCAACAACAGCGGCTCCTCTGCCTCGGCGGCACCGGCGTTCATTCGTTCGCCGTAGCCGGCGTCGGAACCGACCTCGACGAGATCGAGATGCTCGATCCGCTCACTCCACCGCTCGAGGAGCGGTCGGTCGCCGGCGCTGTGAACGAAGGTCACGCGGAGATTCGGATAATCCTGCTCCGCCAGCGCGTCGACCACCGATTCGAACCACGGTTCGGCGCCGTGTGTGGCCATGACGCACCGCACACCCGGCGGCGCGGGTCGGGGTTCGGCAGTGGTGTCGGAGTCCGCGTGCACAGCCCCGCTACGCTACCGGGTTGTGAGCACCCTCGACCAGCACCCCCGGCCGGAGTCCGACCGCCGGACGGGTCTGGGCTGATGCGAGCGCTGATCACCGGAGGCGCTGGATTCGTCGGTCGGGCGCTTCACGCCCACCTCAGGGCGAACGGCGACGAGGTGACGGTCAGCGATCGTTCGCTCGGCGGACCCGACATCGCCGACCGCGACGCGGTCTTTGCCCACATGTCCGACGTCCGTCCCGAGGTCGTCTATCACCTCGCCGGCCAGGCGCACGTTCCGACCGCCTGGTCCGATCCCATCGGCACGCTGCGGGCGAACGTCGAAGGCACCCAGAACGTCCTCGATGCCGCCCGCCACAGTGGCTCACGCCGGGTGCTCGCCGTGACCAGCGCAGAGGTCTACGGCAAGGTGACCGACGACGACCTGCCCATCGGCGAAACTCATCCGCTGCACCCGATGAACCCGTATGCAGCGTCGAAGGTCGCGGCCGATGCGGTTGCCACCGCAGCACACCTCGGATCCGGACAGGATGTGATCCGGCTTCGGGCGTTCAACCACATCGGACCGGGCCAACGAACAGACTTCGTGGCAGCAGGCCTCGCCGCTCGAATCGTCGAGGCCGAGGCGGCGGGCCGTCAGCACATCACCGTTGGCAACCTCTCGCCCCGACGGGACTTCACCGACGTGCGGGACGTGGTCCGGGCCTACCGGCTGGTCGCCGAACACGGTGAGTCCGGAGCCGTCTACAACGTCTGCACCGGCATCGATCGATCGATCGGAGAACTGGCCGAGCGTCTGGTCGAACTGGCGGGGACGTCGCTCGCGCTCGAACCCGACCCGGAGCTCCAGCGGCCGTCCGACAATCCGATCGTCGTGGGCGACAACCGTCGAATCCAGTCGGCGACCGGGTGGCAGCCGGAACTCTCCCTGGACCAATCGCTGATCGACGTCCTCGAGGACGCCAGGAGGCGCCGAGATGGCTGAGCCGGACATCGTCGTGATCTGTGGCGGCGTTGGCGCCGCCCGCTTCCTGAAGGGTCTGGTACGGGTCGTTGCGCCCGAACGCATCGCCGCGGTCGTGAACGTCGCCGACGACATGGTGCTCCACGGGCTGCACATCAGCCCGGACCTCGACACGGTCATGTACACGCTCGCCGAGGAGATCGACCCGGATCGCGGTTGGGGTCTTCGCGATGAGACATGGGCTGCGATGGAGACGCTGGGGCGTTACGGCGATCGGAACTGGTTCAACCTGGGCGACCGGGACCTTGGCACGCACCTGCAGCGAACCGGCCGCCTCGGCGAAGGCGCCTCGCTCACCACCGTCACGCAGGAACTCGCCGCATCTTGGGAACTCGAGCTTTCGCTCCTCCCGGTGACGGACGATGCAATCCGCACCCGGGTCACGCGTTCCGACACCGATGAGGAGCTCTCGTTTCAGGAGTACTTCGTCGGGCAACAACACGGCGTACCCGTGTCCGACGTCCGATTCGTGGGCATCGAGGACGCCAAACCAACCGATGAGGTTCTCGCCGCCATCGACTCGGCATCAGCCATCCTGATCGCGCCCTCGAACCCAATCGTGTCGATCGCCCCGGTGCTCGATGTTCCGGGAGTGCGCAACGCCATCGCCGTAGCGTCGGCGTCCGTCGTTGCGGTCTCGCCGATCATCGGTGGAGCCGCCATCAAGGGCCCGGCGGCGAACATGCTCCGCGAGCTCGGCCACGACCCCTCAGCAACCGGTGTCGCCAGACTCCTTGCGGATCTCGTCGATGTGATGGTCATCGATGACGTCGACGCGGCGCTTGCGACCGGCGTCCGGGCGGAGGGCGTCGTGCCCTGGGTGACCAACACGATCATGTCCGATCCGGAGGCTGCGGCTGCCCTCGCCCGCACCACGCTTGCCGCTGCCATGCTCGGAGGAACCGATGACCGTTGAACCCGGAAAGATCGACGAGCACCCACCAGACCTGTCGATCCGTGCCATTCGGGGGCTGCCGGAGATCCGACCGGGCGATGATCTCGCCGGAATGCTCGCCGACGCAACGACCTACGAGGATCACGACGTGCTCGTGGTGACCCAGAAGGTCGTCTCCAAGGCCGAGGGCCGGCTCGTCGACATCGACTTCGATGACCCGAGGGGCCACAAGGCGATCGTCGAAGATGAATCCGTTCGCATCCTGCGCCGCCGGGGCGACCTGATCATCTCCGAAACCGAGCACGGATTCGTCTGCGCAAACGCCGGAATCGACCTGTCGAACGTGGAGGCCGGCCAGGCCGCGCTGCTCCCCGTGGACTCCGATCGATCCGCCCGACGGATCCGCGACGTCGTCCGCGCTCGCACCGGCGCAGAGATCGGCGTGATCATCTCGGACACGTTCGGAAGACCATGGCGGCGTGGCGTGACCGACGTGGCGATCGGAAGTGCCGGAATCGGCCCGATTCTCGACCTGCGTGGGCATCCCGACGCCCTGGGCCGCGAAATGCAGGTCACCGAGGTCGCAATCGTCGACGAGTTGGCTGCTGCAGCCGAATTGGCGATGGGCAAGAGTGCAGGAATCCCGGCAGCCGTCGTCCGTGGTGCCCCCGCCGAGTGGTTCCGCAGCGGCGGCGTGGTGGACGAAATCGTGCGTTCCCCGTCGGAAGACCTCTTCCGCTGAGCACTCAACTCACCCCACCCAGCAACCGTTAGGAAGAGAGACGCAGGAGGTCATCCCATGGCGGAAAAGACGGCAATCATCATCAGCGGCTACTTCAGCCCGCTCCATACCGGACATCTCGACATGATCGAAGATGCCGAATCACGCGGCGACGCAGTGATCGTGATCGTGAACAACAACGATCAACAGGTCATGAAGAAGGGCAAGGTCATCATCGACGAGGCCGACCGGCTGCGCATCGTCGAGGCACTCAAGGCGGTCGACCATGCCTTCATCGCCGTGGACGGCGACCGAACGGTGTGTGCGTCGCTCGAGAAGGCTGCGGCCGACTTCGGTAGTGAGTACAAGCTGGTCTTCGGCAACGGCGGTGACCGCAACGAGGGCGCCGTGGTGCCCGAAGAGCCCGTCTGCGAGGCCAATGGCATCGAGATGGTCTTCGACATGGGCGGCACGAAGAAGCGTGACAGCTCCAGCCGAATCAACGTAGAACTCGGCCTCGAAGACGAGCCAAGCGCTCCCCCAAGCTCCACGACGTAACGGACAAGCGAGCGCTTGGCGACGCGACGTTCGGCGCAGCCGAACTCGTCGGAATGCGGAGCATTCCCGCCGAGCGCCCCTCCGAGCTCCACGACGTAGCGGACACGCGAGCGGGCGCGACTACCTAGAGCTCGCCGAACTAGTTGTCTTCGCCCTCGTCGGTCTGTGCGTTGAGCTCTTCGGCCGGGATGAGGATGTTGCCGTCGGCGTCCACGAGGTTGCCGTCGTCATCGAAGCCAACGGTGCTGGTGTCGTCCGTGGTGGCGTCCAGGTTGTTGATGTCGCCGAGGCCGTCGGTGCCGAGCACGAACGGTGAGGCGGCGGAGGCCTGGTCGATGTTTTCCTGCGGCGGCGGCGGAATGTCGGCGCCGAGCGGGGCCAGGGCGATGGTGATCGCTTCCTGGTCCTCGGTGAAGCGGTAGTCGGCCACGTTCTCGGTCAGCACGCTGTCCAGTTCCTGCGTGAACGGTGCGAAGCGTGCGAGCTGCAGGACGGCCGGCTCGCCGTCGCACATGACGCCTTCGACGAGGGAGTCACGATCCGGGAAGGTCAATTCGCTGTCGTCGTTGATCTCGGTGCGGGTGGCATCGAGGAAGACGGAGAGCTGTGCGTTGTTGCCGGTGGCGTTGGAGCCGGTCGGATGCAGGTGCACCACGCCATCGCCGTGGGTGTGAATTCCCGGGTTGGGCGTCTGCGGATCGGCGAGGTTCGACAGGAACGAGTCTGTCGTGCAGTCGTAGATGCCGTAGGCGATGTGCCAGTGGTCGCCAAAGGTCGGCGTCAGCGACGTGGTGTCGCGGTTGGCTCGGGCGAACGCCACCAGGGCGATGCCGACGACGATGACGGCGGCGAGAGCGAGCGGAAAGCCCAGCTCACGCTGTTCCTTGCCCGGCGTGCCCGCCGTCTGGCCGGCGCGAGCGGCGCGGGCAACCTTCTTGGATGAGTCGGACGAGTTGTCGTCCTTCGGAGAATCTGTACGTGCCACGGGGAGACATGCTACCGACTTTCGCCCCCGGCGAAGCGTCAGCCATTCCCGATGCTGCAGAGCTCAGGAAACGAGGCGTCCGAACAGATCCGCGTACCGTTCGGCCGCCCGCTGGGGCGTCACCCACTGCTCGACCCAATCACGGCCACGATCCCCCATCTCCTGGCGCAGATCGGGGTCGTCCAGCAGCTCGCGGAGCGCCTCGACGAAGGGCTCGACGACATCCGGCGGCACCGACCGGCCGGCCCCGGCCTCGATGACGACGTTGCCGACTTCGGTTCCTTCGTCGACGCTGGCGATGACCGGGCGCCGGCACGCCAGGATCTTGTAGAGCTTCGATGGCACGCTCGACCAGGCGAGCCCCTTGCGCAACGGAATCACGTGGAGGTCCGCTGCGGCGAGGACCTCCGGAACCCGCTCCACCGGCTGGTATGGGATGATCCGGAAGTTGTCGAGGCCTTCGGCACGTGCACGGACTTCACCGATCGCAGAACCGCCACCGTTCACCACGAAGACGACGTCTTCCAGGTCGGTCATCTGGCGGGCTGCGTCGGCCATCAGCTCGATCGATTGCGAGAAGCCGACGTTGCCGCAGTACATGACGATTCGCTTGCCGACGAGGTCGTACTCGCGGCGGTACTCGTTCTCGAGCTCGGAGGGAACGAACACATCGGTGTCCACGAAGTTCGGGATGATCTCGGTGGCACTGGTCGTTTTGGCATCGACGTTGCGCTGCATTTCCTCGCTCAAGACGGTGACCACGTCGGCGCGGTCATAAACGAACTTCTCGAGTCGCTTGGCGGCGTCGATCACCCGGGGATTCGAGATGGTTCCGGTCTCGATGGCCACATCCGGGAACACGTCCTGGATGTTGAACACGAATGGCGTTCCGCGGCGCTTGGCGGCAACCCAGCCGGCAACACCCAACGAGAGCGGCGGAGACATCGCAAAGACGACGTCGGCGTCGAAACGGTCGACCACAGCCGTGCCGAGACAAATTGCAGTGAAACCGGCGAACGCGGCCGCTCGAGCGGCAATGTTGGTCTTGTCGGTTGGGAACGGGTGCACGCGGGTGATGCGCCCCCACGGGCGTTCCTCGACCCGAATCGGGCGGCCTTCCCAGCCGGCTTCGACCGCGTGGTCGCGGTACCAGGGAAGCGCAGTGATCACGTGCAGTTCGTGCCCCATGTCGCCCAGATGGTTCACGATGGCGCTCATGAACTCACCCGTTGGTGCGCTGTCGGGCTCGAAGTGGGGACACAGGACCTGGATCTTCACCGGCAGCAAGCCTAGAGGGTCGGGCCGCCAGCGAGACGCAGCCGTTAGGTGATGGCGTTCCAGGCGGCCACCTGCGCTGTGGCCATCGATTCCGAGGTATAGCGCTCTGCGTTGGCGGCCCCCGCCCGGATCAGCTCGATGCGGGTGTCGGCGGGGAGCGGTGCCGACATCACATCGATCCACGGGTCGACGTCCTCAGGGTCGAGAAGGAGCGCACCCCGGCCCGCAACCTCAGGGAGCGCCGTGGCGTTCGATGCCACGACGGGCAGACCGACCTGTTGGGCTTCGAGCACCGGCAGTCCGAAACCTTCGTAGCGGGAAGGGAAGACGAGAGCCTCTGCCCCCGCCATGAGCGCCGAGAGATCTTCGCCGGAAACATGACCGAGCAGGTGAATCCGGTCGCTCAATGCAGCCGCTGCCGCGACAAGTTCGTCGTGGTCACGCCCCACCGCTCCGACGCAGACCAGTTGCAGGTCGGCCCGACGCTCGGCGGCGACGGAGAAGGCTCGAAACAGCATTCGATGGTTCTTGTGCGCCATCGTCATCGCCGGGTACAGCAGTACGGGTCCGGCGGCGAGCAGGCGTTCCACGGGCGCGGTCGGCCGAGGTTCAGCCGTGCCGGTGGGTCGTGCATGGGCCGAGACTGTCTGCACGCGTGCGTCCCCGACATCGAACCGTTCGCGGATCGTGTCGGCAACCCAGTCGCTCGGTGCGCAGATGAGGTCGGCGGCCTCGATGGCCGCGGGGATGGAGCGTGCCAACCATCGCCGTTTCAGCGCGGAGAAGTTCGACGGGTCATGGAGTGGCTGGAGATCGTGGATGGTCACTGCCGTCGGGCCACCGTCGACGCTTGGCACGGTGCCTCCGAGGTGGTGTACGAGGCGATGTGGGTTGTCCCGAAGTGTCCGGGCCAACCACGTCCGTTCCAGCCCGACGCGCAACGGCGCGGCCGCGTCCTCCCGGGGGGCGGCGTGGAGGCCATGGCTCGACAGGACTGCGGCGTGAGCCTCCGCAGCCCGACCCATGGCGTAGACATCGATCGCAGTGGAAGGTGCGTGCTCGGCGAGCGAGGTGAGCAGACGGACGGCGTAGGACTCGGTGCCACCCACCACGCCGGGCCGCAGCCACAGGAGGTTGCAGGCGATCGGTGTGGTCATGATGCGAGTGAGTGGTAGACGTTCGAGGTCCGCTGTGCGGTTTCGGCCCACGTGAACTCGGCCGACCGCAACCGGGCGTCTGCGCTCATGACGTCCCGACGATCGGGGTCGGAAAGCACGGCTTCGAGCGCGCCGGCCAGTGCCTTCGGATCGGTCGTGTCGACCGCGAGCCCGCCGCCTGCGGCCAGGTCGGCCGGGACCGTTCCCGCGGTCACCACGACTGGCGTGCCTTGCGCCATGGCTTCGAGCACGGGCAACCCGAATCCTTCGAAGTGGCTCGGGTAGGCCAGCACACCGGATGCCGCCATGAGCGCGGCCACGTCCGAGTCCTCGAGCGCGCCGAGCACGATGGCGTCGCCCAAGTCGGTGGTCCCCCACCCCTCTGGGCCGACCACCACGAGTTGCCGGTCGGGCAGGTGCTGCATGGCTGCCAGAAGCCCATCGAGGTTCTTTCGAGGTTCGATGGTGCCGACGAACAGCACCGCGTTGGACGGCACACCATGTCGGGTCCGCACTGCCTCCATGTCCGCGGGAGTCACCTCGACGGGGTCGCTCCCCCAGGGGATCACCCGGAGGCGCTCATCATCGATGCCGTGCGCTCGACAGTCCGCTGCCGTTCGCTCGGACGGGACGATGACGAGGTCCGTGCCGGAAGCCACCCGGTCGAGAAATCGCCGGAAGTACCGAACACCGTGCGGAGTGAACCATTCGGGGTTCCGCTGGAAGGCGAGGTCGTGGATGGTCACCACCCCGGGCGCAGTCGCACCTGGGAGGAGATAGGCCGGAGCGTGCACGACGTCGACGGCTCCCGTCCACCGTTCGATCGTTGGACGTTCGATGCGGTTCCAGACCTGTGTGAGGACACGCCCGTGAACCGGAATGCTCGCGGTGGGCAGACCCTCGGGCAGCGGCAGCGTCGGACCATCTCCGTGGCGTCCGTGGACGCCCAGCAGCTCGATCGTGGGGTCGAGCAGGAGCTCCTCGATGAGACGATTGACGGAACGGGCGGTTCCTCCCGGAACGGTGTTCCAGTTCTGTTCGACGAGGATGGCGACCCGGACCACAGCCGAGACGTTAGCGGTTGCCGACGATGGTCCTGAAGTATGCGATGGTGTGCTCGAGGCCCTCGCGCAGCTGGATCTCGGGCACCCAGCCGAGCTCCCGCGTGGCCTTCGTGATGTCGGGCTTGCGTTGGGTCGGATCGTCGACCGGAAGATCGTGATACGTGACCTCACTGCCCGAGCCGACCATTTCGGTGACCATCTCGGCGAGCTCGCTGACCGTGAACTCGTTCGTGTTGCCGATGTTCGTCGGCGTGGTGACGTCCGAATCGAGCAGTGCGAGGAAACCACGGACTTCGTCGGCCACATAGGTGAACGAACGGGTCTGGGATCCATCGCCGTAGATCGTGATCGGCTGGCCGGACAACGCCTGCACGATGAAGTTCGACACGACCCGACCGTCGTTGGGTCGCATCCGCGGCCCGTACGTGTTGAAGATGCGGACGATGCGTGTGTCCACACCGTGGTAGCGGTGATAGGCCATCGTCATCGCTTCCGCGAAGCGCTTCGCTTCGTCGTACACACCCCGGGGTCCGACCGGGTTCACATTGCCCCAGTAGTCCTCCGTTTGCGGATGCACCAGAGGATCGCCGTAGACCTCGGACGTGGAAGCAAGGAAGAACTTGGCGCCCTTGGCCTTGGCGAGACCCAACGAGTTGTGCGTTCCCAACGATCCGACCTTGAGCGTCTGGATCGGCATCTCGAGGTAATCGATCGGGGACGCCGGTGACGCGAAATGCATCACCGCGTCGACATCGCCCGGAACCCAGATGAAGTTCGAGACGTCGGCGTTCACGAACGTGAACCCCTCGTGACCGAAGAGGTGCTCGATGTTCGCCGTGTCGCCGGTGACGAGGTTGTCGAGTGCGACGACTTCATCGCCTCGAGCGAGCAGCGCATCGGAGATGTGGCTGCCCAGGAATCCGGCTCCGCCGGTGATGACGATCCGGGCCATCAGGAACGGCCGATGCCCTGGTAGGAGAACCCTCGGCGACGAACGGCACCACGATCCAGCAGGTTTCGGCCATCGACGATCGCCTTGCCCGACATCGACTCGGCCAACTTGTCCAGATCCAGGAACTTGAACTCTTCCCACTCGGTCAGAATCGCCAGGACCTCGGTGCCCTCCGCAGCCGCATACGCATCCCCGGCAACCGTCACGCCCTCGATCGGGCACTCTTTGGCCACCGGGTCATAGGCAGAGACCACCGCGCCGGCATCGACGAGCCGCTGCGTGATCTCGATCGACGGCGAATCCCGCAGATCGTCCGTACCCGCCTTGAACGTCAGACCGAGCACGCCAACCTTCACGCCCGCCAAATCGCCACCGGCAGCCATGCGAACCTTGTCGACCACACGATCGAACTGCTCGTTGTTGACCTCGATCACACCGCGCAGGAACGCAAAGTCATAGCCAGCGTCTGCCGCGATCCCGATCATCGCCTTGGTGTCCTTCGGGAAGCACGAGCCACCCCAACCCGGCCCCGGCTTCAGGAAGTGATGACCGATCCGCGAGTCGTACCCGATGCCCATCAACACGTCGGCCACATCCGCACCGGCAGCCTCACATACCGCCGCAACCGCATTCGCGAACGAGATCTTCGTCGCCAGGAACGCGTTCGCCGCGTACTTGCACGTCTCCGCCGACGCCGGATCCGTGATCAGAATCGGCGCCCGCACACCCAAATACAACGCCGCCACCCGAGACGCAGCACCACGATCGTCGGCACCGATGACCACACGATCCGGGTTCAAGAAATCGCCGACCGCGGAACCCTCACGGAGAAACTCCGGGTTGGACACGACATGCACATCCGGACGGCCCATCGCCCGTTCCACCAACAGCGTCGACCCGACCGGAACCGTCGACTTGTTCACCACCACTGCGCCGCGTTCCAGATGCGGAGCGATCTCCCGCGCAGCTGCCTCCACGAACGACAGATCCGCCCGACCATCCGCACCCTGCGGAGTCGGCACACACAGATAGATGAACTCGCGGCCCTTGACCGCGTTCTCGGCGCCCAACACGAAATCGAGGCGGCCCGCCTTGATGTTCTCCTGAACGATCGACTCCAAGCCATCCTCATGGATCGGGATGACACCCTGCTTCAGCGACTCGACCTTCTCCGGAACGATGTCGGCGCACAGCACGTCGTGGCCCAGCTCGGCGAAGCACGCACCCGTCGTCAACCCCACATACCCCGTACCAACCACAGCGATACGCGACGTGGACTTGATCTCCGTTACTGACATTTCCGATCTCCTCGGTCTTTCATCCGCCCAGGGTTGAACAGCGCACGTCCGCAGGCGGCCGTCCACGTACGATGGTAGTGGTCGGAGCGACTGAGGTCGTTGGGCCTTCCGACACATCGGTCGTAGTGGTCCCAATAGTTGAGGACGTTGTTGTGGTCGTCTCGGTCGCGGCGGATGTCGTCGTCGTTTCGTCCGCATCGACGGTCGGTGCCGTGGTGGTCGTCTCGCCGACATTGCGTCCGGGTTCCGGCACCCGGGCCGCATCGAGCGCCGCGGGCTCGATCGTCGCGACGGCGCTGGGGAACTCGCGGACTCCGGCGAAGTCCGGCCCGATCGCCAAGACGACACCCTCGACAGTCTCGTCGGCGAGGAATCGAGCCCGACCTTCCAGGTAGCGGCCGACCAAGACCGCCTCATCCACCCGTTCTCGCGGGAACAGGATCGTCGTCTGTGCGATTGCGTCGCCCGGGTCGTCGGCACTCACCACGAAGCCCCGTTCGCTCAGCTGCGTCGCCGCACGATCGACCGTGCCGCCGTCGTTGCCGACGACCGCCATCGTCACGTCGGGTGGACGCACACCGTCCGCAGTGCCTTGGAACACCTGGAGGATCTCGTCGGCGGCGATGGCCTGCAACTCCTCGCCCAGGTAGCGCCCATCGTCGGAGAACAGGGGCGCCACGGGCAGCGTGGCCACACGAAGGGCGTCTGTGTCGTACTCGGCGAACGCAGACGCCAGGTCGAGCAACTCGCCCGGTGTGAGCTCTTCATCCAGCTGCACGGCCTGGGTGCCCACGGCGACGAACTCCTGGATGCGTCCGAGATCGCTTCCGCCGAGCTCCAGTGCCTGTTCGAGCGCCAGCACCATGAACTCCTGTTGACGTTCGATGCGAGCGAGGTCGGGCGCCGGGGCCTGCAGACGCTCCCATTCGCCGTCGACCTCCTCCTCAATGGAGCGGGCGCGCACATACGCAAGGGACGCCGGCCCGTCGAGAATCCAGCATCCGGCCTCGGGCACGTTCAACCCGGATCCGAGGTCCCTCGTCGGGTACGGGAAGTAAACGGGAACACCGTCGACGAGTTCGACGAGGCTGGAAAAGCCGGCGAAGTCGACCATCACGAAGTGATTGACCGGGACCGACAGGTTGGCGTCGATCGTCTCGATCAGCTTGTCCATGCCTCCGATCAGCAGGGTCGAGTTGATCCGCCACTGGCTGGACCCGGGCACATCGACGTAGAGATCTCGCGGAATCGACATCACCGAGGCATCGCCGGTCGCCGGGTCGAGGCGCATCATCAGAATCGTGTCGGACAGGAACCGGCCGTTCGCCTCGGAAACGACGTCGCGCCCACTACGCACGGGGTCGTCCGGGTCGAGGCCCTCCGAGCTGTCGACCCCGACGAGGAGGAAGTTCACCGGTTCGCCAGGTGCTCCGGACTGTGCGAGCACCCCCGAACCGACGCGAATACGGGGCAATTCGGCGAGCACCGTCCGCGCCTCCCAGAAGACCTGGGCGGCACCGAAACAGGCGACCGACACGGCCAGACCGCAGAGCAGAAGAAGCCGCTGTGGCCAGGTCCGACGGAGTCGTGGCGTCTCGATCGCTTCGCTCATCGGGCCTCCGGCCGGGCATGGATGACGTCGCCGACCTCGACTCGATGCTGCCATCCGTCGACGTCGAGCAGCAGTCGCCCATCCTCGTCGATGTCTGTGGCCCGACCGGAGAGCACACGATCGGTCTGCTCGACACGGACATCGGTTCCGATCGTGTACGAGCGGGCCCGAACCCGTTCCGCAAGCGCTCCAGGACCGTTCGTGGTGAGTGCCGAGAGCTCAGCGTCGAAACGTTGACACAGCTCGCGGCCGAGCGCGTGGCGGTCGATCGGCTCGGCACCGAGTTCGTCGAGCATGGCGGCGCTCCGGCCGTCGGTGTCCGGGGGCCGCCAGCTGACATTGCAGCCGATTCCCACGACGACACCGACGATTCCGCCGTCTCCGGCAACCACCTCGCCGAGCATCCCCGCCACCTTGCGGGCATCGGTGGTGATGAGGTCGTTCGGCCACTTCAGTCCCACCGTGCGACCGTGTTCGGCCACGGCGTCGACGGCGGCGACACCGAGGGCGGCCGGGACCCGATGGGCTGAGTCGGGGTCGGGCCAGGGAACGAAGAACGAGACGAGCAGGCCACCGCCGGGCACCATGTCCCAGCCCCGGTCACGGCGGCCACGACCGGCGGTCTGGAGATCCGTGAAGCGGACGACGGGCTCCCGCAGACCGGCCCGGACTTCCGCAACGAGATCTGCGTTGGTCGAGCCGGTCGACTCCACCCAGTCGATTCGCTGGAATCTGCCGACGGGTTCGAGCACCTACTCGGCCGCTTCGAGGAGCGTTTCGCTCAGGGTCGGGTGAACGAAGAGTGTCTCGGCGAGATCCGAGACGGTCAGCTCGTTCGTCACGCAGAGCGCAATGATCGAGATGAGTTCGGCGGCGTGACGGCCGACGATCGAACCGCCGAGGACCACACCGGTCGCAGGATCGGAGATGAGTTTGACGAACCCGCGGGGGTCGTCGTTGATCAGGGCCTTCGCCGATGCGGAGAACGGCACCTTGGTGACGCGCACCTTTCGCCCTTCGGCGAACGCATCCGCCTGGGAGATGCCCACGTCGGCGATCTCGGGCTCGGTGAAGATCGCGGATGCCGCCTGGCTGTAGCTGATGTGCCGGTGGGGCCGTTCGCTGTGGAGGCCCATGACGTGCTCGGCGATCTTGCGTCCCTGCATCGTCGCAACGGACGAGAGCGGGAGCTTTCCGGAGACGTCACCGGCTGCGTAGATGTGGCTCACGTTCGACTGGCAGTTGTGATCGATGTTGACGAATCCCCACTCTGACTCCACACCGGCCGCCTCGAGGTTGAGTTGATCCGAGTTGGGGATCGAGCCGATCGCAAGAAGCGCGTGCGAACTCTCGACGATGCGCCCGTCGTCGCAGGCGACTCGAACGACATCGCCGTCGCGTTCGATACTCGTCGACCGCGCACCCTTGAGCAGCTTCACGCCACGCGAAATGAAGTTCTCCTCCAGTTCGTACGCGACCTCCGGGTCCTTGCCTGGGAGCACGTGCTGGCGGCTCACGATGAGCGTGACCTGGGAACCGAGCGATGCGAACATGTGCACGAACTCCACACCGGTCACGCCCGAACCGACGACGGTGAGGTGTTCGGGGATCTCGGGTGGCGGGTACGCATGGCGCGTGGTGAGGATGCGGTCCCCGTCCGGGTTGCACCACTCCGGCACCCGGGGGCGGGAACCGGTCGAGATGAGCACGGCGTCCGCCTCGATCTCCTCTTCGCCGGCTTCGGTCGCCACGACGATCGTGTGGGGGTCGAGGAATCGGCCGGTGCCGTGCATCAACCGCACGTGCTGACTGCTCAAGAGCCCAGTCATCGACTCTTCGAGATGGTTGGTGATGCCGTCCAACCGCTGCGAAAGGTTGTCGCGGTCGATGTTCGGCGAGGTGGTCTCGAGCCCCATTCCCTCGCTCCGAGCGAGGAACGACAACGCCCCGCCGGTGGCGATCATGGCCTTCGACGGAATGCAGTCCCACAGGTGCGCGGCGCCGCCGAGAACGTCTCGCTCGACCAGGGTCACCTCCGCACCGAGGCGGGCGGCATGGGTGGCGGCGGCGATGCCACCGGGGCCACCACCGAGAACAACGAAACGCTGACGTGTCATGGAGATTCAGGCTAGCCAGCCGAGCCTCTGACGACGGGGCAATTTCTTCGCGCTCATGCGGTCATCCCGGCCACCATCACCACTAACCTCTCGCAGGTGAGCGCACTGGCAGGCCCCCTCTACGTCGTCACCGGCGTGCTGCTGGTGGCGGGGCTGGCCAAGGTGACCGCACCGAGCCCCACCGCCACCGCACTTCGCATCCTGCGGGTCCCTGCGCCGCTGACCTCCGCCCGGCTGCTCGGCATCGCCGAGATCGTGCTGGCGGTCGCTGCAATCGTGTCCGGAGCGGCCGTTCTGTGGGCCCTCGTCGCTGTCGCCTACGCCGCGTTCACCGTGTTCGTGTTGTGGGCGCTGCAGGCCGATGAAGCCGTCGGCTCCTGCGGGTGTTTCGGCCAGGAAGACACGCCGCCCACGCCGGGCCACGCCGCGTTCAACGCCGCCGCAGCAGCGCTGGCGGGGCTGGCGGTCTCCGATCCGGTGCGCCTCGAAGCGTTCGACGGCACCGCCGTCGAAGGCATACTGCTCGTTGTTCTCGTGCTGACCGGTGTGAGCCTGTCGGTGCTGTCGATGACCCGCCTCCCCCGGTTGCTGGCGCTGGTCCATGGAACGGCGCCGCCCGCGGTGCCCACGTTCGCCGTAACCGATACCGCCTCGAAGGGAGTCCAGTGAGCGTTCGATTGGTCGAGAAGGCCGGTTCAATGATCGCTGCCAACACGTCGCGTCGTGGGTTCCTCACCCGCTCGGCCGTCGTGGGAAGCGCCGTTGCTGCTGCGCCCGCCGCGTACGTTCTTCGCCCGGGAACCGCCTACGCAGCGATCTGCAGCTGCAACAACCAGAGCTGCAACTGCAATCAGACGTGCTGCGACGGCTACACCGAGTTCTGCTGCACCATGACCGGTGAGAACACCTGCCCGACCGGCACGATCCCCGCCGGATGGTGGAAGGTCGACGGTTCCTCCTTCTGCGTCACCAACGGCGCTCCCGGCCCCCGCTACTACCTGGACTGCAACGCTGCGCCCGCCGGACCCTGCGGACCCAGCGGCGTCACCAAAGCGACCGATCTGTGCGATTGCAGCTGCGCCGACGGCGATTGCAACAACCGGAAAGCGTGCTGCACCGCCTTCCGCTACGGCCAGTGCAACCAGCAGGTCGCATGCCTTGGTCCGATCGTCTGTCGCGTCGTCACCTGCACCCCGCCGTGGAACTTCGACCCCACCTGCACCACGGCAACCGCCACGGACAACAACACCCGCTGGCACCACCGGCCGTGCCTCGAGAAGCCCACGCCGAACCGCGGCGCACTCCCCGCCGTGTTCAACAACGGTGTGTGGACCCTCGGCTACCAGATGACGAGCCGGAACAAGGCCGACACCCACAGCTTCTCCTTCGGCCAGCCCGGCGACATCCCCGTGATGGGCGATTGGAACGGTGACGGCACACACACCGTCGGCGTCGTCCGGGGTAACCGCTGGATCCTTCGCAACACCAACGACGCCGGGCCGGCCGACCTCAACTTCGAGTTCGGCGACCCCGGCGACCTGCCCGTCGTCGGCGACTGGAACGGCGACGGCCGGACCGGAATCGGCATGCGCATGGCGACACGAAACCGCTGGCGGCTCCGCAACACGGCCGATCCCGGCCCACCCAACATCGCCTTCCGCTTCGGTCGGGCATCCGACACGCCGGTGGCCGGCGACTGGAACGGTGATGGCCGCGCCGGCGTCGGTGTGGTCCGCCATGGTTTCGGCGACAAGAACCGATCGAAGTGGTTCATCAAGAACGAACTCGAACACGGACGCCACGACCGCGCCTTCTTCTTCGGCAGTGAAGAGATGTCCTGGGTCGTCGGTGACTGGGACAACTCGGGCACCCAGCGCCCCGGATTCGTTCGCCCCGGCGGCCGATGGAAGCTGCGCGGCGTCGGTCCAGCCGGCGTCAACTTCGGCGGCACCGAAGGCGACATTCCGGTTCCATGGCAGGCCGCACACTGGACCCCGGGACGGCTCCCATCGTGACGGCTGTCGTCGCCGTTCTGGCGATCGTCGTCGTGCTGCTGTCGGTGCTCGTCGCCGGACTGCTTCGAAGCCACGCCGAAATGCTTCGCGCCTTCAACGAGCTCGGCATCACCTTCGGCCACGATGGTGCGGAAGGCCAGACGACATCCGTGCCTGCGCCAACGCGGGTACCCCATGCAAGCGAGCGGGTCACCCACTCGACGGGTGACGGGACGGTGCACGACCTCGCCGGGACCACTCCGAACGGTGGTGGCCTTGCGGTGGCGCTGTCGGGACGAAACGAGCGCACGCTCCTCGCCTTCCTGACCAGCGGGTGCCTGACCTGCAAGGGCTTTTGGGACGCATTCCGCAACGACGCCGCACTCCCCCGTTCGGTGGATCGGCTCGTGATCGTCACCCGCAGCCTGGACGAAGAGAGCCCCTCCGCGCTGATCAACCTCGCTCCGGCTCGCCACGCCGTGATCATGTCCTCGCAGGCATGGGACGACTACGGCGTCCCCGTTTCGCCCTACTTCGTTCTGGTCGACGGCCCGTCGGGCACGATCGATGGTGAAGGTGCGGCCAGCACATGGGCGCAGGTCGGTTCGCTGCTGTCCCGTGCCGAAGCCGACCAGGAGCTTGCCAACGAGCGGCGGATCGACGACGACCTGCTCCGCGCCGGTATCGAGCCGAACGACCCGCGGCTGTTCCCGGGCGAAGACATTCGATGACCGTGTCGTCGTTGGTGCTCGTGTGCGGCCTGTTGGCTGCGGTCGCCGGAGCCCTGCGGTCCACCTGGTCGCCTTGAGGCGAGTCGATGCTGTCGAGCATCCATCCGTTCGGTGAACGGAGTCGCAACAACCGATTCTGGCTGACCGCCGGTGCCCACGTGGTCGGCAGCACCCTCGGCGGTCTGGCACTCGGTGCGATCATCGGCGGTGTCGCCTGGTCGACCGCACTCGTCTGGGCACGCGAGAGTTGGGGCCGCGCCGTCATGGTTGCGGCCGCGGCCGCTGTGGCGCTGCTTCTCGAAGCGACCGGTCGGGAACGTCGCCTGCCCACCCGCACCCGCCAGGTGAACGAGAACTGGATTCAGACCTACCGAGGATGGGTGTACGGCGGCGGGTTCGGCGTCGAGCTCGGATTCGGTATTTCGACGATCATCACGACGGCGCTGGTGCACCTCATGGTGGTCGCCATGGTGCTCACCGGTTCCTTCTGGGCATCCGTCGCAATCGGCACGACGTTCGGTTTCGTCCGGGGTGCCACCGTGCTGCTGGCCTGGAAGGTCGACAGCCCCGAACGGCTCCGGTCCTTCCACCGCCGTCTCGACGATCTACGCGTACGATCTCGCCAGGGCGCCATTGCTGCGCTCGGCGTCACCGCCACCTTGGGCACTGCAGGAGCAACGATCTCATGAGCAACACCACACCGCTGCAAGCCGGAGGCGTCGGCATCTCCCTTCCCCGCGGCTGGGAGGGCGAGATCTACAACCGGGCACCCGTCGTCGACGGCAGATCTCTGCAGACACCCGGCGCCGCCAATCCCGACGAGGTGGCGCGCAACGTCATTCACGTCGCCAACTTCGCCCTGCCCGCCGAGCGCGGCGACTTCGGGAGCGGCGCCGTCGAGATCATGAACTCCGGTGCCATTCTCATCGTGCTGTTCGAGCATGGCCCAGAGAGCGTGGGAACCCCGCTCTTCGCCCGTACCGGCATTCCGGTGCTCACCCCCGAGGAATTCGACCCGCAGCAGATGCAGCGGACGCTGAACGGCCAGTCTGGACGTCAGATCTTCTTCACGGCCAACGGCCGGGCATTCTGTCTCTACGTCGTGTTGGGGTCACACCGCCAACGGACGACCCTCGTGCCGATCGCCAACGAGGTGCTGCAGGCGATCGAGATCGAGCCGGCCTGATTCAGGCGTCCTCGTCCGAGGCGAACCGTTCCTCGAGCTGATCGTTCGGCCAATCGGCCGGGCAAATGCAGTCGTCCCGGAGGTCGACCAACTTCCAGTCGATCGAGAACCAGTCACTCTTCAGACCGAATGCACGCCGGAACTCGTTCCCCGTCATCGTGAACACTTCGGCACCGAAGGTCAGCGTGACCTCCTCGACCCGGCCGCCATCTTCGCCGAGTCCGTTTCGGCCGGTGACCTGCATCCGGGTGAGGGTCCGGTTGCTGTAGCGGGCCTCGACGGCATCCACCGACACGGTGGTCGTCCAGTCGTGATTCGGATTGCGGGACACGGCGTCGCCGGCGTCCTCGACGGCGGGGAACACGCCGCCTGCCGTCCATCCACCGGTGGACGAGGAGAATTCGGTTCGGGCGACTTCGCCGTCGCGGTCGCGAACGACGCCGGCCGTGGCGAGAATCGCCGCATCGGACATCGGGTGTTCGTTGCTCGAGACTTCGCCGTTGCGACGCACCGAGCGTCCGCCGTACACCTGGCAGGAGATCGTGTCGCACGTCTGGGCATAGCTCGTCCGGTTCTCGGCCATCGAATAGCTGCGGGCCGACACAGCCTGCACCTGAACGGCTGCCTCCCCGGCACCGCCGCCGAGTGCCGCCCAGGACGCCGGCATTTCGAGGGGCACGACTGCCCGAAGGTAGGACTCGAGTGGAACGGCGTTGACCGTGCGCTGATTGCCGTTGTTGGCGACCGCACGCAGTTCGCCGCGATAGAAGTTCTGCACGCCGGCGCTGGTGCAGCGATGAATCGTCTCCTCCAACAACTGGTCGGGGGTCAGGCGGGGCTCGATGGCGCTGAGCGATCCCGTGAGATCGGCAACACCGGCTTCGGCGTACCCCTGCTGGCTCGCAAGGTCGCCGTCCCAATCGCCGGAGATCGGCGTGCTGTCCGCCGTGCCGAGGCTCACGTTGTCGAGTGCGGTCACGTCGGTGTCGAACCCGAGCTGTCGCCGCCACGTGTTTCCGCGAACGAACCCGGGATCGCTCACGCCGTCGCCGTTCCAGTCGCCCACCACGGGAACGTCGGCGGGCCGCCCGTACTCGAAGGTCGTGGATGCTCCGCCACCGTCGTCGCCGGTTCGGAGGATCCACTCGGCCTCGCGAACGATTCCGGCATCGCTGTCGCCGTCGCCGTCCCAATCGCCGACCACGGGCACGTCGCCGTCGGCAACCCCCATGACGAACACGGTGCTCGACGCACCCTGCTGGTAGCCGAACTGCGTGGTCCACGTGCCGTCGAGGAACGCCACGGGTGAGTCGAACCCGTCGCCGTCCCAGTCTGCGGTGAGGAACGTGGCGTCCGGATCGCCGAAGGTGAACGACCGGTCCGGTGGGGTGTCGGCGGATTCCGGGCCGTCGAACCAGAGCGACCACTGGCCCTCGTTCACCGTCCCGAGATCGTCATCGCCGTCGGCGTCCCAATCGCCCACCACGACGTCCCCGGCGCCGAGGAGCGCCCGGCCGCCGGACGGCGCGGCGCTGGCCGTGCTGATCCGAATCTGTTCCACGTCGAGCGTTCCCGGACGGTCGACGAACGGCCCCGAGCAGTCTGGCGCGTCGGCGATCACGAAGCCGTCGGCGGTATGCGTGAGGCGAATCGCGCCTCCGGTGCCGATGTGGGTCGCGGCACCGTCGTCGTCGATGAGCACCATCGCCCCGGAATCGACACCAGCGACCGTCGGTTCGTCGTTGGCGGAGTCGATCCGGACCGTGATCACGTCGTTCGGCACGGTGCCGGCCACGGTGTCCCCGTAGTAGTGATCGAGGATTTCCTCACTCGACCATCCGAGATCGATGGCGTAGCCGAGCGATCCGTACTGTCCCATTCCCCGACCATGCCCCCAACCATGACCGGTGATGACGATCGTTTCGGCATCGTTGACGGGCCCATCGTCCTGCGCCGATGCGGCGGTCGGGACGAGTGTGGCGACCAGGGTGGCGACGCCGAGAAGGGCGGCACCGCGACGAACGTTCTGCATTGGGGGATTGAGCTCCTGTGTGGACGTTCCGACCGCTTCCCAACGCTACTTGGCCCGTCACTGCTCGTCAGATCAGCGCTGCTACCCTTCACTCCAGTCGTTCTACGAGGAGACCCCCATGGCTGGTAGCCCCGAACCCGTTCCCGAAGTGAACCATGGCTGGAAGGGCGCGATCTTCGCCCTGAT
>JAHDEJ010000079.1:0-946 GCA_020628865.1 Acidimicrobiales bacterium
CGTCCACGACCTCGCACTCTCCGGTCTTGATCCGGCCGCGCTCGAAGCGTTTGCAGTGGCGGCGTTGGAACTGTCCGAACGCGCGACCGCGTTGAAGGCCAAAGTCGCCGCGCACGCCGACCGCACCCAAGTGGCCCGTCGCCGGTCCGGTCGCGCCATCGGGATCGGTACGCATCTCGCGGCGTTGACCGGATGCCCGACCGTGAACGTCAACGGCCCCAAGAACCTGGGTCGCTGGCTCGAAGACTTCCCGACGCTCGCCGACGCGTGGGCGGCCGGGAAGATCACCGAAGCGCATCTGCGGGAGCTCCGTAAAGCCCACAACGGGCGCATCCATCTGGACATGTTCCGGGCCCAGGACCTGTTCGTGGAGCATGCGAACACGCTGGACTTCACCGGGTTCCAATCCGCGCTCGCGTATTGGCTGTTGCACGTCGACCCCGACGGCGACCCGCCGTCCGAACGAAACCGGTCGTATGGGGTCAAGTTCTCGAAACTCCCGAACGGTGACGTGAAACTCGCTGGCGTGTTCGACCCGATCGTTGGCGAAGCCCTCCAAACCGCAGTCGAACACGAACTCAAGAAAGTCATCGAACGCGACAAGGCCGACAACAACGGCGACATCGAGAACCTTCGGTCGTTCCGTCAGAACACGTTGGTCGCGTTGGCCAATCTGGTGACACGCGGGTTCGAACGCGACACCGGCGGGTTCCCGATCCCGCTCGTGAACATCGTCATGTCCGAAACGGTTGCCGAAGACCTCCTCAACCGGGGCTTCGACGGCGAAGACCATGACCCGTTCACCCTCCCCCTCGATGCTGTGGACGTGGATGGCCGGTGTGAAACGATCCGCGGCACCCCAATCCACCCCCAACACGCCCTCGCACCACTACTCATCGGACGATTACGAAGACAGATCTTCACCGTCAAAGACCAAACGTTCTCC
>JAHDEJ010000079.1:1066-4093 GCA_020628865.1 Acidimicrobiales bacterium
TGACGAGCAGCCCGCCGAGGGCCTCGACTCCGCCGAGGACTTCGTCGCGGAACAACCATCCGAAGAAGACACCAAACAACGGGATCAGATATGCGGTCGACGACGCCACGGTCGGGGTTGCCCGCTTCACGACCGTCGCCATGAGGGAGAACGTGATCGCGTTGGCCGGGATGGCCGCATAGAAGAGCGGCACGAACAGGCCCAGTGACCAATCGGTGTCTGCCGTGCCCTCGACGATGAGGGCGAAGGGCAGGAGCATCATCGCCGAGAAGGCCAACTGCACCCCGACGAGCATGATCGGTGAGACCCGGGAGAAGTCCTTCCACTTCATGTAGACCGTGCCGAACGCCCAGGCGATCGCGGAGAACACGAGCGAGATCACACCAACCGCCGTCGTCTCGCCACCGAGCGATGGAGCCGCCAGCACAGCTGTCCCGACGAAACCGATCGCCAGACCGATCTGACCGAGTCGGCTCGTGACCACGCCCAACATCAGCAGGGTCAGGATCGCGGTGAAGAGCGGAAACGTCGAGGCCACCAGCGATGCGAGCCCTGCAGGCACCCGATTCACGCCGTAGAGCAGCAAACCACTCGACACGGTCGTAATGCTGAACCCGACCACCCAGATGTTGGCGTAGTCCTCTCGCCGAGTCGGCAGACGCTCGCCCCGAAGATGCGCGAGCACCAGCAGAAACGTCCCGCCCACGATCGTGCGCATCGCTGCCATCAAGAATGGGGTCGTGTGATCGAGGCCGAACTTCAGGACTGAGAAGTTCGCTCCGATCAGGGCCGCGATCAGCACCACGATCGCCAAGAGCGACTTCGAGTTCATCGAGTATGGCTATCGCGTCACGGCCCGGTTCGCTATCGACGACCTGGACATCGATTGGTTCTGTGAGGGTCGGACGAACCATCTGGCACGAGGTCGAACGTGCCGTTGAACTCGGCATGCCGGATTCGACTCCGACAACTCCGTCGCGCGGCGCTGTGGCTTCTGGCGACGGCCGGCGGCAGTGGCGCTCACACGAGCGCGGGGCGCGTCTGCTCCAGATCGGCCTGATCGTCGCACCGATTGCGCTCGCGCTCCTCGCGTCATTCGCCGCAGCCCGATATCTCCCGCACGAACGCATCGGGATGCCGCGCATCATCTGGTGGTTCGCCATGGCGGTGCTTACGATCGCCATCGTGCGTCTCACCGAGCGGTTGCTTCGCCGAGTCGTCCCGCTCGTCTCGCTGCTCCGCCTCAATCTGGCGTTTCCCGACGATGCGCCGAATCGCTTTCGTGCGGCGCTGCGTCGGCCGTCGGCACGGCAACTCGAACGAGATCTCGAGTCGGCGGAGTATGGCAGCCACGCGACGCAGTCTCAGCTGCTCGTCACCCTCATTCAACGACTGACGAATCACGATCCACTCACTCGTGGACACTCCGAGCGAGTCCGGGCGTACAGCGTGCTCATCGGCGAGGAGATGGGACTCCCCCAACGCGATCTCGACAAACTCCAGTGGGCCGCTCTGCTGCACGACATCGGCAAACTCGATGTCCCGGCGGAGCTTCTCAACAAGCCGGGCAAGCCCAACGAGGCCGAGTGGGAAATCCTGCGGACGCACCCGGCGGCTGCCGAGACCTACCTCGCACCGCTTGTCGACTGGTTGGGGGACTGGCGACGAGCCGCGAGCGAGCATCACTGCCGTTTCGATGGAACGGGCTATCCGGCATCGACGGCCGGTCGCAACATCTCTCTCGCGGGACGCATCGTTGCCGTCGCTGACGCGTTCGACGTGATGACCAGCACAAGGAGCTACAAGAAGCCGCTTGGCGCGGATGTGGCGCTCCAGGAGCTCGTGGACTCGTCGAGCACCCACTTCGACCCGATGGTCGTACGGGCGATGTTGGGGGTGGGCACCGATCGTTTGGCGGTCATCGCCGCTCGATTCTCGTGGGTCGGGGTGCTCGGTGGTATCGACGGGACGAGTGGTGGAGTCTCGTCAGTCCAGACCGCGGGGTCGAACCTCGTGAGCTCGGGCTCGACGATCGTGGCGCAGTCGGCCGCTGCCATCATCGGCCTCTCCACCATCGTCAACCCGGTGACGAGCAACGACGTCGACAACGCCCTCGCCTTCGTCGACGAGGTGCCGTCGATCGTCGCCGGATCCGGAGATGACACGACGCCATCAACGATCGTCCTGTCGCCCGATCGGACAGCTGCTGGGTCGGTGGCGTCGACGACGCCCACGATTGATGCGGAGAGCGCGATCATCGCCGTACCCGAGCAGCCGTCGGAAACAACCGCGCCTGTGGTGGCTCCGCCGACCACGGGCGTCTCACCCACGACCGTTTCCCCAGCCGGCCAGGTCGCCCCGACCACTGTTCTGGAGACGAACCCCCTCGCTCCGACGACAACGACTTCGACCTCCACGACCACAACTACGACAACAACCACCGTGGCACCGACGACATCCGCCGTGCCGAACCGCGCCTTCGGCGGGGTCCCCCACGATGCGCATCAGTGGGTCGCTGCAGAGGACTTCGACATCGGTGGCGAAGGCGTGAGCTACCTCGACAACGGCGACCGAACCCCCGACTACGACCCGAATGCACCCGAGCTCTATCGACCCAATTCAAACGTCGACATCGTCTGGAAGCTCGACGCCTACGGCCCGTCGACCGTGACAAAGCCCGGATACTCGATCGGCCACATCCGCGGAGGTGAGTGGGTCGACTACACCGTCCAAAATCTCAGCGGTGGCACCTATACGTTCGAGGTCCGGTACGCAGCTCGGGGAGTGAAGGACCCCGGCGGACTGCGGGTGTACGTCGACGGTGAACTCGTCTCATCGGTCGGCCAACTGCAGATCACCGGCGACTGGAATGTGTTCGACGTCGTCCAGATGACGGCGAACGTGCCTCCGGGCGAGGACGGTCAGCTCCGTGTGGTTCGGATCGAAGCAACCGACTCGGGCCTGTTCGATCTCGATCAGTTCCGCTTCGTCAACTGACGAACCGCTACCGCATCACGAACGGGTTCG
>JAHDEJ010000048.1:0-20356 GCA_020628865.1 Acidimicrobiales bacterium
GCATCGAGACGAACGTGAGCCTGTGGTCGATCAAGTCGACGAAGGCGCTGCCGGTTCTCGGCTGAGCGAGGCATCTAGGTCGGCCTACTCAGCTGGGCCAAACGCCTCGGTGTAGTAGTCGATGACTTCGTTGATCTCTTCGGTCGTCAGTCGTTCGCCGAACGCTGGCATGCCGTCGCCACCTTCGACGATCTGCTGGAACTCGACCTCTCGGTTGGCGTGAGTCGCGAGGTGGTGAACGAGCGAGGGTCCGCGGCCGCCTGTGCCGTCCCGACCATGGCAGCTCGCGCATCGTTGGTCGTAGATGGTCATGCCATCAAGCGGGGGCGGTTCAGTTGTGGTTGTCGTTGTACTGGTGGTCGTGGCGGTGGCTGCGACCGTCGTCGTGGTTGACACGATGGCCGTGGTTGTGGGAGCGGTCGATGTGGTGGCCACGGCCGCTTCCTCGACCGGCTCATCTGCGTTGCCACAACCAGCGAGAACTGTGGCGATGATCAGCGCGCCACCACGGAGACGAATGCGGAAGTCCATCACCAAGTCTGTACCCGGATGTACATGACGGATGGGGATCCCGATCGAGAGAACGCGGCGATCAGTCGAAGAGCGCCAGCACCTCGTTGTCGGAGCTCCGTCGTGCGGCTGTTGCCGCTCCGGCCGAATTGGCGGCGCCGCCGAACTCCTCGATGCCAAGGGCTTCGCGGGTGTCGGCGGTGGAGGAGAGCATCGACGGATCGAGCTGAATGCCGGTGCCGTCGGCGACCCGAACGAGGCCGTTGAACGCGGCGACCGTGGCCGCAGCTTCGAGAACGCCCTCGTCTCCGACAGCGGCGCGGAGGGCTTCACGGGTTGCGGCGAGGTCGGCCGACCGTTGGTTGGCGGCCGTGGCGAACGCCAGCAGCTCAACCCCGTGGGGGACGCCGGCGTCACCATCAAGGCTCGAGTCCATCGCCACGTCGAGGTCCACCTCGTACCCGTACTTCTCGCCACTCACACTGAGCAGCATCGTGTGGGCGGTCGTTCAATAGAAGCACTCGAGCTCGGCGGTGGTGCGCGCGGCGACCAGCTCGACCTGGGGTCGGTTGAGCGCCCGATCCCATGTGAGGTTTCCGAACTCCATGCCCCGGGAGTAAAGACCGTCGACGAGGCCTCGCCAGGCCCGGTTCGAGACCGGCACGAGGGAGAGGGTGCGGCTCACGTTCGCGTTCTGGGCCTCGAGCGTCTGCGGAACCCATGCGCCGACATCGCCGACATCGGTCGGGCGCTCCTCGGCGGGTGCGCCGTCGACCGACGCCGGGATCGGCGATTCGCCGGCACCGATGGCGTGGTCGAACGCATCGACAGCCGCTGCGGTTGCGGCGATGCCAACAAGCTCGGTGTATTTGGCGTCGCCCAGAACAGCCATCATCTCGGCGGCCCACGCACGGGTGAGACGTCCCGGGTCGCTGCTGACGCGATGTACGACCTCGACCGCTTCGGCCGACAGCTCGTCGGTGGCGGTGTGTGCACCGTCGACGGCGGCGGGGGAAATCGCCGCCTTGCGCGCCTCGTCGAGTTCATTGGTTCGAGCATCGCGGCATTCCATCCACGCAGCCCGCCGCTGTGCGCCGGAGAGCCAGTCGCCGGGCTCGACAAGCGCTGCCCGAGCAAACTCGATCGCCGACCGAACCCGATGCGAAGCGTTGTCGTCCATGACGTCAGTCTTCCAGCGAAGTCCGGTCGGCGAAAGTGCTCGTCGACTCTCAGGCGGTGGCGACCGTCGCGGCCTGGGAGCTCACGCCTAGCGTGAGCTGAGTTCCACGATCTCGGTGCCGATTGCTTCGGGCGATTCGCAGTTCAGCCCGTGGCTGATCCCGCGCAGCCGAACGAGTTTGGAGCCAGCGATGCCGGCGTGCAGATTGCTCGGGAGCCTAGAACGCCTCAGAGATTGGCAAGGATGCCGATGGCGGCGATGGCCATGCCCGGAGCCATTGCGAAGGTGCTTGCTGAGTTGATCATCCAACCCGAGGACTTCTCCGCGAACTGGTCTCGCGTCTTCGTCACCCAGTTGAGGGTGGCGCCGGTCGCCTGCATGGCGGAGCCGACCACGAGCAACGTCGCCCCAATCGTCGCCCAACCCGACTCGAAGCCGACGGCACCCACGGCGAAGGCAAGGCCGAAGTGCATGCTCGACTGCATGAGCACTTCCACGTGCGCCATGGCCAGCGTCCGAATGTCGGGTTGGTTGGCGCGCAGCATGCCGAGGATGATGCCGAGCACCATCCCGACCGCAAGAATGATGGTGCCGTACGCCAGGAACAGTTGTTGTGCGGTGCTCATGAAACCACTCTAATCTCTATTTGGCACAGCGTGCCACAACGGCACAATGTGCCAAAATGATGCCTCGACTGACTGAAACCCGACAGCGACAAACCCGACGTGCTCTCGCCGATGCCGCCATCGAGCTCTTCACCGAGCGCGGCTACGCCGAGGTGACGATGGAAGAAGTCGCCGACGCGGCCGGCGTGTCCCGGCGCACCGCATACCGTCACTTCCCGAACAAGTACGACCTGGTGTTCGACCACACCGAACGATGGCTCGAACGATTCGAAGCGGTCGTCGCCACCCGTGAGGCCGACGAATCGACGCGATCCATCATCCGCCGCGGTGTCCTCGCCGTGGCCGAGGAGATCGACGCAACCGCAGACGACGTGCTGGCGGCATGGAACGTCTTCGTCGGCCACGAGACACTGCGGGGTCGAAACGCCCGAGCGCAGGAAATGTGGTTGTTGGCGCACGCCGGCCTGCTGTCGGCGGATCTTCCCGAACCGGATGACGCCCTGGAAGTCATGACGGTGGCAGGAGCGCTGGTGGCGATGACCAACGCACTCTGCTTCACCTGGGCGGCGGGCCGACCATCGTCGAACATGGTGGAGCTCACCGAGCAGGCTCTCGAGATCCTGGACCCGCTCTGGCCGGCGGCGTCCCGATGAACCGTCAGCTCTCGTTGATCCGGGGCAGGTCGTAGGGCGGCGGATCCTCGGGCTCGCACAACAACATGTACGGGGCGAGCTCGCACGCTTCGGCGATGATGTCGAAGTCCCGCCGCTCGATGCGATTCACCCGGAAGCAAGACGTGCCATCGCCGGCCTCGCACGCCGCCCGGATGTCCTCCTCAAAGAACGAATCGCAATGCCCGTTCAACGAGTCGTCGTAGCGCTCGATGAATTGGCTTTCACGCTCGTCGTAGAATGACAGAGCCAGGAACAGTGCGAGAAGCTGAACCTCTCGTACCCCGGCCTGTTCCAGAAGGTCCTGAACCGTGGCGGTTCCAGCTTCGAAAACGGTCGACACCCGCTGTGGGGTAAACGTGGCACCATCGATAGTCGTTGGTTCACTAGTGCTGAGTAATGAGAGCAAGGTCGACTGGTAGTCGTTCAGGCTTGCCGTCTCACCTGCAGTGAGTAGGCGTTGCATTGATTCGAACTCTTCCTCGAATATCAGGGTCGTTGGCAGACCCCGCGCCTGGCTCTCGCACTGAATTCTGAAGCTGAAGTCGGTCGACGGAACAGTGAAGTCCGGACTGCTGTCGCCACACGATGCTAAGAGAAGAACTGTCGCACATACCGTGACGATCAATTTCATGATGAGGCGATCGTATCGTCAGTCGTCTTGTCGAACCCGAAGTTGATTCGGTTGACCGAGTCAGTGAGTCCAAATTCATCGTGGGTGAGTCGGGCGGCGATCTCTCCGAGTTCCTCTCGGATTGCGGGGTCGGCGGTGGCGAGGTCGGCGTGGGTGGTGACACCGGTTTCGTAGTGGGGGGCGAGGATCGGGTTGGAGCGGATGGCGTCGTCGAGGGCCAGGGCGATGTCTGACGGTGTGCCTGTCTCGAACTCGGAACGCATGCGTTCGAACTCGACGGCGAGGAGGAGCCGGTTGTTGTTGAACTGGCCGTCCTGGCGGATGTCGGCACCGGCGAAGGTCGCCTCGCGCACGGTCGTGGGATTCTCGAACTCGGGTCCGTCGCCGCGCACGAGGTCCTGCAGTTCGCCTTCCGGGTCGAAGCCGGCGGCGCCAGCCCAGTCGTTGATGTTGTCGTAGCCGGTGAGGCCGAGGGCGATGGCGCTGCCGACGACCGGCAGCTTGCGACCGACCTGGCGAATGCCGAAGTCGAAGGCGCCCCAGATCTTGTCGGCCTCGTCGTTGAACTCGGCGATGGCGGCCGCCTGGGCGTGCGCCTCCTGAATTCCGGCCCGGGTCAGGCCGTTGACGACGACGCCTCCGAGCTCACCGGCGTTGATGTGCGCCTCGGTCGAGTTGTCTTCGAGGAGCAGGTCGCGGCGGGCGAGTTCGGCGGCGGTGCCGATGGTCAGCTGAGCATCGGGGTCCCGGAACAGCACGCCGAGGACGAGACTGAGTTGGTTGGCGCTGATGCGTACGCCGCCGTCGAAGGAGGGGACCGTGGCACCGGGCAGAAGGCGATGGTGGTCCTGCTCGTCGGCGTTGTACTCGGAGCGCAGGATCTGCGGAAGCGAGTACGTGACGATCTCGGTGAAGGCGGCAACCCGACCGGGGTCGTAGCCGTCGGTGCCGAGGTCGACGCTGCGTTCCTCGGCGGCGATGGCGGCCAGGAGCTGCCCGGTGGCTTCGAGCGCCTGACCGGCACTGAACAGATCCACGGGTACGCCGGCCACGATCGCTTCGGCCTGTGCGTCGAGCGTGCCGGCGACCGCGAACGACGCGAGTGGGTTGGGCTGGTCGCCGATGTCGATGGAGCGTCCGGCGATGATCTGGGCGCCGGTGCGTCCGTTGTCGGTGGTGGCGAGGATGGCTTGGGCGGCGAACGCTGGGTTCTCGGTTGCCGTCCGCAGGAGGATGTCGGCGGCTGCCGCGGCGCTGATCGGGTCGGGGTTGACGTCCCAGCGGTCGTCGTCGACCGTGACGGTTCCCGGCCCGTCCACGTGGCGTTGACCGTCCATGATCTCGAGGCCGACGATGGCGAGGTGCACTCGCTGGTCCCAGCGGATTGGTTCTGTCGTGTCGAAGAGACGGATCCACGCTTGGTCGACCTGCTCGCCGTTGATGCCGTGGGCGCTGAGCTCGGCGAACCAGATCGTGTCCAGCAGGGGTCGTCCGTCGAGCCCGTTGGCGTTGGAGGCGATGGCGATCGAATCGGCGAGGGTCCGATGGAGGGCGGTGGGGTCGGCCTGCGGCGGGCCGAACGCGATCACTTCGGCCATGCCGGCCACGCCCAAGGTTTCGGAGAGCTGGAGGGTGGCGGCGGGGCCGAGGTCGGCGAAGAAGCGGGCGAGCCACACCTCGTCGTAGCGGGCGGAGTTGAGCGCAGCCATGAGCTCGACGTAGTCGTTGAGATGGCGTTCGAGCGGCTCGACCTCGGGTCCGTCGGTGAGCGACTGGGCAAGTGCCACGGCGTCGGCAACGGGCATGGTTGCGGCCGGTCGCTGTGAGGGAAGCAGGTCGACCAGTTGGCTGCCGTGCAGGAACGCGCGGTCGGATGTTTCGAGGTAGTCGATGCGCCAGGCGAGGTCGGCTTCGTCGTGGCGCAGGTCGGCGCTGAGGTCGGCGAGTTGTGCGACGGTCCAGTACGGCACGAGCCGGCTGGTGAGTGTGCCGGCTTCTCGCATGTGGCGGGTGAGCTCGTCGGTGAGCGCATCCAACCGCGCCGCCGCAGCCACGTGTTCGGCCGCCAACTCGTGTGCCTGTTCGATCTGCATCGCCACCCGCTGCGCCACTGCGAGCCTCCTTCGCCTCAAGTACTTTCAGTGCATTTCGATGCTTACAGTATTCTGTTGTATCTCATCAGTCAACGTGGAGCGGCTCGGTGTCCTTCGTCTGTGGTGTGGGCGTGGGGCCGGCCTGGGTGAGGACGACGACGGCGAGCAGGTTGAGGACACCGGCTGCGAGGAACGAGGCCCGGTAGTCGATGACGTCTCGGAGGCCGCCGAACATGAGCGGGCCGATGGCCACGCCGACCGTGGTGACGAGCTGGCTGAGTGAGTAGATCTGCGAGTTGTGCTTCACGCCGAAGGCTTCGACGAGGAGGAGGGGTTGGAGCATGAGCAGGTTGCCGACGCTCAGGCCGAGCAGCGCGCTGGCGATGAGGAGCAGCGTCTGGGTATCGGCCAGGGCGAGGAACAGGAGTGCACTCGCCTGGACGACGATGAGGAGTGCGGTGAGCGTTCGGACGGGCACGCGTGTGGCGATGACACCGCCGGCGAGTCGGCCGACGACACTCGCCAACGCGAGCACCGAAAGCGCAAGGGCGCCGGCCGGTCGGTCGACGCGTTCGGTGACGAGGCTCGCGAGGTGGGCGAGCGCACCGACCTGGGCGAGGAACACGAGGGCGTAGACCACGGCCAGGGCTTGGAAGTAGCGGCTGGCCTTGGCGACGGCGAAGTCGGTGCCGGTGAGCGCGACCGGCTGGGCCGGGGTGGGGTCGCCGTCGGGTTCGAGCCCCTTGTCTGCCGGCTGGCTTCGGATCAGCAACGCGGTGAGCGGGACGACGCCAAGGAACCAGGCCGCGGCGAGGAGTGGGCCGGCGCCGGACAGGGTGCGTTCGTCGATCAGGTTTGAGGCGACGGGCGTGAAGAGGATGCCGCCGGCCGAGAGGCCGGAGGAGGCGATGGACAGGGCGATGGACCGGCGGCGGTTGAACCATCGGGCGACGAGCGTGACGCCGGGGACGAGCCCGGCGAGCGCGAAGGAGGCGCCGAAGAACGCGAAGAACACGTAGAGCTCGGCGACGGAGTCGACCCATCTGAGGGAGAAGAGTGTGGCGGCGCCGAGGGTTCCGCCGCCGAGGTAGAAGGTGCGGAGGTCGACTCGGTCCATGTAGCTGGACAGCGCGAATCCGGTGAGGCCGGCCACGGTGAAGAAGAGGGTGGGGCCGAATGAGACGGCGCTGACGGAGGCGCCGAGTTCGTCGCGAGCGGCGACGAGGATGACGGCCGCGTTGTAGAAGCCGAGGCCGGAGGTGACCATCAGGGAGAGGAACACGACGGCGACGATGATCCAGCCGTAGAACATGCCGCTTCTGGGTGAGGCGGAGGCGGCGGGTACGGTCACCTCTTCGACGGTAGCGGTGAGCCGGGACGTCTGGTTGTCCGAGCCGACGCGGGCCGGGCGAAGGTGGTATCTATCGGGTACCTATATGTCATTCGGGTGCCTTCTTGCCAACGGGTACGACACCCGTGATGATCATGACATGAACGAACTTGTTGTCAATCCATTGGAGCGGGCACGTGCGCTCGAGCTGCCGTCTCGGGAAGAGATGTTGCGCCGGGATCCGTCCGTCCAGCAGTTCTGGTTGGTGAACCGCGAACTCCTCGAAGCCGCCTGGGTCGAGTGGGAGGCTGAGGTACATGAGCGCGTCGGCACGCTGGACGATTCGCTGATCGACTCGAAGTTGCGGGCGGCGGTGACCGCGGCATGGGCAGACCCCACGCAGGAGTCGGCCGTTCGTGAGCTGTGGGATGAGGTGGCGTCCGGTGTCTACGAGGCGCAGTTCTTCGCCCGGGACCGCCTGGCCGACCTCCGCACGTACTTCGATGCGGTGGCGGACGCCGACATTCCGCTTCGGCCGCCGTACGGCATCGTGTTGAACCGGCGCGGCTTCATGCTGGACCGTCGTTCCGAGGGGTCTCTCGGCGCACCGGGGTTCCAGGCCTTCTACCAGCAGATCCTCGACCGCTACATGCGTCCGATCTCCCGCCTCCTCTATCCGGAGGTGTTCGGGTTCGACACGCAGACGTTCGGGTTCTCGATTCACTACCAGCCGACGACGGACACCTCGATCCGTCCGCACACCGATGCTTCCTCGGTGACGTTGAACATCAACATGAACCTGCTGGACGAGACGTTCGCCGGGTCGACCGTGGACTTCTTCGACGAGCCGACGCAGACGACGATCCCGCTGTCGTTCACCCCGGGCTCAGCGATGATCCATCGGGGGCACGCGCCCCACATGGCGCAGCCGATCACGGCCGGCGAGCGGTCGAATTTGGTGCTGTGGCTCTACGGCGACGGTATGCAGATCCCGCGCCCGGGTGCCCCGGCACCCGAGGTCTCGCCGCAGGAGCGCTGGACCCAGCAGGACGCCCCGGCCGACAACGTCGCCCCCTTCTGAGCAACCCCACCTGGTCAACGCACTGACTGCCCATCAGTCAGGCAATAGGAACTCGCATCTCGTCCCCGGAGCGTTCGCCAGCTTCTGGTCGAGTGTGGCCAACGGGGCATCGATCAGTTCGGCCGTCGCGACGTAGGAGGCGTCGTAGCTCGTGAGGTTCTCGCGAAGACTCCAGATGCGATCGCTGAGGACACCGAACGTCATCGGAAGGATGGGAAGGCGCTGCAGGTCGGCAAAGGCCAGGCTTGCGGATGTCGAGTCCAGCGCTCCGTTTGCGTCGAGCCGGCGGAGGACGTTCGCGGCTGCGGTGGGCATCAGCGCGGGCGCAACGAGCTGGCCTCCGGTGCGGAGCAGCTCCTCGGCCCAGGACCCGATCGGTCCGTTGTCCACCAGTGCCGCGACCACGGTCGATGCGTCGATGACGAGGTTCATGACCGGTCGCCGTGGAGCGCATCGAGGATGGAAGTTGCGCTGACCTCGGTGTTGGCGGCTGTTTTGCGAGCGCGGACTTCGTCGAACAGCTCGTGCACATCGGGTCGCTCTGCGAGCTGAACCAGTGCGCTCTTCAGGAACTCCTGGAGCGACTGCCCGTTTCTGGCGGCGCGGGCTGCCAGCACGTTTCGGGTTGCTTCGGGTACGTCGCGGATGGTGACGGAAGGCATGAATGTCATGGTAAATGCAGTGCATGCAGAATGCATGTAGTCGAGCAGCGACGGAGCTCAAGCTGCTCCGCAAGGCGAACCCGAACGTATCGAGCCCCTGTGACACCGTCGTCACACCGAAGGGGCCTGGCACCTTTTCGCTCAAAAGGTGCCAGGCCTGTTCGGGTTGCAAAGGTGCCAGGCACCATTGGGGGTGGAAGGTGCCAGGCACCATCACTTGATGGAGTGGAGGCCGACCATGTTGCCTTCGGTGTCGGTGAACAGGGAGACGAAGCCGTGGTCACCGATGCTGAACTTGGGGCGCACGATCGAGCCGCCGGCCGCTTCGACCCGGCCCTGCTCAACTTCGCAGTCTTCGCACGAGAAGTAGACCATGGCTCCGCCCGGTCCGGGGGAGGCGTACTCCAGCTTCACCAGTGCGCCGCCTGCGCCGTGGCTGGTGAAGTCGTCTTCGAACGCCTTCATCTGGACGCTGGGATCGTTTGGGTCGCTGAGTTGGGTGAGGGTGGTGGCCAGCACCGTTTCGTAGAAGGTCTGAGCCCGGTCCATGTCGTCGACGTAGATGTCGAACCATCCGACTTTGCGCATGATGTGCGGTCCTTTTCTCTGGGGGAGCGAAGGCCGTTTGCCTTCTGGAACCACTCAAGCAAGGGCAGCTCGGCGGGGATTGTAGATATCAGACATCAAAGCGCTTTTGGAACTGCGCGGGCGTGTAGCCGGTGATGTCCTTGAACGAATGGATGAAGTGGGACTGGTCGGCGAAGGCCAGCAGGTAGTCCTGGCGGAACGAGTGTTGGAGGCGCAGGACCTTGAGGAGGTCGTGGGGTGAGAAGCCGGTGGTGGCCTTCAGTTTCCGTTGGAGCTGGCGGGGGGAGAGCGCCGCGGCGCTGGCCATGTCGGCCACGCTGACGATGTCGCCGATGCTGCGGAGGATCGCAGCGGTGACCGGGTTCGGAGCGACGACGCCGTCGGCCTGCAGGGTTACAACGAACTCGGTGAGCACGGAAATCTTGTCGTCGAGTTCGAGCGGGGCGATCGCTTCGCTGGTGGCAACGAGCGAGAGCTCGCCGTCGTAGGGCTCGCCGACGTAGTGGTCGACCGTGCCTTCGAGCGCGCTGGTCCAGACACCCGGGTAGAACTGCACGCCGACGTAGTGAAACGACCGGCCGAGGTTGAGCGTGGTGTGTTCGGTGTGGAGTGCGGTCACGCCGGCGATGGCGGTGTTCTGCTGGTTGAAGAGGACGTTGACGCAGGCGTCGGGCAGGGCATGCAGTTCAAAGTCCTCCTCGAGTTCGTCTTCGGTCTTCATTTCCCAGAAGCAGTGCACGAGTTCGGCGAGCGAGTCGGGCGGGTCGACCTCGGTGTAGGTGACCGAACGGATCGACTTGTCCACTCCGTCTTTCACCGGGTCGTACATCGTGGATCGCCCTCGCTATGGGTGGATGAGCTCGACGTGGCGGCCGAGCGCATTGCAAAGCCGTTCGAGATCGTCATGGTCGGAGGTGATGATGTCGTCGCCGTCGTGCGCGAGCAGAGCGACCGCCGCGTCGATGACGTCGCTGAGGTTCGCGGCGCCGAGGAGTTGGCCGATGATGCGGCCGGTGGTCTCGTCGATCGGGTGGATCTCGATGCTGGTGAGTGCGGTGGCGAGCCGGGCTTGCCGGGCGCCGCCTCGCCATGCCTGTGCCACTACACCTGCGTGGGTCTTCGGTGGCTCCTGGTCGAGCAGAGCACCCTTCAATCGGGTCCACATTGCTCGCTCGTTTCGTTCGAGGGCGAGGAGGGCACCCGTGTCGAGGACGGTGCTCATGCGGTCTTGGCCGTGCCCCTCACGACTGTTGCCCGCTCGCGATCACTGCGGCGTTGGGCCTCGATCTCCTGCGCCGTGATTTCGCCGTGTTCGGCTTCGAAGTCGGCGATGGCGGCGGCAAGGTGCTCGAGCCGTTGGTCTCGTAGCAGCTTCTCTTCGATGGCGTCGCTGATCCATGCGCTCACCGAGTCGGCCTTGCCGGCGGCGACGGCGTCGTGGCTCGCGTCGACGAGGTGGGGGTCGACGGTGATCGTCAGCCGGTGCTTGTTGCTCGCCATCTGTCCTCTTACTCAACGCCTACTGGAGTCATACCCTAATCATACTCTATCGTGCCGGGTCATTCTTGTTGACCCTGGAGTCGGGATCGGCGAGGTCGACACATGGCAACCCTCGGCTGGCGCCTCGAGTTGCTACGAGTTCGACTGCGTCGAACGTCGGGCGGCGGTTTGACCGGCTGAAGACTGGGTCGGATGTCCCCTGTATTGGATGAATTCCTGCAGTACTGTCACATTTCTTGGCTGAATTTCCACGGAGTGTGATTGTGGGCGAACGGGTTCGATGGCGGTTGGCGGCGAATGTCGGCGTGGTGATGGGGTTGTTTGCGAGTGTTCTTGCGCTTGCTGCGGTCGCCGCGCCCGAGGCGCGGGCCGATGGTGGCACGTGCACGAAGGCGGCGGCTGGCGACGGTGTTTCGCTGACGATCGACGGCTTCGCAGCGGAGGATTCGGCCGCGGTTCGACGCAACGGCAAATGGTTGACGACGGTTGACGACCTGGCTGTGCCGGTGTCGGCCAGCGGGTCCGTGGACGACGACTGGAAGCTGCGGGTTCGTGGCCCCGGCCAGCCCGACCCGTACCTCGAGGTCACCTGTGCTGCGGCGCCGGTTGGTGGCGCTGCGACCTGCACGATCGTCGATGACGGTTCGCTTCGCGCCGAGTTCGCCGGCTTCGGCGCAAACGACGCGCTGAATCTGCGGCGCAACGGCAAGTGGGTGGCGACGGCGGACGGTGCCGTCACATCGATCGACAACCTGCCCGGCACTCCGGACGACACATGGACGCTTCGTGCCCGCGGGGCCGACTTCGAAGAGCCCTACTCGACGATCGAGTGCGACACCGGCGACGTGGCGCCGCCACCTCCGCCGGCCGACAGCTTCTGCCGGGTGACCG
This sequence comes from Acidimicrobiales bacterium, assembly GCA_020628865.1. Lineage (GTDB taxonomy): Bacteria > Actinomycetota > Acidimicrobiia > Acidimicrobiales > SHLQ01 > SHLQ01. The sequence continues at coordinate 11,767 of JAHDEJ010000048.1, forward strand.
ACGCGGGTCTCGAATGGGACGACGCTGGCGTAGACCAGTATCAGGTGCGCCGGAACGGCAAGTGGGTGGCCACTGCAACCGCCCGCTCGTACCCAACCGACGACCTCGAAGCCGACTGGATCGTTCGCTATCGCCTCGGCGGCGAACGAATCGATCAGACCTGCGAGCGGGGCGATGCCGAGCCGAGCCCGTGCATCATTCTCGGTGAGACGGTCGACTCTGTGATGGACGGTCCGCAGTGTCAGTTTGCGGAGGCATATCTGCTCGAAGCGGGCGAGATCGCATTGGGCAACCCCGTTTCCGATCCGTGCAATCGCGGCACCTTCATCTGCGACGAGACAGCGGTGCTGCAACTGCAGCTGCAGTTCTTCGTCCCCGACGGTCTCCGCCATTTCACCGACGCCACCTACATCATGATCGAGGACGCACAGGTCGACTTCGAAGACGTGGGTCAGATGCAAAGCCTTCGCATTGCGAACTTCGAGTTCCTTCAGGACGTAACAGTTTCGGCCGGCATCGGCAATCTGAGCAATCTCGAATTTCTCTCGTTCTTCGCGTCGGAGATCGAGACGCTTCCACCAGAGATCGGACAGTTGACGGAGCTCCGGGGGCTAGATCTCTTCGATTCCACAATCACCTCGCTTCCGGAAGAAGTCGGTCAGTTGAAGAAGCTCGAGTTCATCGAGCTGTTCGGCAGCTCGCTTCGGTCGATTCCGGAGTCCATCGGCGAACTCGACAGCCTCACGTCGCTGCAGGTGCCTTCGCAGGTCGAGTCGTTGCCGTCCACCATCTACGACGGCGAGAGCCTCGAGGGGCTTCTAATCGAGAGCGCTGTGCTCACGGAGATGCCGCTGGCCGATGCGCCGCCACCGGCGCTGCGCGACATCACTTTCTTCGATGCCATCAGCCTTGCGGGAGATCAGTCGGCGTGGCTCACATCGCTTGGCGACCCCGAAGAGCTGCAGATGACGGTCTTTTTCGACACTGACGGGTGTCGCGTGTGGGTGACCGACCCGGCATGGGATGCGTGGCTCAGCGCAAACGACGATGGCTTCGCCGAGAACTGTCGGCCGCCGGCGTAGTTCACAAGACCACGTGGTTGGCCTGGAGCTACGAGTTCGATGTCACTCGGGTTGTCTAGTCTCGAAGCCAGGACGGCGAAGGAGCACGACCAATGGGAACGGACACGAAGACCACGCACGCCCGGCTGTATGCAATGCCTGTCGCCGAGGTGTACCCGCACTACGTGACCAAGGCGGAGAAGAAGGGCCGGACCAAGGACGAGGTCGATCAGATCATTCGTTGGCTCACGGGGTACACGCCGAAGCGCTTGCAGACGCATCTCGACAAGCGCACCGACTTCGAGACGTTCTTTGCGAAGGCGCCGAAGCTGAACCCGAACCGTGAGCTCATCACGGGCTCGATCTGCGGCATCCGGGTGGAGGAGGTCGAGGAGGACCTCATGCGGGAGATCCGCTACATGGACAAGCTCGTCGATGAGTTGTCCAAGGGGAAGGCAATGGAGAAGATCCTCCGCACGCCCAAGGAGTAGTCGGGGTAGTGGGCGACGAACCCGCGGCTGCTCTGGCACACTCTGGTCATGAGCACCGAGATCGCCACCGAACCCCTTGAGATTCACCGACTCGACTATCGCCCGCCGGCGTTCTGGATCGACACGGTCGAGCTGGAATTCGACCTGAGCGAAGACGGGACAACGGTCACGGCTCGGCTGGAGCTGCGCCGCAACGAGGACGCTGCCGCCGATGCTCCGTTGGAGCTCGATGGGGAGGAGCTCGAGACGCTGTCGGTTGCCGTCGACGGACGTGTGCTCACCCACGACGAGTACGAGGTCGGCGACGAGACCCTGACGATTCCCGGGTTGCCCGACGCGTGCATGCTCGAGACGCAGGTGCGCATCCATCCGGAGACGAACACGCAGCTGTCCGGCCTGTACCTGTCGAGCGGCAACTTCTGTACGCAGTGTGAGGCCGAGGGATTCCGCCGGATCACGTGGTTCCTCGATCGACCCGACGTGATGTCCACCTACCGGGTCACCGTCCGGGCAGACAAGGCGTCGTATCCGATTCTGTTGTCGAACGGGAACCGGATCGGCGAGGCAGAGCTCGAGGACGGCCGCCACGAGGTCCGCTGGGAGGATCCGCATCGCAAGCCGAGCTATCTGTTCGCGCTCGTGGCCGGCGACCTGGCCTGTCATGCGGGCGACTTCGTGACGGCGTCGGGCCGCGAGGTGCGCTGCGAGATCTGGGTGGAGCCGCACAACATCGACAAGTGCGAGCACGCCCTCGCCTCGCTGATCGAATCGATGCGATGGGACGAGCAGGAGTTCGGCCGCGAGTACGACCTCGACCTCTACATGATCGTTGCCGTCGACGACTTCAACATGGGGGCGATGGAGAACAAGGGCCTGAACATCTTCAACTCGAAGTTCGTTCTGGCCCGTCCGGACACCGCGACCGACACGGACTACGAGAACGTGGAGGCGGTCATTGCGCACGAGTACTTCCACAACTGGACCGGCAACCGGGTCACCTGTCGTGATTGGTTCCAGCTCACGTTGAAGGAAGGACTCACTGTCTTCCGCGACCAGCGCTTCAGCGCAGACATGGGTTCGGACCCGGTGAAGCGGATCGAAGATGTCGCCATGCTGCGGATGCGGCAATTCCCGGAGGATGCGGGGCCGATGTCGCATCCGATCCGGCCCGAGTCCTACATCTCGATGGACAACTTCTACACGGCCACGGTGTACGAGAAGGGTGCCGAGGTCATCCGCATGTACGACACGCTGCTCGGGCGGGACGGCTTCCGCCGCGGCATGGACTTGTACTTCGAGCGTCACGACGGCGAGGCGGTGACGTGCGACGATTTCCGTTCGGCGATGGCCGATGCGAATGGTCGTGATCTCGATCAGTTCGAGCGGTGGTACATGCAGGCGGGCACGCCTCGGCTGGTTGCGACGACGGCGTGGGATGCCGACGCCGGAACGTTCGCCGTGACGCTGCGGCAGGAGGCGCCGGCCGGCCAGGACGCCGACGCGTTCACGGCGATGCACATTCCGGTTCGCATGGGTCTGATCGGTGCCGACGGCGCCGACCTTCCACTGGTTCTCGAGGGAGAGGATGCCGACGGTGCGCCGACCGAGCGGGTCCTCGAGCTCGCCGAGCGCGAGCAGACGTTCACGTTCACTGGCCTGACCGGCCTCGACGCCGAGCCGGTGCCCTCGCTGCTGCGGGCGTTCTCGGCGCCGGTGACGCTCGAGCTTGAAGAGGACGATGCCCGGCTGGCGTTCCGGCTGGCCCACGACACCGATTCGTTCAACCGGTGGGATGCCGGGCAGCGTCTGTACGGCGGTGCGATCCTCGACGGTGCTGCGGCGATCGCTGCGGGCGGTGAGGCGGAGGTGTCGGCCACGCTGGTCGATGCGTTCCGTGCGGTGGTGACCGACGAGCGACTCGACGGTTCGATGCGGGCACTCGCCATGTCGCTGCCATCGGAGCTCGAGCTCGCGCAGCGGATGGATCCGGTCGATCCCGATGCGCTTCAGCAGGCGCGCAAGACGGTGCGTCGGGGCCTCACCGAGGGGTGCCGAGCCGAGCTCGCCGCACTGTGGACGCAGTCCAAGCCCGAAGGCGCGTATGAGGCGGACCGGGCGTCGATCGATCGCCGCCGCGAGGCGAATGCCGCTCTCGCCTTCCTTGCGTCGCTTGAGGACGACGAGTGGACGGCCACGGCGGCAGCGCACTTCGACGGCGCCGACAACATGACGGATTCGCAGTCGGCCTTGATGGTGCTGAGTCAGCTCGACGGCCCGGCACGCGAGTCTGCGCTTGCGTCGTTCTACGAGCGGTGGAACGGCGAGCCGCTGGTGCTCGACAAGTGGTTCTCGATTCAAGCGTTGAGTGGCGAGCCGGGTGCACCCGAGCGCGTGGCCGACTTGTTGGGTCACGACGACTTCAACTGGCGGAACCCGAACCGGGTGCGCTCGGTGCTCGGCGCGTTCGCCATGAGCAACCATGCGGGCTTTCACACCGCCGACGGTTCGGGCTACCGGGTGGTTGCCGACGCCGTGATCGAGCTGCAGGACGCGAACCCGCAGATTGCGTCACGTCTCGCCGGAGCGTTCAACCAGTGGAAGCGCTACGACGCCGACCGCCAGGCGCTCATGCGCGCCGAGCTGGAACGGATTGCTGCGGTCGACGGCCTCAGCAAGGACGTCTTCGAGATCGTCCACCGCGCGCTTGCCTGATCTGGCTTCTGGTCTCCCGTAGGTTGAAACGAACGGGCTTGGCTGCCGGGTAGCCGACCGCCGACGTTGCTGGGGCGCTACTTGTCGCCGCGGGAGCGTTCGATGTTGCGGCGGGCTCGTCGGAGTTTCGAGGTGGAGCGGTTGGAGCGGAGCTCCTTGTTGATGCGGCGCTGTTTGGCCCACGCTCGGGCCTCTTGACGTTCGCGTTCGGTGAGCTCGTCGTCTCGTTCGCTGCGGGTGCGCCTGCTCAGGAAGTCGGCGAGTCCCATGGGTGTCTCCTTCAGGTTGCGAGCCGTGTGTGGCGGCAACCAACCCCAACGTAGAGCTCCATGAAGGTGAGGTCATGGGTCTTCATGCTCGCTTCATTCGGTTGGTGTCATCTTCTCGGCCATGAAGAGGATGTCCCCCCAATCTCGTGTCGTTGTCTCGATCGCTGTGCTGCTGGCGGCGTGTTCGAGCGCAACGACAACCGTCAGCGATCCGCCGTCGAGTGAACCGACGAGCACACGGGCCGACGCCAGCACGTCGGCCGAGTCGGTGTTGCCGACCGTGTTCGACAGTGGCCTGCGGCCGAGTGGCCCGGTCGACTTCGATGCGCCCGAGGATGCGGAGTGGTTCATCACCGGTCCGTTGGCGTTCCCGCTCGAGTGGGTGGAGGACGAGAGCCTCGACGCCGGTTTCTCCATGCATGTGGCGGTGTGGCCGTGGCAGGAGGTGCACGCCGGGCCGCGGTTCGCCGGCGGATTGCCGGGCACATGGATGGCGGCGAAGGAAGGGGAGCACGGCTTCGATTCGACGATCGAAGGCGGGACCGGAACGGGGGCCGGCAATCGGTTCCCGAGCCAGGGCACGAAGTTCACGATGGGCGGCGTGTCGTCCGAATTCACGCATTGGGCGAATGGCCCGGGTGCCGGCGGCGGCCTGGAGGGAGACGTGCACTGGGAGGACTGGAGCTGGGACGTGCCGCAGGGCAAGTACGGCGTTGCCCAGCTGAGCCCGTACGTGTTGTTCCCGCCGGACGGTCTGAACATGGCGGCGGATTCGAGCGGCGGTCTGTTGGGCTACGGCTATCACCCGTTGCCGATCATTGATGCCCGGGAGACGAGTGGCCCGTTGGGCACGGTCGAGACCGGCAATCAGAGTTGGACGCTGTTCATGAGCACCGAGAACTTCCAGGGGCCGGTGGCGTTCTTCCTTCCGGACTTCTACTCGTATCCGCTGACGAACGTGCCGGAGGTTGCCGACGTTCTGGACGAGAGCTTGTTTCTGGATTCGGTCGGGTCGGATCAGAACCAGCAGTTCGAGGTGGAGCTGTGGGAGATTCCGGCGGCGCAGGCGGTCGATGCCAATGGCACGCCGTATGTGAAGACGACGCGCACGCAGTTCCCGGCGAACGGTGGCGACGAGAACTCGTCGATCATCCTCAACAACATCACTGCGTACGGGCGGGACGCGCTGTGGGATTCGACCGAGGCGTGGTTCGCTGGTGGCGACGCGCCGACCGGTGCGCTTGCGGCCGAGGGTACGTTCGTGAAGCGGTTCGAGGATCGTGACCACGTCAACGAGCACCTCGGATGGATCATCATCCCGGAAGGGGTGGAGGACGGCGACCCGGAGTATTCGATCGATTGGTCGTCGTTGGTTGAGGTGGACCTGACCGATCGGGACACGTTCCGGTACCGGTGGAATCTGGATCGGGTGGAGCGAACGGACAGCTTCTTCGTGCTGCCGGAGTACTTCCGGTTGGACGATGACCCGTCGGCGAACTTCGGCAAGGTGTGGACGCCGATCCTCGAGTCGGAGCTCCCGCCGGAGACCGGCCTCGCCGACCACGTCTTCACGACACTCGATGAGCCACAGAACAACACGAGTCCGTTCGAGACGCCGACGGATCCGGACAGCCCGTGGCAGTCACCGGGGCCGGCGACCGAGAGCTTCGAGGTGGAGCTGGGTGACGGCTCGGTGGTGACCTACGCCTGGTATCGCTTCGTGGATCAGCCGGCGATGCGCCATCACGATTTCACCGATGCGGAGCGCGAGATAATTCAGGAACGGGTGGAGATGATCCACCGGGAGTGGGTGCCGGGCCGGCCGTATCTTGCCGCGCCGTCGGTTGGCGAGCTCGTTGCTCTCGACGAGGGCGTGTTGGTCACCCCGCCAGAGGGCATGGAGGTTGGCTACGTGCCGATCGTGACCCGCCAAGCGCTGGTCGGCGAGTAAGCGACGGCGCGCGGATTGGAGATGTCTGCTTGCGAGACACCTCGCCTATCGGCGACCCCACGATCGGGCGTCGAGCCAGAAGAGCACGGGCGGGGCTGCAGTGAGTGTGGTGACACACAACATGAACGCGAACCCGATGAGCGAGCCGATTCCGACGAACGTGACGGTGAGCATGGGAATCGTGCCGAGCAGGTGGAGTGGCACGAGCGAGAACATGGCGAAGACGTCGTCGTTGTTGCGGATCAGCCGGACGGACATGACGAGCCCGAAGATCGGGATGACCGCAAGAACGATGAGCTCGATGCCGAAGTCTTCGGATGCCAGAAGCGCGGTGGTGGCGATGATCAGCAAGAGCCAGCCTGCGCTCACGATGAATGCGCACCATGCACCGGCCCGGACCAGTGGGGGTCGGTCGATTCGCTCGGTCACACCTGCGGGACTCGATGCTGCGCCTGGTGGGGGTGGGAAGTTTGCCGCCATGGCTGGCGAGGGTACCGCACCACAATCTCGCCGTCTTTGGGTCGTATAGCCGGTGTATTCAACGGTGAGTTTCGGCTTCAGGCTGGTGTGCGCCATGTCGATGTTGTCGGCGAGGACCCTTGCCGTCAGAGGAGTTGGATGTGGCTGAGCGTACGGACGTTGTGATGGATGCTTCGCAGGCGGAGCTTCTTCGCTTGCAGGAGCGCGTGCTCGAGCTCGAGGCCGAGTTGGGCCAGCGTTCGTGGCGGGTCGGCGACTGCTATCGGATGTCGACCGTTCCCGGGACGCCGGCGGTCGTGGGCCAGGTGGTGACGGTTGCACAGAACGGTCGACCGTTTCAGGTGATCGAGGCGGCAGAGCCGGATTTGATGCCGTCGATTCCGGTGGTGCGTGCACTCAACGAGGGGCTCCCACCGAATGTTGTGGGTTGCGCCAAGCCGCATTGGTGGCCGCTGTAGCCACGGTGCCTTTCGGTGTGAACGGCCTGCCGATCATCCCGTCGAAGGCCTGCACACACTCATTGGCCGAGGACCTCGAACGAGCACCGGGGGCCGTTTGCTGCGGCGAGTCGTTTGTCGGCAGTCAGTAGCGGCCGTTCGAGGGCTTCGGCCAGTGCGACGTACATCGCGTCGTAGGCGCTGACGGAGTCGCGAAGCTCGAAGGCGCGACGGACAAGACCAATTGTCGGCAGTCGCTCGATGGGCAGCAACTGGAGGTCAGTGACCGCGGTCTGGAAGGCATCGGCGGCGAGGCGACCCTTCAGCCATTGGGCACGGAGACCCGAAACCGTCTCTACGTCGAGCAGATCGGGCGCGGCGATTGTCTCATGAGACCGGAGCGCTGTGCGTGCTTCGTGGCCGTCGGCGCCGCCGTCGACCAGCGCGTTGATCAGTACCGATGCGTCAAGGACGACCATCTCGGACCTCGTCTCTCGATGTGAGGACGTCGTCGAACCCAATCGTTGCGGATGCGTGGGCGTCGAGCCGGTCGAGGATCTCGGCCATGGTCGGCTGGGCGACGATGCGCGTGAGTTCGGCCCGCAGGTACTGCTGGAGCGACTGACCCGCAGCTTCGGCGCGTCGAAGGAGCTCGCCGTGGACGTCGTCGGGCACATCTCGAATGAGCACATTCGTCATGCTTGCAGTATGCAAGCGCTCGGGTTGGCCGGCAAGCACAGCTCACTTCCCCCGCTTGCGTAGCGCTCGCCGCTGCGCTCGGTTCAGTCGTCGCGGGCGACCAAGCGTTGCGGTCGGGTCGCTCAGGTCGACCTGTGTCGTGATGCAACAGGGGCAACCGAACTCTTGGCCGAGTTGGAGTTGCATCACATCGACCGAACTCGGTGCTTCGCCGTAGTGCTCGCGCCACATGTTCATGAGCTCACCGTGGAGATGAGCAGGATGGACGGGCACGGCGGTGAACTGGGTCGGGTCGAGATCGTCAAGATCGGCGCCGTCTTGCAGTTGTTCAACCGCCCACGTGAGCATCGATGCTGCGATGCGGTTGTCGATATTGGTGATCACGAGCTCAGGAAGATCAAAGCTCTCCGAGACGCCGATGGTGTAGGTCCAACCGACGCAGTCGTCGTCGGGCAGGACCCCTTGGATCGTGTAGCCGTTGGTGATGATT
>JAHDEJ010000048.1:20456-24162 GCA_020628865.1 Acidimicrobiales bacterium
GACGCAGTCGTCGTCGGGCAGGACCCCTTGGATCGTGTAGCCGTTGGTGATGATTCGCAGTTCCACATCGGCCATGAGCTGGTCGTATGGGGTGGGAAATCGCATGAGCATGCTCCGATGACGTGCCCTGCACTGGGCGACTTGTTCAACGGGGCGCACTCTTGCCGTGCATCCAAGGCGTGTTCGTAGTGTGGCACACGAGTGTGACAAGGGCTCAGGTTTTGGGCCGGCTGGGATATGCATCCCCGGGGCGGCCGAAGGAGGTCACCCCGGGGACGATTTTTGGTGCCCTTGTCGTCGAGGGTGTGAAGTGATCTTCGACGACACCTACCTGATCGTCGCTGCGGCGCGCCTGTGGAGGAGAACGCCGTTCAAGCTTGCGACGTTGCGCGACGAACGCCTGCAAGTCGGTTTGCATGCGGCAACTGTCGGCAACAGGGCCAACTGGCTCTTGGACGTCAACGTGTCAGTTTGAAGCTGGCCGATCGCACGTAGGTGGCATTGACACCATCGCTCACCGAAATGAGCAGCGCTGCGTTCGGCGCGGGGTCGAGAAACTGGCTTGGTGGCCGGAGAGAGGTTTCGCTCGTCTGGGTCGTGAGCGCCGTCCAGCTGATGCCGCCGTCGACGGTGAGGTAGACGGCGTATGTCAGCTCGCCATTGTCGGCGTCTTCGCCCGCCCAGCGGAACTCAGCGTCGGCCAAGGACACCGTGGAACCAGCGGCAGGGTGCTCGATGGTCACCGCTGGCCGTGAGTCGTTTCCGGCAACGCGCGCGATCGGATCCCCGTCGCGGAACAAACGGACCTGTGCGATTGGCGCCGTCGGCTGTGGTTGGATGGCCACATTGAATCGGGCGGTCCGATCGTCGCCGTCGAGTTGTTCGATAACCGAAAACGATCGTGAGGCGAGTGTGGCTCCGTCTGCCCCCTCGAGCACGACCTGCCAATTGCCGGGTTCACGTTCGAGGGGTCGTGCCGTATGCAGGCTGCGGGTAGGCGAGAGCTGTACCTCGTTCGACTCGAGATCAACCTGACCGCTGATCATGAGGACGGCGTCCTCGTCGACCTCGACAGCTGCCGCTGGCGGAGAGGGAGGCTGTGCACCTCTCGACTCACCACACGCAGCTGCCGCCGTGGCAAGAACGAGAAAGAGCAGCCTGGGGATCATGTTGCGACTTTCCAGGCCTTTATGCTAGTCGAGTCGATTCGAGGACCTTCGAGGCGTTAGGCGGCGCCGGCTCGTGAGCCGGGTTGAACAAGTCGACGCAACCCGCTCAACAGTTCGGCAGACCCGTGGAGCTCGAGGCTTCAGATCAACTCGACTGCAACATTGTCGGCATGCGCTGCGAGCGCTTCAATGTCGGCGGCGTCTCCGGTGAGGACGGTTCCGCCAGGTTCGGCAACCGCGACCACGAGCGCGTCCACCGCAGACCCGGCCCGCGCTTTCCTGCGAAGCTCGGCGGCCCTTCGGGCGACGCGTTCACTCACCACGGTTTCGACGATGCACATCTTGAGAAAGCGGTGCGCGTTGGCGTCTCGCCTCGGGTCACCTCGCAACGACTCGACCAGCACCACCGTCGGGACGATCGGTGGCCAAAGCTCCTCGTCACTCAGCGCTCGGATGAGCGCTGCTGCGGTCTTCGTCCGCGCGGAAAGGCGGGAGAGCCCTCCACTGTCGAGAACGAGCATGTCAGCTCGCTTGCTGGGCGGCCCGGGTGCGGATGCGCCGTGCGATCGCTTCGGCCTGGGTGACCGCTCGTGCGCTGGGAGCGCCCACTTCTGATTCCAGTTCTTGGAGGTAGCGTCCGGTTTCGTCGAGCGCGTTCTGTCGTTCCACCTCGGCCCGGACAGCGACCTGCAGGAGTTCGGAGGCGGGAAGCCCGCGGGCCTTGAGCTCTTCGTAGAGGTCATCGGGGAGGTACACCTGCACACGTGGCATACGCCTAACTATACGCATAGTCTGCTCAACTCCAGTCGGCTCGTGGGCTGAGAGCGGTCAGCGGATCCAGGTGGATGAGGTCAGCACGCGATCGAACAGTGCCTGGTTCTGCGGCCGGGATGCCCACGTCGGTGGCTTGGGAGCAAGGCTGCTGATGGTGCTTGCAGCGTGAAGCGCGGATCTCGCCGTGCTCGTGGCGATTCGACGGAATGGTGGGTGGTCGTAGCTCCGCTCGAAGGCCTTCAACATTTTCTGATGGAAGCCGAGGTCGTCGTTGGTGAACCAGGTGTTCTCGATGGCGCCGTCCTGATTAAGGAGTGCGCACATGGTTCCGAGGACCTCCTCACCGGCGACGAGCTCGATCAGATACTGCGGTCCGCCTTCAAGCTGCCGGCGTCGAGCCGCGGTGACAGTGAGATTGTCGAGCTGCTCAACCCATGCTGGAAGTTGCGTCCACCCAGTCGGTTGGTCGGTGTCCCAGAGCCATTCGAGCAAGTGACCAAGCAGTTGTGCCTCAGGCCACGCGGCCGAGCGAAGACCTTCGACCAGCGGTTCGAGGAAGTTCGATGCCTCGAACATGGTTGCCGACGCAATCGAGAGTGCGTCCATCGGTGATGCGTCGGCAATTCGCTCGGTGAGTCGTTCGAGGGTGACCCGGTCCAACGGGTTGACTGGCCGTTCGGTGTTTCCGTCCCGCTTGCGGATCCATTCTCCGTCCCGCTCCAAGACGGACGATTCACCGAAGTGGTTCGCGAACATGATGATCTCATCGACGAACTCCACGACCATCCGGTCTGCCGGGTCGGGAGTCGCTATCCACCCCTGGTCGAACAGCGACCGAGCGAGCTGGGCTGCGAGCTCGGCGACGGTGAGATCTGGCCGGTTCACAACCTGCACCGTGGTTGTGGCCCGGTGGCTGTCGAAGCCAGCCCAGCCGCGCTCGCATCCGCAGTCGGGTCGGCTGCAGGCGATGCCCTGCTGATATGCGAGTTCGCCGTCGGTGCACCAGTGATAGTCGCCGTCTCGCTCGCCCTGCCGTTTGCTTGTTGCCTCAAGGACCAACATCTCCGCTCCTTCGCCGTTGTCGTCCGTTGGGATCGAGACTCGCGCGGGGGTGTGACACCGAGGCGCCGGATTCCCTCTTCGCCCGCAAAGCCTCCGACGATTTCGCGCATGATTGCGTGTGTGATTGAGCGAAAGCAGCCGGACTTGCAATTTCGTCATCCCACATGTGGTATTTTCCCCGACGGATGGACCACGTTGAAGACGTGAATGGTGATGGTCTTCCTGATCTGGTTGTGCACTTCCCAATTCCGGATCTCGGCGCAGATCGATCGACGACCACACTGTGCATGTCGGGAGTGTTGACTGATGGTCAGTCATTCGAAGCATGCGATTCCGTTCGTATCGTCGGCGGCCGGAGGTGATGATGCGTGATGCGAGCCGGGTAACGGTGGTTCTGGTTGCCTTCGTGCTCGGCGCGCTGTTTGCCTTCGGTTCGCTCCTGGCTGCCCGCCTCGAGCGCGATGGTTTCACCTCTGCGTCTCGCGACGGCATGCGTGCCGGATACGTCGCCCTCCTCGGCCTTGGGTTGGGGGCGTCGGTGTTGACACCGTTCGGTCTGGCGCTCGTGGCGCTTCCACGCAGTCGACGGCCGCTTCTTGTCGGGCTCGCTGTGACGTCGGTGCTCGCCGTGGTGCTGTTCGTGGTGGCCATTCGTTGACCCGCTGGCTGGCAGCTCTGGCTGTGATCCTGATTGGTGTCGC
>JAHDEJ010000080.1 GCA_020628865.1 Acidimicrobiales bacterium
ATTACTCAATCACAATCATTTTCTTAGTTGCTGTGAAGTCTCCACTCTCTAACTGATAGTAAAGAATTCCTGAAGTAGCTCCTAAGTCATTTTTAGTTAATTCTACAGTATTCAATCCTTTCTGGTAATCTGCAGTATTTGTTAATACTACTTTTCCAGTTACATCGTATACTGTTACTGTTGCTTTTGCAGCTGTAGGTAAGCTAAAGCTAATCTGAGTTCTTCCATTGAATGGGTTTGGCTCATTTTGCATCAACTCATAACTTCCTAAGATGTTTACATCTTCGTCTGTTCTTACTCCTAACTCTACATCTACGATTGATAAGTCAGTACCAACATAAGCTTCCGCTCTTGTTACTGCACTTCCTATTGATATCATTTCACTCAACTTGCCTGCTTTGTTTGCAGTCAATGATAATGTGAACAATACATCATTTGCATTTGTAGTCTGTGCATCTGCAGCATGATAACTCATTGCCATAGTTTTTGCACTTAGGTTTACATTCGCTGCTGTTATTGCATTTGCTGCACCTGTTACATTGTTTACAGTTACTCCGTCAAAGTTCATAGTGAACTGGTATCCTAACACTTCTGTATAGTTACCACCCATTACTTCAACCTCCACAGTTTGACCTGCTTGTAAATCCATCTCCATTACTTCTAATGTTAATGAACCTGATGTTCTGTTTTCTGTATTGATGCTTGTTGCATTTGCCGTAGCACTTTGGTTTACATCTCCAATCTTAACACCAACAAAATCCTCGTTCATCATATTTGATGTCAAGTTGTTAACGTTGATTACTTCTGTAAATGCCCATGGGTACGCAACTGTTAAGTTTTGAGTAGCATCTATCATTCTCCATGAATCGTTGTTTGGCAACTCTACATAGATTCCTAAGATTAACTTTCTCAATTCTACTAAATCAATCGCTGTAATTGTTGAACTGCTGTTGATATCTGCTGCAATCATTTTGTATGGTGAATCCAAATCTTGAATTCCTAAAATGTGCTTCTGAATCAATACTAAATCCAACGTTGATATACCGTTCATGTAGTCGTCATCTTTCTTTGCTTCCAAAGAGTAGTTTAACGTTTCTGCATTGTCTGGGAATGCATAGTGTCCTGCATCGTCAGTCATTGTTGTAGCTGGGTAGTTTACAATTCCATCTGAATTGATCTGTACTGCTACATCTTCTACTGCTTCACCCCACTCAGTTGCAATATCTCCAGCGATCATTCTTGGTGCTAAACCGTCACCACAGTTTGATAATACTAGTTCTACTATACATGAGTTTACATTTCCAGCACCGTCGTGTGCATAGATTGCTACTGGTACAATACCGTCGCCATCTACATCATCATCACAACTGAACTCCATGTCTGGAACATATGCCTCACCACTGAATGAAATCAATACTTCAAAGTCTGAATTTGGATCAGAAATTGGTGAACATGCATCGCCTGCATCAACTACAAAGTCTGATGCCCATAACTCTACTGCATCTCCTTTTACTAGTGCTGTAGATACTCCTACACAGTAGATATCTGGTGCTGATAAATCAACAATCTCGATAATCTCTGTACAACTTACATCGTTACCACATCCGTCTTTTGCTATCCACTGTACGCTGTGCTCGCCAATTGGTGCATCACCAATTGTAATCGATTTAGTACCTCCGTTTGACGTAGGTGCTGTATAGAAGTGGTTGTCAAATGGACTGTCGTTTGCTTCTGCAAATGAAGAGTAGATCAAGTCTACTGTACCATCATTTCCTATATCAAATAAGACTTTCCACTTAATCCATGCTGCGCCATCTCCACAATCTCCCATATCGCTTGCAGCTTTTGTAAGTGATAGGTTATACTCACAATCTCCATCAGCTTTGTACACTTCTTTGTCACATACGCCCATAGAAATCATCTCATTATCCTCGGTAGTAATACCCATATCTGCTTCTAAATCAGCATCCATAAGTCCCTCTTTTGGCAAGGTATCTTCATCATCTTCAAACGTAGGTGCAGTCTCATCAATCACTTTGATCACCTGAGTATAGTTGTAGTAACCATCAAACTCAGTTACATAAAACTGCATGTTGTTTCCAGCATTCATTGGAGTACCGTTGAAGTTAGAATTGAATGTTGTCAATGCTAAATCATCATCATCATCTACATTGCCATCATTCGCCTCATATACACACCAATCAATAATCGTCCATCTTCTCAAGATCATCATACATTCTGCATCTGGCTCTCCATCTCCATCGATGTCGCCGTTTCCGCCTTCTTCCTGCACAAATACTTGATCAACATAGCTTACGCCAATTAATCCACATGTTGGTGAAATAACTGTCACATCTCCTGTCGCATCAGTTCCTGTTCCGTCAGTACAATCCAATGCTCCAGCATTGTTTACTGATGATCCAAAAGTTCCGTTGTTCCATACACCAGTTACTGTTGAACCGTCATAGTGCTCTGGTAAAGTAACATCTGTGTTAGGGTTAAACGCACCTGCTGCAGTCTGAGTAATCGTCTGACTGTCATGATCTTCATTGAAGTCTTGTTGTCCGTTTCCGTTGTTATCTGCATAGTACGTAATCGTCCATGATCCAGCACCACACTTATCTTGTCCACCTGTGATGTATGACTCAATAGCATCACCACATAGACCTGTAGTTGTTGCTGCTCCATAATGGCTGTTGTTAGCATTATAGTTGCCCTCTACATCTTCATGACAATCTACTACTACATCATCCGGTGCAGTTACTACTGCATTCAACTTATCCTGTACTGTTACTTCTACCATTGCATCGTTGAAATGTCCGTAAAGATCATTGTCAATCAATACGCCGTTACATACAGTAGGCCAAGGCAACATTCTTAATGGGTTAACAGGACCCGCGCCTGGATCTACATCAAATACTCTGTATACTACCATGTGTGGTCCGCCTACATCTTCACAGCAGAAATATGCGTGATCGTCAAACCATGCTTGGTTTCCGTTTGCTGAAGAATCGTCGCCGTTTCCTCCATTACATGTTACTGCGTTACTTGGTGCACTACATGGGTTGTTAGCATTTACCATGCCTTCCATGTCTTCCATTCTAATCACTTTATCCCATACACCATTACAGTCATAACTTCCTTCGTCAATATCTTCTGGATGAACCTTTGCTCCTCCTCCGTTTGTTCCAGGAATGGTTGTTAAACTTACTACCAACTCATCATCAGCCACTACCACCGGTGGTGATTGATCTGTTGCAGTAACAGTAACTACTACAGGATCAGAAGCATTGTTACATGCATCCAAAGCCGTAAAGGTTACACTCGCTGTTGTTCCTTCCGCGATACCAACTAAGATATCATCAGCAGGATCATTATCTGGCTGATTAGGATCTACTAAAGTACCACCAACTGCAGTTACTACCCACTTGCTAGGAGCAGATGAACAGTTGTCTGAGTATCCTGGTGCAATCGCAGCAATAGCAATAGAACCAGTACAGTTCCATGGATCAGTTGCTATATCAAAGGCACCTGGATCCAATGTTGGCACTACAGTATCTTTGTAGCTGATTAACTGCGTAACATTTACAATGTCACCAGTACACCAGTTTACGATATTAAATGTTCTTAGGTATTTCTTACCACCTTCTCCACATGCATCAATCTCTACATCACTCCAAGTAGCAATAATGTTACAATAACTCAACTGAGAGTTTGGTGTTCCGTTATTGTTAAATAAGTTTCTGCCATTATATCTTGGCGATCCAAACAATGCAGTCTCGCTATATGGCTGATAACCTGGTGCATCTGGATCACATCCGTAATCTCTATCCGTTGGTGCTTGCACCAACGCAGG